>CALMUP010000024.1 GCA_937872895.1 uncultured Verrucomicrobiota bacterium
CGCCGGGTACAGCCGCTATTTCGCCGGAGACTTCATCAAGGAATCGGGGCCGTCTGATGACATCGATTTTGTATATGCCTCGGTTCAATACACGTTTTGACCGGAGCGCGTTTCGCCGGATGTGATTCGCCACGTGTCCGCGTTCTCGCTCGCCTCCGCCAAGGTCTACGACGGGCAGGTGAACACCTACGCGCCAAGGGTGGAGGCAGGGCCTGTTTGCTCCTTTAACCCTGTCCCGGTCTTCTTATGCGGATTTTGTCCATGCCTGCCTGGCGAAAGCTGGATCCAATGGGGTGTGGGCGAGATGATTCACGTAATTGCTGATGGTTTTCAGCGCGATGATGGCCACGACATCCAGGGTGTGGGTGGGGTTGTATCCCGCTGCGGCAAAGGCCTGTTGTTCCTCCTCTGAAATCCATCCGCGTTTTGCGGTCATGGTTCGGGCGAAGCGAACCAGCGCCGCCCACTTGGGTTCTTCCGGTAGCGCACCCTTTCGCAATGCCTCGATGGCCGCATCTGGGACCTTGGCCATTCCGGCCAACAAGCTGTGCGCGGCCATGCAATAGGTGCATTCGTTTTCGTAACTGACGGCCAGCATGACCAATTGTTGTTCGACCGTAGTCAGTGCCGCTTTTTCCTGAATCAATCCGCTTATGGCCTGATAGGCAGTCAGGGCCAATGGTGAATGGGCGAGCACACCGGAAAGATTCGGAATAAAACCGAAAGCCTTTTCGATATCGGTCAATACGGGTTTCGACGCCGCTGGTGCGCTTTCGATGGTATGAATGGAATACGACATGTTGTTCTCCTGATGGTTGTAGTGTGTGGCGATATTTACCGCTCCATACTGGTTTCGCGATGAAACGCGTTTGGGTTACACCGGATAATAATTCCTCTCCGTTATTTTGTTCTGTAACCTTTTTTCGTTTTGTCGCGAATCATGGATAGCCGGGCCGATGCCCGTTTCGCCAAACTGTATAAAATAAAAGGAATCGCATCATGCGTAATCAAGGAGTCAAAGCTGTCGCCGTGTCGCTGTTGGCCGGAGTCATACTGGGAGGCGCCGCGCTGGCCGGGCCGCTGACGCTGAAGGAGCACCGGATCGCGTGGTCCGGGGCCATGCCCGTCCAGGCCCATAACGGAACCCTGACCCCCAAGGCGGTGGATCTCGCCGCCGGCGCGGATGGCGTTATCGAGCGCCTGCGCGTCGTGTTGGACATGACCTCCATCGCCAACGAGGACATCAAGAAAGAGGGATCACGCAAAAAGTTGGAAGCGCACCTCCGTAGCGAGGACTTCTTCCATGTGGAAAAATATCCAGAGGCCACGTTCGAGATGAAGGCCTACGACGGTAAAATGCTGTCCGGTGTGCTGACCATTCGCGGGATTTCCAAGGACATCACGGTTCCGGCAACGTTCAACCAAGGCGGTGACGGCCACTGGACGCTGGAGACGGATTTCTCCTTCAACCGGCAGGAATTCAATGTCAACTACCAGAACCGGGGACTGCTCGGCACGGCCAAGAACAAACTGATCGCCGATGAAGTAAAGGTGAAGGTCAGCCTGGTGTTTGCCGGGTCGTGAGGTTGGGGCGGGTTGTTGCGTGGAGTACCGCGTTCTAACGAACGCGGCTACGAAGCATATTCCCGCGCTTGTAGCCGCGCTCGTTAGCGCGTGGCCTCACGGGCTGGTTCTCGCCACGGCTTAACCGCCGCAGTTACGGATTGGGAATGTCGATCCTCGGCATGGCGACCGTGACGGCATCATCGAACCCCGGATCGACGCCGTTGCGTTGGCGGGGGGTGTAGGTCATGGTGATGGTGTCCGGGGTTATTGTGATGGCGGTATAGCTGACCGTCATGGCGTCGGGGCGGGTCATGGTGACCGAATAGGGTCCTCCTTGCGCGTCGCGGCTGTGGTGAAATGCGGTCAGCATGGCGGGGGTGACGCCGCCGTGCCGGTCGCGCAGGCGATCCAACATCGCCCGGCGGGCGCGGGTGACGTCAGACGTCTCAAACGAGGACGTGGTGACCGGCAAGGGTACTTCGGACAAGGGGCGGAACGATTTGACTTGGCCGTCCCACCGCATTTCCCACCCTTCGCCCTGGCGGTCGATGGCGAAGAGAATGAAGGGCGGGTAAGCGGTAACATCGGCTGATGACGCGCGCTCATAAAATGCCGCGTTGGTCCGGCAATCAGCCAACATGATGATGAGTTCACCGCGGCTTTTCCGGGGTTGCGGTGGGCGGGGGCGGACGCTCTCCATGTTGTAGTAATTCAGCAGCGCAACAACCACGCAATGTTCGTTCGCGGCGATCCAGGTGCCGCCGGATTGACCGTCGACCGGGGCGATGACCTTCACGCCGCGCAAGGCATGCCGGGTCGGCGGTTGGGCGTGGGCGCGGGCGCGTTGTTCGTCGCGGTTGAAGAAGACGCGCAGGCCGTCGGCATCCGAGAGCCAGGTCAGTGTGCACATGGCGTGGCGCCCTGGTGGTAGCGCAGGGTGGAGGGGGCGATGCCAAAGTCCGGTGTGGCTTCGCGTCCGCCGGCGGTGAGGATCATCTTGATGATGGCGTAATGATGCACGGTGTGGCTGATGAGAAATTGAAGTTCGCGGCGCGCGCTGGATTGGGTCCAGACCTCGGCGGCATCCGGTTCGCCGCCGCAGTCCATTTTAACCCGCAAGCTGCGGTCGGCCTGACTGGACGCGGATTCCAGGGCGGCGATGGTGGTTTCCAGTTTGGCGAGGGCGGTGGTCCGGCAGGTTTCCAGGTTCGGGTTGCGTTGCCGGGCGTCGTAGTCGATGGCGTTTCCGTTGAGGCCGTTGATAAAGCTATCATAGTGATCCAGGCAGTGGCGGAGGTGGGCGCCGATGGAGCTTCCGAGCCGGGCCGGGGCGGGCGCGGCGTAGATGTCGTCGGGCAGAGCGCTCAGTAAATCATGGGCTTGTTGGAGGTAGCGGATGTTGTCTTCAATCAAGTGTTTCATGGTGGTGTGGGTTGGCGTTTGGCTGGTTTAGATTTTGAACAGGCGCGAGGCGAGGGCGACGGCGATGACCACGAAAAGCACGCCGGGCAGCAGGTGCCAGACCAGCAGGTGCATCGGGTCGCCGGAGCAGCAGGCAAACTGGAGCGCGGTGGCGCCGAGGCCGATCATGGCCAGACCGACGAGAATTCCGGACCACAGCCATTGCAGGGGGGCGGCCCGCCGGATCATCAGGACGAGCAGGATGGCCGGGATGGCGCCCACCAGCGTTATTTGCAGGGAGCAGGCCAAGCCCTCGCCGGGGGAGTGGCCGGGGGTGACGGCGACCAGCGTGACCAGCGAGGCCAGCCAGGCCAGGGCGACCAGCACCACCGATCGTTTACGCCAAGGTGAGCCCTCGCGGCCGGGCACGCTGAAGGCGAAGGCGAGCCAGCCGGATGAAAGGGTAAGCGCGACCAGCAAAGCGGTCTGCCACAGAAAGCCTGGTGTGGCCGCGACCTGGCTCAAGTCGGCGCGCCAGCCGATCCACAGCAGGCACATCAGGGCATAGGCCACGCTGAGCGCCAGCCATAGGGCGAAGCGCCGTCCGGGAGGCGGAAGGCGTTTGACCGGGCGCGCGTCCTCGGCCAGTTGCCGGATAAGATCATCGGTTTTGGTTGGCATGTCGTTCACTCCACGCCGTGCGCAACTTCTCGTAGCCGCGCGAGGCAATCACTTTCACATTGGATTCGCTCAATCCCAGCCGGGCGGCTACATCTTTTACGGAAAGATGGTCGATTTTCATCAGTCGAATCACCGCTTGCTCCTTCTCCGAGAGCACGGAGAGCAGGTGTTCGGCCGCCTCCACGCTTTCGCCGAGGTCATCGGCGACCGGGGCGGCCGCCTGATTCAGGAGCAATTCCTCCTGCACTTCGCGGGACTGGATCCGCCCGTGTTTTCGTAGGTGGTCGAGGGCGCGATGCCGGACGATGGCGAACAGCCAGGGGATAAATGGGCGCGCGGGCTCGTAGGTGTGTCGGATTTTATGAAGCGTGATCAAACTCTCCTGAACGACATCCTCGGCATCGCGGATGCCGGGATAGTGCCGTTGAAGAAACGCGCGCATCGGTTTCAGCGCTCCGGCCAGCAGGTCGGCATACGCCGCCGCGTCTCCGTCCTGGGCCCGCCGCATCAAGTCGCCCAGCGGGTCGTTCTCTTCCCCTGATGGTTCTGTTTCGGTGTCGCTCATATAGCGTGATGTAACCAAACCGCCTCTCGCCGCGAATAGATGGTTATACCCGCCGCGTGGCGGGAAGCAAACAACAGAAACATTGTAAGAGGAGATTGAGCATGAAAATGAAGATTCTGGGCTTGGTGGTGGGATGGTTAACCGCGGTGGCTGGCGCCGCTTCGGCCTTGCAGGTAAAGGACTACGACGAGGCATCGTTTAAGCAGGTACTGGAGCAAGGCGGAACCGCGGTTTTGGAGTTTAACGCGCCGTGGTGCGGCACCTGCAAGCGTCAGGGAGCGGTGTTGGAAGCGCTGGCCGGTCAGGCCGAGTTGGCGCACATCACGGTATTCAAGGTGGATTTCGATTCCGCCAAGGATCTGCGCAAAACCTGGGGCGTGAAGAAGCAGTCCACGCTGGTGCTGGTCGGCGCCGGAGGCGACGAGGTCGCGCGCAGTATGGGCGAAACCAACCCGGAACGCATTCGGGCCTTTCTGGCCAAGGCCACTCCATAGGGCGGGATTATCATGATGGCCTATCCACTGAGTCTCGTCGCCGGATTGCTCACATCGCTTTCGCCTTGCGTATTGCCGGCGCTCCCCTTTGTGGTGGGTAGCGCCGCCCAGCGCCGCCGGGGCGCGCCGTTGGCGCTGGCGGCGGGACTGGTGGTTTCGTTTACCGTCACCGGGTTGTTGATCGCGTCCGCCGGCAGTGTGCTGGGGCTGTCGGAGGATGCGTTGCGATTGCTCGCCTCGGGCGTCATGATGGTTGCCGGCGTTTTTCTGTTGGCGACCCCGCTCCAGATGATGCTGTCGCGCTGGCTGGCTCCGCTGGCCGGCAAGGCCGGCATGGCCAGCGCCACCGCCGAGGCGGAGCGCGGCCTGGTCGGTTCGTTCATGGCCGGCGCGTTGTTGGGCGCGGTATGGAGTCCGTGCGTGGGTCCTACACTGGGCGCGGCGGCGGGACTGGCCTCGCAGGCTGGCGGGCTTTTGCCGTCCGGGATCATGATGGCCTTGTTTGGCGTGGGAGCGGCCATCCCGCTCTTGTTCGCCGCCTATGCATCGCGCCAGGCGTTCATGCGCCATCGCGACCGGTTCATGCGTCACGGGGCGCTGGGTAAGAAAATTCTGGGGATCACCTTGCTGATCGTGGGGGCGCTGGTCGTGACGGGGGGTGACAAGGCCTTCGAGGCATGGCTCTTGGCGCGCCTGCCGGACGCGTGGTTGAATCTGATCACGGCGCTGTAAGTCGCGCCGATCATGCCGTCCGGTATGATCTGGATGTGTCATCGCGCGCGGATGTCTGGAATTCGTTGAGGTCAGTCAATCCGGGGCGCTCCCTTCGCGCGGGTCCGGGGAATAGCTTTTGACAGGGCATTGGGCGGCCGGTATAAAACGGATTAAAGAGTCCGCATCACTACAATCGGAGTCGGCATGACCTTTATATCCAAGAGTTGCGAATACAGCCTTCGGGCGGCGTTGTTTATCGCCGCGCAGGAAGGTGACGCCTATGTTTCGATTAAGGCGATTTCGAAGGAACTCGGTATTTCCTTTCATTTTTTGACCAAGCTGTTGCAAAAACTGACCGAGCACGGCCTGCTTAAATCCTACCGGGGACCGAGCGGAGGGGTAACCCTGGCCAAGCCGGCGAAAAAAATCAGCCTGTATGACATCATTGTGGCG
>CALMUP010000025.1 GCA_937872895.1 uncultured Verrucomicrobiota bacterium
GATCCCGCTGATCCTGGACACGATCCAGCATCGATCCACCGCGATCACCGATCGCGGCTACAGGGGGGGGTCGTGCTCATACACATCCACTCGCTGCACCGGTTCGGGATGTTGCACGTCTTCCTGTAGTTCCGGCGTTGTACGCCGGAAATGACCAGGGTCGCGATCCTGATTCGATGCGTAATCCCCCTCCGGCGAACATCGCCGGAGCTACAGGGAAGAACCTCGTGTTCGTGCAGACCCACCCCGGCCTGCGGCCACCTCTCCGGGGAGGGGATTTCCTGTAGGCGGGATCGGTGATCCCGCTGATCCTGGACACGATCCTGCATCGATCCACCGCGATCACCGATCGCGGCTACAGGGGGGGGATCTTCTGCTCCTACACTACCTCGTACACACCCACTCGGAGTCGTGCGATGCGGCTGGAATCCGGGGCGGGGGTGGCGTAGGGTGGGCGCATGCATGACGTGAAGAGCTGTGAAGATGTTTTTGTGATCCGGGTTTGGCTGGGTGTGGTGTTGGGGATGATCCTGCTGATGGTGGCGGTGGGGGGCATTACGCGGCTGACCGATTCCGGTTTGTCGATGGTGACCTGGGAGCCGATCCTCGGGGCGTGGCCCCCGGTGACCGAGGCGGACTGGCAGCACCGGTTCGACCAGTACCGGCAGTTTCCCGAGTACCAGCAGTTGCGCAAGGGCATGTCGCTCGAGGAGTTCAAGGTCATCTTCTTCTGGGAGTACCTGCACCGCCTGCTCGGTCGGCTGCTGGGTCTGGTCTATGCCGTGCCGCTGGCCTGGTTCTGGTGGCGCGGACGGATCCCGCGCTGGATGAAGCTACCGCTCCTCGCCGGTCTGGTGCTCGGGGGATTGCAGGGGGTGATGGGCTGGTACATGGTCAAGAGCGGGTTGGTGGACAATCCGTACGTGAGCCATTACCGGTTGGCTGCGCATCTGGGACTGGCGTTCATCGTGTTCTCCTACCTGTTATGGTTGTTGTTGCGCACCTGGCCGCGGTCGCCGCACGAGGTCCCGGCATCGGGAGCGGCGCGCGGGTGGGTGTATCTGCTGGTGACGCTGGTGGTGGTGCAGATCGTCTGGGGGGCGTTTGTCGCGGGGTTGAATGCCGGATTCATGTACAACACGTTCCCGAAGATGCAGGGCTACTGGATCCCGCCGTTCTGGAACCAGCTCGAGCCATTGTGGCGGAATGCGGTGGACAATCCGATCGCGGTGCAGTGGATCCACCGAGCGCTCGGCACGGCGCTGCTGGTGCTGGTGCTGGTGGCGTGGGCGGTGTTGCGGCGCGATCCGACGGTGAGCGGAGATAGGCGTGGTGCGCTGGCCCTGTTCGTTGTGTTGTTGATCGGGCAGTTCTGGCTTGGGGTGTTCACCTTGGTGTGGATGGTGCCGTTGGCGCTGGGGGTCATGCACCAGGTTGTGGCCTGCCTGATCTGCGGGGCCTCGGTGTATATGATCCACATGTTCCGGGGGGCGGGCCATGCGTGAGGCGGGAGAACTCGACAACGAACTGGATGCGCGCACCCTCGCGGATTTCCTCTACAACCGCGGGATCACCTGTGAGGTGGAATCCAACAAGCGCAACGGCTGGAGTCTCTGGGTCGAGAACGACGATCATCTGCCCGAGGCGGAGCGCTGGCTGGCCATGATGCGGGAGCAGCCGCAACATCCGGAGATCCTGCGCGGCGCGGAGGGGGCGGAGGCAAAACGGGCGGCGGAGGAAAAGGAGCTGGAGGATTTCGCGCGCAAGCAGCGCACGCGGGACGATGTGTTTGGCGGGGCGTCGTCGCCCGGCAGCACGCCGTTGACGTTCATCCTGATGGCGGCGAGTGTGCTGGTGACGTTGTTCGCCAGCGGCGAAGCGGGGCTGGCCCTGCGGCTGCAGCTCCTGATCTCGACGTTCACCGAGCGGCTGGTCGAGGTGCGGCAAGGTGAGGTGTGGCGGCTGGTCACGCCGATTTTCCTGCATTTCACCTTCATTCACCTGTTGTTCAACATGATGTGGCTGATGGATCTCGGCCGGGCGATCGAGGCGCGGCGTGGCGCGGGCTTTTTCCTGGTCTTCCTGCTCGCGGTCGCGGTGATGTCCAACGTGGGTCAGTTCTTCATGACCGGTCCGGTCTTCGGCGGCATGTCGGGCGTGGTCTATGCCTTGCTCGGCTACGTGTGGATGCAGAGCCGGTTCAATCCGTGGTCGGGGTTCGTGCTGCATCCGATGACCGTGCAGATGATGTTGTTCTGGTACGTGTTGTGCCTCACCGGCCTGGTCGGCAACATCGCCAACACCACCCACACCGTCGGCCTGGTCATGGGCGTGGCCTGGGGCTACCTCGACGCGCGGCGGGCGGTGGGGAAGAATGGGTGATGGGAGGAAGAATGGGTGATGGAGATGGGGATGGTGATGGTGATGGAGATGGGGATGGGGATGGGAGGAAGAATGGTTGATGGGTGATGGTTGATGGGAGATGGGAGGAAGAATGGTTGCCCGCTGGTGGCGGGTCCGCCTTTGGCGGGATGGGTGATGGGGAAAAGGGTGTCGGGTTTCGGGGAAGAGGGAAAGTGGGAACACGGGGATGTCATCCGAGGTGGGAGGCCAATGTCCGGGTACAAGGCGTGGCCGCGGTGCCCCCACCGCGTCCGGATCGTGACGGGATGTTTCAAGGACACATCTTCCTGTAGTTCCGGCGTTGCACGCCGGAAAAGACCATGGACCTGATCCGGATCCGATACACGTTCTCCCTCCGGCGTGTAACGCCGGAGCTACAGGGAAGAATGGTTGATGGAAGGATCTGGTCCTAATCCTAATCATCCGGCGGGCGTACGAGTACGATTGGGATTAGGATTGCGAATTCGAACCAGAAGGGACAGACAACCAAACCTTGTCGATCACTTCATCGACGACGAGGGGGTGTCGGGCAAGAGGGAACACGGGGAAGCAGCGTCCGGGATCCGCTTATCTTGTTAACAAATGCGACCGGACCCGATATGATACCTGAAACATGGAATGGTGAGGTACCGATGAAACGTTTTCTGACCGGGTGGGTATTGGTGGCATGCTGGGCGGTGGCGGGTTGGGCGCAGGATGCTGCGCTGGTAAGCACGGCCACGTTGCAGGACATGATCGATATGACCGAGCCGGGTGGCGAGGTGCTGGTGGAACCGGGGGTGTACCATGGCACGCTGGTGTTGCGCGACGGGGTGACCCTGCGTTCGACCGATGGCGATGCGGTGACGATCATCGATGGCCAGGGGGCGGAGACGGTGGTGGCGTTCGGCAAGGAGTCGGCGCTGATCGGTTTCACCCTGCGCAACGGCAACGTGCTGGTGGCGAGCAAGGGCCACTTCATCGGCCTGTTCGAATGCACGCTGGAGTCGTTTCAACGGTTCGGTATTTTCTTCGAAGGCGGTTCCGGTGTGGTTGCCCACAACCTGATCCGCGGCAACGAGCGGTCGGTCGGCATCTTCTGTTTCTCAGCCAACCCGCTGATCATCAACAATGTGATCGAGGACAACCACATCGGTTTCCAGTGGCATCCGCACCTGATCCCTTCGCTGATCGGCAATCTGTTTCGCAACAACCACGTGGCCTTGTACGGGGCTTCGGCGGACACGATCGTGCTGCAGGGGAACCTGTTTGATGGCAATGCCACCGTGGCGAGTTTCGGCGAGCTTCCGGCGGGTAACGAGATCCGTGCCATCGCGCCAAACGAGTTCGTGCTGGCACGCGGTCAGCCGACCAGTCTGTACCGCGACCTGATGGACACGACCTACGAGGCGGCGGTGAAGGACCATCCGATCATCGTGTACGACCTGCACGACGAGCCGGGGGTGTTTGATGCGGTGACCCTGTTCCCGTGGGCGACGTTCACGGTGAGTGCGTCGGCGATCGACACGCGCATCGACACGCACGAGGCCTACGACTGGGTGGCCGACCGCGCGTTGCATTCCGAGTTGATCCGCGAGGCGGACCAGCGGCCGGCGGTGCGGGTGAACAATCCGGAGATCCTCGAGAAGATGCGGGAGCGGTATGTGCTGGAAAGCCGGTACACGCATCCGGCCTCGTATGTGAAGGAACCGGATGGGCGCCTCGTATTCCGCCGCATGACCAACCTGGCCCAGATCGAGGTGGTCGCGCCAATCGGGTACACCGTGTTGGAGAGCACCCCGCCCGGCGTGGTCAACGAGGGTGGCGACCGGGTGTTTGTCAGCATCCACGACATCGGGGTCACCCACGTCGAGGTCATCCTGGTGCCGCGGGCGCGCTGATCCGATTCCTCATTCGCGCTGTGACGGCGACGCATCCGCAAGGGGCGTCGCCGTTTTGTTTTCCGGCTGGCCGGTTCCGTCGGCGGTGGTCAGCGAGGCGATCACCGCATCAGGAGCGCGGTGGCGATGCGGACGGGGCGGAAACCGGTGAGGCGGCCGGGGCGCAGCCACCAGGGGGTGGCCAGGCGGGCGGGGTCGAGGGAATCCAGGTCGTGTTCGAGGTGGCGCAGCAGCGGGCGGAAGGGCCACGGCGCGGGTGCGGCGGGTGCCGGAGCGGGGATGGCGTCGGGTGGCATCAGATGCAGGGCGGCGGCGAGGCGCAGGCTGCGGTGCAGGGCGGTGCGGCAGCGCCAGGCGGTGGCGGTGCGGTCGAGGGTGGCGGTATCGGGTTGGTGGTGGTGCAGGTGGCGGGCGAGGTCGATCAGCCAGAGCAGGCGGTTGTCGGTCCAGGGGTGCAGCGCGGTCAGGGCGGCGTTGGCCGGGGCGGGCAGGTAGCGGTTCAGCCATCCGTGCTTGTCGAGGTGGAGGGCGAGGTACACGGCCATGGCGGCGGGGTCGTCGCGGAGGGTGGCGACGAAGTCCGCGGGTGCGTCGGCGGGGCCGGGCAGGGTGGCGCGGTCGGCCGGGCGGGTGTGCAGTTCCACGCAGTTGCCGGTGGTGCGGTGCCACCAGGTGGTGTGGAAGTGGTAGCGCGCGACGAGGGGCAGGCTGGATTCGCGGGTGTAGTAGCCGCGTTCGCGGAGCACGGCGAAGGCGGCGTCGCGTGCGGCGGGGGCGATCAGGAGGTCGAGGTCGTCGGACACGCGGAGTCCGGGCGACGGGTAGAGCGTGTCGGCCAGGCGGGGGCCTTTTAGCGGGCAGCAGGGGATGCCGGCGCGGGACAGGGCGGTCTCGAGGTCGGCCAGGTCGTTCAGGGCGAGCAGGTGGCGGAGGCGGTTGCGGTGCAGGGTGTCGGCCCAGGCGGTGGCGATGGCCGGGGGTGGCGCGGGAATGGCGTCCTCCTCGATGTGGTAGGCGATCAGCGGGACGACTCGGTGGAAGGCGGCGAGGTATTCGATGGCGGGCCAGGTGGGGTGATGCGCGGCGGGCCAGGACGCAGCGGGCCGGGGCTGGCCGGTGGCGGCGCGGACGAGCAGGTCCAGGATGTCGCGCAGGTGGTTCATGGTGCGGAGGTCGGGGGCAGCAGGGAAACGACGGGGTCGAAGCGGCGGCTTTCGCGGATGAAACCGAACGGGGCGGGTTGCGGTTTGATCCAGTGTCCCTCGTACGGGGTGAGGGCCACCGGGAGGGCGCGGGCGGCGGGCCACCAGGGAGGCGGCGGGGCGTTGGCCACGAGGGCGAAAGTGCGGTCGGGGTGGGCGGCGAGCAGATCCAGGTAATGCGGGGTGCGCGTGGTGGCGGTGTCGTCGGCGTACAGCGGAACGACGAGGTGGCCGTGCAGGAATTCGAGCGGGGCGGCGAGGGTCTTTTCGGCGAGCACGATGGCGTCGGGCGGCAGGCTGGCGGACAGGGTGGCCATCCAGGCGGGAAGGCCGCGCCAGGCGGTGGTGGTGGCGATGGGTGCGCACCATAACCAAGGGAGGAGCAGCAGGGCGGCGGTGGTTGCGGCGGGGATGGCGATGCGGTGGCGGAAGGTGGGGGCGGCGCGGGAGGCGCGGGCGGCGCGGGAGGCGCGGGCGGCGATGGCCACGGCGGCGGCCGCTGACGCGACGGGCAGGGTCCACCACCACCAGCGTTTCCAGGTCCATGGATACAAGGCGGGCATCGCGGGGGCGAGGAGGAAGTAGATGGTGAGGGCCGCGGTCAGGGCGAACAAGACGGTTTGCCGGAACCGGTCGCGGGGGTCGTGGGACAGGAAGCCGGGTGCGGCGACGACCCACAAGGCGAGCGGCGTCAGCACGAGCAGTCCGTCGGCAAACGGCGGGGCGAGGTACGGGGCGGCGGCGGTGAGGGCGACAAGGAGGGCGGCGCAGAGGGCGGTTGTGGCGGGACGAGGCGAGCGGGTGCGGGCGGAGCACCGCGTGGCGATCCTGTGGGTGATCGCGAGCAGGAGGGCGACGCCACCGGCCATGAAGGTGCCGAGGATGAGGTATTGCCGGAGCGGGGGGGTCACGGCGAGCAGGTGGCGGGCATACGGATGGTCGAGGGCGAGCAGGGTCAGGGCGGCACTGGCCGGGCCGGCGAGGGCGGTCAGTGCGGTGGTGAGGCGGGCGCCGGTGGATGACCCGGGGGCGAGGGCAAACAGGGAGGAGCCGAGCACGAGGGGCCAGGTGGCGGGAGTGGTCCAGCTCATCGCGATCGGTGGAACGATACGGGCCAGGTGCAGGAGCCGGGAGGTGGGTTGCGCGGCGGGTGCCGGACACAGTCCGGTCAACCACCAGGCGCCGAGCAGGAGGGCCAGCGATTCCGCCGTGTGGAAACGGGCAAACCAGATTGTCACGGGGTGCAGGCCGATCAAGGCGACAGTGCACCAGAATGCCGGAGGGGCCGCAGTGCGGCGTTCGGCCCAGAGGGCCAGGATGACCACGGCCAGGGCAACCAGCAGGGCGTCGAGGCGGAGCGCGGCCGGGAGGCCGCCCAGGGCGAATGCCGCGCCGAGCGCCAAGGGGTATCCCGGGAGAAACTGCGGGAGCAGGGTGCCGAAGGGCGGGCCGGGGCTGAAGAATCCGGGTGTCTTGATGGTCGCCCCGTGGTGCTCCGGGTAGAGGAGGGCGGTCTGGGTCACGGTCAACAGGCTGGCTGCGGCGTCGGGGGCGCTCATCAACAATCCGTGGCGATCGATCAGCGCACCGTGGCCCAGGTAAACCCCCGGATCCCAATTGCCGGACAGGTAGGCTCCGGGCTGTGCGGTGAAGAGCAGGACCAGCGAAAAGATCGCGATCAGGGAGCGACCAACAGGGCTGGAGGTGGGGTGATCCATTGCGGGGATCATGCCGGATCGCAGGAAGAAAGTCCAAGGGGTCCGTGTTGCCTTCGAACCGGTCGCGCAAGAATTCCGTTGACATGGAAACAGTGATTTAGTAGAGCGCTTCGATAGTTTGGCGTGCCATGAGAATTGTTTCGCGACTCGTGGCCATCCAGGGATGTAAGGAGCGTCCCGATTCGCAAACCATCGATCGATTGCACGGAATGTGTGGTCGATGAATCGGTTTATTCGCTGGAAATTCATAAACACCGTGGTCGGCTCTGGTTAATGTTATGAAAACTTTTCGTTTATGTGAATTTTTGGACAAGGTTGGCAGGTCAACCAAATGGTGGTCGGCCGGGAGGTATTTCATGGGTCAGATGGTGATGCGGCTGCTCGGGGTATGTCTGTGGGTTGCACTGGGTGCTGTAGCTTGGGCGGACGGGGTTTTGGATGGCCGGATTGGTGAACCGTACGGTTCGACGCGGGCGATTGATGCGGCTGGCAACGATACGGAGGGGGATGGCGAGTGCCACGCGACGGGCGGCCGGGGCGATGTGATGGACTTCCATGCGTTATCGATGCCCGGATCGAGTGCGACCAACGCGGCCTGGTGGTTTGCCTGGACGGTGGATTCGTCGCGCGACTTGAATGCGACCAGCGGCGATTTCTTCGGCAATCCATCGACGATGACCGTCAATTACCTGATCGGCATCGAGGTGAACTGCGATGGTGCACCGCGGTTGGAGATGTGGCAGAACGGACAGGCGTGGGAGCGTGAATTCGCTTGGAATGTCGATTATTTCATCGCCATGTACCCCGACGGGGTGAACTCGATGCGCGCGCAGTTGTGGCGCAACGATGGATCCAACCTGCGCACGCAGATCGGCGGGGAGTTCAGTGTGACCAGCCGGGTGAGCGGCTTCCGGCGGCAGGTCGAATTGACCCTGCCGGCCGATCTGGCCGGTTTGCCAGAGGAGTTGCGCAACAACTCCACGTTGTGCATGTACCTGGTCTCGGTGGAGAACAGCGAGCCGACGGGCCGGGTGATCGACGGGGTCGGCCTGAACAGCCTCGTCCTGGTCAACGGGGTGAATTGCTCGACGACGGGTTTTGATCTCACGGCGGCGGGAATCCAGTTCATCAACAGCCAGCCCTTGGGCAAGGCGGGCGGGAGGCCCACCGATCCGGGTGTGAACGATCGCCAGACCTTGTCCAACGGACGCCGCGACACCACGGCCAGTGTCACCTGTCCGAACTGTCCCGAGACGGGCTTTGCCATCAACGGACAGGTGAAGCCGCAGTATCAACTGCTGACCGAAGCGGGGTTTGCCGCACCGTATGTCGGCGGGAGCACCAGTGCATCGGACTTCATCGGCGAGTCGTCCGCACGTTCGATCACCTTTGGTACGACCGGGAGCACCAACACCACCGTGCTGGTGGGTTCGTTCAACCACGGGGATGTCGCGAATGTGTACGCGTATGGTGATGCCCGTTACCTGTATGTGCTGGTGTCCGGCCCCGGTGCGCTGGGCTGGGACAACGAGCCGGACCGCATGAACGTCTACCTTGCCCTCGATGTGGTCGGGCGCAACAGCAACAACGATTCCGCCACGACGAACACGCTGAATGACCGGTTGTCGAACAGCGGTGCATTGGGCCCCACCGCGCCGAACGGGCGTCTGGTCAACTTCAAGGGGTGGGATCCCGATTACGTGGTGGAACTGGTCTGGCGCGGCGTGAACCAGGGCGTGGATGCGCCGGCCAACCTGTATGCCGCGAACGGCACGATCGGCAACTGGTCGCTGGCCACGACGTTCCTGTACCAGGATGTCGCCGACACCTTGAGTGCGCTGGTGCGACCTTACTACAGCCGCACCTTCCAGCAGTATGAATTCGCCATCCCGTGGACGAACCTTGGATTCGCCACCGTGCCGGCCCCGACCAATCGCTTCCGGTTGGCGGCCTACACCACCGCCGATGAAAACACCGGCGGGGTGTCGGCGTGGGATGTCGCCGACTCCGCTCCGGGTATCGGGCAGGGACCGACCGGCCTCGGCGCGCACGAGCGGGTGGGCGATGATGCACTGGATACGGATTTCCTGGATGCCGTGGACGGGCTCGGTGACTTCGCCCCGTTTGTCGGGCGCAGTTTCGGTGCCCCGGGTTTCGAGCCGGCCACCGACAACACCGGATTCGATGTGGATACGCTCGAGGAGTACTTCGTGTGGTCGCTGGATATCACGACCTGCGCGCAACTGGGCGACTTCGTCTGGCACGACGCCAATCTCGATGGCGTCCAGTCGGGCGGCGAAACCGGGGTGGCCGGCGTGGTGATCCGGTTGCTGTCCAACGGGGTGGCGATTGCCAGCACCACCTCGTCGGTGTCCGGTGCCTACGCGTTCACCAACCTCGTGCCCTTCACCAATTACGTGGTCGAATTCGTCCGTCCGTCGGGTATGTATTTCACCGCACTGCAGGCGGGTGGCAACACCAACCTCGACAGCAATGCCGATCCGGTCAACGGGCGATCCTCGGTGATCAACCTCGGCAGTGGGGAAACGAACCGCACGGTCGATGCCGGCCTGGTGTTCGGCGCCTCGCTGGGCGACTTCGTCTGGCACGATGTCAACCGCGACGGTGTCCAGAACGGCGGGGAGACCGGATTCCCCGCAACGGTGGTTCGCTTGTTGTCCAACGGCGTGACGGTCGCCAGCACCACCACCACGGTCTCCGGCGCGTATGCCTTCACCAACCTGCCCCCGTTCACCAACTATGCCATCGAGGTCGCCGCGCCGGTCGGTGCCGTCGCCACCCTCGTGTTTCAGGGCGGCAATACCAACCTGGATAGCAACATCGATGCGGTGACGTTGCGCTCCGATTCGGTCACCCTCGGTTCGGGTCAATCCAACAACACCATCGATGCCGGCTTTTTCTACCCGGCCCGACTGGGTGATTTCATCTGGCACGATACCAACCTGAACGGTATCCAGGACGGCAGCGAAACCGGAATGCCCGGCGTCGTGGTGCGCCTGCTCTCCAACGGGGTCGCCATCGCCACCACGACCTCCTCGGTGTCCGGTGCCTACGCCTTCACCAACCTGGCCCCCTTCACCAACTACGTGATCGAGGTGGTGCCTCCGGTGAACGCCTTCGTGTCGACGCCCTTCCAGGGAGGGAATACGAATGTGGATAGCAACATCGATGCGGTGACGTTGCGTTCGGATGTGGTGATCCTGCTCTCGGGACAAAACAATCCGTCGATCGATGCCGGACTCTTTTTCAACCTGCCCGGAATCGACATCGAAAAAGCCACCAACGGACAGGATGCCGATACGCCGACCGGGCCGATCCTGTCGGTCGGGGCCCCGGTGACCTGGACCTACGTGGTGCGGAACACCGGGAATGTCGGTGTGACCAATGTGGTGGTCTACGACAGCGACATCGGGTTCATCACCAACCTGATCTCGGGGGATCTCAATGGCAACCGCGTGATCGAGACCAACGAGACCTGGACCTACACGGCGTCCGGGTTTGCCGTCAGCGGACAATACGACAACCTCGGCGCAGTGACCGGTCGCTCCGTCGTCGCTACCAACACCGTGTCCGATACCGATCCATCGCATTACTTCGGGGCCTCGGGCGCGATCGATATCGAGAAGGCGACAAATGGGCAGGATGCCGACACGCCGACCGGTCCGACCGTCGCGGTGGGCTCGAACGTGACCTGGACCTACGTGGTGCGGAACACCGGCAACATCG
>CALMUP010000026.1 GCA_937872895.1 uncultured Verrucomicrobiota bacterium
GCTTCCGCTCCTCCCTCATCAAGGCCCACGCCCGCTTCTCCTTCTTCGCCCTCCACACCTCCCCCTCCCCCAAGGTCTTCCGCGGCAAGGAACGCTGGTTGTTCTACAACGGGCAGGCCGCGCGCGATGGCGATACGCTCGCCGACTTCCGCGGCGTTCCGCCCCTCACCACCACCGAACTCGAGCGTTGGCGCTGGGCCTTCCAGGACCAGCACGACTGGCTGACCGCGCACGGCATCCAGCACCTGATCGCGCTGATCCCGGCGAAGGAAACCATCTACCCCGACTTCATGCCCGACCGCTACACGCGGCACGGTCCGCCGGCCATTGAACAGGTCGCAGCCTACCTGCGCGCGAAGACCGACATTCCCCTCGTCGATACGACGCCCGCCCTGCGCGCGGCCCGCGAGCGCGTGCTCGCCTACCATCCGAACGACACCCACTGGAATGCCTTCGGCGCCTACATCGGCTACCGCACCATCATGGACGGTGTCGCCCGGATCTTCCCCGCCTGCGTCCCGCGTCCCGAGGAGGATTTCGTCCGCGAGGAACTTGTCGGCCTCGGCGGCGACCTCGCCCAGATGATCAACCTCGGCGACCGCCTGACCCAGCACTACGTGTTCATGAATCCGCGCTTCGCCACCAATGCCGTCTTCACCTGGCTCGCCGACGACGAGATGGCCGACCTGATCACCGACACCGGTCTCACCAACCTCCCGCGCGTGGCCATCCTGCGCGACTCGTTCACCGAGGCGATGCGCGGGTACCTCGCCGAGCATTTCCACCGCGCCCACTTTCAATGGGCCCGCACCGGCTTCGACGGCAGCCTGCTTCAACGCGTCGATCCGCAACTGGTCATCCAGATCATCGCCGACCGCGCCTTCCGCAAAGGCCGCCGCTACCCGGTCGCCATGCACCACGAATCGATCGCCCGCCGCTTCGCCCGCGCCGACGCCGCGCCGCGCGACCCTCCCGTCTGGGAACCGGTGGAGGGAACAACCCGCGACGGCGCCACCCTCGCCCACGCCTCCGCGCCGCCCACGCTCCTCACCCCCGCCCCCGCCGACCAGGAAACCGTGCTGGTGATCCAGCAATGGACCGTGGTCAGCGACCGTCCGCGTGACCTGATCGCCACCTGGACCAGCGCCGTGCCCGACGACCGCGGAAACACCGAGCGCCGCGCCCCGCCGTTCCCGCTCACCGCCGGCACCAACACCGTGTACCTGTCGCTCGTCGATCCGGATATCCAGGGCCCGGTCCGCCTGCAGTGGGGCCGCCATCCGGGGACCGTGAACATCCTCGACGTACAGGCCCGCGGCATTCCGCGGTGAGGCGATACACGGCGGTTACCGCCGACCGAAACGCATGGTCAGACGTTCCCGTTGGCGACGCCTTGCGTCCGAATACCATTTCCACGAAAAAAGCAGGCTGTTGGCTGCCGCGAAGCGACATGCCCGCCAGCCAGGCGTTCGCGGTTGTTACCGATCGTATTCGTCTGGATCCCGGTCGGGAACCTTGGCCAAAGCGTCCTCGAACTTCTTGCGGCTTGCTCGCTTGGCTCTCTCGTTCAAATATTCCTCGGTTTCCAGGGCGGAGATTTTTTCCGCCACCGCCGATGCAACAAACTGATTGATCGATACCCGATCGCGTTTGGATAAAACCCGGGCACGATGGTGAAGCGAATCCGGAAGCCTAAGGCTGAGTGCACTCATGGTGTGTCTCCTAGTTTCATCAGGAACTCTTTGGGCGTCATAAGTTGCAAGCCGTGCTTGGCCGCCTCGCGAAAGTCGCGCTTGTTGTAGGTCACTATGACCTCACAATGCCCGGCCACAGCGACCTCCAATACCATATCATCCTTGGGATCCTTCTCGCGCGGCCGCCATAGATAGTGGATCTTGTGTCTTCTACCGACCTGACACATGTAATCGATGATGTCGGAAATGCCGCCCCAGGCCGGCTTTCCCTTCCATCGATCGCGCCTGGCAACGGCTTCGTACTCCAAAACAAGAGGCACCGAGAGGCTGATGTCAAAGAGATCCCGGCCAATCAAGCTCAACAAGCGGAATGAAGGGCCACGCCGTGAACGCAACGCAGCGATATAGACGTTTGAATCGATGACCACCCGGTATCGCTTTCTCATAGTGGTATCATAGGTAATACCATTCATTTGGTCAAGACCGATGCGCCAACTCGCCACCAGAGCAAACCGGCATGGTCACCCACCCGCGAACGCGAGGATGCGTTGTGCGGCGATGGCATCCCCTCCGGTCTCGAGGTAGGCGCGTGGTTCGGGCGCAAACTCGGCCGCGGCGAGGTAGGGTTTGAGTTCGCCGCGGTAGAGCGCCTCGGCGGGAATGTGCACGTGGCGCAACACGTTGCGCAGGGTCTCCTCAAGGATCGGGTATTCGCGGAACTCGGTGCGCTCGGCATAGACGAGCGTCTTGTCGTTGACGACACACTCGGAGAGGATGCCGAAGCCGGGTTTGGAGACCACGACGTCGCACGAGGCGATGACATCGGAGAACGGGAAACGGTGGCGGTCGATGCCGAAGAAGTTGCGCCCGGCCCAGCCGAGCGGCAACACGGTGAGGAACGCGTGGTCGGGGTCGCGCGCGAGCGCCGCCACCGTCGCGGCATCCCAGTCCAGCGTGGTGAACGAGAGCAGCACCCATCGCACCGCCGGGTCGATCCCGTAGGCGGCGGCGAGTTCGGCGCGGCGGTCGCGTCCCGGCGTGGCGACCAGCGGGATGCGCTCCTGGCGCGGGAACGAGGCCATCGGCTCGCTGAACGGAAGGCGAAGGAGCAGGTCGGTCGCGGCATAGCCGTCACGGAAGGCCTCGATGGCCCGAAGCCAGCCCTCGCCTCGCCCGATGAATTCCTCGTAGATCCAATCCCAGGTGAAATTGCCCACCGCCAGCGTCGGGATCCGCTCGCGCGAGGCTGCCTCGAGCGGAATGCCGGGAATGTCGGCGACGACCAGGCCCGCACCGACCTCGCGCAGGAAGGCGCGCTCCTGGTCGCGCAGCGCCGGGCGCCGCACCATCAGGTCATCGAGCCGGCGTCCGGTGGCCGCGACATCGACCCGGATCGAATCGAGCTGGACCATGCCCACGTCGAACGCGCCGGGACGGTAGGCCTCGACCGGCAGGTCAAGCCGGCTGCGCAGGAAATCGACCGGCAAGTCGGTCACCACCCGGATCGGGCGCGCCGGATCGGCCCGCCGCACCGCGCGGATGATGTCGCACGAACGCACCCCGTGGCCGTAGCCGTGCGCGGTGATGTAGTAGACGATCGGCGCGGGATCACGCATGGACGGGTCGGAAGATGCCAAACGCGCTGGTGTAGCCGTGGATGAAGGTCGCGCCGCCGACCGGCCCGATCTCGCCGTTGCAGAAGAACCCGCCGAGCGCGCGCGCCCCGACCTTGCCGAGGAAACTCGCCGAGTCGTAGTTCGGCACGCCGTACAGGAACTGGCCGCGGCCGAGGCAGGAGAACAGCAGCGCACCGGCTTGCGCGGGCAGGTGGTTCTCCGAGGCGTACTGCGAGAGCAGCAGATCGAGGTCCTGCTGCGAGGTCTTGCGGTCGCGCAGGTGGAACTGCACCAACTGCCCCTCGCGCAGCAAGGCCCCCACATTGACCGAACCGGTGTTGTAGTCGGCGCCGATCAGGTTGCGCACGAGGAACGGCGCGGGTTCGCCCGGCCCGGTCACCGCATCCACCGCCACACCGAGGAACAGCGCGGTGCGCATCAGTTGCCGGTCGTAGTCGCTGGCGTCCTGGAAGATCCGGTTGAGGTACACCAGCGGGGATTCGTGATCGACCTCGAACAGGACATTGTCACGGCAGCGGGTCACTGTCACCGGCATGCCGATCGGACGGCATCCCTGGGCGACGATCGTGTCGAGGTGGATGTTGCCGGTAAGCCCGATGCACACCAGGCCGGCGCGGTGGACCTGCTGGTGCAGGAACAGCGCGTTTTCGCCGGAGCGCTGGCCACCGCTGGCCAGGCCGCCGATCTTCGCCGAATCGGGAAAGGCATAGTCGAGGCCATTGAGAAACGGTTCGACCTGCGCGGAAAACGGGTCGGCCAGTACGATGAAGTGTGGCGGTGTCGTCGCGGCGTCGAGGCCGAGCCAGCGCTTCCAGACATCGGGCGAGGCGTCCTCGTCGGGCAGGGTCAGGGTGTCGCTGTGCATCGGATGCAGCACCACCCCGGGCAGCACCGCGGCGGTGAGGCTCAACGCCGGACGGTTCTCCACCTCGAGCCCGCCGCCGATCACCCCGCCGGCCGAGCACCCGACGATCAGCGCGTCCTCGAAGCGTTCATGCAACAGCGCGGGCAGGTGGCCGTAGTACGCCGCGAAATGCGGCGTGACGAACACGATCACCAGGTCCGGTGCCCGGCCCGACAAGGCGGAATGTAGCCGGTCGGCCGCCGCGGCCACCAGCGTGCTCAGGTTAGATCCGGTTTCACTGACCGAGACCCAGGCCATCTGTTCCTGTTCGCTCATGCCACGCAAAGGTACACCACCGGAGCATCGCCGATAAACGAATTTTCGCGCGGGATGCGAGCGCGGGAATGGACCTGGTGTCCACGTGTGGGCTGACTTATTCCGGCCGGGGCGGACGGGCCATGAGGCTCTGCACGGCTTCGCGGGGATTCTTGCCCTCGTACAGCACCGCATGGACCTCGGCGGTGATGGGCAACTCCACGTTCATCTCGCCGATGAGTCCGTGCGCGGCCTTGGCGGTCCAGACGCCCTCGGCGACCTGTTGCATGCCGTGGAGGATGGCCTCGAGCGATTCGCCGCGGCCGATGCGTTCGCCCACGCCGCGGTTGCGGCTGTGGCGGCTCATGCAGGTGACCATCAGGTCGCCGATGCCGCTGAGGCCGCTGAACGTGGCGGGGTTCGCGCCGAAGCGGATGCCGAGGCGGGTGATCTCGGCGAGGCCGCGGGTCATCAGCGCGGCCTTGGTGTTGTCGCCGAAGCCGAGGCCGTCGCAGATGCCGGCGGCGATGGCGATGACGTTCTTCAATGCGCCGCCGACCTCGACGCCGATGATGTCATCCGAGGTGTACACGCGGAAGGAGGCGCCGTTGAAGGCCTCCTGCCAGAACGCCGAGGCGGCCGGGTCGGCGCTGGCCACGGTGACGGCGGTGGGTACGCCGCGCGCTACTTCCTCGGCGTGGCTCGGGCCGGAGAGCGCGGCGACATCGGGGCGGTTCCACTCGGTGGCGGCGAGGGCGCTGAGCCGCTGGTGGGTCTGCTGGTCGAACCCTTTCGAGACGCTGACCACGCGGGCGGTGGCCGGCACGTGCGCGGCAAACCGCGCGAGGGTGGCGGCATAGAACCGTGAGGGCACGGCGAGCACCAGGCCGTCGGCTCCGGCGGTGGCTTCGGCCTCGCTGGCCGTCCAGCGGAGCGCGGCGGGGAGCGGGACGCCGGCGAGGAACCGCGGGTTTTCACCGGAGGCCTTCACCTGCGCGAGGTACGCCGCATCGGGGCCCCACAAGGTCACGCGGTGGCCGTTGCCGTTCAGGATCAGGGCCAGGGCCGTGCCCCACCCGCCGTCGCCGATGATGGTGATGTTGCTCATAAGGAGTTGGTGTCGGGTATCAGGTTTCGGGTTTCGGGGGGGGCGGGTTTCAGTGTTCGGGTTTCAGTGTTCAGGTTTCGGGTTTCGGGGAAGCGAGGGTTTCTGACCTGATACGCACTCAGGCCTTGTTCTTTTTCACGAAGCGGTTTTCGGTGCCGTTCAGCAGGCGTTGGATATTCGCCTTGTGGCGCAGGATGGCGAGCAGGCCGAGTACGGTGAGCACGACCGGCAGGATCAGGTGGCCGTCGCGGCAGAACCACCAGCCGGCGGCGATGACGGCCACGGCGGCGAGGATGGAGGCGAGCGAGACGTAGCGCGAGGTGAAGAACACGACGACCCAGGCGATCACCCCGGCGAGGGCGGCGAGCGGGGCGATGCCGATCAGCACGCCGGCGCTGGTGGCGATGCCCTTGCCGCCCTTGAAGCCGAGGAAGACCGGGAAGTTGTGGCCGAGGATCGCGGCCGCGCCGCACAGGACGGAGATCACGCCGGGCTCCATCGCCGCGCCGAACCAGGCGGGAAAGAAGAACGAGGGGACGAAGCCCTTGAGGGCATCGAGGATGAAGGTGGTGATGCCGAGCGGCTTGCCGAGCACGCGCAGGACATTCGTCGCGCCGATGTTGCCGCTGCCGTGACGGCGGATGTCGATGCCCTTGAGCCGGCCGATGAGCAGTCCGAATGGAACGGCTCCGAGCAGGTAGGCGGCGGCGAGGGTGATCAGGTCAGATGTGGTCATGAGGATGGTGGGTGTCGGGTTTCAGGTGTCGGGTGTCGGCGTGACGGGAAGATGGTTGGCTGGAGGACGTTTCGTTATTTCCGGGCCTCCACCCAGCGGACCGCTTCGCGCAACACCTGCGCGGCGTCCTCGACGCGGAGCTTCTTCTTGATGTTGGCGCGGTGGACTTCCACGGTGCGTTCGCTCAGGCCGTACTTCTCGGCGATCTTGCGGGTGGACAAGCCTTCGCCGAGGCACTCGAACACCTCGCGTTCACGCTCGGTCAGCGAGGCCACGCCGGCAAAGGCATCGGTTTCGGGTTTTTCGCGCGAGAGCTGGTGGATCAGCCGGTTCGACATCACCGGACTCACGTAGATCTCGCCCTTGAGCACGCGGCGGATCGCCTCGACCACCACTTCGTCGGCGTCCTCCTTCATGACATACCCGCGGGCCCCGGCGCGCAGGGCACGGTCGGCATACTCGGCCTCGTCATGCATCGACAGCACGAGGCAGCGGATGCCCGGATGGCGGGCGGTGAGTTCCTTGATCAGGTCGAGGCCGCTGCGGTCCTTCAGGGTGATGTCCACCAGCGCAACGGCGGGTTGTTTGGCCGCAGCCAGTTCGAGCGCTTCGTCGAAGGACCCTGCTTCACCGCACACGGCGAGGTCAGCCTCCCGTTGCAGGAGCAGCGACAGGCCGTGGCGCACGATCGAGTGGTCGTCGATCACCAGGACACGGTGGGCGGTAGCTGGAACATTCATCGCCCCAAGATTCACGGTTCGGAGGGCGTCATTCAAGCTTTAACCCGAGACGGCATGCTGACTACGCGAGTCCCAGATCGCCGACAATCTTGAAGACGCGGCCGTCGCGTTCGACGCGCAGATCCTGGCCGGGAAAGGCTTCCGGCAGCAGGGCGCGGAGCCGGTCGGCGACGTACGAGGCCAGTTGCTCGCGGGTTTCGGGAGCAACGGTGGCAAGCGTGGCCAGGCGGGCGCTGACGATGTAGCCGCGGCCGAGTTGCGAGCCGTAGCCGGCGGAAAAGGCCGCGCCGATCTCGAACAGGCCGGAGGCGGCGGGGTTGGCGGTTTCACCGTGGGCGGGCCGGGTCGGGTGCAGCGGGAGCCGGTCTCCGTAGCGCTCCTCCAGTTCGTGGTCGATCCGGTCGAAGACCTCTTTCAGCCGGGCCTCCCAGGCCAGCACCTTGGCGTCGCGCAGCGACATGGCCTACACGCGGGGCAGGGTGACTTCCTGCCGCTGGTCCTGGTATTTGCCACTGCGGGTGGCGTAGGTGGTGACACACGGTTCGCCCTCGAAGAACAACAACTGGACCACGCCTTCGCGGGCGTAGATGCGGCAGTCGGCGTGCGAGGCATTGGAGAACTCGAGGGTCAGGTGGCCCTTCCAACCGGCCTCGGCCGGGGTCAGGTTGGCGATGCAGCCGACGCGGGCGTAGGTGCTCTTGCCGATGCACAGCACGGTGATGTTTTCCGGGACGTCGAGGTGCTCCATGGCCACGCCGAGTCCGTAGGAATGGGCGGGCAGGACGAAGTAGGAACCGTGGTCGTCGTGGTGGAGCTCGGCCGGTTCGACGTTGCGTGGGTTAAACCGCTTGGGATCGACCACGGTACCGGGGATGTGGCGGAAGATCCGGAAATCGTCGGGTGAAAGGCGGATGTCATACCCGTAGCTGCTCAATCCGAAGGACAGCACGGGTTGGTCGCCGACCCGGCGAACCAGGTTCGGCTCAAAGGGGACAATCATGCCGAGGGCGGCTTGGGCGGAAATCCACGCGTCGTTCTTGATCATGGCGCGCCTCTATAGCAGAAGCGCGCGGCGGCGGGTACAGGAAATTCAAGCAGGGGTAGAAACGATCAGGCGCGCCGGAAATCGGAGGGGGTCGGCTCGGGCCGGAGAACCGGGCGGGCAGGCATTAGTTTCGTGACCGGAGATTCGACCTTGTTAGCCGAGGCGGCACGGTTCGTGTACAAATAGTTGTTCTGCCGGCTGATCTGGTTGAATCGTTGCTTCAAAACCCGGTTCATGCGCGATCCCTCGGTACTGGTTGCTTTCGGCCAATTCCCTTGCGACCCTAACGAACAGGTTCCGGTTTACCGAACCCCTCACCAAACGTCAACGGTTCTGTGACAAAAAGTTAACATGCCACGCGGCGGCATCGCACGCGTCTTTCTGCTCGCGGTCGGACGAATCACCGATTACCGTGTCCAACCATGAACGCGCACGACATCAAGGAGCGGCTCGGCTTGTTACCGCATCCGGAAGGTGGTTTCTACCGGGAAACCTACCGCAGCGCGGACACGATCCCGGCCGAAGCGCTGGATGGCCGGTACGGATCGGCACGGGCCGCCAGCACGGCGATCTATTTTCTGCTCACCGGCGACTGTTTTTCCTCCTTTCACCGGCTGAAATCGGACGAGTTCTGGCACTACCACCTCGGCGACCCGGTGGATTTACACCTGATTCACCCGGACGGCCGCCACCAGCACGTGGTAGTCGGCCCCGATCTCGCGTCCGGCCAGACCCCGCAAGCACGGATCCCGCACGGATGCTGGTTCGCCGCTCGCGTGCGCAACCCTCACGGATTCATCTTGTTGGGTTGCACGGTCGCCCCGGGATTCGACTTCCGCGACTTCGAACTGGGCAACCGCGCCGAATTACTCCGCACGTTTCCTCAATACCACGACCTGATCACCGCCTTTACCCACCCAGCGCCATGAAGAAACGTACCACGATCAACCAGGTCATCGCGTACATCGAGTCGCTCAAGGAAAGCGGCCAGAAGGAGATCGAGGTGGATCTGCGGGCGGTGCGTGGATTGCGGGCGTCGGCCAGCGCGAAGCGTCGGGCGGCACCGCGGAAACCCATCATGGCTCGCGAAGCGAGTCCACCCCCTGGTGGCCGCACCGTGACGGTTGCAACAGCAGACGGATTGGCCGCCATTGCCCAGCGCATTCGCGCCTGTCGTTCCTGCCGGCTGTGCGAAACCCGCACCAATACCGTGCCGGGGCAGGGCAACCCACAACCGGAACTGATGTTTATTGGCGAGGGACCGGGGGCGGACGAGGACGAGCAGGGTTTGGCTTTCGTCGGCCGGGCCGGCCAACTGCTCACGAAAATCATCGAAGCCATGGGATTTACGCGTGACGATGTCTTCATTGGCAACATCGTCAAATGCCGTCCGCCGGACAACCGGGTACCCGAGCCGGACGAGATGGCTACCTGTATTCCCTACCTCAAGGAGCAGATCGCCCTGCTCAAGCCGACGGTGATCGTGTGCCTCGGCGCCACCGCAGTGAAGGGGCTTTTCGGCGATAAGGTGCCCGGCATCACCAAGTTACGCGGCACCTGGATGGAATTCGAAGGCATCGAGGTCATGCCCACCCTGCACCCCGCCTACCTGCTGCGCAATCCGCCGGCCAAGAAGGATGTCTGGACCGACATGCAGGCTGTGGTGAAGCGCCTCGGTCGTACCCTGCCGAAAAAATAACGCGCAGGCCCGTATCCGATTTTACCGGATGCCATCTTTGTGGTATGGTGCTGCGGGAGACCCAAGGATTTCATGCGCTCATCCGTCCTGCTGATGCTGCTCACCACCTTGTCGGCACATGCCGCCTTGATCACCCACCATACCGATACCACGATCAGTTCGCCCGCGCTTGACGGCGTAATCAGCCCGAATGAATACGGACCGGGCAATGCTTATGCCTTCTCGGGCAGCGGCACCGGCTTTGGCGGTCAATTCGGTAGCGCGACCCTGTATGCGAAAAGCGACGCAGTCTACCTGTACCTCGCTTTCGCCAACCTCGGCATCCCGGTGGACGGCAACCAGGGCCTGCTCTACCTCGACACCATAACCGGCGGTTTCCAACCCGATGGTTTCGCCATGGACGACACGCTGGATGGCGGCCGGCGCAACGCGACGCTGCTCTCCCTGAACGGTCATGAAACCGTGACCTTCAATGACGGAGCCAGCCGTTCGCCGGACTTCGCCCTCGTTTTCAACAACCGTGCCGCCGAAGGATTCTCGGCGCTCTACGGCCTGAAATCGGCCGGATCGGTCCATGACCTGATCACCCACGACCGCTCCGCGCTGGGAGCAACCACGGTGGAGTTCCGCATCCCGCTCGCCTCGATCGGCCTTACCGACGGCAGCACGGTGAACCTCGCCGGCTTCTGCATCAGCGACACGTCCTACCTCTCCAACGAAGGCATCCCCGGCATCGGCCTCAGCAGCAACATCGGGTTTGCCGCCGGACAGACGAACATCTTCGCCGACTTCCACCGCTTCACCACCTACGACTTCAACGTGTACGAAGGAATCGCCACCCGCCGCCCCAACCAGACCCTGCGCTTCCCGTCGGCAATCCCCTCCCCGACCACCAACTCCTACACCACCACCAACGCCTTCCCGGGGGTGGTGTTCACCAATCCGATCGCGATCGCCACCGCCCCCGGTGACACCAACCGCCTTTACATCGTCGAACGCGCCGGCCGCGTCGTCGTCATCACCAACCTGGCCAGCCCCACCCGCACCGTGTTCCTGAACCTGCCCGGCGTGAATGCGTCGGGAGAAGGCGGCCTGCTCGACATCGCCTTCCACCCGAACTACGCGAGCAATCGGCTGTTCTATGCCTTCTACACCCGCACCGCCACCAACGGCTCCGGAACCGGCTTCCACACCCGGGTGTCGGGCTTCCTGCGCACCGCGACAAACGAGAACCTCGCCCTGGCCTCGACGGAAGTCGTGCTGTATTCCCAGTTCAACAACCAGGACAACCACAACGGCGGCACCATCGCCTTCGGCCCTGACGGATACCTCTACATCGGCACCGGCGACGAGGGCGGCGGGAACGACAGCTGGAACAACGCGCAGATCATCGACAAGGATTTCTTCGCCGCGATGATGCGCATCGATGTGGACAAGAAACCCGGCAGCCTCGCCCCGAATCCCCACCCCGCCCTCGGCAGCGTGACCAACTACGCGATCCCGCCCGACAACCCGTTCATCGGCATCACCAACTACTACGGGTCCAACGTGGTCCCGAACCGCGTCCGCACCGAATTCTACGCCACCGGCCTGCGCAACCCGTTCCGGTTCTCCTTCGACCCCCTGACCGCCCGCCTCTACGTCGCCGACGTGGGCCAGAACGCCTGGGAGGAAATCAACCTCGTCACCAACGGCGGCAACTACGGCTGGGCCGCCCGCGAAGGCTACGTGGCCGGACCGAAATCCGGCTTCCCCGCCACGAACTACGCCAACCCCGTGCTGGTCTATGGCCGCGGCTCCGCCACCAACCAGGGCACGTCGGTGACCGGCGGCCGGGTGTACCGCGGCGATCGTTTTCCCGAACTCGTCGGCCGCTACCTCTTCGCGGATTACCAGTCCGGCCACATCTGGGCGATGTCCCACAACGGCGTGACCAACACCTCGTTCGCCTGGCTCGCCACCGATAGCGGCATCACCGGGTTCGGCGCCGATCCGCGCAACGGCGACCTGCTGATGGCGGACCTGATCGAAAGCCGGATCAAACGCCTGGTCTACGGGACCGTGGCCACCAATGCCCTGCCCGCCAACCTGGCCGACACCGGCATCTTCGCCGACCTCGCCACCCTGACCCCGTTCGAAGGCATCGTCCCCTACGCCATCAACGTCCCGTTCTGGTCGGACAACGCCATCAAGTACCGCTGGTTCTCCATCCCGTCCACCAACCAGTTCATCACCTTCAATCCCGATGGCGCCTGGACCGCCCCCTCCGGCACCGTCTGGGTGAAACACTTCGACCTCGAAACCACCAGCGGCGTGCCCGCCTCGATCCGCCGCATCGAAACCCGCGTGCTGGTGAAGAACGACAGCCCCTCCGGCGGCTACGGCCTCACCTACCGCTGGGGCACCTCAACCAGCAACGCCGTGCTCGTCGGCGCGGCCGGCCTCGATGAACCGATCCTGATCAACGACAGCGGCGTCATCCGCACCCAGACCTGGCGCTACCCCTCGCGCGGCGCCTGCCTGACCTGCCACAACCAGGCCGCCGGCTTCACGCTGAGCTTCACCACCCCGCAGATGAACATGGTCCACGACTTCGGCGATCTCACCACGAACCAGATCGCCGCCCTGCGCGACGCCGGTTACTTCAACAGCGCCGTCTCGAACCTCCACCTGCTGCGCCGCCTCGCCCACCCGACCAACACCGAGTTCAGTGTCTCCTACCGCGCCCGCTCGTGGCTGCAGGCGAACTGCGCCGCCTGCCACCTGCCCGGCGGCCCCGTGCCCAGCTCGTTCGATGCCCGCATCACCACTCCGATCTCCCAGTCCGGCATCTTCGACGCCACCCTGGCCAACGACTTTGGCGACCCCGGCAACCGCGTCATCGTGCCCGGCCTCCCCCCGTGGTCGATGGCCCTGACCCGCATCAGCACCCTCGAGTCCGGGCGCATGCCGCCGCTCGGCTCCACCGTGCTCGACACCCAGAGCATCGCCCTCGTCACCGCCTGGATCACCGGCGAACTCGCCACCTACGAAAGCCGCGCCGACTGGCGCGCCCGCCACTTCGGCGACGCCGACGCCCCCGAAGCGCAACCCGGCCAGGACCCCGACCTCGACGGCCTCTCGAACGAAGCCGAATACCTCGCCGGCACCCAGCCCACCAACGCCATGAGCACCTGGGAATTCACCACGTTCACCGAAGGCGACCCCCATCCGTCGCTGCTCGTGAACATCCCCGCCCAGGCCGGCGTGGACATCCAGGTCACCACCAGCCTCGTCGATGCCGCCTGGTTCAGCCTCGACACCCCCGCGAACACCCCGGTCCACCGCACCTCGGATGCGACCGTGCCGTTCGCCGACCCCGACGCCACCAACCACGTCGAACGCTACTACCGCGCCCGCATCTACGAGCCGTAAGTTCACCCGGCGAACGCGACCATCGCCTTATCGGGGTTTTGCCGAATCGTCCGCCGTTCTGCCGGTAGCGCTTGCCGCCTCATCGGCCCTCCATTGTAATCGGCACCAGAGGCCGCACGACCCACGGAACAAGGAGTACCGACCATGCTGAAATTCGCCCTGACCGCCCTCGTCTTCACCGCCACCGCCGCCCCGTTGTTTGCACGCAGCGAACCGATCCAGCCGATCCGCCCGCCGCAGAACATCAACCTCGGCATGGTCGAACTCGGCAAGAAACTCTACTTCGACCCGCGCCTCTCCAAGTCCGGCTTCATCTCCTGCAACTCGTGCCACAACCTCTCGCGCGGCGGCTCCGACAACCTGCCAACCTCGATCGGCGATCAGTGGCAACGCGGCCCGATCAACGCCCCCACCGTGCTGAACTCGAGCCTCAACGTCGCGCAGTTCTGGGACGGCCGCGCCGCCGATCTCCAGGAACAGGCCGGTGGCCCCATCGCCAATCCCGGCGAAATGGCCTTCACCCACACCCTCGCCATCGACGTGCTGGAGTCGATCCCCGGCTACGTGCGCGAGTTCAAGCAGGTCTTCGGCACCTCCACCATCGCCATCGACCAGGTCACCGCCGCCATCGCCGAATTCGAGAAAACCCTCGTCACCCCGAACGCCCGCTTCGACCAGTGGCTGCTCGGCAAGGATGACGCGCTGAACGAAACCGAACTCGCCGGCTACCAGCTCTTCAAGGCCAGCGGCTGCATCGCCTGCCACAACGGCGAAGCCGTCGGTGGCAATTCGTTCCAGAAGATGGGCATCGTTGAACCCTACCACGCCACCAGCGCCGCCGAAGGCCGCTCCGCCGTGACCGGAAAGGACGCCGACCGCTTCAGCTTCAAGGTTCCCACCCTGCGCAACGTCGAAATGACCTACCCCTACTTCCACGACGGCGCCGCCGACACGCTGCCCGAAGCGGTGGACATCATGGGCCGCCTCCAACTCGGCAAACAATTCACTCCCGAGGAAAACGCGCAGATCGTCGCCTTCCTGAAAACCCTCACCGGCGATCAGCCGAGCTTCCTCCTGCCCATCCTGCCGCCCTCGTCCGACGCGACCCCGCGCCCGATCCCGTTCCCCGAGGAATAACGCACGGCAGCACGACCGGATGCGCGGGTTGTCCAGACCTTGGACAATCCGCGCCGAGCGGTTTCCAATCCCTGGACACATCGCACACGCGCGTCACGGCAGGAAGAATTCGCCGTCGAGCGCCACGCCCGGATCCCCCAACGCCTCGTCATCGGTCAGCAACCCGAGATCCGCGCGGATCCGCACTGCCATCACCGCCGGCACGTCTTCCGCCGTCGCCAGCGCGGTCTCCGCCGCCGCCCCGTACGACACCAGCGCCCGCGCCGCCACGTTGCGCACCGTGAACACCGGATCCCCCAACGCCCCGATCAACGCCGGCACCACCGCCGCATCCCCGAGATCCCGCAACGCATTCGCCGCCACCACCCGCTGCCGCTCATGCCCCTCGACCAGCAACCGTTCCATCGCCGGCCGCGCCGCCCCGACCTTCCACTTCCCGAGCGTGCGCACCGCCGCCCCGCGCGTGAGGTCCTCATCGAGCAAGGCCATCACCCGCTCGGTGTTCGCCTCCGCCGCCGACGGATGAAACCCCAGCGCATACGCCGCGAACCGCCGCGTCTCCGGCCGCGCATCGTCCAGGCGCTCCGCCAACGCCGGCACCATGCTCTCCGACGGCAACGTCAACACCCACTCCATCACCAGCACCTGCAACCCGACATGGTCCCCGTGGATATGGTCGAGCGCCGCCCGCAGCGAATCCGGCAACTGCGCCACCAGCTCGGCCCGTGCCACCGCCTTGGCCTCGCGCCGCTCCGGCGTGTTCGCGTAGCGCGTCGCATCGTAGAGCAGTCCGTCGAAGGATCCGGCCCATCCCGGACACGCACCGAACCACAACAGGCTGCACACCAGGTGCCACCGGAAGGAAGGAAACATCCCGCTCATTCCGCCACCCCGTCGCGTTCGTGATCCACCGCCGCGCCGTACAACGGACGCAACGTGATGACCCGGTTGCTGAACCCGCCGCTGTACCGGTCCGCCCCGCCGAGATCGACCAGCAACGCGAGGCTGCCGTAGTCGCGGTGACCACCCGAGTTCCCGATCCCCTGCGCCTGCTCGCGCTGCCGCGCGAAATACGCATCGTCGCCCGCCCGGTCCACCAGCAACGCGAAGGCATTGTTGAGCGCACGCCCCTGCGCATGGTGGTCCGCCGTGTAGGTGTCATTCCCGTCGAGATCAAACAGCATCCCGACCGAGAAATCGTGCGCCGCGCCCTGCGCGAGGATGTACCCGTCGTACCGGTCATCGCCCGCCGCATCGGCGAGCACGCCGAGGCTGAGATGGATCCCGCACCCCTGCCCGTACTGGTACACCGAATAGGTATCGTGCCCGCCGCCATCGAGCAGGAATCCCGCGGCGTAGTAATAACTGACGCCCTGCCCGTAGATGTCCGCCACATAGGTGTCATTGCCCGCGCGGTCGATGAGTGCCGCGACGCCGCCGCCGGCATGCGGACGCCAGCCGATCGCGAACCCCTGCGCGAGCGACAGGAACCGGTCGTCGTTGCGTTCGTGATCCTTCGTGCGATTCCCCGCGAGGTAGCGGTCATGGCCCGCGTCATCGACCAACAGCCCCCAGCCCATCACGCCTGCATACGCCTGCCCGCAGGTGCCGACGTCGTACATGTCGTTCCCCGCGCGATCGATCAGGAATCCGAAACCAACCTGCCCCGCCCCCTGCGCCATCACCCCGTGCCGGTACCGGTCGTCGCCGGCCAGGTCCTCGTGCCACGCCGCACCGGCGAGCGCCGACCCCGCACCGAGGAACGCCCCCTGCACCACATCATCCCCGGCGCGATCCAGCACCACCGCCACGCCCCACAGCGCCGATCCCGCGCCGAGCAATCCGTCCGCGCGGTACACGTCGTCGCCGCCGAGATCCACGACCACGGCAAGCCCCGGACCGGTCAGCCCGTTGGCCGCACCCGGCCCGTCGCGGTACGTGTCATCACCACCCGGATCCAGCACCAGCAACGCCTCCCCCGCGAACACATCGGAGCCGGTCGTGCCGATGACAATACGGCCGAGCTCCGTGTCGCGCACGGTCACCACATCCGGCCAGTCGTCGTGATCCGCCAACGCCTCCGCCAATTCCGCTGCGGCCTGCTGCGCCATCACCCCGGCCTGCCGCAACGCGGCCCGGTCCACCTCGCCTGCCAAGGCCAACCACGCCAGCGCTGTCGTCGTTCCATCCAACGCCCGCCCTTCCGCTTCCACCCGTTCCTGTACGGTGCGCGGCAAGCCTGCGGCGGCCAGCACCGCCCGCGCCGCCTCGTCGTCCTCCGTCGCCAACTCGCCCGCCAACACCGCCGCCGCGAGGTACACACGGTCCGGTTCCGCGACGCGACGGAAGGCCTGCTCGCGTCCTGTCGCCGCGCGTGCCATGCGTTGCTCGAACCGGGCCAGCGCCGCGGCCAACCGGTCATCCTCCGGACCCGGCCACCACACCACCGGCGGTTCCTCCACCGGCGCGAGTTCCATCCACCGCTCCGCCGCACCCCACCACGCCGCCGCCTCGCCATTCTCCGCCACCGCGATCAACGCCTCGGCCACCTCGGCCAGCGGCCACACCGCGACCAGGGCATTCGTAACCCAACCGAGCGCCCACTGCGGCTCGCCGATGTTCTTGTCGAACCGGACATCCGCCCGCGTCATCGCCAACGCCCCGAGCCCGCGGTCCACCTGCTCCATCACCGGCTCTGCCAACAGCGGCGCCCACTGCGGACCCGGTTCCGCCGCCACGGGCCATCCGGTCATGCACCACCACAGGACCAGACACCGGGCCGGGGAACGGCCCCGGGCCGGGCGGGCGGCCAACGTTTCATGCGTCGGGTAGTGCTGATGCATCATGCAAAAACGCCTCACGCTTCCGGTGCGGGTTCGTAGTCGGCGATGGCATTGACGACCTGGGGGATCGTGGCGGGTTTGATGCCGAGGCGGCGGTTGCGGTCGCCGATCTTGAAGGCGATGAGCCACTGCTTGAACAGGATCGGATAGGAGTCGGAGAGCGCGTAGCCGGGATCGTACATGTTGGTGGACTCGGAGGTGACGCCGTTGAGTTCGATGACCTTGAAGCCTTTGCCCTGGCGGAACGCGTCGAGCGAAGGCACGCGCAGGTCGTAGCGGCCGAAATAGAATCCGTCGAAGCCCTGGCTGAGTTCGTCGATCGCGCGTTCGAGTTCGACCGTCTTGGCCCAGCGGCCGTCGTGGAACACCGCACCGCGGGCGTGGGTGCCGAGCTCGACCAACTGGATGGATTCGTCCTCGGCGGGAACGAGGTAGCGTCGCTCATCGAGCAGGCGCAGGTAGTACGGCGCCATGCACACGGCGCGGGCATCCTTGAGGATCAGGTATTCGAGGTCGTGCTTGCCGTCGCCGATGACGATGGGGAACCGCTTCTCGGTAATGGAGAGGATGTGGCCGCGCGGCTGGCCGGGCATGCGGTAATAGAACACGCCGAACTCATAGCCGGGGACGTACTCCTGCACGATCAGGGTCGGGCGTGAAATGGAAAAATAGGTGGCGAGCTCCAGCGGGGTTCGGATCACCGCGACGCCGAGGCCGCGTTGTCCGGCGTCGGGTTTGACCACGACCGGGAAACTCATGCCGTGGCGATCGAGGAACCCGATTACCGCCCGTTCTTTCGCTTCGGCCGCGAGCTCGGCGGGAATCGTCGCGTAACGGGCGACGAGGTCCGGACGCGCGGTCAGGCCGTTGAGGATGGCTGACTTCGATTCGCCGATCAGGCCGCCCAGGGGAATCGCCGGATTGGCGGCGGTGAAGAGCAGCGGGTGCCGGTAGCGCAGGCCGAGGTACAGGATATAGGCGATCACCGGCGGATAGCGCACCCAGATCGGCCAGAACTCCCAGCGGGTCAGGCGTCGCCACCTCGAAAGCAGCAGGCGTCGGCCCTTGAAACTGAACAGCGGGATGACGATCTTGAACAGCAGCCAGAGCAGCGCGGTGGTGGCGGTGATCGCGGCCAGGGTGTAGAGCTTGTAGGTAAACAGGGTGTCGATGATCTGCTGGCCGAGTTTCATCGACAACCAGACCAGCAGCGGAGCCCAGACCACGCCGGCAAACAGGAAGAACAGGAAGAACAGCCAGAACCGGGTGTGCAACATGCCCGCCGTGAAGTAGGTGGGCAGGCGGCTGCCCGGCACGAAGCGGCTGAGCAGGACAACCACCGGCCCTTTGCGGGCGAACCATTTGGTGCTGTCGCGGATCCCCGCCTCCGTGATGAACCACTTGAACGGGGGGCGGCGCAGCGCGGCCTTGCCCCAGTGGTGCCCGGCCCAGAACAGCAACAGGTCGCCGACAAAAATGCCGAGGAAGGCGCCGCCGGCCGCGGCGGTAAAACTGATCACGCCCTGGGTGGCGAGCAGGCCGGCGCCGATGCAGGCGAGGTCCTCGCTGATCAGGGTCGCGAAGGCGATCAGCAGCATCATGACCACGAGGGCAACACCGACCGCCTTGTCCACGTCGTCGGGATTAAACGGCTGGCCGGCCTTGGCGATGCGCTCGGGCGTGGCGGACGCGCGGGTCAGGGCCTCGCCGCGGCCGACGCGGTCGATGAAGGCGGTCACATCGCGGGCCACCGTGTCGGGGTCGCGGAAAACGGCGATGTGGCCGCCGCGCCGGATCACCAGTTCGCTCTGGGGCACCAGGCGGTGCGACTCCTGGGCCGCCCCGACCGGGACCAGCAGGTCATCGCGGCCGTGCAGGATCAGCAGCGGCGGCTTGAGCGCGGACAGGATGGCGCGGTTCGGGCGCATGTCCGATTCGTAGAAGTTCCGCGCATAGGAGGTATTCAGCATCATGTCATCAAGCCAGCCGAAATGCGGAATGAGCAGGTCGATGCCGGCAATGACCGCGAACTGGACGCCATGCAGGGCGCGGTTGAGGGCATAGTTGCCGAGCAACTCGAATTCCTGCACGCCGATGCCCGAGACGAAGGTCATGGAGGCGATCCGTTCGGGCGCGCGTTGCCACAGGGCGAGGGCCGGACCGCTGCCCTGGCTGTAGGCGACGAGGTGGACGTTTGACACGGCAAGGGCGTCGAGGAAGCGGTCGAGGTAGGCGGCGTGGGCGATGAACGAATAGTCGGCCACGGCGCGGGTGGAACGGCCGAAGCCCGGCAGCTCGGGCGCGAGCACGCGGTGCTCGGCGGCAAGCAGGTTCGCGAGGTCCTGCAAGTCGTAGGAGCGCATCGGGCTGCCATGAATCAGCAGGATCACCGGGGCGTTTGAGCGACCGGCAGGAGCGAGATCCTGGTACACCATGCTGACGCGGCCCGCGCCAAAGGAGTCGCCGGCGAATTCCGGAAGGGTCATGACCTGGTGATGGGCGAGCGGTCGGGGCTCATCGCCTTGGTGTGAACGGATGACATTCGAGGCGATCAGGAGAAGGATGTAGATCAGCAGCTTGTAACGGCGGCGGATCAGGCGGCGGCGTGCAGGTTGTGCCGGATGGTCGTTCATGTTCGGGCCAGCACGGCTTCCGAAACCGGTTCGTATCCGGGATCTTCGCCGGTGCGTTGGCGGGTTTGATCATAGAAGCGGACGTCGTTCCTGCCAATCACGACGTGGCTGAAACTCACGGTCATGGCGTCGGGCCTGGTCATCGTCACGGAATAGGGTCCGCCGCGCGGATCGCGGCTGTGGTGAAAGGCGGCGAGGGATTCCGGAGTGGGTCCGTCGTTGACCGTCATGGCGCTGTAGCGCATGCGCCGGGCAGCGATGACGGCGGCGGTATCGAACGAGGAGGTGGTCAGCGGACAGTCGCCGGGGGTGAGCGCTCCGGCGGCGAGCTGGAGGCCATCCCAGCGGCAGATCGCGCCGTGCCCGTGGGCGTCGAGGCTGACCAGGATGAACGGCCGGTACAGCGCGAGATCCTGGCCGAACAGACGGGCGAGCAGGGAGCCGGCGCGATCGAGGCTGCCGGCGAGGTCCATGACGAGCAGGCCGCGGCTGCGGTGGGTGGCGGTGGTTGCGGGGTTGGCGTGTTCGGCATCATACCAGTTCAGGATGGCCACCGCGACGCCGTGTTCGTTCACGGAGAGCCAGGTGCCGCCGGCCTGCGGATCGATCGGGGCGAGAAACCGCACGCCGTTGCGGACGTGCCGGGCGGTGGGTTCGGCGGGCGGACGGGTGCGCTGTTCATCACGGTTGAAGAACAGATGGACGCCGTGTTCGCCGCTGCACCAGGTCAGTGTGCACATGCCGTGGCACCCTGATGGTAACGCAACGTCGAAGGGGCGATGCCGAAGTCGGGACCAACGGACAGACCGCGGACGGTCAGGACCATCTTGATGATCGCGTAGTGGTGCACGGTGTGGCTGATCAGGAACTGCAATTCGCGGCGCAGGCTCGAGTCGGTCCACCAGGCGGCCTCGTCCTCGTTGTCGCCGCAATCCATCTTCACCACGACACGGGTATCGGCGCGATCCATGACGGCGCGCAAGCCGGCGATCAACTGGTTCAGCTTCTCGATCCCGGCCATGCGCTCCTGCTCCAGGCGCAGGTCGCGGCGGCGGGCATCGTAGTCGATCCGACCGGCCTCCAGTCCGGCGAGGAAACAGTCGTAGTGATCGAGGCAATGGCGGAGGTGGGCACCCACCGAGCTGCCGAGGTGGTTGGGGGCGGGAGCGGCGTAAGCTTCGTCGGGCAGCGCCGCGAGGAGATGGCCAGCCTGTTCCAGGTAGCGGAGGTTGTCGTCGGCGAGCGTACGGATCGTGGTCATATGGTGCGATTCCCTTTATCGGTTATTTCGCAGCACCCATCGTATGCGGTTACAGGGGGGCGAACAAGGAGGGAAATCGGGGCGGAACAACCGGCTTTGCCATGGCGGAAAGCGGCTTGAGGACACGCCGCTCTGCCGGAGGTTATGCGCCGGGGTGGTAAACGCGGCCTTCGACCGGGACATCGGCGGGAACACCGGCGTGGGTGGCGAGAGCCGCCGTCATGGCGGCGATATCGTCGTCGGAGTAGTGCGGATAGAGGTGCACGGGCATGACGCGCCGGGGTTGGGCGGCCTTGACGAAGGCAGCGACCGGGCCGAAGCAGGCGTGGCGCTGGTTTTCCTTTTCGTCGGCGGCGGCATCGGCTTCGTTGAGCCACATTTCATGCAGGAGCAGGTCGACGCCGGCGGCGTGCGGGACGTTTTCCATCATGACGACGGTGTCGGTGATGTAGGCGAGGCGGTCGTCGATGCGGTAGCCGACGGAGCCGCCGGGGTGGCGTTGCGGCCAGACGGCGATGCGGTGGCCGGCGATCGCGAAGGTGGATTCACGGACGGGGTGGATCCGGATGGTGGAATCGGCGAGCCGGTACGAGTTCAGCGGCGGGGCGAAGTAGCGGCCGATGGCCTCGACCGGGTCGCCGTCGATGAACGGGGCGACCGGCGCGTGGAGGTGGAGGGGTCCGTGCCGCCAGGCGGTGAAGGCGTAGTAGAGGCCGGCGGTGTGATCGACGTGGTAGTGCGAGAGCAGCACGTGCAGCTCGGTGCGGCCTTCGAGGTGGCGGCGGATCTCCGGTTCATGCAGGCGGGCCGCGCCGGTGCCGGCGTCGAGCAGGAAGGTGGCGCGGTCGGTCAGGACGAGGAAGCAGGAGGAGTGGCGGCCGTGGATGGGCAGGTAGCCGTTCGCGCCGAGCGGGATCAGCTTCATGGCTTCTCGCGGCGGTAGGTGAATTCCTCGCTGGGGAACGCGCCGGACTCGACATCGCCGCGGTAGGCGGTGAAGGCGGCGGCCATGGTGGTGGCGAGGTCGGCGTAGCGTTTGGCGAATTTCGGGACGTGGCCGGTGGTGAGGCCGAGCACGTCGCTGACGACAAGGACCTGGCCATCACACAGCGGTCCGGCCCCGATGCCGATGGTGGGAATCGGCACTGCGGTGGTGATCTGCTGCGCGACCTCCGACGGCATGCCCTCCAGCACCATGGCGAAGGCGCCGGCATCGGCGACGGCGCGTGCATCGTCGAGCAGTTGCTGGACGCTTTCATCGGTCTTGCCCTGCACCTTGTAGCCGCCGGAAGCCTTGATGCTCTGGGGCAGGATGCCGATGTGGCCGAGTACGGGAATGCCGTTGGCGGTCAGGGCGCGGATGGTGTCGGCGCGCATCGCCCCACCCTCGACCTTCACCGCATCGGCACCGGCCTCCTTCAGGGCGCGGCCGCCGCTGACCAGGGCCTGTTCGATCGAGGCCTGGTAGGACATGAACGGAAGGTCGGTGATGACGAGGGCCTGTTGTACGCCGCGCACGACGGCGGCGGTGTGATGGAGCATGTGCTCGAGGGTGACCGGGATGGTCGAGTCGTAACCCAGCATGGTCATGCCGAGCGAGTCGCCGACCAGCACGCAGGGGATGCCAGCGGCATCGATCAGGCGTGCGGTGGTGGTGTCGCCGGCGGTCAGCATGGCGATCTTCTGCTTGCCCTTCAGTCCGCGAATTTTCGGCGCGGTCCATTTCGTCGTCGTCATAACGTTGGTTTCGGGGTTCAGGTTTCGGGTTTCAGGGAAGAACCGATGCGATCCATTTCTTGCTGACACCTGAAACCCGACACCTGAACACCTCTACCACCCTACCAGACCTCGGCCAGTTTGACCACCGGTTCGGGATTGGGCAGGGCGGCGAGGAGGTCGCGCACGGCGCGGCCGGTTCCGGCGAGGATGAGCGCGGGGTTGATCTCGGCGAGTGGTTCGAGAACGAAGCGGCGCTTGAGGCACTGGGGGTGCGGAAGCTTCAGGGTCGGGGTTGTCAGCACGAGGTCGTCCGCAAACAGGATATCGATGTCGAGCGGGCGCGGGGCGAACTTGTCGGCGGTGCGGTTGCGGCCGATGGCGGCCTCGATGGCGAGCAACTGCGGGTGGAGGTCCTCGAGCGGGATCGTGCAACGGACGACCAGTACGGCATTGATGAATTTCAGGTGCTGGTATTCGGGCTTCACGCCGACCGGTTCGGTTTCGTAGAGGGAACTCTGGGCGATCGGCTGGAGGCCGGGGATGGCGAGGACGCGGGCCTTGGCATCCTTGAAGTGGGCGATGCGGTCGCCCTGGTTGGAGCCGAGACCGAGGCCGACCTCCATGGCGGACGGCGCGGTCACAGGCCGAGCACGTCCTTCATCGAATACAGGCCGGGCTTCTGTCCGGCGACCCAGGCGGCGGCGCGCAGGGCGCCGATGGCGAAGGTGTCGCGGGTGGTGGCGCGGTGCGAGAACTCCACACTCTCCCCGGTGGTGGCGAAGATGACGGTGTGGTCGCCGATGAAGTCGCCGCCGCGCACGGCGTGGAAGCCGATCTCCCGGTCGGGGCGGATGTCCTTGCTGATGCCCTCGCGGCCATGCTTCGCGACCTCGTCGAGGTTCCACTCGAGACCCTTGGCCACGGCCTGGCCGAGGCCGAGGGCGGTGCCGCTCGGGGCGTCCTTCTTCAGGCGGTGGTGGCGCTCGACGATCTCGACGTCATAGCCCTTGCCCTTCAGGGCGCGCGCGGCTTCCTCGAGCAGCACGAAGAGGAGGTTCACGCCGAGGCTCATGTTCGGGGCCATGACGACCGGGATCTTGCGGGCGGCGGCTTCGATCGGGGCGCGTTGTTCGGTGGTGAGGCCGGTGGTGCCGATGACCCAGGCCTTGCCCCAGGTGGCGAGGCGTTCGGCGTTGCCGGAAGTGCCCTGGTGCGAGGTGAAGTCGATGACCACATCGCAAGCCGGGGCGACCTCGGCGAGGTCCGGCGAAAGGCGCACGCCGGGGGCGACCTCCTTGTTGAGATCGGGGTGGTCCCGGAGGTCCACCGCGCCGGTCAGCTTCAGGCCGGGCACCGCGCCGTCGGTCAGGCAGCGGATCAGGGTCTTGCCCATGCGTCCGCCGGCACCGAGGATGGCGACGCGGGAGGGATTTGCGATTGAAGCATGATCAGGCACGGGTCACCTCACGTAGGTATACAACAAGTTTAAGTTTCCGCTTCCTTCTTCCGCAATCGCCATTCGCAAATCAAAAATCGCAAATCAGGTGATTCCCGCCGCGGCGAGGGTCAGCTTGAGCTTGTTGCGGTTCGCCTCGGTCATTTCGCAGAGCGGGAGGCGGTACACCTCGTCGATGCGGCCCATCATGGCCAGCGCAGCCTTGACCGGAACCGGGTTGGTCTCGAGGAACAGGTCGTTGAACACGCGGTAGTACTGGTAGTGGATGCGGCGGGCTTCATCCCAGCGGCCGGCCAGCGCGGCGGCGACCAGGCGGGAGACTTCGGCCGGGATGATGTTCGAAGCGACGCTGATCACGCCGACGGCCCCGAGGGCCATCATCGGCAGGGTCAGGGCGTCGTCGCCCGACAACACCTCGATGTCGCACTGGCTGCGGATCTGGCTGACGCGGTCAGCGCTGCCGCCGGCTTCCTTGATCGACACGATGTGCGGGTGCTTGGACAACTCGACGACGACATCGACCGGGATATCGCGGCCGGCACGGCCGGGCACGTTGTACAGCACGACGGGCAGACCGAGCTCGGCCACGGCGGAGAAATGGCGGACGAGGCCTTCGCGGGACGGCTTGTTGTAGTACGGGGTGACCTGCAGGGTCGCATCGGCACCGGCCGCCTTGGCGTGCCGGGTCAGTTCGATCGCCTCGGCTGTCGAATTCGCGCCGGTGCCTGCGATGATCTTCAGCCGCTTGCGGGAGATGGAGATCGCGGCGTCGATCACCTTGGTGTGTTCCTCGACGTTCAAGGTGGGCGACTCACCGGTCGTGCCGACCGGGACAATGCCGGTGACCCCGCCGGCGATCTGGAACTCGATCAGTTCGCGGAAGCGGACCAGGTCCAGCTTCCCGTGGCGGTCGAATGGCGTAACAATCGCGGTAAACGTACCCTCAAGCATGTGCATCCCTTTATCTGTCCAATCATTGGAAACAAAACACGCTACCGCGTCCAAGGATTGGAAAAAAGCATTATTTCTGGGTAGATTACCGCTCATGCAACGATTTTTCCTGCTGGTTACGGCGTGTTGGCTGGGGGGCGGCGTACTCGGCGAGGCCGGGGCTACGAGCCCGGATCGGGACCTCGTCACCTTCTCGGTGATCTCCAACGTGGGGTTTGGCAACAACATCCATGTGGTGGGGAGCCATCCGGATCTCGGGTCGTGGACGCCGACCAACGCCATCAAGTTGCGGTGGACGACCAACAACGTGTGGACCGGCACCGTGGCGGTGCAGAAGGGTACGGCCCTGGAATACAAGTTCATGAGCCGGAGCTTCAACTCCAACGAGTTCTGCAACCCGGCGAATGCGGGATGGGAGCAGGGCGCCAACCGCACATCGGCGGTGCCGGCCGCCCCGCCCGCCCCCTACACCGGCAAGGTGTTGTATTATTACACGAGCTGGACGAATCCGTCGGTGATCTACCGGACCGGTTTCGACACGAATTTCTTCGCGGTGCCCATGGTCAACGTCGCGCCGGGACGGACCGGCGGGGAGTTCCTGTTCCGCGCCGCGGGGTTTGGTGTGGCCGGGGCGGAACTGCAGTTCGTCATCACCGACAACCTGGGCAGCTTCGACAAGTCGCCCTTCCCCACCGGGGTCGGGGTCGGGGGCAACGACTACCTCACGCCGCTGGATGCGCTCGTGCTGCAGGACGGGCAGATCTACAACTACTGGCCGGCCGCCTCGGTATCGGCCCCGCGCTCCGAGACGCGCAATGTCGGCTCGAGTTACGCACCGCCGATCGACGGCCGCGACATCATCATCCTGCTGCCGCGCGGGTACGACAGCCATCCGTGGAAACGGTATCCGGTGATGTACTTCCAGGATGGCCAGAACCTGCCCAACGGGGCGAATCCCGGCGACACCGGCGCATGGGATGCGGACCTGATCTCCCAACGCGAGATCTCCGGCGGACGCATGCGCGAGGTCATTCTCGTCGGCGTGTACAATTATCCCGACCGGCGGCGCTGGGAGTACAATCCGCCGACCGATACCTATCCCGCGCATCCGCAGGGCGAAGGCGACGACTACCTGCGGTTCCTGGTCGACAACGTCCGCCCCACTCTCGACTTCAACTACCGTACGCTGAACGATCCGCGCAACACCCTGGTCGGCGGCTCGTCGATGGGCGGCATCTTCAGCATCTACGCCGGCATGGAAACCAATGTCTTCGGCGGCGTACTCGCCATGTCGCCCGCCTTTACGCGAGCGCCCAACTACAAGGCCGCGCTGGCCGGCAAGACCAAGCGGCCGATGCGGATCTACATGGACACCGGCAACAGCGAGGGCAAGGTCGGTCCGGAGGGCCAGCCGGGTGGCTACTACTGGGACGACCCGTGGGATGCCTACAACAGCCTGCTCGCCATCGGCTACATTCCCAACCTCGACCTGATGATGCGGGTCGGGTGCGGTTTCCCGCTCGGTCAGCACACCGAGGTCGCCTGGCGCACCCGCCTGCCCGGTGCCTTCCGGTTCCTGCTGCCGGTCACCGACGACCCGAACCGGATCAACCAGTCCGAGTTCCCGCCGGAGATCGACCCCTGGACGCAGCGGGATGCGGTGCCGGTCCCGACCCAGCGACGGATCCACTACGATATCGAGATCAGCACCAATGGCGCGACCTGGATACCGTCCGGCACACGGTGGACAGAGACCAATGCCTGGGATCAACGCACCCTCGCCCTCACCAATACCCCCGCCGCGACAACGTGGCTGCGCGTCGCAACCACCCCGGCGGATTAGGCGTGCGGGTTCTTGATCCCGCCGGAGTGCGGGTTCTTGATCCCGCCGGCGTGCGGGTTCTTGATCCCGCTCTGTTCCCGGGGTTCTTGAACCCCGGGCTACTAAACGGGGGTTCGAGAACCCCCGTGACAGAGCGGCATCAAGATGCCGCACTCCACAAGCTGCCGCACTCCACACAAGCCACTTGATCCGGCAAACGCCCTTCTTCATGCTCAATGGATGCAATCACCCACAGGCCGATGGCCACACGCACCGCTGCATCTTCTTTCCGAGACGGGAACCTTCATGGTGACCGCCGGGACGTACCTCAAACAGCCGTTTTTCACCGAGGGTGAGCGGTTGGGTGGCCTGCACCAGGGGCTGCTGAAGTATGCCGAACAGTACGGATGGCAGCTCGAGGCGTGGGCGGTGTTTCCCAATCACTACCACTTCGTCGGCCACTCGCCGGAACACGCGACGGATGCGACCAGTCTTTCCGCATTCATCAAGCATTTCCACGGCCGTGCCTCGGCCTGGTTGAACCGGCTCGATGCCGCTCCCGGCCGCAAGGTCTGGCACAATTACTGGGACACCCGCCTGACCTCCGAGACGAGTTACCTGGCCCGCCTCCATTACGTGCACCAGAACCCGGTACGCCACGGCATCGCACCGGTCGCCAACCAGTACCGCTGGTGCAGCGCCGCCTGGTTCGAACGCACCGCCCGCCCGGCCATGGTCAAGACCATCTACGGATTCAACATCGATGACCTCGATGTGCCAGATGATTTTTAAGGCGAGGCGTGCGGGTTCTTGAACCCGCTCCGGAGTGCGGGTTCTCGAACCCGCTTTGTCCCGGGGTTCTTGAACCCCGGGCTACTAAACGGGGGTTCGAGAACCCCCGTGACAGAGCGGCATCAAGATGCCGCACTCCACAAGCTGCCGTACTCCACACCCATCAGGGATTCCCTGATCACAACTTGGGGTCGCAACCACCTGTTCACGCCGGGTCATCGTGCTAGGATTTACGGCATGGCATCCAAACCGCTCCGCATCCTGACGCCGGCCGACGAGAACCTGCTTTCGTGCAGTGTCCCCTGCCGGTTCACCTGCCCGGCCAAGACGAATGTTCCCGCGTACCTGGAGGCGATCGCGCGCGGCGACTTTGACGAGGCGTACCGGATCAACCTGCGCGACAACGTCTTCCCCGCCGTGCTGGGTTTCTCCTGCACGCGGCCGTGTGAAGCGGCCTGCCGCCATGGTCGCGGTAACAACGGGGAATCGGTCGCGATCTGCTTCAGCAAGCGGTCCGCCGTGGAATTCATGAGCAACAAGGAGCCCGTCGTGCTGGAGCCGCTGTTTCCCGCGACCGGCAAGAAGGTGGCGATCATCGGCGCCGGCGTGGCCGGCCTTGCCGCCGCGCGCGAACTGGCGCGGATGGGCCATGCGGTGACGGTGTTCGAGCGCCACACCCAGCCGGGTGGCCTGTTGCTGCTCGGCATCCCCCACTTCCGGCTGCCGCGCGAAGCGGTGCGCCGCGAGATCGAACAGATCCGCCTGCAAGGTGTGGACTTCAAGTGCGGGGTGAACATCGGCAGCGACGTCAAACTCGCCGACCTGGTCGAGGACTTCGACCATGTGGTTATCGCGGCGGGCGCGCAGAGCCCGAACATCATCAAGGTTCCGGGCGCGGACCTGCAGGGCGTCGAACACGGCCTGCACTTCCTGTTCCGCGTGAACGAGCGCGAGAACACCGCGATCGGCCGGAATGTGGTCGTGCTCGGCGGCGGGTTCACCTCGGTCGACTGCGCCCGCACGGCCAAGCGGCTCGGCGCGGAATCGGTCGAGATCTACTACCGCCGCACCGAGGCCGACATGTACATCTCGGCCGAGGAGACCACGGAGATGCACGAGGAGAAGATCGCGCTGCACACGTTGTGCAGCCCGGTCGAAATCCTCGGGGAGAACGGCCGGGTGACTGGCATCCGGTTCCGCCGTACGCGCATGGGCACGCCCGACGCGTCGGGACGGCGCAGCTTCAAGGAGGTCGAAGGCTCCGACTTCACGGTCGCCTGCGACACGGTGCTGCTCGGCACGGGCCAGTCGCACTCGACGGCATGGACGGGCAAGGTGTTCCAGACGCTGCTCAAGCAGGATCCGGGTTCCGGCCAGAACGAGACCTCCCTGCCGTGCGTCACCCAGGCCGGCGACTTCGCCACCGGACCGCGCTCGCTGATCGACGGGATCGCCCACGGCAAGAACTGCGCCCACCATGTGGACACGCTGCTGATGGGCCGCAACCGGTTGTCGCGCTACTTCTGCAGCGAGGAGGTCGAGGGCACCGGCCGCAGCGCGACGTTGAACGCCCTGCCCCGCAACCCGATGCGCATCCGCCCGGTCGCGTCGCGCAACATCGACGACGCCGACGAGATGGGCTTCGAGCGGTCGGTGGCGATGGCCGAAGCCTCGCGCTGCTACCTGTGCCATTACGTGTACGAGATCGACACCGCGGCCTGCATCTACTGCCACAAATGCCTCGACGTCAAACCGCTCGACAAATGCATCGTCAAGATCAGCGGCTTGCTCAAGGACACCGACGGCCGCATCACCGGCTACAACGAGGTTGAGGGCGGGCCCGAGTACAACCAGCTCTACATCGACCCCAACGAGTGCATCCGCTGCAACGCCTGCGTCGAAGCCTGCCCGGTCAATTGCATCCACATCCGCAAGATCGATCTCGTCCAGAAAGAGTAAGGCGACAACCGGAGTGCGCGAGCTTGATCGCGCTCTGTCCGGGGGTGCTTGAACCCCCGGCGAG
>CALMUP010000027.1 GCA_937872895.1 uncultured Verrucomicrobiota bacterium
GGGGGGGGGGGGGGGGGGGGGGGGGGGGGGGGGGGGGGGGCGGGGGGGGGGGGGTGGGGGGGGGGGGGGGGGGGGGGGGGGGGGGGGGGGGGCATGGCCGGAAGAATCAATCGCTCAGGGAAGGCTGCGGATCTCGTCATCGGTGAAACCGAGCACGCGCATGAGTGCGACGGATAACAACGCATTCCCGGCGTCGTTCATGTGTGTGCCGTCGGTGGTCAGCAGATTTCCCCGATGATCCGGCGGCTTGGCGGAGATGGCGCGCAAAAACATGGACCGCACATCAATAACACCAACATTCAACTCCACCCCAAGCTCTTTCATGGCATCGCTGAAGAACTGAATGCGTATATTGGTCGGGGTCATGGGATCCTCACCCCAGATGGTCGGCGTCATAAATACGGGTGTCGCCCCAATGCCCCGGATCAAGTCGACAACCCTTCGCAAGTCATCCTCGAATGCATCCACGAGTTTTGTTCTGTTGATGCGCTCGCTGGCGCGATCATCGGCATTGTTTAATCCGATCATCACCACGACAATCGAGGGCCGGTGCGGTTCAACTAAACGGGGAAACGACTCGACCAGATCGCTGGACTTGAAACCCGCCCGACCGGCAATGACGATCTTGTCCATCAGCAGCGACGACCGCAAGCGCCTGATCGCCGCATCCACATTCCAGATGTATCCGCCAAATTGCGTGATGGAATCACCCATTACCGCGACAACCATCCCTGTGCTCAATGCCGGCAAGGCAGGACCCTCATACGTAAACCCTTCCGCCCAATTCAGCGATTGGCTGTAGCGTGTTTCGGCGATACTTGGCAAGCAACCCGCCAAGGCTGCTGCAAGCACGAACACCCATCGCGACAACATTGTTGAACGATCCACGAGCAGGACTCCTAAAACTGGAAATACAGGAACGGCGACGCGCTGTTGACGAGAATGGTCAACACGGACACGACAAACAATACCGACAACCAAAGTGTCCAGCCCCAGCGCGGCTCATGGCGGATCTCCCACGTGTTGGCGCGGCACCAGGCCAGCGCCACCGCCACCGGCAGCATGACCAGCGGCAGCGACCACACGACCACGCCTGACCCCGTTCCCCACCCCTGCAAGCCAACCATGCCCGCATACACGGACCAGGCCTGGTCCATCGACCCCGCCCGGAACACCACCCACCCGAGCATCACCAGCACAAACGTACCCGCACGCTGAACCACCACCGGAGCGCGCGCCCACCAACCCTGTTTACCTGCGGCTCGCTCCAGTGCGAGCAACCCCCCGTGAAAGAATCCCCAGGCGACAAAGGTCCAGTTCGCCCCGTGCCACAAGCCGCCCAGCAGCATGGTCAGCATCAGGTTGATGTAGGTGCGCACCGGCCCATGCCGGTTTCCACCCAGCGGAATGTAGAGGTAATCGCGCAACCACGTGGACAACGAAATATGCCAGCGACGCCAGAAGTCCGTGATGCTGACCGCCTTGTAGGGCGAATGGAAATTCTGCGGCATCTGGAAGCCGAACAGCAACCCCAATCCGACCGCCATGTCGGAGTAGCCGCTGAAGTCAAAATAGATCTGCATCGTGTAGGCGAGCACACCGACCCAGGCATCGATGAACCCCGGCGCGGTGGACCCGAAGGCCGCATCGACCAGCGGAGCGACCCCGTCGGCGATCAACACCTTCTTGGCGAAACCCAGGACGAAGAACGAACACCCGGTGAACGCGCGCGCCCAGCTGTGCTCGCGGTACACCAGTTGCTCGGCGAGTTCGTGGTACCGCACGATCGGACCGGCCACCAGTTGCGGGAACAACGAAACATAGCAGGCGAAGTCCATGAACGATCGCGTCGGCTTGGCCTGCCCGCGGTACAGGTCGATCGCGTAACTCATGCTCTGGAAGGTGTAGAAGGAGATGCCGACCGGGAGGACGAGGTGAAGGAGGGGAAGAAACGAGGTGTCGGGTGTCGGGTTTCCGGTTTCAGCAAAGAACGCGGAAAGACCGTAATTCACCGTCGAGGCGAACATGTCGAAGTACTTGAAGAAGCCGAGCAGTGACAGGTTGCTCACCACCGACATCAGCATCCACTGCTTCCGCCCGCGCGACGAGGTGGCGGAGGCAATCCCCTTCCCCGCCCCGTAGTCAATGAGCGTGGACAGCAACATCAGGCCGCAGAACCGGTAGTCCCACCAGCCATAGAAGAAGTAACTGGCCAGGGTCAGGAACGTTGTCCGCCACCGTGCCGGCAACAGGTAGTACCCGGCCAGCACGACCGGGAGGAACAGGAAGATAAACTCGTAGCTGCTGAAGATCATACGGCGATTATTTTACCACCCGCTTCGCTGGAGGAAGAGGAGGAAGAAGAGAGGTTTTTTTCCCCTCATCCCGCTCATCCCTCTCCAGCGAAGCGGGTGGTAACTCGTGATCATGATTCGAGCGAATGGCTGCAGGCACGACGCAATCACCCTTGGTTGCTGCTCGGGACCGCTCGTCCAAACCAACCGGAACTGATCGCGTCGAGGTTGGCAACCGAGCGGCCACCGTTGACGTCCAGGCGGTGCAAGGACCAGGGATCGGTACCCGGCGGATTGATTCCCATGCGCGTGGTGACCGCGCCCGCGATGCCGTGCGCACGCAACATCGCCTGAACCGTATCGTGATGTTCCGCGTGTGGTTCGCTGCCATAGGGGTACGCAAACAATGGCAATGGCCGAATGCCCCACGAACGCCATGCCTCGGCACTCCGATGCAGATCCTTCGCGAGATCCTCCGGCTGCTCCACCCCGCAGGCGAGGTGCGCGTGTCCGTGCCATCCGATCTCCAGGCCTGCAGCAGCACATGCAGGGAACCGCTCGGGACGCAGGAATGCGAACGGCGATGCGACGGATGGATCGATCTCGGCACGCTGCACCACACGCGGCTGCTTCACCAGGGCCTGCTCGCGGTGCAGCACCTCGGCGGGCGACACACCCGCCTCCGCGGCGAGCGCCCGCGCCTGGTACCACCAGGGCCGCTCCGAACCATCGACAAAGCCGGTGCTGACAAACACCACCGCAGGGACCCCGTGGCGTTGAAGAATCGGCGCCGCCACCTCAAGGTTGTTGGCATACCCGTCGTCGAAGGTAACCAGGGCCGCACGGGAAGGCCATGCACCACCCGTCCGGATCGCGGCGACCAGATCGGAACCCCGGATGACCCGGTACCGGGACGCGATCCAGGCGACCTGCTGTTCGAACAGGACCGGATCGACCTGCAACCGATCAACATTGAGCACCGGATCGTCGCACCGCTGCACCCCGTGGAAGGTGAAGATGCGCAACGAGGATGCGGTGAACCGGCGGCCCACGTGGAACACTCCGGTCGCTGCGGCGAGGGAGAAGAGTGCTTGTTTCATGACAGACCACCCACCCCGTCGCTTCGCGCCACCCCTCCGAGGAGGGGAGTACCCCTGTAAATCCCCTCCCTGGAGGGGTGGCCGCAGGCTGGGGTGGGTTCGGGTGTCTTACGCACAACCATCCCGCTCCATGTGATCACGGATCCACTGTTCCATCCGCCACACCACACCATCCAGATCATTTTTCACTTCACGATCCCAACAGCGCACAAACCGTACGCCCAGCGCTTCCAGCCGTTGTTGCCGTTCGGCATCCGCACGTTCTTTCTGGTTGTGCGAGGCCCCATCTACTTCAACCGACAGCATCAGATCCTTGCTGAAGAAATCTACAATGTACCGGTCAATCGGGCGTTGACGATCAAAGTCGTACCCCATGACCCCACCACCTTTGAGCCGCTTCCACAACAGCACTTCCGCCAAGGTCATATTCTGGCGAAGGTTCCGTGCGAGTTCCTTGAGGTAGGGTTCGTAGGGAAGGATGTCTCGTTTCATGCCACACCACCCACCCCGTCGCTTCGCGCCACCCCTCCGAGGAGGGGAGTACCCCTGTAAATCCCCTCCCTGGAGGGGTGTCCGCAGGCCGGGGTGGGTTCGTTACGTTTCACGTCGATGGCCCAGCAATCCGTACAGGCGTCCGATGATCGCCCGCCAGGAGTAATGTTCGACGATGCAGCGGCGGGCATTCGCACCAAGCCGCGCCGCCTCGGCCGGATCATCGAGCAGCCGCGCCACCGCCCGAGCTATCGCCTCGGCACCCTCCGCCACCAGGACCGATTCGCCATTCACCGCCTGCGGGATTCCGTCCATGCTCAACGGCGTGGCCACGATCCCCTTCTCCATGGCCATGGCCTGCAGCACCTTGTTCTTGATCCCGGTCCCGCTGATCGCCGGGCTCACATACACCGCGGCCGAGCGCAGGTATGGACGAATATCGTCGACAAAACCGGTGACCACCACGCCCGCGTGGTCGCGGGCCAGCGCCTTCACCTCGTCGCTCGGATAGGCCCCGACGACCGCACAGCCAACGTGGGGGTGGGTTCGGCGCAGGATCGGCAACACCTCGCGCACAAAGTACACCGCGGCCGCGGCGTTCGGCGCATAGTTCATCGTGCCGGTAATCGCGATCACCGGATCGCGAGGCGCGTGCAGCAGCCCGGGGCCATCCGGCGTGAAAAACGAGGTGTCCACCCCCTGCGGAATGATCTCGATGTTGCGGCAGCCCAGCGTGTCCTCGACCTGCTTCCGGTCCGCCGCCGAGACAAACAGCACATGATCGAACGCCGCGAACATGCGCCGCTCATACCGCTCGTATTTGGCCGCCTCCAGCCGCATGCTCAAGGCCTTGGCACGCGATGCACAAACCTTCGCCTCGCGCCGCAACTGGATGAACAGCGGATCGTCGGTGTTGAGGATCTTCGGCAGCGGGATATCGTGGCAGTACTGCGCCATGTGCAACTGGTCGCACAGCACGGCATTGAAGGTGCCTTCCCGCAACACCTGCCGCACCGCCAACAGCATCGCGGGATCGTGGTAACGGCAGATCGTGGCCGGGGTTGACTGCAACCGCAACGCGATCTTTTCCGCGGTGGTCATCACCCGGTCGGGATTCATGGGGACCGGGATCACCCGGCAGCCGAATTCCTCCATGACCCGCAGGAACTGGCCATTGCTACCCGGCTCGACGATGGTCACCACGGTGACCGAAACACCGAGTGCCCGCAACTCGCGCAGGAAGTTGCAGGTGCGGATCGACTGACCGCCGACCAGCGGGAATACGAATCCGGGCGTTACAAACAGCAGGTTCATGGTGACCCGATCAATCCTTGTTTCCCTTTACGACAACAGTCACGATTTCACCCGGATCAACCCCCTCACCCAACGAGTGGCCGGGAACCTTGACCAACGGACGTAGCCGCTCCGACGGGATCGAAAAGGGCGGAGCGTCCAGGTAGATGCCCGAATTGAAATACGCCCGGATGTCCGCCCCCGCCATCTTGTCGAGGTTCCTGGCGGTCAGCAGTTCCGGTCGCGGTTGATGCTCGGTGATGACAATATAGCGGTAGGTAGCCAACGCCTTCTGCAGCACCGCAGCCACGTGCTGGTTGGACAGGTGCTGGAGGATCTGGCGCAAGGTACAGACATCACCCTCCGGCAGTGGTTCGGCGGTAATGTCCAACTGGCGGAAACGAACATGCGCCCCTCCGTGCTTCCGGTTGTTGTGATCAACAACGTCCTGCACAATGTCGATGCCGGTATAGTCCGTGGTCAGGTCAATCAGTTGACGACTGACCCGGAAATCGCCGCACCCGAGATCAACCAGTCGGCGCTGATCCGACGGGAGTGATCCGAGGAATCCACGCAAGGCCTCAATGTACGGCTGCACGATGCCTTCGTTGGTGCTGCCTTCACCCGAGCAAAGGTCGTCCTGGCCACCACCCCATGCCCCCTTGCGGTAGATGGCGGTAAAGGTTTCCTGCAACGAGACCGCCTGGGATACCGGGCGCTTCCGGTATCGCATGTAACGGATCCATCCGGAGACTCGCGGCCCCAACAACGACTTCATCCATGCTTTGACGCTCATGTGGTGCTCCTGATGATCCCGCGCAGCGAGGATTCCAACCGCTCCGCGCAATGGCTCCATGTATAACGGGAAAGGACATACGCTCGTCCAGCCGCACCGCGCTCACGGCGGTAGGCATCGCGCGCATCCAGATCCTCCATGACCGCCGCCAGTGCGCCGACATCCCGCAAAGGGAAATACTCCACCCGGTCCCCATACACTTCACGCAGAATGGGAATATCCGAGCAGACCGCCGGAATGCCACACGCCAAGGCCTCGCCCGGCGGCATGCCGAATCCCTCGAACGAGGTCGGAAATACCAGAAAACGGCAGCCGCGAATCAGTTGCCACTTCTGCGCGTCGGTGACGTGGCCGGCAAAGTCGGCGACCACGCCTCGTTCAACGGCGCGACGACGCAACTCCGCCTCGTCATGGCCGCGCCCGGCGATGACCAGGCGGGGCGCTCGCTTCATCCGGGCGACCGCATCAATCAGATCATGGACGTTCTTCGTGACATCCAGCCTTCCGATGTAGAGGATATAATCGCCGAGAGCGTGATCCGAGCGCGGCGGTCCCGGATCATCGAGGCCGGCATAGACGGCGGGTTCAACCGGACGACCCGTCCACGAGGCCACCTCGACGCGGGTAAGCTCGGAGTTGGGAAGCAACTGTGCCGCCCGGCGATACACCTCGCGGACCTCTTCCCACTCGCGACGAACCGGACCGATATTGACCTGATCAAACAACCGGCCAAGATCGCGGCTCATCCACTCGGGCGTTTCAAACACCACGTGCGCACTGGGCAGGCCGGCGCCTTGGGCCAGGCGGTCGGCCAGGATGGCGGACCGTTTGGAATAACCGATGACGACTTCTGGACGCGAACGCGCAGAGCGAAGCCGGGGCAGAATCACCAGGCGCGCATGGTGATCACCCCACATCCGGTTCAAACGGCCTGCCCCGCGGAACGAGGGCGACAAGGCGCCGCGAAACCGCCACCGCAAACCGGGCGCGTCCTGCATGCGGTCCATGAATTCCTTGCGGAACTGCCCATAGACGTCCACGTCGTGGCCGCGCAAGGCCAGATGTTCCGCGTATTTGAACTGGGCGTAATCACCCCCGCCGATCTGCCAGGCGTTTTCAATGATGAAACAAAGCTTCATGCCGAAGGCTTCCGCAACAGATAGGCTTTTGATCCCCGGATGAATTCGAACAGCAGCGGGAACCGCCGTAGAAACGGAAGATGGTTGACCAGTGGCTTCTCGTCGGCGTATGCGACGTCGCGTTCGATCTCGAAGCCCGCCTCAACGATCATCCGGTCCACCTCGGCCATACGCACCCGGTTGAGGCTGGGCAATCCCATGCCGTATTCGAAAAAGTCAGGCGCTTCATCCAGGTGATGCTCGCGCAAGGTCTCCCGCCAAGCCCGCTTCCAGTAGATCTCCAATGCCGCTTCCGAGAAGAACAACAAGGGCCACGGCACCAGGATGTAATGACCAAGATGCGAACCGTAGCGGCAGCGGATCGAGTCGATGGTGAAGTAGAAGCGACCTCCCGGCTTCAGGACCCGCCGGAGTTCCGCCAGTGCTAGGGGAATATCCATCAGATGTTCGAACACCACCTGGCTGACGATGGCGTCGAACGTGGCATCCGGGAAGGGCAGCTGATAGACCGAACCCTCGAGGTATTCGACTCCGGAGAGCGGCCGGCGCTCCAGTTCCTGGTGGGCATACGCGATGGAGCTGGCGGCAATATCGAGCCCGACCGCCCTGGTTGCCCCGAGTTCGCGGACACGCCGGGTCAGTTTCCCATGGCCGCAACCCACATCCAGAACCGCCAGTCCCGCCACCCATTCATCACGAAGGCCGAGTTTGCGGCCAAGCGTACGGAAGTCATCAACATCGAGGTAGGCGTAATAGGCATCACGGTCCAGAAACGGTTCGATGGGAATCCGCGGCCGGAACAACCGGTTGGCCCACCCGATCAAAACAACCTCCAGCTTCAGCGCCATGGAGGAGGATACCCAGCTGGCCACGCGCGTAATCACGGGAACCGGGAGCAACACCGCCAACCGCAGATAGACCAGTATGTACCGAATGGTTTCCATGGCTTACGCGTTTCTCCCGCCGGAAAGCGGAACATGGGACAAGGTGAATTTTCGCTTACCCGAGGCACGTGTTGGAATGACGTCAACCACCTGAATCCCGAGATCACACGCCTCGCCGACTTCCTCGAGGATCGACGCCCGCAGCGGACGCTCCACCTCGGGAGACAAGGCACTCGCGGCTTCGATCAACAAACGGTAGGATGTCATCGTGTCCTGCACAAACTGGAAGGAACGCACACCCGGCACGGCATACATCAGGTGCGTAAAAAATTCTCCGTGGATAAGCTTGCCCGAAGCCGTCCGGATCGTGTCGGACATCCTTCCGCTGACCGGCGCAAGCCGGTCCGTTCCGGACAACCGCGCCAGGTCCCCGGTGTTGTAGCGAATGAACGGCATGGCCCGGTTGACCAGGTAGGTAACCAGCAACTCCCCCTGCGCGTTGGTCTCCAGGATCATGTCCGCCGGATTGACCACCAACCCTCCCCGGCCATCCTCGGCGGCAATCGCACCGAACTCCCGGTTCCCGTAGCGGTCGAATACCGGCTTGCCGAATACCCGTTCGATCGTTGCACGGGCCTGCGGCGTCAGCACCTCGGCGGAGGAAACGAGGGCGGTGAGGGGATACGCGATGCGAGGTTCGCGATCCGGGATTCGAGATCCGGGATTCGATATACAAGCGTTGAGAGAACCCTGCTCGCGATTCCTGTCCCGTATCTCGGAGCCCGCGTCACGCATCCCGCATCCCGTATCCCCTATCCCGTATCCTGCATCATCCAGAAAACGCGCATACACCTCCAGCGATCCGGCATACGCGACGATGAGGTGGGGGCGGAAACGGGTCATGGCGGCATGGAATTCGGCCATGCGATCTTCGCCCATGTTGAAGGCGTTGTACCAACGCCGGTTGTCGACCCACCAGCGGAACGCGGCCCGCAGCTCCTGCGAGGCGGACTTCACATCCTTGTCCGATCCCCACAACATGGCGATGCGGTCGCCGTAACGCCATCCGGCCAGTGCATCGGACCAATACAACGATGATTCGCGGGCGATCTGCGTGGCACGGTCGATCTTGAACCGCATTGGCGTGCCCGATGATCCCCCGGTTGCATCCTCGATGGCTTCTCCCGCCGCCGACGAATGGAAGGACACGGGTTCGGCCTGGATCGCCGAGCGGTTCATGACCGGGAGAGTGGCCAGCATCTCCCGTGCGCCTTCCGGCGTGACCGCGCCTCGGATTTCCCGGCCCCAGAACGGCACCGTCGCCCGGGCATGGTTCAACAACTCCGCCAAGCGGCGGTTCTGCCAGGCGGCACGCTCCTCCGGTGAAGCGGCAGCAAGCCGCTGCTTCTCCGCAAACGCGGCCAGCACCGCACGGCGATGCCCACGAGCCCGGTCAATCAACCGGCGCGAAAGAAAACTGGAGATGGCAGTGTGCATGGCAATTTCAATCAACAGCGATCGGAAGCCCGAGGCCAGAGGTCGGATCGCCGAGACCCATCGTAGGTCATTCGTACTTGTCCATCAATCATCGCACAACCCGATATCCTGTCCGAACTTCATGCCTCCGACCTCCGATTCCTGACTTCCGAATACAGATCCAGCAATTTCCCCGCGCTGCTGTCCCAGCCGTGTTCGCGCACGGCTTTTTCGCGGTTCCACCCTGCCGTGCGCCGGCGCAACGTCTCATCGCGCCACAATCGTAGCACCGCCCGGGCAAGCGAGGCCGGGTCGGACCGACCGGTGACAATCCCGCCCGGCACGTCACGCTGTTGCGCGCCCGGGTTCATGGAGGCAAACCGGTCCGACGGATCCGGCCCCCGCACCGATTGCTGCTCGATCGGCGCCAGCGTATCTCCAATGAGGGTCGGCACCCAGCCGCAGTCCGTGGTAACCACCGGCAATCCCGATGCCATTCCCTCGATCGCGGCAAAACAAAACGACTCGTATTCGCTGGCGATGACCTTCAGGTCGGCCGCCCGGTAAACATCCGGCAATTCGGTAAACGGTACTTCGCCGAGGAACAGCAAGCGGTCCGCCCCCCCCGCCGCGTGGGCCTTCCTTTCCACATCGCCGCGCAACGGTCCACTGCCCGCCAGCACCAACCGCACCGAGGGCTCCTCCGCCGCGATCCGCGCCAGGGCCTCGACCAGCAAGGCATGGTTCTTGAAGCCTTGCAACCGGGCCACGTACACGAGCACCAAGGCATCCGCCGGGATGCCGTGGCGCTGACGCCACGCCGATCGACCGGCTCCGTCATCCGGGCGGAAGCAATCCGTAGCCACGGCGTTGGGGATGTTGTGCACATCCGGCCGCTCCCCGCGACGGATGATGGCGATCGAAGTGCCACTGGCGATCACCGCGTCGGCGCGTCGGGTTCCTCCGGTGGGATCGTACGCATTCGGCGCGGTCAGGCGCATCACGATCTTCGGCCGGATGGCATACCGCGTTTTCAACAGCGTGACCAGGCGGGGAAGCTCGCAGATCTGCACGATATCGAACCGGTCCTGGTGGCGATTGATCCAGGCGGCCGCCCGGTTTTCGAACTGCGCAAACTCCCAGACCCGAACCCGCCATCCTCCCTTCATCCGGTCCCACGGAAACCACGGCAAGTACGGAGAACGGATCTCGTGGGCGCGCGCGTGATGGAGCGGCATCGGCGTGTGTGCGATCAGTGGCGCACCGGTAAGGTAATGCACCTCAACCCCTTTTTTTTCGAGGTTGGCCGAGATTTCCAGGTCGAACGTCTCGCCGCCACCACGGACCAGCGAGGCCATTCGGTTGACGAACAGCACACGGAGGGATCCACTCATGACATCGATGCCTTCATCAGCAGCGGTTCGATCAATCCACGCAGATGAGCCCCCGCCGCCTCGCGGCTGTAGAACTGCTCGCACCGTTCACGGGCGACGCGACCAAGGCGGGAAGCCTTGACCGGATCGACCAGGATGTCCGCGAGTGACGAGGCCAGCGCCGCCGTATCGCCAGCCGCGACCAGGATGCCACACCCATCCAGCACGCGCGGCAGATCGGCCACCGCCGTGGCAATCACCGGCTTGCCCATCGCCATTGCCTCGAAAATCTTGATGGGCATTTGCGATTGCGCCAACGGCGTGTCCTGCAGCGGCAGCATCATGACATCGGCCAGATCCAGGTACAACGGCAGCCGTTCACTGACCGCACGGTTGATGCCGGACGGGTCGTCCGACAAGGGGGCACCGGCAACGACCAGCAACGGCCGGTAACGGGGCTGGGCGCGCAACGCTTCGAGGTGGTCGGTCACCGGTCCCGCCACCACCAGTACGACATCCGTTCGTCCGCAACGGGCAATGGCCTCCAGCATGTCCTCGACCCCCTTGTGGGGCCGCACCACGCCGCCGAACACGATCACCTTCTTGCCGGACAAACCCAATTCAACCCGCAGCCGATCCACGAGGTCAGAGGGCTGGGGACAAAACCGCCGCATATCGACCCCCATGGCGATCACTTCGCCACCGAATCGCTCCCGCAGGGCGCGCGTCGTGGAAAGCACCAGCGAGATCTCGGCGAGTTGGCGTTCCACGAACGGATAATACGAATCCTCCAGTGGCAGATGCGCCTGTCGCAACATGCGCGCCACCCGCTGCCCCGCGGACAGGCCTGCGAGCGCCGAACCATCCCACTCGTCGAGAAAGGCAACCGCCCGGGCCGCACCGCGCCGCTGGAGCCGCAGGGCCACGGACACCGTATTCATGTACGCCTTGACGGCAATCACGACCCGGCCCCGGACGGCATGCTCGAGCTTGCGTGATTCCCAGAGAAAATCCGGCCACCGGTAGAGCTTGCGGGTCGGCACCACGGTGAACGGTCCGGCTTGCCGGTACATCGAACAGATCCCACCACCGAAATCGGGTCCGACGATCTCCACCGACCACGGCGCCAGCAGTTCGCGCAAACGGACCGCCGCGCCCACCGAAGGCGAACGCAGGTCAGGACACAGCACGGTGATATCGGGGGTCATTGAATGAATCGATCAAGAACGCGGTCAACGCCCGCGTCTACACCCGCAAGGTATTCAGTCCGACTTCGCTCATGCGTCAGACTCTTCAAACGATCGGTAGCGGAAGACCCCCTTGGGCCGTCCGCGCAAACGCAGATTTACATCCTGACCCCACCGCAGAAAAGCCGCACCCCGCTCCAGATTGATGGGCCCCGGCTTGCGCCGCCCCACCACCTTGGCCGGCACATCGTCCCACTGCTCCCGCGTTTCCCTGACCTTGTTCATGACTGCAATATGCCGAAGCGCGGCGGACAACTCAAGCAAGGCCGGATGTAAAACCCGACAGGACCACCTCTTGCGTTTCTCCGAAGCGGCTCGGCGGGAGCCATTCTCGGACAAACGGATCGCACCGGAAACCCGATCCCGCCGCGCGCATCATCAGACACCAACCAGCCTTAACGCGGCCTCCTTGCCGGCGGCATACGCCTGATCGGACCAAACGTACTTCCACCGTCCGTACAACCCGGCGGTGACGATGCCCTGCCCTTCGAGCCAGCCGGCGATCCGGTCAACCGCGGCCTGACGGCCCAGCGTGGGAATGGTGTAGGCGTGGGACACCACCACATGGTGCACCGCCTGCACATCGGCATCCGGATCGAATCCGAGCATGTGCGACAACTCCTGCACCGCCTTGCGCTTCAGCGACTCCACCTCGAAGGTCTCGTCGTCCCGGCGGAAGATCTCGGTCTGCAACACGGTGGTCCCGGCAGGCAGGGTGTCCGGAATGATGTTGCTGAGCACCTTGACCCTGGAAATCTCGATGTCCGGATCATAGACGTAAAACCAGTGATACGGAACGAGGTTGGGCTTGCCGACGACCACGTTGACCCCGATCAGTTGCGTATGCCGGAGTGTTTCGGCATCGCGACGAATCGCATCGGGAACCTCATCGATGGCGCGGATCAGGTCGTTGAGCGGAATCGTGCTGATGCACCGGTCATACCGCACCGTTTCCCCGCCGGCGAAGGTGATGGTTTTCTCCTTGAGCTTCACCCCGGCGACCCGGCATCCGGTCCGGACATCCACGTCCTCGTACAGCTTCGCGAAGAACGAGAAGAACCCCCCGCGGGCCGGATAGTAGAACGAAGAAAAGACGGACTGCTTTTCGTCGAGCGGCGCGATGGCGCCATGGATGATACGTTCGAGTTGCGAGGGCAGCAACCGTCCGGCCAGCCAGTCGGTGTCCATCTCCGCCATCGGCGTGCGCCAGTACTTGTCGGTATATTCCTTGTAGAACCGCTCGGTCAGGAAGTCGCCGTACTGGTTGCGGCACCACTCCTCGTAGTGCGCAGGCGGCCGCTCCGGCGCCTTCATCTGGGCGGCAACGATCTCGGTCAACGCGCGGATGCGCAGGTCGGCCGGCAGGTCGCGCAGGTGGTTCTGCACCGGATAGGTTACCCAGCGGCCATGCCACCAGTTCGACACCTGGCTCTGGGTCATGTGGACGACGTCGCCCGCGCTGGCGAACAGTTCATGCTTCCACGCCTCGTCCTTGGCATGGCAGATGTGGGCCCCTTCGTCGTAGTGGATGCCGCCCTGCTGGTGCGAATACACATGACCACCCGGATGGTCCTTGGCTTCGTACACCACGGAGCCGGGAAGATGTCGCGCTGCGCCCAAGCCGGAAAGTCCGGCGCCGAGGATGATGTCGGTATGTTTCATGGTGGATTGACTACGAAATACGCGAAACAAACGAAATGAAGATTGTCAAACTACGGAAGACCCGGAATGACACGGAAAGGCGGAACAACCATTCATATCGTCCGCTTGTTTTGTAGCTCGGTATTTCCGCGTTTTCCGTAGTTTACTCAGCTAATTCCGGAAAGTGTTCGTTCAAGTCCCTCGCGCCAGTCAACCTTGGCCTTCCAGCCGAGTGACGCCGCGGCACGGGAGCAATCGGCGACCTGGACATCGGGTTCGTTGAGGCGACGCGGCCGTGCACCGAGATTAAAATAGTCCTCCGCACCGAAATGAGCGGCGATGGTCCGCACCATGTCAGCCACCCGTACGCCTTCGCCGCGACCCAGATTGAACTCGTTCCATCCTTCCGCCTCGCGCGTGGCGGCCAGGGCAACGGCATCGGCCACATCGTCAATGTAGACGAAGTCCCGTTGCTGGAGTCCGTCGGTCATCTCCGCCTTGCGGCGCAGCCGGGCGGACTCGATGGCAAACGGGATGACCATGTCGCCCTTCTGGCCGGGACCGTACATGATGAAGGGTCTAAGCCAGGTGACCGGGTGACCGGTCCGTTCGCACCACGACAAGGCAAGATCCCGCGCGGCGCGTTTGGCCCAGCCGTAGGGTGACAACGGAAAGCGGGGTGCACTGGTTTCCGACAGGATCCCTGCGCTTCCGCCATACTCCTCCGCCGACCCCATCACCACCGCACGCTGCAAGCCATGTTGCCCCCAGTAGTCGAGCAGGTCGGCGAATTGACGTACCTGGCCGGCCTGGATGCCATACCCCTGATAGCGCCGCATGTCCCAGGCGAGGTGGACGAGGGTGAAGGAATCAAGGGTGCAAGGGGTCAAGGTGGCAGGGTCGGAAAGATCACTCTGGTGATGGACAACGCCCGGCAGGGTGTCGCCGGCATGAGCGACACGATCAACCGCGACAATCGAATGACCATCCGCAGCCAACCGCGCCACGACCTTGCGGCCGAGGAAGCCTTCCGACCCGGTAACAACGACTACCTTGTCCGTCATTTACTTGAATGTTGGATGTTGACGGTTGAAAGTTCCACGTTGGCCGCAACCCGCGGCCCCTACCACCGTACCCACGGGGCTTTGCCGCTCTCGTATATCTTTTCGAGGTTCTCGCGGTCGCGCAGGGTGTCCATGCACTGCCAGAAGCCGTCGTGCTTGTAGGCGGCGAGCTGGCCGTCGCGGGCGAGCTGGGTCAGCGGTGCGGATTCGAGGCTGTAGTTGCTGTCCTCGGGCAGGCGATCGAGGAACTCGCGGCGGAACATGAAATAGCCGCCGTTGATGAAGTCGTGGTGGAGCGGCTCCTTCTCCTGGAACGACTTCACGGTATGATCGGGGCTGATCTCGATCATGCCGAAGCGTGACGGCGGGTGCACCGCAGTCACGGTCCCGAGTTTGCCGTGCTTCAGGTGGAAATCCCACTGCTGGTCCATGGCCACATCGCAGACCCCGTCGCCGTAGGTCAGGCAGAAGTGCGGCGCATCGATGTACGAGGCCACCTGCTTGACCCGCGTACCGGTCAGGCTGTTTTCACCGGTCTCGACCAGCGAGATCTCCCAGTCGGGCGTTTTTTCGCCGTCGTACACGAATTCGCCGGTCCGGCTCTTCACGCGCACGCTCGACGTGTGCTTGAGCAGGCTCAGGAAATAGTCCTTGATCACATAGCCCTTGTAGCCGAGGCAGACGATGAACTTCCGGAAGCCGTAATGGCCATAGGTCATCATGATGTGCCACAGGATCGGCTTGCCGCCGACGGTCACCATCGGCTTCGGCACCACCTGCGTCTCCTCCATCAACCGCGTCCCCCGCCCCCCCGCCAACAAAACCACCGGGATGTCTTTTATTTCCAACGTCATTTTATTACTCCATGGTTAACTACGAAATACACGAACCACACGAAAAATCAGTCGCCATTCATGGCAAGCCGCCCTCCTGGTCGATTAACAAATCGCTCGATTTCTATTTTGGGATAGTGCCCAAAGTTAACCAGAATGCCGAGAGGCAAACCCGATGCCTTCAAGTAGTTGATGATCTGTGCCCGCGTTTCATCGGTCAGCGCACTGATCGCCTTGATCTCGACGATGATCTTGCCGTAACACACGAAGTCGGGTTGGTAGGTCGACTTTAATAGGCGGCCTTTATAGGAAAGGTTCAACCATGGTTTTTCGGCAAACGGTATTCCTGCCACTTCGAACTCCATGGCCAGACACTCCTGGAATACTGCTTCAAGGAATCCAGCGCCTTTCTCCTTGTAGACCTCAAAGCAGGCTCCGGTGATTTTGAAACTTTCTTCTTTGAACACAATCGTTGTCATTTTCGTGTTTTTCGCGTCTTTCGTAGTTGATTCATCCGGCAGCCCAGGTGTTGCCGAGGCGGTGGGCGGACTGGGTGTAGTCCTGGATCTGCGACACGAGGAAGGCGCGCTGGGCCTCGGGGTTGCCGGCTGCGGCGACAAGTTGCTGGTAGCCGCCCACGGTACGCTGCATGGTCTCGGCGAAGTTCCAGGCCGGTTGCCAACCGAGCAGGTTGGCCGCCTTCTCGATGCTGAGCCGGAGGAAATGCGCCTCGTGGGGATGGTTCGCGTTCGGATCCTTCTCCCATCGACCCTTGCCGAGGATCTTCACCATGGTATCGGCCAGTTCGCCGACATTGCGGGCGGCGTCGAGCCCCGGCCCGAAGTTCCAGCCGTCGCGGATCCCGTCCGACTGCGGCTGCAGCATCTTCGCGGCCAGCCAGAGGTAACCGGACAGCGGCTCCAGCACATGCTGCCACGGGCGAATCGCCCCGGGATTGCGTACAACCAGCGTATCGCCGCGCAACAGGGTGCGCATCGCATCGGGCACGATCCGGTCGGCCGCCCAGTCGCCCGGACCGATCACATTCCCGGCGCGCGCACTGGCCACCGCCACCGGTCCGCCCGGAGGGAAAAACGAGCGGCGGTAGGAGGAGACCACCAGCTCGGCCGCGCCCTTGGACATGCTGTACACATCGTGGCCGCCCATCGGGTCGTTCTCGCGGTAGGCGAACGGCCACTCGCGGTTCTCATAGCACTTGTCGCTGGTGACCATCACGGCAGCACACGGCTTGCCCAGCTCGCGGATCGCCTCCAGCACGTGGACCGTGCCCATGATATTGGTCGCGGCGGTACCCACCGGATCCTTGTAGGAGGCACGCACGATGGCCTGCGCGGCCAGGTGCAGGACCACATCGGGCTGGACCTCGCGCACCACCTTGCGGACCACTGAGAGATCGCGTATGTCCCCGTCGACATGGTGGCAAATCCCATCCAGCCGGGCTTGCCGGAACAACCACTGGTCGCTTTCCGGCGCAAGGGCCAGCCCGTGTACCTGTGCCCCCAGGTGGTGCAGCCATGCGGTCAGCCATGAACCCTTGAAGCCGGTATTTCCGGTAACCAGTACTTTTTTACCACGGTATATATTGTTGAAGGACATGGGTTGCTCCAGAAGAATACATGAACTACGAACTACACGAAACATACGAAAGAAAGAAGACTCGAGACATGAGACCACGAACTATTTAGCAACTACGGAAAACACTGAAGGACCCGAAAGGGGATAGATGAGATGAAGTTCAATGTTAACTTGAATCAGAGATTCCTGCTCAACCATGTACTTCTTTCTCTTGTCTTCATTTCGTGCTTTTCGAGTTTTTCGTAGTTTACTATTTCCGCGACTTCCGCGCTTTCCGTAGTTTCACTTTCCTTAAATTCCGCTATCTTCGCGGCATGAAAAAAGTATTGATGATCCTGACCAAGGACCGGCGCGACTGCGTGGACATGAACCTGCTGCTGCATGAACGCGGCGGCAGTTTCGAGGTCTTCGACCGGGTCGTCTTCCTGCTGAACGCGGTCACCCCGCAGCACATGCGCTACATCGACGCCTGGATCGAACGGCATCCGCAGGTCGCTTGCGACAAGATCATCGGCGACGGGACCCGGCCCAAGGGCATTTCCGCCATGCAGAACCGGTGCATCGAAAAGTATCCCGACTCCTTTTACGCCAAGACCGACGAGGATGTCTTCGTACCCGACGGGTGGGCGCGGATGATGGTCGAGGCCTACGAAGCCCACCGCGACCGGGACGACCTGGCCCTGATCACCCCGCTGCTGCCCAACAACGCCTACGGCCTTCATGTTCTCCTGAATCAGTATTATCCCGAGTTGCTGGAAGAGCATCGCCAACGTTTCGGATGCGAGCCCACCATCGAACCGACCGGCCTGACCTGGCGCAGTCCCGCGGTCGGCGAATGGGCCACGCGGAAATTCTTGAATTTAGCCAAAGCGAACAACGAACAAAGAACCAGAATACTGAGATCAACCAAGAACCAGGAACCAAGCACCGGAAACCCATCCTCCTACCATCTCTTCGACAAGTATTTCAGCATCGGCTGTATCGGCTACGACTACCGCCACTGGCAGCGCATGGGCGGCATCCCGTGGAACGACGAACCCGGCTGGTGCACGTGGATCGAGGAGCACCGACAGGTTAACGTGCTCGATTGCCGCCAGATCGCGCTGCATTACACCTTCTTCGTCCAGCAGGAGTGGCTCGACCGCTCGTCGCTGATCGAGGACCTCCGCGCCACCAACCTGCCCGATACGATGACCATGGCGGACCGGTTGCAGTTGCCCCGCCTGGCGCGCATGGCCCGACAAGTACCCGCCGTGCTCAAACGCCGGTTCGCGGCCAAACGCGGATGATCGCTTATCCACCATGATCAACCCCACACCGCGTGCTGCCGTGACCACCAACCCCGATCGGGATGCGGAGCGGGCAGGCGGATCCAGGATCCCACTTCCCGGTTGAACAAGGGATCATCAAACGGACCCATGCCACGCTCGGGATAAAACGACATCTCGCCGAACACCACCCGCCCTCCGACATCGTACAGGTCCACCCGGACAAACGGCATACCCCGGGCGAGCGCGCGGGCGACGCGTACCATGTCGTCGAGGTTGGCGGGCCGGGGTACCGGGCGCGGGATTGGCGGATAGATCATGCGCGCCGGCAGTAGCGTCCAATCCGGACTGAAGAAATTGCGGGTGTGCTCTTCGAACCGGTCCGCGTCGACCTGGATGAGCCGCGGCTCCCCGTCAAAGCAGAAGATCTTGAAGTCCGGTGGCGGCTTGCCCCCGTCATCGAGAAACGCCTCCGCGACAATCCGGGGTTTGAGATCACGGTAGATCCATTCCCTTCCATACCAATAGAAATTGTGCCTGAGCCAGCGAGCCAGATCGTACTCCGCCTGCTTGCGGTCCAGCTTGCAACGATCTGGACAGATGACATTCCATTTCGACCCGTGGGTGGCCTTCAGGGCGAACGCATCGGGCAATGCATCCCAGCGAATCTCCTCCACCCGTTCATACACGCCCAGCAAGGTGTTCAGGTAGGCGTCACCCACCCGATCGCGCACATAGGCCCGCACCTCGTATTTGTCGGCTAGCGTCGAGTACAACGGCAGGCGGTAGTTGAGCGAAAGCCACAGGAGTTTTTCATTGAACGTCTGCGGCTGATCAAGATCCGGGCTACGGCCAAAACGCGCGCGGAAGTCACGCTCGATCACCGAACGATCGGATTCGAACAACACCCGCTTGCGGAAGACCACCTGGTCATACCATTCCATGCCGGTGATGCGATCACGGATGCGGGCCAGCAGCGGGGGGCGACGGTTGGATACAGGTTGTTCCATCGACAGGTTCATCCTTTCCGGGGCGAACGGCCAAGCAACCATGACATGCCGGCCTTGAATCCGGCCCGCCACAGTTCCGGCGAGGCCACACCGTGACGCAGTCCGCGCGCCACAAACCACAGGGCACGATCCACGTATCCCTGGTGCCGCCAATGTTCGGCATTTTCAGCATATGCCTCGACCAGGATCGCCCGCATGTCCCGGCGGGTTGCCAGCCCCTGCCAATACCCTTCCCGGAAGATGCGTTCGAGCGTATGGACATTGCGCGGAGCGCGCCGCCACTTCTTGACGCTCACGCTGGCCGGCGAACGGCGGTACGAGGCGAGCACCTCGGGCAGGTAACCGATCGGATACCGGCGGGCGATATTCACGAAGAAATCCTGATCCATACCGAAGTCCCGGATCTTTTCTTCTGGCAGGGCGGCCAGCCAGATATCCCGCCGTGCCACCACCGCGCTGATGGTGATCCAGCAATGGCGCAACAGGGCTGGAGCCAGGGCGGATCCGGCCGGGATCTGTCCGTCATGGCGTATGCCGTACACGCGGTCCTCGCCATCGATCAACCGCACGGCAGTGTGGACCATCGCGGCGTCGGCATGGGCATTCAGGTACTGCACAGCGCGCTCGAGAAAGGTCGGATCCCACCGATCATCCGCGTCAAGAAAGGCGCACAGGGGAGCCCGCGCCCGGGCAACACCCTGATACCGAGGGAGTTCACAGGTGCCGGAATTGACGGTACGGCGGATCAGGCGGATTTGATTCCCCCGGGCCTCCAGCGCCGCCAACGTATCCCGGTCATCGGATGCATCGTCCACCACCACCACTTCGAAATCCCGGAAGGTCTGGGCATCCAGACAGGCCCACAACGCGGGCAGGAACCGAGCACAATTATAGGTTCCAACAATCACGCTCACCGCCGGGACCCGCTCGACCATCGATGTCGTCATGGCCGGGCCTCCGGCTCCGCCAACAAGGAACGGTACAGATCGACGTACTGACCGGCGATTGTCCGCCAGTCAAACCGCTCCGCCCACGCGCGCACGGCCGCACGCCGCGCGAGCAACGGGGATGGATCCTTGTGCAAGGCGCGGATCAAGGCGGACCACGCCTCCACATCCTTCCCCTCCAGGACGAAATTATCCCGTGCGGAGACATATTCCGGAATGCCGCCAACCCGGTTGGTCAGGACAGGTGTCCCGCAGGACATCGCCTCCAGCACCGCATTGTTGGCCGTACAATCGTTCATTGGCATGATCAGCAGATCGGCGCGGCGGTATTCGGCGAGCAAACCCTCATCGTCGAGGTGGCCGGGGAGCCGGAGGTGCGGCATGCCCTGGTAATTGCGCGAGGCCTGTTCCTTCGAGGTCAGCACCGTCATCTCCAACACATCCGCAGGCAACGCCTCGACCAGCCTGCGCATGAAACCATGATCGCGCTCGGTCTTCCCGACCAGCAGGCCGCGCAACGGCCGCCCCGGCATCATCGGAGCCGGGGTCGCTTCCGGCCTGAAGAATCCCGTGTCCACTCCGTGGAGCAGCACCGAAATCTGGTCATCGCGGTATCCGACCGTGCGGAAGAACGGACGCTGGGTTTCCGACATCAGCACGATGTGATCGTAGGCCTTGACCGCCCGGCTTCCCTTCAACACCACCGGCAGCTTGCCCGCGCTGGCATGGAAGGTGCCAACCAGGCGACGGCCACGACGACGGAACCAACGATGGTTGACCGGACTGCAGAACTCGCCCCAGACGAAGTGAACGATCCGGGCGCTTCGCGGAATCGAGCGGGACAATCGGCCTTCGTCGATCCACGGCAACAGCGAGTTCCAGGTGCTCCCGTAGTACTGCCCGCTCGCATTGCGGATCCAGGTACCCGCCGACCAGCTCCTTTTCAGCAGGTGGTCCCACGATGGTTCAAAGAACACGGCATCGGCGCCGAGCGCATCGATCAACGGGGTCATGCCCGAGCGGCGCGAAAGAACCGCCGGATGCCAGGTGACCGCAGTGACGGGAATGGTATTGCCAATCAGTCCAGTCATGAACGACTCAGCGCACACCGCGTCCGATCAACCGGCCCAGGATTCGTTGCAGGCTGGCCCGCACTCCCAGCAACTCCTGCAACGTATCAAAGTCCACGAGGGTCAGGCAGTTCATTCGCGGCAACCCCCGGATCTCCGGCCGGGCCAGCAGGGAGTCGTGCACATAGAGATGCAGGTTCTGCCGGTGGCAAAGCATCATGGACTCGTCATGCCAGATACGGGGCCGGATGAAGTCGAGCGCCGTGTATCCGCGTTTGGCGAACCGGGCTGCCCAGTCGTACGGCCAGCGGGCATTGATGTGCCGGTGACCGGGTTGTCCGGGAATGCCCGCAGAGAACAGCACGACCTTGCTGGCCGCGCACAAGTAATCGACAAAGCGGTCCGAGGTGGACGGCTGGAGGTGTTCGGCGACCTCGATGGTCATGGCCAGATCAAACGACCCAAGTGGCTTGATCGGCTGGTTGATGTCCATGGGATGAAAACAGGAAGGATCAATCTCGAGCTTGCTTCTGTCGATGTAGTCGCCATCGATACCGGCAACCCGTTTCGCCCCGAGATCCTGGAAGGCGCGGAGCCAATACCCGAATCCGCACCCGATATCGAGCACGCTGTCCGGCTTGAAGATATCATACACCATGTGTGCCACGGTGCGGGCCGAACTCAATCCGCGTTCTCGACCATCATCGTGCAACTGATTGTTGTAATCAACGGACATGTCTTTTCTCCTGTTCTACCCCGCCGGTCCAGCGCCGGCATGCAACAACGACTCCATGGCAGCGACAACAGCATCCGTGCCGATGGCCTTCATGCAGGACGCAGCGTCCGCGCACACCGCACGCGGATGCCACGGAATACACTGCGGACATCCTTCCACGGCACGCAACATCCGGTGGCGCGGCCCCGGCGGCGCCCATTTCCCGGGCGGGGTCGGGCCGAACAAGGCGACCGTCGGCGTTTGCACGGCGGCGGCGATGTGCAATCCGCCGCTGTCGCTACCCAGCCACATGCGTGCACCCGCAATCAATGCAATCAAGTCGTCAAGGTTCGTCCGCCCGGCCAGCACGACAGGCGGCTGGCGCATCGCCTTCGCCACGGCAAGGGCAATCGGCACTTCTCCACCGGTGCCGACCAACACCACGTTTACGCCCAGATCCTGCAGGCGGTCCGCCACGATGGTCCACCGTTCGGCCGGCCACTGCTTGCCGGACCAGCCTGCGCCGGGAGCGATCACGGCATAAGGCGTGCCGGGCTTCATGCCCTCCGCTTGCACCATCCGCCGCGCACCTTCCCGCTCCGACTCCTGTACGGGCAGGCGCAAGGAGGAGGAGCCGCCGTGGACACCAAGCGGTTCAACCAGACGAAGCAGGTCTTCCGCCTCATAGCGGTCGCGATCCGGCGCGGCCAGGTCCTCACGTGCGGCGACCGGATACAGTGGAACCCGGGGAGGACGGCCACACCACCATGAAGGCTGGTGGGATCGTCCGATAAAAAGGGCCGTGAGATCCGTGGCCGCCGTGGAGATGAAAACATCGGCCACCGGACGGTGGCGACCCCATGCGGCCTGCTCGATGCGCGATGGACCAGGACCTCCCCGGCGGTATTGATGCCAGGAGGGTGAGAACACATCGATGGCATCCACCCCATCCACACGACGGGCCAACGCTGCGCTCCATGGCCCGACAATCCACACGAGTTTCGCCGCCGGACGCGCTGCGCGCACGGCGTCCAGCATCGGAACGGCATGCAGGATATCGCCGAGATGGCCCGGCGTGTACACGGCGACCAATGCATCCTCGGGAAACGATGGTGTCGCCGTGCGCGGTTCCGGCGAGGTCTCCAGCAACCGTAGATTGCGCCACACGGCCGCGGTTGATTCCAACCCCCACGATGTCCACCACAGGGAACGCAGTGGCCGCAACCCCTCCCGGCACAACACACTGCGCCGTGGCGACCTCCGGCTCACCACCGCCCGAGCGGCAATGCCTTCCCCGAATGAACGGAGTTGACCCAAGGCGACCATCATCCGCAATCCATTAATCGAATCGGGCGCACAAGCACGGGGTGAATCGTTTCCGTTTCCGGCACTTGCCCGCCGAGCAATCTACGCGCTTGGCATATCGCATGGTGTCCGACCTGCACAAAAACGATGGGTTACCCGCCATAAGCATGGGCGATCACCGACCAGTCGTAGTGGGCGGACAGGCGCTCCCGAGCGCTCGCCGCAGCAGTATCACAGGCGGCCGGATCGGTAGCGATGCGATCCCACACATTGTTCAGGGCACCGACATACGCCTCGTTGGCCAACGGGGATGCCACATCGCCCAGCGCCTCGTAGCCGCGCCATCCATGCTCACTGGCCAGCACGGGTTTCCCGTGGGCCAGGTAATCGGCGATTTTCAAGCTGCTCCCGCTATCGTAGGAGTGGATCGGGGACAGGGCCACGTCGGCCAGGGCCAGCAGCGCCGTCTTGTCTGCATCGCCAACCCGTCCGCACGCCACCACATTGGGCGGAATGGTTGAAAGGCGGGTTTCCGCCTTGTTCATGCCGATCAGGGCGAAGACCGCGTCCGGAAAGGCGGGCGCGAGGGCTTCCGCGATGAACCGGACCGCCTCCAGATTGGGAGGGTACGCCGGGGAGCCGAGGAAAATCGCCAGGGGTTTCCCCCACCCGCACGCACCGGCCAGGATGCGCGCCCGACCAGGCGGGAAAAAAGGCTGCTCCTCGACATGGATGCCGTTCGCCACCAATCTGACCTTCGCTCGGACGGCTTCGCCGAAGACCTCCGCGAGCGCATCCACATCTCGTTTCGAGCACATCCCGACCGCGTCGGCCATCCCGAGCACCTCGGCCTCCAGGCGCTGTTGCTCCGCACGCACCGCCGCCTCGTCGGCATCCGGCCCCGCCATGCGCACCGTGAAGAAGCTGTTCACCTCGGGTACATCGTACAGCTTCCTGGCCGTGCCCGGGTAGCGCCGCCACAGGCCGACGAGATAAGGCTGGTTCAATACACTGATCGCGGCCGATTCGGCGAGCCGTCGGTACCAGTAGTCGAGCAATGGCAGGTGCCGGGCGTGCCGATCCAGGCCGAGGCTTGCGGCGGCACCACGGAATACCCGCCGATCCGCTTCGACTGCCTGGAGAAACGCCGGCGTTTGCGGGATCGCGATAATGCGCACACCGGGAGCCACCGGGATGATTTCCGGCGATCGGTTCGGCCCGACCACGCTCAATACGGATACATGGTAGCGGGCGCCAAACGCCCTGGCCAAGCCAAGCACCCGCGCCGCTCCGCCATTCCGGGAAAGCACATCAAACGGCGCGACATACACCAGACCGGGCAACCCGGCCGGGCGCGAAGCGGACTCCGCCTCGACCAGCAAGGCCCGCCGCATTTCGGCCAGCATCCGATCCCGCATCCGCTCCATCGGGGCCAGGCTTACCTGTTGGATGCGGTTCTTGATTCTGCCCATGAACGTCGAAGCCGGCGCATCCAGCAGTGGCATGACCGCCGCTTCGCGCAGCGCGAGGTACCGGGAAAGGAACGAACGATCACACGGCTCGGTCGCGAGAATCACCCCCGCACGCCCCGCCGCCTGCATCAAGGCCGATCCGATTCCGTTCATGCCAAGGCCTCCAGCGAGCATCCGGTCAACACGGCATCACCGGCCGCCAGCACCGCTTCCGGTGTCACGGTGGCAATATCGACCTCGCTCGGTCGCCCCCAGCACGAGGCGGGATCGGCAAGCCGCGTGGTGAAATCCGGCGCATACACCACCCGGCCGCGTCCGACACCATCCGGATACGGATGGAAACGCCCGTAATCGTTGCCGTTGGACACACACACGTGCGGGACATCGAGCGACGCACACAGGTGCAACGGAAAACTGTCGTTCGTAACCACAAGCTGCGCCCCGGCCGTCCATGCCGCCACCTGATCCAGCGGTATGCGACCGCACAAGGAATGGATGCGCTCCGAGCCGGTCGCGTTGATAATGTCCGCGGCGAGCGCGGCATCCCCCGATGAACCCGCCACGTACACCGTCCAGCCGCGAGCGATCCACGCGCGCGCCACCTCCGCGAACCGCCGGGTCGGCCACCGGCGGATTGCCGCGCCTGCACCGGGAAACAACAGGCCGTATGGTCCATCGGGACGGCAAATCCGCGGAAGCCGCGACCGCTCCATGCGCGGAGCGCCCGTGCTCACGGTTTTCCCCAGCCAGTCCTGAACAAACCGGCGGTTCCGCTCCATCTGAAACAGCCTTTCCCCTTGCGGCATGGCTACCACGGTCGAATACCATCGATCCGTTTCGGCGGAACGGCTGAACGACATGTTGCTGCCGTCATTGGCTGCGGTCACCCGCGAGGGGGCGCGGATGCGTTGCGCCACCCAATCGATCTCGGAAAGCCGCCCCTCGACCGGATAGACCACCTCGTCGGCGGAAAGCAAGCGGATCTGCCACGACTTCAGCAACCGGTAGCGCGGCTCATACCGGAAACGCCGCTGATCCAACCAGACGATCCGGTCGAACTGATCGGTATCCACGGTGTCGGCCAACCCGCGAACCGCCGGATTCAGCAGCGCAGTCACCCTGCCGCCCGAACCGGCCTTGCGGCGGATTTCCGGAAGGAAATTCCGGAACAACAGGTAATCGCCGATGCCGTCAGGTTTGATGAGGACGATGTGCATGTGGGATAGACTGTTGACGATAGACCGTAGAATTTAGCGGGATACGTGATGCGAGGTGCGTGATGAGGTTTCGCCAACCCTTGAAAAGGGTACGTCGACGGTCATTTACACGCCATCGGAACCTCGCCCAACACACAACTTACCGATCATCCCGCTTCCCGTATCCCGCATCTCGTGTCGCGCGTCCCGAATCCTCATCCCTTCCTGGCCAGGCCAAGCGCTTTGGCGACACCGGCGATGCGCTCGCCGATCCTGAAGGTCGGGGATTTCTTGATCTCGTCGATGATCCATTCGAGTTCGCGGATCTTGGCGTGGTAGGTGCCGCCAAAGGCCGCGGAACGGGGCAGGCTCTTCACCTTGCGGACCACGATCTCGAAGGAGTATTCATCGACCAGCGGCGTTCCGTGCACCTCCTCGGTCACGCCGATTTTCGCATAAATACCCCGGATGTAGTCGAGGCTCATGTCGGGCACGGCGTGCGATTCGTTGTAGTGCTGGCCTGTCGCGGCACAGTGTTTGCGGTACACCTGCTCCACCGGCAGGAACAGGATCAGCACCCCACCCGGCTTCAACACGCGCAGCCATTCGGTAAGCACCTCCTCGGTGTTGGCGAAGTCCTCCAACAGGTGCGAGGAGAAAATATAGTCGATCGACTCGTCGACAAACCAGGTCAGCATGCGCGCATCGCCCTTGAGGTGGACCGGACGGTCGCCCACCGAGGTGTAAGGCCGGGGCATATCCACGCCAATCGCATCGGGCACGATCAGGTCGCCGCCACAACCCAGGTCCAGACCATTTCCCTTGCAGTAGGGCGCCAACCGGGCGCGGCATTTGGATGTTTCAGATACGTGTTCGTTCATGGGATCTCCTCATAGACAGTAGACTATAGACCGTAGACGGTAGACCATAGACTGTTGCGGGTTACGGGATACGGGATGCGAGATCATAGATGGATTGCCAAAGGTTTTTACCCGCAACATGCATCACGAATCCCGTATCCCGTCATCACTCGTTCTGACCCGCGGTCAAGCTCACATACTGTTCAGCCATCTGCCGGGCATAGTCGAATTTCCAATTCGCACGGATGGTTGCGTGGGCGGCGCGGCCCATTTCCGGCCAACGGTCCCGCTCCGCCCAGGCCCTTTCCAGTGCGGCCGAGAAACTCGGGACACCGCGCGAACAGATCCAGCCGGACACACCCTCTTCAATAAGGTCGGGCATCCGGCCGATGTCACTGACCACGCCGGGGCGGCCGGCCGACATCGCCTCGACCACGGTCATCGGCGTGCCTTCCTTGGGGCTGGGTTGCAGGAAGATTTCCTCCCCGGCCCAGACGGAATCGATGTTCCCCTTGAATCCGGCGAAGTCCACACGATCCGACAACCCGTAATGCGCGACCAGGCGGCGCAGGTGATCCTCCTCCGGTCCTTTTCCATAAAACGACAACCGCCACGCCCGGTCACGCCAGGCCGGGGCGGCAAAGCTGGCCAGGATGACATCATGGCCTTTCGCCGGGACATCGAGACGACCGACGCAGGCAAACCTCCGCACCCCGCCGTCCGTGCCAGGCCATGGCTGGAGCTGACCGGAACCGTTGGGCGGATTGTCGAAGATCTCGACACGGGGAAGATCGATGGCCAACTGGCGGGAAACCAATCGCGCACCGAAGGACGACCCGAAACTCACGGTCTCGGCCTCACCATAAAGCGATGTCAAGGCGGACCGCTTGTCCGGCAGGAACATGTGGGACTCATCCTCCAGCTGGCAAATCACCGCATACGGGATGCCCTGCGCGCGCACCTGCCGGAACGCGGCCCCGTAGGGCCACACCATGTAGGCATCGCAGGCATTGAGCACGATGAAGTCCGGGCGCTCCTCCATCACCAGCGACAGGATCCAGTGCGGCAACGTGAACGCCGGATACTGCGCGGCCAGGCGCTTGCGGCGCACCGCCCGGGCGATCCGGGCCGGCCAGGCGGATTCGCCGGGGGCCTGCCGGTAATGCGCCACCGCCCCGGCCTTGCGCAGCGCGGCCAACACGGTGGGCTCCTCCGGCCAGTAGCGGTAGGAAAACGCCACCTGGTGCCCGGCCGCAAGCAGGTGACGGGCCACCTCCGCCCACAACGACTCCGACCCGCCCCACGGCAAGGTTTCAGCGGTGGAAAGAAAAAGAAAACGCTTCATGAATGACCGTAGACGTTAGGCGGTAGACCGTGGATGGCGGATGAATCGTTGCGGGTTGACAAGTACACACTCGCATACCTACTCGCCGGCACGCGGCATTGAAGATCGACCTGAAACGACAGGCTGCAGGCTGTGAACCTTTCCGTAGCATGTATTACACATCCCGCACCTCGTGGTGCCTACAGCCTAGGGTCTTTCCTGCTTCCCGCTGTGCTCCAGCATCTCCATGATGACATCGATGGACCGTTGCCACGGATCGCCCCAGGGGTCTTCTACAATCCGCGACAGGTACGCATCCTGTTGCGCGATCATCGAACTGCGATAAGCCTCGTCAACGGAAACGCGCTTGGCTAATTCCGCGAGTTCCCGTGTAGTGCCTGCTGAAACGGGAAGTTCACGCAAGAAAGCATCCGAACCGGCATGTCCGGCCCGGGGAACCCACCCGATCAAGGGAACATGCGCGTACATGGCCACGATCGCGGAACTGCTCGATATACGCATGATGGCCGAGCCGGCCTGCGCCAACTCCTCGTTCAGCGAGGACAATCCGTCGGAAAATGCATCGAGGCAACCCTGTCCATCGCGTTGTGAAGCAATTACATCCCGGTAGAACCACTTGAACCGGCTGCGCGGATGGCTGCGGATCACCAAGTGGCAACCAGCTCCGCGCAACGCGTGGATCAATTCAACCAGGTCGGCCTGCATTTGCTCCAAGGTGTCCGGGAAATCGGTCCGCAAGAACTCGCTGGCCAGCAACAAGACCCGGCCCGGCACGATACGTGCCGTTGAAGCAGAAGCGACCCCGCGACGAGCTTGTGCCGCCAAGTGTACGCCGCCAGCGCGATATACCTTGCCGCAAGCCGGTTTTCGCCGTGCAACCTGCTCGGCCAGCCACTGGCCCAGGACTCCGGTAACATCATTGTCCCACTCATAATCAGTTGAGTCCTCGTACTCGAACGCATGCGGGGTCTTTACGTACCGAACCTGATGCTGGCGAGCCCACTCACGCACGGTGGCCATGATGCCCACATTGCAATTGGTGACCACCACCCGGGGCTTGGCGCGCGACATGGAATCATGCACCGCATGGTAGCTGGTGCGAAGTGGCAATTGGTGATGCACCAAACCCGAAGCCAGCACGTGCAGGCCACCGGCCGGTTCATCCACCGGAAGGGGAAGGTCGCGCATGATCACATACAGCTGTTCCACAATCGCACGACGAGACAACTCCTCCATCCATGGCTTCCGCCAGAAGCATTGTCCGGGATCCGGAACTTTTTCCGCCTTGCGCGCAGCATCGCTGTTTTTTTCATCCGACGACAAGGCAAGACCTTGTTGATCACGATAGAACCACCGGGCATCCGCCTTTCCCGATCCGAAGACGCGATCAACCAACTCGTGCTGGGTCAGCAGGTCCGTCCCCAGGAATCCGGCAAAAAGCACATCGCACGCCCTTCGGGTGACCGGCGAGCCCGGCGGACCCTTCAGGAACAACGGGGCCATCCGGTTGATTATGCGCCCCCCCAAGGCCTTCAACCCGGCTACTCGCCGCCGGCGTTGCATATCCGCGGAATGGTAGGTTTCGTGATGAAGGGCTGCCAGCGTTTGTTCAAGGCAGCGAATTTCCACCACTTCATTGTGCGCAAGATGCATCCGGGAGAACGGGGGGATGATCACCGCGGACATCAGATCCACGCGAGAACGGAGTATCTCGAGCAGTCGCCAGATCCGAAACGCAGCATAAAGCACCGACCGGTTCACATCATAACAGAGCGCGCGGACCCATGGCTCACGAACCTTTTCCAACGCGATCCGCAATGCGTTCTCGTACGCGACGGAATTCAGCTCGATATCGCGTATTTCACCCGGGGCAAAAAGTCCGGAAGGATGGATGACCTCATCCTGCCGGAACAATATCCGCGCAGCGGCGGCAGCATCCGGCCGCATCGGAATGATGCACACCTGCGCATGCCTGCCGCGCAAGGCATCGGCGTAACCCGACTCGACGGGCAATGACCAGCAGAAATAGGCCGGAGGCAGCATCTCGGGAAGGACTTCGGTCGGGCTACTTCTTCAGCGACTCCGCAGCAGCAGAAACTCGGCGTAGTCGAAATCCATCGGGGTGTTGATATCGATGCCACTGACCGGATCCACGACGTGCGCATACGTAAGGGGACCGTAAATACTGCGCTGCTCCTTGAAGTAGTCCCACTCGGCAACACAGATCGATGCGGAGACCTGGTAGGAAGTCGGCAACTCCTGTCGGTTCTTCCACTTGATCTCCTCGCGCAGAAAATCCTTCATGCACTTGTCCGGCGGAAGGGTGTTCATGAATTCCGGGGGGTGCGATGCCTCCATCACCGTGATGTAGGCTTTGGCCGTCTGGTGCGGGGCAAACACCTCCAACACATCATCGATGTGCCGCGCCGTGCGCAGGGGATTCGTGGGTGTCAGGATCAGAATCCAATCAGCCCTGCGTCCATGTTGCTCGGCCCACTCCATGGCGTGAATGATGGCATCCTCCTGCTTGGAAAGATCTCCGGCAAACGCGGCAGGCCGGAGAAAAGGCACCTCTGCCCCGGCCTGGCGAGCCACCCCGGCAATTTGCTCCGAATCGGTCGACACCATGACCTGGTCCACGTAACGCGATCCTAGGGCGGCCTCGATGGTATGAGTAATCAAGGGTTTGCCGGCCAGCGGCTTGATGTTTTTCCCGGGGACACCCTTGGAACCACCCCGTGCGGTGATCAGGGCCATGATGCTTCGATCATTTATCATGATGACTTCCTTTGTTTGACACTGCGCGTTCGCGGACATAATCAAGGAGACCCGCGACATAAACACCCAGACGGGCATGAACATTCGGCATGCGCGGGAGGACATCGTCCTGGATAATGCGGTAGTGATAGTCCTCGATATCCAAAGCCGGCCACCACAGAAGATTATCGAGTTTGTCGAGGCACTTGAAGAGCATCAAACCGGGCGAGGCGGCGATTCCATCATAGAAATCCCGCCGGTAAACCGGATCCTTTTCACGCGCCCGATCTATGGTGACCGTGCGGATTCGCGCGACAACCATCTCCCGGCCTTCCATCTCGGGCAAACGGTCCAGGATACCAGCCTCATCGCCATTGTGGCACAAGGCAAACAACAACCATCCCGTATCGACCGGTAAACCTGTTGCGAACATGCTGGCGGCAACCCTTACCGGATGCGACAGGTAGTTCGGGTAAACACGATCCAACCCTTGCGCCTCCAGCCAGCAAAACAGTTCCTGTGCCGCGTGGAGATCGGCGGTGGAGCCAGCCTCCGCCACCACGTCCCACAGCAACCCGGCCTGCCGTCGCGCCGGGACCTGCAGCGAACGCATCTTCTTGTCCACTTCAGCCGCGTAGGGGCCGAAGTTGAAAAAATGATCGTCGTGCCGCATATCCTTACATGGCGCGCATCAAACCACCGTCAACAGGCATGCTGATACCGGTTACAAATGAGGCGGCGGGAGACGCCAGGAATACGACCGCCCGGGCGAATTCTTCCGGGGTGGCGATGTGGCCGACCGGGAACGCCTCATGGGCCCCCTGCAGCAACTCCCCGTACGTTTTACCGGACGCTTCCGCATCGCGCCGAAGGAGGTATTCGGTTCGATCGCTAAGGACTCCACCGGTCAGCACGGTATTGACCGTGACACCCTGGCGCGCCACTTCACGGGACAAGGTCTTCGCATACGCCAACAGGGCGGCCCTCGTCATATTGGACGTTGTCATTCCGCCATCCGGCTCGCGTGCGGTTGTGGACGCCAGGAACACGATCCGTCCATAACCCCGCTGCTGCATGACCGGCACGATAACGTTGCAGACTTCCAAGGCCGTGAAGACAACCCGGTTCAAGGCGGCCTGCAACTGCCCCGACGACATTCCCAGCGCATTCGACGGTACGGGGCCGGGCCCATTCACGATCAACACATCAAAACCACCGGAATCCTTCAGCAGGCACCGCGCGGTTTCGGCAGCACCCTCCGGTTGATCGGCATGCAGAACCGCTCCATGAACTTGACGTCCGTACTTCACACTCATGGCGGCGCAAGCCGCGTCGATATTTTCCATGTTGCTGGACGTCAGCCAAACTTCGGCACCTTCCCCGGCCAAGGCCTCGGCCACACCACGCCCGATTCCCTTGGTTCCAGACATCACCAGCGCCTTCTTGCCATCAAACTGCGAACTCATTGATTTCCTCCGTAAATACAAGCATTTCGAGCAGATTCGACCATTTTTTCCACCAATCATACCGCAACGACATATTGCCCGACTCGGTTGCGGCCTTGATCCGAGCAAGATCGGACACGATCCGCAACAAACCAAATCGACGGAAGCTGCGGATGTCGAGTCCTGCCCCGGCCAATGCGGCAAGCCCCGACGGAAGGACGGTTCCCCGTATCGCCTCACGCGATACCGCGCCTGTATAGATGGCATGCCGCAGGATCTTGAATAACGCATGCGACGCGGAAATCCTTACATCCTCCATCACGATATCCTCGATATCGAGAATGGTGATCGCACCGTCGGAGCCCACCAGAAGATTGGCATGCTGGAGGTCGTTATGAACGATCAGGATGCGATCACACTCCCGGCATGCCTTGACCGCATCCAGCATTGCCCCCTCCAGAACGGCACGCCACCGCATGAGCCGATTCCTGATCGGAGCCACGTCATCCTGGTTCGGATCGACCGGACCGCACAGATCATCCAGGGATGCCACCAGGGATTCCATGGCCCGGACATCATGCACGCACGTTCGCAACCCGGGGAACATGCCTTTATCACATGACCCCAACCGGGATAACGCAAGGGCACACGCGTTGACCGCCACGTCAGGATGACGGCCATCAAACGGGACTCCCTCCTTCCAGGCATATGCCAACCATGCCCGTTCTCCGGCCAGCACCACCGCTTCGCCATGGCTTACCAGCGGACTCAGCATGCTGGCGCAAGGAATGGACATAAGCACACGGCATTGATCGCGCAGCATCACGGCCTCCGCAACGGGGGCGGATCGCAGCACATGGGTTCCGCCAGGATGTTCCAGGCGATAAAGAGTCGAACCGGTGTTGTTCTTGCAGGCCTGCATCAAACGTTGCGGGAAAACCAGGCCGTATGTTTTCGCCACCGCCAATGCCGTTGGGTCGTTGGCCGGCCGCCATTCGGTCGCTTGGTTGGTCTCTATGGCAAACAATCCATCCATGATCAGGTCCCGGCTCAGGCCACCCTTCCCAGTTTGCGGAACTTCTCGAGCACGGCGGGATTGGCCACCGGGCCATAGGACTCCGACCCGCCCCACAGGCAATCCTTGACCCACTGACCGCTTTCGATACGCCAGACCCGCGGATCGCGGAACGTGTCGCAGGTTGCATCGAACTCGTCCTCGGTCATGTTGACATAGGTCAGCCACCGCTCGAGATCGCGGCGCGGCTTCACATGGTCGTATTTCCGGACCATCTCGATGCCCTGCTCGCGGGTCATGATCCCGGCCCGGATGTCCTTGCACGAATGATCCGAACCGCGCCCGTAACCCAGCTTCACGAACTTCAGGTAATCATGGATCCCGTTCTCGTGCATGTCATCGAGGTTGGACATGGTGCGGTAGGTTCGCTCGAACGGTTGCTGGGCCGGTCGCCAGTTGTACGTCTCCATGACCAGCGGGCCGTGCTCGTTGGCGTCCCACCGGAAGAAGTTACTCAGGTAGATGCCGCGCACTCCGACCCGGTCGATCTCCTCATCGTTCGGATACTGCGCCCACAACAGGTCCTGCTCGGTCAGACCCTCCTTGAGTTCGGGCCGGCCGAGTTTCTCCAAGCCCTCGTCGGTGAAGTCGTGCCAGTCGTACCCGCGCAATCCGTGCTCGAGACGGAACTTCGCGGTAAATTCGACGAAGTCGTTGTAGGAGTACATGCCGCCCAGGTCCATGAACCCGTGCTCGCCCCACATCATCAACGGGACATTGTAGCGGACGGCGACCTGGATCGGGGTGGTGAAGATACCGCAATGGTTGTGCCAGTTCATGTCGCCCTGCAGGCGGAAGCCGAGGCGGTTCATCTTCACCAGCATGTCGATCGAGGGGTACATGATCACATGGTCGGCGTTGAACAGGTGCCGCATGCGGTACAGGTTGTATTCGCCCTCGGGCAGGTAGTTGTTGCCGTGGTAGGTCATCAGCAGGATCTTCAGTCCGTATTGCTGGGCCATGTGCGCCTGGTAGTAACTGTCCTTGCCGCCGCTGACCGGAATCAGGATGTCGTAATTGCCCTTGCCGCGGTACTCGCCGATCAGCTCCTCGAACAGCTCGCGGCGGCGGTTCCAGTCGATCCGGTCGCGTTGTTCGGACACGCGGCAGGCCGAGCAGACGCCGCGGTCGTCAAACGAGGTGGGCGTAGCCGTCACCACGGGATAAACACATTTGGTACACCATTGCATGCTTCAGCTCCTTATTGCCGGACGTGGATGCCGGCGCGGGCCATGGCCCGTTTTCCTTGTCGGTCGGTGAGTTCCTTGAAATGCCAGATGTTCGCTGCAGCGGCGGCGGAAGCACCGGCCTTGATGGCCTTGGCGTAATCCTCGAAGCGCCCCACCCCGCTGCAGGCGATGACCGGGATCTTCACGGCGTGGGCGACCGCCCCGATGAGATCCAGGTCGTACCCTTCGCCGGTACCGTCGCGGTTGATGCTTTGCAGCAGAAGCTCGCCGGCCCCGTGGCGTTCGGCCTCCAGCGCCCAGGCCACCGGATCAAGGCCGGGGGCGGTGCGCCCGCCATGGGTGAAGACTTCGCGCCGGCCGTCGGCATGGGTGCGCACGTCGATGCTGACCACCATGGCCTGGCTGCCAAACACGGTGGCGCCATCGGTGATCAGGCGCGGATGCTCCACCGCGCCGGTATTCAGGGTGATCTTGTCCGCGCCACGGCTGATCCGGGCGCGCATGTCCTCGACGCTGCGGATGCGCCCGCCCCAGGCCAGGGGCATGAAGCAGGTGCGGCTGACTTCATCGAGAATCTGCAACGGATCGGCCAGCCCCTTGGTCTTGTGGTCGTCGCGCCGAAGGTCGTAATCACCCTCTCGCGTCATGTCGAGGTAGATCAGTTCATCGACGTTCCACTCATTGAACCGCTGAACCTCGTACAGAGGATTGCCGATGATCTGGTGGATCTCGAACAGTTCACTGCGCACGAGCAGTCCGTTCTTCAACAGCAGGATGGGAATGAGGCGGTGGCGAAGCATGTCGGGAGGATTTAACCGCTGATTACGCGGATAGCGCGGATGAGAAGAAGGGTTTCGAACATTTCATCAACGTTTTGTGATCTTGCTTCCAGGTGCTATCATCTGCGCCATCTGCGTAATCAGCGGTTGGTTTAATCTGCGGCGAGAAAGTTGCGCAGAACTTGTAGTCCGGCGGTCTGGCTTTTTTCCGGGTGGTACTGCACGGCCCAGATGTTGCCGGCACTGATGCTGGCGGCGAAGCGGATCCCGTATTCGCACCAGCCATCAACGACCGATGGGTCATCCGGGACAAGATGGTAACTGTGGACGAAGTAGAACACCCCCGGTTGGTCGAAGCCTTCGCGGTACATGCTGTGGCGGTGCGCCGGTATGGCATCGTTCCAGCCGATGTGGGGAACGCGCAACGACGGATCGAGACCGCTGAAGCGCACCACCTCGCCGGGGATCCAGCCGAGGCCCGCGAAGTCGCCATGTTCCGTGCCGCGGCGGGCGAGCAATTGCTGGCCGAGGCAGATGCCGAGAAAAGGTTTCTTCTGTGCCAGCGCAAACTGCTCCATGGCCGGAATCCAGCCGCGTTCCGACAGGTTCTTCATGCCATCACCGAACGCCCCCACGCCGGGTAGCACAAGGTGCGACACCGAAGCAATCAGCTCCGGCTGTTGAAGCACTTCCACTGCGGCACCGATCGCGGCGAATGCATTGTGCACCGAGGTCAAGTTGCCCATGCCATAATCGATGATGCCTACCCGAGTCATCGGTTCGTCCTTCATGCCGCCAACAATGTTTCGGCCACGCGAACCGCGCCATGCCCATCCACGGCGGCCGCACCGGCGGCACCCATCGCAATCCGGGCGGCCGGATCATCAACGATTCGCCTGACGAGGTCGGTGATGGCGGCATCATCCGTGTGCCGGGCGTCGGCCACGAGGGCATAACCGCGCCGTGCGGCGAGTTCACCAGTGAACCGCTGGTTGTCCGCCACCTTGAGGCAAACGGCCGGGCAACCCGTCGCCGCCAGCTCGAAGGTGGTCTGGCCGGCCGCAGTGATGGCCAAATCGGCCCAGCGCATCTGCTCAACCATGTCGCGCACGTCACGCAGCTGCTCGACGCGGTGGGACACGCTGGTCCATGCGGCGGAAGTGGTCAATGGACCGGCAATCACCCGTATGTCCCAACCGGCGCCAACAGCATCCAGCCAGCGCATCGCGCGTTCATTCAAGCGCAGCACATCGGATCCGCCGAAGGAGAGCAGGACACGGCGGATCTCTCCGGACGCAACCCGCGGAGGCAAGTCGCGGAACTGTGGGCGCAACAAGGCGCACGATGGACCGAGCAGCAGGGCTGCTCCGGTCAGGCCGCGGTAGACCGACGGGTCCTCCACGCAACTGTTAAGCAGCCAGGTGGCCGTGAGCGGACGGTCAGCGAGGTCATCCATGACCAGAACGCGGCATCCGGCCTTGACCAAGGGAATCAGATGCCCGTCATGGACATCGTACGAATCAATCACCATGACCGGGTACCGTCCGCCCGCGGCGAGGGCCTGTTCCAGGGTCAGCGCCGGGTCGATCACGGTACGGGCCACCTGCGGGGAAACCCAACCGGCCATCGCCGGATCACCGGCATACACCCATAAACCCACCGAGGCCCCGGCACGGACCAGTTCATCCACCAGCGTCAGCGATCGGCGGAGGTGGCCGGTACCGATTCCGGCATTCGCCGTGGTGATGACGGCTATGGCTGGCGTGCCCATTCCGACTCCAAGATACCCATGACCACGATGTCGCGCGGAACACCGCCAATGATGACCTGTTCCCGCATGACGCCTTCGCGGACGAAACCGATCCGGTCATACAACCGCAACGCGGCCTCGTTGTGCGCCATCACCCGGAGGAACACCCGGTGCAGGGCCAGTCTGCCAAACGCGAAATCAAGGATCCGCCCGCTGGCGGCCAAGGCGATGCCCCGGCCACGGTAGGCGGATTCACCAATCAGGATCCCGTACTCGGCGTTGCGGTGGCACCGGTCGATCTGGCTCAGCCCGATGGTTCCTACCGGGACCCTTTCCGGCAAGGCGAGGATGACAAACTCGATCCGTTTTTCCCCGAGCGTTTTCAGCCAGGCCAGGTGCTCCTCGCGCGACGGAGGGGCAGGACTGCACAACCACCGCGCCACCTCCGGATCGGCGCGCCAGCGGAGGACACATTCCGTGTGCTCTTCGGCCAGCGGGATCAGCTCCACGTCGACAGGTCCGGGTTTCACGGATTCAACAGGTCCAGGGTCAATGGCGTACCGCGGGCGATGGCGCAACGCACGGTTCGTCCCAACACGATCGGGAGATGTTTCGGGGCCAGGCCGTGGCCGGGCCGGATGACCCGGATGTCGTCGCGGGTCAGGACCGCCCCGGCGGGAATGTCCTTCACGGCAAAAATGGAGCGGCGGAACACTACGTTCGCGACCTCGGTGCCGCCAGCGCCGAGTACACCATCCCCGAGGACCTGCTCGGTTTCACGAACCACATCGACCATCCGCCGGAATTCGGCCGGCTCCAGGGAAAACGAGGCATCGGGCCCGCCATCGGCGCGGGCCAGGGTCAGGTGTTTTTCGATCACGCAGGCCCCGAGCGCGATCGAGGCCACTGCGGCACGCTCGGTAAGGCAGTGATCGGACAAGCCGGCCGGGGTCCCGAACAGATCGCTGAGGGTGGGAATCGCCCGGACATTCATCTCATTCAGCGGCGACGGGTAGGCGCTGGTGCATTTCAGCAGGATCAGTTTCCGGTTGCCGGTGTCGGCAATAACATCGACCGCTTCGCGGATCTCGTCCACCGAGGCCATGCCGGTGGACATGATCACGGGCTTCATCGTAGCCGCCACGCGACGGACCAGTTCATGATCGGTCATTTCGAACGAGGCGATTTTGTGGATCGGCGCGGCGAGTTGCTCCAGGAAATCCACCGCCGTCTCGTCGAACGGCGTGGAGAACACGTCGAGGCCGAGGGCGCGGGCTTCGGCAAACAGGGCTTCGTGCCAATCCCACGGGGTTGATGCCTCCTGGTAGAGATCATACAGAGTGCGACCCTTCCAGGCATTGTCGCCACTGATCCGGAAGTACGGTTGGTCGCTATCGATGGTCAAGGTATCGGCGGTGTAGGTCTGTAGCTTGACGGCGTCCGCGCCAGCCTGTTTGGCGGCGTGGACCAGCTCCAGGGCCCGTTCGAGGCGGCCGTTGTGGTTGCCGGACAACTCGGCGATCAGGTAGGCGGGCTGGCCCTCCCCGATGTGGCGGCCGGAGGGCAGCGTGATGATGGACTCAAAGCGATTCATGAACGGGACTCCCCGGCGGCGAGCACGGCGTGCAACACTTCGGCCCGACGCCAGTCTTCCTCGGTGTCGATGTCCTGGACGCGGTGGCGCGGCAACGGGACCGGCGCCGACCGGTCGGAGAACAGGCGGGGGGCGGCGCGGTACCGCGCGACATCGATCCAATAGAACTGCCCGGCATCGTGCCAGGCCTCGGGCAGGTCCTGCGAACGAACGGTGCGGTTCTCCGGCCAGAACATCTCGACAAAGCCGTCGGGGCGTACCTTGAGGGCCCGGAAAATCGGATACGCGAAGGACGTCACGGAAAAAGCGGTGGTGGCGTGGTGTTGCCGCAGGATCGTCAAACCGCGGACCAGGTCATCGGACCGTACAAACGGAGCGGTCGCGTACAGGCAGCAGGCCTGGTCCGGCAGGGTGTCATGCTGCTCCAGCCAGTCGAGGGCATGCTGGATCACCGCGTCGGTGGTGGCCGTATCGTCGGCGATGGCAGCCGGCCGGGTAAACGGGGCCTCCGCCCCGTGCGCGCGGGCGACCTCCATGATCCGCGGATCATCGGTGCTCACGAGGACCCGGTCGAACAACCGGCACTCCAGCGCGGCGGTGATGGAGTGCGCGATCATCGGACGGCCGGCGAAGTCCCGGATGTTCTTGCCGGGAATCCGCTTGCTGCCACCGCGCGCCGGTATGATCGCCACGCAGGTCATGTCAGGCCTTGGTGTTCTCCATGACGAACCAGGTCAGATCGTCCTGCGGGAACACCGGATCGCGCCGGTAGGCAAACCCGTAGTCAAGCAGTCGGTAGGACGGATGCCGGGCCATGAACTCCCCGGCGAAATCGCGCTTGAACAAGCGACCGCTGTGGCCGCGGTAGGACACCTCGACCGGCGACGGATTGTAGTATTCGATGATCGCGACATAGCGGCGGCCGTGGCGGGCGAGTTGGTCGTAGGCCTTGGGCAGCAGATCCGGATTCAAGTGGATGAGCACGCCCTTGGTGAAGGCGAGGTCGCGGGGCTTGGTCTTTACATCGAAGAGCGAGCCGTGGATCGCCTCGACGCCGGCGATGCGTCCCAGTTGCTTCACCGCCTTGGCGTTGATTTCGACCCCGCAGCACGAGGCATCAGGCAATAACACGCGGAGGGCCTTCATGTTCATACCGATGTTTGCGCCGAGTTCGATCAGGCTGCCGATGCCGGGAGCGCGACGGAGCACGGTCGAGAACAGGGCGAGATTGGCGGCATGCAACTGTTCGCTGCGGTTGCGGGCGATGTAGTCATCGCCGAATTCGCCGGCCCAGAAATTCTCCTGTTCGGTCCGGTAGGGTTTGGGCGTGGTGGTGTTTTTTTTCTTCATGGATTCAGCACCTTTGGGTGTACGGATCTCGGGCATTCATCATCAGGCAGGCAGGACGGCGCCCAGGGCGGCGATGACCTGTTGCACCTCGGCATCGGTCATGGCCGGGTACATCGGGACGGAAAGTTCGCGGGCAAAGAAGGACTCGGCCACGGGATAGTCGCCCGGCTTGACACCCAGCGTCTCGCGGTAAAAGGGCTGCAGGCATACCGGAATGTAATGCACCTGGGTACCGACGCCGAGCCCGCGCAACTCCGCCATGACCTGCGTACGGGTCTTGCCCAGGGCGGCGAAGTCGATCAGGACGGGGAAAAGATGATACGAATGGGATGCGGGATACGGGATGCGGGATACGGGATTGAGGTCTGAAGTCGGGAGCGAGAGGTGCGGGATAGCCTTGAGCGCTTCGTAATACTGTTTGGCGATGTCGCGGCGGCGGGCCACGAACCGGTCAAGCTTGCCGAGCTGGCTCAGTCCCAGTGCGCAGTTGATATCGGACATCCGGTAATTGTAACCAAGGCTGTGCATCTCGTAATGCCAGGGGCCGCGCTCTTCGAGCGCAGAAAGGGTTTCGGGTGCCTGGTTTCGGGTGTCGGGACCTCGGACTTCTGACGTCGGAGTTTCGACCTCCGAAACCAACCCCTTGAACCGGCTCGCATCCTTGGTGATGCCGTGGGTGCGGAACTCGCGCATGCGCTCCGCGAGTACCGCGTCATCCGTCGTGACCATACCGCCTTCGCCGGTGGCGATGTGCTTGACGGGATGGAAACTGAAGTTGTTGAGCAGGCCGATGGAGCCCACCGGCTTGCCGCTCCAGGTAGCGCCAAGGGCGTGGCAGGCATCGCAGACCAGGGCCAGGCCGTGCTTGTTGCAGATGTCCAGGATGCGGGTGTAGTCACAGGGCCAACCGGCGTAGTCGACGGCGATCACCGCCTTTGTTTTCCTGGTTATCTTCTGTTCGATTTTCTCCGGATCGATATGTCCACTCGGCAACACATCGGCAAAGACCGGCGTACCGCCGACAAACAGGACACAATTGGCGGAGGCGGTGAACGTGATGGGCGGGACGATCACCTCGTCGCCGGGGCCGATGCCGAGGGCGATCATGCCGGCGTGCAGCGCGGCGGTGCCGCTGTTCACCGCGACCGCGTACTTCGCGCCTACTTTCGCGGCGAATGCCTGTTCGAATTCGGCGACCTTGGGACCCTGGGTCAGGAAGTCGGAGCGGAGGCAGTCCACCACCGCCTCAATATCGGCTTCATCGATCGATTGTTTACCGTAAGGAATCATAAGTTATTGGAGATTTTTTGAACCACCCGCTTCGCTCGAGGAAGAGGAGCAGGAGGAGATTTAAATTCCTGAAGACATTCACCTCATCTTACTCCTCTTCCTCGAGCGAAGCGGGTGGTAAAACAATTCGTGATCAGACGGGTTTAAAGCCGGGATCCACGTGCTTCACGATGAGGTCGCGGATCTGGTCCACGGTCAGGAAGTCGGGATTGGTACCGGAATTGTAGGCGAAGCCGGCGGGTACGCGATGGCTGGGTCGGCGCTGGGCGTAGGACTCGGGCGACAGGGCGCCGCTGGTGGCCAGGATCGCGTAATAGGCACCGAGGTCGATGGTATTGAAGCTGTCGCTGGAGGTGATCATTTCCTCATGCACCTTTTCGCCAGGGCGGATGCCGACCAGTTCCTGACGGGCGGAGGGGGCAATCGCGGTGGCGACATCGGTAATGCGGTAGGAGGGGATCTTCGGCACGAAGATCTCACCGCCCAGCGCGTGCTCCAGCGCCCACAGGACCATGTCCACACCTTCCTGCAACGAGATGTTGAACCGGGTCATGGCGGGGTCGGTGATGGGGAGGACACCGGACTTCGCCCTGGCGAGGAAAAACGGAATGACCGAGCCGCGCGATCCCATCACATTGCCGTAGCGCACCACGGAAAAACGCATATCCATGCTGCCGGAATAATTGTTTGCGGCGACGAAGAGCTTGTCGCTGCAGAGTTTGGTCGCGCCGTAGAGGTTGATCGGGGCGGCAGCCTTGTCGGTCGAGAGGGCCACGACCCGTTTCACCTGGTTGTCGATGCAGGACTCGACGATGTTTTCCGCGCCCATGATGTTGGTGTGGATGAACTCCATCGGGTTGTATTCGGCGGCGGGCACCTGCTTCAGCGCGGCCGCGTGGACGACGGTATCGATGCCATGAAGGGCACGGCGCAGGCGGTTCCGGTCGCGGACATCGCCGATGAAGTAGCGGAGGCCGGGGTATTTCTCCGGAGAGAATTCCTGGGCCATTTCGAACTGCTTCAGTTCATCGCGGCTGAAGATGACCAGGCGCTCGATGTCCGGAGCGGCGTTCAGCACGTTGCGGACAAAGGCCTTTCCAAAACTGCCGGTGCCGCCGGTAAGCAGGATGCGGGCCTTTGAGAGGTTCTTCACATGGATGGTCTGATTCATGGTGGTTCCTTGCGTAGGGGGTCAGAAGCGGCGGCTGACATCAATGGTGACCGCCATCATGGCATTGTAGCGTTTCGGCTCGTTCAGCCAGAAGCGGGTCAGGGATGCATTGACCATATCATAGGTCACGAACAGGCGGCCGGGGGCGATCTCCAGCATGTCCACATACCCGGAGGTCATCACCAAGTGAATCGGGGTCAGGTTGATTTCCCCGCCCCAGGATCGCCCGTCATCGAGGCTGAAGTACAGCCGGTTTCCCGGCCGACCGGTTCCGAGCACCAGGATGCCGTTGGAAACACGCAGCAAGCGCGGCATGACACCGGGAACGGAGATGAACCGCTTCTTCCAAGTCAATCCGGCATCGGTCGAGCGGGATTCGTACATCAGGTCTGAAGTTGCATTCAGACTGATACCGGCCGTCCCTGCCCGGGCGCCGGTACGCATCACACAGACGAACTCGGTGTCGGACAGGGCGATCATTGCCGGTTCGCAGGGACCATCCGTACTGCGGGGTACATCCGACGGACTGGCGATGGTGGAGACGTAGGTGAAGGTGAATCCGCCGTCGGTGGACTTGTACAGGTAGGTGCTGAACGGCGGCAGGTGGTTCGTGCCGCCGTAGATCGCCTGGTAGATGGTTCCATCGCTGGTCACCACGGAGGGCCGCTCGGCCACCAGCAGGCCCGGTGTATTCGTCCAGGTTTCGGGAAACACATACCGGCTCTCGTAGGGACCCTTCCAGGTCGCCCCGTCGTTTTCCGTATAGATCATTTGACGGGTCATGCCATTACGAACGCTCGCCCAGCTTGAAAACTGCACCCGGCGACCATCGGGAAGGTGGGCGGGGGAGAAAAAAATTCCCAGGGCAAAGTCGGCATAACCAACCCCCTTCTCGATAAAATAGGGAAGCGAATTGGTATAGGGCTCCTCCCACGTGAATGGATTGCCAAAAACCCAATTCGTGATCCCGTCATCGCTAAACATCGGCCATGGAATGGCCGCGATGCCTGACAAACCCTCGCCACCAGGATAATAGGTGGCCGCAAGTCGATTTGACGAGACCTCCGCCAGATAGATATGCGTTCCCCGTGCATACAACAAGGTGTGGTCCTGCTTGTGAAGTACGATCGGATCGCTGACATCCACACTCAACTGAAGAGCCGTCGAGCCGGGGATGGTGTGCAAACCGATACATCCGGTCAATCCGAGGCAAGCCCATCCGGCGAGCAGGAAAGGGCGATAGGTACAGGAACCGTTCATGACAGGGATCTTCCTTACGTGGATGGCTTGTGGAAGGCGTGCAACTGCATGCCATCGTTTGCCGTCCATCGGTACGGCGCGGCAACCAGCGGGGTAAGCAGGCGGGAGGTCTGGCCCGCCGGTTCACCGGCACACAGTGGGCCGTGGTGATTGACCTCGAAAAGACGCGAGGCGAAGGAATCCGCCAGCATGATCTGGCCGGACCAGTCGCGGACACCGACGCAAACCTGGTACAGATTCTCCTGCGCCAGGGGCAGGTGATCCCAATGCACCAGCAACCGATGCCGTCCGGGTTTGATGTCGAGGTAATGGCCATCGTCGTACATGCTCACGCCCATGACGAGGCCTTCCTTCCCCACGGCGCTGACTTCAACCCAGAATCTGGCCTGCTCGATCGCTTCGTGGGCCTCGAACTCGATGGCCAGTTGGTGCGGTTTTCCCCAGGTTAGTTTCGGGCAAGGCCGCCCCTCGGCATCCAGCCACTCCACCTGCAGGATCATCGCGGCGAAGCGGACACCGGAATCAATCGATTTGGTTTTTTCCTCCGCCGATTTCATCAGCATGAACTGCTGGTAATCCCGGGTGACCTGGTGGGTGTCTCCATCCTGCAGAATGGTCCCGTGGTCCATCCAGATGGACCGGCGGCACATCATCTGGATGATCAGCATGTTGTGGGAGACGACCACAATGGTCTTGCCGGAGTTCACCAGTTCGCGCGCATACTTGGCGCACTTCAACTGGAAGGCCGCATCGCCCACCGCCAGCACTTCGTCGATCAAGAGGATGTCGGGGTCGAGGTGCACGGCGATGCTGAAGGCGAGGCGGACGATCATGCCGGAACTGTAGTTCTTGATCGGTGCATCGATGAACGAACCGATACCGGAGAAATCCACGATATTCTCGTAGATGGCGCTGACTTCCTTCTCCTTCAACCCGAGGATCGCTGCGTTGATATACAGATTTTCCCGGCCGGAAAGTGACGGATGGAAGCCGGCGCCAAGGGCGATCAGCGCTTGCAACCGGCCGCGGTACGAGACTTTTCCATAGGTGGGGGCATAGATCCCGCTCAACACGGAGAACAAGGTGCTCTTTCCGGCACCGTTCGCACCCAGGAGGCCGACGCTTTCTCCCGGCTGGAGGGTGAACGAAACATTGCGCAGGGCCCAGAACTCGGTTGGACGAAGCTGCGCTTCCGTTACGGGATGCGAGATCCGGGATTCGGGATCCGCGATACGGGATGCTGGGGTCGGGATACGTGATCCGGGATTCGCGATGAGAGATCCGGGGACCGCGCTATCTGATTCTGATTCAGTCGACGCGCTACTCGCATCTCGCATCCCGCAACTCGTTTCCCGCATCTCGTTTCCCGCATCCCGCATGCGCGCTTCCGCGCCTTCCGACTGCCAACGGCGCGGGACGAGTGCCATCCGGGCCATGTCGGACAGGCCATAGATCATGCCGCGCTTCAAGGAGCGGGCGAATTTCTTCGAGACGTCGTTGACGATGATGGCGGGGGGCATGAGATGTGATCCGGGATACGAGATTCGGGATGCGGGTTGCGGGATACGAAATACGGGATGCGAGAGATTAGTCGGGGTTTACGATAAATTCTGCGGTTTCTTCCTTCACCACATCATGATGAATAATGACCGACTGGATGAAGCGATTGATTTTCCCGCCAAGCTGATCGAGTCGTTGATGAATGCTTTCATACAAATCTTTGCCGGTGAGCGATCCCGTTTCATCTCGATAACTCATACCAAAATCTTTCCGCATCCCGCATCTCGAATCCCGTATCTCGCATCCCGCATCCCGCTACACCCTCTCCGCCAGCAACGGCTCGATGGCGTGGAAAAAGCGCCAGCCGACCAGGAAGACCAGGAACGACAGGATGACTGCGGCTTGCAGGCCGGGACCGAAGGTGAGGGTTCCATGCTGGACCAGTTCGTGGGCGGCATAGAGGTAATGGGACACCGGGTTGATCTGGTGCGCCCAGAACAACAGGGACTGCCAGGTGTCGTTCGCGGTGGCGATATCCGGGGTGGGATACACGGTCGGGGCGAGGAACATGCCGAACTGGAAGGCGAACTCCATCAGGCGACCGACATCGTTCATCATCGTGTTGATCGGGGCCAGGAGCAAACCAAGCCCCACGCCGAGCAGCGTGAACGGGATCAGCAGAACAACATAATACACGATTTCCCAGTGGGGGGCGTATTGCAGCAGCAGGAAGGTCAGCACCACCACGACCAGACGGATCAGGAAGTTCACGATGGCATTGCCCACCGCGCTCAGCACCAGGACTTCGCGGGGAAAATAGATTTTCGACACCAGTCCGCCAGCGTTGCTGATGCTGGTGGTGGCCATCATGGTGAGCTGGGTGAAATAGCCCCACACGGTCATGCCAAGCAGCGCGAAGATGGCATACGGCATCGAACCCTCCGGCATCTCGATGTTCACCACCCGGGCCTTCTGCAGCACACTGAAGACGACCGTGGTGGCAATGGGCGGCAACATGATCCAGATGTATCCGAGGAAGGATTGGCGGAACTGTCCGGCGATGTTGCGGATAACCAGCCGCCGGATCAGCTCCCAGTAGTCAATCAGTTCACGCACCATGACCCGCCAGGCGCTCAGCGACAAACGCTCGTACCCGATGCCGTCGTACGAGGTATAACCGTCGGGATGTTCTCGTCCGCTCATGATCTCACGTCCTCACCGTCGCCGCATTCCAGGATTGTTGCTGGATGTTGGCCCACAACGCGGACGCACACGCGGCCACGATCAGGAACAACGGATTCCAACCAATCGGCGAGAAGAATCCGCCCACCAGGAACACCACACCCTGCATCTTGATGGTCCATCCCAAGTCGGAAAGAGCCGGCCAGGAATCCCGCATCAGGCGTTGCACCCGCCATCCGTAGATCCAGATGCACAGCATGAACGAGGCGTACATGCCCATGCCGATAAAGCCCATCTGCACCCCGACGTACAGCCATTCGTTGTGTACCTGCCCCATGGCATACTGGTATTTCTGCCCGACCAGTCCCTGATCCGGCTGAAGGCCGACCCCGAACACGGGGTATTCCTTGATCAGCAACCAACTGTGCCGGTTCTTCATCTTGCGTTCCCAGGCACTCTGCTCGTCCTGGTTCATCAGGCTGGGATCCTTCTCCTCGTACCCACCTTCAAAAAACGCATGGATGGAGGTCATGATGGTCTTGTACCGTTCCATGTTCAGGGCACCGATCGAGGTGGTAAAGATGAATACGGCGGCAGCGCCAATGATCAGGGTCATCTTGTGTTGCTTGCCGTACTTGGGCAATAGAAAGGCCCCTACCGCGATCAGCGCCAGCAGTCCAGTTCGGCTGCCGGTCTGCAGCACGATGTACACCGAAGCGAGGGCGCCAGCCAGGAAGGCCCATCGCAGGTACTTGTTGGTCGACTTCTGGTAGAAGTACAAATACAACGGAATCATCAAGGTCAGCAGGTAGGCGAATCCGTTCGGATTTTCCACCAGCGAAACCGCCGGGCCCATGATCCGGTCACCAGCATAGGTGGCGCCCGCTCCGGCCAGGCGTATCCCGCCCTTGATCCACCACAGGGTGCATAACATCATGGTTGCCTGCACCGCCCACACCCGCTCCACGGTAAAGGCCATCGCCTCGACCAGGATCAGACAAATGGCATTCTTCACGATGATATCGATATCGGAATTCCACGCATTGTTGGTTTGCATGACCCCGAAGTGAAGCGACAGGAATGCAAACACGATGAGACACAGCGCGGTGATGGTGGCAGGACCGAACCGGATGATCGGCCGGTTCTCCTGCGCCGCCGACACGATGTGCAACAGGGCGGCGATGGTGATGCTGACCAGCGCGATGCGGAACGGATGCAGGAACATGAACCGGTTCTGTGGCTGCACCATCATGACGCAGATGTAGAACAGGACAAATCTGAAGGCCCAGAGGGACATGGGGGAAAGGTTACAAGGCGACAAGGAGGCAGGGGTTCACGGGGTGCTCGGAAGCATGGGTACAAGGGCTCAAGGGTACAAGGGTACAAGAGTACAACGGTGCAAGGGTACAGGGGAGATCATCGTCGCGTACTCAGGGGCGTTGAAGCAGCGGCATCAGCAATGTGAAGATTAACAGGGAGAGGTTGGCAATAATGCCCAGGCTGGCTTTTTTGCTTTTGATCAGTCCCCAACAGAGGGCACTGCTCCGCCGACACAGATCCTGCAATTTCTGAAAGTCCGTATCGGTCAGATACCCCTGATCCAACCCCACATACGTCATGCTGCGGACTTCACCTGCAGAGGCTCGGGCGATGTACAGAAACTTAACAAATTCCTTATCGGAACCACGTTCATATCCTTCTGCCACGTTGTTCATGATCGATACGGAAGCCCGGCGGATCTGATCCACGTAGGCGAAATCCTTCCGGCAGGAGTCGCACGCGGTAAGCGCATAGATTTCGCGGCTCAACGACCTCGCGATCTGCCAGCATTCCAACTCCTCAAACTTCATATCAATCCCGCATCCTTGTTACCTTGTGCCCCTGTCCCCTTGAACCACCTGTCCAGCCCTGCGGGCGGACAGACTTCGTCCCCGTCGCGTCCCGGGCTGCTTTCGCGGGCGGGGCAACATGGCTATTCTCGATGGTTGCGACACCGCAGGTCATGCGGATCGGATTCCGGGGGCGCCTAGAGCATACGGCGCAGTAACGGATTCTTGATCAATTCTTCCACTTTCGAACGGCGTTCTTCCGCTTCATCCAACCGCTGCAGCAGGTGCTGTGACTCTGGCCCCTCGCTCTCGGCCAGCAAGGCCCGGCACTTGTCGATTTGCACCCGCGCGGAATTCAATTTCTTTTCCAATGCAGGCAGCAAACCGTTCTGCAGGAGTCCACGAAAATCCTGAACGGCTTCGTAGAAGTCACGGCGATCCCCGCGAACCCCGACGCGGCGAATGATGCCAAAGGCGTGCAACTGACGGCAGGCGATGCTGACACTGGCCTTGCTGACCTGCAACTCCTCGACGAGCTGGTCCAGCGACAGGGGTTCGTTCTTGAGGTACAACAGGGTGTAGATCTGGCCCAGCAAACGGCTCACCCCAAACGTCTGAGCCGTGCGCCCCCCCGCCTCAACCATTTCCCACATGGCTGATTTGATTGCTTTTGGCGACGTTAACATCGTTTAGAAATAATTAAACGATCTCCGGTACATGACAAGGAAAATGTAGCCTTTCGCGCGGGTTTAGCGATACTGGTTCCGTGCGGTAGAAACCCGCATCATACAGAGTGAACCCGTGATCACGCCCACCGCGAGGGAGCGGATCCGGAACGGAATGTGCCGCCATGGTTGAATTGAAGAAACGGGAACAGTGGGCGTGGTGGGTTGCAGGGACAAGCGTACTCTTAACCGTCTTATCCATAGCTGGTTACGTCATACTTTCCGCCGCATTCACCCTCATTACCGGATCTTCGCTGTCCCAACCCTTTATTGCGCTGCTGGCGTCGGGTCAACAAGCCTTGGCCTGGTCCGGTTGGTGTTGCCTGCTCGTTTGGTGGTTACTGGGCCGTTGGTCCCGGCGTGGTTCCTGGGTGGCTTCAAACCGATTCACGTGGCTGATCTGTCTGGCTGGCGGGGCAGCGGCCCTTATCGTACAAGCTGTTCTGTTTGAGAATGTTCCGCACATCACCGACGCGACCAGCCACCTTTTTCAAGCCAGGATACTCGGCTCCGGGAGGCTGGCGGTACCCAATCCCCCGTGCGTGGAGGCTTTCTTCCAGCACAACGTGGTGATCGGGAAAAGCGGGTGGTGGCATACCAAGTACTTCCCAGGCCAGGCGTTATGGCTAAGTCCCTGGGTCGCATTGGGCTTAACGTGGCTGGCCATGCCGCTGGCCTGGACCTTGTGCCTGCGGGCCTTGCACGCGGTGGCCCGTTGTTTTGTTCCGGCACGGGAGGCGGGGCTTGCGATCAGCCTGCTGGCATTCTCGCCGTTGGGATTGCTGGTCAGTGCTTCATTCATGTCGCATACGACGTTCCTGTTGTTCATGGCGGGAGGGTGCGCCCTGCTGCTTGCTTCCATGGATCGACCGGAAAAGGCACCCCGTCGCCTTGGTTTGATCGCGGCAGGAACACTGGTTGGTTTGGCCGCCATTACCCGACCGCAGGATCTGGTCCCGTTCGGGGTGGTCCTGGTTTTTGCAGCGGTGGTTGCTCCCGCCGCGGCGCGCGGATCGCTTTTCCGGTCGATTCCATGGGCGGGCGCGGGCGTTTTGCTTCCGCTGGCATTTCTTCTGTTCTGGAATCAGCGCTTGTATGGCGGTTGGCTTTCCTCCGGTTACCACTTTGGCGAATCCATTTCGTTGACGCCGATCATCCGCGATGCGATGGGATTCTCGGAGTTCCACACGCCGGCGCGGGCCTTGCACAGCTCGCTCTTGACCTTGTACCGGATGGATGGCGCGATGCTGGGGTGGCCCACCGCCCTGCCCTTTTGCCTCGTTCCTTTTATGCGGAGGCGCTGGGACCTCCTCGACGTGGCCTGTGCAGGATGGGCCGCGACCACCGTTGGCTTGTATGCCCTGTTCCATTACCAGGGCTTTGAACTGGAGGCGCGCTACTACCTTCCCGCCCTGCCTCCGCTGGCGCTACTGGCCACCCGCGGCATCCTCCGCCTGGCCGATGGCGCAGGCGAGCGCTCCGGTTCGACCCGCCGACTTGCTGCATGGCTGGCCGGTTTGTATACTTTTGCCGCGCTTCACTACTGGCCGATCTACATCGCGCCGAAATACGGAGATCGCTACGAGCAGGTTGGCCGGGACTATCATGCCCAGGCACAAGCATGGCAGGACCAGCAAGGCGGGGTGCCACTGCTCGTGCTGATCGAGGACTCCGCAGAAAAGGACTTCCATTACAGTGCCGGCTTCATCTTCAACGATCCGGATCTGCAGGCATCCATCGTGTATGCACGCCTGATTCCGGATCAACTCGCGTGCCTGAAGCAGGCCTTTCCGGAAAGGCAGGTCGTACGGATTACTCCGGAAGGAGCGCTGGTTCCGATGGAATAAACCCGTGGATGCAGGGCCGGTGCCGGGAACGGCGCGGTCAGTCCACGAAGCGGTATTTCAAGATGCACCACATCGCGCGGAAGCCGTCTTTCCACGTGATTTTCTTGCCTTCTGAATACGGGCGGCCGTAGTAGGAAACAGGCACCTCGTAGATGCGCCACTTGCCCTTGGCGACCTTGGCGGTGACTTCGATCTCGAACCCGAACCGGTTCTCCTTGATCTGGATGGTCTTGATCACCTCGCGGCGGAATACCTTGTAGCAGACCTCGACGTCGGTGAAGTTCAGGTTGGTCATCATATTGGAGAAGAGCGTGATGACCTGGTTGCCGATCATGTGCCAGAAGTACAGGACGCGGTGCGCACCGCCCCCGATGAATCGCGAACCATACACCACATCGGCGCGGCCCTCGAGAATCGGGGCGAGCAGGGTGTGGTAGTCACGCGGGTCATATTCGAGATCGGCATCCTGGATCAGCAGGATATCACCGGTGGCGCTGGTCAGTCCGGTTCGAAGAGCGGCACCCTTCCCCTGGTTGACCTCGTGGAAGATCAGGTTCATCGCCGGGAAGCGATCCTTCAAGGTGGGCAGGACATCGCGGGTTCCGTCGGTGGAGCCGTCATCCACGACGACGATCTCCTTTTCCATCCCGACATTGACCTCGTCAACGCGGGCAAGCAACTGGTCGATCGTGCGGGCCTCGTTATAAACGGGAATGATGATGGATAACTTCATGGCGGCTCCTGCGGTTTGTGCGCAAAAACTATCGGTTTTGAGGCGAATCGCCCATCACTTTCTTTGCCAACGGCGACGGGACGAACAGGTAATCCACCGCCCGGTCACCGGACTGGCGCGGGCGGCAACGCCCGGCCTCCAGGGTCAAGGCCTGGTAGCCGGCGGAGGCCAGCAGGGCAAAGAGCCGATGGGCCGGGGTGTCTGCGGCATCGGGATCACCGGCAACCTCGATCAACAGGCTGGGGTGGTCGGCCAGCAGGGTGGATGCACCACGAAGGGCGGTTTCCTCATGGCCCTCGACGTCGATCTTGATGAAGGCGGGGCGCAGGTTTTCCCGGCGGACGAGGTCGTCGAGGGTCACGGCCTCGACCGTGAAGGAGCGAGCCCCGGGCAGGGCGGAATCCGCGACGGTACGGATGCGCGATTCGTAATAGTTTTCCCGGCCATCCGCACCCACCGGTACGTCCATGGTCACCGATCCGGGGCGGTCGGACACGCAGGCCTGCACCACGGTCACCCGGCCGGGAAACAGGGTGGTCATGCTGGAGGCAAGGGCATCGTGGGTATCGGGAATCGGCTCCACGGATACAACACGGCCGGAGGGGCCGACCCAGCGGGCAAACAGGCCTGAAAGGTAACCCACGTTGGCGCCAACATCCAGCACCTGGTCGCCGGGTTGCACCAGCAAACGGATCACCGGTGACCATTCCCAGTCGGCATCGGTATAGGAGGCGACGATACCGCGGTAATAGCGGCGGCGAATGAGGCGGCGGAGGCCATCCGGCAACAGGCCCTGCAGACGGCCATATCCTTTGCGCAAGAGTTGGTGCATCGCGTCACATCATACCGGGATCAGCCACTCCGCTTCAACCTCCACGGCGAGGGCTTGCTGGATAAAATCGATGTTGAGGACCACCCGGGTCCGGTTCTTGAACCGGGAGACCACGCCTTCGACGCCCTTGAGCGGTCCGGCCTGCACGGTGACGCGGGTGCCTTCGACGATCCGGGGCAGAAGTTCGAAGGTGTCATGCTGGTCCAACGCCGTCTTCACCTGATCAAGTTGACGGATCAGCGTCGCCTGGTCGGGCACTTCGAGCAGGTTGGCCACCCTCTGGTTCTGGCGCAGCAGTTGTCGGCCCGGGGCATTGGTAAGGGCGAACAGGTAACCGGGGAAGACCGGGTGGTCGAACACCCGGACGCGGCGGCCGTAGGTGCGGCGTTTGGCCAGCATGGGCAGATAGCAGGGCAGACCGCGTTGCCGGCAGAATTCGGCGATACGCTTCTCGCAGCGTGGACGGCTGTGAATGACCGCCCAGTGGTGAACGGCATCGGGACGGGGCAGTGCGGGTGCCGGAGGCGCGGACGGGTTCAAGCGGACTTGCTCCCGGACGACTTGGCCGGAGCGGGCACGGCAAACTCCTCGGCATTTTCCTGCTGCGCCGGATCCACCGCGTTCTCGTCGTTGTGCTTCAGGCCGACCACGACCGTTTTCACCGTGCGGAGCAGGATCAGGCAGTCGAGGAAAAAGCCCATGTGCTTGATGTAGTAGAGATCATACTGGAGCTTGCGGCGCGCGCCCTCGATGTTCGAGGCGTAGGGATACTTCACCTGGGCCCAGCCGGTCACGCCGGGGGGGACGAGCAGGCGTTCGCGGTAGAACGGGATCGCGGCGGCGAGGGTATCAACGAATTCCGGGCGCTCCGGGCGCGGGCCGACCAGGCTCATCTCGCCCTTCAGCACGTTGATCAACTGGGGGATCTCGTCGATGCGCCACTTGCGGAGGAATTTTCCGACGCGGGTGATGCGGGCATCGCCGCTGGTGGACCAGACCGCGCCGGACGCGGCCTCGGCGTCCTGGCGCATCGTGCGGAACTTCAGCACCATGTAGGGGTGGCCATCGATACCCGAACGCTTCTGGCGATAGAACACGGAACCGGGCGAGTCGATGCGAATGACCAGGGCGGTGACCAGGCAGATCGGGGCGGCGAGGATCAGGCCGAACGCGGCGACGAGGAAGTCCATGATCCGCTTCACCTTGCGGATATGGATCACCGAGCTGTTCATGGCGGCATTCATCAGCCATTCATCGTTGATATGGTCGATGGGTATTTCCTGGGCGAGCATCTCATAGAGGAATACGTAATCGATCACCTCGACGCCGGCGCAGCGCAGCGGGCGGAGCAGGCGCAGGATGGCGGGTTCGCGCGACAACGAGGTCGCCACGATCAGCGTTTCCACGTCGAATGCATCCACCAGTTCGCGCAGCTTCTCCGTCGTACCCACCACCGGTACGTTCTGGATAAAGGCGCCGGGCTGGATCTTCTTGCTGGAGACGACGCCGAGCACCTTGAAGCCGGCATCGTTGGTTCCGGCAATGAGCTTGAGCGAGATCTCCGCCTCCTTGCCCTCCCCGATGATCAAGGCATTCTTGGAGAGCAGGCCGTGTCCAACCGCCATGCCGTACAGGTGGCGCGTGCCCCAGGTGAACAGGAAGATGAACACCCCGGCCAGCATCAGGATGCCACGACCGAGGTTGAGCTGCGCCTTGGCATAGAAGATCAGCACGATCAGGGCCAGGCTGATCAGCACCGCTACCAGGGGGAGCCGGTACGAGTGGGCCTTGCGGACCAGCGCGGCACGCTCGTACATGCCCGAGGCGTAGAAGACCACCAGGAAAATGGCACACGAGCCAATAAAGGAACCGAGGTAGGCTTCGATGTATTCAACGCCACCCTGCGGACCGAGCCGCCACAGGGCGGCCAGCACCAGGGACACGGCGATAATGATGATGTCGGACGTCAGGAGAAACGTCCGGCGTAACGAGAGGCTTCTTCCCCGGTGAAACATCATGGCTCAGCTATCCCCGCCGATGCCGCTCACAAGCCCATCGGCTTTTCGTCGTAGCGGTAATCGTAATTATAGTAGCTGTAGTAGGTCGAGTAGTAATAGTAGCCGACCCGGCCGAACTCGAGGTTGTTGAGGATGCAGCCATCCAGGCGGGCCCCGCGCTGGAGCAGGTTCTGAATGGTAATCTGGCACAACTTGCGGGAGGTTTTACCGGCCCATACCACCATGATCGTGCTTTCGACCAGTGAGGCCAGCACGGCAGCCTCGGATACGGCCATGACCGGCGGGCCGTCGAAGACGATCTTGTCGTACGAACGTTTGGCGGCTTCCATAAAGCTGCGGAATTCGTTGCGCATGATCAACTCGGCGGGATTGGCGGGGAACGGACCGGTGGCGACAAGGTCGAGGTTCTGGACCCCGGTCCGCTGGATCACCGACTCGGCCTTGGCCTGACCGTTCAACACATCGGAGAGTCCGCGGCCGCCTTCAAGTCCGAAATACTTGTGCAGCTCACCGCGGCGCATGTCGGCGTCAACCAGCAGGACACGGAAGCCTGCCATGGCCAGGCTGATGGCCACGTTGAGCGAGGTGGTCGTCTTGCCTTCGCGCGGCACGGACGAGGTGATCAGCAGGCTCTTGGACTTCCGGTTCTGGTCAGCCACCAGGATACTGGCGCGCACATTTCGGTAGGCCTCGGCCAGTCCGCTTTTCGGGTCGATCTGCGACAACAAATGGGTGCGGATATCACCGGCGCTCCAGTTCGCCGAGGGGATGACGCCGAGGAAATGCAAGCCGAGGGAGTTGGTGATCTCCTCGGGATAGCGGATCGAATCGTCGAGGAAATCGATGGCGAAGATGATGGCGATACCGACGGCGATGCCGATCAGGCCGGCCAGGAAAATGCTCTGGATCTTGCGCGGGGTGACCGGGGCATCCCGGCGGATCGCTTCCTCGATCACCGTGATGGTATCGGGGATGATGCCGGCAGAAATATCCACCTGGCGGATACGGCTGAACACGGCATCCAGGAGGGTCTTCAGCAGGGTGACGTCGTTCTGGAGGGTCTCGTACCGGTCGAGCACGATCTCCGCATTCATGGCCTGATCGATCCACATCGCGGCGACGCGGGTCAGGGAGTTCTCCTTGAGGGTCAGCGCTTCCAGTTCGGCGAAATATTTCTCGGTAGCGAATTGGACTTCGCGGTTGAGTTCGGCATTGATCTTGTCCAGGTCGCGCATCAGGGTCCGGATCCCGGGATGGTTGTCGCGCAGGTTCTCGCGGGCTCGCTTCAGGTCCAATTCCAGGGTGGACCGCCGCTTCTTCAGGTCCAACCAGGTCGTATCGGTTGAACCGCTGAAGTTCACCACGCCCAGCGGGGTTGTGGAGGAGCGCATGACCATGTCGGACGATCCGGTATCCGCCGGGGCCCCGGCACCTTGGGCGCCGGTCATGGCCATCACCGGCATGGTCGGCGTATAGCGGCTGCTCAACGCGGTAAGGATCACATCATCGGATGCATCGGAAAGCAGGGGTTTCTGCATTTCCAGGATCATCCGCTCCATCTTGTAGGTGGCGACGCGCGAGGAGATGTCAGACATGATGGTCGCGGCGACATTGCCGGACTTCTGGATGGTGATATCGGAATTTTCCCGCTTGAACAGGATCAGGGCCTCTTCGGCCTTGCGCAGGTCCTCGCGGATCTTGTTCGCGGTCTGGGTCAGGTTGACGATGGTATTCTGGGCTCCGGCGGTCTGTTCATCGGTCTTGAACTCGATGTAGGCGCGGGCCACGGCGTTGGCGAAGTCGGCGGAGAACTGGGGATCCAGGGAGGTAACGACGATGGAGACGACCGAGGCACGGCCGAGGGGCCACACGTTGAATGTGCGGAGCAGCCGGTTGATCTCCGACTCCGGCATGTTCATACTCTCCCGGGCCCGGGCCAGCACGGCCTGCGAATTGATGATCCGGACCTGGGTGTCGATGAATTCACCGAACACTTGACGGTCCTGGTCGCGGATCTGGCCCATCGGCGTGGTGCCACGGGTCAGCAGAAGGCTGGTAGAGGCTCGGTACACGGATTCCTGCTTGGAGATCTGGACGACGGCCACCAGCATCGCGATGGTGAAGCAGATGGCCACCACCCAGATACGACTCACGATCACATGCAGGTACTGCTTGATCTTGACCATGTCGATGCCCGAGCTGGAGCTGGGAGCGCCTCCGCTGCGGGGTGGATGGGCATCGGTGGTCTCGCCCGGCGGTTGAATCATCTGTTTCATGCTAGAAAATATTGAAGATCCGTTGCGGGATGATGATGACGTCCTCGTTCTGCAACGGAACATCCTCGTCGAACTGGCCGCCCTTTAGGATCTTGTCCACATCGACGACGAGGGTCTGCATCGTCCCATCCGGGGCCTTGCGCTGGATCCGAACCGCCGATCCATTCGAGAACTTGGTCAACCCGCCGCGTTGCAGGATGGTGCGGGCCAGGGTGGAATCACCGGTGTTGGACAGGGGATACATGCCCGGCTGTTCGATTTCCCCCAGAAAATAGATGCGGCCGGCCGCCGTCAGCTTGGCCGAAGGCAAAAACAGGATGTCTCCAGGGAAAATGGGCATATTCATGCTCATGTCCGCGGACCCGAGCAGGCGGCCGAGGTCCACGGGGATCGCCGAGTAATTGCCGGAGCCATCCGGGCGAAGAATGCGGCCGGAATCGAGTTGTGCCTCACGGGTAACGCCGCCGGCGGTGGAGATCGCCCGGATCATGTTCATGTTTTCCACGGTGGCATGGAATCCAGGCGTTCCGAATTCACCCAGGGCCAGGAATTCCGCAGCGCCATCATCCTGCCCCTTTTCCGGCACCACGATGATATCGCGAGGCCGCAGGTACTGGTCGCGGCTGAAATCGAATTCGGTCAGGATGCGTTTCAGATCGACATTGATTACTTCGCGGCTCATCGAGCCTCCCGGCCGCCAGCGGAAAATCTTGATTTGATCCGACGCGGCCTTGGGGGTCAGGCCTCCAACCATGGTAATGGCTTCGAGCAGGGTGATGATCTCATTTCCCTTGTAAGGGATCGAACCGGGATCATGCACCGCACCAAGGATCAGCAGGCTACCGGAGACATATTCCGACACCTCGATGGCTACGGTGGCCTTCTTGAAGAAACGCGTCTCCAGGTGCTTGGTCAGGAAGGCGTGGGCCTCATCGAGGGTCAGGTCCTCAAGGCGGATGCGGCCAGCATACTTGAAATCGATGTGTCCGTCGCCGGCGACCGGATAGAGACCATCGAGATCGGCGGACTCGTCCACGGTAATGTTCAGCAAATCACCGCCCATGATGCGCCGGACCAGAGCCTCCTCCCCATCGGCCCACAGGGGCACCGAAACAACGGTTGCCATGCCGAGAACGAAGCATAGCCACCGGATGCAGTTCAGCGATCGGATTACATCAAGATACATGGCACATCAGAACGAGTAGGTAAACGAAAGGGTCACGCGGTGCTCTTCGAGCAGTTCCTCCTCGAGATTCGAGTCTTCGCGCGTATACAAGTACTCGAGGCGACGGGTGAGTCGGGTTGACAGAGCCACTTCATGGGCCAGGCTGGTGTTGTAGGTCCAGATCTTTTCCGTTGGGCCAGCGGACAAGGGTTCGTCGATCTGATACGAGACGTTGAACCCGAAGGTCAGGTTGTACATGATCAGGTCCATCTTCTTGAAGTCATAGGTGATGGTTGTGGAGTCCGTATCCGTCGTTGAGCCAAACGTGTCCACCGGTTCCTTCTTGGCCGAAAGTGTCTGCTTGGCCGAGGAGGATATCTCGTGCTCGACACCACCACCGTAGGTAAAAGCCACGTCATTTTCCTCGGCCACTTCCTCGATTTCATAGGAGATCGCGTAGAATCCCTTCACCCGGGGATTCAGCTGGAAATCATCTGAAAGATTGAAGGTGTGGATCATTTCCCAATCACCCTTGTCGTCACCGACATCCTCCTTTTCATAGCCCCATCCGTAGGTGAACTTCGGCTTCTCGGTCAGGGTGAAATTGAGCAGGATACGTTGGGTGATTTCCCAGACCGGTTCGTCATCGGGCACGTTGACCAGTTCATCGCGGGATCCTTTGTATGAATAAACGGCCTGGACGCGACGGGTGATCCGGTAGTTGGATTCAAACAGGTAGCCGACGGTATCCTTGTCGTTGATCTGGTCTTCCTCGGCGATATACCGCTCGGCCTTGAAGTCATAATTCGCGGAAAGTCGAAGCGGATCGGTTTCCCACATCAACTCGGCATTGTAACCGTATTTCTCCTGCTCACGCCGGGTCAGGCGGCTGCTGCCGGGAAACGCTGTATCCTCCGAGGATTCGGATGTACGCTCCCAACCGGCCTGCAATGCAAGGGTATAGCGGGAGATCTCGGTCAACGTCTCGATATTCGCGCGACCAAACGGATTGGTTGAATTGTCGAGATCGGAACGGTTCAAATGCTTTTCCACCGACATTCCGGTGTCCAGTTTCAACTGGGTACTGGGAGCAATCGCGGCATCTGAAACCAGGTCAAGGGAGACGATGATATAAAAATCCTCCATCTCGCCCTTGGCTTCCGACTTGCGCTCCTGCTCGACATTCGTCGTGTAGATCAGTTCGGTGGTCAGCTTCGACATGAAGTCCAGTGGTCCCAGCCGCAAGAACTGGGCCTCGGCACGTTCCCCCAAACTCCATGCGGCCAGCGCAAGCCCCAGCATCGGGAGCAATCGACGACGACGGAAGGTCGAGCCGGCGGTCTCGGCATGGTTTGGCATACGGCGCGTGATCCCTGTACAGAACAGCGGCCCTCATCCACCAGGCTGCCGCGACCCCATCAACGGGCCTTCGGCCTGGACGGAAAGGGCCTCCGGACTACTTGGTTGACTTGAACGGCTTGTATTCTTCGACCGGAACATTCAGGCCGGCCTTGCCCGCAAAATCACCCGGTTGCCCCCACTGGACCACTTTCTGGTCCTCGAAGTAAACCCAGTAGGTTTTGGGGTTGATCGCGAACGAGGGCGTGTATTCCCAGATTTCCGTCGAACGGCCGTCGTCAAACACCTTGGCCGCGCGGATCGTGTACGGATCACCAATGCGGTCGCGCACTTCTTCCGGGGTCATGCCCAAACGCAATTCCTTGACCTTCTTCGAGGGAGAACTGCACCCGACGGCACCCAATACCAACCCAACCAACACCCAGCAAGCCAATCGTTTCACGCGATGCTCCTTTCAACACAGTAGTCCAAACCGTTAACCGTAAGCGGGATTGTTTGACACAACCCACGTGGCTAGGCAAGTGCAAAGCTTGTTAGAATCAACAAGCAGAACCCGCTAAAACGTTTTTGCGGCTGCCGTCGGGATTCGCACTTGAACAGGGCGAAACTACCGGTGTATGGTGTGTGTGGGAGAACCCTGCGTGAATTGGCGTCGTATAACGTATGTTTTTGTGACCATGATGGTGCTGATCGCCGGCAGCCTCGCCGTGACCGGGTACCGTTCCTTCCGCCTGTACGACCACGTCTCGGAAATCAGCGCCAACATCAAGTACTTGATCGAAAACGGAGGCACCATTGGACAGGCCGATGCAGACCAGACCCTGTCATCGACCTACCTGGAGATCATTTTCGGCGCCGATCCCGAGTTGCTGGCCCAATTGAAGCAGGCGGTCGAAAAGGGCATTCAGGAGACTCCCGACGTCAAGGAGGGTGAAATCGCCGCCATTCTCGTGACCTATCGCAAGAACGGCGATGATAAAATCGAAAATGTCGTGGCGCACGTGGTCGGAGGTTTTCCGCTCGGTCGGCGCAAGATCAGCATGCACCGGGATGGTTTCTTTGCCAGCCAAATCGGCGATAACCTGTGGGGTACCGGTGACTCGGCGCTGAAGTTCCTGGGCCGTGAACTGATCGTGTGGGCCAATAATGAAGAGGACGCCCGTATGCAGAAGGAGCTTATCGAGGCGATCTTCTCCGGCGAAATCATGGTATTGGCGGATAATATTGCCGAGAAACCGCTCTATTACACGGCCGTGCTCCCTGCTCCGCGCCAACTCGTTCCCGACAAGATGAAATCCCATGTCCGAGCCATCCTGCTCAACGGCTCGCTTTCGCCGGAACGTGGCACCTTCGAATTGATCGTATTGACCGACAACGAGCGATCGTCCGCGCTGGTGAATGCCATGATGTTTGATCTGCGCACCTCGATGCTGGTCGGATTGCGCACGCGATTCCGCGGCGTTCTCGAAGACACTCCCTGGGGACCCAATGTTCCGGTTTGGTGGGCCTACGAAATGGCCAACACGATCGAGGACATGCAGCTCTCCCGCCGTGATCGTACGGTCCGGTTGAGCACCCAGTACGAGCGCCGCATGGTCAATGCCACCCTGAAGTCCATTGAGCGTTTCGGCCGCGACTACACCGCCATTCGCGGGGTGCAGGAAGAGAAGCTCGATCCGCGCATGGTGGATGCCCGGATGCGGTCCCGCAAACCCGGTCACTACTGGAGCGATACGCACCGCTGGGGACCTGACTGGCCGATCGCTTCCTCGACCAATTTGCTGATCCAGCGCCCGTCGGAAGAGGTCGAGCAACTCGACAATGCGCCGCCGGTATCCGGAACGCTTTAAAGCGTTTCTACTCGATAGCTGGTTGTAACCCTGCCATTCCCCGCGTGTTAGACCTGCGTAAAATCCGGCACAACCGGTTTTTCAGGCTAGCCATGCCCACCCGACCTCTCTATATTGCAGATTTACTTTAGGTCCTTTTCATGGGTTTGGGTTTACGCACATCCAGAAACGCGAGGCGATGCCTCCGTCAACCGGTCGCATGGCTATCCGCCACGCTTTCCTTGTGCATTCCCTTTTTAGCGCCCGCGCAAACCTACGATGTACGCGTCATTTCCCGCGAAGGCTTGTACAACCGGGATCCGGTGCTCAGCGAAACCGGTCTGGCCGCGTGGATGTACTTCAATACCAACATCAACAACTCGGCCCAGTCGCACATCGCGGTGCTCGACAACGGTGAACTTCGCAATATCACGGAAGAGATGACCGGGCTGTTCGGCGCGGTTAAACCACAGATCCACAGCAACCAGGTCATTTTCACCGCAAGCACCCGCAACATCGAAGGCAATATCACGTGGACGTTGATGGAGGTCCCGACTCGCGACGAAGGCGAACAGCCGGAATTGACCGCGCTGTATTCCGGCATGGAAGTCGGTGGAGCCCCGCCACCATCGGAAGAGGACACAGCACCAATCGCTGAGCCCGGATCGGAATCGATCAACCTCAACGCGACAACCAACGAAGTGCGTCGCCACCCCAGCGGCGAAGCCGAGGTCTGGTCGTGGCGCCAGGGGGATGCGGATATACAACGTGTCACCCACGATCGACGCAATGATTTTGCCCCCAGCTTCTGGGGCAACCTGATCGCCTGGCAAAAAGAAAGAGGTTGGCCGTTCGGGTGGGAAATCATGGCGCTTGCCGGCGATATCCGCATGCAGTTGACCACGAACTTCTATTACGACATCGGCCCGAAGGTCCATGGCGACAAGGTGGTCTGGTATGGCTGGGATGGCTTTGACTATGAAATCTACCTGTTCGATGCCGCAACCACCACGACCGTTCAGATCACCAGCAACCGCTACGATGACGTTGCCCCCATGGTGTGGGGCGATACCATCGTCTGGGAAGGTTACACCGCCGTGGAAGCCGACATTTTCATGTGGCGCGACGGCGTGGTTACGCGCATCAGCGACAATGTGAACGACGACCTCTATCCGCGCGTCTGGGGCAACAAGGTAGTTTGGCAAGGATTTGACGGCGATGACTTCGAGATCTACCTCTACGAAATTGGCTCCGACCGCAAACCGATCAAACTGACGTCGAACACCTACGACGATACCAATCCGGACATCTACGACGACCTCGTGGTCTGGATGGGCTACCACGACAACTGGGATGCCGAAATCTTCTACATGGATGTCCGATCGATCAATGATCCCGCGAACCTGAAAGCCGTTCAGTTGACCAACAACGAGGACGATGACCGCGATCCACGCACCGTGGCTCGCCGTATCATCTGGGTTTCGGACAACGAGAACGACACCAGCGTTATGCTTGCCGAGCCGAAGTAATCCCCCGCCCTACACCTGCCACTGGCGGTCGAGCGAACGGTACTGGATCGCCTCCGACACGTGCTCGTCGGTGATAGCCTCGCTGCCGGCGAGATCCGCGCAGGTCCGCGCCACCTTCAGGATCCGGTCGTAGGCGCGGGCGCTGAAATTCAACTCGGTGATCGCCATCTTGAGCATCGCCTGCGGCCCCTCCCCCAACCGGCAGAACTTCTGGATCTCGCGCGACCGCATCTGGGCGTTGCACGTGACCGCACGCAGCCCCTTGAATCGCGCCTGCTGGATCGCCCGCGCCGCCACCACCCGCTCGCGGATCACCGACGAAGGCTCTCCCTTGCCCAGCGAGGAGAGATCCTGGTAACTGACCGCGGGCACCTCGACCTGGATGTCCATCCGGTCGAGCAACGGCCCGGAAATCTTCGAGCGGTACCGCGCGATGTGCTGGGGCGAGCAGCGGCACTCGCGCTTGGGATCGCCGAAGTAGCCGCACGGGCACGGGTTCATCGCGGCGACGAGCATGAAGCGGCAGGGAAAGGTCAGGCTGGCCGCCGCCCGCGAGATCGTGACCACGCCATCCTCCAACGGCTGCCGCATCACCTCCAGCACGTTGCGGTGGAACTCCGGCAATTCGTCGAGGAACAGGACGCCGTGGTGCGACAAGCTGACTTCGCCGGGCATCGGGTGGCTGCCACCCCCGAGCAACCCCGCGTCGGAAATCGTATGGTGCGGCGTACGGAACGGCCGCCGCGCGACCAGCGCGTGGTGCGGCGGCAGGATACCGGCGATGCTGTGGATCTTGGTCGTCTCCAGCGCCTCCTCGAGCGACAACGGCGGCAGGATGCTCGGCACCCGTTTGGCGATCATGCTCTTGCCGGTTCCCGGCGGACCAATCGCGAGAAGGTTATGCCCGCCCGCCACGGCGACCTCAACGGCGCGTTTGGCCCCTTCCTGCCCCTTCACGTCGCTGTAACACTCCTCGTACAACGAGGCGCAGGTGAACACGGCGTGGCTGTCCACGCGGTGGGGCATGAGCTGGATCTTGCCGGCCACGAAATCCGCCGCCTCGCGCAACGAAGCCACCGGAAACACCGGCAACCCGGACACCACGCACGCCTCCTCGGCGTTTTCCTCGGGCACGAGCATCATCCGGTACCCCTTCTCGCGGGCCATCAAGGCCAACGGCAAAACGCCGCGCACCCGGCGCACCGCGCCGCTCAACGCCAGCTCGCCAATTACGCACGCCGGTTCCAGGGCTTCGCGCGGAATCGCCTCGGTCGCCGCCAGCATACCGAGGGCGATGGGCAAATCAAAACTCGGTCCCTCCTTCTTGATGTCGGCCGGAGCGAGGTTCACCGTGGTGCGACCCATCGGGGTGGCAAAGCCGGAGTTGAGCAGCGCCGTCCAGACCCGGTCGGAACTCTCCTTGACCGCCGCATCGGGCAGACCGACCACGACGACCTTGGGCTCACCATGGCCGGCATTGACCTCGATTTCCACCGGGAACGCATCCACGCCATAGACCGCTCCGGAAAAGACTTTCGCCAGCATAACGCACCTGACCTCCTGCCCGGACGCTACTGTTAAAGCGCTCTACCGGCAAGGGTTTTGTTGCCGGCCATGAGCCGAACCGGCGGGTTCCCGGGACTAGTAATACCCGCGGCTGGGTCGTTCGGTGTGGAGGAGGTGCGAGGGCACTTCCATGATGAAGCGCGAGGGCATAAAGGTTTGTACGCCGCCATCGCGGGTGCGCCGGTAGCGCGGGCAGCACAGGTAGAGGTCGTCGCGAGCGCGGGTGGTGGCGACGTAGAACAAGCGGCGTTCCTCGGAGACATCGCCGTCGTCGGCCATGGTTTTCTGCGAAGGGAAAAGACCTTCCATGGTCCAGAGGATGAACACCACGCTCCACTCGAGGCCCTTGGCCTGGTGGATGGTGCTGAGGCGGATGACCTCGCCCGCGGCGGACTCCCCGCCATCGGCCTGCTGGTCGAGGTTGCTTTGCAGCGCCATCTCGCCGAGAAACTCCGCGACCGTCTCGAACCGGGTGGTGAAGCGGACCAGTTCCTCGATGTCCTCGACGCGCTTGTCGGCGTTGTCGTAGGTGGTGGTGGCGTGCGCCTGGTAGAAGTGGTCGATGAACACCTGGATGATTTCCGAGGGGTGCACCACCGGGCGCGCGTCGAACAGCACGGCCATCTGGTCGTGCAGCGGACGCCACAGTTCGCGGGCCGCCGCGGGCAACGCGGCGAGCAGGCTGTCGCGATCGCGCGCGGCACGCGGATCGAACCGTCCTCCGATCTTCTCCCAGATTTTGGATACCGTCTTGGGCCCGAGTTTCGGGAACAACTCGAACAACCGGCCGAAGGCCAGCTCGTCCATCGGGTTGCCGACCAGCCGCACGAGGCAGCAGACATCCTTGATGTGGGCCTGCTCGAAGAAGCGCATGCCCGAGGTGATGTGGTACGGGATGCGCTGGCGGGCGAGGTTCAACTGAAGTTCCATCGCGTGGAAGTGTGAGCGGTAGAGCACGGCAATCTCGCTGGCCGGCACGCCCATGCCGAGGTGGCGGCGGATCTGCTCGATGATGTACTCGGACTGGTGGTCGCCGTCCTGCACCTGCACCACGCGCGGCTTGCGCGCGGCGGGACGGACTGCCCGGAGGGTCTTCTGGAACTGCTCGGGATTGCCGGCGATGCAGGCATTGGCCACGGCAAGGATTTCCGGCACGCTGCGGTAGTTGGTCTCGAGCTTGAGGACCACGCTGTCCGGGTAACGCTTCGGGAACTGCATGATGTTGCGGAAGTCCGCGCCGCGCCACGAGTAGATGCTCTGGAAATCGTCGCCGACCACCATCAGGTTGCGGTGCTGCCGGGCCAGGGCATCGACCCATTCGGCCTGGATGACGTTGGTGTCCTGGTATTCGTCCACCATCACGTAGCGGAACCGTTCGCTGTAGCGCTGCTGGATGTCCGGATGCTCCTGGAACAGCTTGAGGCCGTTGGCCAGCAGGTCGTCGAAGTCCATCGCATTCAGTCCGCGTTTCCGCTCCCCGTAGATCCGGTGCACCTTGACCACGTCGGCGGGATTGACGAACGGGACGCTGGCGAATTTCTCCTCGGCCATGGCATCGATCGATCCCGCGCGGCTGGAGGCGAGGCCGTACATCGAGAGCAGCACCTCCGGCTTGGGAAACAGTTTCGGAGGCAGCTTGAGATCCTCGATGGTGAGTTTGACCAGGCGCTTCGCATCGTCCTCGTCGAGGATCGAATAATCGCGGTTGTAACCGATCAGGTCGGCATGCATGCGCAGCATGCGGTTGGCCATGTGGTGGAAGGTGCCGCCCCACAGGCCGCCCACCGACTCGCCGACCAGCGCGTGGGCGCGTTCGAGCATCTCGCGGGCCGCCTTGTTGGTGAAGGTCAGCAGCAGGACGCGGCGCGGGTCGATCCCCTGCTCCACCAGCCAGGCCACGCGGTAGGTCAGGGTGCGGGTCTTGCCGGTGCCGGCAGCGGCGATGATCAGCACGGGGCCGTCGGGTGCCTGCACCGCGCGCAACTGTTCCTCGTTGAGTTCCTCGGCAAACGCGATCCCGGTCATCGTACATCCTCCGGGCTGGCGGGCACCCGTGCGAGCAAGGCTTCGATGGAAGTGTCCGCCAGGGCGCCCTCCAGTCCCTGATCGAGGCAGCGCATCGCCGCCTCCACCGCCGGTGCATCGGAGCCGAAACCGTACCGCTCGGGACCGACGCCGTCCAACTGGACCAGGTCGACGATGTGTTTCAGGGAAATCTCCGCGATCGGCCGCCGCAGGACATAACACGGCTCCTCGCCCGCGACCTCGACGAGCAGGCCCCCGCGCACCAGCAGCCGGATCAGCTCGTGGATCAGGCGGACCGGGATCCGGTGCCGCTCGGCGAATTCCGAGGCGTTCAGCAGGGCACCGCCACGCTGGAACGACTGGCCGGCCTGCAGGGTGATGGCAAAGGCAATCATGACCTTCGCCCGCTGGCTGGCATTGCCGGCGCTGCGCTCCAGGTCATAGGTGGCGTGATTCTGCAGCGCGAAGCAGAATTCCGCGCCGAGCAGCACGATCACCCAGCTCACGTAGAGCCAGGCCAGGAAGATCGGCACCGAGGCGAAGAACGTTCCATAGATGGCGGTGCTGCTGGACACCCCCACCTGCAGGGTCACGTAGACGTTCTGCCACACCAGCCAGACCGCCGCGGTCAGCACGGCGCTGATCACCGCAGGACGGACGCGGATCGCGGTATTCGGCACCAGGGCGAACAGCGCGAACATGGCTACAGCGGTAGAGAGGAACGGCAGCGATTGAAGCAGCGCCTTGTAGGCGAAGGCGGCCTCACCGAGCCGGCTGATCACCGCATCGCTCGACAGCGAGGCGTTGAGGGCAAAGCCGAACAGGATCAGCACCGGCACCAGCACGACGAGGCTGAAGTAGTTCACCACGCGGCGCCAATAGGCACGGGAGGAACGGACACCCCAGATGTTGTTGAAGGTCGACTCGATGCTGCCGAGCAACTGGATGACCGCGAAGAACAGCACGCCGAGGGCGGCCCAGCCAAGGGCCCAGAAGTTGGTTCGGTTGACGATGTCGAGCATCTGGTCGACGAACGATTGGAACTCGACCGGCATGTCATCGAGGTTGGCCTGCAGGCGGGTAATGAATTCGTCGCCCGCGCCGAGGCCCCTGACCAGGGAGAGGGCAATGGCGAGCAGCGGCACGAGGGAGATCAGCGTGGTGAAGGTCAGGGCCGAGGCCTGCACGGTCAGGTGGTCGTCACGGAAACCTTTCACCACCAACTGGCCAACCCGAAAGCTGCGCGTGACCAACGCCTTGATGCCGGTCAGGCTGGACAACTCTGATACCCAGACGTCATGCAGCAGGAATTGCCGAACCTTGTTCCACCGGCCGGTCATGAGGCGGCTCCGCCGGCGCGTTCGTATTCGATCAGCATGGCCCAGGCGGCCAGGGTCTTGGCGTCGCGGATCACACCGTTGCGGATCGCGGTGGCCCATTCGGCGCGGCTCCAGATCACCGTGGCGACGCGTTCGTCGTGATCGAAGCGGGTGGCCTGCGGTACCGGATCGAGCTCGGCGAGGTAGATCTCCACCCGTTCATCGACGTACCCCGGCGAGGCATAGAGGGTGCCGAGATGGACCAGCGAGCGCGCGGAATAGCCGGTTTCCTCGGCCAGTTCGCGGTGCGCGGCATCGACCGGATCCTCGCCCGGATCCAGCAGGCCGGCCACCACCTCGGTCATGACCGCCTCGACCGCCTTGCGGTACTGCTGCACCAGCACGAAGCGGTCCCCGTCAAGCCGGGCCACCACCCCGATCGCGCCGGGATGACGGATGATCTCGCGGTAGCCTTTCCGGCCATCCTCCAGTTCGATATCGAGTTGCTCAAGGGTGAGGAAACGGCCCTTGAACGCGATCTGGCTATGGATGGTTTTTTCCTGCATGGAGGCTCCGGTGTGCGGATAGTAGCCATGCCCTTCGCGAACATTCAACATTTCAATCGGCGACCGGTTGGGCTAGCTTATCCGACATGTTACGGACCCGTGAAAACCAGGAGGAACTCGAGCAGCAAAGCCTTGCGCCCTACGCGTGGTGCAGCGGGGCGTCGCGCGGACGCCCGAGCCCCGAACCGCGCCACTTCCTGCGCACCGAATTCCAGCGCGACCGCGACCGCATCATCCACAGCCGCTGTTTCCGCCGACTCGAGTACAAGACCCAGGTCTTCGTCAACGGCACGGCCGACCACTACCGCACGCGGTTGACCCATACCATCGAAGTCGCCGCAGTGAGCCGCACCCTCGCCCGTGCGCTGCGCGCGAACGAGGACCTGGCCGAGGCCATCGCCCTCGCCCACGACATCGGCCACAGTCCGTTCGGGCACATGGGCGAGCGGGCGCTGGACGAATTGATGAAGGACGAGGGCGGTTTCGACCACAACATCCAGAGCCTGCGCTGGGTTGAACGGCTCGAGCAACGGTATCCGACCTTCGACGGGTTGAACCTGACCTGGGAGTTGCGCTCCGGCTTGCGCAAACACGTGTCGAAGATCCCCGGGGCGGAACTCGACGGCCACCCGATCGGCCCGTTCCAGTTCATCGAAGCGCAGATTGCCGACGTCGGCGATGACCTCACCTATTACGCCCATGACATCGACGACGGCCTGGATGCCGGACTGATCACCGCGGATCAACTGGACAAGCTGGAGGTCTGGCGCAAGGCCGGCGAGCAAGCCCGACGGGAGTATCCGGGGCTCGGCGAGGCCCACCGGATCCCCATCACCGTGCGGTGTCTGCTCGACCTGCAGGTGCGTGACGTGATCCAGCACAGCGAAAGCCGGCTCGCCGCGCACCGCCCCGGATCGCCGACCGCGGTCATGGCCGCACCGGAACGGATCGTCGCCTACAGCCCTGCCCTGTGGGACCTGCTGGTGCCGTTGCGGAAATTCCTCTTCCAGCATGTGTACTGGCACCCGGACGTCCACCACGCCAACGAGGAGGCGGTCGCGTTGATGCGCAAACTGTTCCTGCACTACGTCAGCCACCCGGAGGTCATGGGCGGAAAGGCCCGGGCACGCATCCCCACCGACGGCGTGTGGCGCACCGCTTGCGACTATGTTTCCGGCATGACCGACCGGTATGCCTTGGAGGAAGTGGCGAAGTTCGGGCTGGGGAAGTAGCATTCAGTGTTCAGTGTTCAGTGACATTGGATGGGGACGGATGGCGTTGGTTTCAGCAAGGTTGATTTCCGCTTGTCTTTTCTTCCCCGAACACTGAACACTGAAACCCGACGACGAAGCAACGAGACCGCATGTAACAAAGGTTTACCTATGATCCGGGAAGCAATTGCGAAACTGGCGGAGGGCGTGATGATCACCGGCAACGAGGCGTTGCTGGCGATGCGGCAGATCATGGCGGGCGAGGCAACGCCGGCACAGATCGCCGCCTACCTGACCGCGTTGCGCATCCGCGGCGAGACGCCGGAGGTGATTGCCGGCAGCGCGACGGCGATGCGCGAGCACTTCACCGCGGTGGAACCGCACGCGGATGTCGTGGTGGATACCTGCGGCACCGGCGGCGACGGCGCCCACACCTTTAACATCTCGACCACGGTGGCGCTGGTGGTGGCCGGGGCGGGCATTACCGTGGCCAAGCACGGCAACCGAAGCGTGTCGAGCAAGAGCGGTAGCGCGGATGTGCTCGAGGCGCTCGGCGTCAACCTCTCGGTTTCGCCGGACGTGATGTCGGCGTGCCTGAAGGAGATTGGCATCGCCTTCCTGTTCGCCCCGGCGCTGCATCCGGCCATGAAACACGCGATCGGCCCGCGCCGCGAGATCGGGATCCGCAGCATCTTCAACATCCTCGGCCCGCTGTCGAATCCGGCCAATGCGCGCTACGGCATGCTCGGGGTGTACCAGCGGTCCCTGGTGCCGGTGCTGGCCGAGGCGGCGGCGAGCCTGGGGGCGCGCCACCTGTTCATCGTGCACGGGCATGATGGACTGGATGAGATCACCCTGACCGGACCGACCGAGGTCGCGGAGGTGCGCGACGGGCGGGTGCAGGTCAGCACGTTCGATCCGCGCGAGCATGGCTTCGCCCTGTGCTCGGCCCCGGACCTGGCCGGTGGCGACCCGCAGCACAACGCGGGGATCATCCGCTCGATCCTCGACGGCCATCGCGGGTTCCCCCGCGACATCGTGGTGCTGAACGCGGCCGTCGCGATCGTGGCCGGTCAGCAGGCGGGCTCGATCAAGGAGGGTATCGCCAAGGCCGAGGCTGCGATCGACTCCGGCGCGGCGCGCGGAAAGCTGGAGCAGCTCGTGGCGCGGACGAAGGGTTAGCCGACCAGAAGAGGAGAAGGCAACCACCCGCTTCGCTAGAGAAAGAGGAGGCGGAGGAGAGCGATTGCATCTTCTCGTAAGAGCCTGAAAACAGAAGGTGTAACCACGGATGAACACGGATCGAAGAGAATCATTCCGACCCTCCTCTGCCTCCTCTTCCTCCAGCGAAGCGGGTGGTTGACCCCTTCCCCGCCTTACAGGATCGGCGTGAGGATGCTGCAGGCGTTTTCCTTCATCCGCTGAACGAGCGGACGGGTGCGCCATTCGTACAGGCGCAGTTCGTGGCTGAGGGCGACTTCCTCCAGCATGGTCTGCTTGAGCCGGTTGATGAAGGGCGCATCGTAGACCATCAGGTTCGTCTCGTAGTTCAGCTTGAGGCTGCGCACGTCGAGGTTGGCGCTGCCGATCATGGCCACGGCATCGTCCACGATCAGGCCCTTGGCATGCATGAACGGCGGATGGCGTTCGAACACCCGGACACCGGAGGCGAGCAGTTCCTCGTAGTAGGCACGCCCGGCCCAGCCGGCATAGAAGTGGTTGTTGTATTCGGGCACGACGAGGCGGACATCGACGCCACGCAGGGCGGCGTTGCGCAGGGCCTGGATGATGTCGGTGGTCGGGACCAGGTAGGGCGTGACGGCGAGGATGCTCGACTGTGCACTGACCAGGCAGGCGAAGAGGCTGTCGCTGATCTCGTCGAGTTCGGTGGCCGGTCCGCCATTGACCATGCGGATCGGCACGTCGCCGGCGGGTTCCAACCGGGGAAAATGATCCTCGCAGAGCAACCGGTCGGGATCCTCCTCGGTGATGTAGAACCAGTCGCGCAGGAAGGTGTATTGCAGTTCGGAGACGATCGGTCCGGCGAGGGCGACCTGGTAGTCGCGGATCGGCGGTTGATTGCCGCGGGTGGTGTTCTCCACGTGCAGGTTGATGCCGCCGGTAAAGGCGGTTTCGCCGTCGATGATGGCGAATTTGCGGTGGTTGCGCAGGTTGATCTGGAATTGGCGCTTGAGCAGGCGGGCCATGGTCCAGCCGGCGATCTGCAGGTTGGGTGTTCCGCGGTAGCGGAAAAACAGGCCGCTCAACACGGCCTTGGTCGAGCCGAGCCGGTCGTAGAGGATGCGCACCTGGACCCCGGAGCGGGCCTTGTCGGCGAGGGCCTTCATCAGGGCGCGGCCGAAGGGATCGTTGCCGATGATGAAGCTCTGGAGGTGGATGTGGCGGCGCGCGGAGGCGATGGCGTCCATCAGGCGCGGAAAGAACGCATCGCCGGTCAAGAGGAGCTCGATGCGGTTGCCGCCGAGCAGTGGGTGGTCGGTGAGTTGCGAGGCGATGGTGCGGTCAATTTCGCGGGCGACGGGATGGTCGGGCTGGCGGGATACGGCTTCGCGGATCGAGCGCCAGTAGTTCAGCGGCAATGCGCCGCTTTCTCGGGCGGAGCGTTCGTGCTGGAATTTCTGGTTAGAGGTTTCCTTGCGCCAGCTTTTCGCGGCGACGCGGTTGATTCCGAAACTGATGTACAGGAGAAATCCGAGACCCGGGAGGGTCCAGGTAACCATGATCCAGAGCATCGCGGCAACGGGGTCGCGGCGGTGACGGAACAGGTGCAGCAGCACCCAGGCGAAGGAGGTCAGGTGGAGGATGGTGGACAGCGAGAGAATCGGCCAGAACGGATCGGCCATGACGGCTTCATACGCTTCAGCATTCATGGGGCGAGCTCCAGGCGGATCAGGGAAAGCTGTCGGCGCAACTCGTCGATTTCGCGCCGCCAGTGGCTGGCCGATCCCCAGTCGGGGGCGAGGCGGTTGAATCCGCCGTCCGCCTTCTGGCGTGCGCACCAGGCGGTGTAGTGGATAAAGCGCATGGCGCGGAGCGGTTCGACGAGGCGCAGGGATTCGGGGGGGAGGTCGCGGAAGGTTTCGTAGCCTTCGCGGAACAGGTTGAATTCGGTGCGGGCCTGCTCCGGACGGTCGGGGAGGAGCATCCAGACATCCTGGATGGGCGGGCCGACGGCCATGTCATCGAAGTCGATCAGGCGGAGCGGTTCGTCGGGGCGATCGAGGATGTTCTGCGGGTGGCAGTCGCCGTGGATGCGGATCATCTCCGCGTCATCGAAGCACGGGGCGATCAGGTCCACGATATCCCAGGCGGCGTCCTCGTATTCGTCGCGCAGGCTTTCATACGGAAAGAACGGTCCGTCGAGGAGAACATCGAGGTGGTCGGCGGTGGATTCTTCCGGATGCAGGGAGATGCGGTCGCGGGGTTCGGCGCGGGCGCCGACCTCGTGCAGGCGGGCAAGCAGGCGGCCCAGTTCGATCCAGCGTTCGGGGGGTGGCTCGACGAGCGGACGGCCACCGATCCGGGGGAACAGGGCAAAGTGCACGCCGTGGGCATCGGTGTGCAGGCCGACATCGCCGTGGAAGATCGGCGTGACCACGGGCACTTCGGCGGTGGCGAGTTCGCGGAGGAAGTCGACTTCATCCTGCAACGCGGCGCGCGACCAGCGGCCGGGGCGGTAGAACTTGATGATCAGCCAGTCGCCATCCTCGGCCTGCACCTCGTACACGCGGTTGATGTAGCTGTTCAGTTGGCGGCAGAGGTTGGTACAGCGGCGACCGATCACCGACTCGACGTGTTCGATAACGTGGTCGGGGGTCAGGTGGGAAAAGTCGGCCAGGGCGACGGATGGTTGCGGTTCGGTCACGGGGAGAACCTAGCACACTGGCGCGATGCGGGAAAGATCAACGCGGCAGTGGCGCGAATAGCCTGCGCAAGGGCGGGTGCTCCGCGGACGCTGATGCGGCACACGGGGCAAGGCACATGCGCCCGGGGACCGGGCGCATGGCCTTCGTTCCGAGGGCGACGACTTACTTCACGATGCGCGCGAACGGCGAGGTGAACAGGTCGGTGTCCGACCATTCCAGCGACGAGTTCCAGACTTCGACGCCGGGGGTATTCAGGGTGGCGCCGTCGTTCGGGATCGTGTCGAGGGACGACTGGGATCCGGTGTTGATGAACACGCCGATGCCGTTGGCTTCGAGGGTCGCGCGGGTCAGGCCGAGGCGGGCCAGCGGGATCGAGATCTCGTAGAAGGTGTCGCGGCCCTTGTTGTGGCCGATGTAGTTGTTCAGCGCCACATTCGGATTCGACAGGTAGTTGTCCACATCGCCCACACCCCAGAGGGAGTCGGCGGCGTTACCGGCGAGCCGGGCGATCTGGATGCCAGCCTCGGCGGCGGAGAGGTAGTTCGTACCGCGGCTCTCGTCGCCGGCGAAACGGCCGTTCACCGCCTTCGAGATAAACGAGGCACCGGCCCACAGGTCGGCGCGCATGGCGATCTGGTAGTCGGGCAGTGTGGACCCGGTGAACTTGTCGTTCTTGGCCCACATGTTGCTGACCGCGCCTCCGGCACCGGTGTCGATCGAGATGAAGTGCAGGATGCCCTGGTTGTTGCCGAGGGCGTCGCCGGAGCCGTAGTTCGAGGGGTCGATCACGTCGGTGATGTCGGCGAACTGGTAGGCCAGGTACAGGTTGTTGTCATCCCAAGCGGCCCAGAGATGGGTCAGGTCGGCCGGGGTCTCGTGCATCGTCCAGTTGCTGCCGAGCGAGCGCGGGTCGTCGTTGGCGAGGTCGATGGCGATCAGGTTGTTGGTGGACCATTCACCGTTGTTGGTGCCATCCACGGTCTTCGTGCCGAACTGGCCGAAGGTGGGGTTGGTGGACGGGGGCAGGAAGCCGCCGGTACCGCCACCGCCGCCACCGCCAGCGCTGTTCACCGTAGCGGTGTAGTTCGCGCCACCGTTGTTGTCGGTGATCGTGGTACCCTGGGCGTCGGTGACCGAGATGGTGTACTGGACCGAGGAGCCGGCCGGGAAGGATCCGATGTTTACGTTCCACCAGGCGCGGCCGGCATCATCCCATGCCGGATTCCGGTTCATGGCCACGGTGGTCCAGCCGCCGGGGCAACCGCCCGAGCAGTACGAGATGGAGGCACTGACGCCGGCACCGGTCGGCGACGAGGCGCTGTTCACCCAGATCTCGCTGTTCGAGGTGATCGAGCCGTTTTCCGGCCAGTGGTGGGTGCCGTTCACGTTGGTGATCGCGATGCCGGCGGCGCGGGTGTAGGTGTACACCTTCTGGTCGCTGTTGCCGGCGGTATTCTGGCCGAACACGGTCAGCGTGCGGGCCTGGCCGTTGGAGAAGCTGGCGCCGATGACGACAACCTGGTTGTTGGTGAACGGCAGGGCACCCTGGCCTTCGATCGTATAGATCGCGTTGGTGATGGTGCCACCGGAAACATTCAGCGTGACAGCGATGCCGGCAATGTTGGTGAACACGGTGCTGCCGGGGGTCGCGCTGACGATGACCGGATCGGATCCGCCTCCACCACCGCCACCGCCGCCACCGGCCGAGGTGAGCTCGAGGCGATAGAAGCTGGACGGGTGGTTGGTGCTCTCGGCGTCTTCGATGACGATCATGTACGAGGAACCGCCGACGGTGGTGCGGGTAGCGACCTCGTGGTCGTACGGACCTTCAATGCCGGAGCGCGAGGCCATGACACGGTAGGAGCGCTGGGGTTTGGCATTCCAGGCCATCGAGGCACGCCGGTTGTTGTTCGAACTGGCCATGATTTCCTCCATGACCATCGTGTCGGCGGAATTGGTCGGGCTGGTGCCGGCCATGTATTCCTCCCAGTCGGTAGCGCCGTCGTTATCGAAGTCGCCGGTACCGGGTACGAGCTGGCCGAACCAGAGCAATTCCAGCTCGTCGGGGATACCGTTGTTGTTGGTGTCGGCGGCGGCCGAGCCGGAGCGAACGATGGTGACGGAATCATTGGTGACCGTGCTGGAACCACCGCCGAGCGAGGTCAGCATCAGGTTGTTGAAGAAGAAGTCGCGGTTCGGATTGAATTCATCGCTGGTGCCGTTGTTGGCCGACCAGGCGCGGAACTGGTTGATGCTTCCGCTGAACGAGCCGGTGTAGGTGCGCTTGCTGCCGCCGACCGGGGTGACATCAACGCTGTAGGCGGCCGTAGCGGTGCGGGTAAAGGCGACATCGACGCCGTTGCTGGTCCACGGGATGTCCGTCGGGTTCGTGCCGGTGTAGTTGGTTCCGCCACCGACGAAGTATAGTTCCCACTTCGTTGCGCCGCTGCTGTCGCGCAGGGCCATGCCGACGGATCCACCGCTCTCCCATATCCAGTTGTTCTGAATGCGGGCGTGGAAGGTCTGGCCGATCGCCAGCTCGGACGGGAACGGGCGGATGGAGGCGGCGTAGTTGCCGCCTTGGTAGGACCACATGCCGAAGCCCTTGGCCGCCGTGAAATGGCCGGCCGAGGTGCCGCCGCTTTCGAGCTGCCAGGCGTTGAAGCCGGTGCCGAGGTTCGAGCCGTTGGTCCAGGAACTGTAGTTCGAGGCGACGTCGCGGGCGTTCGTGACGGTGGAACCGCCGGTAGTATTGCTGCCGCGCACGGTGATGACATTCGTGCCGACACCGAGGCCGACCAGCGGGATGCTCCACGGGCTGGCGGCGGCGATCGCTCCCGATGCGCCGGTCAGGGTGTTGGTCCAGCGCAGGTGGCCGGTCATATTCACGGCGAGGCCCTGCAGCGTGTAGGACTCGACGTTGTTGGCGACATTCAGTAGCTCCGCAACCGGATCGGTGATCACGAAATCGGGCGGGGGCAGGATCGAGCCGCAGCCGGAAACGGGTTTGCTCCAGTCATTCCCGCCGTTGTTGTCCCAGATGCGGGCGGCGAGGTTGGTGTTGCCGTCATTGAAGACGAAATTGATCGTCTCGGTGCCGGTGGTCGGGGTGTAGGTGTACATCCAGACCGAATTGCTGGCGAGGGTCATCGCCGGGGTCGGGGTGACCATGTTCGTCCAGCCATTGCGACCGATGTGGATGTAGACCGGGTTGGCCGAAGCCAGCGGGCGGCTGGCGGCGTTGTAGTAGATGGTGACCGGTTCGCAGTTCTGGATGGTTTCGGGAACAGTCCAGACGGCTTGGGGCACGGCACCGGTGCAGCCGGTGACGGTGACGTTCCAGTTCTGGTTCGCATTGTTGTCCCAGGTGCCGGAGCCGTTGTTGAACACGAAATTCAGGTTGGTCGTGCCGGCGGCGGGGGTCGCGTAGTACACCCAGTTGCTGCCGTCGTTGGCCATCTGGGGATTCGGCAGGATCACGTCCTGGAAGCCGTTACGGCCGATATGGATGTAGACCGGTCCGGCGCCGAGCGGGCTGTCGGCCTTGCGGTAGCGGATGGCGACGACGTCGCAACCGACCGGATTGGTCGGGTTGATGGTCACATACGGTTCGACCGGGCCGGTACTGCCGTGCTCTTCGAGCTTGAGCATCTGGACGAAGGCGCGGTCGGGGTTGGCCGAGCCGTTGGCGGGCATATCGATGACGATGCCGTTGTTCAACAATTCCTGGCCGGTCTTGCCGGGGGCGGGCCAGAGTTGCTGGTTCGGATTGTCGGCGGTCAGGTTGCGCACGTTGTAGTAGCGGGTGGGGTTCAGGTAGATGGCATTCACGCCGTTCAGCTTGAAGGTGCCGCCCTGCTGGGACCACGGGGTCAGGTTCACGAAGTTAAGGACGACGTTCTGGTGGGCGGGATCCCAACCGAATTTCTCGTACTTCAGCACGGAGAAGATCTGCTGGTGCGGCGAACCGTCGGTCTTGTCGAGGTACCACTGGTCGTGCAGGCGGTTCGCGATGTTCGCCATGCGGCCCTTGTTCACGCGGCTGTAGGCGTTTTCAAGGATGGTGTCGCGGTTGTTCCAGAGGGTCTGCATGTTGTGCCACTTGAAGATGTGGGGGATCCAGCGATCGAACTGGCTGCGGAACTGGGAGAAGCCGTACCGGTTGGTGTAGCCGAGTTCCTGACCCTGGTAAAGCTGGGGAGCGCCATCGATTACCGCGCCAACGGCGTAGCGGGAGAAGCTGTACCACTTGTCGTTCGGGGCATTCTGGTCGTGGTTGATCAGGCCGCGCATGATACCGGCGTAGCCATACGCGGTCTTGTTCGCATCGATGATGCCGCGGAATCCGGTGGTGTTGCCGGCATTCTCGAGGACCTGCCATACCCAGTTCTGGTTGATGATATCCATGTGGCGGCCGGCGCGCTTGGAGACATTGCCGCCGTCGAGGGATTCGGCCATGAACACGAAGTCCCATTTCTTCTGGCGTGTCTTGTTGACGAGGTATTCCCAGGCTTGGGGAGGAAGGCCCTGGGCGTAATCGCAGCGGAAGCCGCCGAGGGTACCACCGGACTTCTCGATCCAGTACTCGCCGAAGTAGGCGAAGTATTCGACCATGCGCTTCACGTCGTTGCCGGTCTGGGTGACATCCCAGTAGGCGTCGGTATCGGTCTGCGGATCCAGCAGGGCGGGATAGGTGCCCCAGAACAGGTCGGCGACATCCGGCCATTTGCCGAAGTCATTGCGCTCGGCCGGGGCGGGGCCGATCTGGTTGGCGGACGTGGCGGGCAGGGAAAACTGGAAATTCGCCTGGTTGTAGGAGTATTCGCCGCAGGGAAGGTCGGTCGAGTTGTAGCGGGAATACCACTGGGGCAGGATGTCCTTGATCTTCGCGGTGGGGGTCACGTGCGGCTGGGACGGATTGTTCGGATCGCGGCCGATTTCCGCATCCCACGAGGTGTGGTTGAAGATGATGTCGAAGAAGAAATCGATGCCCTTGGCCTTGGCGGCAGCGGCAAAGTTCGTAAAGGCGGCCATCGACGATTCGCGGGTGTTACCCTGGCTGTGGTGCGGCGCGACTTCCCACATGTTCTGGATCGAATAGGGGCTGCCGGGGCCTTCCACGTTCACGCAGTAATGACTACCGATAGGGTGGATCGGTTGGATCCACAGCGTGTTCACGCCGAGGTCCTCAAAATAGTCGAGGTTGGCGGGCTTGGCCGGGTTCATCAGGTCTTCGAACGTGGAACGGGTTCCAAAGGTATCGCCGGACGCATTGATGGCGTTGACCTGCAGCTCGTAGAGGATGACATCGCGGGACTTCTTCGGGGAGGCAACAATGGCAGTGTCACGCTTGCCGACCCATTTCCAGTTCGGGTTTCCTGCAACCTTGTAGCGGGCGGTCAGGCGGTATGCGCCGGTTTTGTTCACGGGAAGGGCAACGGTCCATTTACCGCCACCGGCATTGGTCATCGGGAAGCCGACAAAGTAATTTGTGCTGGCCGGGGCGGGACCGGGTACGCTGGCGAAATCCTGGTCACCCAGGGTTGCGCGATCCCGGCGGCCGAGGTTGGACCAGATCTGGGCTTGCTCGACATTGCCTTCGTTGGGATAGAAATCGAGGTAGATGGTCTCGGTATCACCCGGCTCATTGATGTAATAGTTCAGGGTCAGATAATCGTGATTCGCCCCGTTCACCGCGAGGTACGGCGTCTGGGCCAACGCACCCGTCGCCACCAGCAACCAACCCAGCACCCAAGTCATCCAACGTTCGCTACGCATATCTGCCCCCAATGTCTGACGCGAATATCCGCGCCGTATGAACCAACTGCAGTCCGTGAAACGTTTTAATGAATAGCGATGTGTGTAGGTTTTGTTAAGCGGTTTTATGGAAAAAGTTTCGCCCATCGCCTTACCCGTTACCCGGGAAGGGATTAGGCCGCTCGATGGAACGACCCACCCGGGGCGCGCGGGAAAAGGGGAGCGGACTGGATGATCCAACTGAATTCCCCGGATCGTAGCGGTTATTTTGTTGATGCAGGATTGCACTGGAGAAGGAGTTATGTACAATTTCGGCATGGATTCCTCCGCCAACGCCTCATCTCCCCGAACGAAATCATCCATGGTTCCGGACGGGGCGAACATTACGGCGTATGTCGAAGCGATTTTAGAGACGGCGGCTGATGCGATCGTCACGATTGATCAGGACGGCCTGATCCTTTCATTCAATCGGGCCGCCTCCCGCATGTTCGGATACCTTCCTGGCGAGGTCATTGGAAAGAATGTCAGCATCCTGATGCCGTCACCCTACCGTGAACAGCACGATGGGTACATACACCGTTACCTGAAGTCGGGAAATGCCCGGATCATCGGCATCGGGCGCGAAGTGGCCGGGCAACGCCGGGACGGCTCGGTTTTCCCGATGGACCTCGCGGTCAGCGAAGTGGCCAACCAGCAGAAACGGGCTTTTGTGGGAATCATCCGCGACATCAGCGAACGGAAATACATGGAAAAGGCCTTGGTTACCGCCAGCGAAAACGAGCGGCGGGAAATCGGGCGCGACCTCCATGACGCACTCGGCCAGATCATCACGGGTATCTCCTTGCTGGCCAAGTCGTTGGCCAAGAAGATTTCCGCCAGCGATCCCGGGCTTGCCGCCGAGGCGGAATCGATTGCCACCCTGTCCATGGAAGCGATGAGCGAAGCCAAGCGGTTGGCCTATGGCGCCTTCCCCACGGAACTGGAACGCCAGGGCCTGCTCGCCGCGTTGACGCAGATGGCCGAGACGGCCCGGCGGCTTTACAAGGTCGAGGCGATCTTTCATGGCCCGGCGCGCTGGGAATCCCTCGCCCCGGATGCCGAACTGCACCTCTACCGCATTGCCCAGGAAAGCGTGGCCAACGCCATCAAGCACGGCAGGCCGCGCCGGGTGGTCATCGGTCTCAGCCGCGATCGCGACAGCCTGATCCTTTCCGTGACCGATGACGGTTCCGGTTTGCCACCGAAGCGTGATCCGACGCGGATCAGCATGGGTCTCGACATCATGCGCCACCGCGCCGGCCTGCTCGGCGGAACCTTTTCCATCGCATCGGTCAAGGAAGGTGGCACCGAGGTTCGTTGTTGTATTCCCCTGACATTCCTTGTAACAAAAGACGGCGCATAGGACCGGAAGGACGAAGGAACATGGCCCAAGCTGACAAGAAACACTCGATTCTGATCGTTGACGACCACCCGCTCGTGCGAAAGGGCATCCGTTCCCTGCTGGAGCAGGAATCCGACTTCGTGGTGGGCGGCGAAGCGGCCAGCCGGGCCGAAGTACTGGACGCCCTCCGCCGGCAGCTCCCCGACCTGATCCTGCTCGACATCTCGCTCCACGGGAGTGACGGCATCGAGGTGACCAAGGCCATCCGCAGCGAATTCGACAAGGTGCCGGTGCTGATCGTCTCGATGCACGACGAATCCCTCTACGCCGAACGCGCGCTGCGTGCCGGTGCGAACGGCTACATCATGAAGCAGGAGGTGGCGGAGAATGTCATCAAGGCCATCCGGCAGGTGCTTTCCGGCAAGATCTACGTCAGCGACAACATGCGCCAGAAGGTGCTGCGCGACCTGACCCAGCCCAGCGCGGACATCAAATCCTCCCCGATCGAGCGCCTCAGCGACCGCGAACTGGAAGTGTTCCGGTTGATCGGCGAAGGCCGCGGCACCCGGGAGATCGCCGAGGCCCTGCACCTCAGCATCAAGACCATCGAAACCTACCGCGCCCACATCAAGGAAAAGCTCTCCATCAAGAGCGCCGCCGAACTCGCCCGCAGCGCGGTGAATTGGGTCGAAAACGGCCGCCATCCGGCCTAACGGACGCAACTGGCCAGACGCGTTCCGGGCAAATCAGCCAATCCCTGATACCCCGAACCGGCGCGTACCCGATGTTCGCGAACCGTGACCCCGCGCATGATGTGGGGCATGAGCGCGAACCACGAATCCGCGAACCCCGCGACCCATGCCGAGACCGCCACGAAAACGGCGTCCATCTCGGTGTTGGTACTGACCAACGAGCGGGCCCATGCCCGCATCATCGAACAGGCCATCGCCCGCGAGAACCAGCGATCCTTCGTTGTGACGTACCGGTCCTTGCGTGCCGGTTACGAGCACGGCGATGAAGGCGCCGTCGACCTCCTGGTCATCGATGCCATGGCCCCGACCATGGATCCGCTCCACGAATTAAAACGTATCCGCAACCAGGCTCCCGACCTTCCGGTCATGCTGCTCCACGCAAACGCGGACGCCTTGGTCGCTTCGCGGGCCCTTCGCGCCGGCGCCACCGCCTTTCTCGCTGCGCACGAAGTTCCCGCCCTGCTCGCCTCGGCCATCGAAACCGCCGCCTCCGGGGAACGGTTTGTCTCCGAGGATGTGATGCAGGGCATCCTGCACGGCATGGCGGAACCCGCCGAGGACGAAACGCGCATCCCCATCGAAGTGCTGAGCGACCGCGAGATGATGGTGTTCCAATTGCTCGGCAAGGGCAAGTGCCCCCGCAACATCGCCGACGAACTCGGGGTGAACATCAAGACCGTCGCCACCCATTGCAACAACATCCGGCGCAAACTGCACACCCCCGACAACCGCCAACTGACCCGGATCAGCCACGACTGGGCCCAGAGCCGCAGCACGTTCACCCCGGGCGAATCAACCTACCAACACCGACACCACGTATGAAATCATCCTTCTCGATCATCGACGGCAACGAAGCCACCGCCCACGTAGCCCACCGCCTCAGCGAAGTCTGCGCCATCTACCCGATCACCCCGTCGTCGACCATGGGTGAACTCGCCGACCAGTGGTCGAGCGAAGGCCGCAAGAACATCTGGGGAACCGTTCCGCTGGTCGTGGAGATGCAGAGCGAAGGCGGAGCCGCCGGGGCCGTGCACGGCGCCCTCCAGACCGGCTCGCTGGCCACCACCTTCACCGCCTCGCAGGGCCTGCTGCTGATGATCCCGAACATGTACAAGATCGCCGGCGAACTGACCCCGGCCGTGTTCCACGTGACCGCGCGCTCGCTGGCCGCGCAGGGTCTTTCGATCTTCGGCGACCACTCCGACATCATGTCGGTCCGCTCCACCGGGTTCGCCCTGCTCGGCTCGGCCTCGGTGCAGGAAGCCGCCGACATGGCCCTGGTCGCCCATGCAACCACCCTGAAGACCCGCATCCCGTTCCTCCACTTCTTCGACGGCTTCCGCACCTCGCATGAAGTGAACAAGGTCGTGCTGCCCGACGACGATGCCATCCGCGCGATGATCGACGAGGACGCCATCATCGCCCACCGCGCCCGCGCGCTGAATCCCGACCACCCGGTCATCCGCGGCACCGCGCAGAATCCCGACGTCTATTTCCAGGGCCGCGAAACCGTGAACCCGTTCTACGCAACCGTGCCCGCCGCCGTGCAAGCCGCGATGGACCAGCTGGCCACCCTGACCGGCCGCGCCTACAAGCTGTACGAGTACTACGGCCATCCGCAGGCCGAACGCGTGCTGGTGCTGATGGGCTCCGGCGCGGAAACCGTCAAGGAGACGATCGATGCCCTGACCGCCCGCGGCGAAAAGGTCGGCGCGGTCATTGTCCGCCTGTTCCGCCCCTTCGCCGCCAACGCCTTCATCGCCGCCCTTCCCGCCTCGGTAAAGACCATCGCCGTACTCGACCGCTGCAAGGAGCCCGGCTCGGCGGGCGAGCCGTTGTACCAGGATGTCCTGACCGCCCTGGTCGAGGAACAGACGGCCGGACGCCTGCCCTGCCCCGCGTTCCCGCGCGTGATCGGCGGTCGCTACGGCCTGTCCTCGAAGGAATTCACCCCAGCCATGGTCAAGGCGGTGCTGGACGAATGCGCCAAACCCGCACCGAAGAACCACTTCACCGTCGGCATCAACGACGATGTCTCGAACACCAGCCTCGCCGTCGACACGAACTTCATCACCGAGTCGGACAAGGTCGTGCGGGCCCTGTTCTACGGCCTCGGCGCGGATGGAACAGTCGGCGCGAACAAGAACTCGATCAAGATCATCGGCGAGGAAACCGACTTCTATGCCCAGGGCTACTTCGTCTACGACTCGAAGAAGTCGGGATCCCAGACCACCTCGCACCTGCGTTTCGGACCGGATCCGATCCGCTCGACCTACCTGATCCAGTCGGCCAACTTCATCGGCTGCCACCAGTTCGGTTTCCTCCAGAAAACCGATATGCTCAAACTGGCCGCCCCCGGCGCGGTATTCCTGCTCAACAGCCCGTTCGGCCCCGATGACGTGTGGAGCAAGTTGCCCGGACCGGTGCAGAAGAACCTGATCGACAAGAAGATCAGCCTGTACGTGATCGACGCCTACAAGGTCGCCCGCGAGACCGGCATGGGCTCGCGCATCAACACGATCATGCAGACCTGCTTCTTCGCCATCTCCGGCGTGTTGCCGCGCGAACAGGCCATCGAACAGATCAAGAAGTCGATCGAGAAGACCTACAAGAAAAAAGGCGCGGAGGTCGTGCAGAAGAACTTCGCGGCCGTGGACCATACCCTCGCCCACCTGTTTCCGGTAAGCATCCCCGCCGCCATATCCGGCGAGGCCCTTCCCCCGCTGGTTGCCGCCGCCGCCCCGGCGTTCGTCAAGGACGTGCTCGCGCCGATGATGGCCGGCAACGGCGATGACCTCCCCGTCAGCAAGATGCCGGTGGATGGCACCTTCCCCACCGGTACGACCAAATGGGAAAAGCGCAACATCTCCGACATCGTCCCGGTCTGGGACGAAGCGATCTGCATCCAGTGCGGCATGTGCGGCCTGGTCTGCCCGCACAGCGTGATCCGCTCGCGCACCTACCACGAAAGCGTGCTCGCCAACGCGCCTGCCTCCTTCAAGTCCGCCCCGCTGCGCGGCAAGGATGTCGCGCCCGGCACCCGCTACACCCTGCAGGTCTTCATCGAGGACTGCACCGGGTGCGGCCTGTGCGTCGGCGTCTGCCCGACCAAGAACAAACAGGCGGCCGGTCTCCGCGCCATCAACATGGAGCCGAAAGCGCCGAACTTCGAGGACGACAGGAAGAACGTCGCGTTCTTCGAAGCGCTGCCGGTCAACGACTACACCTCGTTCGACGGCACCATGGTCAAGGACCTCCAGTACATGGAGCCCACCTTCGAATTCTCCGGCGCCTGCTCGGGCTGCGGCGAAACCCCCTACGTCAAGATCCTCAGCCAGCTGTTCGGCGACCGCCTGCTCGTCGCCAACGCGACCGGTTGCTCGTCCATCTACGGCGGCAACCTGCCGACCACCCCGTGGACCGTCGACCAGCACGGCCGCGGTCCGGCCTGGGCGAATTCCCTGTTCGAGGACAACGCGGAGTTCGGTTTCGGCTACCGCCTGACCCTCGACAAACACGCCGTCTTCGCCGCCGAACTGCTCAAGCGCCTGGCCGGCAAACTGGGCGACACGCTGGTTGACGAGGTGATCAACGCCGACCAATCCACCCGCGCCGGCATCGACGCCCAACGCGCACGGGTCGAAGTGGTCAAGGGCAAACTGGCCGGCGACACCTCGATGGAAGCGAAGCAATTGCTGTCGATCATCGAGTGCCTGGTGAAACGCAGCGTCTGGATCATGGGCGGCGACGGCTGGGCCTACGACATCGGCTACGGCGGCCTCGACCACGTCCTCGCCTCCGGCCGCGATGTGAACATCCTTGTCCTCGACACCGAGGTGTACTCGAACACCGGCGGCCAGATGTCGAAATCCACCCCCCGCGGTGCGGTGGCCAAGTTCGCCGCCGGCGGCAAGCCGCTCGGCAAGAAGGACCTCGGCCTGCTCGCCCTCTCGTACGGGCATGTGTACGTGGCCCGGGTCGCTCTCGGCGCCAACCCGCGCCAGACCCTGCGCGCCTTCGTCGAAGCCGAACAGTATCCCGGCCCGTCGCTGATCATCGCCTACAGCCATTGTATCGCCCACGGCATCGAGATGGCCAACGGCTTCAAGCAGCAGAAACTGGCTGTCGACAGCGCCCACTGGCCACTCTACCGGTTCAATCCGTCCATGCTCGGCGGGGAAAAGAACCCGTTCAGCCTCGACAGCAAACCGGCGACCATTTCCCTGCGCGACTATGCCTACAACGAGGTCCGCTACCGGATGCTGAACCACAGCCATCCCGAGGAGGCCGAACGCCTGCTCAAACTGGCCGAACAGGACATCAAGGAGCGTTGGGCCATGCACGAGAACCTGGCCAGGCGGTATGAACCCGCCGCAGCCGCCGCCACCGCCGACCGGAGCACGCCATGAACCTGAACACGACCTACATGGGGATTCCGCTGAAGAATCCCATCGTCCCGTCCGCCTCGCCGATGTCCGAGAACGTCGACAACATCCGGCGCATGGCCGATGCCGGCGCCTCCGCGGTGACGATGTTCTCGATCTTCGAGGAACAGTTGCGCATCGAAGCCGCCGCGCTCGACCACTACACCTCGCTGGGCGACAACATCTATTCGGAGTCGACTTCGTTCTTCCCGAAAGGGGATGACTACCACATCGCCCCCACCCGCTATCTCGATATCATCCACCGCGCCTCGGAAGCCGTGGATATCCCGATCATCGGTAGTCTGAATGGTATAAGCAACGAGGGATGGATTGACTACGCCAGCCAGATCGAACAGGCCGGGGCTCGCGCCCTCGAATTGAACATCTTCATGCTCCCCACCGACCCGCACATCAGCGGCACCCGTGTCGAGGAGTCCTACCTCGACATCGTCAAGGCGGTGAAGGAGATCGTGACCATCCCGGTCGCCGTGAAGATGAACCCGTTCTTCAGCTCGATCGCCCACATGGCCAAGCGTCTCGAAGACGCCGGTGCGGACGGCCTGGTCATGTTCAATCGCTTCATCCAACCCGACTTTGATCTCGACGAGCTCGAAGTCGTACCGAGCCTGAACCTGAGCAGCCCCGGCGAGATTCGACTTCCCCTGCGCTGGATCGCCATCCTCTATGGAAAGCTCGGCGTCTCCCTCGCCGCCTCGCGTGGCGTACACTCCGCGAACGAAGTGGTGAAATACCTGCTCGCCGGCGCAGACATTGTATGCACGACCTCCGCGTTGCTCAAGAAAGGCATTCCCTTCATCACCACCCTGCTCAACGACCTGACCGCCTGGATGGATGCCCACGAATACGAGTCGGTCGAGCAGATGAAGGGCTCGATGAGCCAGCAATCGATCGCCGATCCCGCCGCCTTCGAACGTGCGAACTACATCAAGACCATCGAACATTTCAAGCGGCACCACGCCGCCAGCAATCCGTGGTAAACCAAACAGGAGTATCGAACATGAAAGTTGAAGTGGATGCCGGCACCTGCACCGGGTGCGCCGTATGCAGCGACCTCGTTCCCGAGGTATTCGAGATCAGCGACGACAATGTGTCGGTGGTGAAGAATCCCGACGTACCCGCCGGCCTCGAAGCAAAGGTCCAGGAAGCCGCCGACAGTTGTCCGGTTACCTGCATCTCCGTCTCGTAATCCGAAGGAAACCTCCGCGCGTCCCGCCGTGAACCGGCGGGACCACGGTGCCCTGACCATCATGCACGTCCCGCTGGGATTGATCCTTGTTCCGCTGCTGTCCGCCCTGCTCCTGCTGGCGTTCGGCCTCACCCGTCTGCGCAAACCGCTGGTCCTGATCGCCTCGACCGCCATCGGACTCGGTTCCCTGCACCTGTTGTTCAACCAACTCGAGCGCGAGGTGTTCCTGATACCGCTGAACGAGGCCCCCTACCTGACCGCATTCGGCTGGGCCGGTCTCGCGCTCGGGGCCTTTCTCCTCGTCATCTGCCTGCGCCGCCGCCAGCCGCTGGCCGCCCTGCTGGTCCTCGCGCAAACCGCCCTTGCCTGGTGGGCCGAACACCTGACCCACGCCCGCCACGAAACCGTGACAGCCCCGTTGCTGATCGACCATCTCGCGACCATCATGGCAGCCATCGTCGGCGTGATCGGCGGCCTGATCTGCGTCCACGCCATCGGCTACATGAAGGAGTGGCACCAGCATCACCGCGAACTCCCGGACCGTCGCAACCAGTTCTTCTGCGTGCTCTTCATCTTCCTGTCGGCGATGTTCGGCCTGGTCTTCGCCAACAGCCTGCCCTGGTTCGTCTTCTTCTGGGAAATCACCACCGTTTGTTCGTTCCTGCTGATCGGCTATGCGCGCACCGACGAGGCCTACCACAGCGCCTTCCTCGCCCTGAAACTGAACCTCGCCGGTGGCATCGCCATGACCCTCGGCTGGATCCTGATCGTGCAGCGCGGCGGATCGCTCGACCTGCTCCGCATCGTCGGCAGCGGCGACGCCCTGTACCTGCTGCCGGTCGTCCTGCTCTGCTTTGCCGGCCTGGCGAAGTCCGCCCAGTTCCCCTTCTCGGCCTGGCTGCTCGGCGCCATGGTCGCCCCCACCCCGGTGTCCGCCATGCTGCACGCCAGCACAATGGTGAAGGCCGGCGTGTACCTGATCGTTCGCTTCGCCCCGGTGCTGCAGGACACCCTGGCCGGCCTGTTCATCGCCCTGATCGGGGCGACCACCTTCCTGATCACCTCGCTGATCGCCATCGGCCAGAACAACGCCAAGCGGGTCCTCGCCTACTCCACCATCGCGAACCTGGGCCTGATCGTGGCCTGCGCCGCCTCCGGCCAGTACAACGCGGTGTGGGCGGCGATCCTGCTCATCGTCTTCCATGCGGTGGCGAAAGCCCTGCTGTTCCTCGCCGTCGGCACCGTGGAACACCGGCTGGGCAGCCGCGACATCGAGGACATGCAGGGCCTGGTCATGCGCCACCCGGCCCTCGCCGTGGCCATGCTGGTCGGCATCGCCGGCATGTTCCTCGCCCCGTTCGGCCTGCTGATCAGCAAATGGGCGGCGCTGGAAGCGTTGATCCGCGTGAACCCGATCCTCCCGATCTTCGTGGTCTTCGGCAGCTCGGCCACCCTGTTCTTCTGGGCGAAATGGATGGGCAAGATCATCGGCGCCGAACCCGGCGAGCGACCCGCACCCGACGACACCCACTCGCTGGAATTGATCGTGCTGGCCGTGTTGACCGCGCTGGTCATCGTGTGCTGTGCCGTGTTCCCGTGGATCGCCGAGGTGCTGATCGACCCCTACGTCATCGCCGTCTACGGCCAGACCATGGTGCTCGACCGCGAAACCATGGTGGTCATGTCGATCATGCTGCTCCTGGTGGCCCTGCTCCCGTTGAGCCTGCTCTACCGGGGCGGCGACCGGTTCCGCCGGGTCTCACCATACCTGGCCGGAGCGAACTACGACCACCCCTACCGGTTCACCGGTTCGGCCGGCAAGGAATACAGCATGAGTTTCCGCAACTACTACCTGTCCCAGTACCTGCCCGAGCGCCCGATGCAGCGCTGGGGCATCGCCGCCTCCCTCGTCCTGATGGCGGCCATCCTTGTGATGGTGACCGTATGACCCGCAACTTCCTTGCCGGATTCGCCTACCTGTTGCTCGCACCGGTTATCGGCGCGCTGCTCGCCGGCATCGACCGACGCATCACCGCCCGCATGCAGGGACGCCGCGGACCTCCAATCCTCCAACCGGTCTACGACCTGCTCAAGCTTGCGCACAAGGAACCGATCGGCGCGCGCCGCACCGGACACTTCTTCGTGCTCGGCCACCTGGTGTTCATGATGGCGGCCGGCTTCGAGTTCTTCTTCGGCGGCGACCTGCTGATCGTGATCTTCGCCTTCGCCCTGTCGAGCATCTTCCTGGTGCTCGGGGCCTACGCCGCCCACTCACCGTTCAGCCACATCGGCGCAGAGCGCGAACTGCTGCAGATGATGGCCGCCGAGCCGATCCTGCTGCTGACCGCGATGGGCTTCTACATCGCCAACGGAAGCTTCCGCGTCGAGGAGATCTCGGCCAGCCCGACCCCCGCGCTGCTCTGGCTGCCCGGCATCTTCGCCGCCCTCGCCTTCATCCTCACCATCAAGCTGCGCAAGTCGCCGTTCGACCTGGCGACCTCGCACCACGCCCACCAGGAAATCGTCAAGGGCCTGACCACCGAGTTCTCCGGCCTCTCGCTGGCCATCATCGAGGTGACCCACTGGTATGAGACCATCATGCTGCTCGGCATCTTCTACCTCTTCCTCGCCCCCTACCCGGCGGCCGCGGTCCTGCTGGTCGCGGTGGTGTACCTGCTGGAAATCCTGCTCGACAACACCAGCGCCCGCATGAAGTGGCAGTGGGCGATGAAGAGCTCGTGGACCACCGCCTCGCTGCTCGGCGCGATCAACCTGATCGTCATCTACTACTGGCTGGGGGTGCAGCCATGAGTTTCCTGAAACGCTCCCCCTGGATCGTCCATTACGACGGCGCGAGCTGCAACGGCTGCGACATCGAGGTGCTCGCCTGCCTGACCCCGCGGTACGACGTGGAACGGTTCGGCGTGGTGAACACCGGCAACCCGAAACACGCCGACATCCTGCTCATCACCGGGTACATCAACGAGCAGAGCCAGCCGGTGGTGAAGGCCATCTACGAGCAGATGCCCGAGCCCCGCGTGGTCGTGGCCGTCGGCATCTGCGCGACCAGCGGCGGCATCTTCCGCGAATGCTACAACACCAAGGGCGGCGTCGATTCGACCATCCCGGTGGATGTGTACGTCCCGGGCTGTGCCGCACGCCCGGAATCGATCATCGACGGCGTCGTCAAGGCCATCGCCGTGCTCGAGGAGAAACACCTGGCCATGAAGAAGGCGCGCGCAGCATCATGATCCCCGAACAAGTCATCCACGAGATCGAACCCGCCGCGTTGCGCGAACGCACCGCCGCCTACCGGCGCGACGGCTGGCGGCTGGTCCAGATCTGCTCGACCACCCTCGACGTGTTCGAGCTCAGCTACAGCTTCACCAAGGACGACCGGTTCGAGCACCTCCGGCTGCGCCTGCCCCTCGACGGCGCACAGGTCGCCAGCATCACCGGGGAATACTTCGGCGCCTTCGCCTACGAGAACGAGATCCATGACCTGTTCGGCATCCGCTTCGATGGCCTGAAGCTCGATTACCTCGGCAACTTCTTCAAGACCTCGGTGAGCAAACCCTTCGCCACCAGCATGTGCGTGGTTACCGGAGGAAAAGCCAATGGGTGAGCGCACCGTCATCCCCTTCGGCCCGCAGCACCCGGTGCTGCCCGAACCGATCCACATCGACCTTGTCGTCGAGGACGAACACGTGGTCGAGGCGATCCCCTCGTTCGGCTTCATCCACCGCGGCCTCGAGAAACTGGTGGAGAAGAAGGATTTCCACGAGTTCACCTACGTGGCCGAACGCGTTTGCGGCATCTGCAGCTACATCCACGGCATGGGCTACTGCCAGGCGGTGGAGACGGTCATGAACATCCAGGTCCCGCTGCGGGCGAAATGGCTGCGCTCCTTCTGGTGTGAACTGTCGCGGGCCCACAGCCACCTGCTGTGGGCCGGCCTGCTGGCCGATGCCTTCGGCTTCGAGAACCTGTTCATGCAGTGCTGGCGGATCCGCGAGACCGTGCTCGATGTCATCGAGGAAACCACCGGCGGCCGTGTGATCTTCGGCTCGGCGAAGATCGGCGGCGTGCGCCGCGACGTGGACAACGACACCCTGAAGCGCTGCGCCGCCAAGATCGCCTCCGCTGCCGTGGAATTCGAGGAACTCAAGAAGGTCTTCCGCGACGACTACTCGGTGAAGCAACGCCTGTGCGGGGTCGGCATGCTTTCCCGCGATGATGCCTGGGCCCTCGGCGCGGTCGGACCGACCCTGCGCGGCAGCGGCGTCCGCACCGACACCCGGCTCGAAGGTTATGCCGCCTATGGCGAACTGAAGATCGAACCGATCGTCGAGACCGCCTGCGACAGCTACGCGCGGTGCATGGTCCGGATGCACGAGATCACCCAGTCGTTCGACCTGATCCAGGAAATCGCCGCCCGCACACCCGAAGGACCGGTCTTTGAAAAACCCTCCGGATACCCGAACGGCGAATACTTCGCTCGCCTCGAGCAGCCGCGCGGCGAGGTGATCTACTACGTCAAGGGCAACGGCACCAAGAACCTCAGCCGGTTCCGCGTCCGCACCCCCACCTTCGCCAACATCCCGCCGCTGCTGCACATGCTGCAGGGCTGCGAACTCGCGGATGTCGGCCTGATCGTCCTGACCATCGACCCCTGCATCAGCTGCGCGGAACGCTAACCATGAAACCCCTCGCCATGACCAAGTTGTCGCTGAAGAGCCTGTTCAAGGCCCCGGCGACCGTCGCCTATCCGGCGATCCCGCGCGAGTACTTTCCCGGCACCCGCGGCCGCATCCTGATCGAGCCGTCCACCTGCAACCTCTGCGTCATCTGCGACGTCCGCTGCCCGACCAAGGCGATCAAGGTGGACCGCAAGGGACAGACCTGGACCATCGACCGCCTGCGCTGCATCCAGTGCGGCGCCTGCATCGAGGCCTGCCCCCGCAAATGCCTGACCAACGAGAACCGCTACTCCGACCCGGTCACCGCCAAGGAAACACTGACCGTGCCGATTCCCTTCGTGCCCCCCGCCCCGAAGCCGAAACCGGCCGCTCCTGCCGCCGCCGCGCCCGCGCCGGCCCCGGCCCCTGCGACCACCCCGGAGATTAGCGATGCAAAAGACGGTCCCGTTTAGCATGGCCATCGAGTGCCGGTATCCCGAACAGATCGCGGTCTGCATCGCGCGTGACGCCGCCGGCATGCTCAACCCCATGACCATCGGCTGGTTCATGCCGGTCTCGATGCGCCCCCCGATGCTCGCCCTCGCCGTCGGCAAAACCCGCCATACCCACGACGCCCTCCTCCATGCCCGCGCGTTCGTGCTCGCCCTGCTGTCCGAGCCACAAGCCGAGATCGCCCGCCACTTCGGCACCCACAGCGGCAGCACCTGCGACAAGTTTGCCGCCATGCCCACGTGCCTCACCCGGTCGGCCGCGAAAGTGGACAGCGTGCTGCTGACCGAGGCGGTGGCAAACTTCGAGTGCGAGTTGCGCCAGACCGTCGACGCCGGCGACCACACCGTGTTTTTCGGCGAGGTGGTCTGCGCCACCGTGACCGACAACCCCCTCAACCGGATGTTCACCCTGGTCAAGGCGGAGCACCTGGACGGGGTTCGGCAGAGAACCACATAACGCGAGGTACCATGAACGCGACACCGGCAATGCCAGCGGTGGCTGGCGACGAGAAGCGGTGGCGGCTGGTCGAGGCCGTCATGCGCCGCTGCGGATTCCGCGGCGATGCCCTGATCGAAACCCTGCACGCCGTGCAGGAAACCTACGGCTACATCGACGAGACCTCGATGCGCCGCGTCGCCGCCGCCCTGAACCTGCCCTTGAGCAAGGTATACGGCGTGGCCACGTTCTACCATTTCTTCCACCTCAAACCCCAGGGACGCCACACCTGCGTGGTCTGCCTCGGCACCGCCTGCTACATCAAGGGCGCCGATGCGATCCTCCAGCGGCTGCGCGAACGCTTCGGCATCGCCGCCGGCGAAACCACCCCGGACAAGCACCTGTCGGTCATGACCGCCCGCTGCGTCGGCTCGTGCGGCCTGGCCCCCGCCGTGGTGCTGGATCAACAGACCCTCGGCCACGTCGGGCCCGAGGACGTCGTCCACCACATCGAGGAACTCCCGTCATGACCCCCGAAGCCCTCCAGCAAGTAGCCAAGGCCGAAAAGGACGCCATCGCCCGCCAGCCGCAGCGCATCGGCGTCTGCACCGCCGCCGGTTGCCTTTCCTGCAAGAGCGGCGAGGTGCTGAAGAACCTCCAGACTGCCCTCGAGCGCCGCCCCGACATCCCGTACCGCGCCGCCGGCGTCGGGTGCATGGGCCTTTGCGCGCACGGTCCGCTCGTCTCCGTCGAACCCGACGGCCTGCTCTACCAGGATGTCAAACCGAACGACGTCCCCGCGCTCGTCGAGTCGCTGGCCACCAAACCGCTCGCCGAGAAACGGTGCGACACCACCGCCCCGTTCTTCATCCGGCAGACCAAGGTCGTGCTGGACAAGTTCGACGTGATCCAGCCCGAGCGCCTCGAATCCTACCTCGCCGCCGGCGGCTATACCGCGCTGATGGACTGCGTGACCCGGCGCACCCCGGCCGAGATCCTCGACGAGGTGAAGCGCAGCGGCCTGCGCGGTCGCGGCGGCGGCGGTTACCCCACCGGATTGAAATGGGAGACCGTGGCCAAGGCCAACGGCGCGCGCAAGTACGTCATCTGCAATGCCGACGAGGGCGACCCCGGCGCGTTCATGGACCGCAGCGTGCTCGAATGCGCCCCGCACCGCGTGCTCGAAGGCATGGCCATCGCCGGCCTCGCCATCGGGGCCACCGCCGGCTACATCTACGTGCGCGCCGAATACCCGCTGGCCATCGCCCGCCTCAAGCTGGCCATCCGGCAGGCGGAGAAGTTCGGCTTGATCGGCGATCACATCTGCGGCAGCGCCTTCTCGTTCAAGGTGGAGATCCGGCTCGGTGCCGGCGCCTTCGTCTGCGGCGAGGAAACCGCGCTGATCGCCTCGATCGAGGGCCGCCGCGGCCAGCCCCGCCCGCGCCCGCCGTATCCGGCCGAACGCGGACTCTGGGGCTTCCCCACGCTGATCAACAACGTGGAGACCTTCGCGAACATCTCCGCGATCATCACCCGCAGCGCCGACTGGTTCGCCTCGATGGGCACCGCCACCAGCAAGGGCACGAAGGTGTTCGCGCTCGCGGGCCGCATCCAGAACACCGGCCTGATCGAGGTGCCGATGGGCATCAGCCTGCGTGAGATCATCTACGACATGGGCGGCGGTGCGCCCGGCGGGCATTCGGTCAAGGCGGTGCAGACCGGCGGGCCGTCCGGCGGCTGCATCCCGGCCGACCAGTTCGACCTGTCGGTCGACTACGAGTCGCTGAAGAAGCTCGGCTCGATCATGGGATCCGGCGGCATGATCGTCATGGACGAGACCTCGAGCATGGTCGATGTCGCCCGCTTCTTCATGGAGTTCTGCAAGTCGGAATCATGCGGCAAGTGCGTCCCCTGCCGCGTCGGCACGACCCAGCTCCACCACCTGCTCGAGCAGGTGCGCGAACGCCGCGCCTCCCGGGCCGACCTGGCGAGGATCGAATCGCTGTGCGACATGGTCCGGACCACCAGCCTGTGCGGTCTCGGCCAGACCGCGCCGAACCCGCTGCTGAGCACGCTGAAATTCTTCCGCCACGAGTACGAGGAATTGCTCGTGGACAACCACGCGGAGGCCCCACGATGAATCCCGCCACCACCGCCAAGGTCATCACCCTGACCATCGACGACCGGTCCGTCGGCGCACGCGAGGACCAGACCATCCTGCAGATCGCCCGCGAGAACAGCATCCATATCCCGACCCTCTGCTTCCTCGAGGGCCTGACCCCGGCCGGCGCCTGCCGCCTGTGCCTGGTCGAGATCGTCGGGACCAGCCGCGTGCTTCCCGCCTGCACGACCTATGCCACGGAAGGCATGGTCATCCGCACCACCTCGCCCGCGCTCGAGGCACACCGCCGCACCGTGATCGAGTTGCTGTTCGCCGAAGGCAACCACATCTGCGCGGTCTGTGTCTCCAACGGCAACTGCGAACTGCAGGACCTGGCCACCGAACTCGGGGTCAGCCACATCAACCTGCCGTACCTCAACCCGACACGGCCCGTCGATGCCAGCCACCCGCGCTTCACCCTCGACCACAACCGGTGCGTACTCTGCGCCCGCTGCGTACGGGTCTGCGACGAGGTGGAGGGGGCGCATACCTGGGACATCATGGGCCGCGGAGTCGATGCCCGCATCATCGCCGACCTGAACCAGCCGTGGGGCGAAGCCGCCTCCTGCACCAGTTGCGGCAAGTGTGTCCAGGTCTGTCCGACCGGCGCGCTCGTGGAAAAGGGCAAGGCGGTGGCCGAGATGCGCAAGCGCCACGCCCTCCCGAAACTGATCACCCGCCAGCAGGAGCATGGATCATGAGCAAAATTCGTTTCGCCACCGTTTGGCTCGACGGCTGTTCCGGCTGCCACATGTCGTTCCTCGACATGGACCTGATCCTGCTCGACCTCGCCCCGAAGATCGACCTGGTCTACAGCCCGCTGGTCGACTTCAAGACCTTCCCCGACCAGGTCGATGTGACCCTCGTCGAAGGCGCGGTCAGCAGCACCGAGGACGAGGAGAAGATCCGCCACATCCGCCGCCACACGAAAACCCTGATCGCCCTCGGCGACTGCGCCGTCACCAGCAACGTTCCCGGCATGCGCAACACCTTCAAGCCGGAGACGATCATGCAGCACGTGTACGGCGATGCCCCCCCGGTGCAGGTCATCCCGCCGCTGCTGCCCAAGAGCGTTCCGGTCCATCATATCGTGCCCGTCGACGTCTTCATTCCCGGCTGCCCGCCCTCCGCCGACACCATCGTGAAGACCTTGCTGGCCGTGCTCGAAGGCAAGCCGAACCCCGTACCACCCCGCTTTGGATGAACCGACCATGAGCAAAACCATCCTCATCGATCCCGTCACGCGCATCGAGGGCCACTCGAAGATCACCATCACCCTCGACGACCAGGGCACCGTCTCCAACGCCCGGTTCCATGTCACCCAGTTCCGCGGCTTCGAGCGCTTCTGCGTCGGCCGCCCGTTCGAGGAGATGCCGTCGCTCACCGCCCGCACCTGCGGCATCTGCCCGGTCAGCCACCTCGTTGCCTCGGCCAAGGCCGGAGACATGCTGCTCGCCGTGGACATCCCGCCCGCCGCGAAACTGCTGCGCCGCGTGCTCAACACCGCACAGATGATCCAGTCGCACGCGTTGAGCTTCTTCTACCTGTCGTCGCCGGACCTGGTGCTCGGCATGGACGCCGACCCGAAGGAACGCCACATCCTCGGCCTCGCCGCCCGACACGAAGCGGTTGCCCGCAACGGCATCCTGCTCCGCCAGTTCGGCCAGCAACTGATCGAGGACCTCGCCGGCAAACGCATCCACCCGGCCTGGGTGGTTCCCGGCGGCGTGAGCCGGCCCATGACCCACGAGCAACGCGCCAAGGTGCTGGAGAAGATTCCGGCCATGCTCGACATCGCCCGGCAAACCCTCGCCGCCTACCAGGACTGGGCGGTGAAGTTCGCCGACGAGATCCAGTACCTCGGCCAGCATCCCAGCCTGTACATGGGTCTGGTCACCGACGACGGCGGACTCGAACACTACGACGGCCACCTGCGCATCATCGATGCCGACGGCACGGTGCTCGAGGAATCGATCGCGGCGGAGGACTACGCCCGCGTGATCGCCGAACAGGTGGAGCCCGACTCCTACCTGAAGTCGCCCTACTACCTGCCGCGCGGTTATCCCGGCGGCATGTACCGCGTCGGCCCGCTCGCCCGCATCAACATCGCGCGGAAGGCCGGCACGCCGATCGCGGACGAGGCCTTCACCGTGTTCCGCCAGTTGAACCCGAAGGGCCCGGTGGACGGCACCTTCCACTACCACCACGCCCGCCTGATCGAGATCATCTTCGGGCTGGAGAAGATGAAGGAATGGTTCGAGGATCCGCTGTGCGTCGATACCCGTGTGCGTGCGGTGGCCGCGCCCAACAACCCGGTCGGCGTCGGCATCTCCGAGGCGCCGCGCGGCACCTTGCTGCACCACTACGAGATCGACGGGAACGGACTGATCACCAAGGTCAACATGATCATCGCCACCGGCCACAACAACCTCGCCATGAACACCGGCATCCTGCAGGCGGCGAAACAGTTCGTGCGCGGCGACAAGATCCCCGAAGGCGCGCTGAACCGCGTCGAGGCGGTCATCCGCTGCTTCGACCCGTGCCTGAGCTGCTCCACCCATGCCTACGGACAAATGCCGCTGAAGATCGAACTCCGCGCCGCGGATGGCGCGGTGCTCGACGAAGCGATGCGGTAGGCGCGGTGTAGATCGGTAGCCAACGATCGACTTAACCCGAAAACCGGAGTCGACGGAACCACGGATGAACACCGATTCACACGGATGAAGGCATTAGGACGGGATCATCATAGGAAGAAGCCCTGTACTTTTCAGTACCATGGTTTTAAGAGCCACCCCCGTGAATCTGTGCCCATCCGTGTTCATTCGTGGTTTCAATTTCATTTTTCAGGCTTAATCGAGTAGTACGCACGACTCGATGTCGGTGGCGACGAATTCCGTGCGGTCCAGGCGCAACCGCACCGTGCGCGCATCATCCCCGCCAGGAATCAAGTCGGCCGGCACCAGCTTCCCGGTGAACGCGCCCGGCACCTCGCGCAAGGTCAACCGGACCCGCTTGTTCAAGATCAGCCCGAACCGCTGCTCCAAGGCGCGCAGGGCGGTTTCGCGCTCGGACACGAACCCGCGGTAACCCCGCTCCTGCGGATCAACCGGCAACCGCGGCGGCGCAGCGAACAACGGTGGCAGGCGGGCGGAAACCGGAACAGCATCCGCCCAGCCCAGCTCCAACTGGTCGTGGTCGGATTCCCGAATCTGCTTGCGGCCATCTTGTTTCACGCTCTTCATCCTCGCGGGTATGTCGCAATCACTATTCGATTTCAAGCCCACAAACAGATTGGCAGCCATGGGATGAACCACGGGTGTAGGGATAAACCAGTTGTACGACTGGTTGGTTCGTGGTATCTATCCTGCATGACAAAGCATCAAACCGTCGGTGCATTCGACGCCAAGACACACCTGAGCCAGCTCCTTGACCGTGTCGAACAAGGCGAAACAATTGAAATCACCCGGCATGGTCATCCGATTGCAAAACTGGTACCCGTTCAACCGGTTGCCGAGAAAAACGCCCTTCGCAAATTGGTTGCAAGGGTAAAGGAGGAAAGGGGCACATTCGGGATTACCACACAGGACATCAGCGCCTGGAAAAACGAAGGTCGTAGATAAATGACGGATCAACGGGTTGTTGATGCTTCCGCGTTGGCTGCATTTCTGCTTCGCGAGCCCGATGGACGGAAAATTGATTCAATCTTGCCTCTGGTTGAATCCGGAAAATGTGAACTGCATGCGCCTGCGATTCTCGAGTACGAAATGGTGAATATTCTCGCCATGGCCGAGCGAAAGGGACGCATCCACAGGAATCAAGTCCCCATTCTACTTCATGAGTGGAACACGATACCGATCACTCAGCATACCTCGACCACACCAAACATCCGCACCAGAATCCTGAACCTGGCCTCCCAACATCGCCTCACCGCCTACGACGCAGCGTACGTTGAGCTGGCCGAGCGCATCCCGGCTCAACTGATCACGCTGGATCGAGACTTGCTGGCCTTGAAAAAATTGTATCGCTGGATTTCCTGATCCAGACGATTCTCCCCCACCCCGGCCAATCGGGGATTCCCCGACGGCATGATCCATGCGATCCGAGGGTGTCCGCTCGTTGACCTTGCCCGTGGGCGCACCGCATAGTGATGGCATGAAAACTACCTTGTCGTCTCTTCTGGTAATTGGTTACGGATCCACCCTGCGCGGCGATGATGCCGCCGGCTTCCGGCTGGCCGAGGAACTATCCGCCGAGGAAGGCATCTCTACGATGCCTGTGCATCAACTCACTCCCGACCTGGCCGCCGCCATCGCCGAGGCCGAGGAAGTGGTATTTGTCGATGCTGAATTCGGCGACTATGTCAACGGGCTCCAAATCCATTTGCTGCTTCCCGGCGGCAAGGGGTCTGCATCCTCGCATGGTTGCTCGCCGTCCGCCCTGCTCGACCTGGCCGACCGCCTCTACGGCCGCCGCCCGGTCGCGACGGTGATCGGCATTCCGGCCCGCGACGCCGGGTTGAGCGAGCAGGTCTCGGCCATCACCCGGACCGGCATCGAGGATGCGAAACGCTGGATCCTCGAACGATGGGCCTGCCATGCATGAGTTCGGCATTGCCCAGGGCCTGATGGACGTGGTGCTGGGCCGTGCCCGGGAGGCGGGTGCCACCCGGATCGAACAGGTGAACCTCGCGATCGGCGTGCTGGCCGGCGTCGAGGAGGAAGCGCTGCAATTCGCCTTCCGCGCCCTCGGCGAGGACACCCCCGCCGCCGAGACCCGGTTGGTGGTCGAAAAAATCCCGCTGCGCTGCTATTGCCGTCCGTGCGACGCCGTGTTTGAATGCAAACCATTCGCCTACCGCTGTCCGACCTGCGGCGCGGCCAGCGCCGAGGTGCGGACGGGCAAGGAACTGAACCTGGTATCGATGGAGGTATCCTGACATGTGTGAAACCTGCGGCTGCGCGGTGAACCATCACCCGCACGAACATCCTCACCACGGTGATGACCACGATCACCACCACGACCACGGCACTGCGGAATCCGCGGGTGGCCCCCACGCCCTGCTGGCCATGAACGACCGCCTCGCCGCGGGCAACCGCCGCCACTTCCGCGAGCACGGCGTGACCGTCGTGAACATCGTTTCTTCACCGGGCTCCGGCAAGACCGCACTGCTCGAACGCACCATCCGCACCCTCGCCCCCGAACTGCGCGTGGCCGCGATCGTCGGCGACCTCGCCACCGACAACGATGCCGCCCGCCTGCGCTCGGCCGGGGCCCCCGCCCACCAGATCACCACCGGTTCGGCCTGCCACCTCGATGCCCACATGATCCACCACGCGCTCGACGACATCCGGCTCGGTGACCTCGACCTGCTGCTGATCGAGAACGTCGGCAACCTGGTCTGTCCCGCCGCGTTCGATCTCGGCGAGGACCTGTTCGTCGTGCTGCTGTCCACCACCGAGGGCGAGGACAAGCCGCTGAAGTATCCGGTGATCTTTCTCAAGGCCGACGCGGTCGTCCTGAACAAGACCGACCTCGCCGCGGCGGTGGAATTCAAACGCGACATCGCCATGGCCAACATCGAAACCGCCGCCCCGAAAGCAAAAGTCTTCACCACCTCCGCACGCACCGGCGACGGCGTGGAGGCCTGGCTGGACTACCTGCGCCGCCATGTAAAGGCCAAACGGAGCCTGGCGGGATGAACGCCCCACGCCTCACGGCCCGGCGCCTGTTGGTGCAAGGCATCGTGCAAGGCGTGGGCTTCCGCCCGTTCGTGTACCGCGAGGCGGTACGCCTCGGCCTGACCGGCTGGGTCCGCAACGGCCCGTCCGGCGTGGAGATCCTGGCCAGCGGTCCCGACACCGCGCTGGACGTGTTCCTCACCGCGCTCCGCGATCTCGCTCCATCGGCCGCCCGCATCGACGCCATTCTGTGCGAATCCGCGGCCCCGCCGGACACCACGGGGTTCCGCATTGAAACCAGCGACCGCGACGGCATCGCAACCACGAGCATCCTGCCCGACCTCGCGACCTGCCCCGACTGCCAACGCGAACTGCGCGATCCGGCGAACCGCCGCCACCGTTACCCGTTCATCAACTGCACCCACTGCGGCCCGCGCTACTCCATCCTGCACCGCCTGCCCTACGACCGGCCGCACACCACGATGCGCACCTTCACCCTGTGCCCGGACTGCCGACGCGAATACGAGGATCCGTCCGACCGCCGCTTCCACGCCCAGCCCAATGCCTGTCCGGCCTGCGGGCCCCACCTCGCGTTGTGGGATCGCCAGGGCCGCACGCTCGCGACACGCGACGATGCATTGCTCGAAGCGGCCGCCGCCCTGCGCCAGGGCGCCATCGTCGCGGTGAAGGGCATCGGCGGTTTCCACCTGATGGCCGATGCCTCCAACGAGGTGGCCACGATGACCCTGCGCGAACGCAAGCACCGCGCCGAAAAACCCTTCGCGGTCATGATGGCCGACCCGGCCATGATCCGCCGTTACGCCCACCTGTCGAAGCCGGAACAAGCCGCCCTCGAATCCTCATCCGCCCCGATTGTCCTGCTGACGAAGAAGGCCCGCAGCAAGACGCCCCACCTGGCGCGCTTGATCGCCCCGGAACAATCGACGCTGGGCGTGCTGCTCCCTTACGCCCCGGTGCACCACCTGCTGATGGATGAACTGAACACCCCGCTGATCGCCACCAGCGGCAACCTCAGCGACGAACCGATCTGCACCGATGAACACGAGGCGCTGGAACGCCTCGGCGGCATCGCCGATTTCTTCCTGGTGCACAACCGACCGATCGCCCATCCGGTCGATGACTCGATCCTGCGTTTCGCCGGCGGTCAACCCCTATTCCTGCGGCTCGCCCGCGGTCTGACCCCGCTGACCTTGCCCCGTCCACTGCACACGGGCACCGGGCCGATTCTCGCCGTCGGACCGCACATGAAATCGACCTTCACCCTCGCCACCCCCGAACACCTCGTGGTCAGTCCGCATATCGGCGACCTCGAAACCGTGCCCGCCTGGACGTCGTTCGAACGCAACCTGGAAACACTTGAAGGACTCTACGCCCTCGCCCCGACACGCCTCGCCTGCGACCGGCATCCCGACTACGCGGCCACCCGCTACGCGCTCCGCCGCGATCCGGAGGCCATCGCGGTCCAGCACCACCACGCCCATATCGCGGCCGTGATGGCCGAGCACGGCTTGTCCGGCCCGGTGATCGGCCTCGCCCTCGACGGTACCGGGTACGGCGACGACGGCACGATCTGGGGCGGCGAGGTCCTGCGGGTGGAGCGCGCGGACTGCCAACGCCTGGCCCACCTGCGCACGTTCCCGTTGCCCGGCGGCGATACCGCCGCGCGCGAACCCCGGCGCTGCGCGCTGGGCCTGCTGCACGACATCGATCGCCCTGGCGCCCTGCCCCCCGAGGCCTTCACCAAGCGCGAGGTTACGGTGTTGCGCCAGGCCATGGAGCGCGGCATCAACACGACGCGGACCTCCAGCGCCGGACGCCTGTTCGACGCCGTGGCCTCGCTGCTCGGCCTGGCCCACCTGTCCACCTTCGAGGGCCAGGCCGCCATGCGCCTGCAATCCAGCGCGGAGTACGACCACCGCCCCCCGATGTGCTACCGCTTTGCCCGTCGGGCCGGCCGCGGCCGTGAACCCGCCGTACTCGACTGGCAACCCGCGATCACCGCGCTGCTGGCCGACCGCGATGCCGGCGAATCGGTCTCCCGCCTGGCCAACGCCTTCCACCAGGCCCTCGCCGACGCGCTGGCCGATGCGACCGCCCTCGCCCCGGACCTTCCGGTGGTGCTCGCCGGCGGCTGCTTCCAGAACGTGCTGTTGCTTGAACGCACCATCGCCGCCTTGCAGGCCCGCGGCCGCACCGTGGTCCGGCCGGCGCGCCTGCCGCCGAACGATGGCGCGGTTTCGGTTGGACAAGCGGTCGTGGCCGGATGGAGACTGCACGCATGACCACCGAACGGCTGATGTACCTGCCCCCGGCCTTCCAGGATGCGGCCGACCATGGCCGGCTGATCCTGCGCGACGGGAGCACGGCGACGATCCGCCTGTCGCGGCGCGAGGACCTCCCAGCGGTGCGCGAGTTCTACGCGAGGTTGTCGCCGCAGTCGCGGCGCATGCGCTTCTTCAGCGAGAGCAAGCCGGGCGAGGATGTGATGTTGTCGCTGTGCGACTCCTCCGATCCGCACCGCGGCATGACCTTGCTGGTGTGGCGCCACCTCGACGGCAAACCGCGCATCGTCGCCTCCGGCTCGTACATCGCCGATGGCGCGCATAGCGCGGAGTTCGCGGTCGCGGTCGACGATGCCTTCCACGGCAAGGGCATGGGCGGCCTGATGCTCGAACGCCTGTCGGTGCTTGCCGCCTCGCACGGGTTCATCCACTTCAACGCCTACACGCACGTCGCGAACACGCCGATGCTCGATGTGTTCCGCCATTCCGGCTTCCAGTTGCGCGAGCAGTTCGAGGACGGCCTGATCAAGGTGGACCTGTCGCTGCTGCCCGGCGAGGCCAGTGCGATGCATGCCGCGCAGCGCGACCGCCTGTTCACCAAGGCCTCGATCCGCCCGTTCTTCTATCCGCGCTCCATCGCGTTGATCGGCGCCTCGCAGAAGCCGGACAGCGTCGGGTTCCGCATGCTCAAGTCCGTCCTGCTCCAGCCCTTCGCCGGGGTGATGTATCCGGTGAATCCGAATACCGGCAACGTGAGCGGAATCAAGACCTATGCCACCGCGGAGGACCTTCCGGAGGCGGTGGACCTGGCGGTCATCATGGTGCCGCGCGACGAGGTCGAGACGGTGGTGGACCAGTGTGCACGGCGCGGCGTCCGGGCCCTGATCGTCGTGTCGTCCGGGTTCGCCGAGGTGGACGCGGAAGGCCGAGCCAAACAGCAGGCGCTGGTGGAGAAGGTGCGCGGCTACGGGATGCGGTTGCTCGGCCCGAACTGCCTCGGCGTGATCAACACCGACCCCGAGGTCCGGCTCAACGCCTCGCTGTCGGCCGAGGTCCCGGCGCGCGGCCGGGTCGCCCTGTCCTCGCAGAGCGGGGCGATCGGCATGACCCTGCTCCAGCTCGCCCGCCGCCGCAACCTCGGCGTCTCGATGTTCATCAGCATGGGCAACAAGGCGGATGTCACCGGCAACGACCTGCTGTACTTCTGGGAGGATGATCCGTCCACCGATGTGATCCTGCTGTACCTCGAGTCGTTCGGCAACCCCCGCCGCTTCGGCCGCATCGCCCGCGAGGTCAGCCGCCGCAAACCGATCGTCTGCGTGAAATCCGGCCGCTACCGCGCCTCGCCCGAAGAGCACGCAGTGGCGGGCCTGTTCGACCAGACCGGGGTGATCCGGGCGGACAGCCTCGAGGACATGTTCGACATCGCGACCCTGCTGGGCGCACAACCGTTGCCCGGCGGCGAGCGGATCGGGATTGTTACGAATTCCCGCGGCGCCGGGGTGTTGTGCGCGGACGCCTGCGCTGCCGCCGGACTGAACCGAGCCGTCACCGAACCCCTGGTCGATCTCACCGCCAACGCCACCCCGGACGACTACCAGCGCGCCCTCGGCGGCGTGCTCGCCGCGCCGGACCGCGACGCCGTGATCGTGATCTACACCCCGGTGACTCCCGCGCCGCCCGGCCCGGTGCTCGACGCCATCGCCCGCGCCCTCGGCGGCCAACCTGATGCCGCCGCACGCAAACCGGTGGTCCTGGTCATGATGACCGAAAGCACCGGAGCCACCGTCTTGCGGCACGGCGAACGCTCGTTCCCGGTGTATCCCTTCCCCGAACGCGCGGCCGACACACTGGCCGCCGCCGCCCGCTACCGGGCCTGGCGCGATGCCCCGCCCGGCCTGATGCCGGCCTTCGCCGACCTGGATCCGGCGGTGTTGCGCGAGCAACTGTCCGGTCAACCTCCTGCGACCGACGGGGCCTGGCTGGACCGTGAAGCCGCGGAGCGACTGCTCGCCAAGGCCGGGATCCGGTGCGGATCCCGACCCGCACCGGACGCGGTACCGGTTGAATTGGAAGTCAACGAGGACCCGCTGTTCGGGCCGGTCATGAACATCAGCCTGGCCGGCTACCACCGCGACGTGCTCGGCGACATCGCCTACCGGATGGCCCCGCTGACCGACCGCGAGGCCGAGGCCATGGTGCGCAGCATCCGCGGTTTCCCGCTGCTCAAGGACCACGGCGCGGACCTCGGCGCGCTCCAGGAGCTGATCCTGCGGCTCTCCCAGCTCATCGAGGCCCTGCCGGAGATCAACGCGGTGCGGCTTGCCCCGGTCCAGGTCAGCCCGGCCGGTGGCGGCTGTCTGGTAGGCAATCCCCTGATACGCATTTCGGCCACCCCTTAACCTGCAATTCCCTTTGGGTTTTTCCGCCAATCTGGGATAGTAACTCCGAGTGGGACCAATCCCGCCGTATACCATGTGTTTAGCCATTCCAGGTCAGATCCAGTCGATCCGCGAAGGCGATGCCTTTTCCCGCAGCGGAAAGGTCTCCTTCGGCGGGGTCGTGCGGGAGGTCAACCTGGCGTATGTTCCCGCCGCGGTCGTTGGCGACTACGTCATGGTCCATGTCGGATTCGCCCTCAGCATCGTGGATGCCGAGGAGGCCGCCCAGGTGTTTTCCTATTTGCAACAGATGGATGAACTCAACGAATTGAACGAAGGACACGCCACATCATGAGCCAGGACATTCCGGTTACCCCGCACTCGACGAAGAAGGACCTCGTCATCGATCCCGCCCGTGACATCTTCCACTACGGCGAGAACCCGCTGAACTACATCTTCGCCCCGAAGACGGTGGCGGTAATCGGCGCGACCGAGCAGCAGGGCAGCGTCGGCCGCACCGTGTTGTGGAACCTGATCAGCAACCCGTTCGGCGGCGTGGTGTTCCCGGTGAACCCGAAACGCCCGAGCATCCTCGGCATCAAGGCCTACCCGAGCATCGCCGCCGTTCCGGAGAAGGTGGACCTCGCGGTGATCGTGACCCAGGCGCAACTGGTGCCGAACCTGGTGGCGGAGTGCGTGGCCGCCGGGGTGAAGGGCTGCATCGTCATCTCCGCCGGGTTCAAGGAGCTGGGTGAACCGGGCGAAAAACTCGAGCGCGAGATCCTTGTCCATGCGCGGCGCGGCGGCATGCGCCTGATCGGCCCGAACTGCCTCGGCGTGATGAACCCGATCACCGGCCTGAACGCGACCTTCGGCGGTGTGATGGCCCGGCCCGGCAACGTGGCCTTCATCAGCCAGAGCGGCGCGCTGTGCACCGCGGTGCTCGACTGGAGTATCCGCGAGCAGGTTGGCTTCTCCTCCTTCGTGTCGATCGGCTCGATGCTGGACGTCGATTTCGGCGACCTGATCGACTACGTCGGCAACGATCCGCGCACCCAGAGCATCGTCATCTACATGGAGTCGATCGGCAACGCCCGCAACTTCCTGTCGGCCGCCCGCGAGGTCGCGCTGAACAAGCCGATCATCGTGATCAAGGCCGGCCGCACCGAGGCCGCCGCCAAGGCTGCCGCCTCGCACACCGGTTCGTTGACCGGCAGTTTCGAGGTGCTCGATGCCGCCTTCATGCGCGCCGGCGTGCTGCGGGTGAATTCAATTTCCGAACTGTTCAACATGGCCGAAGTGCTCGGCAAGCAGCCGCGCCCGAAAGGTCCGCGCCTGACCATCCTGACCAACGCGGGCGGCCCCGGGGTGCTCGCCACCGACGCCCTGATCGTCAGCGGCGGCGAACTCGCCGAGGTGTCGAAGAAGACCTTCGCCGAACTCAACAGCTTCCTGCCGCCGCACTGGAGCCGCAACAACCCGATCGACATCCTCGGCGACGCCGGGCCGGACCGCTACGCGAAGGCGCTCGAGATCGCCGCAAACGATCCGAACAGCGATGGCCTGATGGTCATCCTGACCCCGCAGGACATGACCGATCCGACCCAGACCGCCGAAAAACTCAAGCCCTACGCGAAGATCGAGGGCAAGCCGGTCCTGGCCAGCTGGATGGGCGGCCCGGTGGTTTCCGCCGGCAACGACATCCTCAACCGCGTCGGCATCCCGACCTTCAACTATCCCGACACCGCCGCGCGCACCTTCACCTACATGTGGAAGTACAGCGACAACCTGAACCACCTCTACGAGATCCCGGAACACTCCGAGATGGACACCGGCGACATGGGGAGCGGTCGTGAAACCGCCAACGCCATCATCACCGAGGTACGCAAGCAGGGCCGCACCACCCTCACCGAGTTCGAATCGAAGAAACTGCTCGCCGCCTATGGCATCCCCACCGTGCCGACGGAGATCGGCACCACCCGCGACGAGGCGGTGAAGCTGGCCGAGGCGATGGGTTATCCCGTCGTGTTGAAGCTGCATTCGGAAACCATCACCCACAAGACCGACGTCGGTGGCGTGAAGCTGAACCTCGGCAGCCGCGAGGCCGTGCTCAAGGCGTTTGACGAGATCCTCGCCTCGGTGACCGAGAAGGCCGGCGCCCAGCATTTCCAGGGCGTGGCCGTGCAGAAGATGATCAAGATGGAAGGCTACGAGATCATCGTCGGCAGTTCGATCGATCCGCAATTCGGCCCGGTACTGCTGTTCGGCAGCGGTGGCCAGCTCGTCGAGGTGTTCAAGGACCGCGCCCTCGCCCTGCCCCCCCTGACCCGCACCCTGGCCCGCCGCAAGATGGAGAAGACCAAGATCTTCACCGCGCTCAAGGGCGTGCGCGGCCGCAAGCCGGTGGACATGGCGGCGATGGAGCGGATCATGGTCCGGTTCAGCCAGATGGTGGTGGAGAACCCGTGGATCTGCGAAAGCGACATCAACCCGCTGCTCGTCTCGGCCGAACAGATCATCGCGGTGGATGCCCGGGTGCTGCTGCATCCGCTGGACATGAAGGAGGAGGACCTTCCCAAGCCGGCCATCCGCCCCTACCCCTCCCAATACCAGACCGACGCCCACCTCAAGGACGGCACCCCGGTGCACATGCGTCCGATCCGCCCGGAGGACGAACCGCTGATGGTCGAGTTCCACAAGACCCTGTCCGACCGCAGCGTGCTCCAGCGCTACACCCAGGCTATCACGCTCAGCGAGCGCATCACCCACCAGCGGCTCACCCGCATGTGCTTTATCGATTACGACCGCGAAATGGCCCTGGTCGTCACGACCAAGAAACAACCGGTTCCGGAAATCATCGCGGTGGGACGCCTCAGCAAGATCCGCGGCACCGGCGAAGCCCGCTTCGCCCTGCTGGTCAGCGACGCCTGGCAGCAACGCGGGCTCGGCAAGGTGCTGCTCAGCCGCCTCCTCGACATCGCCCGGCGCGAAACCGGCATCGACCGCGTGGTCGGCGAAATGCTGAAGGACAACGTCGGCATGCAGCACATCTGCCGCAACGTCGGCTTCGCCCTCGCGGACGACCCGGCCACCGGCATGATCCGCGCCAGCATCAACGTGCACTCCTGAGGTCCTGCAACGACGGCGTGTAACGCCGGAACTACGGAAGAGAGCGGTTACCTCCCTCGCTGTAGCGCTGGTACTCTACGCCGGAGGGGCTTCACCCGCGCAGGATGACCGCGATCGTCATGCTGTTGAAGAAGGCGTGCATGGCGATCGAGGTGACCAGGCTGCCCCGGTAGATGTAGGCGAGGGAAAGCGCGGCGGACAGGATGAACAGCGGCACCGCCGACGGCAGGTGGCCGTGCACGAGGGCGAACAGCACCGAGACCGCGACGATGGCCGGCTTGACCCCGGCATAGCGCGTGAGTGCGGGGAGCAGGACGCCGCGGAACAGCAACTCCTCGACCACCGGGGCAATGACCACCGCGAGCAGGGCGAAATAGACCTTGGTCGGCACATCGGAAGCCCCGTGGATGATCCGGGTCACATCCTGCACCGGCGGCTCATACCCCATCCAGTTCATCACGATCTGCGCCACCACGTTGTAGCCGATCAGCAGCGGCATGACCCCGATCATGATCCCGACCCCCCACAGAATCTCGCGGCCGATCCCCTTGGGTGAAAAACCGAAGGCCGTTCCCCAGGGCAGGCGGTTCAGGTACAGCGAGGCCGCAATCAGGGCAAAGCATAGCCAATGGAACAGCAGGCTCTGCACAATGATCAGGGCGCGTTCACCATCGGGCTCCGACCATGGCATCCGGTCGGCGAATGCCGCGTGCGCGAAGCCGAGCAGCACCTGCACGGCAAGCAGGGGCAGAACGATTACCGCCGCCGAACGCAGACTCCACGGCCGCCAGGCCAGCCGGCGCACGGGTTCGTCCCAGTCCAGCGGCTTGCGCTGGATACGCCAGGTGAACGCGGCAAGCAGGATGAAGCCGAGGATGAACACGCTGCCGTACAGCCAGACGATGAAGGACACGTTGGCCTGGAGGTGCGCCTCGATGCCGGCCAGATCGCCGGCGAGGTCGCCGGCCGTGAATTCGGCCGGCCTGTGGTGCCAGTCCTCCATGCCGGTCAACCGGCCGAGCGGACCGTCTCGCGCACCATGTAGATCGGCTTGCCCTGCGACTCGTGGTAGGTGCGGATCTGCATCTCGGCGAGCAGGCCCATGCTGATGAACTGCAGGCTGAACAGGATCATCATGAACGAGGTGACGATCCAGAACGGACGCTTGATCAGGTCGGCCCCGAGTTCGGTGCCGAACAGGTGGTAGGACAGGTTGGCCAGGGTCATGATGGCCAGCATCAGGAAGCCGGGCAGCGCGAAGAAGCCGCCGATCTTGCCGAAGATGTGGATCGGCCGGGTGCTGTAGTGCAGCAGGAACTTCACGGTCAGCAGGTCGAGCACGACGCGGAAGGTGCGGGAGATGCCGTACTTCGAGCGCCCGAACTGGCGGGCATGGTGGCGCACCACCACTTCGTCGATCGTGCCGCCCACCCAACTGGCCAGGGCGGGAATGAACCGGTGCATTTCCCCGTAAAGGTTCACGTTCTTGATCACGTCGTGACGGTAGGCCTTCAGCGTGCATCCGTAGTCGTGGAGCGCGACGCCGGTGATCTTGCTGATCAGGCCGTTGGCGATCATCGACGGCAGGCGGCGGTTGATGAACGTATCCTGGCGGTTCTTGCGCCAGCCGCTGACCACATCGAATCCCTGGTCGATCCGCTCCAGCAGCAGCGGGATATCGCCAGGATCGTTCTGGAGGTCGGCGTCGAGGGTCACCACCACCTCGCCCGCGGCGGCGTCGAATCCGGCACTCATCGCCGCGGTCTGGCCGTAGTTGCGGCGGAAGCGGATCAGTACCAGGTGGGGAACCTCCTTGGCCATCCGGTTCAACACCTCCCAGGTCCGGTCGGAGCTGCCGTCATCGACAAGGATGATCTCGTAGGTGCGGTTCAGGGTGGACAGCGATTCGTGGAGCTTGCGGCAGAGCAACTCGGCGCTCTCCTCCTCGTTGTACACGGGGATGACCACGGAAACCTGGATCTTGGCGGGTGTTGTCATGGCACGTTGTTGCAATACCTACTGTTGCCGGATGATGCGCGTCCAGGTGCGGTTTGGCAATCCCGAATCAGGACGTGGACCCGGGCCGATCAGGCCTTCAGCACCGCCATGGCGGCGGCGGGATCGGCGACGCGGACGACGATCATGCTGGAGAGCGGGGTCGGGCTGTCGGCGGAATAGGCGTATTCGATGTTGATGTTCGCGGCGGACAGGCGGTCGATGACCGAGGCGAGGCCGCCCGGCCGGTTGGCCACCTCCAGCAGCAGCACCTCGCGCTCAAGCACCAGGTGACCGGCCTTGTTCAAGGCCTCGCGGGCGACATCGAGCTTGTCCACCGTCACCCGCAGGTAACCGATCTCGAGGCCTTCCGAAAGCGACAAGGCGAGCAAGTTCACCCCGGCCTCGCGCAACACATCGATCACCGAGCGCAGGGTGCCGGGACGGTTCTCCAGAAAGACGGAGATCTGATGGCCGATGCGTATGCTGAAGGGTGGCTGGTTCATGGTTCAATCCTAGCGGTCCGGTCCGATTTGGCAACGGCAGAGCGGTTGTCGTCATCCATAGGTTTCCACCACCAATCCCTCGATGCGGCGAAAGTGCCCGTGATCCCGCGTAAGCAACGGCACGCCCAACGCAACCGCATGGGCACCGATCAGGAGATCCATCTGGGGAATGCCTTCTCCTTTGGCCTGCAGGGCGGCAGCCAACATTCCATACATGACCGCATAGGTTCGATCCGGCAGGATCACCGGAACAAACTCGGTCAACCATTCGATCCGGCGCTGCTCAGCGGCGAACACCGATGCACCATGAATGCCATGCTGTAGTTCGCAATAGACAAACAGCGACATCTGCAATCTGACCTCCCCCAACCCGCCCAGCTTCCGAAGCGCTGGCCCCTCCTGCCCGCTACGACGCTCCCGGACCACGTCGATACAAAACGAGGTGTCGATCATCATCGCGGATCCGCCTCCCAGCGCAGCGCCTGTACGGGATGCCGGGCACGGTCACGCACCACACCCTCCAGCCGCGCCAATGTCGACTCCTCCAACATCACCCGGTCAAGTTGACGCATCAAATCCGCAGCCGAACGCGATCCGCCCCCCAAGGTCCGTTTGATGACCTTGCTGAACGACTCACCCGCACGTTTTTCCGCTTCGAGCAACGTGTAGGCATCCATATCGATAGTGATGGTTTTAACCGCCATGACAAATCTCCATGCACTTACCATACACTTGTCACGCGTGAAGTAAAGCAACTTACACAGCAACAGGTTACATAACAATTAGGTAGAAACTAGAACCGCAACGCGGCCTTGTCCAGCCGGCGGGCCAACTCGGCGAGCACCCGGTCGTCGTCGGCCTTTCCGGCCGATTCGAAGGTGGACGAGAAGCGCAGGAAGGAGCCGACGTCATCCCACGGCACGGTGGACACCGACTGTTCGCGGATCAGGTACTGGGAGGCGGCCTCGGCGTTGGCAAAGTCAAGACCCGCCGCCCCGACCGGGGCCTGGGTGTACAGGAAGAAGGTGCCACCGGGCATGGTGGCATCGAAACCGGCGTTCTTCAGGACCTTGACCAGTTTCTCGAGACGCACGCGGTAGTGCTCGCGGATCGACTCGGAGAGGGCCATGTCGGCGATGCCCGCGCAGGCCGCGACCTGGATGGCCTTGAACTGGCCGGAATCGCAATTGTCCTTCACCTCGGCAAAGGCCTGCACGACGCGGGCCGGGCCGGCCACGAAACCGAGGCGCCAGCCGGTCATGTTGTAGCTCTTGCTCATCGAGTGCAGCTCGATGGCGACCTCGGCACCGCCGGGACGCCCGAGGATCGACAACCGCTCCGGCCCGTACGACAGGGTGGCATAGGCCGCATCCTGGACGATCAGGATGTTGTGCTGTTTCGCGAAGGCGATCAGCTCGTCGAAAAACGCGGCGGTCGGCGCAGCGCCGGTCGGGTTGTTCGGGTAGTTGACGTAGAACAGCTTGGTGCGCTTGAGCACGTCGGCCGGGATGGCCTTGAGGTCGGGCAGGAAGCCGTTTTCCTTTTTCAGCGGGACCTTGACCACTTCGCCGCCAAGGTACTTGGCGTGGGTGGCGAGCACAGGGTAGCCGGGCACGGTCTGCAGCACGACATCGCCAGGATTGATGAAGCAGAGGGGCAGCATGGCGAGGACCGGCTTGGAGCCGATGCTGTGGTTGATCTGGGTGTCGGGATCGATGCCGGTCACCCCGAAGAATTTGGAGAGGTACTCGGCGGCGGCGAGTTTGAACTCGCGGATGCCGTTGTCGGCGTACCCGCGGTTGGCCGGGTTGTCGACCGCCTTCTTCAGGGCCTCGCGGATCGCCGTTGGCGCCATCTGGTCGGGTTCGCCGACGCCGAAGTCGAGCAACTCGACATCGGGGCGGGCGGCGCGGGCCGCGGCCTTGGCGCGTTTGATCTTCTCGAACTTGTAGATCTCGTTCGACTCACCGAAGTTTTTACCGCCGATGCGCTCGGCGAAGAGGTTCTGTAGGTTCATGGGATGGGGGGTGTCGGGTGTCAGTGTTCAGAAAAACCGTAATCGTAATCCTAATCGTACTCGTATCGCGCCGGGAGCCATGCTCATTCCGGCATGCCGGCCGGAACGATCTCCGCCCGGCGCGGACGGGACTATCCGGCACGGGCGGCGATTTGTCCAACGGGAAATGAGGGCCTACTTGATGGCCCCGCCGATGAAGACCATGACGAACAGGGCGACGGTTTCAATGACGCCGAGCACCATCAGGTAGTTGCCGAATCCCTTGCCGGTCTCGGCCAGGGCATCGGCCGCACCCGCACCGGCCTTGCCTTGCAGCCAGGCTGAAAGGCCCATGGCGATCCCGCCGAACAGGCCGGCGCCGATCATGGCGGGCCAGAAGGACGGGTTCGCGGCGACCGCGGTGTTGATGTTGCCGAGCAGGATCATGCCGTAGATCGTCTGCGACAGCGGTGCGCCGACGAAGGTCACCAGGATGAACGGCGCGGCCTTGCTCTGTGCGAAGCATTTCTTCCACGCGCCCACCGCGGCGGCACCGGCGGCACCGGTGCCGAGGGCCGACCCCATGGCCGCGAAGGCGATCGCGGCGGCCGCGCCCAACTTACCCAAACCGATCATGACTTGCTCTTCCATACCGTTACTCCTTCTGATGGATCATCCGTTCTTGCGTTTGCGGGAAAAGGGTTCGTAGCCGTGGCCGGTCCACTGGACGCCGAGGTGCGACGAGAACTCGAGGGTGTTCAGGCGCACCCCGTGCACGAGGATGCCCATGAACCCGAGCACGATGTTGAGGGTGTGGCCGGCGAGCAGGATCAGGGCGGCGCCGAGACCCGACCACAGGCTGGACACGCCGCTGGCCAGGGCCATGCTGTTGAAGGCCTGGGCGACGGCGAGCGAGGCGAAGCCGACCGCGAACAGGCGGATGTAGGACACGACATCGACGAAGTTGCCGACGATGTTCAGCGGGAACATCACGTGCTGGAACCATTCCTCCTTGAGCTTGGCCGGAGGGGTCATGAACAGCAGGATCAACCCGGAGCTGGCCACCGCGACCCAGGTGATCCACGGCGGCATCGGCTGGTTCAGCACCAGCTGGTGGGCGACGAAGTACATGGTCCAGGTCATGCCGATCCAGCCGATCTGGGCGAGTGCGACCGGTTGCGGGGCCCAGCGGATGATGTTCCACAGGTGGGCGCAGGTCAGGTGTACCGCGCCGATCAGGAAGCAGAGGCTCTTCATGTTCTCCGGATCGGTGAGCCAGGTGATGATGAATCCCTCGAGGAGCGGAGGTACCCGGGCCGCGCCAAAATAGGTGCCGGTGATCACGCCCCAGACGATGGTGCCGACGCTGTTGATGGTCAGGAGAGTGAAGGGTTCGGACGGGGCGGTTTTCCATTTGCGCCGGGCCAGACGGGTGGCGACAAGGAACAGGGCACCATACCCGGCATCGCCGATCAGGATGGCAAAGAACAGGCTGAAGTACACGAGGAAGAGCAGGCTCATGTCCACCTCGCGGTAGCCGGGGAGGACGTTGATCCCGCGAAGGACGGACTCGATCGGGCGAATCCAGCGCGGATTGCGGATCAAGGTCGGCACGTCCTCGTCCGGGGCGGGGTCATCGATCTGCACCCCCCACCCTTCGCGGCGGGCGGCGGCGAAAACGGTGTCGGCTTGATCGGCCGGCAGGTAACCGCGCAGGTAGGCGATCGGGGCGGCGTTGCCCATGCCGTCGCGTGCCTCGAGGAAATGTACGGTATCCTCAAGCTGGTCGCGCAATGCGGCCACCACCTCGTGGTCGCCCTCGTGCAGGCGCAGCGAGGCGACACAATCGTCGAGGCGGGCTCGGTATTCGGCGATCTGCCCATCAACCTCGGCGAGCGAGCGCTCGGGCAGGCGGAAATCTGGCACGGGAAACGCGGTATCGGCGGAGCGGGAAACCAGGGCGAAGCGTGCGCCATTCTTGTCGCGGTTGAGTTCGACGAGGGCGGCCCCGTCGGGTGCCACCGGCTCCACGCCAGGAGAGAGGGCATACAGACGGATGAAGATGCCGTGAGCGTGCAGGTCGCGAACGAGGCCCGGGTCGAATGAGCCGAACGGCTCGATGCGGGCGCGCTCGGCCAGCAGGGCTTCCAAGGCATCCTCAATGTCCTTCTTGTCCTGCAGCATGGTCCAGACCAGGCTGACGATCACGTCGGCGGAAAGACCGGAAGGCGGCACAACGGGCTTGCGCGGCATCGTCTCGAGGGCGCGCTTGACGTAGGCCAGGTGGTTGCGCGAGGTCTCGAGGGCGCGGCTGTCGGGCGGCTTGAGGCTGGTCACATGGACCACGCCGAGGTCCTGCAGCGAGCGCAGGGTGGCATCGCGCGACGAGGCGAGACACAGCAGGGTCAGGCGCTTCATCGGGACGATCATGACGCGGTGCCCTCCGCGGTCTTCTTCTTGGCGATCTTGCCACGGGCCACCTCGGAGGTCTGGACGTCGCCCAGGTAGATGCGGATCATGCGGATGTTGTTGCGCGCCTCGGGGATCTTCACCTTCTCGAACAGGTTCACGCGCTGGCTGGTCGTGCGGAGCTCGTCGGCGATGAGCTGGCGCTGCTCGCGCAGGATGTTCAACTCGATCTTCATGCGCAAGGCGCGCTCGATCGCGGCCAAGCCGTCGTCGTGCCAGCTGTCGGTGGCATGCAGGTCGAGCGGGAGCCGGTTCAGGACGACCTCTTTCAAGACCGGGATGTTCACGCCGGCGATGTTCCCGGTGGTGGTCTTGACCTCGGCGAGGTGGAGGTGGCGGGCGAGATCGACCGGCACGGAGAACAACTTGATCCAGGGGCCGATCTCCTCGACGAATTTTCGCTGCTCATCCTGCTTGGCCTCGATCCGCTGGTCGAGCAGGCGCAACTCGAGTTGCAGTTGCTGCTTCTTGAGCAGCAATGTGGGCAGGTAGCGCTTGAACCGCTTCAGGGCGTCGCGCTGGGCCTTCAACTCGTTTTTCGTATATTTGATCTTGGCCACGGATGGTGATCTTGAATGTTAGATTTTCGGGATGGACCTGGTCCGGATCTTCGTTCCGTTTTCCGTATTCCATCCTTTATTTATTTCGGCCAGAACTTCTCCACCAGCTTGGTCGGGATGCCGGTTTCGGCGCGGTCAAAACAGTCGGCGAGGATGGCCCAGCCGAGGTCGAGGGCCTTCTCGATCGGGATGTTGACGGTGAGGTCCATCATCTCCGCTTCGAAGCGCTGGCCGTACTTCAGCAGCTTCGAATCCCAGCCGCTCATGCGGAAGCCCATCGACTGCTTCTCCAGCGTGTCCTTGTAGGAGGCGTAGAGCTGGATCATGCTGTCCATGATGGTGCGGTGATCCTCGCGGGTGCTCTTGTTCACGAGCTGCTTGAGGCGGCTCAGCGAGCCGAAGGGCTCGATGCGGCCGTTGCGCAGGTAGAACTGGCCCTCGGTGATATAACCGGTATTGTCGGGGACCGGGTGGGTCACGTCGTCGCCGGGCATCGTGGTCACGGCGAGGATGGTGATCGAACCTGCCGTATCGAAGTCCACCGCCTTCTCGTAGCGCGAGGCAAGCTGGCTGTACAGGTCGCCGGGGTAGCCGCGGTTCGACGGGATCTGCTCCATGGTGATGGCCACTTCCTTCATCGCATCGGAGAAGGTGGTCATGTCGGTGAGCAGAACGAGCACCCGCTTGTCCTGCAGGGCGAACTGTTCGGCCACGGCGAGGGCGAGGTCGGGCACCATCAGGCACTCGACCACCGGGTCGGAGGCGGTGTGGATGAACAGGACCGAACGCGACAGGGCGCCCTGGCTCTCCAGCGTGTCGCGGAAAAACAGGTAGTCGTCGTGTTTAAGCCCCATGCCGCCGAGCACGATCACATCGACCTCGGCCTGCATGGCGATGCGCGCGAGCAGCGGGTTGTAGGGTTCGCCGGCCACCGAGAAGATCGGGAGCTTCTGCGATTCGACGAGGGTGTTGAACAGGTCGATCATCGGGATGCCGGTGCGGACCATGTTCTTCGGGATGATGCGTTTGGCGGGATTGGCCGAGGGACCGCCGATCGGGGTCATGTTCTCGGTAATGGCGGGACCGCGGTCGCGCGGGGTGCCGCTGCCGGTAAACACGCGGCCGAGCAGCGCGTCGGAGAACGGGACGCGCATGGTGTGGCCGAGGAAGCGGACCTCGGAATCGGTGGCGATGCCGCGGCTGCCCGCGAAGACCTGCAGGTACACGCGTTCACCGTCGAGGCGGATGACCTGGGCCAGTGAGGTGCCGAAGGGCGAGCGGACCTCGGCCAGCTCGCGGTAGCCGACGCCGTCGGCCTTGACCACGATGACGTTGCCGGCGATCTGTTCGATGTTGGTGTGGACCTTACGCATAGTCGGCGACCTCCGCGAGGGACTTCTCGATCAGTTCCTCGGTCTGCTTGAACTCGGGTTTGTCCCGGCCGATCCGGTTCCAGTCCTTCGTCATCTGGGTCAACTTCTGGAAGTAAAGGCGGGCCTCGTCCTTCTCGGTGAAGTGCATCCGGGTCTTGAGGATCTTGAGGATGCGGGCGAAGACGTATTCCTGACGGTCGCCGGGGGTCGCGCTGTCCACCTCGTCGAACGCGTCCTGCTGCAGGTACACGGCGTCGAGGTACTCGCCCTTCAGATAGAGGATGAAGTCATCGATGGAGGTGCCCTCCTCGCCGACCACCTTCATCATCTGGCTGACCTCGTTGCCGGTGCGCAGCAGCTTGCGGGCGAAGGCTACATCGTCGCGGTTGAACACGCCCTCGTACTTGCTCCAGCTTTCCAGCGGATGGATGGCCGGGTAGCGGCGGGCGTCGGAGCGTTCGCGCGAGAGGCCGTGGAACGCACCGACCACCTTCAGCGTGCTCTGGGTCACCGGTTCCTCGAAGTTGCCGCCGGCGGGAGAAACCGTGCCGCCGATGGTGACCGAGCCGGTGCCACCGTCGTGGAGGCGGACCAGGCCGCCGCGCTCGTAGAAGGCGGCGATGACCGATTCGAGGTAGGCGGGGAAGGCTTCCTCGCCGGGGATTTCCTCGAGGCGGCCGGACACTTCGCGCAAGGCCTGGGCCCAGCGCGAGGTCGAGTCGGCGAGCAGCAGCACGTGCAGGCCCATCTGGCGGTAGTACTCGGCGATGGTCACCGCGGTGTACACCGAGGCCTCGCGCGCGGCCACCGGCATCGAACTGGTGTTGCAGATGATCAGCGTGCGCTCCATCAGGCTCTTGCCGGTGCGCGGATCGGTCAGGTCGGGGAATTCGCGCAGGGTCTCGACCACCTCGCCGGCGCGTTCGCCGCAGGCGGCGATGATGACGATATCGACATCGGCATTGCGGCTGGTGATCTGCTGGAGCACGGTCTTGCCGGCGCCGAAGGGACCGGGAATGCAGTAGGTGCCGCCGCGGGCGATCGGGAAGAAGGTATCGACGATACGGATCTTGGTGACCATCGGATCGACCGGGCGCAGGCGCTCGGCATAAGCCCGGATCGGCATCTTGACCGGCCAGCGCTGGATCATGGTCAGCTCCTGGCGCTCGCCGTGTTCGTTTACCAGCGTGGCGATCGGGTCGGCCACGGCGTACTCGCCGGTGGCGGCGATGGATTCGACCTTCCATGCACCGGTCAGGCGGAACGGAGTCATGATGCGGTGCTCGAAGATACCTTCGGGCACGGTGCCGAGGGTCTGCGCGGCGGTCACGGTGTCGCCGGCCTTCACCGCAGGCTTGAACGGCCAGCGCCGGGTTCGGTTCAGCGGGTCAAGGTAGGTTCCGCGCTGCAGGAAGAAGCCGCACTGCTCCGCAAGGTCGGGCAGCGGGTTCTGGAGGCCGTCGTAGATGCTGCCAAGCAGGCCGGGGCCGAGCTCGACGCTGAGCAACTCGCGGGAGAACTCGACCGGGGAACCGACCCGGAGGTCGGTGGTGTCCTCAAACACCTGCAGGTCGGCCACGTCGCCGCGCACGCGGATGACTTCGGCCTTGAGCCGGGTCGAACCGGTCACCGCATAGGCCACTTCGTTCTGGGTCACCGCCGAGGCGAAACGGACGCGCAACAAGTTGCCGTTCACGCCGACGACGGTGCCGGGCACCGCTTCACTCATACAATCACCCATTCCATATGGTTCTTCTTCATACCTGGGAAAGTCCCGACCACGCCGATACCTCCTGCGCGCTGACACCGACCTGCTCGACCAGATCCTCGAACCGTTCGCGGCCGATTTCAGGGGTCAAGGCGCGCCAGTGTTCATTGAGGGCGAGTTTCACGGCGTAGGCAAGCAAGGCCGGCAGGGCAAACGCATCGCCGGCGCTCAACTCGTCGGCAAGATTCCAGCGATAGCGGTCGAGCGCGAGTTCTCGTTCCAGCGGGTTTGCGCGTGAAAAGGCATCGCTTACCGCGGCCTCCGCATCGACACGGAAACCCTCGTGGCTCTGGAGGAATTTCTTCTCGTCCACCCCGAGCCGGAGCGCGCGGGCCCGAACCACCGCATTGCGCAACTGCCGGTCGGCATGCAACCAGGCCCGGCCGAAATCGCTCTGCACGTCGTCCAGCCGAGCGTCGAGCAGCGCGGTCACTTCCGCGAGGTCGTCGCCCACGAGTTGCTGTTCGCACTCGGCGATGAATCCGGCGCGGCTCATCGCCGCCGGCTGGGAAAACACCAGGGCGGGCAAACTGGCAATCAGGTAGTAATAGCGACTGCTCACGGATCGCCGGACCTCAGGAAGCACGTGATACGTTATAGACGGTTTCCGCGAGAACCGGGCGCAGGTATGCGGCGACGGCATCGGCGATGGCTTCGCGGGAGAAATCGTGTTCAATGTGCCGGTCGTGGCGGCGAACCTTGAACCCCTTCTGGGTGCGGGGATCAACCGTGATCGCCAGTCCACCGGCCAGCGCGGCGGCGAATTCCTGCTTGAAGAAGTCCGTGATCGCGGCGCGATCGGCCTCGCCGACGATCACCTCGAGATCCTTGGGCAATCCACCTTCCCTGGCATAGACCTCCATGATCCGGGCCAGCACCGGTCGCAGAGTTGCCGCATCCAGTGCCTTCCCGGCGGCCTCGCGGGTCAACTGCTCAAAGATCTGTTCTACCCCGCGGCCCACCGAGATCAGCAAGTCGCGGGCTGCCTGGGAAAGCGCCTGCTCGCTGCGTTGGGTGAAGAGCTTGGCATCCTGGTCGGCCTTCTCCACGATGGCTGCCGCCTTGGCCTCGGCGTCCTTGACCAGCGCGGCCGCCTTTTCGCGGGCCTGCGCGACAATTTTAGCCGCCTGCTGTTCCCCGGTGTCAACGGCCTCGCGTTGGATACGTTCAATCAGATGCTGCAGTTCTTCAGCCATGTTCCAACTCCCTCTCGGTGCGTCGTATCCGCAACCAGCGGACAGTGCGATAGTTGGTTCCACTCTATCTGCTGATCAGCGAAAGAAAAGTCTAATCAGGAGGATTGCACCGGGATCCGGATCCGCTAGCCGACCGGTTTCCCGCCCACCCGGCACACTCGAACCATGGACCCAAGGACAGGCCGAGCAGGCATAGGTCAATCAGGCATAGGGACAGAGCTGGTGGGGTGATCGATTCGATGGAGGATCCTGATATGGAACCCTTCCAGATGGCATAAGCACGCATTGTTACTCTAGTTCGCAGTTCGGTGCGGGATCGGGCTGTTGAGGTGACATCCGGCACGGCTGGCGCTTGCGCATTGCCGGGCATCGTGTTAGTTCTACACCGAACAGGAGATTGCTGTTATGCGTACGATCTGGATGTTGACGGTATTGGCGGGTTGGATGACGTTCGGCGCGGTGCCCGGGTGGACCGAGGAGATGACCACGACCGAGGAAACAACCGATGCCACGGCGGAAACCACCCAGCCACCCGCCGATGAATCACCCGCCCCCGAGGCGCAACCCCAACCCGAAGGAGAGAACCCCGTGGTCATCATCAAAACCGCCAAAGGCGATATCAAGGTCAAGCTGTTCGCCGACAAGGCCCCCGTCACTGTCGCCAATTTCCTTCAATACGTGGACAACGGGCACTATGAAGGTACGATCTTCCACCGCGTCATCGCCAACTTCATGATCCAGGGTGGTGGTTTCACCCCGGACATGCAGCAGAAGCCGACCCTCTCCCCGATCAAAAACGAGGCGCAGAACGGGCTCGCCAACAAACGCGGCACCATCGCGATGGCCCGCACCCAGGTGATCGACAGTGCAACCAGCCAGTTTTTCATCAACACGGTGGACAACGAGTTCCTGAACTTCCGCTCCCCCGACATGTCCGGCTTTGGCTACTGTGTGTTCGGCGAGGTGGTTGAGGGCATGGACGTGGTGGACGCGATCCGCGCCGTCCCCACCACCCGTGTCGGTCCGCACGGCGATGTGCCGGCCGAACCGGTCGAGATCATTCAGGTCGTCCGGGTCGGCACCGGCGAATAATCTGCTTCGTCGGGCCCCATGCCTGACCCGACCTCCAGCCCGTACGGCGGCCAACCGGCCAGGGAAACCTACGCCCGCGACACCGCCGTTCCGGGCAAGGGGTTCAGGATTGGTGAATACGCCATCGAAAAAGCCCTCGGCCACGGGTCGATGGCCACCGTCTACCTTGCGCGCGACGCGACTGGCCACGAAGTCGCACTGAAGATCTTCCAGGAAGGTCCCGGCGTCTCGGTCACCATGCTCGAACGGTTCCGCCGAGAGGCCGAGGCGGCCAAGAAACTCCGGCGCCATCCGAACATCATGAAGGTGTACGCAACCGGCCAGGAGGGTCCGTACCACTACATCGTCATGGAACCGGTGCGCAACAGCCGCACCTTCGACGATTGCATCGAAGCAAACCCGATGACGACGAACCAAATCGTCGACACCATCATCAAGATCGCCGGCGCGCTCGAGTTCGCCCACTCCCGCAACATCGTGCACCGCGACGTCAAGCCGACCAACATCATGATCGACGAATTCGGCGAACCGCTGCTGACCGACTTCGGCGTGGCCGCGTTGATCGACTGGCCCTCGTGTACCGTGTCCGGCGCCCTCACCGGCACCCCGCTGTATATGTCGCCCGAGCAGGCCCGTGCCGAAAAGGTCGGGCCGGCCAGCGACATCTATTCGCTCGGCGTCGTGCTCTACGAGGCACTGACCGGCTCGCTCCCCTACAGCGCCCAGCACTCCTCCCCGGTCAAGAGCGTACTCGAGGCGGTTAAGAGCGAACAGCCAAAGCGTCCGCGTGCCCACCGCAAGGACATCTCGCCGGACCTCGAGGCGGTGATCCTGAAGGCACTCGCCAAGGATGTGGCCGACCGCTACACCGACGCCCAGGCGTTCGCCAGCGACCTGGAACGCGCCATTACCGGTCGCCACGTCACCGCGCGCCTATTTTCCACGCAGGAACGGCTTCTTTACTTTTTCCGCCGCCACGACAAGATCGTCGCCCTGCTGGTGTTGATCCTGCTCATCGTCGGCGGCATCGCCCACTATTACAACCGGGCCTTGCTTCAGGCCCGGTATGAAACATTGATCTCGATGGCCAACCTGCGCAACTTCGCCACCCGGGTCATGACCGGCCGCGATATATCCGAAACCAGCGAGGTCCAACCGATCGGCGCGTGGCCGGAAATCCGCATGGCCCGACGCGCGATGAACCGGGGCGCCTGGGGCACCGCACTGCCCCACCTGGAGTCAGCCGTACAGATGAGCCTGCAATCGGGCGACAACCGCACCGCCGCCATGGCCACGCTCGACATCGCCCGGATCCGCAGCCTCGAGGGGGATATCGACGGAGCCCTCCATCACTACCGGTTGGTGCTCGAAAATGCCGATGCCTCCCCGCCGATCTACCATTACGCCCTGCTCGATGCACTCAACCTCAGCCTGCTCCACGGCCGACGCAACGAGGCCATCAACCTGCTCACCACCCATCCGGTTCCATCGGACGCAATCTTCCGCAACGCCATCCTCTGCCTGTCCGGCGATATGAGCATCGACCGGTTTCTGGAGATGGCCACCTACATCCCGCGACGACTCCAGAACGACGCCCATCTCGTGGCCGCCGTCCGGTTCAAGATGGACAACAACCTGAAGGCCTACGAGCAACACTTGCGCCGGGCCATCCAGCTCTCCACACCTTCCACCGAATGGCCAGCCCCGTTGGCCCGACTACTGTACGACCAGGTGTCCCGTGAATAACCGCGCCGGCCATATCATCTTCAAATTGTTCGTGCTGACCGTGATCGTCTTCACCCTGGTCGGTGGCATTTACCATGTCCTGATGCAGGTTACCAAGACGGTGCAGTGCGCGGAGCAACTCACGCGCATCTACCAGGCGCTGGAACTGTTCGAACTCGACCGCGGTGCCTTGCCCAAGCTCGCCTTCTACCCGGACGACCCGATGACCGACCCCGACAGCATCCGCGTCGTGCTCGAGGAATACGGCGTCGATCCCTCGGCCTGGATCTGTCCGGCCTCCCACCCCGCCATCGCCAACCTCGGCTTAAGCTACATTTGGAACACCCGTCTCAACGGGGCCAACCTGCGCAGCTTCACCGATCGCCAGTGGGTGCTCATCGAGATCAACGCTCTCTCACCCGACGTTCCTGCGCCCCACCTCGGCACCTACAACGTGCTCTACTCCGACGGCACGGTCGAACGCATCCGCGATCCGGCCAATACCCTAAAGGGATTCTGACCCCTGACACTTGTCCAACGATGGACACCCTACACCGCGCACCACCCCACCCTAGCACCCCAGGGACACAGACTTTAGCACCCTAGCGCAAACCCAGGGACACAGAAGTTTTGCCATCGAATACTTATTGGGCTCGAAAAAACATTCTTTTGCTTCCATAACGCCCACAACAGGTTGCGATGATACGCCCCCCTAACCCCAACTTTTTCCGGAAAGACGACCTGCTCGCCGCTTTAAGGATGCATGAGAACATCACGCATCAAGGTCGATGATTCCGATACTTGGTATCATTGTTACAATCGAACCGCCGGCACGTCAAAGGACCGGCCCTTCCGCGACGCCGACAAGGAGCAGTTTGTCCGGATCCTTCACCGGGTGAGCCATCTCTATGAAATCGGGATTGTTGCCTATCATAGCACCCCAGGGACACAGACTTTAGCACCCTAGCGCAAACCCAGGGACACAGAAGTTTTGCCATCGAATACTTATTGGGCTCGAAAAAACATTCTTTTGCTTCCATAACGCCCACAACAGGTTGCGATGATACGCCCCCCTAACCCCAACTTTTTCCGGAAAGACGACCTGCTCGCCGCTTTAAGGATGCATGAGAACATCACGCATCAAGGTCGATGATTCCGATACTTGGTATCATTGTTACAATCGAACCGCCGGCACGTCAAAGGACCGGCCCTTCCGCGACGCCGACAAGGAGCAGTTTGTCCGGATCCTTCACCGGGTGAGTCAGCTCTACGGAATCGGGATTATTGCCTATCAGGTGATGTCAAACCACTACCACTTGCTGGTTCACGCCCCGCGGGAGGTAATGAGTCCGGAAGACATGTGCCGCCGCTACAAGGTATTCCATCGGGATCGCAAGGATTTGAATCCGGATAGCGAGCTTTGCCGCTTATGGCAACAGCGGGCACGTGACATCAGTTGGTTCATGCGCCATCTCCAGCAGCTGTTTACCATGTGGTACAACCGGAGCCGTCCGCTTCGACGTCGTGGCTCGCTTTGGGCCGATCGTTTCAAACACACGATTCTGGAAAGCGGATCGGCGGTATGGGCCTGTTGGAACTACATCGAAAACAACCCGGTCCGGGCAGGTATGGTTGAAAAAGCCGGGGACTACCGGTTTTCCTCCTACGGAGTATGGCATCAATCCGGAAAACATCCTTTTGCCGATCAGGTAGCGATACGCATTTTGCCCATGCTCGGACTCAGAAACCTGACCGATCTATTTTCCATGATGTCAGCCCTTCTTGACAAACAAGCCTCTTCTGGTGAGAGCCATACATCCGTCAACACGATTTCGCGGCGCATCCGCTATTGGGTGGACGGACTGGTCATAGGGTCCGAACTATTTGTTCGCACGGTCATGTCCACTCATCATCCGCAGGCATCCTGTCGTAGGATCATGAACCGAGCCACTGACGAGCCACCCCTTGCATGCTGGCGAAGACCGAGACCCGAACGCTAGCTATTACCACCCAACAATACGCTTGCGGAACAGGACCGTGATATCGGCGGATGCGAAGAGGTCTGCCCGGAAACCGGAATATCACCCCCACGCGCGCACATACTGGGCCGTATGAGCGACCGCACCACCCTGCCGCGCAACCAGACACCAAGCGCAATCCACGATCACCACGTCTATCGGTTCATACCTTAGGCATGGTCGCTATTTCTGTGTCCCCTTCGCCGTACCTTCGCCGTCTATTTCTGTGTCCCCTTCGCCCTGTGTCCCCTTCGCCCCTTTCGCCGAGGTTTCTATGTCCCTCTCGGACCGTCTTGGAAGAGGCGCACAATCCCGCCCTTTCCAGGCGAACCACAGGGTCCCCGCGACGCCGAAGGCAAATGCAATCTTCAGGTTCAGTTCCGGCGAAACCTGCCAGAGCAAGGCTCCCCCGAAGGCGGCAAACGCTACTAGTATGTCCCTGATCAGGTAATAGAGGCCGAACATCGCGGCCTTACGGCCCTCAGGGGCCAGATCCATGATCAGGGCCTTGCGCGTCGGCTCACCAAATTCCTTCAGACCGCGCAGTACGAAAACTGCAGCGAGCGGCGCCATCGATTCGGCATGGAGCAACGCCAGCGGAAACAAGGTGAAAAAGCCGAAGGTGATCAGCACAAACGGTTTCTTGCCGAACTGATCCGCCAGGTAGGCCACAGGCAGGTAAATCAATACGGCGGTGATGTTCTCGATGGCGGATAGCCACCCGAAGGCCAGCTCGGAGACCGGCTGGGTGATCGCACGGGTAGCCCAAATCACCACGAAGGCATCCGGGATGCGTTCACAGAAACGAACGAGAATATCCGACCACAGCAGGTTCCGCAGCCCCTGCGGCATTTCCCGCCATACACGCCATGGATTCGCCTCCGGCTCCGGTTTCGACGGCGCTTCATCTGCAATCAGCCGCTGCTGCAGGATGGCCGCCACCACGGCCAGCAACAAGGCCATGACAAACGCCCGTCGCACCCCCTCCTCCACCCCCCATACCGCAATGCAGGCACCACCGACAACCGGGCCAAGCATCTTGGGGAGCCGTCGCACCAAGGCAAGCACCGAGACGCCCATGGTGCGACGATGCTTCGGAACGACCCGGGCAAGCAGGTCCATCGTGGCCGGCAGCGAAATCGCCGACCACGATATGAACAAGACCGCCCCGACCAGGACCGCCCACCAGGCATGGATCATGATAACCGCAAGATAACCCAGCACGGAAAGCAGATTGAACAGCAACAAAGCGCGCTTTGTTCCCAACCGGTCGCTCAGGTACCCTCCCGGAAACGAGTACAGCGCCGACAAAAGATCATCCAGACCCGCCAACAATCCGATCGCCAGCACCGCCGTGGATGCCGGCGCCAAGGCCTGCAGGTACAGCGGTAAAAACCGCTCGGCCATGTGCTCGCCCATGCCCACCAGGACCACCATGCCCAGCAATCCGGCCATGCTGCGCGTGTGGCCGGTCACTGGTAATGAGGGTGTCCCTTCCGGTTTCATGCGTTTCGTATTCCGGCACGGTCAAGACCTGTCACCTCACGCCCCCCGTTCCGTTCCCCTTTCATCGTCGTGGAGCACCCGTGATCGTGACGTTTACTTCCTGATCAACTCACGGCGGTGGAATGGTCTGATCATCGCACACAACCCCGGAGCGAGGCAACCAACCCGTTCGATTCCGGGTTAATGATGACGTGATCGGCTTGACCCCGCCAGGGAGGAGAAACAAAAAGGCCCCGGCCATTGCTGGCCGGGGCCCCCGCATGGAGTAGCGGTAGCAAACGCGGTTAGAACGTGTAGAGCAGTTCGGCGGCGAAGGTGTCGGCGTCGCCGGCGTCACCGTAGTCGTCGTGGCGGTATTCGGTGACCAGCAGCAGGTTGGAGGCGAGCTTGTAGCTCGGGCTGATCGTGTACTCGGTGTTCTCGTAGCCGTTGTCGAGGTCGGCGTAGCTGGTACGCAGGGTCAGCGCGGCCTTGCCGAAGGCATAGTTGACCATGAACAGGTAACCATCGCCGTCGCTGCCCGCACCCTCGATGTCGTACAGGAGGTTGTACTCACCGGCAAGGGTGAGCGCGCCGACCTTGTACTCGGCCCAGAAGTTGGCGATGCCCTTGTCGTAGGCATCGGCGAGTTCCTCGTCGACGACCGTGGCATCGAACTCCTCGGTGGCATAGCCGGCCTGAAGGGTGAGGCCTTCAACGGGCGCAAGCTTGAGCTGGACTTCGTAGCTGAGGGTTTCGGGATCGTTGTCACCCGAGTACCAGCCATCGACGATTGCACCATAGACACTGCCGACACCGAAATCATAGGTCAAACCGGCACCGCTGGCATACCCGGGATAACCAATGATCGTGGCCGAAACCGAATACTGGTAAAGCAAGGTCGGCTCCGCTCCTTCATACCCGAGGCCGCTGAGAAACTTACCGGCCTTGGCAGTCAGGCCGTTCTCGAAGTCGTAGGTGACGAACGCCTGTTCAACCACCACGCCCTCGTCCGACGCATTGACGTCATTGATTTCCACGCGGGCAGCAACCTTCTCCACGGGATCGAAGCTGAGTCCGAGTTCCCACTGGTCGAAGGAGGCGGTCGAGGTGGTCTCGCCATCCTGATCCCGATAGGTCGTGGACATGTCGATGAAGCCATCGGCCTTGAGGCCGGGGGCCAGCTCGATTTCCGCATAGGCGGCCGGAACGGACACTGCCAAACCCAGCGCGATCAGCGTCCGGGTCATCTTGCTCTTCGTTTTCATGGTCATCTCCTGTTTGGTGTGTTTTAACGCGCGCAGGCCAACCTGGCCTACACGCTCAGATAGCGATGGACAATCTCCGGGGATAATTCGCGGGTCTCGCCCGCTGCGGCGATTTGGCCGCGGTTCATTACGACAAAGTGGCGGCTGTATTCACGCACGAAGTCGAGGTACTGCTCGACGATCAGCACGGTCATGCCGAACTCGCCGGTGAGCCGGCACAACACCTCGCCGATCTGCTGGATGATGTTGGGCTGGATGCCCTCGGTCGGCTCGTCGAGGATGACCAGCTTGGGATCGGTCATCAACGCACGGCCGATGGCGAGCTGCTGTTGCTGGCCACCGGAGAGGTCGCCGCCGCGCCGCCCCCTCATGTCGCGCAGCACGGGGAACAGCTCGTAGATGAACGGCGGCACGGTGCGCAGCTTGTCGTCGCGCGCGACCAGGCCGACCAGCAGGTTCTCCTCGACGGTGAGGCGCGGGAAGATCATCCGCCCCTGCGGTACATACGCCATGCCGCCGCGCACGCGGCGGTGGGTGGGTTGGCGGGTGACGTCACGGCCGTCGAACTCGATCGCCCCGGCCTGCGGCTTGAGGATGCCCATGATGGTCTTCATCAGCGTGGTCTTGCCCACGCCGTTACGGCCCATGACGCTGACCACCGTGCGCTCGGGTACGGTGAGCTGCACGCCGCGCAGCGCGAGCACGTGGCCGTAGGCGACCTTGACGTCGCGGATGGTGAGCATGGAATTCAACGCGATCATCGTCCCAGGTAGGCCTCCCGGACCTCGTGGTTGTTCTGGACCTCCTCGAGCGATCCTTCGGCGAGGATGCGGCCTTCGTTCAGCACGGTGACCTTGGCATCGAGGCGGCGCACAAAGTCCATGTCGTGCTCGATGACCATGATGGTGTGCTTCTCGCGCAGCTCGAGCAGCAGGTCGGCGGTCAGACCGGTCTCGGCATCGGTCAGGCCGGCCGCCGGCTCGTCGATCAGCAGCAGTTTCGGGTTCGACAGGATGAGGGTGCTGATGGCCAGCCACTGGCGCTGGCCGTGGCTGAGGTGGCGGGCCTGGGTGTGGGCGCAGGTTTCGAGGCGGACGCGGGCGAGGAGGGCCATGATGCGGTCGCGGTCGCTGGTGGTGGTCCGCCCGAACAGGTTGGCCCAGACGGCCTGATGGCCGGGCAAGGCGAGCTCCATGTTCTCGAAGGCAGTGAGGCTGTCGTACACGGTAGGGGTCTGGAACTTGCGGCCGATGCCGTTGCGGGCGATATCGGTGTCGGACCAGGTGGTGATGTCGGCGCTGTTGTAGTGGACGCGGCCGGTGGTGGGCAGGGTCTTGCCGCTGATCACGTCGCACATCGTGGTCTTGCCGGCGCCGTTCGGGCCGATGACCACGCGGAGTTCCTGGTGGCCGATGCCGAAGGCCTCGATGTCGAGGGCCTTGAAGCCGTCGAACACCGCGGTGATGCCCTCAAGGAACAGCAGGTACTTTTTGTCCCACAGGCCGTTTACGCTTGGCCGGTCCTCCTCATAGGGCCGGTGGGTGACGATGGATTCGGTGGCGATCACGCCTGATCCTCCCCGGGGACCGCCAGGCTGGCGGGTGCGGGTTCGGTCCATCGGGCGCGCAGCGAGGTCCATGCGGCGGCGAGTTGAGCGCCGAGGCCCATCACGCCGCCGGGCATCAGCAGCACGACGGCGAGGAAGAGCAGACCCTGCACGAACGGCCAGACTTCGGGGGCGCGGGTGGTGAGGAAGCTGTAGAACAGGTTCACGCCGAGGGCGCCGATGACCGCGCCGGACAGGGTGCCGCGGCCGCCGACGGCGACCCAGATGACCACCAGGATCGAGCGGTCGGCCGCCATGTTCGCGGGGGTGAAGATGCCCATCTGCGGGGCGTAGAGCATGCCGCCGAGCCCGGCCAGCGCGCCGGCCACGGTGAACACGAAGGCCTTGTAGTGGTACGGGCGGTAGCCGGAGAAGCGCAGGGTTTTCTCGTCGTCGCGCACGGCGACGAGCACGCGGCCGAACGGCGAGCGGGTCAGCCAGCGGCACAGCAGGTAACTCGCGATGAGCAACACCACGGTGGTCAGGTAGAGACCGAGTTTCACGTGGTCGGAGGTCAGCGGAAAGCCGGCGATGGTGGCGAAGCGGGTCAGCCCGTTGGTGCCGCACAGCTTCATGTTGTTCATGCAGAAGACCAGCCAGAAGGCGACGGTGATCGCCTGGGTGAGGATCGAGAAGTAGACGCCGCGGACCTTGCTCTTGAAGCCGAAGTAGCCGATCAGGTAGGCGACGAGGCCGGGGATCAGCACGCCGAGCGCGACGGTCAGGGGCAGCCAGAAGAACGGTTTCCAGAACCACGGGACGGTCGCATCACCGGGGGCCTCGCCGACCGCGTAGGGGTAGACCACGTAGAGGCAGGCGGGGATCTTCCAGCCGTTCGCGTCGATGATGCCTTCGGGTCCGCCGTGGTGGGCGAGGTACATCCCCATCGCGTAGCCGCCGAGGGAGAAGAACAGGGCCTGGCAGAGGCTGAGGATGCCGGTGTAGCCCCAGATCAGGTCGAGGCCGATGGCGACGATCGCGAAGGTCAGGTAGCGGCCGAGCATGTTCACCGTCTCGATGGTGAGGTGGCCCGCAAGGTAGGCGGCGGGCACGGCGAACAGGCCGGCGGCGACCAGGAAGAGCGTGAACCGGTGCGCGTGCAGGCGCGCGGCGAAGCCGGGGGCGTTAGACATCGGCCGCCCTCCCCTTCGGCGCGAACAGGCCGGCCGGCTTGAACTGGATGAAGGTGACGATGATGATGAGCAGTACGACTTTCGCCCAGATGGCACCGAAGGTGAACCCGCCGATCTCGAGGGGCTCGATCAACTTGGTCAGGATGCCGATACCGAGGCCGGCGCAGATCACGCCGACCATTTCGCCGACACCGCCGGTGACCACGACGAGGAACGAATCGATGATGAAGTTCTTCTGGCCCATGTCGGGGGTCACGCCGCCGATCAGGGTCCATGCGTAGCCGGCGAGGCCGGCGAGGCCGGAGCCGAGGGCGAAGGTCAGGCGGTCGACGAGGTGGGTATTCACCCCCATCGACGCGGCCATGTCGCGGTTCTGCATGGTCGCACGCATGTTCAGGCCGAGCCGCGAGCGCTGGATGAGCTGGTGCAGGGCGAGCAGGGCGACCACGCACAGGCCGATGATGAAGAGGCGTCCGTAGGGCAGCGTCAGGTCGGGCAGGATCTCGATGCCTCCACGCGCCCAGGCGGGGGCGTTCACGCCGATGTTGTCGCCGTAGCGGAGGCGGACGGCCTGGATCAGGATCAGGCCGAGGCCCCAGGTGGCGAGCAGCGATTCGAGCGGGCGCTTGTAGAGGTGGCGTACGACCAGCCATTCGATCAGGAAACCGGCGAGGGCGGCGGCCAGGAACGCGGCGGGGAGGGCGGCCCAGAAGTAGACGTCCTGGTGGGCGGCGGAGATCACACCGGAGGCGGCGAGCGAGCCGAACAGGCGTTGCATCTCGTAGGTGGTATAGGCGCCGATCATCATCATTTCACCGTGGGCCATGTTGATCACGCCCATGAGTCCGAACGTGATGGCGAGGCCCATGGCCATCAGGATCAGCACGGAGCCAAGGGAGATGCCCTGGAACAGGCTGGAGACGCGGTCGAGCAGGAACAGGCGGCGTTCGATGGTGCGGATCGCGTCGGTGGCGACGGCGTGGAGGACGTCGCGGGCTTCGGGATCGGCCAGCTCTGCGGTGAGCAATTCGCGCAGGCGCGGTATGGCGCGTTGGCACCGCAATTCGGCGAGGGCGATGATGGCTTCCACCTGGGCGTGTGAACCCGGCGGATTCTGGTCGAGTTGGATCAGGGAAATGCTTTCGCGGGCGGTGCGGCGGACGCGGCGGTCGGGGTCGTTGGCGGCGAGGTCCTCGAGTTTGCCGAGGGCCTCGACCAGCACCGGCGGATCGCCGCATTTCTTCGCGCCGGCGATCCGGCTTTCCGCGCGTGGGGAAAACAGGCGCAACAGGCTGCGGGCGTTGGCGACGGTCTTGCGTTCGTTGCGTGAGATCTTGATGGCGACGAGGTCGGATTTGGCAACCACAACCGGGGTAGACTCCGCGTCGAGCAGCGGCATGGACGTTAGCGGATCCAGCAGGACGAGGCGTTGGCCGGGGTGGCTTTCGGCGACGACCAATTGTCCGTTCCAGCCATGGACGGAGCCGACGCGGTAGGCTTCAAAGAAGGGGTCGAGGCGTTCATCGCCGGTTCGGGCGAGATCGATCAGCGCGGCTTCGCGGTCGGCGGCGTTCTCGGAAAGGAGGCGAGGGAATATGGCTGCGGGTTCGGCGCGGGTCACCGTGGCGGCGCCGGTCAGGGCGAGCAGCAGCAGGATGATGATTCGTTCGCGCATGGTGAACCCAACAGGGCGGGCGGAGGGAGCGGTTTCGATTCGGCGTCGGCCGGGATGGGACCGACCGGCGCCGGAACAGGGACATCGATTACAGTTTCTTCGGGCCGCCGGTCGGGGGCGGGAAGTTGCCGTCGGGATGCAGGAAGCGGCTGTACGAGTCGGGTTCGACCAGGCCATCGCTGGCGTAGACGATCTTGAACTGGCCGTCGGCGAGGATTTCACCGATGAAGACCGGCTTGTGGGTGTGCTGGTTGCTCACGTGCATCTTCTTCGCACCGCCGGGGGCGTCGAATTCAAGACCGTAGGCCGCGGCGCGCACGGCATCGACGTCAAACGAACCGGCCTTCTCGGCGGCTGCTTTCCAGACATAGACGCCGAAGTAGGCTGCTTCGATCGGGTCGTCGGTCACGCGGTCGGCGCCGCCGGGAAGGTTGTTCTTCTCGCAGTAGGCCTTGAAGTCGGCGACGAACTTCGCGTTTTCGGGGGTATCGATCGACTGGAAGTAGTTCCACGCGGCGAGGTGGCCGACGAGCGGCGGGACGTCCATCGCGCGGAGTTCGTCCTCGGCGACCGAGAAGGCCATGATCGGGCAATCCTCGGAGGTCAGGCCCTGGTTGGCGAATTCCTTGTAGAACGGGACGTTCGAGTCGCCGTTGATCGTCGACATCACGCAGGCGTCACCGCCGGCGGCGAACTTCTTGATGTTCGCGACGATGGTCTGGTAGTCCTGGTGGTGGAACGGGGTGTATTCCTCGATGATGTTCTCATCGGGCACGCCCTTCGACTTCAGGAACGCCTTCAGCACCTTGTTCGCGGTTCGCGGGAACACGTAGTCGGTGCCGAGAAGGTAGAACTTCTTGCTGCCGATCTCCTCCATCATGTATTCGGCGGCGGGGATCAACTGCTGGTTCGGGGACGCGCCGGTGTAGAACACGTTCAGCGACTGTTCCTCGCCCTCGTACTGCACGGGGTAGAACAGCAGCGCGTTGTATTCCTCGAACACGGGCAGGCAGGACTTGCGGCTCACCGAGGTCCAGCAACCGAAGGTCGCGGCGACCTTGTGGTTCACGATCAGTTCCTTCGCTTTCTCGGCGAAGAGCGGCCAGTCGGACGCGGGATCAACGACCACGGCCTCGACTGGTTTACCGAGCACGCCGCCGGCGGCATTGATCTCCTCGACGGCCATCAAGACGACGTCGCGGAGTGACGTCTCGGAAATGGCCATGGTGCCGCTCAAGGAATGCAGCACACCGATCTTCACCGGCTCCTCGGCCCGCGACGGCAAGGCCATCGCCCCGGCCACCAGCGTCGCCCCGAGGGCTGCCCGCCACGATGTTTTTACGATTGGATTCACGCTCTGTTCTCCTGGTAGTTGTGTGGTTGTGTTTTTCTGCCGCACATCCGGTCACCGCTTCACGACCGGACAGCCCGTGTGCGCCAGCAGCAAAAGCAAACGCCATGCCAAGAATATCCGAAGCGCGACCGGCGACGCGCAGGAACGGATCGTGGTGTGCATGCGAAGAATCAACACCGGCAAGGAGAAACAGACGCATCCGATCAAGCGTTTAACCGGAAGCTCAGCCCGCACCGAAAAGAAAACCAAACACGATCCGAATCCACACCATGCCTAGCGAGGCGGGCGGGATCGTCCCGGACCTGGCGCTTGCGACAAAGTTGTTGCGCGGCTTGAAAAAAGCGACGTTGTTGTCGCGGCCGATGTTTATTCCGCCGAGTTTGGCGTATCGGCAGGCCGTATCGCGACGGAACGTTGCCGGCTATTTCTCGTCGGCGATGACTTCCGCGACATTGAAGGCGTGGTCCTTCATGCGGCGGTAGTGGTTGAGGATATCCATGTAGATCAGGCTTTTCAGGGGGGCGATCTGGTTATTGCTGAGGCGCTGGAGGTGGCGTTTGCGGATCTGCTTCATCAGGCGGGTGACGTTGTCGCCATCGGCGCGGGCACGGGCGATGATGTCCTTGTTATCGGCTTTCACCGCCTCATTGATCATGTGGACGTATTCGGTGACGGCGGCATGGAGCAGGCGCAGGTCCTGGAGGCCTTCGGGGCTGATGGTCAGTTGGTTCCTGCGGAGCTTGATCAGGCCCTTGAGCACATTGGTCTGGTAATCGCTCAGGGTTTCGTATTCATCGGCCATGCGGATCTGGCCGCGGGCTTCGTCGATGACGTCGTGCGAGACTTCGCCGTTCAGGACGCGGCCGAGGAAGAGCACGACTTCCTTCTGCATCTGGTCGAGGATCTCCTCGCGTCGGAACAGCTTCTCCTCGATTACCACATTTCCATCGGGGCTGTTGAGGATGGTGTCGAGGTAACCGAACATCTTTTCCGTCGCTTCGCCCATGACGTTGATCTGTTCGCGCGACTGGACGATGCCCAGCGCGGGGCTGAGGGCATTGCGCACATCGAGGTAGGTCAGGCGGTGGATTTCCTTCTGGCCCTTGTCGGGGATGATGCGTTCGACGATCCAGGCGAGCACACCGGCGAACGGAAGGAAGACGAAGGAGTTGATGACGTTGAAGCCCGAGTGCACGGTGGCGATGGCGCGCAGGATATACGGATAGGTTTCCTGACCATCCTGGAGGACCATGGTGTTCGGGTCGTGTCCGGTGAGGTGGATAACCAGCCGGGTCATGACCGGGAAGAGGAGGACGAACCAGGTGGTTCCGAGCACGTTGAACATGATGTGGGCCCAGGCGGCGCGTTTGGCGGTGGTGGTGGCGCCGAGGGTGGCGAGGTACGCGGTGATGGTGGTGCCGATGTTTTCACCAAGCACGAGGGCGGCGGCGGTATGGAACGGGATCACCCCGGACGCGGCCAGGCCCATGGTGATGCCGAGGGTTGCGGAGGAGGACTGGAGGATCAGGGTCAGCACGCACCCGACGAGTACGCACTTGATGACGCCGGGGTAGGTCGAGGCCTCGAAGGCGTGAAACCAGGCACAGAAGGCCTCGTCCTTGCGGAGCGGCACGAAACCGTTCTTCATCAATTCCAACCCGAAGAAGATCATACCGATGCCCATCATGGCCATGCCGAGGTAGCGGATGCGGTCATTCTTGGCGAACAGGTAGAAAAAGGCGAAGAACCCGAGGATGGGCAGGCCGTATTTGCCGATATCCAGCACGAGGATCCAGCCGGTGATGGTCGTGCCGACGTTGGCCCCGAAGATCACGCCGATGGCCTGCATCAGGGTCATGAACCCGCTGTTGACCAGGCCGACGACCATGACGGTGGTGATCGAGCTCGACTGGACGATGCAGGTCACGAGGATACCGACCACCAGGCCCATGAGGCGGTTGTCGGTGGCGATGCTGATCATCTTGCGCAGCCGCTCGCCGGCCACCGCCTGCAAGCCGTCCGACATGTACCGCATACCGACAAGGAAAATACCGAGGCCACCGACCACGGAAAACAGGATCGAGACAAACATGCCGAGTTCCATCTGCCGCACTCTCTTTCCGCGGCTCACGCCGCGCTAACCAAACCCTAACCGTCCGGGGGAAAAACAAGCCCGCACGTCGGCGGACGATCCAACAGACTGCCCCATCCGAACCCGCTTGGCAAGCGGGTGTTGCGACGCTTCGGACACGCGCCGTTGGCCCAGAAACGGACCGGATTTCGCACCCGGTCGCTTTCCGCTCCGCAAGGCTGAACCAAGTCGTCCTTGCATCCCCTGCCAGTTCGGGCTAGGTCAGGAAGGTATGGCACAACCTATTCGAATACGGTGGCGGCTGGCGGGACTGCTGGTGATGGGTGCGGTGGTGGCGGCCTCCGGGGAATCGTTGCGGGTAATGGCGTACAACCTGCGGTATGCGTCCGGGGCGGATGGCAGCAATGCCTGGTTCCAGGCCGGACAGTCGCCCGCACGGCGCACGGTGGCCCGGGACATCGTGCTCCAGCACCAGCCGCATCTGGTAGGCCTGCAGGAGGGGGAACCGGCGCAACTGGACGACCTGGCCGCACTGCTGCCGCCATTGTACCGGATGGAGCGGCAGGGACCGAGCGGAGGCGGCGGCAACGAGCAGGCGGCCTTCCTGTACGACACGAACGCGGTGGAGCTGTTGGACCGCGGGGTGTTTTCACTGGGTCCGAGTCCGGGTGGCGGGAATTGGAACCATGTTCCGGGGACACCGTTTGCGCCGTGGTCGTTGTTCCCGGAGAATTTCTTTGCTTTTCCCCGCGTGGCCTTGTGGGGCCAGTTCCGCTGGCGGGCGAGCGGACAGGATTTCGTTTTCTACACCACCCATTTCGATGTCTACAACGGTGCCAACGAGGGCTTGTCGCAGGTCAAGAGCGCAGCGCTGATCACCGACGATGCGAAAGCACGTTGCCGTCTCCTTCCGGCCTCGCCCCTGGCCGTGGTGGTGGGCGACTTCAACGGCAACCAGAACGACCGTGCGTGGAAACTGTTCACCGGCTCGCATACCAACGCGGGGGTCACCGGCGACTTTACCGACAGTTGGTGGCAGGTCCACGGATCATGGAACAACGCGGGGACGTTCCACGGATTCGCGGGCGGGACACAACCGGCGGATCGGCGCATTGACTGGATCCTGCACCGGGGCGGATTCACCGCGACCCAGGCGGTGATCGCCACCGGATCCGCGGCGTCGACCAACCTCGCCACCGGGCACACCCATGTGCTGTACCCTTCGGACCACTACCCGGTGGTGGCAGCGTTGCGTTTCCCTCCCGTCGCGCCGGATGCCGACCGCGATGGGTTGCCCGATGTGCTGGAGTTTGCCTCGACACGCTCCCACCCCACCCTCGCGGACAGCGACGGCGATCTGCTGCTCGACGGCGAGGAGGACCTCGATGGCGACGGCGTGGTCGGCGGCGGCGAGAGCGATCCGTCGTGGGGCGGCGACACCCAGCGGCCGACCGACATACGCCGTTATGCGATGGATGGTGTCGTCGATTTCCGCTCGACCCTCGTCGCGCAAAACGGGTTGATCCTGCGCGCGGCTTTCGACGGTCGCTACCTGTACGTGGCCACGCAGGACGCGGGCGAGGGCAACGATCACTTCATCTTCATCGCGACCAATCCATCCGCCGCGGTCAACGCGCCGTGGGCCAAAGGCGGCACGGTGGGTCGGTATGCGGCGTTTCTCGCCGACGAAAACGACAACGGGTTTGCCGGATGGTTTGATGCGGCGAACCAGATGATCACCAACCTGTTCCTGGCGCGTGCGGCCACCTATTACGAGAACGGCGGGTGGCTGGAGGGCGTGATCGATGCAGCGGCGGTGTTCGGAGCGGGTTTCACCGGACCACTTTTCATCGCGGCGGCGCCCTACGGCAACGGCGACGGGGGCGCGCTGATCACCTCGGCGCAGGTGCCGGCGGGCAACGGGGATGCGCACCTGCTGGGACCCGGCGAATACGTCAACCTGACTCCGGGCGATCTCGATGGCGACGGCATCAACGACGCGGCGGATCCAGACCAGGATGGCGACGGATTGCCGGATGCATGGGAGGTCGCGCACGGCCTCGATCCGCGGAGTGCCACCGGCCTGCACGGCGCGGAGGGCGACCTGGATGGCGACGGGGTTTCCAACCGTGATGAATGGCGCGGGCGCACCGCGCCGGGCGATGCCGGCGACCGGCTGGTCATCACCGACATGTCGTTATCCGGATCCACCGCCACGGTGCAGTGGCCGGCCGTATTCGGGGCGAATTACCGGATCGCGCTTGCCACGAACCTTCCGTCCTCCGCCTGGACCGACCTGATCGCCGGGGCGACGAGTGCATTTCCGGCCGGCATGGCCACGCAACAGGTCAGCTTGCCACCCCCGGCGGCGGGTGTGTTCCGGATCATGCTGGAGCCGTGACGCGGTGTCGCCACGCGGGGGCATCAGGTCGCCTGGCCGGAATGCGAGCGCTGGTACTCCTTCGGAGTCATGCCGTGGTAGCGGCTGAACATGCGGGTAAACGATGACGGGTCGGCGAAGCCGAGAAAATACGTCACGTTCTTCACCGTCATGTCGGTGCGGGCCAGCATGGATGCGGCGCGGCGCATCAGCACATCGATGCTGTACTGTTTCGGGGTTGTTCCGTAGGCGCGCTTGAATTCGCGGATGAAGTGCGACTCCGACATGCCCACGGCCTGGGCGACATGGAGGATGCAACGGGTGTCCTGCTGGTGACAGCCCTGTTCCATCATGACCTTCGCCTTCAGGAGCGCCGACTCCTTGCTGATCAGCGACGGCGCGATGGCATTGCCCTGGGAAAGTCCGTTGCGGCGGATGCCGCGCGAGAACAGCGAGATCGCCCGCATCAGGCAGGCGATGACATCGGAGCAGATACCGTATTGGCTTTCGGCAATGCTGGCGGCAACCTCGTTAAGGATCGCGGTCACCGGGGCGCGTTCGGGATCACCCACGGTCAGGCCAACGCCCTGGCGTATGTAGAACCATTCGTAAAACGGAGTGAAGGCCATGTCGATGGTCTCTCCGGACTCCTGGGGGATCTGCGACACGTCGATGACGAGGTCGAAATTCACCACAAGCAGGCGCCACGGCGCGGCATCCCCGTTCACGGTCCAGGCGGATTGATGGGCCGTTCCGGGTGGAAGCACGAGCAGGCGACCGGCAACACATTCCTCGGAGCGCTTCCGATCGGGCAGGTGGATGGTTCCGGTGCCGTCGAGGGTGTAGAGCATTTCGGAGTGCGGATGGGTGTGCATCGGGTAGAAGCCGTGGCGGGCATGCTCATGCACACCAACATAGCGGACGATGAATTCCACGCCCTGGGTCCGGATGTGGACCGGCCCCAGCCAGCGTCGCTTGACGTAGCGAATGGCACCGGTAGGCCAAGGCTGTTCAAGCCCGTTAACGGCTACACGGTCAACGATGCGCCCGCCCGGATAAGGGACGTGCTTGTAGTATTCGGCATCTTCCACCCGGCATCCCCGCTTCAGGTAATGATCCACGAAACACCCTAGCACGCCGAGTCGGTGAATGCGAAAACAATGTCAGTTCATGATGATGATCGCGTACGCCTCCGGTCATGGCGGCCCTCAACGGCACCCGGCGGGTGACGTTGAGGGCGGCATCATGTCCCCTACTCCTCGGGCGCGACCAGAATTTCATCCACGCGCAACTCGGCGCGGGCACCGGACGTTCCGGAAAGCAGATAGTAGCGCCACAGGAGCTGGACGTGCTCCTCGCCGATGGCTTCGGCGGGAAGGGTGACCGGCCCGATGACCTGGCTGTGTCCGGCGCTCGCGTTGCGTACGTATTCGACGATGTTCGTGCCGTTGAGCACATTCTGGAATTCCCCGGTGACGCCGACGCGGTACTGCAACCGCACCGCGTACACGCGGACATTCGGGTTCACGGTGCCGCCGGTCCAGGTGACGGATGCGCCATCGAGGTTGAGGGTGTCCACCGCCATCAGCGCGGCGCCGAGATCACGGCCTCGGCCGGTGTTGATGAACGAAACGCCGTTGGTGCCGAGACCGTTGATGCGGGTGCGCGAGGTCGCGGCATAGGGGAAGTTCGCATCGTTGGTATGTGCCGCGTCGGCGGCGGGAATATGGTAGGCATGTTCCAGTTTCGACGTGATGGTGGAGTCGTTCTCCACGCCCTGGAGGAAGAGCATGTGCGGCGGGTAGGTGCCGGCGGCCTGGTTGGTGAACCACTGGGTGAAGCCGACGGAGCCGAGCTCGAGGATATGCGGTTCGGGAAAGACCAGCGCGCGGAACGAGGTCTGCGCGGGGGTCGTCTCGCCATCATCGGCCGTAACGGTGATGGTGGCCTGGCCACGGGACTCCGGAGCGAGGACGAGGTTGCCGCTGCTGATGCCGGCCAGCACGACATTGGTGTTGTCGGACTGGGCGGAATAGGTCAGCGGATCGCTGTTCGGGTCGGCGAACACGGAGGCCAGGCTGATCAGCGTCGCGCTGTCGTTTTCGATGAGCGACTGCAGGCCCGGCGCCTGCACCACGTAGGGCGGGAGGTTGGGCAATGGAAGGGCGACGCCTTCCACGGTGAAGTTGTCGAACCGGTTGTTGCCCGCCGTGCCGCCGCCTCCCTGGGCGAAGGTGATCCGGACGATGAAGTTCGGGTTGTCATCGGCACCCGGGACGGCGGTGAAGTCGAACGTGTAGAGGACGGGGGTTCCATCCACCGGCGACAGGGTCGTGTAGGTGGTGTAGTTCGTGCCGTCGAGCGTGTAGTCCACGATCTGGCTGCCCGCCCCCGAGCCGGAGCGGCGGCTTTCGTACTTCACGAGGATGTCCTCGTATCCGGTGGTCGGCAGCTTGACCGTCATGGTGGCGCCGATCGGATTGTTCACCCGGAGGTGCGAGCTGGCGGCATCGCCGTTGCGCGCGTTTTCACCGAAGAAGTCCTGGCCGGTGCCGGAGGTCACTTCGGTGGTGGGGCCGTTGGTGACGGTCCAGGTCGCGCCGCCCGCGGTATAGGTGGGCGTCAGGAGCGTGCCGGTGTTGTTGAAGTTCCAGTAGTGGATCAGCTCGGACTCCGGTTCCGGCGGGATCTCCTCGAAGACGGCCTTGAACTCGGCATCGCCGGCAAGCGACACGGTGATGGTCTGGTTGGTGCTGTAGAAGGCCGGCGCCGAAGCGACCTTGGTCACCACCGACAGGTTCTGCACCAGCAGGTTGTTCTCGTTGCCTGCGGTGTAGTTCCAGGCGCGGAACCGCGAGATGCTCTTGTTCGCGTGGTTCTGGAGATTTCCCGTGAAGGCGTACAAGGTGCCGCCGGCGCGGATCTTGGCCGCATAGTTCGACGTGCCGGTCAGGGTCACTTCCACATCGATGCCCTGGGTGGTGAACGGGATGCCGGACGAGGAGCCGTTCAGCGTGTAGTGCGAGCCGCCACCGCCGAAATACAGCTCCCACAGCGGTTGATCGGAGGAATTCCGGAGGGCGATGCCGACGCTGGCACCGGAATTGATGTTTCCATGGGCAAACCGCGCGCGGAAGGTCTGGCCGGAAACCATCGCGGAGGAGAAGGTGCGGTAGGCATTCGCCTCCTGGCTGCTATTGGCGTAGAGGCCCCAGCGTTTCGGCGGGCCGGCGGAGAGGAAGTGTCCGTTCTGGCTGCTGTTGCCGCTGGTGGTCTGCAGCGACCAGGCGGCGAACCCGCTGCCGAGGTTGCTGTTGTTGGTCCAGTTCGAATAATTGGTCGCGTCATCGGAGGCCTGCGCGCTCACCGACGAGGTCACGGCCACCCACTCCACGAACCGGAAGCCGGGCTTCGGCACCGCGGTCAGGGTGACTGCGTGTTCGGAGAAGTACTCGCCCGACCACGGATACGTGCCGGCGACACCGGCGGTGTTGCTGTCGATCAACAGGCTGTTGACCATGACCGCACCCTGGGTGGTGTTGGTGACCTGTACGGTCAGGCCGACCGGGAAGGATAGATTGAAGTGGTCGCGCAGATGGCCCCAGACGTGGCCGGGGCGCACGGAAAGGTAGCCATGGATGCGCTGCACGCTGCCGGACCATCCGGTCGGATAATACCAGCGGTTCTTGTGTTCGGTCATTTCCGGAGCATACAGGTTCCTCATTGCATCGAAGACCGGCAGGGTACGGTTGGTGGCCAGGCTGGAGTTGAGCAGGTCGGCAAAGCGGTTGATGAAACGCGCCTTGAAGACGGGGTTATCCAGCGACTTCCGCAGCAGCAGCGTCGCGTTCAGGCTGTTGCCGAACGAGAAGTTGTTGGTGGCGGTGGCGAAGGCCAGTGTGTTGAACGCGGCGTGGAGATTGACATCCGCGTTGTAGCCGGGGTTGTAGGAATACGGCAGGCCGAGGCCGAGGTCGGTGTCGAAGAACATCCACCGCCAGCGGCCATCATGGCGCGGGTGTGCGCCGGGACTGTTGTCCGCGGCGACGGTGCGCCAGACGCGGGCGTTGTTGCCGGGCCAGTCGGTATTGCCGGCGAAGATCTCGTAGATGTTGTAGTCGATGTAGTTGTCCACATCGATGCGGCTGTTCAGGGTGGTGAAGCTGCCGGAACTGGCGAACTCGTTGTTGCCGGCGCGGGTCAGGATGTCAAGGAAGTCATTGGTCATGGCCGGCGACGGATTGCCGGTATCGAAGATGGGCAGGTGCTTCCAGTCATCGGAATGGTGGTGGATGTCGAGCTGCGTGTAGGCCAGTTCGTCGAGGCCATAGTGGTTGGCGAAATACCCTTCGTCGATCCGGTCGCGGATGTCATGGACGCCCCAGTATTCGCCGTCGATGAAGACCACCGCCGGGCGGGTGGAGAGGTGGTCGATGCCGGTATGCGCCACCAGCTTCGACATCAGCGAGTCGCGGAGGATGGACTGGGCCCAGTCATTGCCGCCGTTGCGGAGGATGAAGGTATCGAAGGTGTTGATGTTCTTGTCGGGGAACAGCTGGTAACTGAACTCGTTGCTGCCCTGCAGGGCCCGAGAATACACGCGAAGACTCTTGCGCGGGTGGCGGCGGCTCATGTTGCCGTTGATACGCAGCCCGACATCGGCGGTAAAGCCGAGGGCGCCATTCTCCTCGTAGAACTCAAGGTGCCCCTTTCGTTCCCAGGCGCGTCCGGACTGGGTAAAGTTCTCGTAGGTACCGGGCACGTAGATGCCGGTCGCGCTGCCGAACAGGTTGGACGGCGTGGTGGCGATGGAAATGACCGGCATCGAGTAGCGGTTTGCTCCGGAGGGGTGGATGACATACGAGCGGGTGGTGATCATGCTCGGCAGGGCATTGGTCTTGAAGGCCCGGGCGCGCAGCACGTTCAGCTTGAACACTTCGCCGGGATTGACCCAGTTTTCCTCGAAGGTCGAATCGCCGTTGCTGGTCTGGATGTTGGCATACTGGTTGGCCTGCCCGACCCGGCTGCTCATGGTGATCGGGCCGGTATAGACCGGCGAGGAGGCGGTCGGCTCGGAGCCGTCCAGCGTGTAACGGATCACCACGGAACCGCTGGTGCTGGACACCCCGACATTGACCGAGGAGGTGTAGAAGCCGCCGGGCACCGAGAAGACCGGGGCGCTGGCGACTTCGGGCTGGCCGGCCGAGCTGTTCGGGTAACCGGGGGTGGCGCCATCCTTGTCGAAGTAGTGCCAGGCGGATGTGCTGTTGTTCACGCGACCGTACGCGATGTCAATGGTGAGCGGGATGGCCGGTGTTTCGTCGAGGGTGACCCCGCCGGGGGTGGTCAGGCGCAGCGGTTCACCGCCGGCGCTGATGCTGAAGTTCGCGTGGAGGTCGGGGCGGTGGAAGAGGCGGTTTCCGGCGATGGGGCGTTCAAACGAACTGTTGGGGAGCTGCCATCCGACGGCGAGGTTGTCACCGCCCGTGCCCTGTTTCATGATCGCGGAAATGTAGTAGGCTTGGCCGGCGTAGAGGTAGATCTGGGACGATTGCTGCTGGCTATACTTGTCCCACTGGCGCGAGGCGGTCCATCCGGGTACCGAGGCGATGGGCGTGGCCGAGGCGGGGTTGCCGTTGGTGCTCAGGAGCAACACGGAATAATCATCGCTCGCGATATAAAAACGATACAGGCCGGAGGTGGGTGCGACCACGTAGCCGTGGATGCGCTGGCCGTAGTTGATGCCATCGCCGGAGGGGGCCTCGAAGAGGTTCGGCACGATACTCCGGTCATCCGGGCGCAACGGATACCGGGAGTTGTTGGTCAGGGCGGCCACGGTTTCCCCGTAGATGGTATGCCAGATGTCCCGGCGAAGGCCGTTGGTCAACGTGCTGCCGTCGGGACGACGGTCCTTGCTGGAGGCCCAGACGAGGACACAGGCACCGGTCTGCACGGTCACTGAAGGGAACGTCCACTTGTAGGGCTGACCAAGGTTGTCGGTGAGGCCGTAGCCATCGAGGTTGACCGCTTCGGTTCCGGCATTGAAGATCTCGATCCAGTCCGAGTTGTCGCCATCCTCGTCGCGAAGCGTCTCGCGGTTGGCCGAGGAGATCTCGTTGATGCGCAGCACCGGCGGGGCGGGTGTGCGCACGACATCGATCGTGCTGGAGCAGGTCGCGCCGGTCGAGGTGGCGGAGACAATCTCGATGTCGTTGAAGTATGCGTTGTAATCGGATCCGGAACCGGCGTTCGAGTTCCACATCCGGACGCGGGTGATGTCGCGGCTGGAGGCACCGCCACCAAGCGTGCCGGTGAAGTTGGTCGGCGAACCGCCGACCTTGGTGATCGTGGCGGAAAACGAATTGGTTCCGGTCAGCACCACGGAGATGTCGAAGCCATCGCCGGTCCAGCCGATGCCGGTATTTCCCTGGTCGGTCATTCGATAGACGGATTCGCCGCCGATGAACCAGAACTGCCAGAGGTTCGAGCCGCTGCCGTTCTGCAGGGCGAGACCGACACCGCCGCCAGTCTGGATCCAGTTGTTCTGCATGCGGGCCTTGAATGTCTGCCCAACTTCAAGTTTGTTGGTAAAGGTGCGGATCGCCTGTGTATTGTGGCCGCCGTTGGCATACATGCCCCAGGCGCGGCTGCCGATCTTGACCGCGCTACCCGAGCCCATGAAGAAGCCTCCATTGGCCGGATTGCCCGCTGACGTGCTGAGCGACCAGGCATTGAAACCGGACCCGCCGTTGCTGTTGTTTGTCCAACTGCTGTTGTAGGCCGTATTGGTGCCTCGATCGATGGCGATGGTGGCAGGCGCGACTTGTTCGGCAGCGGTAACGGTGATGGCATTGGTTCCCAACGACACGGGAACGGAAGCGATGGACCATGCGGTTGCGGCGGTGATGCTGCCGGACGATCCGCTCAGGGCGTTGGTCCAGCGGATCGTGCCGCCGAGGGTGTTTGAACCTGCCGTGCCCTGGACCGTCACAGAAGCCACGGTGACCGTACTTACGGCGGAAGGATTGGTGATGGAGATGCTGCAGCTTCCATCAGCCGGAACGCAACGGAACCAAGCCAGCGTCCCGCACAACAACACGAACCGAACGCGCGATGTCTTCATAGATATGTCCCCCAAACAATCTAGAAGCCAACCGTTGCACCGATCATACGGAACCCTCAAACGCTAATGCTTGACAAATATCGCTCAAACATCGGCAGAAATAATGCAGCGGGGATCGGCTGATCGGGAGGGATGATCATGCGGGAATGGATTGAATCGTGTTGCGAGGACGGAATTGCACGTCCTGATACGCACAAGCGGCCGGGATGCCGCAGCGGTTCGCGGCAGTGGAAGCCGGTCTCTCGTACATAATGCGTTCAGAAACGGCTGATGTCGCGGCCGAAGATCCAGGTCTTCATCCAGTCGAACAGGACGAGGATCTTGTTCTTGAAGCTGACGAGTTTGGTGAGGTAGGCGGAACGCCAGAAGATCCAGGTGGCGAAGCCGTGGCCCTTGAGGTAGCCGGTGTCGGCGAGGGCGCGACGGTCGCCGATGTAGGCGAGCATGCCCATGTGGCGGTAGTTGAAGGCGCGGCCGGGTTTGCCGCGGGCGAGGGTATTGAGCTGGCGGGCGAGGTATTCGCCTTCCTGCTGGGCGACCTGGGCGGTGGCGGGGAGTTCGTCACCGGCGCGGGTGGCGCAGTCGCCGATGGCGTAGATGGATCTGGCGGGATCGACGGCGAAGGTTTCATCGGTGACGAGGCGCTGGCCGCGGGCCTTGGGGAACGGAAGGGCGGCGACCAGCGGGGTGGCGCCGATGCCGGTGCTCCAGACGACGAGGCCGGCGGGGAGTTCGGTGCCTTCGGCGAGCACGACACCGCGGGCGGTGACCTCTTTCACCATCGCGCCGGTGCGGACCTCGATCTTCGCGCGGGCGAAGCGCTTGAGGGCGTAGTCGCTGAGTTTCCGGTCGAACATGTTCAGGATGCCGGCCGAGGCTTCGACGAGGGTGATGCGTGCGGCCGGCACGAGGTCGGGGAAGGCCTTGATGAGGTCGTCCTCGAGGAAGTCGTGCAGCTCGGCGGCGAATTCCACGCCGGTGGGTCCGCCACCGACGATGACGAAGTGGAGCAACCGGTCGCGGTCCTCGCCGGCGAGCGGATTGTAGGCGCGCTCGAAACATTCGATCACGCGCTGGCGGATCGCGCGGGCGTCGGCCAGTTCCTTGAGGAACAGGGCATGTTCGCGCACGCCGGGGATGTTGAAGGTCTTGCTTTCGGCACCGACGGCGATGACCAGGACATTGTAGCTGAGGATGAAGGTGTCGCCGTCGAACTGGCCTTCGAAGGTGGCGAGCTTGGTGGTGGTGTCGATGGCGGTGCACCGCGCCTGGTAGAAGGTCAGGTGGGTCTTGCGCTGCAAGGCACGCACCGGCTCGATGATGCTGCGGAACTCGAGGGTGCCGACGGTGGTGCTCGGCAGCAGCGGGGAAAACAGGAAGTGGTTGCGCGGGCTGGCGACGAGGATGTCGTAGCAATCGGGATCGATGCGGTGCAACAAACTGAACGCGGCGAAGCCGGTGCCGAGCACCAGCAACTTGGGCTTGCCCGGCGTACCGGGCGATGTCGGGATCATGGCGGAGGCCTTGGGTTGAAAGCCGATCATTATACGCCGAATCTTCCCCGCGGCAATACCGCACATGGCGAGGAGGCATGCCCCCCGAACAAGGCGTCTGGGCGGCGAACCGACGGTTACTTCAGCCAGATCCTGTCGATCTCGAGGCGGAAGGATTCGGCGGTGCCGTTGGCGATCATCAGCCGGACCTGGGCGAGGGTCTTGCCGGGAAAATTCGGCTTGTCGAGGCGGTCGCCGCGGCGTACCGGGACGAGGGCGTTGAACGGGATCTCCACGGTTTCCCATTCCCCGCTGGTGGCGAACTCGGCCTCGTAGTAGTGCCAGGCATCGGGCTCGGCCTCGACGAGCAAGCGGTAGCGCTTGCCGTCGCCCTTCACCCGCAGAAAGGCGGAGCGGTAGGCCGAAACATCCATTGGCTCCAGGTAACATTGCACCGACGAAAACCCCCCATCGTTTTCAAGCGAGACCTCGCCGGAAAACACCCCATGCCCGTCCTCGCTCACGGCGAAGCCACCCTTGGACAATCCACCCATCACCCCGTCATCCTCCACGGTCCATCCGCCCGGACCCGCGCCCGGCGTAAAGTCGTGGATGGTTTTTTCCGGGGCGGTTTCCGCCCGGGCGGTCGCGGCCGCGAGGGCACAGGTGAACAGGAATATGGCGTATTTCATGCACCCATCATACGCCGCGAAATGCTCGCTGCCAAACCGGGTTTGTCCTATCCAGGGATTGGAACTTCGGCGCGGCGCGTTTTCCAATCCTTGGACACCCGGCCCGGTTCGCGTATGATGCGCGCCACCGTGAACGAACCGAGTGCCATACAATCCGACAGTCCGGAGGAGACCGAAGCCTGGGCCGCCGCCTGGGCGAAGGGTCTGCCCGACGGAACGGTCATCGCCTTGCGCGGCGATCTCGGCGCGGGCAAGACGTGTTTCGTGCGCGGCCTGGCGGCGGGGCTCGGCATCACGGCGTCGGTACACAGCCCCACCTTCACCCTGATCAACGAGTACCGCGGGCCACGCTGCCTGTTCCACCTCGACCTCTACCGCCTTGCCGGGGCGGAGGACGCGTGGGAGATCGGGATCGACCAGTACCTGCCTGGCGACGGGATCACGGCCATTGAATGGGCCGAGCGTATCTCCGCGCTGCTACCGGTCGACACGATCGAGGTCACCCTTGAACACGGCGACGAACCCCACCAGCGGACCATCCGCGTCGTGCACGGGGTGCGCCCATGAAGACCCTCGCCCTCGATTGCTCCACCCCGCAGGCCAGCATGGCGTTGTTCGAGGACGATAGGCTGGTCGCGGAGACCGGCTGGTTCGAGGAACGGTCGCGCCACGAACGCCTGTTTGACGCGGGTGCAGAGCTGATGCATGAGGCCGGCTGGCGGTGGGAGGAGCTGGAGCTCTTCGCGGTCGGTCGAGGACCGGGCGCGTATTCCGGCCTGCGGGTCAGCCTGCTGGCCGCACAGGCATGGGCAGCGCCCGGCAGGCGACCTGTGGTCGCGGTCAGCAGCATGGAGGCGTCCGCGCGGGTTTGGCTGGAGGCCACCGGTTCGCCCTCGCTCTGGGTGGTCGGTGATGCCCGGCGTGCGACGTGGTGGTATGGCGAGGTGATCCGGGGGCAAACCGGTACGCCGGTGCCCTGGCGGGTCGCCCCCTGCACCGAGATCGAACGCATCATCCCGGCGAACGTCCCGGTAGCTACGCCTCATCCGGTGGTCGTCACCACCTGGCCCACCGCCCATGTAATGATCCCGGACGCACCAGCCATTGCCCGCCTCGCCAGGACCCGCCTACATTCAAGCGTTCCACCGGAACCGCTCCTCCCCCTTTATCTGCATGCCGCCGTGTAGCAACGGGTTCGGTTGATGCATGCCACGGCGACGCCCATCCGATTTCCTCCGAATCCACTTGAATCCACTCGGGCCGCGGAGGATACTTACCTAATCTATTTTTGCCGTTTATTCGCGGTGGAATGAACCCTATGACACGATCATCCAGCTCGTCGCACATCTATGCCGGCAGCGCCGATTTCCTCGACAGTTTGTACCACCAATACCTGAACGACCCCACGGCGGTAGAGGAACGGTGGCGGGTATATTTCGACAGCCTGCGCAACGGCCATGGCGATGACCGCGAGCCGACCCAGGAGGAAATCCGTGCCTATTTCAAGGAAACGGCACCGGCGCGTCCGGGTGCGGCGTACTCGATGCAGGGCGTCCACAGCCTCGAAATGGCCCGCAAGCAATCGGCCGTGCTGCGCATGATCCACGCCTACCGCCTGCTCGGGCACCTGCGGGCCGCCGTGGACCCGATCAAGTTGCGCGGCGTGCCGCACATCCCCGAACTCGAGCCGATTTACCATGGGCTGACCGAGCAGGACATGGGCCTGGTGTTCAACACCGGCGGCCTCGGCGGGCGTGCCGAAATGCCGCTCTCCGAGATCATCGAGATGCTCAAGGAAACCTACACCGAGAGCATTGGCGCGGAGTTCATCCACATCTCCGATGTCGAGCAGAAGGAATGGATCCAGCACCAGCTTGAACTGACGCGCACCAATCCGGATTACCCGTCCGACTTCAAGCTGCGCCTGCTGGAACGGCTGACCGCGGCCGAGGGCCTCGAGACCCACCTGCACCAGAAGTACGTCGGACAGAAACGGTTTTCGCTCGAGGGTGGCGAAGGGCTCATCACGATGATCGACGAGATCGTTCATCGCGGCGGGACGCAGGGCCTCGAGGAGATCGTGATCGGCATGGCCCACCGCGGCCGACTGAACGTGCTGGTCAATGTGATGGGCAAGTCGCCGGCCGAGCTGTTTTCCGAGTTCGAGGGCAAGCACGCCTGGCGCAACGGGGCCACCGGCGACGTGAAGTACCACCAGGGGTATTCGTCCGATGTGATGACTCCCGGCGGCCCGGTCCACCTCGCCCTCGGCTTCAATCCGTCGCACCTCGAGATCGTCGCGCCGGTGACCATGGGATCGGTGCGCTCCCGCCAGGAACGCCGCACCGAGCGCGGCACCGACAAGGTGCTCGCGGTGATGGTGCACGGCGACGCCGCGCTGGCCGGCCAGGGCGTCGTCTACGAGACCGCCCAGCTCGCCAAGGTCCGGGGCTATTCGGTGGGCGGCTCGATCCACCTCGTGGTCAACAACCGCATCGGCTTCACCACCAGCCATCCGCAGGACGCCCGCTCGTCGCACTACTGCACCGATGTCGGCAAGGTGATCCAGGCCCCGATCTTCCATGTCAACGGCGACGACCCCGAGGCGGTGGCCTTCATCACCCAGCTCGCCCTGAACTTCCGCATGCGGTTCCGCACCGACGTCTTCATCGACCTCGTCTGCTACCGGCGGCACGGCCACAACGAGGCCGATGAACCGGCCGCGACCCAGCCGATGATGTACAAGAAGATCCGCAAGCAGGACACCACCCGCAAGATCTACGCCGACCGCCTCGTCGCGGAGAACATCATCACCGCGCAGCAGGCCGACGACCTGCTCAAGGCCTACCGGGCCAAGCTCGAGGCGGGTGAACAGGTTGTGGAAGGCCTCGTCGAGGACGCGCCGAACGTGTACCGCACCGACTGGCGGAAATTCCTCCAGGCCCGCTGGTTCGACGCCGCCGACACCGCGGTGCCGATCGCCCGCCTGAAGCGCCTGGGCAACCAGTTGAGCACCCCGCCCGAGGATTTCGAGCTGCACCCGCGCGTGGCCAAGATCTACGACGACCGCGTCAAGATGGCTGCCGGCGCGTTGCCCATCGACTGGGGTTTCGCCGAGATCATGGCCTACGCGACCCTGCTGGAGGACGGCTACAAGATCCGCATCTCCGGGCAGGACAGCGGACGCGGCACCTTCTTCCACCGCCACGCCGTCCTGCACAACATGATCAACGGCGATGAATTCATCCCGCTGCAACATGTCGCGGAAAATCAGCCCAAATTCACCGTCATCGACTCCATCCTCTCCGAGGAGGCCGTGCTCGGGTTCGAATACGGCTTCAGCGCCGCCGATCCCAACTCCCTGGTCATCTGGGAGGCGCAGTTCGGCGACTTCGTCAACGGCGCGCAGGTGATCATCGACCAGTTCATCGTCGCCGCCGAACAGAAGTGGGGCCTGCTGACCGGCCTGGTGATGTTCCTCCCGCACGGCTGGGAAGGCCAGGGTCCCGAGCACACCTCGGCGCGCCTCGAACGCTTCCTGCAACTCTGCGCGCAGGACAACATCCAGGTCTGCTACCCGACCACCGCCGCGCAGATGTTCCACATGCTGCGCCGCGAGATGGTACGGCCCTACCGCAAGCCGCTCGTGGTCATGACCCCCAAGAGCACCCTTCGCCGCAAGATCTCCTTCAGCACGCTCGACGAACTGGCCACCGGCGGCTTCCAGATGGTGATCGGCGAGATCGACCCGATCGACCCCGCCGCCGTGGAACGCGTGGTCATCTGCTCCGGCAAGGTGTATTTCGACCTGCTCGAGCAGCGGCGCGAGACCGGCATCGCCAACATCGCCCTGCTCCGCCTCGAGCAATTGTACCCGTTCCCCGCCGAGGTGCTGATCGCCGAGCTCGCGAAGTTCCCCAACGCCACCGAGATCTGCTGGTGCCAGGAAGAGCCGCAGAACCAGGGCGCGTGGTACTCGATCCAGCACGCCATCCGCACCTGCCTGACCGACAAGCAGACCCTCTACTATGCCGGACGCATGGCCATGGCCGCCCCGGCCGGTGGCGACTACCACAAGTCCGTCGAGCGCCAGCGCACGCTGGTCAACCACGCGCTGACCCTCGCCACCGCATCGACCAAACGCGACCTCAGCCAGGTTCCGCAACTCACCGCTTCCCAGCCGATCCACCACCAACTTGGAGAAAAACGCCCATGATGGCCCCGATCAACGCCCCGCCGTTCCCGGAATCGATCCAGGAAGGCACCCTGTCCGCCTGGCACAAGAAACCCGGCGATCCCGTGCAGAAGAATGAGAAGATCGCCGACATCGAGACCGACAAGATCGTGCTCGAGGTGACCGCCCCGGCCGCCGGCGTCCTCAAATCGGCCAGCAAGAAGGAAGGCGATACCGTGGCCAGCCGCGAAGTGATCGGGCAGATCGAGACCTCGGAAGTGATCAAACCCGCCGCGCCGGCAGCGAGCACCGCGCCCGAGGTCACCGCCGCGGCACCTGCCGCCGCGAAGGCCGCAGCACCCGCGGCATCTCCGGCCAAACCCGCCGCCCCGGCGCGCAAGCCGGCCGCCCCGGCGGTGGAGATCGATGACGACCTCGGCCCGGCCGTCCGCAAGCTGATACTCGAGAACAACCTCAACCCGGCCGAGATCAATGGCACCGGCCGCGGTGGACGCATCACCAAGGCTGACGTGATCCGCCACCTCGAGCACTCGCCCCACCTCGCCACCCATTACGGCGACGCCAGCGTGGAGAGCAAGGGCCTCGAGGAAGTCATCCCCCCGCAACAGGCCGCGCGCGAACCCGCCGCCGATACCGCGGTCCGCCGCGTGAAGATGTCCCGCCTGCGCGCCCGCATCGCCGAGCGGCTCGTCGAGGCCCAGCACACCGCCGCCCTGCTCACCACCTTCAACGAAGTGAACATGAAGCCGGTCATGGACCTTCGCGCCCGCCACCGCGACGCCTTCGAGAAGGAACACAAGGTGAAGCTCGGCTTCATGTCCTTCTTCGTCAAGGCCGCGGTCGAGGCGCTCAAGCGCTTCCCGGTGGTCAACGCCTCGGTCGAGGGCGATGAGATCGTCTACTACGGCAACTACCACGTCGGCGTCGCGGTCAGTAGCGAACGCGGCCTCGTCGTCCCGGTCATCCGCAACGCCGAGACCCTCAACCTCGCGCAGATCGAGAAGGCCACCGCCGATTTCGCCACCCGCGCGCAGGCCGGCAAGCTCGACCTCGAGGAACTGACCGGCGGGACCTTCACCATCTCCAACGGCGGCGTCTTCGGCTCGCTGATGTCCACCCCGATCATCAACCCCCCGCAGAGCGCGATCCTCGGCATGCACCGCATCCAGGACCGCCCGGTGGCCGAGGATGGCCAGGTGGTCATCCGCCCCATGATGTACCTCGCGCTGTCCTACGACCACCGGATCATCGACGGCCGCGAAGCCGTGCAGTTCCTCGTGCACATCAAGCAGAACCTCGAGGATCCCGCCCGCCTGCTGCTTCAACTGTAAGAACGCTGGAATACCCCCATGAAGAAATTTGATGTCCTGGTCATCGGCGCCGGCCCGGCCGGCTATGTCGCCGCCATCCGCGCCGCCCAACTCGGCAAGATCACCGCCTGCGTGGATGCCTGGATCGGCAAGGACGGCAAGCCCGCGCTCGGCGGCACCTGCCTGAATGTCGGCTGTATCCCCTCGAAGGCCTGGCTGGAGTCCTCGGAGTACTACTACGAGGTGCTGCACAAGCTCGGTGCCCACGGCATCCGCACCGGCGAGGTCACCCTCGACGTCGCCGCCATGGCCGCGCGCAAGGACAAGATCGTCACCACGCTGACCAAGGGTGTGGAATCCCTGTTCAAGAAGAACAAGGTCGAGTGGATCCCCGGCAAGGCACGCCTGCTGCCCGGCCACAAGGTCGGCGTGACCCCGACCGACGGACGCGGCAGCGGCGAGGAAACCATCGAGGCCGAGCACATCATCATCGCCACCGGTTCCGCACCCCGCCACATCCCGAACGTGCTGATCGACGACAAGCGCATCTTTGAATCGGCGGGCGCACTCGACTTCACCAGCGTCCCTCGCCGCCTGGTCATCATCGGCGCCGGCGTGATCGGCCTCGAACTCGGCTCGGTCTGGAAGCGCCTCGGCTCGGAAGTCATCCTGCTCGAAGCGATGGACTCCTTCCTCGCCATGGCCGATGACCAGATCGCGCTCGAGGCACAGAAGGAATTCAAGCGCCAGGGCCTCGACATCCGCCTCGGCGCCCGCGTGCTCTCCGCCACCGCGCGCGAGGACGGCGTCATCGTCCAGTACCAGGATGAATCCGGCGACCACGCCCTCGAATGCGACAAGGTCATCGTCGCCGTCGGCCGCAAACCGATGCTCCAGGGACTCGGCGCCGCCGAGGTCGGCCTCGAACTCGATGAACGCGGGTACATCCACGTCGATGAACACTGCGGCACCAACCTGCCCAACGTCTATGCCATCGGCGATGTCGTGCGAGGCCCTATGCTCGCGCATAAAGGCAGCGAGGAAGGCGTGATGGTGGCCGAGCGGATCGCCGGCCAGGAAACCCGCCTCAACCACGACACCATCCCTTGGGTCGTCTATACAGCACCGGAAATCGCCTGGGTCGGCAAAACCGAAAAACAACTCAAGGCCTCCGCCCGCAAATACAACACCGGCGTGTTCCCCCTCGCCGCCAGCGGCCGCGCCAAAGCCATGGGCATCACCTCCGGACTGGTCAAGATCATCGCCGATGCCAAGACCGACCGCATCCTCGGCGTCCACATGATCGCCCCGGCCGCCTCGGAACTGATCGCCGAAGCCGTCGTAGCCATGGAATTCGGAGCCAGCGCCGAAGACCTCTCCCGCATCGTTCACGCCCACCCGTCCATTTCCGAGGCGGTCCACGAAGCCGCCCTGGCCGTGCACAAACGCACCATTCACATTTAGCAACCGGCTCGCGCCCAAGCGTTTGCCGCCCCTGACGCCACACCCGGCCCCTACGCCCTTCGGCGTAGGGGTGTTGATTTGCTCGATTACCGCAGCCGGAGGGCGTAGCATGTCCGGTTGATGTCGCCCACACCGCCAAACGAATCCGCCACCGCCCCGGCCTCCGGCGATGACCGCGATCACGCCCTGTGCCAAAACCTGTTGCGCGGACTATACGACGGCGTTGCGATCTGCCACGAGGACGGTCGCATCCGTGACACCAACGAGCGGCTGCAACGCTTCCTCGGCCTCGACGACGCAACCCTGCGCACACGCAACATCACCGAGTTCATCTCCGGTGCAAGCCACGAACTCGTCGCACTGATCCACCGCAGTCTCGCTGAAAAACGCCACGTCCTCGTGCAGGCCTACATCCGGCGCGCCGACACCACCATCTTCCCCGTCGAGATCTCCGCGAACTACCTCGGCGGCCGCGATACCGTCATCTGCTTTTTCCGCGACATCACCGTCCGCAAGAAGGCCGAAGACCTCTTGCGCACCGGGTACAACGCGATTTCCAACTGCCTGTCCGGCATCGCCGTCGCCGATCCGATGGGCATCATCGTGTACGTCAATCCCGCCGCGGTGAAACTCTGGGGCTGCACCTCCGAGCGCGACCTGCAGGGACAGAGCATCCTCAACCTGTGGAAGGACCGCGCCAAGGCCCAGCACATGCTCGACATGATCATGGACTCGGAACGTGAGTGGAACGGCGACCTCGTGGCACAGGGCTTCGATGGCCGTACCACGTCCCTCCATGTCGCCGCCGCCCGCAACGTCGATGACGACGACGACGTCAGCGGCATGGTCTTCTCCTTCATTGACATCAGCGACCGCCTGCGCGCCGACACCGCCGTGCGCGAAGCCGAAACCCGCGAAGCCATGCTGGCCAGCCTCGCCGCCGCCTGCCACCACCTCGGCCAACCCGCCACCGTGCTCCTCACCAGCATCGGCCTGCTCAAGCTGCAGCAACCCCCCGGCGGCAACCCGGAACATACCATGCTGCTCGACACCGCCCTGGAAGCCGCCAACAAGCTGGCCGAGGTGCTGGAGAAACTGGCGAAGACCAGCGAGTACCGCACCACCGACTACCTCAACGCCACCGAAGACCGCAGCGCAATCAAGATCCTCGAGATCGAATAACCCGCCCCGTCGCCCCTGCCGTATTTGGAAGTTGAATGTTGCCCGCCGAATGTTGAATGCTGGCGTCTTCTATGCAGGTCTGCCTCGATATCCAATCCGCCCTGGCCCAGCGCGCCGGCGTCGGCCGCTATACCCGTGAACTGGCCCTCCACCTCGCCGCCACCGCCCGACCCGGCGATGACCTGTCGTTGTTCTATTTCGACTTCAAACGGCGCGGTTGTGAATTCACCCCGCCCGGCACCTCCACCCGCGCGGTGACCTGGCTGCCCGGCCGCATCGTGCAAAAGGCCTGGAAGACCCTCCATCAACCACCCTTCAACTGGTTCGCCGGCCCTGCCGACGTGTACCATTTCCCGAATTTCATCCGCCCGCCCCTATCGCGCGGCCGCTCCGTCACCACCATCCACGACGCCGCCTTCCTGCGCTTCCCCGACACCATCGAGGTGCGCAACTACCACTACCTCACCCGCTGCATCCGCCAGACCGTGGATCGCTCCGACGCGATCATCTGCGTCTCCGCCTTCACCGCCCGCGAACTGGAGGAGCTGCTCGGCGTTCCCGCCGACCGCCTCCGCGCCATCCCGTCCGGCCTTTCGCCGCACCATCGCCGCGCCTCCGATGACGCCATCGCCGCCACCCGCCGCCGCCTTCACCTCGACCGCCCCTACCTGCTCAGCGTCGGAACCCTCGAACCGCGCAAGAACTACCCGTTCCTGATCGACGTGTTCGAACGCCTGCCCTTCGACGGCGACCTCGTCATCGCCGGCATGAAGGGGTGGAAGACCGACGGCATCTTCGAGCGGCGTGACGCCTCGCCGAAGCGCGAGCGCATCCGTCTGCTCGAATACGTCGACGAAGCCGACCTCGCCCCGCTCTACAGCGGTGCCGACCTGTTCGTCCTCCCGTCGATCTACGAAGGCTTCGGCTTCCCCCCGCTCGAGGCCATGCAGTGCGGCACCCCGGTGGCCGCCGCCGCCACCGGCTCGCTGCCCGAAGTGCTCGGCGACGCCGCGCTGCTGATCGACCACTTCCACCTCGACGGCTGGATCGAGGCGCTGACCTCCCTGCTCGGCGATACCACCCGCCGCGCCGACCTCGTCGCCCACGGCACGCAACAGGTTACCCGCTACACCTGGGAGAACACCGCCCGCGCCACCTGGGACGTGTACCGGAGCGTCACCCGTTGAAACGCCCGCCGCACATCGCCATCGATGCCCGATGGATCTTTCCCGAAATCTCCGGCATCGGCCTCTATACCCAGGAACTGATCGGCGCGCTGGTTCGACTGGACCCCGCCCACCGCTTCACCCTGCTCTTCAACCACGCCGGGGTCGCCGAACGCACCGCCCGCGAAACCGGCTTCGCCAACCACCGCGCCTTCACCGCGCACCTGCTCGACCACGGACCGTTTTCCCCGCGCGACCAATGGACCACCCCACGCCTGCTGCGCGACCTCGAGGTCGATGTCTTCCACGCCACCAACAGCATGATGCCCCTGCGCGGCACAGGCCCGGTCCGCCGCGTCGTCACCATCCACGACCTGATCCCGCTGCTGTTCCGCGACCACGCCCCGCGCTCGAAGAAGAATCGCCTGTTCCCGGTCTACCGCTGGCTGATGCACCAGGTCGCCCGCCAGGCCGACGCCCTCATCGCGGTGAGCGACCACACCCGGCGCGACATCGAGGCCCACCTCCTCCCGCCCATTCCGCAGCAGCAGAAGATCCACGTCATCCACGAAGGCGTGCGCCCCGTCTACACCCCCGCCCGCAAACCGGAACGCGACCACGTCGAGTTCCTCTACGTCGGACGGCGCGACCCGTACAAGAACCTGCCGCTGCTCATCCGCTGCCTGCACGCCGTCCGCAAACTCGGCCATCCGGCCCGCCTCCGCATCGTCGGTGGCGATGACCCCCGTTACCCCGAAGCCCGCCAGGCCGCCACCTCCCTCCGCCTCGACGACGCGATCACCTGGAGCGGCTACATCCCCGACGCCGACCTCGTCACCGCCTACCAGCAGGCCGACGTGTTCGTCCTGCCCTCGCGCTACGAAGGATTCGGCCTGCCCGTGCTCGAAGCCATGGCCTGCGGCACCCCGGTCATCTGCAGCAACTCCAGCTCGCTCCCCGAAGTCGCCGGCGACGCCGCGATGCTGATCGACCCCGACCGGCCCGATACCCTCACCGACGCCATGGTCCGCCTCACCCGCGATGCCCGCCTGCGCGAACTCTATGCCCGGTACGGCATCACCCGCGCCGCCACCTTCACCTGGGAAAAAACCGCTCGCCAGACCTTGGCCATCTATGAAAGCCTGACGCCATGAACCCGAACCTGCTTCGCCCCGCCTCACTGCGGCTCCTGCTCCTCGCCACCCTCGCGCTTACGACCCTCCCGGTCTTCGCCGAAGGGCCCGCCTACTGGAAGGCCCGCGACGCCGAATGCCGCGGCAACGTGGAACGGATGATCGCCGAACTGCAACGCCACCCCCCCGCCGCCCCGGTGCGCCTCGCCGTCCCCCTCGAACACCTCGCCACCACCCTCGAGGCCAACGGCCGCTTCCGCGAACTCGGCCTCAACGCCCACGACGGACGACGCCTGCTCCGCGCCCTCTACCAGCACTTCGGCGTGCCCGAAACCCGCCCCGCCCCGGCCGCCATCGCCAATACGGAGAAACGCGGCATCGCGTCCCTCCCCGGTTACCGCCCCCGCGGTGAATTTGAGCCGATCGATGCCGTGCTGATGACCTGGCCGGACACCTCCGCGCTCAACGACGAATTCATCACCATGATGAAAACCATCCATGCCGGCCAGGCTTGGATCTACCTCATCGTCAACAACGGATTCGAACAACGCCGCCTCTCCCGCACCCTCGGCGAAAACGGCGTCGATCTTTCCCGCATCTCCTGGATCACCGCCCGCCGCAACAGCATGTGGGTGCGCGACTATGGCCCGTTGTTCCTCTACAACCGCGCCGGCTCATGGGCCGTCGCAGATTTCCATTACTTCCGGAACCGCCCCGCCGATGACCGCATCCCGACCCGCTTCGCCTCGCTGTTCGGCGTGCCCGTGGTCGATCGCCAACGCCGCGAGAACATCGTCTACACCGAGGGCGGGAACCTGATGACCGATGGCCTCGGTGCCATCGTCTATTCCTCCCGCACCTACACGGGCAACCCGCGCACCGACGCCGGCACCATCGACGCCCGCATCGGCTCGGCGCTCCAGGCCACCCGCGCCATCGTACCCGACCCGCCCAGCCTCGACGGCACCGGCCATGTCGACATGTTCCTCAAGATCATCAAACCCGACACCGTCGTCATCGGGCGCTACCGCGAAGACCAACCCGACTACACCGTGCTCGAGGAAACCGCCTCGCTGTTCGCCTCCACCCCGAACGGCGCCGGCCAACCCTGGAACATCATCCGGGTGCCGATGCCCGACGTGTACTACGCCTACTTCGGTCTGCCCGTCGTCCGCACCTACATCAACGGCTTGATGGTCAACAACCAGTTCATCGTGCCGACCTACGGCCTCCCCGAGGACGCCGAAGCGCTGAACATCCTCGCCGCACAGTTGCCCGGCAAGTCCCTGGTTCCGATCAACGCAAACGAGATCATCGAATCGCTCGGCGCCTGGCACTGCGTCACCATGGAATTCCCGCGGCCGTAACACAAACCGCCGCCCACCGCCACCTACTCGGCGCGCAACCGCGGCCAGTTCGCGTCGGCCTTGCGGATGAAGCCGGGGATATCCCTCTCCCAGTCCCGCTGCACCTTCGCACTGTAGTTGAGGTAGAGCCGCCCCTCGACGATCCGCCCGTGCTCCGGATCACCTGGCGCCCGCTCGCCCTGCGCGGCCGCCCACGCGCAATACCCGCCATACTGCGGCTCGTAACGCTCCGGCTCGCGCAGGAACGCGGCGCGGTTCTGCTCCGAGGCGAACAACCACACCGCCCCCTTGTGCCGCAGCGCGGTGTCGGCGCGGCCCTTTACCGGACGCCCCTCGAAGTACGATACGGCATCATACCCGCCCACCGCCTTGTCGCTGAACAACGCGGTGTACACCTCGCCGCCCCGCGCGACAACCGTCGCCAACCCCAGCACCGCCACCAGCATCCATGTCGTTCTCATATCCCGTTCTCCCGGCCGCCCGGTTTTTTCCATCGTCTCCACCGGCCGGCTTTGTCTACACTTCGCTCCCCATGACCCCATCGGTTACATACCCGGCCTCCTGGTCGAACCTGCGCGCCGCCCTGGCCCACGACTGGCTGACCGGGATGCGCGGCGGCGAGAAGGTCCTGGAACTGCTGGCCGCCGGCTTTCCCGACGCCCCGCTCCATTGCCTGCTGCACAAGCCCGGCTCGGTTTCTCCCGTCATCACCAACCGCCCGGTCCACACCTCCGTGCTGCAGAGGATGCCCGCCATCGCCCGCACCTACCGCTACTACCTGCCCCTGTTCCCGCTGGCCATCCGCACCCTCGGCCCCGCCGATGCCGACCTGCTGATCAGCACCAGCCACTGCGCCGCCAAGGCCCTGCCCCACACCCGGCGCACCCGCCACCTCTGCTATTGCTTCACCCCGATGCGCTACGCCTGGACCTTCCGCGAGGAATACTTCGGCGCATCACGCCTCAAGCACCTCGCCCTCGCCCCGTTGCTCGGCGGCCTGCGCCGCTGGGACAAGGCCAACTCCGCCGGCGTCGACCGCTTCGTCGCGATCAGCCACCACGTGCGCCGCCGCATCGAGCAGTTCTACGGCCGCGACGCCGATGTCGTGTACCCGCCGGCCGACACCGCCTACTACACCCCCGACCCGTCAATCCCCCGCGAGGACTTCGACCTCGTCGTCTCCGCCCTCGTCCCCTACAAGTGCGTCGACCTCGCCGTCGCCGCCTACACCCGCACCCGCCGCAACCTCGTGGTCATCGGCGCCGGCACCGAATTCGAACGCCTCTCCGCCGCCGCCGGCCCGACCGTCCGCCTCCTCGGCTGGCAACCCGACGACGTCATCCGCGACCACTACCGCCGCTGCCGCTCCCTGATCTTCCCCGGCGAGGAGGATTTCGGCATCGTCCCCGTCGAAGCCATGGCCTGCGGCACCCCCGTCGTCGCCTTCGGCCAGGGCGGCGTGACCGAAACCGTGGTCAATGGCACCACCGGTCTTTTCTTCCACGCCCAGACCGCCGACGCCCTCGCCCAAGCCTCCGCCGCCGCTACCGATCACCCCTGGGATCACAACGCCATCCGCACCCACGCGGAACGGTTTGGCCAACAAGCGTTTATCAACGGACTTGCCGCCTCCATTGATGCGTGCCTGCGCGCTCCCTCCCCCTCCGACCGCAAATAAAATCGTAACTTGGCGAAGCCACCGCGCCCCACTATACTGCGAGCATATGATTTACCGGCTCATCGTCCTAACCGGCCCGCTGAAGGGACAGCGCATCACCGTGGACCCCGAACCCATGGTCATCGGCCGACAAGAGTCCTGCGACATCCAGTTGCCCGACAACGAGGTGGCCCTGAACCATGCCCGCCTCGAACACCGCGGCGACGAGCTGTTCATCCGCGACCTCGGCTCGATGAACAAGGTCATCCTGAATAAACGCGAAGTGCAGGAAACCCGCCTGAAGCACGGCGACATCCTTGAACTCGGCCGTACCCGCCTTCTGGTACAAGCCATCGTCCAGGCCGAAGTGTGCGATGCACCCGCCCCGGTCTGCCTCGCCCGGCGCGCCCGACGCTCCCGCCTCGTGCTCGCCATCGCCGCCCTGCTGGTCATCGGACTCGGCATCCGCTTCTGGACCTCCGAACCCGCCGAAGCGTCCGATCCCACCACGGCCGCCCAGGCCACCGCCGATGCGGCCCCATCGCCCGCCGAACCCGCCGCCACACCGGAACTCGCCCCGCAGGATTGGCCCGCCCAGGATCCCAACCTCGCCGCCCTGCCGGAACCGGAACTGGCGCCAGCCCTCGATGTCGCTCCGCCCACCCCGGCCCCACCGATCGACAACGAACTGCGGCAGATCCGCGAAGACCTGTCCTTCATCCAGCAACACCTCCAGAACCTGAACGCCAGCGCTCAACCGTTGGCCACCGAACGAACCCCCGCAACACCGCCCTCCATCAACGACCTTGAAGCCACCATGACCGCCGTCCGTGACGCCTTGCAGGCCGGTGAGTTCAACCAGGCCGACCTGATGCTCGAGCACATCCAGCTCGAATACCCCGACTACCTGCCCGCCTACGAAACCCGTGCCCGGCTGTTCGAGGAATGGGGCATGCCCGGCAAGGCGCGCGAACAATGGACCGCCATCCTCCAGCGCACCACCGAATCGGAACTCTACCGCAAGGCCGTCGTCGAACGCATCCGCCTCGGCCGCTCCGACAGCCAGCGCCAGATCAGCGCCCACGACGCCGTCCGCATCGAATCGATCGAACAGATCCGCTTCCAGGAAACCGCCGATTACGACGAGATGCGCATGGTCAAGATCGTGCTGAGCTACGACCGAAGCCTCGGCCCCATCGACCCCGAAGGCGTCCGTCTCCTCGTCTATTTCTTCGAGCAGGATCTGGATACCTCCCGCATCGAGTTGAGCAAACTCCAACCCTATACCGAGTCGAAGCTCAACGAACGCCAGAATGAAAGCGGCGACCAATTCCGCCTTTCCGCCAGCTACGTCGTGCCCAAGGGGTATTACCAGCGCGACCAGGAAAGCAGCCGCCAACGCTACTTCGGGTTCATCGCCCGCCTCCACTATTTCGACCGGCTGGTGGATGAACAGGCCCGGCCACCCAAACTGCTCGAGCCCGCCATCCTCGAAGCCGCCGGCCTCGCCGTTCACACCGCCGGACACCGCAGCGACGACCAACTCAAGCCCGCTACCAACTAGGCGGACGCCCGCCCATGCGCGACAAAATCTCCGCCTGCGTCATCGTATTCAACGAAGAAACGAAGATTCGCCGCTGCCTGGAAAGCCTGACCTGGTGCGACGAACTCATCGTCGTGGACAGCTTCAGCACCGACCGCACCGTCGAGATCGCCCGCGAATTCACCCCCCACGTGTACCAGCACGTCTGGCTCGGTTACGTCGGCCAGCGCAACATGATCCGCGACAAGGCCAGCCACCCGTGGATCCTCTACCTCGACTCCGACGAGGAAGTCTCCCCCGGCCTGCGCGACGAGATCCTGTACGAATTCGACCACGGCGACCGCCAATTTCGCGGTTACGAATTTCCCCGCCTCGTGTTCTTCCTCGGCCGCTGGATCCGCCACGGCGAATGGTACCCCGACGTAAAACTCCGGCTGTTCCACAAGGAATTCGGCCGCACCGAAGGCGAGGAACCGCATGACCGCGTCGCCGTGCGCGGCCCGGTGAAACGCCTCAAGAACCCCGTATACCACTACACCTACGACGACCTGCGCGACCAGAACGAGACCCTCAACCGCTTTTCCTCCATCACCGCGCAACAGAAGTTCGTGAAGGACCAGTCGTTCGCGATCATCGACCTGCTCTTTCGGCCGTTCTTCCGCTTCTTCAAGGGCTACATCCTCCGCCTTGGCTTCCTCGATGGCATGGCCGGCTTCATCATCGCCGTCACCAACGGCTACGGCGCCTTCCTGAAATACGCCAAACTCTGGGAACTGAACCTGCGCCAGCGCGACGACTTCCGCGAAATGCCCGACAAGGAGGAGCCGGCGGCGCAACATCCGACGTTCAACCTCCAACGTCCAACATCCAAGTGAGGAAAGCTTCTTGAAAGTTGCCTGACGGAAGGGGAAAGTTGGATGTTGAAGGTTGAATGTTGGAAGTTGCCGACCCATGAAGCTCCGCCAGTTCTACAACGTGTTCAAGAAGTCGCTGGACATCAGCCGCCGCGCCCGTGCCGCCTTCGAGCAGGGCCTGCACAGTTGCGAATCCTGCGGACACGCCGTCGCGCTCGACACCCTGACCCCGCTCTCCGTCGTAGCCTGCCCGAAGTGCGGCGTGAACAACCTCGTTCCCTACCGCCTCGGCGACTACCTGCTGTTCGAACCGCTCGGCGCCGGCGGCGTCTCCAGCGTGTACAAGGCGGTCCACCGCTCCCGGGAAAACACCTTCTTCGCTGTAAAGCTGCTGCGCGACGACCGCGAGATCACCGAGACCACCCTGCGCGAGTTCGAGTTCGAGGCCGGTGTGCACCACGCGGTCAGCCCGCACCCCTCCATCGTCCGCTTCATCGAGGCCGGCACCCTCGGCGGCGACCACTTCCACGCCATGGAATTCGTTCCCGGCGAAAGCGTGAAACGCCGCGTGGAATCCTCCGGCCGCATCCCCGAAATCCTCGCCCTCACCTGGTTGCGCGAACTGGTCGGCGCCCTGCGCCACATCCTCGGCAAGGGCTACCAGTACCGCGACATCAGCCCCGGCAACCTGCTGATCCGCGGCGACCAGTCGATCTGCCTGATCGACTTCGGCCTCGCGCTCTCCATCGAGGACGCCGACCAACCCGGTCACCCGATCGTCGGCACCCCCGAATACCTCCCCCCCGAACGCATCCAGCAACTCGGCGAGGACGAACGCAGCACCGTGTACAGCCTCGGCATGCTGCTGATCTACATGCTGAAGGGCGAACCGCTGGTGAAGGGCGGCACCCACGAACGCGCCGCACTCCAGCACGTCTCGGCCATCCGCGTCGCCTTCACCGACCGCCAACTCCCGCCCGACATCTCCGAAAAAACCGTCGCCCTCTGCGCCTGGATGATCAAGTACGACCCGGTGGACCGGCCGCAAACCCTGGAGGCGGTCGACAAGGCCCTCGCCGCCCTGCTGCCGGCATGACCGACGCGCCCGACGAGATCGCGAACCTGACCCTCGGCCCGGCCACCGCCGACGAAACCCGCATGCGCCTCGACGCCTGGCTGGCCCACCACCACCCCGCCCTCTCCCGCGCCCGCTGGCAGGACCTGATCCGCGACGGCGATGTGACCGTCAACGGCACCGCCCGCAAGGCCTCCTACACGATGCAGGAAGGCGACACCGCCGAAGCCGAACTGCCCCCGCCGGTCGACACCGACGTCGTCGCCGAGGACATCCCGCTCGACATCCTCCACGAGGACGCCGACCTGATCGTGATCAACAAACCCCCGCGCCTCGTCGTCCACCCCGCCCCCGGCCACCCCTCCGGCACCCTCGTCAACGCGCTGCTCCACCACTGCCACGACCTCGCCGGCATCGGCGGCGAAAAACGCCCCGGCATCGTCCACCGCCTCGACCAGGACACCAGCGGCGTGCTCGTCGCCGCGAAAAACGAAAACGCGATGAACCACCTCGCCGCGCAGTTCAAGAACCGCGCCACGAAAAAGGAATACCTCGCCCTCGTCTGGGGAACGCCCCTCCACCGCAACGGCACCATCCGCACCACCATCGGCCGCGATCCGGTCCACCGGAAAAAAATGAGCACCCGCGCCCCCCACGGCCGCGACGCGGTCAGCCATTACGAAGTGCTGAAAACGTGGGACGCCGTCTCCCTGCTCCGCGTCACCATCGAGACCGGCCGCACCCACCAGATCCGCGTCCACCTCGCCCACCTGAAACACCCCGTGGTCGGCGACGAACTCTACGGCCGCAAACGCCCCACCGACCTCCCCGCCCCGGTCGACCGCCACCTGCTCCACGCCTGGAAACTCTCCCTGACCCACCCGCGCACCGGCCAAGCCATCACCTTCGAAGCCCCCTGGCCGGAGGACCTCAGGAACCTGGTCGCGGCGTTGGGATAAATCGACCCGTTTATTCCCATCACGGCTCTTGCGGTAGTCACGTGTGATGCTTTATCGACCGACTTGCTCCAGCTCAAATGGACACATCGCTGAAACAGGTCGATGACGCGTGTTCGTACCACGTTCGGCGAAGACGGGAGGATCTGACAGGCTGCAGCGCAGGATTATCCGGCGTCCGTCGCTCGTACCGCGCGATCCAAAAGCACATCCTCCAGGTTGCGACGACCATCGAATACCGCCACCACATACACCGCCTGACCGGCCATGCGATAAACCATACGCCATGGAGCGATCACCAACTCTCGGTGCGTGACCAAACCGTGGACTTCCAATTCCGGGACGATGCGTCCCCGGTTCGGAAACTTTTCCAGGCTGGCGGCCGCGGCTTCAAATTGATGAAGCGCCCGAAGCGCGGCGCCAGGATCATGAACAGCAAGGTAATCCACAATGGCAAGAACATCACCCTCGGCAACGCGGGCGAACTCAACCGTATAGTTTCGGGGAACCGCCACGCTACACCCGCGGTGTCGACAGCTTTTTCTTCGCCCGGGCAAATACATCCGCGGCTTTCGCCGTATGACCAACCTGAATGTCCTTCTCCCCCTGGGCGACCAGCTTAAGCAATCCGATCGCCGCCTTCATTTGCTCATAACTTTCCGGATCTTGCAGCACACCCTTCGCCTCTCCGTTCTGGGTGATCACCACCGGCCGATGCGTCGTGTTAATCTGCAACAGCAAATCAGCGGCCTTGTTTTTCAAATACGTAACCGGGCGAATGTCATGGGCAAGATTCATGGTCGGACTCCGTAATGACCGAATTACGTACCATATTCGGACCCACCGAGGCAACATCACAGACGACACTTCTCATGCGTAGTTCCGTGGCGCAGCCACACCAACACCGCAGGCATCCGCTTCGACAGGGCTCACGTACCACACGAAGGGATGGATCACCGAAAGCCCGGTTTAAACGCTTGAGGAATCGCCCATTTTCCCGATGATGGCAGACCGATGAACAGCACCCATTACATCCACGACCTCGACCCGGTCCTGCTGCCGGTCTGGGGCAACCTCGCCGTCCGCTGGTACGGCCTGTCCTACGTCGCCGGGTTTGTCGTCGCCTACCTGCTGCTGAACCGCTGGGGCCGCCAGGGCCGCTTCGCCCTGCACGGCGAGGCGCTGCAGTCGTTCCTCGTCACCATCGTGGTCGGGGTGATGGTTGGCGGACGCCTCGGCTATGTGCTCTTCTACGACTTCGACCAGTTCCTCGCCGACCCGCTGGTCCTGTTCCGCCTGTGGGAGGGCGGCATGGCCAGCCACGGCGGCATGATCGGCCTCGCCCTCGCCGCCTGGTACAGCGCGCGCCGCCTGCGCATACCCTTCCTGCACCTGACCGACGGACTGGCCTGCGCCGCCCCGATCGGCCTGTGCTTCGGCCGCCTCGCCAACTTCATCAACGGCGAACTGTGGGGCCGGATCTCCACCGTGCCGTGGGCCGTGATCTTCCCGCAGGAGGCCGGCCTCTTCCACGGCGATGACCCCGCCGGCGAACAGACCCGCGACCTCATCGCCCGTGGCATCCTGTCCCCCCGCCACCCTTCCCAGCTCTACCAGGCCGCCCTCGAAGGCCTCGCCCTGTTCGTGATCCTGCTCCTCGTCCGCCGCACCGCCTGGGGCCGCGTCAACGGCCGCTGCAGCGCCGTGTTCCTGCTCGGCTACGCCCTCTTCCGGTTCACCGCCGAATTCTTCCGCGAACCCGAGATCACCCACTTCGGCTGGCTCAGCCAGGGCCAGCTTCTCTCCCTGATTATCCTGTTGCCCACCGCCGCCGTTCTGCTATACCGCTCCGCTGCGTCAACCAACCAGGAATCACACCGATGAATACGCCCAGCCAATTCGACCACGTCAGCGTCGTCTGCAAAGCCAATGTCTACTTCGACGGCAAGGTGGTCAGCCACTCCGTCCTGTTCAAGGACGGCTCGAAGAAGACCCTCGGCCTGATCTACCCCGGCGCCTTCTACTTCGGCACCGCCGCCGCCGAGATCATGGAGATCGTCGCCGGCTCCTGCACCGTCCGCCTCAAGGGCGAGACCGAATGGAAAACCTTCACCGCCGGCACGCACTTCCAGGTCGCCGCCAACGCCGGTTTCGACATCAAGGTTGACGCCGGCATCTGCGAATACATCTGCTCGTTCGTCTAATCTGGTCGCAGCGCCGCCCCGCGTGCCGGGAGGATCATAGCCCGAAACAGACCGGATGATGTCTTGGTTTTATCGGCGAGCGAAGCGACGCCGATGCGTGACCACCAGGATTCTTCGGGTGGTTTCGCGGAGCGAAACCAGCGGAACGATGGTCGGATTTGCCCTGATTTCAAGGCGAAGCAGCCGCTGCTGGACTCCCGTCCGCGGCGGTTGCTTCAACGCAGAAAGCGGGGTAAATCCGGGCGTCGTTCCGCGGCCTGAAGAATCCTGGTATCATCATCCGATGGCGATGCGTCGCTCTTTCGCGTGGTTTTTTAATTTACAGCCATACCTCATTCACCCCCATAGTGTCCCATGCGCATTCTCCACGTCGGTGATATCAACGGTTCCCCCGGACGCCAGGCCTTCATGAAGGTCGCCGTGCCGATGAAACAACGCGGCGAGATCGACGCCCTGATCGTGAACGGCGAAAACACCGCCGCCGGCCGCGGCATCACCCCCGCCCTCGCCACCGAACTGCTCGACGCCGGGGCCGACGTGATCACCCTCGGCGACCACGCCTGGGACCAGAAGGACCTGATCCCGTTCATCGACCTCGAACCGCGCCTGATCCGCCCGCTGAACTTCGCCCCCGGAGCCCCCGGCAAAGGCTGGGTCCGCATCGACACCCCGAAAGGCTCCCTCTCCGTCGTGCAGGTCATCGGCCGCGTGTTCATGGACCCCTACGACTGCCCGTTCCGCGCCTTCGACGCCCTGCTGAAACTCCACCCCGAACTCGGGCCGCGCATCGTCGTGGAAATCCACGCCGAAGCCACCTCCGAAAAAATCGCCTTCGGCCGCCACGTCGAAGGCCGCGCCAGCTCCGTCGCCGGCACCCACACCCACGTCCAGACCTCCGACGACACCATCCTCCCCAAAGGCACCGCCTACATCACCGACCTCGGCATGACCGGCCCCAAGGACTCGGTCATCGGCCGCGAAGTCACCCCCGTCCTCCACAAGTTCCTCACCGGCATGCCGGTCAAGATGGACATGGCCAAGGACCAGGTCGCCCTCGAAGGCGTGCTCGTCACCATCGACGGCTCCGGCCGCGCCCAGCAGATCGAACGGATCCGCACCTTCATCTGAACCGGGCCCGCACCAAACATTTCCTTAACATCGCCTCCTTCCGGGGTATGGTTTGTAGAGCGTTTTGACGCTGACAACCGAATCTACCCGGAAAGGCGACCTGTATGAGGACACGAACGAACGCCGCGACCCGCTTCTTCGCCTTTTTTGCGCTCCTTGCGTCAAACGTTTTAACGGGTGCCCAGTCGAGCCGGCCCGGCCTTGGCTCGATGCCCTACGCCGACAGCAACGGAACCGGCGTGACCTTCCGCACCTGGGCCCCCAACGCGACCGCCGTCGGCGTGAAGGGCCAGTTCAACGGCTGGGCCACCACCCCGATGGTGAAGGAAGGCAGCACCGCCTACTGGTCCGTCGATATCCCGAATGCACAGGCCGGTCAGGAATACAAGTACCGGATCAACAACAGCTTTGACCGCCGCGATCCGCGTTCGCGCCGCGTGACCAACTCGAACGGCAACTCGATCATCTACAACCCGAACGCCTTCGACTGGAGCGGACATTCGTTCACTACCCCGTGGTTCAATGACCTGGTGATCTACCAGATGCACGTCGGCACCTTCAACGCCGAGTCATGGGTGCCCAGCTCGTTCGACAAGGTGATCGAGCGCCTCGACCACGTGAAGAACCTCGGCGTGAGCGCGATCAAGGTGATGCCGGTGAACGAGTTCGCCGCCGACAAGAGCTGGGGCTACAACCCCGCCGATGTCTTCGCCATCGAAAGCGCCCTCGGCGGACCCGACGCCTTCAAGCGCTTCGTGAAGGCCGCCCACGCCCGCGGCATCGCCGTGCTCGTCGATGTCGTCCACAACCACTACGGCCCGAGCGACCTCTCCCTGTGGCAGTTCGACGGCTGGAGCCAGAACAACCGCGGCGGCATCTATTTCTACAACGACGTGAACAAGGCCTATACCTGGTGGGGAGATACCCGCCCCGACTTCGGCCGCCCCGAGGTGCGCCAGTTCATCCGCGACCAGATCTTCATGTTCCTCGAGGAATACAAGGTCGATGGCTTCCGCTGGGACTCGGTCTTCAACATCCTCTACTACAACGGCGGCGCCAACACCCTGCCCGAAGGCGAAGCCATGCTGCGCGACATCAACTGGGAAATCTCCCAGAGCTTCCCCGGCAAGATCCGCATCGCCGAAGACCACGCCTTCGACTACAACCTGAACTACGACTCGATGTGGGAGGTCTCCTTCCACGACCACCTCAAGTGGCAGGTCACCCAGGCCAACGACAGCGACCGCAACGTGAACTGGCTGGCCGACAAGATCACCGCCTGGCCCAGCTTCCAGCGCGTGCTGTTCAGCGAGTCGCACGACACCGTCGGCGACCTGAACAACAAGAAGCGGCTGCCCCGCGACATCGACAGCGGCAACCCCCAGAGCATCTGGGCCCGCAAACGCGCCCTGCTCGCCGCCTCCGTCGTGCTCACCTCCCCCGGCATCCCGATGATCTTCCAGGGCCAGGAAATGAACGACGACTGGACCTTCAGCGCCGAGACCGCCCTGCGCTGGAACCTGACCAACCAGAACGCCGGCATCGTCCGCGCCTACTCCGACCTGATCAACGTCCGCCGCAACAAGTACGGCGGCACCCAGGGCCTGAAGGGCCTCGGCGTGAACGTGTACGGCCGCGACAATACCGGCAAGGTCATGACCATGGTCCGCTGGGACGCCGGCGGCGGCTCCGATGACGTGGTCGTGGTCATGAACCTCTCCGCCACCAAACGCACCGCGAACAACTACGAGATCACCTTCCCCAGCGCCGGCACCTGGTACGTGCACTACAACAGCGACTCGTCCGCCTACGGCGCCGACTTCGACAACATCGGCCCGACCCAGGTCACCGCCTCCGGCTCCCCCGCCAGGGCCGCCGTGAACATGGGCATGTACGCGACCCTCGTGTTCTCGAAAACCCCGCCGCCCTCGACCGGTGGCGTGACCGTGAACCCACCCGCCCCCAACGGCTGCGTGCCCGTCGAGATCAGCTACACCCCCGCCGGCGGCCCCCTCGCCGCCGCGACGAACATCGTGCTCACCATCGGCTACAACGGCTTCCAGTTCCCCGAGGACCGCGTCATGACCAACCAGGCCGGCACCTGGAAAACCACCTACCCGATCCCGGTCGGCGCCGGTGCGATCAACTTCGTCTTCCACGACGGCGCGACGGAAAACCGCGTGTACGACAACAACCTCACCCGCGACTGGAACATCGGGGTGGCCAATTGCGCGAACCTTCCCTCCACCGCCGCAACCACCCCCTCCCTGCCCCAGGGTTGCGTGCCGATGCAGATCACCTACACCGAAAATGCCGGGGTGCTGCAAAACGCCACCTCGGTCGTACTATACGTCGGCCGCAACAACTGGCAGGACATCCAGTCGATCCCGCTCGGTGAAACCACCCCCGGCGTCTGGACCAACCGCTACATCATCCCGTCCGATACCTGGCAGGTGGACTTCGTCTTCCACAACGGAGGCCCCGCCACCAACCGCGTCTGGGACAACAACGGCGGCAACGACTGGCGCGTGTTCGTCGCCGACTGCGTGTACCAGCTCGAACCCGGCGTCTTCATCACCAACCCCGCATCCAGCCTCGTCGTCTCCAACAGCCAGACCAACCTCACCGTCGGCGGCACCTCGTCCTCGAACATCATCGGCCACGTCATCCTGACCAACACCCTGACCGGCTGGTGGGATCAACGCCCGGCCGGCGGCTTCGCCTGGTCGCTGAACCTCGCCCTCGGCGAAGGCGTGAATATCTTCCGCGTTCGCGGCACCAGCGACACGCTGAACCCGAACCACGGCGCATCCGACGGCGCGACCAACGCCCCGTACATCTCAAACCAGTGGATGACCGGGGATCAGGGCGGCTATTACTGGGGCGGAGGCTGGCAACTCACCGCCGAAGGCAACTCCGGCCACTTCATCGCCAACAACGAGTCGAACCAGAACGTCGCCGCCACCGCCTGGGGCCTGTGGGCCGACGGCGGACTCTCGGCGGCGGTGCGGCCGTTCCGCGGCCGCCTGACCGTCGGCGACACCTTCCGCGTGCGCTTCGAGAACAACTGGATCGAAGGCGGCGGCGCCGTCGGCATCGGCTTCCAGAACCGGTTTGGCCAGAACCTGTTTGAATACCTGTTTGTCGGCGGAACCACCAACTACCTGATCAACGACGATCAACTCGGCCGCGCCACCGGCCTCCCGTGGAGCGGCGATACCCAGGTGCTATCCTTCAGCCTCATCGGTCCCAACACCTATCGGTTCACCGTCAACGGATCCAACGTCTTCACCGGCTCGTTCAGCGTCTCGGCCGAGACCGCGATCGACCGTGTCCGTTTCTTCAACGCCAGCGCCGGCGGCGGCTTTGAACGCAATGTCTATTTCACCGACATGACCATGACCGGCATGCCCCTGCAGGCCGAGACCTACCAGAGTGAAGTTACCATCACCCGCTCGTTCGGACCCGACAGCGATCCTGACGGCGACGGCTATACCACGCGCGAGGAGGAGATCGCCGGGACGAACCCGTTTGACGGCAATTCACGCCCGCCGGTCGCCCTGCTCCCCCGTGGCACCGGACCCTTCGATGTCGACTTCCCCCAGACCGTGGCTGGACGCTGGTACGCCCTCTACGCCTCGACCAACCTCGCCCAGGGCCACTGGCAACGCCATGGCGGATCCGTCGCCGGTTCCGGTGGCGCCCTCGTCCTCAGCTTCACCAATGACGCCCCGAACTTCTTCTTCCGCACCGGCGTCTCGACCGAACCGTAACCACCACGTTGGAAATCCGGAAATGGAAGCGTCGGCACCGCATTGCAGTTCGGGTTGAACGGCCACCCCGCCGCTCGGTCTACTCTTGTGTCCGGGCGGCGTTTGGCTACACTGCCGGTCAAGTCATCCGTGGAAAACGAGCCTATGAACAACCGATCCCTCGTCCTCACTGCCGGCCTTCTGCTCGGCATCCTCGCCCTCTCCATCCACACCGGCTGCACGGTGGACAGCGCCAACGGGACATCCCGCACCGTCGGCATCAGCGTCGGCGGCATCTACCGCTACGACTCCAGCGCCTGCGGAAACGACGGCCGCTTCGTTACCGCGAACTCCGGCCGTTCGGTCATCTCCCTAGACCTCCGCCAGGCCGGCGACTCGCTCGAGGCCATCGACAACAACGGCATCATCTTCCGGGGCACCATCGGCAACGTCGTCGACAACTCCGCCAGCTTCAACCTTGAAGGCGCAACCACCGCCGGGAATTCCGCGCTGATCTCCGGTAACATCTCGGTCAGCGGCGGTAAGGGCGTGATGCAGGCAACCTGGGTCGAAAACACCTTCTTCGCCACCCTCTGCGGCTCCTCCACCGGCCAGAGCGTCACCACCAACGCCCCGCCCCCGACGAACACCAACAACAACGCCTCCATTTCCATCGGCCTGCAGTCCGCCGAACAACTCGCCGCGTACCGCAATCTCGCCTGGTGGCTCGACAACGGCTGATCGTCCAATCCCTGGACACCATCCCCTCCCGATTGTCCATACGCTGGACAATCGCGGAACAACCATGCGCCATTCCTTCTTCGGTAAAGCCGGGTTTACCCCGGCACTCAAACGTCAGTAGAGCCGGGTTTACCCCGGCATTCAAACGCCAGTAGAGCCGGGTTTACCCCGGCTACAGCACGGTGTCATACGAGAAGAGTGAAATCAGGAGGAGAATCATCCGGTTCCGCATCGCTACGCCCCGGGAGGTCTGCCGGCGAGGCGCCTGGATCAGTCCACGGGAGGCAGGTACCCCTCGGCGACCAGTTGGGCATCCTGCTCCGGGGTCAGGGGAATCGGAAGCGGGGGAAGGCCTTGGCGGATGACTTCCATCTGGTACTCATGCAGGTGCTTGGTCAATTCCTCGCCGGTGTATTTCGGCTCGATCGGCTTCTGCTCCTGCTGCACCTGCTCCATGCGCTGGCGACGGCGCTCGGCATAGGACGGACGGTTGCGGGCCGCCTCGATACGTCCCTGCTGTTCGGAGGGGGCGATCTCGGTAAATTCGCCCGAGGTTAACTTCAGCAACGCCATTTCGTCGCCGTTGCGCAGGATGGCCTCTTCGTCATCAAAGCTCGCCGAGATCAACTCGATCCCGTCCTCGGCATCGCCGGCACGCAGCATGTAACTGCGCCCCGACCGGTTGTCCACGAACCCGACCCGCATGCTCCCGTCATCGGTCTCGATGATCATCGAAAGCCGCAGGCTCTTCGCAAAGGAGTCGGCCTTGGGCGGCGGGGGTTTCACCATGGGTGGAGGCGGCGGCGCAGCGCCAAACGGCTTGCGGGTGAGAATAACCTGATACCGGTCAAACGCCGGAGGCGTGGTAACCGCCGAAACCGTCGCGGCAAACACCGCCGACACCGCCATGATTCCCGCACCTCGAAACAACATACCCATAGTGGCATAGACCATACCCGACCCGCGCCCGTTCAACAAGTGCCGTGTCATGCGCCGGCTCCCGGAGGGGCGACCTCCGTGTCGCCCTGCCCCAATGCGCCAAAAGGGGTCAAACCTATAATATTCTCATCGCTCACCTTGAGCTCGATCCGTTTGCCATTTCCTGGTCGTCTTTCTGGTTGCCATCCGCTCCGGATCGGCAACACTGTGCGGCATGAAACCGGCCCTGATCCTGACCAGCCCGCAGAACCCGCGCATCAAGGATGTGGTGAAGTTGCGCAAGCGCAGCCACCGCGACCTGACCAGCCCGATCCTGATCGAGGGCTACCGCGAAGTGCTGCGCGCTGTGGAGAACAACTGGCCGGTGTCGACCCTGTTCTACAGCCCGGACCACTTCCTCGGCGACAACGAGGGCGGCCTGCTGGAGTTGTGCCGTTCGAAGGGCATCGAACTGATCGAATGCACCGCCCCGGTGTTCGAGAAAATCGCCTACCGCGACCGTCCTGAAGGCCTGCTGGCCTTGGGCGCCCCGGTCTCCGGCAACCTCGCCGGGATCCGCCTGCCCGCCCACCCGTTCGTGGTCATCGCCGAATCGATCGAGAAACCCGGCAACCTCGGCTCCCTGCTGCGCTCGGCCGATGCCGCAGGCGTGGATGCGGTAATCGTCTGCGACCCGCGCACCGACATCAACAACCCGAACGTGGTGCGCTCGAGCGTCGGCACCCTGTTCACGCTGCCGGTGGTCCAGGTCGACGCCACCGAGGCCCTCGCCTGGTGCCGCGAACACCACCTGAACGTGCTCGCCGCCACCCCCGAGGCCACGGTGGAGTACACCGAGGTGGACATGAATCCCGGCGTGGCCATCGTCGTCGGCACCGAGAAGTTCGGCCTGACGGACCTCTGGATGAACGGCTCGAACCTGAAGGTCCGCATACCGATGCTGGGCAAGATCGACTCGCTGAACGTCTCGTGCGCCGCCACCATCCTGCTCTACGAGGTGGTGCGGCAGCGGCGGAAGAATGGTTGATGGTTCATGGTTAATGGTCGATGGATGAATGGCGACCACTAGGTTTTGGCACACATTTCCGTCCGCCCATCAACCATTAACCATTTCCCATCAACCATTCTTCTTCACACCGCCGCGTCGCCGTCCTGCTGGCCGACCGGCTGATTGGATTTCATCAGGAACAGGTAGCGATTGAGGCAGTTGAGGTAGGCCTTGGCGCTGGCCTCGACGATGTCGGTGCTCGACCCCTTGGCCGACACCACCGCCTCGCCGTAGCGCACCCGCATGCTGACCTCGCCCAGGGCATCCTCGCCGGCGGTGACCGCCTGCAGCGAGAAATCCTCGAGCTCGCCGTTGATCCCGGTGATGCGGTCGATGACCTTGCACGACGCATCAACCGGCCCGTCGCCGATCGCCGCGTCCTCGAACACCTTGTCCTCCTTCTTCAGGCGGATGGTGGCGGTGGGCAGCGTGCCGGAGCCGGTCGTGACCTGCAGGTAGTCGAGCACATAAACCTGCGGCCCTTCCTGCGACTGGTCCTGCACGATCGCGACCAGGTCGTCGTCGTACACCACCTTCTTCTTGTCGCACAGCTCCTTGAACTGGTTGTACACGCGGTTCAGCTCCTCGTCGGTCAGCTTGAACCCCATCTTCTCCAGATGCACGCCCAGCGCATGCCGGCCCGAATGCTTGCCCAGCACCAGGTCCGTCCCCGACACACCGACATCCTCTGGCGTCATGATCTCGTAGGTCATCCGGTTCTTGAGCATGCCGTCCTGGTGGATGCCCGATTCATGGGCGAAGGCGTTGGCCCCGACGATGGCCTTGTTTCGCTGCACGATCATGCCCGTCATACGGCTGATCATGCGCGACGATTTCATGATCTCGCGGGTGTTGACGCCGGTCCACACCTTCAGCGCGTCGGACCGGGTCTTGATCGCCATGACCGCTTCCTCGAGCGAACAGTTGCCCGCCCGCTCGCCGATGCCGTTGATGGTGCATTCGATCTGCCGCGCCCCGGCCTGCACCGCGGCCAGCGAATTGGCTACCGCCAGCCCGAGATCGTTGTGGCAATGCACGGAGAAAATCACACCGGGAACCTTGACCCGCGCGACCAGGTACGCAATCAGGTCGTGGTATTCCTGCGGCGTGGCATAGCCCACCGTGTCCGGGATGTTCAGCGTGGTCGCACCCGCCTCGGCGCACGCGGTGTAGAGATCGACCAGGTAATCGCGGTCCGAGCGCGTCGTGTCCTGCGCCGAATACTCGATGTCGTCGGTGTAGGTCTTGGCGACCTTGATCGCCTCGACCGAACGCGTGATGTTTTCCGCGCGCGACAGGCGCAGGATGCTTTCCAGGTGGATGTCGCTCCCCGAGCTGAAGGTGTGGATGCGACGCCGCGCCGCGGATTTCAGTGCGTCACCGGCCCGGGCGATATCCTTCTCCTTGATGCGCGCCAGCGCGGCGATGACCGGACCGCTGACCGTTTCGGAAATGCTCCGCACCGCCTCGTAGTCGCCCGGCGACGCGATCGGGAAACCGGCCTCGATGATGTCCACCCGGAGGCGCGCGAGCTGCTTCGCCACCTCCAGCTTTTCATGCAGGTTCATCGTCGCGCCGGGGCTCTGTTCCCCGTCGCGCAGCGTGGTGTCGAAAATCACGACCCGGTTCTTCTCGTCTTGCGTACTCATGGTTCGTTCTCTCTATGTTGCTTGACCTTACAATGGCAATAAAAAACCCACCCGGCTTCCGCGGGGTGGGTTTTCCTGGCGACTCCAGACGGCTCGATCAGCCGGCCAACCCATCCGCGGCGCGGACCACACGAAGTCGAAGCGCGAGGAGCTGCAGGGCTCCCGCGGTACGCGGCGTCAGGTTGGAGGTCGGTCCGTTCATGGACGACACTATACCCCCACCCGCCCACGCGCGTCAACCGCCCGCCTCGGGCGGCTCCGCCACCGTCCGCCGCACCATCCGGACAATGACCCACAGCACCGCCAGGCTGGCGAGCCCGACCGATACCGTCGCGGCGAGTCCGCCCCACCGCCCCCACCCGGCCGGCCGGTGGCCGCCGTTTTCCACCCCTTCGCCGAGCACCGCATTCGCCCGCGCCGCCGACGTCCCCAGCCGACGGGCCGCATCAAACCGCGCCGGTTCGACCCATTCCGATCCGGTGTAGAGCGAGGCCGGACCGTCCGAAGCCGCCTCGACCACGAGGTAGGGGCGATGGGCGACCACCGCGAGGGTGTCGATCACCAGCGGCGGATCGTCGTCGTGGTGCAGATCGATCCGGATGAACCGCGCCCGCGCACCCGCGAACACCTCGTCCTTGATGCTCGCTCCGATCCGGTGCACATCGCCCGCTCCGGCAAACCGCCACTCCCCTGCCGCATCATCGCGCGTCCACACCTCCACGCGCCGCACGTAGTCGCCGCGACCCTGCACCTGCACCCGGTTGAAGGGCACCCCGGTATGACCAAGATCGAGCAAGACCGTCTGACGCCCCACCCGCTGCTCGCTCACCGGCGTCTCCATCAGCCGGTACCCGAGCGACCGTGTGGTCACCGGCTCCGCTTCGCGCCGCTGCAACGCAACCGTCCCGACCGCGAATTCCTCGAGCGCATTCCGCGTGTTCGGATAGACGCGCACCTGGATGAACGGATAGTCCGACTCCGGATACGCGAGCACCCGCTCCCGGAACAGCCGTGGCCGCATCATCTCCATGATGAAGCCGCGACCCAGCAACGCCCACGTTTGTTGGTCGTCCGACCCGTAGGCCTCGATCTTGCGCAGGAAATCCGTACCGCTCGTATCCACCTCGACCCGGTTGTGCCGCATCCGGGCTCCGCCCGCCGCTCCCTGCACCGCCAGATCAACCCGGTGGTACGGCTCCGGCGCGTCGACCCATGCATCGTTGAGCCGTTCCGCCGCCACGTCCCGCACCACGTCCTCCGGTCGATCCGGCTCCAGAAAAAACGGCCAGGCCCGGCCAGCATCGTCAAAGAACCGTACATCCGCCGGAAACGCCTCGGCTCGCCCGTACACCTCCGCCGGCACCTCGATGCGGTAGACCTCCCCGCTGCGCAACACACCCTCCACCGGAAACCGCCAGGCGAAATCCGCCGGACCCACAGTCCCGGCCAACGCCCCGCCGCCGCAGACGAGCACCATCCAGCCGATGTGCCTCCTCATGCCGCCTCCTCGGCGCTGAGCCGCTCGGCCGCGCGCTGGTAGACGAACGACAACACCAGCAGCAACACGCCCGCGCCGATGAAGGCGATGATCCGCTCGAGGCCGCTCAATGCCGACAAGTCGACGAGCAACACCTTGACCGTCATCGCTCCGAACAGCAGCAACCCGCCGTAGCGCGATTTCTTCCGCTGCCGCATCAAACCATACAGCACCAGGGTGATCGCACTGACCGCCCACCAGATCGTCACCAGCACCTGGTCCCAATGCCCGGGCAATCGGTACAACTCAACCGTCACCAACCACACCACGGCAAACACCGATCCGAGTTGCAGCTTCGATGAAAATTCCTCCGGACCACCCTGCTCGCCCAGGCACCGCGGCGACAACACGAACAGCGCCACCGCGAGCCCGATCATGACCAGGAACGGCAGGTTGATCCCGATCCGGTGCAGACCATCCGCCAATTCCCACCATACGCCCGCCAGCACCAGCACCCCGGCCAGCGCGAGCACCAACAGCCCGCGCACCAGCAGGGCCTCGCGGAAAACCGCCGCGTGCAGCAAGGCCACCGCGACCAGCACACTGCCGGTGCCCAGCCACGACCAAAAATGGTCATCGCCGAGCGTCCAGAACAGATCGGCACCAACCACGCTCACCACCGCCAACGCCGCCAGCGGCGCCAGGAACCGCCATCCATCCAGCTCGTCATGGCCCACGCCCACCTGCGCATGCCGCCGGTGCAATACCCCTTGCGCGCCCAGCAACAGCGCCGCGAGCAGACCACTGATGAACCGTGCATTGAGGAAGGCGTCCGGCGTGGTCGTGTAGAACTGCACATCAAACCCCATCGCCTTGCCCAACCCGATCAACCCCAGCAGGACCGCCGCCACCTGCAGCAATCCGACCCTCGCCCGCAAGGCCAGCCAGCAGAGCAACACACCCTCGATGCTCCAGCCTACCGAGACCCAGGCCCCGTCCAGCTGTGCCGGCAAGGCCAGGCTGGCCATGGTCAGCGCGCCGAACAGCAAGGCCAGCAGGTCGTGGCTGAACCGGGGGAACCACTGCCAGCCGACGCGGGCGAGCGCGAGATGCACCACCGCCCCGCCGAGCAGGGCCGCACCCCGCCACGATGCACGGTCCATCATCGGCAACACCGTCATCAACACGCCGAGCCACCCCAGCGAATTCAGCACCAGCCGCACGATGTCCGTCGTGCGCACCGCATCCGGCCGCTCCGCCCGCAACTTCACCAGCCCCAGCGTGGCGAATTGCAGGAAAAACACCGAGCCGAACAACAGCGCCATTCCGCCGCGCTCCTCGCCGTAGCCGACCACAAACCCCGCGAGGTAGAAGCCGGTGAACCCGAACGCCGTGTTGTACAACGCCTGCCAGTTGCGCTTCAATCCGAGCACCAGCACCGGCACATTGATCAGCGCGAGGTAGGTCAGGGCGAAGACCGGATTCGGCGAACGCCCGGCCAGCAGCAATGGCATCACACACGCGCCGATCACCCCGATCAGCCCGACCACCTGGCTGCGGTACACCACGGCCAAGCCCAATGCGGCCGCCGCGGACACCACCAACCCGGCCATCGCCGCGACCTGGCCGATGAGGCCGTAGAATGCATACGCGGAAAACACGGTGAAGTAGAACAGCGCCGTGCCTCCGCCGGTCAGCGAACGCGCCAGCACCGCATACCGACCCTTGCCGCGCACCTCCGCCACATGCCCGATCACCACCAGGGCCGCCCCGCTCAGCAAGCCCATCAGCACCCGCACCGCCGGACCCATCCACGCGTTGCGAATCGCATACCCGACCAGCAACGCCAACCCGATCAACAACAACCCCACCCCGGCGAAACTGGCAATGCGCCCGCCGAACGCCACCTCGGTCAGGATCGGCTTCGCCTCGGGACGCACCGGCGGCAACGGCGGCGGTTTCTGGACGGGTGGCGGGGCCATCGCCGGAACGGGAGTCGCGGGTGGCGGAACCGGGAGCGCAGGTGTCGGCGCATGAACAGCTGCGGGCGCGGCCGTGCTGACCTCCATTTGCGGGGATGGCGGGGACGGTTGGTGCGGCGCGGCCTGAAGGCGCGCAAGCTGCCGACGCAGCGACTCCACCTCGCGCTCCGCACGGTTGGCGCGGATCAGCGCCATGATGGATAGAACCGGTGGGGCCAGCACCACGGCAATGGCCATGAGAACGAAAATCAACTCCATGCCGGAAGCATGGCATAGTCGGGGCGGAAATCCAATACCGCGGCTCAGGCCGGGTTGAGCGCTGCCGCCAGCACGTCGGGCAGCGGATCACCGCACGGAATCCGCTCCAGCACGCGCCCGGTCACCGCCTCGAACCGGTCCGCCATCGCACCGGCCACCTGCACGATCGACGGAGTCGCCTCCCCGAGCAGGGACCGCAACGACGCCACCGGCTCGCCGGCCAACCCGCACGGGACGATCAACTCGAATCCGCCGAGCCCGGCCTCCACATTGAAGCTCATGCCGTGCAAGGTGACCCAGCGCTGGATCTTGAACCCGATCGCCGCGATCTTGCCCGCCGCCGTCCACGCCCCGTTCTTGCCCTCGCGACGCCACGCCTCCACCCCGAAGGCCGCGCAGGTGCCGATCGCCACCTCCTCGAGGTTGTGCAGGTAACCGTGCGACCCCGAACCACCCTGGCCGAGCCGGATGATGGGATACATCACCACCTGGCCCGGTCCGTGGTAGGTCACATCGCCCCCCCGCGAGGCCTCGAACAGGTCGATCCCGCGCGCCCGCAACTGGTCCTCGCGGGCGAGCAGGTGGTTGGAACGGCCGCGCCGGCCCAGCGTGATCACCGGGCAGTGCTGCAGGAAAAGGACCGTGTCGGGAATCCGGTCGGCCACCCGGGCGGCATGGAGCGCCTCCTGGAGCCGAAGGCCTTCGACATAAGGAAGCGGGTCGGGAAAGAACAGCGCAAAGGCCATGGGCGGCCCCGCGCTTATTCCTCGTCGGGCATGGACTGGTCGTACTGGTCCGCGTCCATCAACGATTCGAGTTCCGTCGCATCATCGGGCAGCATCTTGAACAGCCAGCCCTCGCCGTAAGGATCCGTGTTGATCAGCTCCGGACGGTCGAGCAACCCGTTGTTCACCGCAGTGATGGTGCCGCTGATCGGTGCGTAGACATCGGACGCCGCCTTGACCGATTCCACCACCGCCACCTCCTCCTGTCCGGAGAAGGAATCGCCCACCGTCGGCAACTCCACATAGGTCAGGTCGGAAAGCTGGTCCTGGGCGAAGTCGGTGATCCCGACCACCACCTGCTTGCCTTCAACGCGGACCCATTCGTGGGAATTGGTGTACTTCAGATTGCGCGGTGTATCCATGATGTTCTCTTTATCTGGTTAGTTCGCCGGGGTTTATCCACCCGGCCACGGTCAAGCGCTCTTTTTTACCATTCACGGTACAAGGTCAAGCAAAGACTATGGGAAAAAGCAGGTTTGACCGCCCCGGACCGCTCCCCGAGGCTCCACGACTTTTTTCTGGCCATGCCGGACTTGTGGTATAGTATAGCGCCCCGGTCGAGAAAACCCTTCGGGGCGCGGTAGCCAAGTGGTAAGGCAGAGGTCTGCAAAACCTTTATTCGGGGGTTCGATTCCCCCCCGCGCCTCCAGTTTTTCCCGTCCGCGGGAAAAACTGCCACGGCGTAGCCCCACCGGGGCGAAGCCGGGCGGGCTCAACTCCAAAAACAGGACCCATTCCCGTCCGCGGCAAAAACTGCCACGGCATAGCCCAACCGGGGCGAAGCCGGGCTCATCCCGCCTGAACGTGGACCCACGCCGACGCGACCCCGACCTCACCGCGCATCAGGGCAGCAATGCCCTTCACCCCGCGAACCCCGCCTCGTTCCACAGCCGCAGGAATTCCCGCCGCCGCCGGGCCCGCAGCCGGGTAAGCCGTTCGGTCAGCCAGGCCGGGGTGAGCCGCGGATGTTTGGCCAGCCAGGCCATCAGGATATCGACGTCGTGGACACAACCGAGCTGTTGTTCGGCCGGACGGATGCGCCGGATGACCCGCTGGCGCCGCTTGGCCACATGGTCGCGCATCAACCGCCCGAAGTAGCGCAACCGCCGCAGCTTGACCCGCAGCACATGCAGCGCCTCGACCTCCTCGTCACCGGCATGGCCCTGGATGCGCACCACGTTGCGCACCAGCCGCCGGTACTCGTGATCGACCAGCTTGTCCATGCTGCGCGCTCCCTCCGCCACCGCCGGTGACAACAGCAGGCGGTCCACCCGTTGCTGGATCCGCGCCCACGACGGTCCCGAGAACAAGGCGACGGCCCGCCGGTGACGGGCCGCCTGTTCGCGCCGGATCCGCCGGACCAAGCCCTCGGTCTGCTTCATCTCGACCCGCGTGCGCGCCATCTCATCCACCAGCAACAGCATCACATCGTAGTCGCGCACCGCCCCCAGCCGTCCCGCCGCGTGCGACAGCGACAGGCGCAGCGGCGTCATGTCCCGCACCGGGAATTCATCGCGCAAGACCCGCAACAGGCCGCGGCAGCGGCGCAGGCTGATCCGGAAATCATGCAGACTCTCCTCGCCCGGGCTTTTCCGCCACCACGCCGCCTGCGCGACCATGTCGCACAACGCCTCGCGCAGGAGGCGGCGGCTTTCCCGGGCAACCGACTTCCGGCTCATGGCTTGAGCGCGCCCGGCCTTTCCGGCTGGAACACCTGGGGCTGGATCGACTTGGCCGTGCGGTTGGCCTCGCAGGCCTGCTGGTAGAACCACTCCTGCGAACGGAACGGCTTCGCACCCTTCGCCGGCTTGACCCGCACATAACTTCCGTCGCTGGTCTGGCGTCGCGCCTTGGCCGTGTCCCGGAACATCGCATCGAGGTTCTGGATCAGCCGCTGGCGCGCCGCCTCGTCGTCCACCGGCACCAGCAACTCGACCCGGCGGTCGAGGTTGCGCGGCATCCAGTCGGCGCTGGAGATGAAGAGCAGCGGATCCCCGCCCTGGTGGAAATAGAGGATGCGGCTGTGCTCGAGGAAGCGGTCGACGATGCTGATCACCTCGATGTTGTCGCTCAACCCCGGAACCCCCGGCCGCAGGCAGCAGATCCCGCGCACGTTGAGCTGGATCTTCACCCCGGCCTGCGACGCGCGGTACAAGGCGTTGATGATGTCGGCATCGACCAGCGAATTGATGCGGGCACGGATCTGCGCCGGCTGCCCCTGCTCGCAGCGCAACGTTTCGCCTTCGATCAATTCCAGCAAGCGCGCCCGCAGCCCGATCGGCGCCGCTTCGAGCTTCCGGAACGCCACCGGCTGCGAATACCCGGTGATCATGTTGAAGAACGCCGTGGCGTCCGCCCCGTAGTCGTCCGCGCAGGTCATGTAGCTGGTATCCGTGTACAACCGCGCGGTGATCTCGTTGTAGTTGCCGGTACCGAAGTGCACGTAGCGGCGAATGCCCCCGGTCTCCTTGCGCACCACCACGCACACCTTCGCATGCGTCTTCAACCCCTTGATCCCGTAGATCACCTGCACGCCCGACTGCTCGAGCGACTCGGCCCAGCCGATGTTGCGGGCCTCGTCGAACCGCGCCTTCAGCTCGACGATCGCCGTGACATGCTTGTCGCGGTTGGCCGCCCGGGCCAGGGCGGCGATGATCGGACTGTTCTCGCTGGTGCGGTACAGGATCTGCTTGATGGCGAGCACATTCGGGTCGTCCGCTGCCTCCTCGACCATCCGGACCACCGGATCGAAACTTTCGTAGGGGTGGTGCAGCAGGATGTCCTTGCGCGCGATCGCCTCGAAGATGGAGCCGTTGGGCGGAATGGCCGGCGGCTGCTGCGGCGGCCACGGCTTCTCGCGCAACTCGTCGAACCCGGTCATCCGCGCCAGGCCGAAATACGCGGCGAGATCGAGCGGTCCCGGAACCAGGTAGGTGTTGTCGGCATTGACCCCGAACAGCTGGGTCAACATGCCCAGGCTCGTCTTGGACACCGCATCGCTGACCTCGAGCCGCACGCAGTTGCTCTGCTTGCGCGCGACCAGCACGTCCTTCATGCGCCGCAACAGGTCACCGGCCAGGTCCTCCCGCACCCCCATGTCGGCATTGCGGGTGATCCGGAACGGCACGACCTCGGCCACCGGTTCACCGGGGAACAGGCGGCTGACGAATTCGCCCACCACATCCTCGACCAGCACGTAGTTGTGGCCTTCCTCGATCGGTGCGGTGATGAACCGGCCCAGCCGTTTCGGGATCAGCACCACTGCATAGCGGGGCTTCTTGGCCTTCGCATCATCCGCCTTCAACCGCACGAACAGCAGTACAGTCAGTCCGGGCAGTTGCGGCAGGTCGTCCGCCCCCTTGATCGCGATCGGGGTGATGACCGGATACAGCTCGTGCTCGAACACGCCCTCAAGGTACTCGTACAGGGCGGGCGTCAGCTTGTTCATGTGCAGGCGGCGGATGCCCGCGTCGTGCAGCCGCGTCTTGAGGTCGTTCATCATGCAGCCGTACTGCGTGGCCACCATGGCATGGCACTGCCGGTTGATCTCGGCCAGCAGCTCGCCCGGGGCCCAGCCGGAATTGTCCGCCTCGGTCTTGGCCTGCAACAGCAACTGCTGGAGCCCGCCCGCGCGGACCATGAAGAACTCGTCGAGGTTGGACGAGGTGATGGCGATGAACTTCAGCCGCTCCAGCACCGGCAACGACGCATCGAGGCCCTCCTCCAGCACCCGCGTGTTGAAGGACAGCCAACTCAATTCCCGGTTGTTGTAGACCGGGGCTACGGCGGGTTTAGACATCGGGCATCAATCCTTCATTGCTGGTGGCGACCTCGAGGCCGATCTTCATGCCGTAGACCTCCTCGAACATGCTGCCCTTCTCCTTGAGCGCCACCCGCTCGAGGGAGAGGTCTTCCACATCATGGACCAGAATCGTAAATGAACCGCGCGCGCGGGCGAAGGACAGCTCGCGGACCTGCTGCATGTGGTTGCGGTCGAGCGCATCGGCCACCCGCAGGATCGCCGCCAGCTTGGACACCACCATCCGGTCGTCGCGGCTGAGCAACGCATACCCCTCGTGGTAGGGCTGCGGCGCAGCCCGCCGGTGGTACCGCGCGATCAGGCCGATCAGGTTCATGTCCGACCGGCTCATCCCGAACAGGTCGCTGTTGAGGATGATGTACATCGAATGCTTGTGGTGGCTGCGCGAATGGATGAACAACCCGACCTCGTGCAGGATCGCCGCCACCCGGAGCAACCGCTCGTGCCGCACCCCCAGCTGGTGGTCCGGCTGCAACTCGCGGAACAGGCGCACGCTGAGATCCGCCACCTGCGTGCCGTGGCGTTCGTCGAAACTGTACTTGTGGCCGAGCGACACCGCGGAGTGGATCAACTGCGACTCCAATCCCTCGTTCCACGCCCCCGACCCGATCGCCTCGCGCAACAGGCCGTGCCGCAGGCTGGACTTGGGCACCACGAACTGCTCGACCCCGAACACCTTGGCCAGCTGGGCATACCCCATCAGGGCCGGCCCGACCGTCTCCGCCTCCTGGAAACTCATCCGGTACTTGCGGACGAGTTCATCCACCTCGAGCGAGGCGATCTTGCGCGCGAAGGCGCTGAAACTCTTCACGTCGATCCGCGCGATCGACTTGTCCGCCCAGTCCGCGACCAGGTGCGTCGCCGCGAACCGCGCATCGCCCGAGATCGCCACCAGGCACGCCGTCTTCTCCACCGGCACGCTGCGGTGGATCTGGTCCACCGTCAACTGGATGTGCTTGAGGAACGTCTCGTACAGGCGCGCCGCCGGCGTATGCCGCACATCGAGCGTCTCGCGCATGCGCAGCGACCCGAGACGGTAGGTGTTGGAGAAGGTGACGAAACCATCCTGCACCACCAGCAGCTCGGAGTCGCCACCGCCCACCTCGACCACGAGCAGGTCGCCTTTCTGGAGTTCCGGATGACGCGCAAGGATGTCCTGCACCCCGAGGTAGGTCAGCCGCGTCTCCTCCGCCTCCTCGATCACCTCCAGGTTGATGCGCGTCGCGATATACACGCGGTCGAGGAAGGTGTCGCGGTTGGACGCCTCGCGCACCGAACTCGTCGCCACCGCGCGGATCTGGTTCGGGGCGGTGACCCCGTACTCCTCCATGACCCGGCGGTAGTTCTTGAGGATGTTGACGCACTCCTCGATGGTCGACTGCTGGATGCGCCCGAGGGTGAAACTGTCCTTGCCGAGATGCACCGCATGGTGCAGCTGCTCGATGGTATGGATCGCCCCGTTGTCGAGCAACTCGGCGATCTCCATGCGGACCGCGGTGGAACCGACATCGATAACGGCGAACAAACGCGGCCCCGCGGGCGCGTCCTTCCCGGTGGCCGGACGTGCCGGCTCGGATGGCGAGGGAGGTGTCATGGCGTCATCACGTTCCTTCCGCCACCCGCGCGGCGATCAACGCCGCCGCCCCCATGACCCCGGCATCATCCCCCAGCGTGGCCACCTCGACGCTGATCGACTTGGCGAACGAATCCATGACGTTCTTCTGGACCGCTTCCCGGACCTCCTCCAGGAAGATCCCGCGCAACGCCTCGACCAGGCCGCCACCCAGCACGACGATGTCCGGCGCGAGCAGGTTCGAGACATTCGCCACCGTTTCGCCGATCCGCTTCGCCGCGTTGCGGATGATCTTCTCGACCACCTTGTCGCCCGCCGCTACCGCGTCGGCCAGCAGGCTGCTGCGAATATCGGCCAGGTTGGTGCCCGCCTCCTCCATGATCAGGCTGGTCTCGCCCCGGTACGCCGCCATCGCCACCTCGGCGGAAATGGCCAGACGACTCGCCACCGTCTCCAGGCACCCGCGGCGGCCGCACCCGCACAACCGTCCGCGCGGATCCACCACCACATGACCGAACTCCATGCACGACGAGGTCTTGCCGCGGAAGATCTTCCCCTCGTACACCAAGCCGCCGCCGATGCCCGTGCCCGGAAACACCCCGAGCACGCACCGGCCCTTGCGCCCCGCCCCGAAACTGTATTCGCCGAACGTGCCCGCATCGACATCGTTGGCGATCGCCACCGGGCACTTGAAGTGGTCGGACAGGATCTGCTGGATCTTGATGTTCTTCCACCCGAGGTTGGCCGACTCGATGATGATGCCCTTGTCGAGATCGAGCGGACCCGGCAACCCCATCCCGATGCCGCTCAACACGGACGGCGCCAGCTTCGCCTCCTCCAGCGCCTCCTCGATGGTCCGGATGATCCGGTCAAGCCCCGCCGAAGCCCCCTCCGCCCCCTTCGTCTTGCGCCGCTTGCGCCCCAACGGCTTGAACTTGTCGTCAAACACCGTGGCCAACATCTTGGTGCCGCCGAGGTCGAACCCCACCCAGATTTTCTTTTTGCTGTCGTCGGCCATGACCACGTCCTTTCAGGCTGGATTGCAGATCGCTGGCAGCATACCCAAGGCGCATCCCGGCGACAAGTGCAGGCCACCGACCACCCCGTTCCTAACCGTACGCTCATCGTCACCCCTTGTACGACGTCCCGACCCGCCTCGGAAACCGTTTGCCCCGTTCCCTGCGGTAGGCTACAAAACTCCCATGCAGGGGTTGATTCAACGAGGCCTTTTTCCCACCATACGCCACCTCCCGTGGCTTGCCACGGCGCTGGCCCTCGCCCTCGTCCTGACCCCCGGATGCTCCACCACCGATCCGGTGACCGGCCGCCGGGTATCAAACCTGTATTCGATCGAAGACGACATCAAGATGGGCGAAGGGGTGATGCAGGACATCACCGCCGTTATGAAGAAACAGGGCGTTCCTATCAATGCCGATCCGGTCCGCCTCGCCCAGCTCCGCGAGATGGTCCGCCGCATCGCCGCCGTCTCCCACCTGCCCAACCTCCCCTACGAGGTCCGTCTATTCGAGACCAACATCGTCAATGCCGCCGCCGCCCCCGGCGGCAAGATCATCGTGTTCTCCGGCCTGTACCACCCGGAGATCGGCCTGGCCCGCAACGAGAACGAAATCGCCGCAGTCATCGCCCATGAAGTCGCCCACGTGACCTGCCGCCACACCACCGAGTCGCTGACCCGCCGCATCCCGACCGACCTGCTGCTCATCGCCGGCGCCGCTTATGCCGAGGCCAAGGACAAGGAGAACCTCGCCATCGCCATGGGCGTGGCCTTCGTGGCGTACGAGGGTTTCTACCTGCCGCGCTATTCGCGCGCCGATGAAAGCGAGGCCGATGCCGTGGGCCTGATGTACATGGCCAAGGCCGGTTACGATCCGCGCGCCGCCGCCGAACTGTGGCAGCGCGTGGACCAGCAGGAAGGGCGCAGCCCCTCGCTGATGCGCTGGATGTCGAGCCATCCCTCCCACGGCGACCGCCACGCCGCGCTCCAGAAACTGATGCCGGCCGCCATCGCCGAATACGAGAAGGCCCGGCGCTTATGACCCCCCGCGCCGCCACCCTGCACCTGCTGCTGGCGGCGCTCGCCCTGTCCGGCCTCACCGCCTGCCGCACCCCGCCCGACCCCGAAGCGATTGAACGCGCCACCGAGACCGGTCAACGCAAACCCGGCGCAAAGAAAATCATGCTGATCGAGACCCCTCGCCGCATGCGCGAGGATATCCGGTACCCCGCCACCACCCGCATGGGATTCTTCTGGAGCGAGACCACCGCGGAGTGGCGCTTCCGGCTACCCGCTACCGGTTATGCCCATAGCGGCTTCCGCTTCCTCGTCCCCCACAACCTCGCCCAGGCGCGCGACCTCTACGAACTGCGCTTCCGCATCGCCCCCGCCGGGATGACCCGCCACCTGTGGATCGGCCTGGTGGACGGACTCGACGAACCGGAACGCGTGCTCGTCGACCTCCCCCTGAAACGCTACGCGCCCGATACATCCGGCCGCGGCTTCATCGAAGTCCGTATCCCGCTAAGCGACTTCGCCACCCGCGGCGTGATCATCGCCGACCCGAATGCCCCCCTCGAGGCCGAACCCGGCGAGGCCGCCTTCAACTGGATGGATGTGCTGGAGGTGCGGTTCATCAACAACGGCGGACGTATCCCCTCGCGGGAAACCATCGTGACCGACCTGCGCTTCGAACGCTGACCCCGCTCAACGGAACGCGTCGAGCAACGCCGCCATGCGCGTAGACCCCGACGCCTCGAGGCAGAACCGCTCCACCGTCTCCGCCCGCCCGGCATCGAAACGAACCGCCATGCTCCCGCGGAACTTCTTGATCAGTTCCGGAATGCCCTCGGCCCGGCGCCGCCGATGCCCGATCGGGTAATGCACTTCGACCCGCCGCGTGCTCTTGCCGTCCCTGAAGAACACCTGCACCGCGTTGGCAATCGAACGCTTCTCGGGGTCCAGGTAATCCTTGCTGTACTGCGGATCCTCCGCGACCACCATCTTCGCCCGCAAGGCGTCGATGCGCGGATCCGCCGCCACCCCGTCCTCGTAATGCGCCGCCGTCAAGGACCCGAAGATCAACCCGATCGCCGCCATGTACTGCAGGCAGTGATCGCGGTCGGCCGGATTGTGCAGCGCGCCCTGCTTGTCGATGATCCGGATCGCCGACTCGTGCGTGGTCATCTCGACCCGCTCGATCGCGTCGAGACGATGCCCGACCTCGGGATGCAGCGTCATCGCCGCCTCGACCGCGGTCTGCGCATGGAACTCCGCCGGGAACGAGATCTTGAACAAGACATGCTCCATCACGTACGAGCCCAGCGGCCGGGCCAGCGTGATCGCCTTGCCGCGGAACAACGCATCCTGGAATCCCCAGGTCTTCGTGGTCAACACCCCCTGGTACCCCATCTCGTTGCGCAACGCGTTGAACGCATGCCACACCCCGCGGCTGGTCGCATCCCCCGCCGCCCACGACTTGCGCGACCCGGTATTCGGCGCGTGCCGGTACACCCGCAACGCCCCGCCGTCCGCCCACGCGTTCGAGACCGCATTGATCACCTGGTCGCGCGTGCCCCCCAGCATGCCCGTCACCACCGCCGTGGTCGCGATGCGCACAAGGATGACATGGTCCATGCCCGCCCGGTTGAAACTGTTGTCGAGCGCCAACACCCCCTGGATCTCGTGGGCCTTGATCGCCGCGACCAGCACCTCGTCGAGCGTGACCGGCCGCACCGTACGATCGAGGTAATCGGCCACCGCGAGGATGCCGCCGAGGTTGTCCGACGGATGCCCCCACTCCGCCGCGAGCCAGGTGTCGTTGAAATCGAGCCAGCGGATCAGCGCCCCGAGGTTGAACGCCGCCCGCACCGGGTCGAGCAACTCCTTTACCCCCGGCACCGGCGTCCCGTTGGCCAGCACCGCACCCGGAACCACCGGCCCCAGCATCTTCATGCACGCCGGATACTCCAAGGCCTGCACCGCACACCCGAGACTGTCCAGCAGGCAATGCCGCGCCGTGCGCACCGCCTCCCCGCTGGTGATCTTCGTATCGATGATGTAATCGGCGATCTTGACCAGAACGTCATCCGGCGGCGGCCGGACATTTGAAATCGGTGCGCTCATATCAACCTCGTTTTCTTATACGTACATGACCGGGTGTCCATACTTCATCAGTTGCCGGTCGTGTGTGATCAGGTGCATTGGTTCCACAAGGGCCTGGGCCACCAACAGGCGATCAAACAGATCAGCATGATGCGGAGGGAGCGACTCCGTGGTTGCCGCATGGCGAGCCGTGACCGGGACCTCCACATAACCTGCCTCGGTAAAAAGCCGCACCGCCTCATCACCCGAAAGCGGCATGTCGCGCCGGGCCAGCGCGTGCTTGATGGCAATCTCCCAGACCGATGCCGCACTGTGGAAGACCTCGTTGGCCGGGTCGGCGATCAAGGCCCGGGCCCGCGCCGGAAGGTGAGGACTATCTGTCAACGCCCACAAGGCGATGTGCGTATCCAAAAGAAGCCTCATGATCCCTTCCGTTTGCCCTGGAACAACTTCGCGACCATGTCATTGCCGCGATCGATATTCGTTGGAACAGCAAAACGGCCCTTGGCCAGGCCGATGCGCTTGGACGCATCGACCGGGCGGACGGGATCCAGCCGCACGACCGCTTTTCCGTGCCGCGAAATCACCACATGATCGCGCTTGCCGGTCACGACCTCGTCCACCAACCGCGACAAATGAGCCTTGGCCTCGTATATACTGATCGTCGACATGATTGCACCTATGGGCTAGTCCAGACTAGTCCAATCGACCCCCCGGGTCAAGGCGCATGGCCCGACCTGTCGTGACTCTATGAAAATGTCCCCTTGCGGACTCGTTAGAAATGTCCCCATCA
>CALMUP010000028.1 GCA_937872895.1 uncultured Verrucomicrobiota bacterium
TGCCCCTGGCCAGCGGCGCCACCACCACCGTGTCCGTCATCTACAACCCCACCGGCCCCCTGGGCGTGCGCACCGCCACCTTGCGCCTCTACAGCAATGACCAGGATGTTCCGCTATGGAAGGTTCGCCTCACCGCCGAAGCCACGGACGACGAAGCGCCGGTGTTCCCGTCCTTGGAGGATCTCATCGCCTACGCCAGCGATACCGGCGGCGTACGGGTGCTGCTCCAACCTCTCGCCGTCGACAACAGCGGCCTCCCGCCGGCGATCACCGTCACCCCGCCCACCACCACGAAATTCCTGCCCGGTACCAACCCCGTCACCGTGGTCGCGACCGACGCATCCGGCAATGCCGCCACCGGCGCCTTCCACGTGATCGTGCGGGTCACCAGTACGCCGCCGGTCGTCGGTCCGTCCGATCCGGTGCCGCCGAACCTCGCCCGTGGCAAGACCCCGTTCGCGCAGAATGTACTGCCGTTTTTCCCGCACAGCATTCCGGCACTGAACGACGGAGTCTATGGCAACAACAGCAGCTGGATCGGGTCCACCGTCAACAGTTTTGCCGGGATCAACCTCGGGGCCACGCCGATGCTCATCGACCGTATCGCCTTCGGCCGTGACAACACCGGCCTCCAGATCAGCCGCGCCGAAGGAACGTATACCCTGCAGGTCACCACGACGCCGAATCCCACCGCCGCCACCCCGGACAACGCCTGGCAGACCATCGGTGTGGTTGTCAATCCGGGCCTGCTCGATGTCCTGCACCGCCGCAATCTCTTCGCCTTCAAGCCGGTTTTCGCCACCGGGGTCCGCATCCTCGTCGCAACCACGGGACCGGAGATCGGCATCGATGAAATCGAACTCTACGCCCCGCCCACGCCCTTCGCCGCCTGGCAGTCCGTCAACTTCTCCGCGGGTGAATTGCTCAACCCCGCGATCAGCGGCCCGCTCGCCGACCCCGGTACTTCCGGCGTGGCGAATCTCTACCGCTACGCCACCGGACTCGACCGGGATGATGACCCGCAACCCGCCTTGCCGCGCCTGCAATCGCTCCAGTTCATCTACCGCCGCCTGCTCGATCCGGAATCCGGCGTCGCGTATGACGTCCAAATTTCCACCAATCTACTGAATGCCGCCGCATGGCGCGGGATCGAGATCGCCGACGGCATTACTGAAGCCAGCACATCCCCCAACCCCGACGGCATTACCGAAGACGTCCGGATGTCCATCCCGCCCGGCGCGATCACCCCGACCCTGAACCTGCGGTTGAAGGTGACGCCGGAGGAATAGCGCACCGACTGGTCGGCGCAGAAATCGGCCTTGTCGCGAAGGTTCCAACCCTTGGAACTATTGACATCCGTTTTTTCCAACCATTGGAAAAATCAACGTGTTGCAACAGGAGCTATTTCTATGTTCCCGGTTTGTTGTGTATCCCCAACTACCGGATGGCCGCAATGATCGACGTGAAATCACGCTCCTTGGGCATTACAAACAGGCACTTTCCGCCGCTTCGCGACGCCCACACCGCACCGATGGCCCGTTTCTCCTCCGCGTCCGTCCACAAGAACCCGCCTTTGTACTCCACCACCAGAATCCGGCCGTCCTTGAGCTGGCAGACGAAGTCGGGATAAAACCAATCCTTGGACAAATGCAACCGGAATGAGGTGTTTTTACGGGCCAGATTGCGCACCCAGAACTCGACCTCGGGAAGCTCGTCAAGAAACGCCGCGCATTGAAACTCCTCGGTGAGGCTGCCATCCGCGCGCTTTTCTTCAAGTTCTCCCGGCTTGGGACCGTAGTAATGTTTTTTGAACTGGTAACCGCCTTCGTAGTGCCAGCTCGGTTCGTACATTATCGTCTTGAAATTGATCGCCATGTCTTCGCGCACCGTGAGCGCCGAGGTCGGGAGCAGAAATTCGCGAAAAGCCGCCGTGCGTTCCTGAATCCGGTGCCGCTGTATCGCCTCGTCGATGACATCCTGCAAACGGAACCGGTCGAGCGCTAACATGGAAATATCGGTGATGCCGTGCCGGGTCATCAAACCCCGCAGGGCCTTGCGCAAAAACTCCGCCGATTCACCCATCGGAATGTCGCGGTGATCGATCCGTCGATCCAGCCAGCCGATCAGGGCATCCAGCGTCCAATCCGTGCCGCCGTTGAAGGCCAAGGCCTGTTGATGAAGGGTGACGACAAAATCCTCCTGCTTTTCATCGTGCGCCTCCGTCTCGATGCTGCCCTTCGTGTTGACATCTAGCTTCCCAGTTCGCCCTTTGGGGCGTTCCAGCGGATTGTAGTTTACCGGCAGGCTGGCGTCTTTTTCGCTGAGCTTCCAGGGATACTCCAGCAGGAACGTGTCCTCAAAGGGGAACAGGTCGTCACCTTCCGCCACACACAACAGCGGCACCAGAAAATCGAGTTGCCGCTCATACGGCGACGGCGCGCGCGGCTGGCCGCTGCCCCCGAACGCTTTTTCCAGATCACGCACGGTTTGAACCGCCGCCAGCACCCGCTCCTTGGCCTCCGGCGTAGTGACGCACCCGGCCAGCAAATCAGCCTCGTCGTCGCTAAGCGGAACCACCACGGTAATCTCGCCCCTTTCCGGGTCGATCCGGGCCTTGCCTTCCAACGCCCGTGCTTGCACGGCGACCACCTCGGCGTCGATCACCGCCGTATCCAGGCGCACCGTCTTGGGCTGCACCCCCAACGGCAGGACGCCATTGACCATCGGCACAATGATGCGTTCCGCCTCCGCCGTCGAAAAGCCGTTGCTCTCCAGGGCGGACTTGAGTTCGTTCAGCACTTCAGGCAGCGAGTCGGAAACCGAAAACGCATAGGCGCAATTCAAATCCGGGTGTTGCTTGGCCGTTGCGCCGGGCAAGCGCAAGATGCGCCCGACAATCTGTTCAATCGCCGTGGCCGAGCGGGTTTCCTTGAGGCTGCACAATACATACGCGAACGGACAATCCCACCCCTCCCGCAACTTCTGCACGGTGATGATGTGGCGGACCGGGCATTTCAATGATCGTATTTCCTCCGCGCCCGGCAATTCGTCCAGCTTGCCCACGGATATCTTGATCTCCTCGGCAGCCAGCCCGTACTCCGCCACCAGGCGCTCGCGCAACGGCTCGCAGGCGTCCACCCGGTCGGCCTGAATCAACAAAATCGGCCTCAAATACTCCCCGGTCGCTTGCGCCTCGGCGGACGCCAGCAGTTCGAGGTCGCGGCGCAGCGTGATCGCCTCGGCCAGCAACTGGTCTTTCTGGCTGGGATGGCGGGTAATCACCCGCAGGGGCAGCTTCACCATGTCCGCCGCCTTGAGTTCCGCCGCCGAGACGTGGTGCAACACGTTGGACGGATTTTTGATCCGGGCCGGAGTCGCCGTGAACTCAACCACGCAGGCCGGGAGAATGTTGCCCAGCGTGTTGAAACTCAACTCGGTGCGGGCGTTGTGCGCCTCATCCACGATGACAATCGGACGACGCAAACGGAGCATGTTGACCAGCGAGGGCTTCGGCTTGCCATCCGGGCCTTCGAGCATATCGCCCAACCGGTCCGCCGGCAGGTTCAGCAGGTGCTCGCTGAAGGTCCCATTTTGATCGTACACCTTCCGGGAGGACGGATCATCGGTGCGGAACGATTGAATCGTGGAAACAATCACCACGGTTTGGCCATCCACGGCGGCGCGGGACAAACGAAGCGCCTCGTCGATGGTCACCACCTCGACCGGCCCGCAAGCCAACTCCAGCGCCCGCCGATACGGGTGGCGCGGATCGCGCAACGCCTCCGCCGTCTGATCCAGAATCGTGTTGCTCGGCACCAGCCACAGCGCCACCGCGCGTTCGATTCTCAGAAAGTCCTGCATCGCCGACCCGACGGCATGGCAGGCCAGCAACGTCTTGCCTCCGCCAGTCGGCACGCGCAAACACACATACGGCATGTGCGACGGCAGTCCGGCCGCCTGCACCGGAATGTACGGCATGACCGGTCGGCCACTTAGCTGCAACACCTCCTGAAACGCCTCGGCCGGATTGCGGGTGCGCGCGGCGATCCGGAAAAACTCCCGGAGCGAATCCAGTACGCGGATTTGATAGTCTTTCAGGGCGATCATGACACTTTGATCTCGTAAGGAATCTGGCGCACGGTGATCCGCTCCTGTTGCAACCGTTCGCGTCCGAGCAGACAACCCAGGCAATACACCACCTTTTGTCCGGCAAACGGCGGCAACTGGGCCAGCACGGAACGGGTCAACACATTGCCGCCATTCGTCGATTTATCGCCAAGTATCCCGTTATACAACAAATACACCCCCACGCCCCGACACACCCCGATCAACGGCGACTTGGTCACCCGCTCGCGGGGCAACGGCTCGCCGGTCTCGGTGAAATACACATGCCGGGCCAAATCGGCAAACCGGACGGTATCGCGAATCTTCCCGTCCTCATCAAACAACGGCTCCCCCAGCTCGCAAAACCGGAAACCACCACCCAACCCCGCCACCGGCTCGCCCTTCGCGTTGGTATACCCCCCCGCCACCCGCCGCACCCGCTCAGCGGTGATGTCGCGGGCGATGGCCGATTCCATTTCAACCAGGATGAATTTGCGCGGTGGTTGATCCGGTTGCGCTGCATTCATCTTCAACACCGCATGACCAGTCGTGCCGGAACCGGCGAAGGAATCCAGAATGAGATCGCCGGGATTGCTCGCAATCTGCATGATCCGCTCAATCAGGCGCGTGGGTTTGGGGGTGATGAAGACGGATTCGGAATCGGTGAAATCAATTGCTGCTAAAAGTTCCTTTTTTGCCTCTTGTGTGTGCCCAACAGCATCATGGAACCAAATAGTTTCAGGAACAACGCCGTCTTTGACCTCAGTTAAAAATCTTTTGAGCCGTGGCATATTATTGCCACTTTTCCCCCACCAAATACGATGCTCACTCTCGAGCCGATCAAAGTTATCCTTCGATATGGTCCAATACCTTCCTTGGGGTGGCTTTTGAATTACTCTTCCTGACGGACTGGTTACCGAATAAGTACCCAAGCTGTAGAAATTTCGTGCGCTAAGATCACTTGATGTCCATAGGCCTCTGGGATCATTATCCGGATTCTTGTAGCGTTTATCCTGACGCAATTCTCGGGGAATCAAATTGATTGACCACATTGCCGAATTCCGCGCGTAGACAACAATATAGTCATGGTTGTCTGAGAAGAATCTGGCCGTGTTCTTTGGAGAAAAGGTCTTCTGCCAAAGTGCGGTCGCCACAAAATTCCCCGCCCCGAATATCTCATCCATTACATACCGAAGCGCCTGCACCTCGTTGTCATCTATGCTGATAAAGATGGCGCCGTCTTCGCGGAGGAACTGACGGAGAAGGGCCAGCCGGGGGTACATCATGCACAGCCAGCGGTCATGGCGGTCGAGGGTTTCGCCTTCTTTGCCCACGACCTTGTCGATCCATTCGCGGATGACGGGGTTGTTGACGTTGTCGTTATAAACCCACCCCTCGTTTCCGGTGTTGTAGGGCGGATCGATGTAGATGCACTTCACCTGCCCGGCGTAATACGGCAACAGGGCCTTCAGGGCCACCAGGTTATCGCCCTGCACAATCAAATTCCCCGACCCCGGATCCCCGCACGCCAAATCAGACACATCCTTCAGCAGGTGAAATGGCACCTGCTGATGATGATTAACCACCGCATCTTTCCCAATCCAGTTCAGTGTCGGCATAGCGGCATACTTTTACCGGATTAGCGGCCACCTGTCACGTCAACTGCGGGAAGAACGACTGCATTCACCTGCCAGGCCGCCTGCAACGGCGTGGGTCGCGCAAACCCACAATGGCGGCCCGGTCTGGTGCAAAGCTTTGTTAGCCTACCGGGACCGTCTTATCGATTTCCCTTGGCCCGGTTGTGCTGCAGCACAGTATCTCGCAGTTATTAAGAGAGCTGTCGCCCCCCACCTTGCTCCACGCCGAGACGTGGTTAGCGTCCATCTCGTCGAAGTCGTAGATTCTCGCCTTGATCACGTCGTGACCCACGGCACACAGCGGGCCGTTGGATTTGTTCTTCCCATTCACCGCCTGAGTCTGCTTGGTGTAGGCGACCTACTTCGTCTTCTCGTCGAACAAGCGGATAGCGAGCGGCATTGGGTACGGCTCTCACTTAAGCTTCAAAGGCTTAGTCGCATTCGCCCAGTCGATGAGTAGGTCGCGAGTTGCCTCGAACATCGTGCGGAGGCGGGCATCGCGCTTCACCAGATCTTTGAGTGTCTTTGGCTTGTGGCTGACCGAATTGCGCCAATCTCGAAACCCTCGAGCGCGCACGATGAGGTCTTGATTGAAGTCTGGGCAGACACGACGTATCGAGTTTACATCGATTCGGTTCTCACAGCCTTGCAGCATCGGGCCCCAATCGCCGGTATTAAAGAAAGCCGCCCCATTCCCGGGATTCCAATTGTTTAAGAAGCATCCGCGTGAGTGTAGCGAAAGCAAAGCTCGTCTGGACAAATCCTCTAGTTCCTGACACACACTCTGACAACCTTGACCTGGGGCTCCGTTCAGAAACGTTTCTTCCGCAGAGGTGATCGCTTGCCGAAATTGAGTCGGCACTGTCTTTTTGTCGCAGCGATTTAGAGCAAACAGTGAGAAGGCAACCGGCAAGTGGAATACGTGCGGATCACCGTTTGGTGGGAAGTCGATTACGCCCGCCCCCATCTGCCGCGCGGTCCGCAATTCTTGGTTGAAAGTCGTGTCAGCTGTGCGCCTTAGTACGGCTACCCAAAGTACGACGGGTCGCGATGCTTGTACGCATTTGTTCACAAACTCGTGAAGTGTCTGTGAAAACGGCTGCGACTGTACGTTCACTATCAAATCGTATCCATCGTGCAATTTTGCTTGCCAAGTTGGTCGCAAAGCCAGGTCGTCCGCGATCGGCTGTTCGCATTGAAATGACTTGGCACCGTAGTTAACCTTGAAATATTTCTGGGCCTTGTCTGCGGTATCGTGCAGGTCCAAACCAAGATATTGGTAGGCCATTAGTCGCCCTCCAATACGGCTTGTGCGCGCCTAACGAGTTCTTCCAGCTTCTCGCGAACATCGTCGTCAAGTTCGTCAGCCTCAACCTCATCAAGCTTACTCAACAAACGATCGATACCAGTAACGATATCTCGTTCCGCATATGCCTCCGATACGGTTTCAGTCCACGCGTCATTGATTGAGTAATTCGGCTCGGTGAGTAGTCGACGTATTGCTTCTTGCGCTTCGACAGGGTCAGCGTTGACGGTTATCGCCCGCGCGATCTTGCCAACCTTTCTCAGGTCGACAATGTTTGCAATGACGCCTTCTTTGTACTTCTTCAAAAGTGCTTGGCGAGCCTTGTCCTTGTCCGGCAATATGTCCGGCATCGCCCGCTCGACAGTCTTGAGCGACTTCTCCATCTCAATGAAGAAATCCTCGCTGATCGTCTGTTTGCTCTTAGGCTTTTTGATCTCTTCAAGAAGCATATCCTGATACTTCTGAGGCAGATTGATTAGAAGTCGGCAACGGCGAATGATGCCCCTCGAAAGCCCTGTGCGAACTGATAACTCCGCTTCGTTAGGCTCCCGACCGTTCTCCTCCTTCATCAGGTCGATGATCTTTGGGAGCTTCAAGGCGATCGTAAGCAAATCCCACTGCTCACGAAGTGCGTGGATGTTGAACATCAGCAGAAGGTTTTCCAGGTCGGTTGGCTCATCTTGAACCAATGCCGGGATCGTCTTCATGTTGAGCTTCGAGGCGCATCGCCAGCGGCGTTCGCCGTCGATGAGTACGTAGCCTCCTTTTGACCTGTAGACTGCAATCGGGACTTGCACGCCGAATTGTCGGATCGATTCCTGAAGTTGCTCTAATTCCTCTTGCCGGAACGCCGTGCGCGGATTCTCCAGATTAGTAAAAATCGAATCCACCTTGATATCCGCAAGCTTGCCGGTGCTATGCTCGAAGGTCATATTTCACCTGCCCTCGCCAAGGTTGGTAATCAGAACCTCGTAAGCTGATCGGCGAGCCCCCGCGAAACCTGCCACGTGTCTACGAACTCGAATTCGACGTCTGTCCCACCGCTGAAAGTGAGTGGCGACTTCGCTGCATTGGGCGTATGTCATGACGAATTTCGCCCCGCACTCATCAATGCGATACAGATGCTTCGACAAGCGAACCAGATCACGCGGCGTGAATGCCCGCTTATCGTATTGCCGAAAAACTCTACGAGAAGCGACGGCGTAGGGTGGATCGAGAAAAACGAAATCACCGCTTCGCACGCTCGAAAGAATGCGGCCGAAATCGGCACACTTCAACGACGCTCGAGCAAGCAGCAGAGCAGCACGTCGAAAGTCCTCTATCGGAGGAATTGCACCGGCTCGGCTGTGCGCATACGGCACATTGAATTTGCCTTCGGTGTTCGTCCTGAAGATGCCGTTGAAGCAGTGCCTATTAAGATAAACGAACCGGACAGCGCGATCGAATTTGCAGAGGCAACGAGGATCTTTATCGCGTTCAACGTAGTAGGCGTCTTCGCCTTTAGGCAGGCTTGTCACCGCGTGATACAGATCGTCCGGTTTCGATCGTACAACGTCGTACGCTTCGATGAGGCCTGCATTGATGTCGCCGAGAAGGGCTTGTTGAGGCTGGAGATGAAAGAACAGGGCTGCAGAGCCGGCAAACGGTTCGACGTACCGTGTAAAGTCGGTGTTCCAATGGGATTCCAAAGCAGAGAGTTGTTTCCGCTTGCTTCCAGCCCATCGGAAAATAGGGTTTAATCGAAGTTTTGTTATGGGCGCTGCGCCGCCCGAATACTTGTTCATATTGCCCCCACCCTTGTGTGCAAGGTTATTCGAGATCGCGGGTATCGAGCAAGAGAATTAATGCTGTTCGACATCCTCCCTCCAACTGCGCCGTCGTTGTTCTCGCCGGTCACGTGGTCAACTCTGACGGCGATGGCCTTGGGCTTCTTGCGGTGGCCGTTGCCCGCGTTATATTCGTCGAATAGCGTCATTTGCCCGGCGACGGGCGAGCCGTAATGGATGGTGCAGATGAGCCGCTTGGGACCGAGCTGGTTGAAGTTGGCGGCGAAGTACTTGAAGAAGTTGCTCTCGAACGGGTCATCTCAGTTGTAGTAGAGGACCTTGTCGCGGAAGGTATTGGGGTCGTACTCTTGGTTGGCTTCGACTTCCTTCTGGATGTCGACGTACTGAGTGTAGAAATCGTCCTGCTTTGCCACATTCGCGGCGCTGAGGGAGCGGTTGAGCGATTTGCTTGCTATGGCGTAATTGGCTTCCTTGGGTATCCTCAACGTCTTTGTGGGCGCACGACCACCCTGAGTGGCGGGGGACCGCTGTGGTACCCCATCCACTCGAGGGACATGTTGTGCAATTATTTCTTCGTTCCATTTGCGGAGCCGGAACCACCACTTCCGCCTTGCGGAGGTTTGGGAGCCGAGTTGCCTGACGAGCCACTTCCGGTATACCCCCCCCGTATTCCTCCACCGGCATAGCCGGAATTCTTCACCTGACCCTTAGATCCGCCACCTGATGACTGTTTATCCTTGCTCATTGGTTGTCTCCTATTGTTTTGGAAGGTTAAATACCTCTATGTGAGAGTATTCATCTTTGCGGACCAGAAGTCCTCTTGTATTCGGTATGACATGCTGAAACATACCGTTCTCGTCCACCTTGTAGACAAGTTCAATATAGATATCTCCTTCATGCGGATACGCAGATGCATATGAGCCAGCACCGTAGTAACCGCCTATCTTTTCGCCCGATTTTAGGTGAAGCAGAACGAATGCTTCTGGGCGCTGGTCAAAAAGGAAGTCCCAGGCTGTTGGATATGGCAATTGAACCCACCGAGTGAATAGCCGCTTCTTGTGCAAGAAGACAAGTAGGCACGGCCAAAGAATAGGAAATACAAGCAAAACGATGCCCCAGCAGATGTGAAACCATACGGGATGCAAAACAGACAAGTTGGATGCGTTGACTGGAATCAGGATCGGCAGGGAGAGAATCAAGTTCAGCAAGCCATAAAAGAGACCCTCGAATGCCGCACTACCCCAATCGAGCGCTCGTGCGGGCATCAAGAGGCGATATAGCTGCATCGATATGAGGCCTGGCAATATCAGCAAAACGACTAGCGTTACGGTGTCTATGTCAAATGGTAGTTCCACGGTTGCTTTCTATTGCACAACGACCAACCGCAGGGGCGGCGTCTTCGCCGTCCTCCTCGCGGTACATGTTGTGCGTCTTATTCCCTAATAACTGATATAAGACCATTGGATGTTAATGCAATATACTGAAGTAATTCTTTCTCTTTCGGCACCTTGATGACGGCAGATTTTAACCCTGACGAAGTCATCACTTCGCAACGCTTAACATCTGTCATGGAACCACGTATTGACGCCTCCGGAAATGGATATCGAGAAAAGTACGCCGTAGCGTAATTACTGGTGCCGGTCGATACAGTTGTCCATACATACGGGAAAACATCTTTGATATCGTCTTTGATCCAATCGATGCGCTGATTTCGCATTCTCGTGAGTTCCAAGAAGTTGAGTAGTGACCCACGAGGTACAGCAACACAATCGACATTCTTTTGCCAAGCTTGCAGAATCAAGTAGACGCCGAGGGTTCTATGGCTGCGGCGGTGAGTTTCTCGATACGTAATATCAGGTGCTGGCATATTATTTCTCCCTGGTTACTCTTTTCGCACAACAAGTTATTGAGCCGTTTCTTCTGTTAACGCAATGTTTTGAAGCCATATACACAACACCATGACTTACAGGCTTAAACGAAGCGGCATTTTAACAGAACGTCAAGAATAACATGAGTTAATTGGTGTCATTGTTTCTTCCGTTTTCGGTTTAAATTGTTCGCCGCGTTGCCCGCGCTCCACAATCACAGCCTACAAGCGCCCGATGCCTCGCCGCACCGCCATTTTCTGTCCTCGCCCACGCCTTCAGCCCCCAAACCGCTTCACCCGTAGGGCCCAGGTTCTTGATCAATCTTCAGTTTCTCCTTGATGTATTTCGCGATGTCTTTGGGCACATCATCAAACTCATTCCGGTGAATGCGCTTGGATTCGTAGTCGATTTTTACGTCTTGCAGGAATCGGTCGAAATCCCGGTTTTGCTCGCACAGTTTATTGATCGTTTCCCAGTCGAGTTGGGCCCGGCCGCGTGCCGGGTAGAGGATGCGCGAGGCGTCGATGTCGGTGGGATCGAGTTGGATAATCCCGATGCCGAACGACGAGGCCAGCCGCTCCAGCTCAGCCAGAAATTCATCGTCCTGGAGAATATCCACCGCCACCAGATAGCCCTCGTGCGCCCAGGATGAATTCGAGACGGCTTGAAAATAGGATTCCCGGTAATTGGCCTTGTTCAGTCCCTTCTTGATCTCGAACGAGAACAGCCGCAACGAGTTGTTGTCCGAGAGCCGGTTAAATTCGATTACATTGGGCCGCCAATCATCCAGGGGAAGATAGAACCCGACCATGTCAGGGTGAATCCATTCGTTGTACCCGCCCTTGGTCGATTTTTCGTGCATGATCGTCTTGGTGTAGATCGAGCGGCCACGGTTGAACGAGGGGTTGGAGTTTGCGTAGTACGTGAGCAGCGGATGCAGATCGCGCTCGTGGTACTCCGTCTTTTTCTCGGCCTTCCTCCCCTCCTCCTTCTCCAGCTTGCTGATCGCGTCGGCGGGGAGTTCGGCCGCCCGTTCTTTAAGGAAGAATCGTGTCGGTCGCGACCCGACCTTGATAAATAGGCCGTCATCGTTGTCGCGCACTTCCACATACAGGCGGGCGCCGAGACTTTGCCAAGGCGTCTTGCCGCTCGTTTCCAGCTTGGCCGTGAGTCCACGGTCCTGTCCGACTTTCCATATCTCCTGATAGATCATCGGCTGGGTCGCCTGCTTCAGGACGTCGTAAGCCAAGTCAAGGAACGAGTAACTCATGTTGTCATCGCCTCCAGATTCCCTCTCGTGCATGCCATAACATTACCTCGTGTGTGTTCGTAAAGGCTATTTACGACAAACCGGCAGACCCCATCTTTCGAAGGTCCATCGTAGCCGGGTATGGCCAACAGGTAAAGTCGGGAAGCGATTGGTCGAAGCGTGGACGCGCACGCGAATCAAACAGCGGGACATCGACGCCGTCGCGAAGGTTCCAATCATTGGAACGTTTGCGTAGCGCATGTTCCAGTCCTTGGAAACCGCCCCGGGTCGCCAGGCTCGATCCGTTTCATGAAGCATGTAACCGCTTCATCGGCTCGGCGGGACCCAGGCGTATCAGGCGGCTAAGCCTAACCTTGAACCGGCTCTAGAAATGCAACTCGACGCCGAGGTCCACCCGGTATTCGGTGTCCCACTCCTCGCTGTCGCGCCACTGCGGTCCGGCGCGGACTTCGCCGATGACGAAGCGCTGGTACAGGTCCCACCGGTAGGTGGCGAGAAGACGGTATTGGTCGGTAGCATCATCCGACCCGAACACCGAGGCGCGTGCACCGTACCCTTCGATCGCGTCGCCGGCACCGATAGCGCGACCGGTCTCGCGGCGCGATTCATCAAACAAGGTAATCGGCCGGCCGATCATGAAGGTCTGCTCCCACTCGTATCCGTCGCTGGCCTCGGTAAACTTGCCGGACGTGTTCTGCCGGTACACCCAGCGGTTCCCGGCAAACCACTTCAATGCGCCGAGCGTGGTTAGTTCTCCGAACCCGTCATCGGATTCCCAGAACACCCGCTGCTCGAAGTTCCACTTCCACGTGCCCCAGGCCCAGGTCGGCTTCCAGGCCGCCCGCGCAAACACCTCGGGCAGCCACTTCGCCCGGACGCCGACGTCGGTGCTGATGTCCCAGATGTTCTTCTTGCTGCGGGCACCGACCGTCCACCCGTCGTCCTCGCGTTCCAGCTTGTCGCGGCCGGGCAGGTCGTCGCTGGAGGAACTTTCCACAAACAGGCTGACCCGGCGCTCGAGGTTGGGCAGGTCGACATCGAGGTTCACATCCGGCTTCAGCTCGATTTCGGTTTTGTCGCCGACCAGCGTTCGGGTGTAAAGGCCCATGGTCAGCTCGTCCATCGGCGGATGCACGATCACCGGGTCCCCTTCCCCGGCAAACCGCGCATCGAAGGATTGCATCTGGTTCTGCAACCGGTTGGGCACCTGTTCAGCGAGGTAGTCCAACCGGTCCTGCGTGCTGGCGAACACGGAGGGCCGGTTGATGGTATCGTGTTCCGAGGTTGCGATGAAATGCGACATCACCCGGCCCTGTTCCGGAAGCTCAACCCGTCTTCGCGGATAATCATCACCGCGCAGATCCATGAACAACCAGCCGGCCAGGAAGTCGGCGACCTCGAACGGATCCAGTCCGACTTCGGCACCGACGAGGCCGAGGTGAAGGCCGACATCAACTTCGGCGAAGCCATACCGTGGCGGGTGCGGCCGTTCATCGCTGGCATCGACCCCGGCGATCACCAGTCCGCGCTGGTATTCGAGACCGAACGGATACCGGAACGTGTCGGGATACCGTGGTCCGGGCAATCCGATAAAGGCGGTCTTCTGGCTGCCGACATAAAACGCGGCGAAGTCGGTCGCCCGGGCGGTCACGCCGAATCCAGGGCCGACCTTGAGGCGGAGTCGAACGATATCCACCAGATCCATGACCCGGTTGGGTAGATACCACAAGGCGGCGGACCAGAACCCCGGCCCCTCCGCCCGTTCCGCCACGACCGGTTGCGCGACCGGAGCCGGTTCCTGTCCCGCAGCCGGCAACCATCCCGACAGCGCCACCAAACCTGCACACAGGCCGCACACCGCATGGCGGCCAACTCCACGAAACATGCTCATCGCCTAGGGTCTCCCGGTAATGCCCACGTGCGCCGCCGGGCTCACGTGGAACTTGCCGCCATAGTAATCCACATCCAATCCCACCGACAACCCCGGGGTGATCGTGCACGCCACCGCCGAGGCCGCCATCCCTATCGCGAGGATCAACCAACGCCATGATGAAACCCGTTTCATGTCACCGCCCTCCCGTTGTTTCAGGATTCCAGGTCTGCACGGCCAGCGGGGCACCGGAAGGATCCAGCACCAGCGCAAGGGAACCGCGACGGCGGGCCGGATCGGGCGCGACCACCACGCGGCCACCCTTGGCTTCGCAGCGGGCGAGGGTCGCCGCGACATCGTCCACCCGTACAAACGGGATCCAGGCCGAACGCGTATCCTCGAAGGGGTTGGCCAGGATGGCGGCCTGCGCCTCGTCCCCGGCCCGCAAGGTCCGGTACGACGGATCGCCTTCGCCCCCGGCCACCACCTCGTACCCAAACACGGCTTGGTAAAACGTGGCGGCCCGTTCCGTATCGCCGGCCAGCAACTCGGCCCAGAGCCAGTTGTTCTGCGCGGGTTCGCGAACGGCCGGATCCCCGCTGCTGGAGGTGACGAGTTGGAACAGGGCGCCCTCCGCATCCTCCACCACCGCGACGCGGCCACGCCCGGCCAGCATCGACGGTTTGTAATGGATCGTACCCCCGGCCTTGACCACGGCGCGGGCGGCGTCACGGACATCGGGGACGGAGATCGCTTGCAACCACAAGGCCGACCGCACCGGACGTCCGGTGCGTTGGGCATCGAGGATACCGGCGACGGGCTGCCCGTCCAGCAAGGCCAGCACATACCCGGTGTCGCCCAAGGGCTCGAAGGTCCATCCGAACAGCTCACCGTAGAATTCCATGGCGGCGGCCGGATCGGGGGTCACCAGGTCGCGCCAGACCACCGCCCCGTGGCGGGAGACGCCGGGTTCGCCAAGCGGCGGGAACTGCGGGCCGCGCTGGCACCCGGTCATCGCCACCACGGCGAGCATTACCAATCCCCAGGATGATTTCATGTTTTTCTCCTTCGTACCCGCTTAGGGCGGGCGAACACTCCATGTCACGGAAATCCACGGCTCGTCGCTGGTGTCCTGCTCAAAAAGGACATCCCCGTCAGGATCAATTTCCAGGCTGCGCAGGCCGGATACACCGCCGCCAACCGAACACCATGTCGCTTTGCTGATGCGCCAGTTGGCCCAAACGCCAAGATCCCACCCACCGAACGACGTAATCGCCTGCTTGTCGTTGCCCTCTTGTTCAATCGCCCAACTCGCTCCGGATGGCGCGACGCCAACGCGCAGGAAAAAGCGGTTATTCGGGGCATAGTTGACGGATGGCCAGGGTGCAATCATGGCCACGGATAACGACGGATCGACATTGTAGGTGAAACCGACGTAAGGCAGCGTATAGCCGTCGGAAAACGAATAGTCGTACACGGCTCCGTAGTACCACACGAGCCGTTCCCCGCTCAGGTGACGGCCCATCATGCCCCCCATCCCGCTCCACGCCCACGCGCCATCCCCCTGCAACGGCGAGTAGGTCGAGGGCATGACAAACACGCCCCACTGGTTGCCACGGTCGGTTTGCCACAGCGTCGCCAGCGGCAGGTAGACCGAGGTTACATCCTCGTCGGATGGACCGCCCTCCACAAAGTGAAATTGCGTATAGCCGACATAGGGCACCGCGAGGGCGAACCCCTGCTCCCCGATGTAGAGGGGCACGGCGGCATAGGCGGAGGCCGACCGCGTGCGGAACGCCCCAGCAACATCCACATCCCCCTCAACGCGCTGGAATTCCGTCTTGCCGTACGCCCGGAGGCTCAAGGCCATGACCGGCTGAAACGGAATGTCGCTTTGACTCCGGGAAAAATCGAAGTCCATGGCATCCAGCCTGAGCATGGTGGCATCCACCCACGAATTCGTATCCGCCTGCGCGGATGCGAAACCGAGGAGGATGCCCATGATCAAGCTGGTGCGATGGCGGTTCAAGCGCGGATCAGAAGCCTAAACGGACCGCGGCGCCGAGAAACAAGGTGTCCGTATCAATCGCATCCACCGCATCACCCAGATCGGTCTCGCTGTCGATGCGGTAGCTGGCCGAAATATCGAGGTAGATATTCGCGAGCAGGTTCAGGTCCAGACCGGCCTTCAAGGCATAAAAGGGATCATCAGCCCATTCGCTATCCTGGTAGATGATGCCGATGCCAGCGGCCGCATAGATGGCTTTTCCCACGACGAGGTAGGCGGCCGGGGCATACGCATCCTCACCGAACCGGTCGGGCAGGAGTTCCGCATCCAGCTGAAGTCCGAGTAAACCCGGACGGTATTGATACGTCAGCAGGTAGCTAAAGCCGTCATCATCGACATTGTCTACGTCCACATCATCGATCGCCACCCAGTAATTGACGCCCGCACCCAGCCGGGCGGCATGTTCCCCCGCGTTGACGATGGGGGCACTCAGCAAAAGACCGGCAACCAGCATCCACAGTTTTTTCATACGCATTTCTCCTTTAGTATCACAGCCTTGGGTTAGTTCCTGTCGCTTCCATCCATCATGAGCGGAAACATCCGTTCCCATTCCTCGCGCGTTACGCTCCCCTTCAAGGCAAAGCGGTGGCGGATCATGTCATCCTGATAATGCACGGTTGCCTCGAGCAGTTGATCGAGCCGTGCCTGCAGCGCGTCATCGGAGACCGACGTTTTTCCCTGCAGCTGGAAGATCGTTTTGACCAGCTTGTCGCGCTCCTCGACATACGTGGCGGTTGTTTGCCGGGCCGCCTTCAGCACATCGAGCAGCTCCTTCTGGCGGGAGGTGTCCGTGACAACCGCCTGGATCGGCTCTTTCGCATGATCCAGCATCGTCATCAAGCGTAGATCCTCCCCGCCCAACAACAGCCCTAACAACAGTAGAATTACCATGTGTTCACCTCAAGGCATGGTCAACGGCAACCGATGCCACGATGGATCGTCTTTACATCCCGCGACCCACGTCCAGCGCGGCATCCAGGGCCTCCAACGTAACATCGGACAACGCCTTCCACTCCTCCGGGCTGACCAGCGACCGAATCTGCCGGTTGATGGCCAGGGCCGTGCGCTGGCGAGCGCCTTTCTTCGCATTGAAGGAATCAAAAGCGGCACGGAAGTCGGCCTCCGTCGCGTCGAAGTTGGCGTTCAGGGAACGGAGCTGGTCATCATGAGCCCGACGCTCCACATCCGCATCCGCGATCAGGTGCTCCATCCGATCGATTTGGGCGATCACCTGTTCCGCGCGGTCCTGATCACCGATCACGGCACGAACCTTGGTCCGCCAGTCGACCATGGCTTGCCGGGCGGTCGCTGCGGAGGACGGTGCCGGGGTGCTCGCACAGCCGACCGACAGCGCCATGCCGGCCAGCACGAGGCAACGTTTCCATCCGATCGCCATCATTTATTTGCCGGGTTCAGGATACACGCGGTTCCAATCGGACTTCATATCCACGACCAGCCAGTCTCGTGCCGGGGCTTCATCGAGCCCTCGGTCCAGCTTGCCGATGTGCGATGTGCGGTCGTAGGCATACTCGCGTTCCTCGTCCGTGTGATGAATCAAGACGCCCAGGCGTGGCCCGGATCCGGCGGTCGTCCACTCCAGCATCTGGAAGTCGCCATCGGAGTTGCCAAACGCGATCAGGGGGCGGCGTCCAATGTGGTGGTGAATGCCCACCGGCTTGCCCTCCTTGTCGTCGATGAAGTTGATTTCCGGCAGGCGTACGATGACGGGCACGCCATCGCGCACCTCGTATTTCGTCTTGATGCTGCTGCCCACGACCTGTTCGGGCGGGACGCCATAGACCTGCTCGGCCCACGGCCGCATGAACTCGATGCCGCCACCGGAAACGATGAACGTCTTGAAGCCGTTCGCACGGAGATACGCGAGCACTTCCAGCATCGGCTGATACACCATCTCGGTATAAAGTTTTCCGGTTGCCGGATGTTGCGCGGTCGCGACCCATTCGCTGACGATGTGGTCAAACTCCTCGGTGGTCATGCCGGCATGAGTCGCCATCGCCATTTCCAGCAAGGCCTTTTCCCCGCCCGCGAGGGCGGACTTCACATCGCCGCGCAACACCGAAGCGAACGGTTCGGTGGTTTCCCACTCGGGATGTTGCGGTGCAAGTTCCTTGATCCGATCAAAAATGAAGAACGCCTGGAAATACATCGGTTGTTCCGACCACAGGGTTCCGTCGTTATCGAACGCGGCAATCCGCTCGGCGGGAGGAATACCGGCGGCATCGACCAGGGCGACAAAATCGATCAAGGCCTTCTTGGTTGCGGTATCGTTCCACGAGGGCAGTGGATCGTCGGCCAAGCCGTTCGCGGAGGCGGCCAAGCCCAGAATCAGGGTCAGGATGATTGATCTCTTCATGTGACGTGCTTCCCGGTGAAAAGGCGGGCCGCCCAACTTGGACGGCCCGCACGTATCGATCGATATGGGACGAGGTTTACTTCCCGCCGATGGTCATGGCCTTGATCTGGCGCTCCAGCGAATCGAGGCTCCAGTCGCCGGGGGCCTGGCTCGGGGGATAATCCTTCAAGGTCATCAGGAACTTGCTGGCCACGGCCTGCAGCGGCACCAGCACGAAGGCGCGGTCGATCATCCAGTCGTGGTAGGTGTTCGAATTGTGCTGGGCCTTCTCGAACGGGTCGCGCCGCAGGTTGAACAGCAACGGCAGGCGGAGGTGCACAAACGGTTCGCGCCAGACCTGCAACTGCTCGGCCCGGTTCTCGAGGTACACGGCCTTCCAGTCGCCCACGCGGATCGCCACCACTTCGGCGGCGTCGTTCAGGTAAATGAACTCGTTGCGCGGCGAGGCGTTGGTCGCACCGGTGAGGTAGTCCAACTGGTTGTAGCCATCGATATAATTCCGGTACGAGCGGCCGTTCAATTCAACACCGGAGCGCAACTGTTCCTTGATGTCCGGAGCGCCGGCGATCGCGGCGAAGGTGGGCAGCCAGTCCTCATGCGAGACGATGCCGTTCAACGTCACGCCCTCGGGGAACTTGCCGGGCCACTTGATGAAGCAGGGAACGCGGAAGGCGCCTTCCCAGTTCGAGTTTTTCTCGCCGCGGAACGGGGTGGTGCCGGCATCGGGCCAGGTGTTGTAGTGCGGTCCGTTGTCGGTGGAGTACTGGACGATGGTGTTGTCGGTGAGGCCCAGTTCATCGATCAGGGCGAGCAATTCGCCGACATGCATGTCGTGTTCGACCATGCCGTCGCTGTACTCGTCCTGCCCGGAGATGCCGATGTGTTCGGGCTTCACGTGGGTGCGGAAATGCATGCGGGTGCCGTTCCACCAGCAAAAGAAGGGCTGGCCGGCCTCGGCCTGGCGGCGGATGAAGTCCTTGGCGGCGGCGAGGGTTTCCTCGTCGATCGTCTCCATACGTTTCTTGGTCAGCGGACCAAGGTTCTCGATGGTCTGGCCGCCCTGGCCATCCGCTTTGGAATGGATTACGCCGCGTGGGCCGAAGGTTTCCAGGAAGGTCTTGCCGTTGGCGAGCACCATATCGCGGGGATAGTCGCGGTTTTCCGGCTCTTCCTCGGCGTTCAGGTGGTACAGGCTGCCCATGAACTCATCGAAGCCGTGCACGGTGGGCAAATGCTCGTCGCGGTCGCCCTGGTGGTTCTTGCCGAACTGGCCGGTGGCGTACCCTTGCGTCTTCAGGATGGTGGCCATGGTGACGTCAGTGGCCTGCCAGCCTTCCTTCGCGCCGGGCATGCCGACCTTGGTCATGCCGGAGCGGACCGGGGCCGACCCGCTGATGAACGCCGCGCGGCCGGCGGTGCAGCTCTGCTGCGCATAATAGTCGGTGAAGCCGACGCCTTCGCGGGCGATGCGGTCGATGTTGGGGGTTTGATAGCCCATCATGCCCCGGTTGTTGTGGCTGATGTTCCAGGTGCCGATGTCATCACCCCAGATCACCAGGATGTTCGGCTTGTCCGCAGCCAGCGTGATCGTGGCGGCCAGAGCCAGCACGGTCATGATTCCCATCAATTTCTTCATGTACTCATTCCTTCTTGGTTTACACGTGGTGCAACGAACCGGCGATTTTCGTCCCGAAACCACCCCACACATCCATGCACGGGCTATGACACTATCCTCCATTCCATTATTTGCATATTGCAAGATTATCAACGATTCCATAACGTCGCGTTATGGATCTTGAACTTCGCACCTTGCAGCAGGTTATCGCCCTGGCCAACGAAGGCAGTTTTGCCAAGGCGGCCCGGGTGTTGCACATCAGCCAGCCGGCGTTGAGCCGGAGCATCAAGGACGCGGAATCCAGGATCGGGTTCGCGTTGTTTGACCGGGGGCGTCACGGGGCGGAGTTAACCGATGCCGGCAAGACCGTGCTCCGTCATGCGCTGAATGTGATGATGGCGGCGGACGACATGCGGCGCGAGGTATCCCTAATGACCGGACTGTCCTCGGGGGAGTTGCTGGTGGGTTGCGGGGTCTATCCCTCGGAGTTGTTCATGGGAGCGGCCATCGGCAGCCTGCTGAAGCCGGGCAGCAAGGCATCGATTCGGATCGTCAACGACGGCGCGGGACAGATCATCCAGCGCCTTCGCCGTCGGGAGATCGACATCGGCGTCACTGATCCGCGCGGGCACGGGGTGACCGCGGAATTCACCATTCTTCCCCTCGCCACCTTCACCGGTTACCTGGTCGTGCGCAAGGGGCATCCGGTTCTGGCGAACAAACGGATCATGCTGGATCGGCTGCTCGAATACCCACTCTGCACGACCTCGCTGGCCCATGTGCTAATCGGCCAAATGAAGGCCGCCAGCACCGCGCAGGCCCGGACCCAGCAGGAACTGTTTGCCCGATGGATGCCGGCGGTGCATGTGGACTCGGTGGCGATGATGAAGCAGACCGTCGCCACATCCGATGCCGTCACCCTGATGCCCTACCTGCTGATCGAGAAGGAGCTCGAGTGGAAGCAACTGGTGGTCCTGCCATTCGCCCTGAACTGGTTGCAGGCCACCTTCTCGGTGATGCACCTGTCCCACCGCACCATGACCCCGCTGGGCGCGGCCCTGATCGCGGCGGCGCAGGCGGCCAGCCAGCGCGCGCTTGAGCGGGAGGAAATGCTGAAACGGAAATGGGGCGCGCCGCGCTGAGCGCACGGACGGCCCCACCTTGCTGCCGATGGCGGATGGTCAGGTCGGCTGTTCGCCGCGCACCATCAGCACCTTGCCGGTGCGGACGAGTTCCACCACGTCGAAGGCCTTGATCATGCGCACGAAGGCATCGACCTTGTCGGAGTCGCCGGTGGCCATGATGATCATCGACTTCTCGGTGAGGTCGACGGTCTTGCAGGCGAAGTGCTCGACGATCTGAAGGGCCTCGGAACGGCGATCGGCGCCGCAACGGATTTTCACCAGGGCGAGTTCGCGCACCACCGCCTCGTCGCCGGTGTGATCCTTGCACGAAATCACATCGATCAGCTTGCTCACCTGCTTGATGATCTGGTCGAGCATGCCGGGATTGCCGCTGATGCCGATGGTCATGCGGGAGAATTTCCCGTCCATGGCCGGCGACACCACGAGCGACTCGATGTTGAAGCCGCGGCGGGCGAACACCTGGGCGATGCGGGCGAGCACGCCCGGTTTGTTGGACACGTACACGCTGAGCGTGTGGATGATCGGTTGATGGGACATGGTTGTTTCCTCAGGTGGAGCCGGTGGGCTTTTCCATTTTGTAGCGGGGGCGTTCGATGATCATGTCCTCCAGCGCGCGGCCGGCGGGAATCATCGGAAACACGTTGTCGGTTTTTTCGCATTCGGCGTTGATCACGCAGGGACCGTCGTTGTACTCCATGGCCCGCTTGAGGATCTTGCGGATGTCGGCCGGACGTTTCAGGGTGAAGCCCTTCGCGCCGGGATAACAATCGGCCAGCTTGGCGAAGTCGGGGTTGCCCTCGAGGTCCACGCCGCTCTTGCGGTCGTCGTAGAACAGTTCCTGCCACTGGCGCACCATGCCGAGGTAGTGGTTGTTGAGCACCAGCACCTTCACCGGGAGCTTGTGCACGCAGGCGGTGGACAGTTCGCACATGGTCATCTGGAACCCGCCGTCGCCGACGATGGCCCACACCTGCTCCTCCGGTTTGCCGAACTGAGCGCCGATGGCGGCCGGGAAGCCGTAGCCCATCGTGCCGGCGCCGCCCGAGCTCAGCCAGTCGTCCGGACGCACCGTCTTGAGGAACTGCGCGGCCCACATCTGGTGCTGGCCCACGTCGGTGGACACAATGATCTTGCCGCCGGTCATCTTGTACAGCTCGTCGAGGATGTGCTGCATCTTCAGCCCGCCCTGCTTGCCGTACTTCAGCGGATACTTCTTCTTGTAGCCGTCGAGGTGCTTCAGCCACTCCTTGGTGTCCAGCTCGGACACGTGCTTCATCAACTCCTCCGCCACCAGACGGGCGTCGCCGATGCAGTAGTGGTGCACATTGATCATCTTGTTGATCTCGGCGATGTCGATATCGATGTGGATGCGCACCGCGTCCTTGCAGAACTTCGAGGCCTGGCCGATGATACGGTCGTCGTAGCGCGAGCCGATCGACATCACGAGGTCGCATTCCACCATCGCCTTGTTGGCGTAGGCGGTGCCGTGCATGCCCAGCATGCCGAGCGCCAGCGGGTGCTCCTCGTTGAACGCGCCCTTGCCGAGCAGGGTCGTGGTCACCGGGGCCTTGAGCTTCTCGGCCAGCTTTTCGATGGTCGGGAAGGCCCGGGCGATCAGCGCGCCGTGGCCGGCGAGGATCACCGGGCGCTTCGACTTGGCCAGTGCGGCGGCGATCGCCTTCACATGGTCCTGGTTGATCTCGATCTCCGGCTTGTAGCCCGGCAGGTCCATCTCCGGATCCAACGTGCCGCCGGTAAACGGACCCGAGCTGATGTCCTTCGGAATGTCCATGAGCACCGGACCGGGACGGCCCGTGCTGGCGATGTGGAACGCCTCCTTCACGATGCGCGGGATGTCGTTGGAGTTCTTGATCAGGTAACTGTGCTTCACCACCGGCATGGTCAGGCCAAACACGTCGGCCTCCTGGAACGCATCCTTGCCCAGCATAGGGGTGATGGTCTGGCCGGTGATCACGATCATCGGAACCGAATCCATGTGCGCGGTCATGATGCCGGTGATGGTGTTGGTCGCACCCGGCCCACTGGTCACCAGCACCACCCCCGGCTTGCCGGTCGCCCGGGCATACCCGTCGGCCATGTGGGTCGCGCCCTGCTCGTGGCGCACCAGGATCAGCTTGATCTTCGTGCCCGTGGTCACCAGGGCGTCAAAGATCGGAATGGCCGCGCCACCCGAAAGACCCCAGATGTACTCAACCCCTTGCGCCTCCAGACACTTCACCAGCGCCTGCGCCCCATCCAACTTCATGTGTTCCGTACTGGCAATCATACCGCACCTCAACGTTGTCGATTTAAGGACAACATAGGGTGCGTTGGGCTGGAAGGCAACTTAAAAGTTGGCAATTTTTCTGCAAAATCGACCATCGTCCAAAATACGCACCAAAAAAGTGCCCGTTCAGGGCGAAAAAAGACACCTCGACATCGATCGGGTATGAAAAAGTGCGGGGTTTTTCACGAAAACAGGACTTTGATCTGGGATCCGCGGATCAATCCGTGGGTCAGCGAGCCGTTTCCGGCGTGGATGGCGACCTCCAGGTGGTCGCTGGAATTGATCAGGGCCAGGCTTTTCCCGGCCGGGACATCGCCGTAGGTGCGTTTGAACGGGATTTTATCGCCAAACGGGAGGATAACCCCCCGTGGTTTGGTCCGAAACTGGCCGAGGTGGCGTCCGGTAATACCGGTGATGGCGTTCCCGAAGCGGTCGATGTGCATGACCTGGCCGAGGATATGGTCTTTTTCGACGAGGACTTGGCTTTCGGGTAGGCGGGTGAGCGGCTGGTCGCAGAGCGTCAAGACGCCGTCCGGCAGCGCCCCGGTTGCCAACAGGGCGGCGGCATAGGCGAGGATGTCGCGGCCGTGAAAGGTGGCGCTGGCCCCGCCCGGGCGGTGCCAGTCGGGCCGGATCGTCCAGACCTGGTAGGCGTCCACGCCGCCGAGCCAGATGCTGACCAGGCCGTTATCGGGGGCAAGCACCCGTTGTCCGGCCGCCTCGACGAGGACGAGCGAACGGCCCGTCCCCACTCCGGGGTCCACCACAGCGACATGCACGGTCCCGGCCGGGTAATATGGCAGGTAGTTGGCCAAGGCCCAGGCACCGCCGGCGATATCCTGCGGGGCGATGTCGTGGGTGGCATCCACAATGGCCAGACCGGGGGCGGCGTGGGCAATCACACCTTTCATGGCGGCGACATATCCATCGGCCATTCCAAAATCACTGAGTAATACAATCATACCAGGTTCTCCATGCCGTCCGTGCCGGACAGGCGGTATTCTACTCCGGTCCGCCTCATCGGGGAAGCTTTGTTGGCCACGCCTCACGGAATAAACACTTGCGCTGCATGCCACCCAACCGCTAGGTGTAGCGTATAGTGCAGTAGAGGAAGTTCCCATGGCGTGGCGCATAGCCAAATACATCACCAAAGGCGAGTTGGATAACCGGCAGCAAGGCTTGGTTACCGGCACCCTGTGGCTGGCCGGTCGGTCCGACCCGGTCCGGCTGGAACTGCGCGGGAATTGCCTGCGCGATTTGGCCGGCCGGCTGGTTCGTTTTGAAAATTCGTCGGCGCAGCCGATGGAGTCGTTTGTGCTCGATGCATTGCACGTCGGATTTACCGGCGACATGACCGCTTCGCGCCGTGTGAAGGTGATCGACCTCCCTGCCCCGACCGACACGGATACGCCTGCGTCCGCCGCCGAGCTGCCCGCGCGCACGGTCAACAAGCTGTTCATCGAATGGTTCTCCGAGACCAACGGCCGCATCGTGATCGAGGCCACCGATTTCCGCCTGTCCATCAGTCCGGCGACCTGGACCATGACCGCCGACGAGGAGAGCCACCAGCTCGCCGCCAACCGCGATTCGTTCCGGCACTGGCTGGAACACCTGAGCGAACTGGAGTCCGCCGAGGAAATTCCGATGCCCTCCGAGGATAGCCGGCCCATGAACGAGTTTGAGTGGGAGCGGGTGTTCAAGGAATCGGACATCAAAAACGAGCGGCTGAGCGAGGTGCTGGAAAAGTACCACGGCCATCCCGACTCGGAGATGCTGATCGCCCGCGAGATGGGCTGGATGTGGGTCGAGGAGGAACTGGAGGCCCAGGAGCGCGGCGTGTTTGCGGAGATTGAAGAGGACGATGCCGATTTCGAGGAAGACGACGAGGACGATGACTTCCTCGCCGATGAACACCGCGAGCCCAACCCGCTGCGCGAGGGCATCGACTGGGTCCGCGACGACGATGGCACCATCGAACACCCGCTGGCCCTGAAGGCGCTGCGCTTCAGCGCCGACCTGTGGAAGACCTTCGACGAGGAAGGCAAACTGGCCGAGGGCGGCGACAGCCGGATCTTCGAGTGGGTCGGCCTGGTCGAAACCGCCGGGGTGCGCCTCTCCAACACGCTCGGTGACGTGGCCTTCGGCGACGATGTGGAACACGGTTACGTGGTTGCCGGCCTGAAGCGCAGCGTACACCTGGTGCACCAGGCGCTGGACATGCTGCAGGTCATTGAACAGCAACACCTGCTGACCAGCGAATCGGCCCGCCTTGCCCAAAAACACTTGTTCGACCTGCGCGAGGAAATCATCGCGCTGATGAACGCGCACCGCCGGGACGGCTGATCCGTTCGAGCACCTCGCCGGCGAGGTAGAGCGATCCGCAGATCACCACCGCACCCCCTTCGGCACGTGCCCACGATTCGGCCGCGCGCCATCCGGCCTCCAGATCGGGCGTGACCTCAACCGAAGGCAGGAAGGCGAGACGCCGCGCCAGTTCATCGACCGGCATCGCCCGCTCGCTCTGCACCGGAACGATCCAGACCCGACGGGCCAGCGGACCGAGCGCATGCATGAAGGCGGCGGGATCCTTGTCGCCGAGGAATCCGACGACCCAGCCCACCGGCGTTTTTTTGCCCGCGACTTTTTTCACCCAGGCCGCCAACGCCATCGCCGCTTCGGGATTGTGGGCCCCGTCGAGGATGGTCGGCGGATCGCTGGCGATCAATTGCCCGCGGGCCGGCCAGACGGCAGCGGCCAATCCGCGCCGCACCGCGTCGTCGCCGACGGCAACGCCGAGGTCATCGAGCACTTCCACCGCCGCCACGGCCAATGCGGCGTTGGCGCCCTGGTGGAGGCCGGGCAAGGAGGTGTGGATCGTTCCATACGAGGTTTGTTCGCTGCTGATGCGCAGGGTTTGACCACCCCAGGTCATCGCCGAGACATCCACGCTGATCCGGTCCGCGGCGCGGAACAGCGGCGCACGCACTGCGCGGGCGCGTTCGAGGGTCACCGCCATCGCCTCCTCCGGCAAGGCACCGACCACGACCGGGCGGCCCGGTTTGATGATGCCGGCTTTTTCGGCGGCGATCTTCGCGAGGGAATCGCCCAGGTACACCATGTGGTCCCACCCGATCGAGGTGATCACCGATACGGCCGGCGTGACCACGTTCGTCGCATCGAGCCGTCCGCCCATGCCCGTCTCCAGCACGGCGACCTCGACCCCCTGCTGCCGGAAGTAGAGGAAGGCCAACGCGGTGGTGAACTCGAAAAAGGTGACGTCGCGCTGACCGCGCGCAGGCAAGGCGGCCGCGGCATGTTCGACCTCGCCCATCAATGCGCGCAACGTTTCGTCGGCGATGGTCTCCCCGGCGACCTGGATGCGCTCGTTGAAGCGGATGAGGTGCGGCGAGGTGTAACGGCCGGTGCGGTAGCCCTGGGCGCGCAGGATGGACTCGAGCATCGCGCAGACACTGCCCTTGCCGTTGGTGCCGGCGACATGGAGGCAAAGGTAATCGTTTTGCGGATTGCCCAGCGCGGCGAGCAACGCCTTCATCGGCTCGAGGTCGAGCTTGACCAGGTGGATGTTGCGGTGAAAAAGGCGCGACAGGGCGGCGTCGAGGCCGGAAGGCGCAGGTTGGTTTTTCGGGGTGTTCATCGGAACATCACCGCGACCATGGAACGGAAGGGCCACCGGTCGGACACCGCACGGCGGCGATCACGGCCGGATCAGGCGACTTTCTTCTGCATGAAGCGGAGCAGGTTGACCAAGGTGTCCTTCAACTCGCCGCGTTTCACCACGACATCGATCAGGCCATGCTTGAGCAGGAACTCCGAACGCTGGAACCCTTCGGGCAGATCCTGCTGGGTCGTCTCCTTGATGACGCGGGGACCCGCGAAGCCGATCAGCGCTTCCGGTTCAGCCACGATCACGTCGCCGAGGGTGGCAAAACTCGCCATGACACCGGCGGTGGTCGGATGGGTCAGCACGGGAATGTAGGCGAGTCCGGCGGCAGCGTGGCGGGCCAACGCGCCGCTCGTTTTGGCCATTTGCATCAGGCTGAACATGCCCTCGTACATGCGGGCACCGCCCGAGGCACAGACCACGACGACCGGAAGGCCGTTGGCGGTGCCGTGCTCGATCAGGCGGGTTACCTTCTCACCCACCACGGCACCCATACTCGCGCCGAGGAATGAAAAGTCCATGACGCCGAGGCAAACCGGGAGTTCCGCCATCAGGCCGGTGCCGATGGTGATCGCGTCGTTGTAGCCGGTCTTCTTCTTGTTCTCGGCCAGCTTGCTCGTGTAGGAAGCGGTTCCGGTGAACCCGAGGGTATCCACACTGACCAGTTCCTCGTCCATCTCCTTGAACGAGCCGGGTTCGGTCAACAGCGCGATACGGTCGCGGCGGGGCATTTGGAAATGATAGCCGCACTTGGGGCAGACCTGATTATTCGCCTCAAGCTCCTGCTTGAAAACGATTTCTGAACAGCCGGGGCATTTCAGCCACAGCCCGTCGGGCATTTCGCGTTTGCGCACTTTGATGGTCGAGTAATTCTTCTTGCTGAAAAATGGCATAGGGACGTCCTTTTATTGACCCCGGGCAACCGTCACCACATCAACCGATGCCGCACCGGCGAGCATCAACGCGCGAGCACACGCGCTCACGGTCGCCCCGGTGGTCATGACATCATCCACCAACAGCACCCGCAACCCGGACCACCTACCGCCGGCCGAGGCTTCGAATGCACCCATGACGTTAGTGACCCGCTGCCTTGCTGTCAAACGTGTTTGCGACGGGGTGGCTTTCGTCCGGATCAGATCGCGTGGTGCGGCATAACCGACACCCAGACGTCGAGCCAGCGCCCGGGCGAGCAATGCCGCCTGGTTATAACCGCGCTCGCGGCGCTTCACCGGATGCAGCGGCACGGCACAGACCCGGTCATAAGCCTCGGCGGGGTAATGTGTGTGCACGCAGCGTTCGAGAAAATCCACCAGGATGGATTCCAACCACAACGCCTGGTTGTATTTGAAGTGGGTGACCAACCGTTTGCCCAGTGGATTGTAATGAATCGCCGCCCGCGCTTGGCGGTAATGCGGCAGCGTTTCCGTGCAAGCCTGGCAAGTAAAGGCATGGTCCACCCGGCCAAAAACCGCCTCCCCACACCAGCAACAAACCGGCAGCGCGATGACCGATACCTCCGCCCGGCATGACCAGCACAAGTCGGGATCCTGTTTCGCCAAAGCCTCTCCACACCCCGGGCAGACCCGTGGATACAACGCCTCCAGGAACAGACGAAAATGCCGAACCTCCATCCTTGCTCCTTGCCACTCCCGCGCCATCAAGTCAAGCGCTTTACCGCCAAACCCTGTTTTCATCCTGATGGCGCACTGCTGCTATGTCCCTTCCCCATGTTCTATGTCCCTGTAGGCAGCAAGGACTGGATACGCTAGGCTGTGCCCATGAGGTCGTTGGCACGCATTGCTATGGGGGTTGGGGTAGCCTTACTGATGATCTGGCTGGTGGTGGCGCAACCGGGCTGGCCAACGCAGGAGCCGGTTTCATTCTCTGTCCCTACGGAACGGCTGGAGCAGCATGTGCGGCGGTTGAGCGGGTCGTATCATCCGCGCAACTGGCGGCACACCGGGAACCTGGACCGGTGTGCGGACTATGTTCGCGGCGAACTCGCGGCCGCCGGGGCTGCGATACGCGACCAACCGTACGAGGTGCGGGGATTGTCGTTCCGCAATGTGATCGGCCGGTTTGGTCCGGAACAGGGAGAGTTGCTGGTGATCGGGGCGCATTACGATGCGTTCGAAACCACGCCTGGGGCGGATGACAATGCAAGCGGGGTTGCGGTGCTGCTGGAAGTAGCCCGACTGCTGGGTACCCACCCCCCCAGCCAACCGGTGGAGCTGGTCGCCTTCACCCTGGAGGAACCGCCCTTCTTCCGCACCGAACACATGGGCAGTGCCCGCTATGCCGCCGAGCTGAAGGCGTCGAACCGCCCGGTCGCCGGGGTGCTCATCCTGGAAATGGTCGGCTATTTCACCGATGCGCCGCTTTCACAACGGTATCCGTCCCCGCTGCTTTGGTTGCTCTACCCGTCGCGCGGGAACTTCCTTGCCGTAGTGGGCCGGTACGATCAGGGACGCTGGATCAGGGAGGTGAAGCGCGGGATGGCCGGGGCCACTCCCCTCCCCATCCACTCCATCCGCGCTCCGACCGTGTTGCCCGGGATCGATTTCTCCGACCACCTGAACTTCTGGGCCTTGGGCTATCCGGCCGTCATGCTGACCGACACCGCTTTCTACCGGAATACAGCCTACCACACGGCACACGACACGCCGGAACGGTTGGATTACAACCGCATGGCCGAGGTCACCGCCGCCGTGGTCGCTTTCATCCAGTCGCGGTAAGTTGATCCCGCTCCCGCAGTGCCTGTCCCCGACCACAGTCCCCGACCACATGTCTATGTCCCTCCGTGTGTTTCCTGCTCTGTCCCTATGTTTTTCGCGACAAAAAAGCCCGGCGGGGATTCCCGCCGGGCCGTCAGATTGCGCGTTGCCGCACGTTTAGAACAAGGTGTAGGACAGGGCGCCGATGACGGTCAGGTCGTTGTCGTCGCGGCCGGGAGCCGGATCGCTGTCGTAGGCGTTCCTGACGACCAGGCGGACATTGATCTTCTCACTGACCGGGGCTTCGACGCCGATCTCGAGGTTGAGCAGGTAGGTGTCGAAATCGTCGATCTTCGGCAGGTACTCGGCCGACTGCCAGACCTTGGCATTGGTGGACAACGACCGCTCGTAACGCTCGGCGATGCGCAGGGCGATGTCCTCGGTGGTCTCGCCACCCTTCTTCTCGCCCACCACGGCGGGACCGACCTCGGTGCTCAGCGTGGCCCGTTCGTTCTTCATCAGGAGATACCCGAGGCCTGGTGACACCACCCACCGGTAATCGAGATCGGCAATATCGTCCGTCCGGTAACTGAGGTTCAGCGCGGCATAAGCGCGCTCGGTGAGGAGATGGCGGTAATCAAACGCCGCGTTGGCATTGTCGGTGGTCTTGTCGTTATCCGTTTCACCGTAGGCGGCATCGAGGGCCAGGCGCACCGAGTTCTTCTCGTCGAGCGTGCGGTCGTAGGTGAACGCCGCATTGAACATCGAGTTGTCGGTGTTACCTTCGTTCACGGTGAGTCCGAGCGCGATCGACGAACTGGCCGCCTTCTCTTCGCTCACGGCTTCCGCGGCCCAAACCGCACCCGCCACCATGGCCACACTCAACGAACCCGCTACCAATAGCTTCTTCAACATGCATGTCTCCTTCGGTTTACTGCGTTTGATCCACCCAATCTAAACACTATCTGAAGCCATTTCAAATGTTTCACGCACATCGCGGGGTAAACCGGTGGCGCGGCGAAGCGGCATGGGATTACATCAGGGATTTCTGGCGGGTGTGGACAATCAGGCGCACCAGGCGATGCGCGCTGTCGAATTCCGCGTCGATTTTCTCGCGCGGGGCGCCGGTGATCAGGACCATGCCGGAAGGACGCGGCAACCGGAACACGTGGCGCGGTCGGCTCATCCATTCCTTGATCATGCAAATCATGGCATTATCCTACACGATGTTGATGCGGGTTCCAACTCAGGCGAGGTGGATTCGTTCGAGGGAACTGGTCGTCCGGTTGCCCCGGAGGTCTTCCGCCTCGATGAAGTACCGTACCGTCCCGGCCCCGACCGGCAATTCCGCCGTGAAGTGTTCGGCCGTACAACGCGCGCCGATTCCGCACGGATAAGCTCCGCGGTTGGTCATCGGCACCACGATCTCCGTCGCGCCGCTGCGGATGACCAGTCGAACGAATGCCAACCCGCTGACGTCGTAAACAAAGGTATGCAGGACGCCTTGCGCTCCCGCCTGGACGAGTCCGCCAGTGCCCCAGGTCTGGCCGCCCGGATTTTCGGGCAGGACCCACGGCGGGAAAATGGTAGGTCCCGTCGCATCGCGTCCGGCGGAAAGGAGGTCATCAAGCTCGCCGCGCACGAGGTCGATGCCGCGGTTGGCGGCGGCGGTGACCTGGCCATCCCAGACATCCTGGCCGGTCCAGTACCAATAGCAACTGGTCTCGGCGGTAAGCAACAGGCGGGCGGCCTGGGCCAAGGCATCGCCGCCCCTCCGGGCATCCTCGAGGCTGTGCACGGCGTTCTGGAAGGCGGTAAGCACGGCCCACGAATTCAGATCGGGCGAATAGTCGTCGCGGTAGCGGCTGAACCATTTGGCAAACTGCGGATCCCCATTGTCGGCACCGGCCCACGAACCGGGCTCGATGTGGATGGACTGCGACGGATCGGGCGGGAACAGGTCGAGGTAGTCGCGGATGGTGATCAGTTCGAACCGGGGATCCTGTTGCAGCCAGTTGACCAGGCCGTCGGTGTTATGGCGGTAATAACTGTCGGTGCCGCCGCCGTAGTTATCGCCGTCGGAATGCAGCAGGAAAAACGGCGGATGTTTGGGATCGATCGCACCGGGTCGCGCCAACTGGTCGTACAACTGGCCGAAGCAGTCGGGATACTGGAGCGCACCGAAGCCGCCGCGGGCATCCTCGTTACCGAGGTAACGTTCGGCCGGGACGGCGATGATGCGGTGTTGCTGGCCGGAGGGATCCTCGTAGTGCACGTACTCGGGCTTGAGTTGGCCGGGGCTGATCTTCGAACCGGCCCAGACGTTCTGCAACTGGTACCAGTCGCCGGCCGGCGGATTTTCCTGCTCGGCGCGGTTGGGCGGGAGCATACCTTCGTTCGCGCCGGCATAGGGATAGTCGCGCGAGGCGCGGGCGCGGTGGATGCTGTCGTAGATCACCGCCTCGACCCCGGCCTGGTTGAGCGCGGGGATCATGCGCACATGGAAGGCGGTTTCCGGCGGGAACAGGATGCGGGCGGCGGGCTGGCCGAAGGTGCGTTCGATGATGGCGCGGTGCCATTCGATCTGGCGGACGATGTCGCGGGCGGGGATCAGCGGCATCAGCGGATGAAAAAAGCCGAAGGCGGTGAAGTCGAGGCGCGGATTGCCGAGCTTGGTGCGCGCGGCGGCGGCGCGCTGCAGCGGCTCGCGCCATCCACGGAATTGTCCGCCGCACAAGCCCTCGCGCTCGCAGCGGTCAAGCTGTTCGATCAGCGAGCCGCTCCAACTCGTGCTGAGTCCGGCGTGGGCAAGTCCGCCATCGATGTAGCGTGACACCGCGTCGTTCAGGTAATCGGAATAGGCACCGCGCCGCGATCCGAAAATGCCGTCCTTCTCGCCATCCCAATAGGCGGTATCCACCGTATTGTAATACGGCTGGTGCATGTGCTTGTGGATGCCAAAGTAGATTTTCGTGGCGACCGAACCGCGGGGAGGCGCCTGGCGCACGATGCGGACCTGGGGCGGTGCGGCCAGCTCGAGCACGGTGTGGTGCTTCACCCAGTCGTGTCCGCCCGCGCGGGTGATGTCGGCCACGCGGCAACTTTCGACCTGGATCGGGTGGCGACCCGGGGCGAGCAGGCCGGCCGGCACATCCACGGCATACCGGCAGTCATCCAACCGGCGCACCTGGTCGCGGGTGAACAACACTTCCTGGCCATGGGGACGGACGATCACCTGCGGAAACGGCGCCGGCGCATCGGTTTCAAAGAGGATGGCGAACGGCTTGTTTTTCCCGGTGGACGGATCCACCTCCGGCTTCGGATCCAGATCAATGGCGGTAATGCTGGTCAACATACGGAAATCCCCTGAAATCACCGGGACACAACCCAGCCCGGATTGCTGAAAAGATAGCCATACCGGAGACGTCCAAGGCAAAGGGAAAATGGCGGAATGGGCTGATTTTCGAGAACGCTCACGGGGGAGAAACAGGAAGGTGGTGCACTCGAGAGGACTTGAACCTCCACGCCATCGCTGGCATAAGAACCTGAATCTTACGTGTCTGCCAATTCCACCACGAGTGCGACCGGCGGGAGGAAGCTAGCAAGACCGGGTCCCGGTTGTCAACCGGGGTTTGCGCAAAACCCCGTGCCGCACCCTCAACGGTTATTGATGATGCTTTGCACCGGCTTTGGACCGGTCGGGCCGCCTTGCTGGCCGATGGATTCAACCGATCCGTCCGCCTTCGTACCCAGGCTGATCGTGCTGTACTCCTGGCCAAAGACCTTCTGGTTCATCATTGAACCATACGGGGAGTAGGTCAGGTGGAGGATCCGGTTCGGTGAGCTTTTGAACAGGATGTGGGCATTGCCGGCGGCATCCACGACCATCTGGGGTTTCTCGTTCATGACCGAACGGCCCAGGGGGAAGACGCCGTAGCAGAGGCTGGCATCCTCGTCGTCGATGCGCAACAGGATGTGGTCCTGCTGGCGACGGTTCAGGTGGAAAATCTTGTAGGTGCGGGACGAGCCATCGGAAGGGACATTGGCGGTGACACGCATCACCTCGCGACCGGCCACCACTTCGATGTGGCGTTTTTCCCCCTGGTAGGTTTTGCCCATCCAATCCACGCAGGGCTGGATGCTGTAGAAACCCGGCCGGGCCAGGTTGTACAACCGCAGCATGTTGTTGGTGAAGCCGATGGTCGCCTGGGCCGGAACCATCGTCGGTTCGGCCCGCGGGGCATCGGCCAATGGGGGCATCTGGTGCCCGTAGTCATCGTTGACGCGAAAGTAGAAATTCGGGCCGGTCGGTTCGGAATTGAACACCACCGGTTGTCCGATGCCGGTCTTCACCGTGGTGCGGGCGATCATCGGTTCGAACTGCAGGTACACGACATGGTCAAGGGTGGTTGAGAGCTGGATCTGGGCCGAGACGGTACCGCCGGCCATCAGAGTCAACCAACCCAGCAAAATGAAAGAATGAGTGCAAAGGCGCATGGCGGAAAAAAGCTTTCAGCGACCGACGGCCAGGCGGGCGGCCAGACGCGGTGGGAGACCGGCATCGATGATTTTTTTCTGGGCGGCCTGGATGTCATACGGCACCCGCCGCAATTCGACCAGGTTGTTGATCATGTCGTAGATCACGTAGGCGGCCCGCGGATCCCCGTCACGCGGTTGCCCGACACTGCCCACGTTGATGAAGTATTTCTTCCCGACGGTGATGCGGATCTTCGAATACAAACCGAACCGGATGGTGTCGGTCTTTTCGAAGGCCAGCGGGACATGGGTGTGGCCGAAGAAACACACGGTCGAAGTCTGGTAGCTGAAATTCGCCTCCGCCTCGAGCTTGTCGAACACGTACCCCCACCCCTCCGGCGTATCCAACGTGCTGTGGACCATGGTAAAGGTTTCCACACGGGCAATGTAGCGCAGGTTGCGGAGGTATTCCACCTGGTCGGGATTCAACTGGCGGCGGGTCCAGGCGACCACATCGGCGGCCAACGGGTGGAAATTGTCGAGTTTTTCGTCATGCGCACAGTAGTGGTCGTGGTTGCCACGGACAGAGACGGGACACAAGGTGCGGATTTTCTCGAGACACTCGATCGGGCTGGCGTTGTATCCCACGATATCCCCGACGCAGGCATAGTGCGTAACGCCCTGACTGGAAGCATCTTCCAGCACGACGGACAACGCATCCATGTTGGCGTGGATGTCGCCGAGAATGGCATATTTCATAAGGTCAACCCGCGGCCATCATAGGAAAAACGCGGAAAACTGCAACGCACTAAATAGGGTTCGCCACTGCGGTTGGCGGTTTGGCCGGAATGGCTCAACTGTAGCGAACAGCGAAGTCCGGGTATTCGCCGGAGGCATCGGACCAGGTCAGGTCTTCACGGGTTACATAGCGAAAGATGTGGGCCTCGCGGATCTGGTTCAGGAAGGCATAGAGGTCGTGTTCAAATCCCTCGGCGACCAGCTTGACCGATCCATCCATGAGGTTGAGCACGAAACCGGTAACCGGATGGTTGCGGGCGATCTCGACCGTGGTGAATCGGAAGCCGACACCCTGTACATGGCCCGTGAACAGGGCGGTGACGCGACGGGGTTTCTGGTTTTTTGCTTGTTTGTCCATGCTGCCCTCCTGACCGGATGGCCTAGTTTGGTGTATGGTGACCGGTATGACAAGACTCAAGCGGCTTTTCTTCGGACGAAATCCGCGCCGCACCCTGATCCGTGCCGCCGCGCTGGCGGCGGTGAGTTATGCCGTGTTTGGCCACGTGCTTCGCCCGGTGCGGGTGCAGGGCATCAGCATGGCCCCCACCCTGGTTGACGGCACGATCCATCTGGTAAACCTCGCGGCTTATTGGCGGAACGAGCCGCAGCGTGGCGACATGGTGGCGGTGGAGATGCCGGGTCGCCGGGCCTACTACATGAAGCGGGTGCTGGGCCTGCCCGGCGAACAGGTGGGATTCGCCGAAGGTCAATTGCTGGTGAACGGCGAACCGATGGCAGAACCCTATCTGGCGGCACGCGGTGATTGGAACATGGGGAAACAGCCGGTGCCGGAGGGTCATTACTTCATCGCCGGTGACAACCGGCTGACCTCGTTCGAGGGACACACCCTTGGTTTCGTGGAAACGCGGCGAATCGCCGGCCGCTTGTGGAGATGAACCGATGATCAGGATCCTGGCATGGTTGGTTGCGGCGATGGTGACTGCGGTGGTGCTGGTGCGGTGCTGGCCGAATGACCTGCGCGCCGTGGAGAAACGCATGGGCCAGTTGCTGGAAGCGGTGGAGAAAACGGGGCCGGAAAGCCTGCCGGTCTCGGCCGCGCGTTCGCTCGAGGCCGCATCGTATCTGGCGAGCAATGTCGTACTGGAACTCGGACACCCCTTCCCGAAACGGATGCGGCGAAGTGATGCCATCAGCCTGTTCCAGCAGGGCCGCATGCAGGCGGAGTCGGTGCGGGTCCAGCAGCGGGGTCATGAAATCGCGCGACAGCCCGACGGGCGCATCGCGCTGGATGCCACGTTGGAGGGACGGATAAGCTACCGGGGGCAGACCGAACAGGTGATCGGCATCTACCGGTTCATCTGGGAAAAGGGCGAGGATGGCTGGAAGATCGCCGAGGCGCGGGTGAGCGATGTGGTCCAGCACCCGAACGGGTTGATCGCACCCTAGTTGCGTTCAAGCACCGGTTGCCCCCTAGACCGGGCCGGCGACCTGCTCGAATTCGCGCAACTGCTCGAAGGTGCTGATCTTCAATGGAAAACGCGAGGACTTGGCCAGGCGGGCCGCCGGTCCGGTGACCTGCAGGGCCTCGATGACCGTCTTGACGTTCTTGCGTTTCTTGGTCACCACGTCGATCGCCTTGTGCAGGGTGGCCGCACTTACCGCGACCGGGGAGCCGAATTTCCACACCGAGCCGGGATCAAGGTGTTGCTCGATTACGGCGTTCTTGCCGACGAGCACCGCCTGTTCCGACAATTCGCGGCCGGCGAATACGACGTCGTGCTTCCGAGCCAGCTTGATCTGCTCGGAGATGTCCGCCGCCGTCAACCCGGGCCGCGAAGCCTCGTGCACCACGATAACCTTGGCGTCCTTGTCCACGTACTTCATCGCCGCGACCACCGAGGCATACTGGGTGGGACCACTGGGCACCACCTTGCGCACCTTGTGGCAACCGAACAATTGGATAACCGGGAGCACCTGTTCGAGCCGGTCGCGCGGTGCGACGATGATCACACCCTCGATCTCCGGGCAATGCTCGAACGCGGTAAGGCTGTAGGAAAGAATCGGTTTGTTGTGCAGGTTGAGGAACGCGGTGCAGGTTTCGGGATTGAGCATCTCGTCCTTGCCCCCGGCAATGATCACCGCCCACGACGTTGATGTCATAGTGCCTATTCCTCTCCCGTGCGCAAATTGCGCATCATCGTTGTCATATCCCCAAGTCCCTCAACGATTAACTGCCCCGCTAAACGTCCCCTCTACGCTAGGGAACGGGGATGGACGGGGTCAAGCGGGATTATTAGATTTGTATAAATACGGCGTTAATGCATGGAGGACAAGATATTACGCAGACGAATGGGTTTCCGAAGCGGTCAGGGAAGCCGGAAGGGCGGGTTGAAGCCGGGCGATCCGGTCCATGACCAGGCGGCCGATGGCGTCGAAATCCGGCTTGCCGCGCTCGTCGTGCAGCATGAGTTCACCGGGTTGGATGGGTGCGCCATAGGTGATGGTGATCGGGTGTGAGACCATCTTCTTCGCGCCTTTGGGAAAGGCTTCGAACGATCCCTTGATGTAAACAGGAACAACCGGCACGCCGGCCTTGGAGATCAGGAATCCGATGCCACCCTTGGCCGGTTGCAGGTGGCCGTCGGTGGTGCGTGTCCCTTCGGGAAACAGGCAGACGCAGGCACCCTTCTTGAGCAGGCCGATGGCGGTCTTGATCGCGCCGACATCGCCTTTCTCGCGGGACAACGGGACGACGCCAATACGATGGAAGATCCAGCTGACCACCGGATTGCAAAACAGGGTGTCGCGGGCCATGTACCGGACATCGCGCTGCTTGATCGGGACACCCAGCAAGGGTGGGTCGAGGTAACTCGCGTGGTTCGAGGCGAGGATGACGCCGCCGGTCGCCGGGACATTTTCGACGCCGTGCACGCTGACCTTGAATTTCCAAGCGAGCCAGGCACGCAGCACCACACGGCTCACCGCATACAGCCAGGGCAGGTGCTTGGTGCCGTCGGTCATTTCCCGGCCGTGTGTGCGCGCACGTCGTTGAGGATCAGGTCGACGACCTGGTCGGCTTCCATACCGGTCGAGTCGATGACCTTGGCACCGAGGGCGATCTGGAGGGGCGCGGCCTTGCGGGTGGTGTCCTTGCGGTCGCGGCGGGCGAGCGAATCAAACACTTCGCCGACATTGCTGTAACCATTCTTCACGGCAAGTTCGTTGTAACGGCGACGCGCACGCTCCTCGGGATCGGCATCAAGGTAGTACTTGAACGGACTGTCCGGGAACACCACGGTGCCGATGTCGCGGCCTTCCATGGCGAGCGAACCGAGGCGGGCGGTTTCGCGCAACATGTTCACGAGGAAGGTGCGGACCTCGGGCACGGCGGCGATGTCGCTGACGTGCTCCTGCACGGGCTGGGAACGGATCTGGTCGCCCGGCTCCTCGCCGTCGATGGTGAACTGAACGGAACCGTCGCGCAGGAAACACTGGAAGTCGATGCGGTTGATCAGCGCGACGACCTGCTGGCTGTCGGTGGTCTCGATCCCTTCGCGGAGGGCCTTCCAGGTGATCCCGCGGTAGAACGAGCCGGAATCCACGTAGTTGAAGCCGAGTTTGACCGCGGCGATGCGCGCCACGGTGGACTTGCCGGAAGCGGACGGACCGTCGATGGCGATGACGATGGCGGATTTACTCGACATGGCCGCCCAACTCCCGCAGGTGGTCCCAGAAACCCGGATACGAGGTGTCGACACAGGCCACGTTCTGGATGACCAGCGGGGCTTGGGCGTAAGTGGCGAGGATGGCCATCGACATGGCGATCCGGTGGTCGCCGTAACTGCGCACCGAAGTGGTCGGAACGATGGGGGCACCGCCCTTGATGATCATGCCGTCGGGGGTCTCCTGCGCATCCACGCCCATCAACCGGAGGTTGCCGGCCATGGTGGCGATGCGGTCCGACTCCTTCACGCGCAATTCCTGGGCGTCGCGGACCACCGAGGTTCCGTTGATCAAGGCGCCGAGCACGAAGATGATCGGCAGTTCGTCGATCAGGTTGGGGATGACATCGCCCCCGACTTCAAACGGCTTCAGCGGACCGCCCTTGACGGTGATGTCGCCGGCCGGTTCGGTGTGGTTCGTGCCCTTGTATTCCTTGACGGTGATGTTCACTCCGGCCTGCCGAAGCACATCGAGCATCGCAGTGCGGCGCGGGTTGAGGCCGACGTTGCGGATGGTGACGGAGTGGCCGGGACGTCCGGCGACAGCCACCATCCAGAAGGCGGCGGAGGAAAAATCGCCGGGAATGATGAACGGGCGGGCCTTGATGGCCGGGCCTTTCGGACCCAACCCCTTGATCTCGATCTGGAGCCCCTTCACCGTGATCGGCAGGTCGAGCGTGGCCAGCAACCGCTCGGTGTGGTCGCGGGTGTGGACCGGTTCGGTAACGCGGGTGATGCCTTCGGCAAACAAGCCGGCCATCATGATGCACGACTTGACCTGGGCCGAGGCGACGGGCAACAGGTAGTCGATGCCCTTGAGTTTGCCGCCGGTGATGCGGACCGGAGCGGTCCCCTTCTCGCCGGTCAGCTCGACCTTCGCGCCCATCAGCTCGAGCGGCTCCTTGATGCGTTTCATCGGGCGCGAGCGGAGGGACTCGTCGCCAGTGAGTTCGACGGTGATCGGTGAACCGGCGAGCAAGCCGGTGAGCAGGCGCATGCTCGTGCCCGAGTTGCCGATGTCCAGCATGCCGGCCGGCTCCATGAACTTGCCGCCGGTGCCCTGGATGTGCAGCTTGTGATCGGGCGTCTCGAACGACCGGGCCCCGAGGGCCTCCATCGCCTTGAGGGTATTGATACAGTCCTCGCTCTGGAGGTAATTCTCGACGATGGACGTTCCGGACGCCATGCCGGCCAGCATCGCCACGCGGTGGGAGATGCTCTTATCGCCGGGGACCTGGAGGGATCCGTCAATTTTCCCCACCGGGTGGACGATCGCGGAGATCGGGATCGGGGTGGCGCTATTCTTCGCTGTTGTGTTGATGTCCATAAGCTGTAAATGCCTTGCGCGCGTTTTTTCCGTCGCTCAGGGCCCTCTCTATAGCAGATATGTCGTTTTGTTCCAACTGTTCGATCAGGGCTTCCAGTTTTTGCCGTAAGACGTTCAATTCACTGGCGATAGGCCGGCGGTTGGTGCGGAGGATATCGAGCCAGATGTCCACCCCGCCTTCGGCGATGCGGGTTGTGTCGCGGTAGCCGGACCCGCAATAGGCGGGCAGATCCGGTGTCAGCCCGGGGCGGCCCACCGTCGCGGCGAGCAAACTGGCCATGACATGCGGAACGTGGCTGGTCAGCGCGAGAATCTGGTCGTGGGCTTCCGGCGACATCGCGGACACCACCGCGCCGGCGTGTTTCCAGAGGGACTCGACCGCGGCGACGGCGTCGCGGGGCGTGGCCAGGTCGGGGGTGATCACCACCATGGCCTTCTGGTACAGATCAACCTTGGCCGCCTCCATGCCCTGTTGTTCCGATCCGGCGATCGGATGGCTGCCGACAAAGACGGCGTCGCGTCCGGCGAGCAGCTCGCGGCACTGCTGCTGGATCTCGGTCTTGGTGCTGCCGACATCGGTAACCACCACCCCCGCCTTGAGGGCATCGCGCACCGCCGCCAACTGGGCGGGAATGGCGAGGATCGGGGCACACAGGACGACGACATCGGCATCGGCCACCGCGGCGGTCGCTTCGGTATGAAAATGATCCACCGCGCCGCGCTCGACCGCACAGCGTCCACGTTCGGCCGACCGGGTGTGGCCATGCACGACCAGACCGGGACGCGCCCGCTTCAGCGCCAGGCCAAGCGAGCCGCCCATCAGGCCGAGGCCGAGGATTGCGATGGATTTCATGAGTGGGCACCCCACGATTGGACCGACCGGTCAATGGCCGCGGTGACCCGGCGCAAACTCGCCATCATCGCGTCGAACTGGTCGAAATCGAGGGTCTGTTGGCCATCGGATGTCGCCTTCTTCGGGTCGGGATGCACCTCGACCAGCAACAAGTCCGCCCCGGCGGCCACCGAGGCGCGCGCCATGACCGGCACCAGCGCGGTGGCCCCCGTGCCGTGGCTGGGATCGGCGGCGACCGGCAGGTGCGAGAGGGACTGAAGTACCGGCACGGCATTCAAATCGAGGGTGTTGCGGGTCGCCCGCTCGAAGGTGCGAATGCCCCGCTCGCAGAGGATCACGTTCGGATTGCCCTGGCTCATGATGTACTCGGCGCTCATCAACAATTCCTCGATCGTGCCGGCGATGCCGCGCTTGAGCAGCACCGGCTTGTTGACACGCCCGACCGCCTTGAGCAAGGCAAAGTTCTGGGTGTTGCGCGCACCGATCTGCAACACGTCTGACACATCCCCCACCATCTCGACATCCCGCGTGTCCATGACCTCGGTGATGAACGGGAGCCCGAATTTCTCGCGCACCTCGATGAGGATGCGCAACCCCTCGACGCCGAGGCCCTGGAACGAATAGGGCGACGTGCGGGGCTTGAACGCGCCGGCCCGGAGCATCACGGCCCCGGCCGCGCGGATCGCTGCCGCCGTCTCGAACATGATCTCGCGCGTCTCGACCGAACAGGGTCCGGCCACCACGACCACGCCCTGGTTGCCGCCGATGATCACATCGCGCACGCCGGCCGCATTGACCGGGATGCGGATCTCGGACCGCTCCGGGTGCTGCTGGCGGCTGGCCAAGGGATACGGAACGGTCATACCCCACACTCCCGTCCGGCCATGACCGCACGCAAGGCGGCCAGCATTGCCCGGTTTTCCTCCGGCGTACCGATAGTGATGCGGATGTACTCGGGCAATTGATACACATCGACCGGCCGGGCGATCACCTTGCGCCGCTGCAACGCCTCGAACACCTTGCGCCCGTTGCCGACCTTGACGAGGATGAAATTGGCCACCGAAGGCACGTAGGTTAGACCCATGACGTCGAGGGCGGCACAGACCTCCCGCAACCCGTCGGCGATGATGGTACGCGTCTGCTCGACGAATTCGTCGTCGGCCAGCGCCGCCAGCGCGGCCGCCTGTGCCATGGCATTGATGTTGAAGGGTTGGCGCACGCGGTGCAACAGGTTCACCCCTTCGGCCGGCGCCAGCGCATATCCGATGCGCAAACCGGCCAGGCCGTAGGTCTTCGAGAAGGTGCGCAACACAAACACATTCCGGTTCTCGCGCACATAACGCAGCGTGTCGGGCTGGCGTTCCGGCGGCAGCAATTCAATGTAGGCCTCGTCGAGCACCACCGCGGTGTGCGCGGGAACGTCCTTCATGAAGGCATCGAGTTCGCGTCCATCCACCATCGTCCCGGTCGGATTGTTCGGATTCGCGATAAAGACCAGCCGGGTCTGCGGGGTGATCGCCTTGGCCATGGCCGACAGGTCATGCCGGAAGTCGCGCATCGGTACATGGATCACCGGGGTCCGGTAGAGCGCGGCGACCAATTGGTACACGATGAAGGCGTGTTCGGAGACAACGATGTTGGTGGTTTCATCGAGGAAAACATGGCCTAACAACTGGATAATCTCGTTGCTGCCATGGCCGACGAAAACCTGGTTGGCTCCGACATGCAGCTTGGCGGCGAGCGCCTGGCGTAATTGAAAATTATCGCCATCGGGATAGATGTGCATCGCGCCGGCGGCGGCACGCATCGCCTCGATGGCGTGGGGCGACGGACCGAGGGCATTCTCGTTGGAGGCGAGTTTGATGATCCCGGCGGGATCGCCAAGGCCAAGCTCGCGGGCAACTTCCTCGATTGGCTTTCCCGGCTGGTACATGCCGAGCCCACCCACCCATGTTTTCGCAATCTGATTCAACTGATTCATGAAAGGATCCATACGGCCTGGCAATGCGGAGCGATCCCGGGTAACCAGGTCGTTGCCGCATCACGGGCATTTAGTTCCATCTTGGCCAACACCAGCGCAGCTGCCCCTTCGGGCGTCACGCCAGCCACATCCAAGGAACGGGCGGGAAGCGCCCGCAGCCAGTCCGGCGGCACACCGCCCGCCAGCGAGGCGGTATCAATGACGGCCGCCAGCGTGGCTGGCCGGTTGAGCGGCAGGCCGGTAGCGCGGTGCGCGTACACATGCATCAGAGGTTGACCGTCCACCGGCATCCGCCAGCATCCGCGCCACACCGCACCGCGCGCGGTCACCGCCGCCCCATGCTGGCGCGACCAGGTTTCGCCGGCCACCAGCAGGCTGGCGGAATCCGCACCCATCGCCGCCACCGCCTCGTCCACCGTCTCCGCCAGCGTCACCGCCGCCTCGGGACCAACCGCATACGCCACGGCGGCCCTCAACACCTCGGCAGGTGCACCGGCCGCCACCACCGTGGCCCGGTCCTCCAAGGCCAGCGAAGCCGCCATCACTTCGCCGAAAATCCGGCAGATCGACCGGTGCGAGAGCGGTCCTTCGTTGCGGCTGACCAAGCGCTCCAGCACGGCCCGCTCGCGCTCGGGAACATACAACTGCGCACCGGAGGCGTGCTTCACGCGGCCGATCTCCACCGCCAGGGCGGCACGACGGTTCAACAACGGCAGGATCTGTTCATCCAGCCGGTCAATCTCCGCCCGTAATTGCTCCAAGGTCATGGCCATGGTCAACGATCGTCGCGGTCGTCCTCTTCCTCTTCGTCTTCGTCCGCGTCGTCGTCATCCTCCTCGTCGTCCTCGTCCTCGTCGTCGTACTCTTCCTCCTCGTCCTCGACGTCCTCCTCATCCGACTCATCCTCATCCGACGAATCCTCGTCGTCCTCATCCTCGTCGAACTCGTCTTCTTCCTCGTCCTCATCCTCGTACACGTCATCGTCCTCGGTCATGGCAGTCTCCCCGTTTTCGTCAACCACTTCGTCCCGTTGTTCATCGGGGGCACCATCATCCTCGTCGGCCCCGGCATCCGTGTCACCGGTTTTCCCGGGTGGCACCTCGCCCGACCGGTCGCCCAGCGGCAACTCCGGACTGACCGCGTTCTCCTCCTGTACCGCCTTCTCGATCGCCTCGTTGCGCTTGGCTTCGGCCTGGGCCTTCTCCATGCGGCGCAACTCCTCGATGCCCGGAAGGTCCTTCACATCCTTGAGTCCGAAATACTCGAGAAACTTCTGGGTGGTGGCGAACAGCCACGGACGTCCCGGCAATTCGCTGCGGCCGGCCGCCTTGACGAGTTGCATTTCCATCAGGTTCTTGAGGATCGCGTCGACGGCGACGCCGCGGACCGATTCGATCTCCGACCGGGTGCAGGGCTGCCGGTAGGCAATGATGGCCAGGGTCTCCAACGCCGGTTTGCTGAGCCGGTTGTTGCGGCCCTTTTCCAGCATTTGCCGGATCCACAATCCGCAGTTGAGATCGTTCTGCAGGCGGTAGCCATTGGCCACCTCGCCGATGTGGATGCCGACGTGGTTGCGGGTGAGGTCGTCGCCAAGCTGCTTCAATGCCGCATGGATGTCCTCATCGCTCGCCTTGGCAAAATCCTGCACCGGCCCCTCGTATTGCTTGCCCGCGTCGCGCAGGGTCTTGCGAATCGTCTCGAAGGCGATCGGCTCGCGCGCGGCGAACAGCAAGGCACCGATGATCTGCTTCAGTTCGGGAATGACGTTCATGTCGGTCATACAATTCCTGGTTTAGGGTTCCTCGACCGGGACAAGGTCGATATCACCGAAGTGGTCGCTCTGCCGCGCACGGATCTGCTTGAGGCGGATCAGCTCGAGAATGGCAAGGAAGGTACAGACCATCTCGTAACGATGGGTCATGCCGGCCAGCAGGCGGGACAAGCTCGCCCGACCCTTGCTGCGCATGATGCCGACGATGACATCGATCTTCTCCGCGACGGTGAACTTCTCGGCGAAGATCTCCTTCAGCTCCTCGCGCGGAGCCTTCCGCAAGGCCTCGTTGAAGGCGCTGATCAGGTCGAAGATGCTGACATCCTCAAGCGCGATATCCGGTTCGGGGCCGAGCTGGATGCCCTCCCCCGAGCGGGCGAACATGTTCTCCTGCCGCGCCTCGAGGTCGCCGAGGTGGTTGGCCGCATCCTTGAACTTCTTGTACTCGACGAGCTGGCGCACGAGGTCCCAGCGCGGGTCCTCCTCGTCCTCCATCTCCGGCCGCTCCTCGACCGGCAGCAGCATGCGGCTCTTGATCATCATCAGGGTCGCAGCCATCACGATGAACTCGCCGGCGATGTTGAGGTCGAGCATCTTCATCACATCCAGGTACTGCATGTACTGGTTGGTGATGCGTTCGATCGGGATGTCGTAGATGTCCACCTCGTCCTGCTTGATGAGGTACAGCAACAGGTCGAGCGGACCCTCGAACACGTCGAGTTCCACCTTGTAGGGATCGGTCGTGCCCATGGCTACTCCAACCCCACGGCCCGGCGGGCGCGGTGAAGGACCTCACCCACCTCGGCCTTGGCGCGGCGGGCACCATCGGCGAGGACCTGCTCGACGTAATCGAGGTTGCTCTCCAGCTCCTCGCGCTTGCGGCGCAACGGTTCGAAATGCGCCTCGAACAGGGCATGCAATTCCTTCTTGGCCTGGCCATACCCGAGGCCGCCCTGCCGGTAGCGCGCAGCCAGGTCCTGGCGCTGCGCCTCGTCGGCGAAGAGCGCGAAAAGCTTGAACACGTTGCAGGTGTCCGGATCCTTGGGCTCCTCCACGGTCTTGCTGTCGGTGACGATCCGCATGATCGTCGCGCGCACCTCGCTCGGCTTGCCGAAGATCTCGATGGTGTTGTTGTAGGACTTGGACATCTTCTGCCCGTCCGTGCCGGGCACGACCGCGACATGGTCCTGGATGCGCGGCTCCGGAATCCTGAAGGTCTCACCATACTGCAGGTTGAACTTCACCGCGATGTCGCGGGTGACCTCGATGTGCTGCTTCTGGTCGCGACCGACCGGCACGACATCCGCGTTGACGCTCAGGATGTCCGCCGCCATCAACACCGGGTAGGCAAACAGACCGTGGCTGGGCACGATCCCGTGCGCGGTCTTGTCCTTGTAGGAATGGCAGCGCTCCAGCAACCCCATCGGCGTCACCACCGACAACAGCCACGCCAGCTCGGTCACCTCGGGAACATCGCTCTGACGGTAGAAGGCCGTACGCCGCGGATCCAACCCGCACGCCAGGAAATCAAGGGCGACATCACGGGTCGCCTGGCGCAGCAAGGCCGGATCGCGCACCGTGGTCAAGGCATGGTAATCGGCGATGAAGAGAAAGGCCTCCCCCTGCTCCTGCAGCTCGAGCGCCGGCTTCATCATGCCGAAGTAGTTGCCGACGTGGAGTTTACCCGACGGCTGGATACCGGACAAAATTCTCATGGCAATGTGTGGCTTTCTGGTTCAAACCGAGCGGAAAACCTACACGAGCACCGGAAATCCGGCAAAGCAAAAAACCCACGGGCCACAGCCCCGGCTACACACGCGTCTCCAAGGTGTGGACACACCTCGCGGGGAGTTTTCCAGGGATTGGACCATCAGCAGGAGCGGTAGGCGTCCATGAACCGGTCGATACGCGCCGGATCCAGCGCAGCCGACCAGACGCCGCCCCGCTTGAAGGCCGAACCGACAATGAATCCGTCCGCCACCGGGTAGAAGTCCCCGAGGTTGTCGGCCGTTACACCCGATCCGAGCATGACCGGAAGCGACGTGTGGGCCTTGACCTCCTCGACGTCGGCGCGGCGGGGCGGATCCCCGGTAACCGCTCCGGTGACGATGACCGCATCGCCACGCATGAACTCCACCGCGTGCGCGGTCTCGCCGATCCCGACATCGGCGGTGATCGCATGGGAGCTGTGCTTCTTCTTGATGTCCGCCCAGACCTGCACCGCCTCGGCCCCGATGGCCCGGCGGTAGCGGAGCAACTCGGCCGCGCACGATTGCAGGATCCCTTCATCGGCGACATGCGCGAAGGCAAACCCCTCCGCCCGGATGAACGCCAACCCGGCCGCATGCGCCACCGCCAAGGCTTCCCGGTTGGCCGCGGCCAGGATCTGGATCCCGCACGGCAGCGGTGCGGCCGCCACCACCGCACGGGCGACCGCGGTCATCGCAGCCACGATCTCCGGACCCGTCGCCCCGCGCGGATACGGCGTGTCGTGCATGTTCTCGATTATCAACCCGTGCACGCCGGCCCGCGCATACACCTGTGCCTCCACCGCCGCCGCCTCGATGATGGAGGACAACGATGCAGCGGCCGCCGGCGTTCCCGGCAACGCCCCGACATGGATCATGCCGATGACCGGCTTGGGCTTCGTGAATGGAATGGTCATGGTCAGCTCTCCGGAATATAGCAACGGGCGGAAGGTGCGTTCAGATAGGCCGCAAGCAGATCCACCGCCGCGGTGATGTCGCTCCGGTTGGCCATCTCGTTGACGGTATGGATGTACCGGGTCGGAATGCTGAGCGTGACCGAAGCCGTGCCTCCCCGCGTGCGCTGCATCGCGCCACCGTCGGTCCCGCCGCGCGGCAGGATCTCCAACTGGTGGGGTATGGCCTGGGCCGCCGCGACCTCGCGCAGGTGCTCGACCAGCCCGTGATGGCAGATCAGGCTCGCATCCATCAGCTTGATCGCCACGCCCTTGCCCAGCATGGTCACACTGTCCATGTCGGCGATGCCGGGAAAGTCGTTGGCCAGCGTGGTGTCGAGGGCGATGCCGATCGCCGGATCAATTGCATACGCCGCCGTCGTCGCACCGCGCAATCCAACCTCCTCCTGCACCGTGGCCACGGCGAAGAGATCGAAGGCATCACCGGTGACCCGCCTGACCGCCTCGATCATCACGAACAACCCGACCCGGTTGTCGATGGCCTTGCTGATGACCACCGCATCGCGCACCACCGCCTCGCGGTCCATCGTCACCATGTCGCCGATACCCACCACCGCCTTGACCACCTCGGCGGGCATGCCGAGATCCACGAAGAACTTGTCGATCACCGGCGACTCCTTCGCCTCCTCCGGCGTCAACAGGTGCGTCGGTTTGGTCGTGTAGGACAGCACCCCGACCAGCGGTTCCCCGCCGCCGCGCGGATGCACCGCCACCCGTTGCGCGAACAACTGCCTGGGATCGAATCCGCCCAGCGGCTGCAGGCGCAGAAACCCCTTGTCGTCGATGAACTTCACCATGAACCCGATCTCGTCCATGTGCGCAGCGATCATCACCCGCGGCTTCCCCGGTCGAGACCGGCGGGCGACCAGGTTCCCCATCACATCGACCTCGATCGCATCCACGACCCCGGCGAGCGCGCCGCGCACCACCGCGCGCATCCGCTCCTCGCGCCCCGGCACCGCCGGGGTCTCACACAATTCCTTCAACAGGTTCCAGTCCATGCCATCCTCGCTGTTCCGCGACTTCGATTTGCCAATCGGCCCGTTATGACGGACACTACAGGAACGGAATCCAACGATGCAACCTGCGACTCATCCCAACAACCCCGTCATCTGGTGGATCCGCCGCGACCTCCGACTCACCGACAACCCGGCCCTCGATGCCGCCATTGCCAGCGGACGAAGGATCCTCCCCGTCTTCATCTGGGCTCCCGACGAGGAGAAACCCTGGGCTCCCGGTGCCGCCTCCAACTGGTGGCTGCACCATTCCCTGGTCGCCCTGGCCTCCCGCCTCGAAGCCCTGCACGCCCCCCTCATCATCCGCAAAGGTCCGTCCCTCGCCGCCCTGCGCAGCATCATCCGCGAATCGGGCGCCGGTCTCGTCGTCTGGAACCGCCTCTACGAACCCGCCGTCATCGCCCGCGACAAGGCAATCAAACTCGCCCTGCGCCAGGATGGCCTCGACGTCCACTCCTACAACGCCAACCTGCTCTTCGAGCCGTGGACCATCGCCACCCAGCAGAATCAGCCCTACCAGGTCTTCACCCCGTTCTACCGGAACTGCTCAACCTACGGTAACCCCTCGAAACCATCCCCCGCCCCCCGCCACCTGCCCCGGCTCACCCACCCCCCCTGGTCCGTCCCGGTCGACGAACTCGGCCTGCTCCCCGCCCTCGACTGGGCCGATGGTTTCCACCAGTATTGGAAGCCGGGCGAACCCGGCGCACGGGCCGCGCTCGACGACTTCGAGGCCGCCGCGGTAACCCGCTACAAGAGCGACCGCGACCGACCCGACATGACCGGGACCTCCCGCCTGTCCCCGCACCTGCACTTCGGCGAACTCAGCCCGCGCCAGGTCTGGTATGCCTGCATGAATGCCCCGATGGCCGAACCCTACCTCCGGCAACTGATCTGGCGCGAATTCGCCCACCACCTGCTCTACCACTTTCCCCGCACACCGGACGAACCGCTCCGCGACGCCTTCCGCCGCTTCCCCTGGAAGAACGATGCCAAGGCCCGGCGCGCCTGGGCTCGCGGGCAAACCGGCTACCCGATCGTCGATGCCGGCATGCGCGAGTTGTGGAAAACCGGCTGGATGCACAACCGCGTCCGCATGATCGTCGCCTCGTTCCTCGTCAAGGACCTCCTGATCCCCTGGCAGGAAGGCGCCCGCTGGTTCTGGGATACCCTCGTCGATGCCGACCTCGCCAACAACACCCTCGGTTGGCAATGGGCCGCCGGCTGCGGAGCCGACGCCGCCCCGTACTTCCGTATCTTCAACCCGGTCCTCCAGGCCGCAAAGTTCGACCCCGAAGGCACCTACGTGAAAACCTGGATCCCCACCCTGCGCGACCTGCCCGCCCCCGACCTCCACCGCGTATTCGAACTCCCCCCCGCCCTGCTCGCCCGCGCCGGCATCGAGCTCGGCACCACCTACCCCCGCCCCATCGTTGACCATAAAAAGGCCCGCGATGCCGCTCTCAATGCCTATGCTCGCCTCAAAGGGCCCATCGCCTGACCCGCACTTCCCACCCAAAGCTTGCCCAAAGTCTCACCGTTCCCTCATCATTCGCTAACCAAGCCCGTGGACGCTTAACCGTACACACATCGAGGAACAGCATCATGGCCCGGGAAAAAATACTGGTGGTTGAGGACGAGGAAGATATCCTTGAATTGATCAAGTACAACCTGACCAAGGAAGGATACATCGTATCCACCGCGACTTCCGCCGAGTCCGGCATCGAACTGGCCCGCAAACAGATCCCCGACCTGATCCTGCTCGACATCATGCTGCCCGGCATGGATGGCCTCGAGGCCTGCCGCCTGCTCAAGCACGATCCGCTGACCGAAAAAGTCCCGATCGTCATGCTGACCGCCAAGGGCGAGGAAACCGACATCGTCACCGGCCTCGAACTTGGCGCCGACGACTACATGCCCAAGCCCTTCAGCCCGAAAGTGGTCATCGCCCGCATCCGCAACCTGCTTCGCCGCAAGACACGCAGCGAAAGCGATGACACCACCCCGATCAAGCACAAGGAACTGGTCATCCATCCCGGCCGCCACGAGGTGATCGTGAAGGGCAAGCCGGTCGAACTCACCTTCACCGAATTCCGCGTCCTGCAATTCCTCGCCCGCCGCCCCGGCTGGGTCTATACCCGCCAGCAGATCGTCGATGCCGTTCGAGGAGAGGACTACCCGGTGACCGACCGATCCGTCGATGTGCAGATCGTCGGCCTGCGCCGCAAACTCGGCACCACCTGCGGTGCCTACATCGAAACCGTGCGCGGCGTCGGCTACCGCTTCAAGGAATAGCTGTTTCCGCCCCACGGAAATCGCTATAACCGCGTCGCCATGGAAAGGGTCCCCGACCGATGAACCAGCGCCGCCGCCTGATCCGGCAGTTCCTGCCATTCTACCTGCTGCTCGGCGGCCTCGTCTTCACCCTCACCCTGCTCGCCATCCACGCGACCCGCATGCGCAGCGCCGAGGCTCCGATGTCCTCCCTCCTGCGCCCCGACCTCCATGCCTTCCTCTGGGCCACCCTGTCCGGCCTGCTCGCCGCCACCGTCGGCATCGGTGTCATTCACCACATCAGCCGCTCCCTCGAACGCACCCGCGAAGGCGCCCGGCGCTTTGCCGAAGGCGACCTGACCTTCCGGCTCGACGTCCCCGCTTCCGCCGAACTCGGAAGCCTCGCCGCGACCCTGAACCGGATGGCCGCCCAACTGCACGAACGCATCGCCATCATCAACCAGCAACGCACCCAGCAGGAAGCCATGCTCGGCAGCATGGTCGAAGGCGTGATCGCCCTCGACCGCCACGGCGTGCTCCTCCAGATCAACAAATCCGCCGCCGGCTGGCTCGGCCTCGCACCCGAAGCCATCATCGGCCGATCCCTCCACGAACTGATCCGCAACCATGAGTTGAACCGGATGGTCGATGAAACCCTCTCCACCCACAAACCCGCTGAAGCGGAGATCCGCTTCCACGATCTCGAGGATCGCTCCATGCAGGTGTATGCCACCCCCCTGCTCGACCAGACCCAGGGCGGCGGCGGCGCCCTGCTCGTACTGCACGACCTCACCCGCATCCGACGCCTGGAACGGATGCGCCGCGACTTCGTCGCCAACGTCTCCCATGAACTGAAAACCCCGCTGACCTCGATCAAGGGATTCGTCGAAACCCTGCTAGACGGCGCACTGGAGCAACCCGAGGAAGCCACCAGGTTCTGCACCATCATCGCCAAGCAGGTTGACCGGCTCCAGGCCATCATCGAAGACCTGCTCAGCCTCTCGCGCATTGAACAGGAGGCCGAACAGGGCCAGGTCATCCTCAAACCCGCCAACCTGCGTGATGTCCTGCACACCGGCCTGATGAGCTGCGCCCACCAAGCCGCGGAAAAAGGCATCACCGTGGACATTCATTGCGACCCCGCCTTCACCGCGCGCATCAACGTCCCCCTGTTCGAGCAAGTCGTTGTCAACCTGATCGACAACGCCATCAAGTACAGCGACCCCGGCAGGACCGTGACCATCCAAGTCACCCCGATCGGACCTCACTGGGAAATCCGCTTTCAGGACCAGGGCTGCGGCATTGAAGCCGCCCACCTCGCCCGCATCTTCGAACGCTTCTACCGCGTGGACAAGGCCCGCAGCCGCAAGGTCGGCGGGACCGGCCTCGGCCTCGCCATCGTCAAACACATTGTCAGCGCCCACCAAGGCCGGATCCGCGTCGAAAGCCAACCCGGCAGTGGCAGTTGCTTTACAGTGATCCTTCCGCGCCATGTCGAAGACGCGGTTGTCATGAATAGATTTACCGAAACGCTTTAATTTGCCGACTTCTCGCCGCAGCCTAATATGTTGCTAACACGTCGCAATCACCGTCGCCGCAACAAATGGAGCTACTCCATTTGGCAACCACAAGCATGCACGGCGGATTACTGCCAGCAACCAACCCAAGAGGAAGAAGCATGAAGAAGTTGATGATCGCAATGTTAGCCGGGTCGATCATGGCCGGCGTCAGCGCCAATGCCCAGGAAACCGCAGCCAAACCCCAGTGGACGGACTCCGTAAAGGTCAAGGGCGACGTACGCGTCCGCTTTGAATCGATCGACGAGGAAGGCCGCGATACCCGCGACCGGATGCGCTACCGCGCCCGCCTCGGCGCTGAAGCCAAGGTGACCGACGAAGTGGATGCCGCCATCGCCCTCGCCTCCGGCAACGATGACCCGGTCTCCACCAACGAGACGTTCGACAATGGCTTCAGCTCGAAGGACGCCCGCATCGACCTCGCCTACATCGATATCCACCCGAAAGCCCTCGACGGCCTCAACGCCATCCTCGGCAAGATGAAGAACCCCTTCATCGCCGTGAACGACCTGCAGTGGGACGGCGACCTGAATCCGGAAGGTGTCGCCCTGAACCTCGAACTGCCCGCGAGCGAAACCTTCAAGCTGCTCGTCAACGGCGGCGCGTTCTGGGTCGAGGAACGCAGCAGCGATGACGAAACCATGCTCTACGGCGCCCAGGCCGCCGCGGAACTGAAGACCGATGCCGCCAAGATCACCACCGGCGCCTCGTTCTTCTACTACGACAACATCGAAGGCTTCGCGCCGATCTACGACGCCGAAGACAGCTTCGGCAACTCGGTCACCGAGTCGGAAGACGGCGACCTCGCCTACGCCACCGGCTTCGAGATCGTCGAACTGTTCGCCAAGGTCGGCTTCGATGCCGGCCTGCCGGTTGAACTCTCCGGCAACTACCTGGTGAACCAGGACGCCGACGACAACGACACCGGCTACATGGTCGGCATCAAACTCGGCAAGCTGAAGGACGTCGGCTCGTTCGACCTCGGCTACAGCTACCGCGAACTGGAAGCGGATGCCGCGGTCGGCGCGTTTGCCGATTCCGACATCGGCGGCGGCGGCAGCGACATCAAGGGCAGCAAGATCACCGCCGGCTACCAGCTCATGAAGAACCTCACCGGCAACCTGTCCTACTTCATCAGCCAGAAGGGCGTGGATGACGGGACGGACTACGACCGCCTCCAAATCGACCTCGTCGCCAAGTTCTAACAATTCCGGCAGCCCGGTCCGCCCCTTCGGCGGACCGGTGCCGCCGAACCATCACCACGAAAGGATACCCCGATGAAAACCATGACCGCCTCCCTCCTGGTCGCCGGCCTCGCCGCCTCGGCCAGTTTCGCCCAAGTGACCCTGCCCGAGGTAAACCCGCTGGACCTCTCCGGCGCCATCGTCACCGCCGGCAGCTCGACCGTCTACCCGCTGGCCGAACGCATCGCCGAACGCTTCAAGGATGAAGGATTCAGCGGCAACGTCACCATCGACAGCATCGGCACCGGCGCCGGATTCTCCCGCTTCTGCGAAGCCGGCGAAACCGACATCGCCAACGCCAGCCGTCCGATCAAGGACAAGGAAGTCGTTCTCGCCGCCAAGATCGGCCGCACCCCGATCGAATTCCGCGTCGGCACCGATGCCCTCGCCGTCGTGGTCAGCTTGAAGAACGACTTCGTCAAGGACATCACCATGGAACAGCTCGCCGCGCTCTTCAGCACCGCGAAAAACTGGTCCGATGTCGATCCGTCCTGGCCGAATCAGCCGATCCAGCGCTTCTCGCCCGGCACCGACAGCGGCACCTTCGACTACTTCACCGAGGAAGTGTTCAAGAAGGAAAAAGGCCCGCTCCTCAGCGCCCCCAACCTCCAGTTGAGCGAAGACGACAACGTCCTCGTCCAGGGTGTCGAAGGCAGCCCCTACGCCATCGGCTACTTCGGCTACGCCTACTACGAGGAAAACGCCTCCAAGGTGCGCGCCGTCGCGATCAACGGAGTCGCCCCGAACAAGGAACACGTGGACGACCACACCTACCCGCTGGCCCGCCCGCTGTTCCTGTACAGCGATGCCAACGTCATGAAGGCGAAACCCCAGGTCGCCGCCTACCTGAACTTCTTCCTCACCTTCGTGAATGAGGAAGTGGAAGCCGTCGGCTACTTCCCCGCCCCCGAAGCCGCCCTTGAACAAGCCCGCCAGAGCTGGCTTGATGCGATGAAGTAAACCAGCCTACACTGCGCGGCCGGGCGTTCACCCGCCCGGCCGCCTTGTTTTCAAGAGAACCCGATGAACCGGAACAGCGACATACAACGCTCGATACGCCGCACCCGCCGCCCCGGCGAACGGCTGATCGAGGTTTTCCTCCGGTTCTGCGGTGCCTTGTCCGTGTTCACCACGATTGGCATCGTGGTGATCCTCGCCGAGGAATCCTTCCGGTTTTTTCTCGGACCCGAAGTCAGCCTCATCGAATACTTCACCACGACCATGTGGCAGCCTGTGATCGGGAAATTCGGCATCTGGTCACTCGTGAATGCCACCCTGACCACCACCGCCTTCGCGATGCTGGTCGCCCTGCCCCTCGGTATCGGAGCCGCCATCTACCTTTCCGAATACGCCTCCCCCCGCCGACGCGAAGTACTCAAGCCAATCCTTGAAGTGCTTGCCGGCATCCCCACCGTCGTGTACGGCTATTTCGCCCTGACCTTCATGACCCCGCTGCTGCGCGACATCTTCGGTCCCGATATCGTGCAAATCTACAACACCTGTTCCGCCGGACTGGTCATGGGCATCCTGATCCTGCCCCTCGTCGCCTCCATGGCCGAAGACGCCTTGAATACCGTGCCGAATTCCCTGCGCGAAGCCTCCTACGGCCTCGGGGCCACCAAACTCGAGACCGCGATCCACATCGTCTTTCCCGCCGCAATCTCCGGCATCACCGCCGCTGTCATCGTGGCCATCTCCCGCGCCATCGGCGAAACCATGATCGTCGCCATCGCCGCCGGTGCCGGCCCGGCCTTCACCTTCAACCCCTTTGCCGCCGCCGAAACCATGACCGGCCACATCGTCCGCATCAGCGGCGGCGACCTGAGCTACCAGTCGATCGACTACAAGAGCATCTTCTCCATCGCCCTTCTGCTTTTCCTTATTACCCTCGTGCTGAATATGATTAGCCGGCGTATCGTCGAGAAATACCGCGAGGAATACGAATGATCAGCCACTTCCCTGACGGAAGCGACGAACAACGCCACCGCAAGCGCCGCCAGAACCGCGGCCGCCGCTGGCAGGCCCTCTTCCTGTGCTCCACCCTCGTCGCCATCGTCGCCCTGTCCGCCTTGCTCTACAACGTGATCAACAGCTCCTTCGGGCTGGTCGCCGTCAAGGAGCAGGTTCCCGCCGAGGAACTCGCCATCGACGGCACGGAACTCGCCGATATGGACGCCCCGCAACTGGTCGGTATCCTGGAAAACCGCCTGTCAAAGGGATTGATCCGCCGGTTCAACCACGAAGCACCCCTGATCGAACGCTCTCCCGACGAACTTCGCAGCCTCATCGATGAGCGCATTATCAAACCGACCATCATCAAAACCTACACCCTGGTCGATACCGTGCGCGACAACCGCCGTATCCGCGCCGAGTGGGCCGAGAAGGACGCCTCCGTCACCGTGCGCTTCCGCGCCTGGGTCCACAAGGATTTCCTGACTTCCTCCCAGTCAAGCGACCCGAACAAGGCCGGCATCCGCACCGCGATCATCGGCTCGCTGATGATCATCCTCTTTACCGTTTCCTTCGCCTTCCCGATCGGCGTCGGCGCCGCCATCTACCTCGAGGAATACGCGGACAACACCATCTTCAACCGGATCATCAAGACGAACATCAGCAACCTCGCCGGCGTACCATCCATCATCTACGGCATGCTCGGCCTAGCCCTGTTCGTCCGCATGCTCGAACCCCTCACCAGCGGAGCGCTGTTCGGCCTGACCGACCCGACCACCGCCAACGGACGCACCATCCTCGCCGCTTCCCTGACCCTCGCCCTGCTGATCCTGCCCATGATTATCATCAACGGCCAGGAGGCAATCCGCGCCGTCCCGAACTCGCTGCGCGAGGCCTCCTACGGCGTCGGAGCAACGAAGTGGCAGACCATCTGGAACCACGTCCTGCCCAAATCAATGCCCGGTATCCTGACCGGCACCATCCTCGCCGTCTCGCGCGCCATCGGCGAAACCGCGCCGCTCGTCGTGGTCGGCGCCTCCACCTTCATCGCCGTCGACCCGAGTGGCCCGTTCTCGAAATTCACCACCCTGCCCGTGCAGATCTACCAGTGGACCTCCCGCCCGCAACCGGAATTCCGCCACATCGCCGCCGCCGCCATCGTCGTCCTGCTTGTTCTGCTCTTGAGCATGAACGCCTTCGCCATCATCATGAGAAACCGCTACAGGAAACAGTCGTGACATGAATACCGACACCCTCAGCAGAACCGCAACCGCCCACCAGCCCCCGGTTATCGGCCCTGCCGCCATCGAGGCCCGCAACCTTGACATCTTCTACGGCGACTTCCACGCGGTGAAGGGCGTAAACCTCGGCGTCGAGTCCGGCAGTATCACCTCGCTGATCGGTCCCTCGGGTTGCGGCAAAAGCACCGTTCTCCGCTCATTCAACCGGATGAACGACCTGATCAGCACGGCCCGGGTAAAAGGCGAAGTTCTGTTCCATGGCCACAACATCTACGACAAGGATGTCGATCCCGTGATGATCCGCCGCAAGATCGGCATGGTATTCCAGAAGCCGAATCCCTTCCCGAAAAGCATCTACGACAACATCGTCTGGGGTGCCCGTATCAACGGCTACAAGGGGGATAACGACGAACTGGTGGAAAAATCCCTGCGTAAAGCAGCCCTATGGAACGAGGTGAAGGACAAGCTGCGCCAGAACGCCCTCGCCCTCTCCGGCGGGCAGCAGCAAAGGCTGTGCATCGCCCGAGCCATCGCCATCGAGCCCGACGTGCTGCTAATGGATGAGCCCTGTTCGGCCCTCGACCCGATCGCCACGTCCAAGATCGAGGACCTGATGCTCTCCCTGAAGGAGAACTACACGATCGCCATCGTGACCCACAACATGCAGCAGGCCAGCCGTGTATCGGACTACACCGCCTTTTTCTACCTGGGTGAACTGATCGAGTTCGACGTGACCGACAAGCTGTTCACCTCGCCTTCGTTGAAGCAGACTGAAGATTACATCACCGGCCGTTTCGGTTGATCAGGAGCACACGCCATGGCCCAGCACCTCGTCCGCGAAATTGAAAAACTGAAGAAACAGGTCCTGTCCCTCGCCGCCCATGTCGAGGAGAACGTGCGCGATGCCGTACGCTCCGTCGCCGAGCGCGACCAGGCCCTGGCCTGCAAGGTGATCGAGAACGACCACCAGATCGACATGGCCGAGGTCGATGTGGAGGAGGAATGCCTGAAGATCCTCGCCCTCTACCAGCCCGTGGCCCACGACCTGCGCTACATCGTCGCCATCCTCAAGATCAACCGCGACCTCGAACGCATCGGCGACCTCGCCGTAAGCATCGCCGAGCGCAGCATCCAGATGATCGCGAAACCACGCCCGCAAACCACCTTCAACCTCGCCGCCATGGCCGCCATGTCCGATGCCATGGTCGCCCGCAGCCTCGACGCGATGATCAACCGCGACGCAAACCTCGCCCGCACCCTCTGGCTCTCCGAGGATGACCGGATCGACAAGATGATGGCCGAGGCCTTCGACCTCGTGGAGAAGGAAATCCGCGAACGCCCGGAGAATACCGAACCCCTGATGAACGTGCTCTCCGTGGCCCGCTCCCTCGAGCGCATCGCCGACCACGCGACCAACATCGCCAAGGACACCATCTACATGGTGGAAGGCGATATCGTCCGCCACCGCAAACGGAAGTACCGCGAACAAATGGCCGCCAGCCAGAATCCGCCCCCGGCACAATAACGGTTGCCCCGGGAACACCCGGCCGCCACACTGTACGCATGCAACCCGATACCGCATCCTTTCCGGAAACCGCCGACATCGAAACCTCGACCGACGCCTATGCCGGCCGCTTTGCCGGCCCCTCCGGCGCTTGGATGCTGGAGGTTCAGGAGAAGACCACCCTTACCCAGCTGGCCGGGCTCGGCGGCCCCTGCACCGTTCTCGATGTCGGCGGCGGCCACGGCCAGCTCGCCCACCCCCTCGTCCGCGACGGCTACCGCGTCACCGTGGTCGGCAGCCACCCCGACTGCGCCCACCGGATCCAGACCCTCATCGACGCAGGTACCTGCCGCTTCGATGTCGGCAATGTGATCAACCTGCCCTATCCCGACCAGGCCTTCGATGCCGTCCTCTGCTTCCGGTTGGTCACCCACTGCGAACGCTGGCCGGTGTTGATCGCCGAACTCTGCCGCACCGCCCGGCGCTCCGTAACCATCGACTACCCGACCAGCACCAGCCTGAACGCCATCGCCCCCTTGCTGTTCAAGGCCAAGAAAAAACTGGAGAAGAACACCCGCACGTGGACCCTGTTCACCCACCGCCAGATCGACGAGGTCTTCGCCACGCATGGATTCAAGCGCATATACCGCGACGGTCAGTTCTTCTTCCCCATGGTGCTGCACCGGATGCTGAAATCGCGCACGGTGTCGAACGGCCTCGAATCCGCCACCCGCCTCGTCGGCTTGAACAACCTGCTCGGTTCACCCGTCGTCGCGACCTATATCCGCGCCTGAAGATCACACAGGCGGAAACCCGCCATCAGGTCCGCTTCGATTCGGTAGGCATCTGCTCCTGCGCCTGCCGGGCCGTCTCCATCATCTCGTCAAACCGGTCGATCGGAATGACCGGCCCCGTGCTGAAGTGGATACCGGTGACCCGCGACAGGCCGACCGATACCTCCATCGCCTCCCGGTTGCCGGGCAGGTTGACCACCAGGACCACATCGAACTGGCCGAGCATGGCGTACATGGACACCACCTGCCCGTTGTTCTTCTCGATCACCCCGACCGCCTCCTTGGTCCGCGCCGCATTGATCTCGCGGACCGAAGGATGCGTGTAGTTGCCCAGCATCAGATACAGCGCCATGGTGTCACCTGCTCCATCGTTGAATGAATCCCTGCTGGCGGATCAGGAAATCCCGGTCACTCGGGTGCGTCAGCAACGCCGCCGCCTCCGCAAACCGCATCCACCGCGCCTCCGGATGATCCGCCGCATCCATCGGCACCAACGTCACCTGCCCGCTCCGGAACAGGAAAAAGTGCAATTCCTTCAGCTCCGAAGGATCCTCGCCCCCGAACTTTCCGATGCGGCAACGTTCATAACAACCGAGGTAATGCACCAGCGAAAGATCCGCCACCCCCGACTCCTCACGGATCTCGCGGATCGCCGCCTCCAGCAACGATTCCCCGGGGTCCAGGTGCCCCTTGGGCAGCGACCATGCCCGTCCACGCTGGTTGACCACCAGCACCTGCCCCTTCCGGTTCAGGACCACGCCGCCCGCGCTGATGGTCCTTCGCCGCTTCATGCCAACCGCAACCGCACAAAGCCGCGTTTGCCGGACTTGATGATCAGGCCATCCACCGGGACCACCTTCGCCTGCACCTCCGTCGCCTTCTCCTCGCCGATCTTGACCGCACCCTGCTGGATCAACCGCTTGGCCTCGCCGTTGCTCGCACACAACCCGCCCGCCACCATCAGCGCCATCAATCCCGCACGCCCTTCACCATCCAGCAGATCCGGCGTGACCACCAGCTCCGGCATCTCGCTCGGAGCCTGCCCGGCGGAAAAAACCCGGCGGAACTCCTCGGATACCGCCCGAGCCGCCGCCTCGTCGTGGAACCGCGCCGCCAATGCCGTGGCCAGCCGGTCCTTGGCATCGCGCGGATGCACCGTCCCGGATTGCACCTCCGACTGCAGCTGTTCAATGGCCTCACGGCCCCACCCCAGCACCAGCCGGAAATACTTCCACATCAAATCGTCGCTGATCGACATCGCCTTGCCGAAGATGTCCTTGGCCGGTTCGTTGATGCCGATGTAGTTGCCGAGGCTCTTGCTCATCTTGTTGACCCCGTCCAGCCCCTCGATCAGCGGCAGGGTCATCACCACCTGCGGCTCCTGCCCCATCACCTTCTGAAGCTCCCGGCCCAGCAACAGGTTGAACAACTGGTCTGTACCTCCCAGTTCGACATCCGCCTTCACCTTGACCGAGTCGTAGGCCTGCACCAGCGGATACAGGAACTCCACCAGCGAGATCGGCTGGTTGGCGGCATACCGCTTCGAGAAATCATCCCGGGCCAGCAACTGCGCCACCGTGACATGCGCCGATAACCGGATGACCTCCTCGAATCCCATCGGTGAAAGCCAGTTTGAATTGAAGGCAATCTCCGTCTGCTCGCGGCGCAGGATCCGGAACACTTGTTCCTGGTAAGACAAGGCATTCGCCGCGACCTGCTCACGCGTCAACGGCTTGCGGGTCTGGGAGCGGCCGGACGGATCCCCGATCATGCCGGTGAAATCGCCAATGATGAACACCACCGTGTGGCCACAGTCCTGGAACCGGCGCAACTGGTTCAACCCCACCACGTGACCGAGATGGATATCAGGCGCCGACGGGTCCGCCCCGTATTTGACCCGCAATGGCCGGTTGTCACGCCGGGTCGTTTCCAGTTTGCGCTTCAACTCCTCGCGGGAAAACAAATCAACGGCGTTTTCCGCCAGCAGCTCCAGTTGTTCCTCGATCGCTTTCGTCATGATCGCCCCATTGTAGGATGCACGCTGAAAAAATCATCAACTTCCTTTCCGGCAAACAAAAACGCCCCGGCCTTTCGAGCCGGGGCGCAATCGCAGGACGATGGAAGAAGGATTACTTCTTCTGGCCCGGATGCCACTCTTCCGTCTCGGAAGACGTCGCACCGAACGCCTCATCGAACGCACCGGCGAGATCGACCAGGTCTTCACCCGGACGCAAGCCTTCGAGCATCGACTCGTCGACCTTGAATTCCTCGTCGGAGAGCTTGGCCGCCTTGATGCTCAAGCCGATGCGGCGTTCAACCGCATCGATCTTGATCACGCGGGCTTCCACTTCCTGGCCGGGCTGCAGCGCGTCGCGCACCTTCTGGACACGCTCCTCGCTGATCTGGCTGATATGCACCAGGCCATCGATGCCTTCCTCGATTTCCACGAAGGCGCCAAACGACGCCAGCTTGGATACCTTGCCCTTGACGAGCTGACCAACCTGGTAGCGGCCGGCGATGCTCGACCACGGGTCGTGCTGCGCCTGCTTGAGGCCGAGGCTGATCCGCTGCTGCGCGGGATCGACCTCGAGCACCACCGCCTCCACTTCGTCAGCCTTCTTGAGGACTTCCGACGGATGGTTGACCTTGCGGGTCCAGGACATGTCGGAGACATGGATCATGCCGTCAATGCCGGGCTCCAGCTCGACGAACGCGCCGTACGAGGTGAAGTTGCGGACCACCCCCTTGACGCGGGAGCCGATCGGATAGCGTTCCTGCACGCGCATCCACGGATTGGCCTCGGTCTGGCGGATGCCCAGCGAGATCTTCTGCTCGTCCTTGTTGATGTTGAGGATGACCGCATCCACGACCTGGCCCAGGGCCAGCGCGTCGGAGGCCTTCGCCACCCGCTTGGTCCAGGAAATCTCGGACACGTGCACCATGCCCTCGACCCCTTCCTCGATCTCCACGAACGCGCCGTAGGGGACGAGGTTGACGATCTTGCCGCTGATGCGGGTGCCCACCGGGTACTTGCGCTCGATGTCGTCCCAGGGATTCGGCAGGTTCTGCTTCAGGCCGAGCGAAATGCGATCCTTCTCGCGGTCCACGTCGAGGATCATCACGTCGATCTCCTGGCCCACCTTCACCACCTCGGACGGATGGTTGATGCGGCCCCAGCTCATATCGGTGATATGCAACAGGCCGTCCATGCCGTTGAGGTCCACGAACGCACCGAAGTCGGTGATGTTCTTGACCACGCCACGGCGCATCTCGCCGATCTTGATGTCGGACAACAGAACCTTCTTCTGCTCGCGGCGGCGTTCTTCCATCAACTCGCGGCGCGATACGACAATGTTGCGGCGCTCGCGGTTGATCTTGATGATCTTGAATTCAAGCTCGCGCTCCATCAGGTCGTCACCGCCACGCATGGGCATGACATCCACCTGGGAACCGGGCAGGAACGCATCCACGCCCACGTCCACGATCATGCCGCCCTTCACGCGGCCTTTGATCGTGCCAATGATCGTGCTGCCTTCGACGTAGTTGGCGAGCACACGATCCCAGTTGCGCTGTTGTTCGGCACGGCGCTTGCTCAGCACCACCATGCCCTGCTCGTCTTCGAGCGTCTCGAGGAAAACTTCCACCTGATCCCCCGGCTTGAGGGTCTCCAGGTCCTTGAACTCGTTGGCGGGAATGACACCTTCGGACTTGTATCCGATGTCCACCAACACTTCGTTCTCGCGGATATCGATGATCTTGCCGGGAACGATCGTCCCCTCGGCAATGTTCTTCAGGGTTGCTTCGTACATGACGGCCGTCGTCGAGGACGAGGCGTCGGGTTTGTTTGATTTGGCCACAATAATTCTCCATTCATCGGCCGCAGCCTCGACACACAGTGCCGAACCAAACCGCGACCATTCACCGGGATACAACAGGTATCCAAGGAAACGCGCACGGTACAGGGATCACCGGTCAGGAGCAACCAAAATCCCCCCTTTTGCACGGTGCCGGAAAGGTCTGGGAACCTGCATCGTGGTCAACCTCGAAAGGAATTGGCGCAAGCGCTTCATCACGAACGTATTGTGAAGTCCATGGCCAGCGGTAGATGGTCGCTTAGCGTGGAATCCGGCATCCAGAACCGCTCCGTCTCGATCTGGTTGCTGCACAGGATGAAATCCAGATGGCGTTTCGGAGCCCAGCTCGGAAACGAGGGCCGGCTCTCCTGGTTTACGTTGCGCAACCCGCTGGCGGCAAGAAAGAGGTCGATTTCCCGCTCCCCCCAAAGTGCGTTGAAGTCGCCCGCCACGATATGGGGCTTCTTCGTTTCCTTGACCAGCCGGTAGAGCATGGCGAGCTGCTGGTGGCGGATCCGGAAGCCCAGCGACAGGTGCACGAGAAACACCACCAGATTTTCCATTTCCAATTCGATGACCAATCGCTTGAACCCGCGTTCGAAATAATGATAGCGGGCGTCCTGGATCGAATCGCGCGTAATAAAGGCATTCCCCTGCTTGTTCATGACCGGAACCCTCCGGGAGATCCGGCCATGCTCGCTGTACTTGGTCCGGTAGGCATGATAGTGGCCCAGCGCCTGGGCAATCGCCTCCGCCTGGTTGGTACGACCCGTGCGGTACGAACCACCATCAACCTCCACCAGCCCCATGATGTCCGGCTCAAGCGGCTTGATGAACCGGATGATTTCGTCGAGATGCCCGTTGGTGCGGTTGAAGTACCCGCTCCACGGGAGCCGGGGCAGCCGCGCACCCGTCGCATACCGGATGTTGTACAACAAGAACCGCACGCTCTAGACCCGTTTGATCATGATTGCTTCCGACACCACGGCGTACAATACTACTCAATCAGAACCCTTTCACGGGATTTTTTATATGGATAAACCGCAGGTGACCGACCTTTACTTCATGGACGCCCGCTCGAGGTTGATCGAGTTGGCTGCCACCCTGGACCGGTTGCACCGAGCCAGCGGCGAGACCGACTTCCGCTGGCACTGCCTCATGGACTGCCTGCCGATCCTGCAGGACACGGCCCCGGAAAAAACCGCCCGGATCCTCGAACGGATGAGCGACCCCACCACCGCCCCCATCCCCGCCGCCGGCGAAAAAGGAGCCTGTGGGGTGTGGCCCGGCTACCGCAGGGATCACACCTGACATGCGCTACATCGAGCCACACGCCCACATGGTCAGCCGGACCACCGACGATTATGAACGGCTGCACCTCGCCGGTTGCCGTATCGTCTGCGAACCCGCCTTCTGGGCCGGATTCGACCGGTCCTCGGCCGCCGGCTTCCGGGATTATTTTGACCAAATCACCCGGTTCGAGCCGAAACGAGCCGCTGCCTATGGCATCGCCCATTATGCCTGGATCTGCCTGAACCCGAAGGAAGCCGAAGATCTCGCCCTCGCCCGTGAAGTGCTGTCCCTCATACCCGACTTCCTCGACCGACCCTCCGTGCTGGGCATCGGCGAAATCGGCCTGAACAAGAACAGCAGGAACGAACTGGCCATCTTCCACGAACACCTCGATCTCGCTGTCCACCACCGGCAACTGATCCTCGTCCATACCCCGCACCTCGAGGATAAACGCAAAGGGACACAGCTGATCCTCGATGCCATCCGCGAGCACCCGGATCTCGCCCCCGAGCGCGTACTCATCGATCATGTGGAGGAACACACCGTCCGCCTGGCTCTCGACCGCGGACACTGGGCCGGTATCACCTTGTATCCGACCTCCAAATGCTCGGCTGCACGCGCCATCGACATGCTCGATGTACACGGCCACGAACGCCTGTGGCTGAACAGCGCCTGCGACTGGGGCGTGAGCGATCCGCTGGCCGTCCCCCAGGCCATGCGCGAAATGCGCCGCCGCGGCCGCAGCGAAGCCGACATCGCCACCATCACCTGGCAGAACCCCGCCCGGTTCCTGTCCCAATCACCCCGCTTCCATCTCCCCGAGTGACCCATGACGAAACCCTGGATCATCCGTCAACCCCTCGACATGCACCTCCACCTCCGGCAGGGTGACATGCTGAAAACCGTGACCCCGGTCAGCGCCGAACCGTTCGTCGGTGCCGTGATCATGCCGAACCTGGTGCCCCCGGTCACCACCGTCGAGCACGTCATCGCATACCGCGATGCGATTCTTGCCACCTCAGCCCCCCACGCGTTCGTCCCGCTGATGACCCTCTTCTTCCGCGATTACCGCGCCGAAGAACTTGCCGCCGCCAAACCGCACATCCTCGCCATCAAACTCTATCCCGACGGCGTGACGACCAACAGCGACTCCGATGTTCGCGACCTCGCCCGCTTCCACCATGTATTCAAGGCGATGGAGGAACTGCACATCCCGCTGCTCGTCCACGGCGAAACCCACGGGTTTGTCATGGACCGCGAGCGCGAATTCCTGCCCTCCTATGAATTTCTCGCCGAAAACTACCCAAGCCTGGTCATCGTCATGGAACACATCACCACCGCCGACGCCGTGGCCCTGCTCGACCGCTATGAGAACCTCTACGCCACCGTCACGCTCCACCACCTGCTGCTGACCCTCGATGACATGGCCGGTCGCCTCCTCAAGCCGCACCTGTTCTGCAAGCCAATCCTGAAACGACCCGAGGACCGCGAAGCCCTGCAGCAAGCCGCACTCGCCGGCCACCCGAAATTGATGTTCGGCAGTGACTCCGCCCCCCACCCGGTTTCCGCCAAGGAGTGCCCCGGTTGCGCTGCCGGCGTCTTTACCGCGCCAGTCTGCCTGCCCCTGCTCGCCGACTTTTTCCGCCGCAACGGGGCAGACGAACGGTTGCAAGGCTTCATCTCCGATCACGCGCGCCAATTGCACCGGCTGGACCTGCCTGAAAAAAACATCCGCCTGGAGCAAATCCCGTGGAAGGTGCCGGAACGCTACGGTTCCGTCGTGCCGTTCATGGCCGGGGAAGAAATCGGCTGGCGCGCCACCGTAGTGTAAACCACCGGCACCGGGAGGACAGAAAAACGATCAGCAGCCTTCCGGATACGCCGGGTAGCCCATTGCGGACAAGTACGGCTCAAACCGGCCGAGGTTACGCGCGTACACCTCCCGGATCAAGGCCGGGGCCACCCGCTCACGACGACTCACCTTGCCCGCCAACGATCCGCGGGCCGGCTCGCCCAGGAAGGACATCAACCGCTCGTAGACCGCATCCGGCTGCGCACACAGGTCCTCGTACCGCAGGCTGAAACAACGATCATCCTCCAACATCCCGCGCTGGGCCAGGAAGGCGTCAAACGCCGCAACCAGATGGTTCAAGACCAGCTCCACCGCCTTGCCCGTGTGCATGAACAACCGGTGATGCATACGCTCGATCGGATTATCCATGATCTCCCGGTACCGTTGATTCAGTTTGTACAGGTAGTGGTTCTTCTCATCGTACACCGACGTCCATGAATCGACATGCGAGGCCAGCACCACCAAGGGGTGCCGATGGTTTATGATGAAGCAAGCTTCGGGATAAAGACGTCGCACCGTATTCAGATTACCGTAGAACTCGTTAGGTTCCTTCAACAACAAAGGCTTATCCATGCCCGCCAACCAGCGCTTCTTGCGGCAGATCTCGTCGAAAAGCAAGCGGTTGGCCTCCGTTAATCGGGGAACAAACAGGTCATACCCGGGAAGGATAAAACCGTATTCCTCGGGCGCATCCACATCAACCGGAACATGGTCGATTCCGCGATCCGGCCCTTCGGCAAGCAACTCGGCCTGCAACGCAGCCTTCGCTTCATGCTCCTTTCCGCATGCCCGGTTCCGCAACACCGTATTGTACGCAATGACCTCGTAAGCGGAGAGGAAGTCAAAACGTCCCGAATCAGCCAGCAGGCGGTGCAGAAACGTGGTGCCCGAGCGATGGCATCCCATGATAAACACCAAGCGAGACGGACGCTCCACGGCCCCATCCAAATAGGGCGCATCAATGGTGCTGGTGACGGATTCGTCCATGGCGGGAAAAAAGTCGGGGCGCACTTGGTGCGCCCCGATGAGACCATTATATCCAGATCACGGAAAGCATCACAGATCAGTTGCCGCGTCCGTCTTCAGATCAATGACCTGTCCGGTCGGGGAAATCGTGCTGGAATCACCCTTGCGGATGTAGATTTCCGTGCGACGGTTCTTCTGCATGTTCGGCTCGGTATCATTCGGCGCCACCGGACGGTCGAAGCCATAGCCATGGCTCGTCATACGACTACGCTCAATCCCGCCCACGTCAGCAATATAGTCCAGCACCGCTTTCGCCCGGCGCTCGGATAGGCGGATATTGTAGTCGCGCTTCGAGGTCGGGCGCTTGTCAGCATGGCCTTCGATACGCGCGGTTGCGCCGGGGTCACGTTGCAAGACCTTGATCACGACATCCAGATCATCATGGTACTGCGGGCGAAGATTCGATTTGTCATAATCGAATTCGATGTTCAAGGTGAACAACTGGAGATCATCCGCAGGATCCAGTGGGTTGGTACCATCCTCGATGACTTCATGGCCATCCTTGACACCACCGTTGTCGGTGTCGGGATTCTTCGGATCGGTACGGTAGGTCAACACCTCGGCGCCGTCCTTCAAACCATCCCAGTCCGTGTCCGGATTCAACGGATCCGTTCCGTAGGTCAGCACTTCCTCGCCATCAGACAAGCCATCCTTGTCCGTATCCGGATCAAAGGGATTCGTGCCGATTTCAGCCTCCCGCGAATCGGTTAATCCATCACCATCACTGTCGATGTCGCCACCACTCAACGCATACTTGGGAGCAATGCGCGTGCCCCAGCGGTAGTTGGCGCCAACAAACAGAATCGAGGCGAATTCGGTATTGTCCCCGGCAATCGTGGTGCGCCAATCACCGCGCACCGACCAGGCATCGCTGAAGTGGTAAAAGAGGCCGGCACCCGCCTGAAAGCCCAAGGTATCCTTGTCACCATCATTATTAATGGCGTCATCAAAGCTGATGTAGCTACCACCCACTGCAAGGTAAGGATCCCAGCGAAGATTATCCGTGTTGCGGAGATGGAACAGGGCATCCAATGACAAGCGGAATGCCGAGGTATCACTGTCGAGAGCATAACGGTTGTCGCCTTCCCGGAATACGGTGTTATCCAAGGTCGGGACATAATCAAATCCGAATTCCAGACCGAAGTATTCATGGAGATCATGGCCGAGCCGCAGTCCGAGAAAGAAATCGTCCTGTACGACCGCGTCACCTTCAAAATTTACGTGTCCAACGCCGAAGCCGACGTACCAAGGTGCCTCTTCGAAAAGATCACGTTCTGCAGCGAATGTGGATGACACAAGCCCCGCAGCCAAAACGACTGCTCCCAACCAACGACGAATGCTCATGAATGCCTCCGGATAAATACGTTTTTGACGAAAAACCTATAGCCATAGACCCGCGATAATGCAATGAGAAAGCATACCGACCAAGGGCAAAATCAAGCGCCGGGAATGGATGCCCTGCCGAAGAACCGATCAAATCTTGAGCAACCCGGTCAGCAGGGCCAGGAGCAAGGCCAAGCTGACACCAAGGATGGCCATGGAAAATTTCGGGCGGGGGCTCCCATCCAACCGGCTTCGCTCCAGCTTCAGCTTCGTTGCCATACCGGAAAGTCCGATGGTAACCAGCACGGCAACCAGAAACGCCGTATAGTTTTTAGGGTAATGGTAAACCTTGGCCCCGGCTTTACCAACCAAGGGAAGAATCATGCAGGTTACCAGGAACGACAATCCGGAAAGAATCGTCAAGATCGACCCAAACTCCTGGTTCACCACACCACGATCTTCCTTTTGCTGCTTACTTCTGGCCTGTCCCATACCATAAACTCCCTTGTCGCTAACCCACATAGATCATGCACGTGGTTATGTTGTTCACAACAAAAAAGGGCACGCTTGAACGTGCCCTTTCCTGCCCTGTAGGAAAACGCCAATCCTACTCCTTGGCCGCTTCCTCGGTCTTGGCGGGTTTCGCCTTCTTCTTGGCCACACCACCCTCGTCCGCGACTTTCGGGACCGGCAGGGAATAATTGACAAACTCAAGAAGCGCCATTTCCGAACTGTCACTGGCACGCTTGCCGAGTTTCAGAATGCGGGTGTAACCACCCTTGCGGTCGGCAAATGAAGGCGCAACCACGCTGAACAGTTCCTTCACCGATTCCGTGCTCTTGAGCTTCGAAATGGCACGACGGCGAGCCGCCAGAGAACCATCCTTGCCAAGGGTTACCATCTTTTCGGCAAGGCTGCGGGCTACGCGAGCTTTGGGCAATGTGGTTTTGATCCGCTTGGAAGTAATCAGACTGCACACCATGTTGGCGAGCATGGCATCGCGATGAGCGCTGGTACGACCGAGTTTGACTGTACGTTTACGATGACGCATGAACGAACCTTAACCTTTCTTGGCGAGATCATCCGCGGCGACAGGCTTGAGCAGATCCGCTTCAAAGGTCATGCCCAGGCTCAGGTTCAGCTCTTCCAGCTTCGCCTTGATCTCATTCAACGACTTCTTGCCAAAGTTGCGGTACTTCAGCATTTCCGCCTCGGTTTTCTGCGCCAACTCACCCACGGTGGTGATGTTCGCGTTGTTGAGGCAGTTCGCGGCGCGGACGCTCAATTCAATTTCATTGACGCTCATCAGGAGTTTGCGCCGCAAATCTTCGCGCTCAGCGTCGACTTGCTTCTCGTTCTCCTCGAACTCAACCAGGTCTCGATCAAGGCTGACGAAAACATCCAGATGATGACGCAGAATGGCGGCCGACATGGTCAACGCTTCTTCCGGCGTAACCCGGCCATCAGTCCAGATGTCGATGACTAGCTTGTCGTAATCGGTGCGACGCCCCACGCGGGTGCTGTCAACCGCGTACGCAACACGGCGAACCGGCGAGAACAATGCGTCGATGGGAATCAATCCGATTTCCTGATCGGCTTTCTTGTTCCACTCGGCCGGACAGTATCCACGACCGATCTTCACTTCCAGTTCGGCGCTGAACGCACCATCAGCATCCAAGGTGCAGATGTGCTGATCTGGATTCAGGACCTCAACCGTGCCATCCGTGATAATATCCTTGGCCGTCACCTCGCCCGGACCCTTCACATTGATCTTCACAATCCGTGCATCACGGCTGTAAAGTTTGAGCAGGACCTTCTTGAGATTCAGGATGATATCGGTCACATCCTCCACGACGCCTTGCAGCGAACAGAATTCGTGCATGGCGCCATCAATCTTGACCGACGTGATGGCCGCGCCTTCCAGCGATGAAAGCAAGACGCGACGAAGCGAGTTGCCAATGGTACGACCATAGCCAGCCTCGAACGGCTCGGCAATAAAGCGGCCGAAATGGGGAGCCGACTCCGACTCATCCTTGGTAATACGCTTCGGCATTTCGAAGCGTCCGATTCTCTTGGGCATAGTGCGATTCTCCCAGGGCCGGGCGTTAGCCGGTCCGTATGGTGATGTAGTCTACTTACTTCGAGTACAATTCGACGATCAGCTGCTCATTTACCGTCGGCGCGATTTCCTCGCGGGTCGGGATATGCGTGATCCGGCCTTCCAGTTGGCCCTTGTCCAGCGCAAGCCAGGACACGATGCCGCGGCTCTCCGCCTGTTCCACATACTGCTTGGCGTAGTTCTTGCTATGTTCAACAGACTTGACTGCAACCACATCACCATCCTTCAGGACGGTGGAGGGAATGCTGGATTTCTTGCCGTTCACCGTGATATGACCATGCAGGACAAACTGACGTGCAGCACGGCGGGAAGGGGCGAAACCAAGGCGGTACACCAGGTTGTCCAAGCGCATTTCCAGCAGTTGAAGCAACTTCTCACCCGTGATGCCACGGCCCTTCAAGGCACGCTGGAAGAACAAGCGGAATTGGGTTTCCTGCATGCCATAGGTACGACGAAGCTTCTGCTTCTCGCGCAACTGCGTTCCGTAGTCGGACATCTTGTTGCGCCGCTGACCGTGCATGCCAGGTGCAGAGCGACCCTGCTCGATCGGGCACTTCGCCATGTAGCATCGATCGCCCTTGAGGAAAAGTTTTGTTCCTTCGCGACGGCACTGTTTGCAAGCTGGACCAGTATATCTACCCATAAACTACGTACGCTCCTAAATTACCTGATTACACGCGGCGGCGCTTGCGGGCCCGGCAGCCATTGTGAGGCATGGGCGTGACATCCTTGATCGCCGTAACATTGATACCCGAGGCCTGTACGGCTCGGATCGCGCTTTCGCGACCGGCCCCAGGTCCCTGTACCAGGACTTCCACTTCCTGCAACCCATGATTCATGGCCTGGCGCGATGCATCCTGGGCCGCCATCGTGGCTGCAAACGCCGTGCTTTTGCGCGACCCCTTGAAGCCGGAACGACCAGCCGTGCTCCAGCCGATGACATTACCCTTAAGATCCGTGATTGAAACAACCGTGTTGTTGAAGCTGGAATTGACATGAACAATGCCAATCGGGATGTTCTTGGCACCCTTGATCTTGACCCGCTTGACCGGAGCCGGAGTGCTGTCCAGCAAACTAGCCGCCGTGGGATTGTCACCGGCGACAATGCTGGATTCTACCTTGGCCTCATCGGCACTCTTATTCTCTTTCGCGTCTGCCATAAAATCGTCCTTCAACTGCTAGTATTGTTACTTGGGAGCGGCCGCCTTCACAGCCGAGCGGGCTTCCTTGCCACGCACTGCACCCACGGTCTTGCGCGGACCCTTACGGGTACGGGCATTGGTCGACGTACGCTGACCGCGTACCGGAAGACCACGACGATGGCGAGATCCACGGTATGAATTGATGCTGATCAAGCGGCGTATGTTCTGGGATACCTCACGACGCAAATCGCCTTCCGTGCGATAAACGGTCTGCAAAAGATGCGTAATCTTGGCAATTTCATCGTCGGTCAACTCGTCCGCCTTCTTTGCACCATTGATCCCGGTCTTCGCAATGATTTCCCGGGAAAGGGCCGGCCCGATGCCGTAAATGTAACGGAGGGAATACTCCACACGTTTCTTCCCGGGAATATCGATACCAAAAATACGCGGCATGTCGGACTCCTTAACCCTGACGCTGTTTGTGACGGGGATTGGTGCAGATCACCCGGACGACACCCTTGCGCCGGATCATCTTGCAACGTTCGCAAATTCTTTTCACCGAGGTTCTTACCTTCATGATCTCAATCCTAAGCAATTATCAATTCACCACGACTCATATCATACGGCGACATCCGCACCTTCGCGTTGTCACCCACCGACCACAGGCAGGATGCTTCTCCCGCCACCGACCGGGGATAGTAAGCCACCAACGTGTGCCCATTTTTCAGGGTCGCACGAAAAGCCCTGCTATGTATCATTTCCTTCAGAAGAACGTCCAGTACAATCATCTCGGAATTTTCGTCCGCTTCCGATTCGTCGATACCGGGGTTGTGCATCAGTCGTTGAGGTGCTGGACAATCGCCAACTCAGTCTCAAGCCGGTCTTCGGCATTAACCCGGACCAGGATGTTCTTCTTTTCGTAATAGCTGATCAATTCAGCGGTCTGCCGCTCGTACACATCGAGACGATTGTTCAACGTCTCCTCGGTATCGTCAGCACGCTGGTAAATATCATTGCTTCCGCAAAAATCACAAATTCCATCCACTTTGGGTCGCTTGGTGTGAATATTGTAAACCGCCCCGCACGAACGGCAGATTCGACGACCGCAGATTCGGCGAACCAGAACCGGTCGAGCCACTTCAAGCAGGAAAACGAATTTTACCGCCGAGCCGCCGGCGCCGAGCATCTCGTCGAACTTTTCGGCTTGAGCCGTCGTGCGCGGAAAACCGTCAAACATGTAACGGGCATCCTTGGGACCACTCACCAGCAAATCACGAACAATCGAGACGATCAAATCATCCGGAACCAACTCCCCCCGTTCCATGTAACGCTTGGCCTCGTTGCCAAGTTCAGTCCCGCTCTTTACCGCATTGCGGAGGACATCACCGGTCGAAATATGCTGGTAGTTGACCGAGTTGCGGATATCTTCCGCAACGGTCCCCTTCCCCGAACCTGGCGCCCCCAGCAATACGATCGTTTCCATGGCCTAGCGCCGCCCCCGAAGTTTGCCCTTCTTAAGAAAACCGTCGTAGTAACGAGTGACCAAATGGGACTCGATCTGACGCATGGTGTCCAGCATTACACCGACAATAATGAGCAGGCTGGTACCGCCAAAGAACTGAGCGACAATCCATGGCACCCGGAAATTCTGGGCCATGATGGAAGGAATCACCGCGATGATTGCAAGGAAGATGGCACCGGCCAAGGTGATACGGGTCATGGTGTGGTCAAGGAACTCCGCCGTTGGTTTGCCGGGACGAATGCCGGGAATGTAACCACCATGCTTCTTCAGATCATCCGAGATCTGCACCGGATTGAATTGCGTGGCGACCCAGAAGTAGGAGAAAAAGAGGATCATCAACCCGTAAAGGATATTATGGAGCGTCGTGTCCGGACGGAGATGGATGGCCAGACGCTGGAAGAAATCGACGGGAATCATTTCCAGAAGTTTCGGAGGAAACATCAGGATCGCCTGGGCGAAAATGATCGGCATGACGCCGGCATAGTTGACACGCAACGGCATGTAGGTGCTCTGCCCGCCATACACTTTGCGACCAACCACGCGCTTGGCATACTGGACCGGAATCTTGCGTTGAGCCTGCGTCACCGCGACCACCGTAATGATCACCGCGAGGATCATTACCAAAAGCCCGACGGCATGGAAAACCGTGAATTGCACAACGCCATCGACGGGTCGGAACATTGCGATGGCCTTCTGGATGGCACTGGGAAGCGAGCTGACAATGCCGATGGTGATGATGATGGATATCCCGTTACCGATACCACGGTCCGTGATTTGTTCACCGAGCCACATCAACAACATGGTTGCCGTGGTCATGGTCACGATAGTCAGCAGGCGGAAACCCCACCCTTCCATGTGAACAATTTTCCCGGGTACACCGAACGCCTCGGGGTTCTCGAGAGTAACCGCCATGGCATACCCCTGAACCACGCAAAGGAATACAGTCAGGTAACGGGTGTACTGGGTGATCTTTGCGCGGCCGGCATCACCCTCGCGCGCCAATCGCTCGAGCGAAGGGACTACAGCCGTCAGCAACTGCAGGATGATCGACGCACTGATGTAAGGCATGATACCCAAGGCGCCAACGGCGCAATTCTGCAGCGCTCCGCCACTGAAAAGATCGAACATGCCGACAAAGCTGCCCCCGGCCATGTTGTGCAACTGATCGATGAATTGACGCAGCAACACGGCATCAACTCCCGGCGTGGGAACGACCGCTACCAACCGGCAGATGAAAATCATGCCGAAGGTAAAGAATATGCGCTGGCGCAATTCGGGTATGCGAAGACTGTTGGCGAATGCGGATAGCATTGGATACAGCCTGTTACTCTACCGTTATACACTGGCCGCCTGCGGCCTCGATCTTCTCGCGAGCGGAACTGCTGAACGCATCGGCCTTGACCGTCAACTTGCGGTTCAACGCACCATCGCCCAGGATCTTGATCGGTCGTTTGGTATCATGCACCAATCCCGCATTGACCAGAGCGACGGCGTCCACCTCGGCACCGTTCTCGAAAACATCAAGATCAATGATGTTCACCGGAGCGAATACGACCTTGACCGGATTGTTGAAGCCGCGTTTCGGCATACGACGAATGAGACGCATCTGTCCGCCTTCGAACGTTGCCTTGCGCTTGTGACCCGAACGGGACATCTGGCCCTTGGTACCACGGCAAGAGGTCTTGCCATGGCCGGATGATTCGCCACAACCGACACGCTTCTTCTTGCGCACGGCGCCCTTGGAATTCTTTATCGAATGGAGGTGCATGATCTTGGAAACCCCTGTTTACTTCGTAGCGATGGTGATGCCGCGTTCCTCGAGAATGGCTTCACGTGAGGACAACTTCTGCAGTCCGAGCATCGTGGCGCGGATTACATTCAGCGGATTGGTGCTGCCCATGGACTTGGCCAGGACGTCGCGAACACCGGACAATTCCAGGACGGCACGCATGCCGCCGCCCGCAATCACACCGGTACCCTCTGAAGCCGGACGCATGTACACGGAAGCACCATCAAACTTGCTCATCACCTCATGGGGAATGGTCTTGTTTTTCATGGTTATGCGCACCGCATTGCGTTTGGCGGCTTCCGTACCCTTGCGGATGGCATCCGCGACCTCGTTGGCCTTGCCAAGGGCAAAACCCACGCGGCCATTGCGGTCACCGACCACGATCAGCGCGCTGAAACTGAAACGGCGGCCGCCTTTTACGACCTTCGCGCAACGGTTCACATGAATGACCCGCTCTTCGAAGTCCGACTTGCTCTCTCTGTCCTTGAATTGACTCACGACAAATTCTCCTGGTTACCTTAAAAAACGAGACCGTTTTCGCGCGCGGCTTCAGCCATCAGCTTGATCCGGCCACGGTAGGGAAAACCACCGCGATCAAAAACAACAGCCTTCAAGCCTACATGCTTCGCCGCTTCCGCAGCAAGAGCGCCCAGCTTCCTGGCCGATTCGCTGTTTGCGCGCACCGCGCCTGCCATACCGGCAGACTTCGTAGACACGGCCGCAAGGGTACGCGATGCATCGTCGTCGATAAACTGTACGTAAATGTGCTGGTTGGATACGTACACGCTCATACGAGGACGGGCGGCTGTTCCACGCACTTTCTGGCGCAGACGAAGATGGCGACGGGTACGGTATTCTGCCTTGGTGTTGACTTTCATGATTATGCAACCGCCTTGCCGGCTTTACGGCGAACATGCTCACCCTTGTAACGGACGCCCTTGCCCTTATAGGGTTCGGCCGGGTAGAAGGACCGAATACGGGCGCTGACCTGACCAACCAATTGCTTGTCTGGACCACTCACCAAAATATTGGTGTTGTCCGTGACCTTGACGGCAATGGAGGCCGGGAGTTCAAACTCGATCGGATGCGAGTAACCCAATGCGAGGTTTAATTTCTGTCCCTGCACACTGGCCTTGAAACCGACGCCTTGAATCTCGAGTTCGCGCGAGTAGCCTTGGGCGACACCCTGAACCATGTTGGCGACCAGGCTTCGAACCGTTCCGTGCATGGCACGAGCAAACGGGGTCTGCGAGGTGGGCGATACCTGTGCCTCGTTTCCTTCAACCTTAACGGAGACTTCCGCCGGGAAGGTCATGACCAATTCGCCCTTAGGGCCCTTGGCCTTGATCTGATTACCATCCACCCCGAGGGTTACCCCGGCGGGCACAGCCACTGCTTTCTTGCCAATACGAGACATAAAAACCTCACCAAACGTAACAAATGACTTCGCCGCCGATCTTCGAACGGCGTGCTTCTTTATCGGTCAACAAGCCACGGGATGTACTCAAAATAGCCACCCCGATGCCGCCGAACACTTTCGGCAGCTCGCCCGAACCGACATACTTGCGCAGGCCGGGCTTGCTGATCCTGCTCAATCCACGGATTACCGCCTTGTCACCACGACCATACTTGAGGGTAAGGCGTATGTAGCTGCGCGTTTCAATCTGTTCAATCGAATAGCCGGCGACAAATCCCTCGCGGGTAAGGATCCGGGCGATCTCAGCCTTCAGGCGAGAGTGCGGGACATCCACGGTTGCATGGCCAGCCGTTGCGGCATTGCGCACTCGGGTAAGCATATCGGAAATTGGATCATTGAGACTCATACGTGAACTCCTGCTTACCAGCTCGCCTTGACGACGCCAGGGATCTTTCCTTCCAGCGCCAATTCGCGGAAGCAAATACGGCAAAGCTGGAACTTGCGGATGTAGGCGCGGGGACGGCCGCAATTACGGCAACGGTTGTAGCCTCGCGAAGAGAACTTCGGCGGGCGTGATGCTTTAACGACTAGGGATGTCTTGGCCAAGGTGGTTCCTCCAGAAATTAGCGCTCAAACGGCACTCCGAGCAATTTGAGCAACTCCAACGCCGCCTCGTTGCTCTTGGCCGAGGTGACGATGGTGATATCCATACCCTGCGTCCGCTTGACACGGTCCGGATCGATCTCCGGAAACAGCGTCTGCTCGGACAAGCCCAAGGTGTAGTTCCCCTTGCCATCAAAGGCCTTGCGGGAAACACCGCGGAAGTCGCGGATACGAGGAAGCACCACGTACAGCAAGCGCTCCAGGAATTCGTACATCAACTGACCGCGCAACGTAACTTTTGCACCAATCGGCATGTCCTCGCGCAGCTTGAAATTTGAAATGCTCTTGCGAGCCGTGGTGACCACCGGTTTCTGCCCGGCGATCTTGGCCAGTTCATCGGTCATCAACTTGAACTGATCCTTGTCAACCGACGTGTTGACACTCATGTTGATGACGACTTTTTTCAATCCGGGGATGTCCATCGGATTGCCGATGTTCAGCGCCTTCTGAAGTGCGGGGCGGATCTCCGATTTGTAGCGTTCGCGGAGACTGGGAATGATTGTTGGGGCTACCATATGCGTGCTCTCTATACCGGCGCTTTAGGCCTGCTTGCGGCCGGGTTTATCTTTCGAACGTTCCACCACACGCAAGTTGGACAGGGCGATGGTCCCCTCCTTCTCGACAATTCCGCCTTCGGGATTGTCCTGAGTCTTGCGCATGTGTTTCTTGACGAAATTCAATCCTTCGACGATGGCGCGTCCCTTTTCCGGAAAAACCCGGAGGATCTTGCCTGATTTACCACCTGCGGCATCATCACCGGCAATCGCGACAACAATATCGCCACGACGAACATGAACATGGGGCTTGCGAGCGACGGCTTTCATTAGAGCACCTCGGGAGCCAGGGAAATGACCTTCATGAAATTCTTGTCACGCAATTCGCGGGCAACCGGCCCGAAGATGCGCGTTCCCTTCGGATTCTTGTCGGCATCGATGATGACGGCGGCATTGTGGTCGAATTTCAGTTTCGAACCGTCAGGACGGCTGATGGTCTGGCGGGTACGGACAATCAGGGCACTGTGAACCTCACCCTTCTTGACCATCCCGGTGGGGATGGCTTCCTTGACGCTGACCTTGATGATGTCACCAATACGCGCAAACGTCTTGCGCTGACCCAGTACATGAATACACATCAGGGATCGTGCACCGGTGTTGTCGGCTACTTCCAGTCGCGTTTGCTTGGTAATCATTCGGCACCCCGCACCGACTTGTGTACGATCTCAACCAACCGCCAATTTTTCAGGCGGCTAAGCGGACGGGTTTCGACAATGCGAACCTTGTCGCCGAGATGAGCCTCGTTGCGCTCATCATGTGCGTGAAACTTCTTAACCCGGGTAACGGTCTTGCCATACACGGGATGCCGGAACCGGTCGGTTACGGCGACAACAATGGTCTTGTCCATCTTGTCGCTGGTAACCACACCGGTGCGGCTCTTGCGAACACCACGTTGAACTGCCTCTGTCATTACCTATTACCCCTTGCTCAGCTGCTTTTCGCGCACAACCGTGTTGATGCGGGCGATGTTGCGACGCAATTCACGGATGCGGGACGGCTTTTCCAGCCGACCGGTTGATTGTTGAATTTTAAGGTTCACGAACTCGGTGCGCGCATCCTGCAACTGTTGCTGCAGTTCGGCATCGGTCGACTCCCGGATGGTGGCGGCTTTTTTCATTACAGACCTCGCGTCACGAAACGGGTGGCTATCGGCATTTTGCTTGCGGCCAGGCGAAAAGCCTCACGGGCCAGGGCTTCCGAAATGCCATCAAGCTCGAAAATCATCGTACCAGGACGCACCACGGCAACCCAGCCCTCGACCGGACCCTTGCCTTTACCCTGGCGGACTTCCAACGGCTTCTTGGTGTAGGGCTTGTCGGGATAAATGCGAACCCAGAGCTTGCCTTTTCGTTTCATGGCGCGGCTGACCGCGACACGGCAGGCTTCAATCTGGATGTTGGTGATCCACGCACGGCCCAACGATTGGATCCCGTATTCACCAAAGGCAAGCGTGTTGCAGGAGGTGGCGTTCCCCTTGCGCGAACCACGTTGTACTTTGCGGTACTTGACCCGCTTAGGCATAAGTGGCATGAGTCTGCTCCTTCACAACTGGTTCTTCATTCTTGCGGCATATCCACACCTTGACGCCGATACAACCGGCAACGGTGCGAGCCTCGGTAAAACCATACTGAATGTTGGCGCGCAGGGTGTGCAATGGCACCTTACCCTCCTTGTAGCCCTCGGTACGGGCTAGTTCTGCGCCCCCCAAACGGCCAGCAACCCGGACCTTGATGCCCAAGGCACCGAGATCCATGGACAACTGAACCGCACGTTTCAGGGCACGTCGGAAGGAAACCCGGCGTTCCAACTGGACGGCAATATTCTCGGCCACCAGTTGGGCCGTGATGTCGGGATCCTTCACTTCGCGGATCTCAACGTAGATCTCCTTGCCGGTCTTCTTCGAGATCTCTTCCTTGAGCTTCTCGATGTCCTGACCCTTGCGGCCAATGACAATTCCAGGCCGAGCCGTGAAAACCGTGATGCGGGCGCGGTTGGCGTAGCGCTCGATCACGACTTCCGGTACGGCGGCATCCTTGAGACGGCTCTTGACCATCTTGCGGATCTCAATGTCCTCGTGGAGGAGATCACCGAATTCCTTCTTGCTGGCAAACCAGCGGGAACGCCAATCCTTGTTGACGGCTACCCGCAAACCATTTGGATTTACTTTCTGTCCCAAGTCATGCTCCTTTCGGAAAACGAAAAACGCTTATTTTGCGGCGGTTTTGTTATCCGTCAATACAATCTTGATGTGACTCATTTTTTTCTGGATAGGACCCGCACTTCCGCGAGCACGGGGCTGGAATCGCTTCATCATGTGGCCCTGGTCGACAATCGCCGACTTCACGACCAAATCATCTGCGGAAAGACCATTGTTGTTTTCCGCATTGGCAATCGCGGACTTGAGGGTCTTGCCGATATAGAGACCCGCCTTGCGTTCGCTGAACAGGGTGATCTTCAGGGCATCCGATGCGGAACGACCCTGGATTTCCCGCGCCATGTCGCGAATCTTCGTCGGTGAAACCCGTGCATCTTTAGTTATAGCCACGACGTCCATGTTTACCTCATCCATCCTGCGTACTTCGTAAAACCAACCGATCCCCCGCTTCGGGAAACGGCATCCGTTCATTCCACTCAATCAAACCACCGGCAATACGTTCCCGGACATCCGTTATCCGTATCACCGCCAACACATCATTTCCTCGAACAACCGAGAACCGCATTCCCTGCTTCATCCCGGAGCGGACGCCGCCACTTACCACGGCGACCATCATCTCTCTATTTACCTCGACGACCTGCAACCGCGCCGGGTCCGACATGACCTCCGGCGGTACGGTCATCGATTTCGGCGAACCGACCGGTGTCCGCTCTCCACCACCTGCGATCCCCAGGTCCAACTGGACCCTGGATTCCGCAAGCTTCAACTCCAGCAACATCACCTGGCGGGTCAGGTTGGTGACCTGGCTAGCCAGCCGTTGATTCTCCTGCTGCAACAGAATCAACATTTCAGCTGTTTCCCCATCGCTGGGTTTCGGGGTCAGCTTCTCTCCCCGCGCGTTCAACCAGTCGCCACTGGGGGCCACCACCATCATCAATGCCAGTCCGTAAACCAGCCTTGCCGCGGTGTGACCCATGATCCGTCAGTTACTTCAAGGTGACGGTTTTGTCCGTTGCCGCACCGTGACGGCGGAAGGTCCGGGTCGGGGAGAATTCACCCAACCGGTGTCCGACCATGTTTTCCGTCACGAAAACCGTATTGAACATCTTGCCGTTGTGGACGGAGAATGTGTGGCCGACAAAATCAGGGATGATCATGGAACGGCGCGACCATGTCTTGATCGGACGCTTTACGCCGCTAAGGTTGAGCTTCTCAACCTTCTTGATCAACTTTTCCTCTACGAACGGACCCTTCTTGAGTGAACGTGACATCGATTACTTTCTCCGTTGAATGATGAAGCGACCCGAGGTCTTGCGTTTCTGGCGGGTCTTCTTGCCCTTGGCCAGCTGACCCCACGGGGAGCGAGCCAGACCACCGGAGGCACGACCTTCACCACCACCCATGACGTGATCGACCGGGTTCATGGCAACACCACGAACAGTCGGTCGGATACCGAGCCAGCGCTTGCGGCCCGCCTTGCCGAGGGAAACGTTTTGATGTTCGGTGTTGCCGACCTGACCAACAGTGGCCACGCAACGCTCATTGATCAGGCGAATCTCTCCGGAGGGAAGCTTGATCTGAGCCATACCAGCCTCGCGGGCCATGATCTGGGCACCCATACCGGCACCACGAACCATCTGTCCGCCCTTGCCGGGAACCAGTTCGATGTTGTGCACGGGCAGGCTGAGGGGAATATTCGCCAACGGCAGGGAATTGCCGATTTTCGGCTCGGCAGTGGGCCCAGACATCAGTTCCTGCCCGACTTCGAGGCCCATCGGGGCTAAGATGTAGCGCTTCTCGCCATCAGCATAATGCAGCAAGGCGATGCGGGCCGAGCGGTTGGGATCGTATTCAATCTCCGCAACCTTGGCCGGAATTCCAAACTTCTCACGCTTGAAGTCGATAACACGGTAACGCTGTTTATGGCCACCACCACGGTGACGAACCGTCAAGCGGCCATAGGCATTGCGACCACCCGACTTTTTCTTCTTGCGGGTCAGCGATTTCTCCGGCTTGCCTCGGGTTATTTCCGAGAAGTCCGGCAGCACCGTGAAGCGTTGGGACGCGGTATAGGGATTGTGTTGCTTAAGCGGCATGGTTCAATTCCTCAGGTAAGCTCAATCTTGTCGCCGGCCTTGAGCGTAACCACGGCGCGCTTCATCGAAGCACGTCGACCCATCCGGGAACGGCGGTCACGCTTCATCTTGCCCAAGCGATTCATGGTATTCACGCGGACCACACCGACTTTGAACATATCCTCGATCGCCTTCTTGATCTCGATCTTGTTGGCGTCGGGGTGAACGTTGAACAGATACTGATTCAGGTCCGTGCTGAGACGGGTCCCCTTCTCGGTCAGCAGCACTTTCTTGATAATGGCAAGGGTGGGTTTCATTGAGCGGCTTCCTTGGACCCGGCTGTGCGCTGCTCGATCACACCCAAGGCGGCCTTGGTGATCAGCAATCGCGGATAGCGGGCGACTTGATACACATTGACATGACTGGCCCGGGCCACTTCAACGCCCGGAATGTTGCGAGCGGCCAACAGCAGGTTGTTGTCGGGATCATCCACAACGACCAACACACCCTTTGCCAAGCCCAGTTTCTTGAGCAATTGGACGAAGTTCTTGGTTTTGGCATCTGCGACGGTCAAGGATTCGACCACGGTGACCGCCTGCTGGGAAACCCGGTCGGCAAAGATTCTAGCGAAGGCGAGGCGCAGCATCTTGCGGTTCAGATCGCGGTTATGGCAACGCGGCTTGGGACCGAACACCACACCACCACCGCGCCAGATCGGAGACTGACGGTAACCGGCGCGGGCGTTGCCGGTACCCTTCTGGCGCCAGGGTTTCTGACCGTTACCGGCAACTTCACCTTTGGTCTTGGTGCTGGCCGTACCTTGCCGCTGGTTGGCGTGGTAGGCGACTATGGCGTCGCGAACTACCTGTCCACCGCGGCTGGTGTCAACCAAGTGCGCCGGTAGCGCGACGCTACCGACCGACTGGCCTTCGAGATTGGTGATGGTAAGAGTGCTCATCAGATTCAGCCTTTCTTGAGGGCCTTGCGAACCACAACAATCGTTCCGGTCGGGCCTGGAACCGCGCCATGCACGAGAATCGCATGATCCTCCTTGCGCAATTGAACAACCTTCAAATTCGGCATGGTGATGTTGACATGGCCCATGTGGCCAGGGAGACGCTTATTCTTGAAAATTCGACCTGGCGTCGTGCGCATACCAATGGAGCCAGGACGACGATGCATGGTGTGACCGTGAGCGGCTGGCTGACCAGCCATACCGTGGCGCTTCATGACACCTTGAAAACCTTGACCCTTGGTCATACCAAGGACATCGACGTAGGTTACACCTTCCAGAATTTCCGCGGTGAGGGTGTCGCCCTCCTTGGCGGCATTCGAAGCATCAACACGGAATTCCTTGACGATCTTCTTGGGGGTGACTCCGGCTTTCTTGAAGTGTCCGGCCTGCGGTTTGTTCACGCGCTGCGGTTTCTGGTCGAGATAACCGACCTGGACGGCCTCATACCCATCGCGAGCGGCGATCTTGCGTTGCAGGACCACACAGGGACCGACCTCAATAACCGTGACCGGGATATGATGCCCGTTGGCATCATAGACCTGCGTCATACCCAACTTTTTTCCGATTAAACCTTGCATGACCAGCCTCAGATTTTAATGGTGATGTCAACGCCCGCGGGAAGATTCAGCTTCTTCAGCTCGTCCACGGTCTTGATGGTGGGCTCGATGATATCCAATAAACGCTTGTGCGTGCGGATTTCGAACTGCTCCATCGACTTTTTGTCGGCATGTGGACTGCGGTTCACCGTGTAGCTTTCGATGCGCGTCGGCAACGGAATCGGTCCGGCCACCCGGGCACCCGTGCGTTTGGCAGTTTCGACGATGTCACTCGCGGACTGATCCAGTACGCGGTGATCATACGCCTTCAAGCGGATTCGTATTTTCTGTCCATTCATAATTACCGATTCAGTATGCTGTTTTTTAAATTGTCAGGAACCACATCAAACTGACTTGGCTCCATGCTGTAACTTGCCCGGCCACGCGTGACCGAACGCAAGCTGGTCGCATACCCGAACATTTCCGCGAGGGGGACCTCGACATGTACGGTATGAAACCCGTCTTGCGCGACCATATCCTTCACCTTGCCACGCCGACCGTTTATATCACCCAAGACATCGCCAAGGTGCTCGTCCGGCACGACAATTTCCACTTTCATAATTGGTTCGAGCAGAACCGGTTGGGCCGCCCGAACCGCATCACGAAAAGCCATGATCGCGGCAGACCGGAACGCGACTTCCGTCGAAAATTCCGGGTGGAAACCGCATTGTATAACACGCACCTCTAAATCAATCAACGAATAATTTCCTAAAATTCCTGTTACCAGTCCGGATTCGATGCCCTCACGCAATGGAATCTCGAATTCCTTAGGAAAACGATCTGATTTTACCGAGGTAAGGAGCAGGTTGCCGTCCCCGCGACGACGCGGGGAGACCTCCAATTCGACCTGGGCGTATTGACGAGATCCAGCCAATTCGCGATCAAACGTATGTTGAGCCTGGGCTTTGGCCGAGATTGTTTCGCGGTACGCCACCATCGGTCTGCCGGCATTGGCCTGAACACGAAACTCGCGCAACATGCGGTCCTTGATGATTTCAAGGTGCAGTTCCCCCATCCCGCTGATGATGGTCTGGGATGTTTCGGCATCCATGGTTACCCTGAAGGTTGGATCCTCCTCGCCCAACGTCTGCAACGTGGCGACCATCTTTTCCTTGTCAGCCTGTGTTTTCGGCTCGATCGCCATGGAGATGACAGGTTCGGGAAAGGTAATGCGCTCAAGAACCACCGGATGCTGTTCGGCGCACAACGTGTCGCCCGTAGTCACTTCCTTCTGGCCACTGATCGCCCCGATTTCTCCGGCGTAAAGGACCTCTACATCCTCGCGTTGGTTCGCGTGCACCCGCAGGATGCGCATCAGCTTTTCACGTTTACGGGTGCGAGGATTGAAGGCATTGGTGTTTTTCTTGAGTTGTCCGGAATATACCCGGACATAGGCCAGCTTACCTACATAGGGATCCGTAGCAATCTTGAAGGCGAGTGCGCTGAGTGGCTCATGGTCACTGGCAGCACGTTCAACCTCCTCGCCAGTTTTCGGATGCGTACCGCGAATCGCTGGTACATCTAGTGGTGATGGCAGGAAATCGACCACCGCATCCAGCAGCAATTGAACGCCCTGATTCCGCAACGAACTACCGCAGGCGACCGGGAGCAAGCTACCGGCGATGACACAACGGCGGATCGCGGCGCGCAAGGCGGAGGCATCAACCTCCGGCTTTTCCATGTAGCGATCAAGCAGCACCTCGTCGCGTTCCGCAACCGATTCGATCAGGATGGAACGGTGCAACTCCACGTCCGCGAGCATGGGTTCCGGAACCGGGATCTCGATGATTTCCGCACCCATACTGGTCGAATCAAAACGGTAGGCTTTTCCGCCTATCAGGTCAATGATGCCATCGAAGGCCTCCGCTTCCCCGATCGGCAACTGGATGGGAATGGCCGGAACGGAAAGTTTGGCGCGGATGTGTTCCACGACCCAGTGGAAACGCGCACCCATTCGATCGATCTTGTTGACAAAGGCGATGCAGGGAACGCGGTATTTGCGGGCCTGACGCCATACGGTTTCCGATTGTGGCTGGACGCCCGCCACGCCACAGAACACGCCGACGGCACCATCCAACACCCGTAGTGATCGTTCCACTTCGACGGTGAAATCAACATGACCCGGGGTGTCGATGATGTTGATCTGGTGGTCACGCCAGAAACAGGTGGTGGCGGCGCTCGTGATGGTGATCCCCCGCTCCTGCTCCTGAACCATCCAGTCCATCGTGGCTGTGCCTTCATCGACACTGCCCATTTTGTAGACTCGCCCGGTGTAATAGAGCATGCGCTCGGTGGTCGTGGTCTTGCCGGCATCAATGTGGGCCATGATGCCGATGTTGCGAATGGAATGAAGCGGGTGTGCGCGACCATCCGCATCGGGCGATGCCGGGCCATGGGCAGACGAACCATCTGTCGGCGAATCGCCCACGACGTTTTTCCCGAAAAGGTTGGGAATTACCAACGGTAGTGAGCGAACGCCTTGTTGGCTTGCGCCATCTTGTGCGTGTCGTCGCGTTTCTTGATCGCGTTGCCCTGATTCTTGGCGGCATCCATCAGCTCAAGGGCCAAGGCGCGTTTCATCGGGACACCCTTGCGGGCCTTGGAGAATTGGACGATCCAACGCATGGCCAATGCCGTCTGGCGAGCAGCATCCACTTCGACCGGGACCTGGTAAGTTGCGCCACCAACGCGACGGGATTTGACTTCGAGACGGGGCTTGGCGTTGTTCAAGGCCTGCAACAGGACTTCCATGGGATCTGCACCGGTCTTGTCCTTCACATGATCCAACGCATCGTACACGATCCCTTCGGCGACCGAGCGTTTGCCGCTGTTCATGATCTTGCTGATGAGGAGGGATACATCCTCGCTGGTGTAGCGAAGATCTTTTGCGGCCGGGCGTTTTTCTGCTCTGCGTCTGCGTGCCATACCTTAACCTATACCCTTGTCGATCGTTATTGTTGTTTCTTGGGGCGCTTGGTTCCGTACTTGGAACGGCCACGGCGGCGTTGGCCCCAACCCGGCTGCTCATCCACACCCTTGCAATCCAGTGAACCGCGGACAATGTGGTAGCGAACACCCGGCAAATCCTTCACACGACCACCGCGGACCAGGACCATGCTGTGTTCCTGGAGGTTATGGCCGACACCCGGAATGTAGGCGGTGACTTCAATCCCGTTGGTGAGACGAACACGAGCGACCTTGCGGAGCGCCGAGTTCGGCTTTTTCGGGGTCTGGGTCTTGACCAGCAGACAAACGCCACGGCGCTGAGGACATTTCGACAGCGCCGGCGACTTGTTCTTCTTGCGGGCCAATACGCGACCCTTTTTCACGAGCTGATTGATTGTCGGCATAATTCTTACCTGTATCGATTTAAGAGCGCGGTAACGTAACAAAGCGACCACGCTCTTACAATCATTTCTTCATTCCAGTTAGATTTTTTGCTCCAGGAAGTGGTCGCCCAGCATTTCCTCAACGGAAATAGGCTCGCCCAACGGTACCAGCCGGATGTTCTTGTACATACCGAAACCGGAACCGGCGGGGATCAAGTGACCCATGATCACGTTTTCCTTAAATCCGCGAAGGTGGTCGACACGGCCGAGGGCGGCCGCTTCGGTCAGCACCCGGGTGGTATCCTGGAAGGATGCAGCCGAGATGAAACTTTCCGTTTCCAGCGAGGCCTTGGTGATGCCGAGCAGAACCGGTGAGGCTTCGGCGGGGCGCTTGCCCTCGGCCATGGCCTTCTGGTTGACGTCGATGAAGTGCTGACGCTCGATCTGTTCGTTCCAGAGGAATTCGGTATCGCCCGGGTCGGTGATACGGACTTTGCGCAGCATCTGGCGGACAATGATCTCGATGTGCTTGTCGTTGATTTCCACACCCTGCAGGCGGTACACCATCTGCACTTCGTTGACCAGGTACTCCTGAAGTTCCTGCGGACCGCAGACCTCAAGGATTTCCTGCGGCACGACCGGTCCTTCGGTGAGCTGCTGCCCCTTCTTCACGCGGTCGTTGCGGAACACCACGATGTGTTTACCCATCGGGATGAGATGCTCTTCCTCGTCACCGGTGACCGGATCGCGTACGACGAGCTTGCGACGACCGCGGGCGGTGCCGGCGAACTCGACAATACCGTCAATACGGGCGATTTCCGCGGCGTCCTTCGGGCGGCGTGCTTCGAACAACTCGGCCACCCGGGGCAGACCGCCGGTGATGTCCTTGGTGCGGACGACCTTGCGGGGCGTCTTGGCCAGCATGGCACCGGCGATAACCGGGGTGCCTTTGGTCACCATGACGTGCGCGCCGGCCGGGATCGAGTACGAGCTGACCACAGCACCGGTGTCCTGATTCTTGAGGACGATCTGGGGATGCAGGTCTTCCTTGTGCTCGAGCACGACGGTACCTTCCATGCCCGTGGCTTCGTCCATCTCGCGTTTAACGGTTACGCCTTCGATAAAGTCGTGGAACTCCACCACACCGTTCTGCTCGGACAGAATCGGTACGCTGTACGGATCCCACTTTACGAAGCTTTGGCCCTTCTTGACCATATCACCATCAGCAACGGAGATGACCGCACCGATCACGGTTGTATACCGCTCGAGTTCGCGGCCTTCCTTGTCGTAGATGCTGATGTAGCCATTCTTGTTCAGCGCGATGTAGTTGCCGTCGAGCGCCTTGACCGTGCGCAGGTCCTGGTAACGTACCACACCTTCATGCTTGGCGATGATCTGGGGCTGCTTGAAGACCGAGCTGGCGGTACCACCGATGTGGAAGGTACGCATGGTCAGCTGGGTACCCGGCTCGCCGATCGATTGCGCGGCGATGATGCCTACGGATTCGCCCAATTCGATCGGGCGGCCATTGGCCAGGCTTCGGCCATAGCACTTGGCACAGACGCCGACGCGCGATTCGCAGGTGAGCACGCTGCGGATGCGGACCGATTCCAGCTCCGACTTTGCGATGCGGGCCTGCGCCTTCTCGTCGATCTCCTGCGAGGCCGCGACGATGATTTCGCGGGTGACCGGATCGCGGATGTCATCCAGCGCCGTGCGGCCGAGGATGCGGGCGCTCAACGGGACGAGCTCTTCGTCACCTTCGTAGATGGCCTTGATCTCGATTCCGTTCAGGGTGTTACAATCCTGCTCGTAGATGATGACGTCCTGGGAAACGTCGACCAGCTTGCGGGTCAGGTAACCGGCATCGGCAGTCTTCAGCGCGGTATCGGCGAGACCCTTGCGTGCGCCGTGCGTACTGATGAAGTATTCGAGCACGCTCAGGCCTTCGCGGAAATTCGAAAGAATCGGGCGCTCGATGATTTCGCCCGACGGCTTGGCCATCAGGCCGCGGATACCGGCGAGCTGGCGGATCTGCTGGCGGTTACCACGGGCACCGGAGTGCACCATCATGAACAACGGGTTGACATCGTCGCGGTTGTCGTTGAACTCGATCGCGCGGAACATGACACCGGTAATCTCGTCGGTGGCATGCGTCCAGATGTCGATGATCTTGTTGTAGCGTTCGCCGTCGGTGATGATACCCTTGCGGTACTGGGCTTCGACCTCGGCGATCTGCTTGTGGGCGGCTTCCAGCACCTGGTCCTTCTCGGCCGGGATAATCATATCGATCAGGCCGATGGAGATGCCGGCGCGGGTGGCATGCTCGAACCCGAGGGCTTTCAGGCGGTCGAGGACCTTGACGGTTTCGCCGTGGCCGGTGATCTGGTAGCAGCGCCAGATCAGTTCCTCGAGTTTCTTCTTGGTCACGGTGTCGTTCACGAAACCCATGGCAGCAGGCCAGATCTCGTTGAAGAACACGCGGCCGATGGTCGTGGTAATGGTCCCGTCCTTGGCATTCCCGTAGAAGGTCTCACGCTGGTAATCCGGGTTGCGGAAGCGGATCCGGCTATGGATCTTCAGCGCACCCTCGTCAAACGCGGTATGGACCTCGTTGATGTCGGCCAGGATGGGCAGATGCTCGATCTGCGACGGATCGTTCTTGCGCTGGATGCGGTTCAGGCGATCGCGCTGCGACTCGATGGTCAGGTAGTAGCAGCCGAGGGCGATGTCCTGGGTCGGCGTGGTGACAGGCTTGCCGCTGGAGAGCGAGAAGATGTTGTTCGTCGCCAGCATGAGCAGACGCGACTCGAGCTGCGCTTCGATGGACAGGGGCACGTGCACGGCCATCTGGTCACCGTCGAAATCCGAGTTGTACGCGGTACAAACCAGCGGATGGACGCGGATGGCTTCGCCTTCGATCAGAACCGGCTCGAACGACTGGATCGAGAGGCGATGCAGGGTCGGGGCGCGGTTCAGCATCACCGTGTGACCACGGGTCACTTCCTCGAGAATATCCCAGACCTGATCGTCTTCCTTCTCGATCAGCTTCTTCGCGCTGCGCACGGTATGCACGACGCCGAGTTCCTTGAGGCGGCGGATGATAAAGGGTTCGAACAGCACGAGGGCCATCTTCTTGGGCAGTCCGCACTGGTTCAGCTTCAGGTTCGGACCGATGACGATCACCGAACGACCCGAGTAGTCCACGCGCTTGCCGAGCAGGTTCTGGCGGAAGCGCCCCTGCTTGCCGCGCAGCATGTCGCTCAGCGACTTCAACGGACGATTGCCGGCACCGGTTACAGCGCGGCCGTGGCGGCCGTTGTCGTACAGGGCGTCAACCGCTTCCTGCAGCATGCGTTTCTCGTTGCGGATGATGACATCGGGGGTCTTCAGCTGCAGCAGGTTGCGCAGGCGGTTGTTGCGGTTGATCACGCGGCGATAGAGATCGTTCAGGTCGGAGGTGGCGAAGCGACCACCTTCGAGCGGAACCAGCGGACGAAGATCCGGAGGGATGACCGGCAGCACTTCCAGAATCATCCATTCGGGGCGGGTATTGGTGCGCAGGAAGGCCTCGAGCACCTTGATGCGCTTGGTCAGCTTCTTGCGGGTCTGCTTGCTCCGGGTCGATTCCATTTCCGTTTCAAGCTGCTTGATGGTCTCCTGGAGATCCATCCGCTTCATCAGATCGCGAACGCCTTCCGCACCCATCTTCGCGATAAAGCTCTCGCCGTACTTGTCCTGAGCCTCGCGGAATTCAAGCTCGCTCAACAGCTGCTTTTCCTGCAGCGGAGTGTCACCGGGATCGATGACAATATAATCCTCGTAATAGAGCACGCGTTCCAGGAAGCGGGCGGACATGTCGAGGACCAGACCCATCCGGCTCGGCGTGCACTTGAAGAACCAGATGTGCGAAACCGGAACGGCCAGATCGATGTGACCCATGCGTTCGCGACGGACACGCGACAATGTCACTTCGACGCCGCAACGATCGCAGATCACACCCTTGTGCTTGATGCGCTTGTATTTTCCGCAGCTGCATTCCCAGTCCTTGGTCGGACCGAAAATGCGCTCGCAGAACAATCCGCCCTTTTCCGGCTTGAAGGTGCGGTAGTTGATGGTCTCCGGGTTCTTGACTTCACCCTTGCTCCACGAGCGGATGGTATCCGGCGCGGCCAGCGTGATGCTGGCCCGGTCAAAGCCGCCATCGGTATCAATCCCCAAAAGTTCCGCTGCACTGGTATTTTCAACCATTGGTCATCTCCATAATCACAGGGCCCGGAGGCCGACAAACATCAAGCATTGTTGCGGTGAACACGAATATCCAGGGCCAGGCTCTGCATTTCCTTCATCAGCACGTTGAAGGATTCGGGCAGTCCCGCCTCAAGGGTGTTCTCGCCTTTGACGATCGATTCGTAGATCCGGGTACGGCCGCTCACGTCGTCGCTCTTGACCGTCAGGAGTTCCTGCAGGGCATAGGCGGCGCCGTAGGCTTCGAGGGCCCAGACTTCCATTTCGCCGAAACGCTGGCCGCCGTATTGCGCCTTGCCGCCCAGCGGCTGCTGGGTGACGAGCGAGTACGGACCGACGGCGCGGGCGTGAATCTTGTCGCTGACCAGGTGGTGCAGTTTCAGCATGTAGATGATGCCGACCATGACTTCCTGGTCGAATGGTTCGCCGGTACGTCCATCGAAGAGCACGGTTTTGCCGCGTTCCGGGATGCCGGCCTTGACCATCATCTCGCGGATGCTCTTCTCGGAGATACCGTCAAACACCGGGGTCGCGGCATGCATGCCGAGGCGCTGGCAGGCCCAACCGAGGTGGGTTTCGAGCACCTGCCCGACGTTCATGCGCGACGGCACGCCGAGCGGGTTCAGCACGATATCGACCGGAGTGCCATCCGGCAGGAACGGCATGTCCTCATCCGGAACCACGCGGGCGATGACGCCCTTGTTGCCGTGACGACCGGCCATCTTGTCACCCACCGAGATCTTCTTCTTGCTGGCGACATAGACCTTGACCTGCTTGATCATGCCCGGATCGACGTCATCGCCGCTTTCCACGCGATCGAGCGAGCGGTCCTGTTCCATCTCGAGTTCGGCAAACTTGTGGCTGAACTCGTTGATGATCGCATGGATCTTGATCTGGATGGGACTCGGATCAATCTCGATATGATCATACGAGGCGGCAAGCTTGCGGAGCAGCGTCTTGGTGATCTTCCGGTTGGCCGGGATGATCACTTCGCCGCTCTCGGAATTCATGACGTCAAGGGGGATCTTCTCGCCGAGCAGGATGTTGCTCAGGGCTTCGGTCAGATCCTCGGTCAACCGCTCGTGCTTCTCCTTGAATTCGTCCTGGAGTTGCTTCATCTGGCGGCGGCGTTCGGCCGGGGTCATCTTCGATTTGCCGGCGTCCTTGCGGGACGAAACCTTGACGTCCATGACGATACCGGACGTTCCCGAGGGAACGGTCAGCGAGGTGTCACGGACATCCGCGGCCTTTTCGCCGAAGATGGCGCGGAGGAGTCGTTCTTCCGGAGCCAGTTCGGTTTCGCTCTTCGGGGTGATCTTGCCAACGAGGATGTCGCCCGGCTTGACCTCGGCACCGATGTGCACGACGCCATCGTGGTTGAGGTTCTTCAGCGCTTCTTCGCCGACATTCGGGATATCGCGGGTGATTTCCTCAGGCCCGAGTTTGGTGTCGCGGGCGCCGCATTCGAATTCCTCGATGTGGATTGAAGTGTAAACATCCTCACGAACCAGCTTCTCGCTGATCAGAATGGCGTCCTCGAAGTTGTACCCGCACCAGGGCATGAAGGCGACCAGCACATTGCGACCAAGGGCCAGTTCGCCCTGATCGGTGGCGGGACCGTCGGCCAGCACATCGCCACGGGCGATCTTCTGACCCTGCTTAACGATCGGTTTCTGATTTACGCAGGTACCACCATTGGAGCGGAGGAACTTGCGGAGTTCGTACTCGCGGTACTCCGTCTTGGGGGTCTTCTTGCTCGGGACTTCGCCGTCCTTGGAGACAATGATCTTCGCTGCGGAAACATAGGCGACAATGCCTGGCTCCTCGGCGGTCACGATCACACGCGAGTCGCGGGCGACGCGCGCTTCCATGCCGGTTGCCACGTACGGACGCTGGGTCCGCAGCAGGGGAACGGCCTGGCGCTGCATGTTCGAGCCCATGAGGGCGCGGTTGGCGTCGTCGTGTTCCAGGAAGGGGATCAAGCCGGCGGCCACGCTGACCAGCTGCTTGGGCGAAAGATCCATGTAGTCAACCCGGTCCTTGGGCACCTCGAGGAAATCGCCCCGATAGCGGACCGATACGTTCTCGGCGGTGAAGTTGCCCTTCCCGTCGATCGGGGTGTTGGCCTGGGCGATCACGAAATTCTCTTCCTGATCGGCGGTGAGGTATTCGACTTCCTCGGTCACCCGGCCCTTGTGAACACGGCGGTAAGGGCTTTCGATGAAACCGAATTCATTGATCCGGGCGTAGATGCTCACGGAGGAGATCAGGCCGATGTTCGGGCCTTCCGGCGTTTCGATCGGGCAGATGCGGCCGTAATGACTGCTATGCACGTCGCGGACTTCGAAGCCGGCGCGATCACGGCTCAAACCGCCGGGACCGAGGGCGCTCAAACGGCGTTTGTGGGTCAGTTCGGCCAACGGATTGGTCTGGTCCATGAACTGGCTCAACTGGCTACGGCCGAAGAAATCGCGGATGACGGCAGAAAGGGCCTTCGGGTTGATCAGTTTCTGGGGGGTGAGTTTTTCGGCATTGGTGTCGAAAATCGTCATCCGCTCCTTCACCAGGCGTTCGGTACGGGCCAGACCAACGCGGCACTGGTTCTCCAACAATTCACCCACGGTGCGGACACGGCGGCTGCCGAGGTGGTCGATATCATCAATCGTCCCCTCACCCATACGCAGGCTGATCAGGTACTTGATCGCGGCGATAAGGTCTTCCTTCTCGAGCACGCGGGAATCGGCATTCTCGGTCAAGCCGAGCTTCTGCTGAATTTTGTAACGGCCGACGCGGCTCAAATCATAGCGGCGGGGGTCGAAGAAAATGCGCTTGAGCAGTTGTTTTGCGTTCGAGGTGGTCGGCGGATCACCCGGGCGCAACTTCATGTAGATGTCCTTGAGGGCTTCCTCGGTGCTATGGGTCGGATCCTTCTGGATCGTCTTCAGCAGGAGACCTTCATCAAGGGAAACGGTAGCGATTTTCACCTTTTCAATACCGGCGGCCTTGATCTGCTTCACCAGATCTTTGGTCAGCGGTTCGAACTTGCGGGCCAGAACGCTCTGGGAGTTCACATCGACCACATCTTCGCGAAGAACGCGGAACTTGATGTCGTCATCCGAAAGATTGCCCTTCAGGCTCAAGTCGCTGAGGGGATAGAACAGCGCCATCAATTCATCGTCGGTATCGAAACCGAGAGCGCGCAGGAACGTCGAGGCCAGAAATTTACGACGCCGACGGGTACGATCCAGGTACATGTGCAGGTTGTCGGACGTATCGAATTGCACTTCGATCCACGAGCCACGGTCGGGGATAATGCGGAACGAATAGAGAACGGTGCCGTTCGGGTGGATATTCTGCTCGAAGCAGATGCCGGGGGAACGATGCAATTGGCTGACAATGACGCGTTCAGCGCCATTGATGATGAAACTGCCCTGTTCGGACATGAGCGGAACTTCGCCCATGTATACATCCTCTTCGCGCACTTCATCGCCGTCCTTCAGACGGAACGTGACATACAAGGAGGACGAGTAGGACTGACCTTCGCGGATGCTATCGATCGGACTGAGCTTTGGCTCGGTGATCTCGTACTTCACGAAGTCGAGGACGATTTTACCGTCGTAGCTCTCGATCGGGAAAACCTCTTTCAGGACAGCCTGAAGCCCGACCGGTTTGCGCTTATTCGGCGCCAGGTCGAGCTGGAGGAAATCCTTATAGGAGTTTTTCTGGATCTCGATCAGATCCGGAGGTTCGATAATGTCAGTCAGCTTGCCGAAATTCGTACGTTGTGCCATTGACCACCTTCAGGCTGCTACAGCCATAGAAAGACTTCACCCGCCTCCACACCTACCTGCCCAGAAAAAACACTCCGATCCCGCCCCACCGGGATCGGAGTTTGCCGAAACCTACTTGATTTCGACTTTTGCGCCAGCCGCCTCGAGCTTGGCCTTGATCTCGTTGGCTTCTTCCTTCGACGCGCCTTCCTTGACGGTCTTCGGAGCGCCATCGACGAGATCCTTGGCTTCCTTCAGGCCGAGGCTGGTAACCGCCCGCAATTCCTTGATCACATTGATCTTGTTTGCGCCGGCATTGGCCAGGACCACGGTGAACTCGGTCTTCTCTTCGACCGGAGCTGCGGCGGCTGCACCACCAGCCGGAGCGGCGGCGACGGCAACCGGAGCCGCGGCGGAAACGCCGAGGCGGTCTTCGAGAACCTTCACGAGCTTCGAGAGCTCGAGCACGGAAATCGACTCAATCCACGAAACAAATTCTTCCATCTTGCCCGTGGCCACTACTTTTTCTGCTGTTTCTGACATGTTCTTCTCCTCTACGCTTTCTTGAACAGATTACTGATTACCTTTTTTATCCGCCGCCGCCTGCAACACATACAGCAAGCTGGACACCTTCTGCTGGAAGACGCCAACCAACTGACTCATCGGTGCGGCAATCGTACCCACCATCATTCCCAACAACGTCTCGCGTGCGGGCAGCGAGGCTAACTGCTCGACATCGGCCGCGGTCAGGACAGCTCCCTCAAGGGCGCCGACCTTGATGACCGGGCGCTCATTTTCCTTGATAAAATCCTTCAGGATCTTCGCGGCCTGGGTGACATCACCCTTGCCATAGACCATGGCGGAAGGACCGGTCAGGTGGTCGCGCATGGCGCCCAGTCCCGATTCTTTCGCGATATGGCCGAGTACACGGTTTTTGACCACCTGGATGCGGGCATCGGCCTTGGCCAGGCGCTGACGCAACACTTCGGTCTTGCTGACAGTCAAACCCTGGAAGTCGGCGACGATGACGAACACGGAGTCGTCGACCTTACCGCGCAACTCATCAATGATCGATTGTTTTTCTGGTCTCATGGTATTGATTCCTCTACCGACGCCTTAGGCGGCAACGGCATCCTTCACATTGACATGGAGGCCCGGTCCCATCGTGGAACTCAGGGTCACCCGCTTGATGAACACGCCCTTGGCCGTCGGGGGCCGGGAGTGGGCAACGGCTTCGATGACCGCCTTGCAGTTGTCGTGGAGCGACTCGACGCTGAACGAAAGCTTGCCGAAAGGAACCTGAACATTGCCATTCTTGTCCATGCGGTACTCGACGCGGCCAGCCTTGAACTGCTTAACGGCGTGTGCCGTGTCATCGGTGACGGTACCGGTCTTCGGGTTCGGCATTAGGCCGCGGGGACCGAGCACCTTTCCGAGCTTGCGGACTTCCTTCATCGCTTCCGGGGTTGCGATGATAACATCCATGTCGGTCCAGCCGCCCTTCACCTTCTCGAGCAGCTCGTCATAGCCAACTTCATCCGCGCCGGCGGCACGGGCGGCTTCGGCCGCCGGGCCGGTTGCGAACACGACCACGCGAACATTCTTGCCGGTTCCGTGCGGAAGCGAGACGGTACCGCGGACGTTCTGGTCGGATTGGGTCGGATCGACACCGAGACGGAACGCAATTTCGGCGGTTTCGTCAAACTTCGCGACCTTGTTCTGCTTCAAGAACGAAATGGCATCGGCCACTTCATACAACTTGGTGCGATCCACCTTGGCCTTGACGGCCGTCAACTTTTTGCCTTGCTTAGCCATGATTATACCACCTCGACGCCCATGCTGCGGGCGGTGCCTTCAATGATCCGGCACGCGTGATCCACATTACGGGCATTCAAATCCTTTTCCTTGGTCTTGGCGATGTCGCGGACCTGGTCCTTGGTCACCTTGCCGACCTTGTCGCGGTTCGGCGTCGCCGAACCCTTGGCGATTCCAGCAGCCTTTTTCAGAAGGGCGGAAGCGGGGGGGCTCTTGGTGATGAAGCTGAACGACTTGTCCTGATAAACGGTGATGACTACCGGAATTACGATACCGGCGTCCTTCTGGGTGGCCGCGTTGAATTCCTTGCAGAAGGCCATGATGTTCACGCCTTGCTGACCGAGCGCGGGACCTACCGGCGGCGCGGGATTCGCCTGACCGGCCGGAATCTGCAAACGAACAATACCTGTTACTTTTTTTGCCATACCATGCTTTCCTGCGGATTACGCCCGCTCGACCTGCCAATATTCCAGTTCCACCGGCGCGGAGCGGCCGAAAATGGAAACCGAAACCTTCAGTTTTCCACGTTCCGGATCGATCTCGTCGATGGTTCCGTTGAAGTTCAGGAACGGACCGTCATTGATCTTCACGGTTTCACCCAAGGCAAAGGCGACCTTTGGCGCAACCTTTTCCTGCTTCTCCTCGATCTGATTGAGGATACTGTCCACTTCATCCTTCCGCAGCGGAACCGGACGGTCACCACCGATAAAACCGATGATGCCCGATGTCTGCTGAATGAAGTACCAGGACTTCTCGTTCAGACCCTTCTTTTCGTCATACAATTGAATGTTGATCAACACGTAGCCCGGATAGAACTTCCGGGTCGTGGTGGTCTTCTTGCCTCGCTTCACCTCGGAGACCTTCTCGGTCGGGACGAGCACGTCCCCGATCAAGTCACCCATCTCCTCCAGCTTGGCGCGGCGTTCGATGTTTTCCTTGACCCGAGACTCCTGCCCGGAGAGGGTATGCAATACAAACCACTGTTTTTCCATGATCGTAGATGATCCCATGTGCGCTATCAGCGGATGACCAGTTTCATGACCTGCATCAGAATGAGGTCACTGACGCTGACGACGGCCGCGAGGATGAACACCGACACAATCACCACACCGGTTGATTGGATCAACTCGGAGCGGGTCGGCCAGGCGCACTTCTTCAGCTCCTCCTGAACCTCGCCGACAAACTGCTTTGTTCCGCCGATGACGTTGCCCATCTTGCTTCGTTTCCTTCGTTCGTTCAGACCGTTACCTGATGCTTCACTGGCAGGCCAGGAGGGACTTGAACCCACAACACCCGGTTTTGGAGACCGGTACTCTGCCAATTGAGCTACTGGCCTATGCTTCTGTGAATCGTCCGATTACTTGATCTCGCGATGAATCGTGTGCTTACGCTCGGCCGAGCAGAATTTCTTCAGCTCAACACGCTCGGTGCTCAGCTTCTTGTTCTTGGTCGATGTATAATTGCGACGCTTGCACTCGGTACAAGCCAATGTAATCAATTCCCGGGCCATGTGATCCTCGTCGGATAACATCCACGACCCCGGCCAGCCTGAACTGACCGGGGCCGCGTTGTTGATCAATCGTTACTTGACAATTTCCGTGACGCGACCGGCACCCACGGTGCGGCCACCCTCGCGGATAGCGAACCGCATGTGCTTCTCCATGGCGATCGGGGTGATGAGCTTCACTTCGAAGCTGACGTTGTCACCCGGCATCACCATGTCCACGCCTTCCGGCAACGTAATGTCGCCGGTAACGTCGGTGGTACGGAAGTAGAACTGCGGACGGTAACCCTTGAAGAACGGGGTGTGACGACCACCTTCGTCCTTGCTCAGGACGTACACTTCCGCCTTGAACTCGGTGTGCGGGGTGATCGTGCCGGGCTTGGCCAACACCTGGCCGCGCTCGACATCTTCCTTCTTCAAACCGCGGAGCAAGCAACCGACGTTGTCGCCGGCTTGGCCCTGATCCAACAGCTTGCGGAACATTTCCACGCCGGTGATGGTGGTCTTGGTCGTGTCGCGAAGACCGATGATCTCGATTTCTTCGCCAACCTTGATCACGCCACGCTCGATACGGCCGGTCACCACGGTGCCGCGGCCTTCAATCGAGAACACGTCTTCCACCGGCATCAGGAAGGGCTGGTCGATTTCGCGGACCGGCTCCTTGATGTAGGTGTCCAACGCTTCCAGCAAGTCGGCGATGCACTTGGCCGCCGGATCGTCGCCGCTTTCCGCCTTCAACGCGCCGAGCGCGGAGCCGCGGATGATCGGGGTGTCGTCGCCCGGAAAGTCGTATTTGCTGAGCAATTCGCGAATTTCCATGTCGACGAGGTCGAGCAATTCCGGATCGTCCACCGTGTCCACCTTGTTCAGGAACACCACAATGGCCGGCACACCGACCTGACGGGCGAGCAGAATGTGCTCGCGGGTCTGCGGCATCGGGCCGTCGGAGGCGCTCACCACCAGAATCGCGCCGTCCATCTGGGCCGCGCCGGTGATCATGTTCTTTACATAGTCGGCGTGACCCGGGCAATCGACGTGCGCGTAGTGGCGATTCGGGGACTCGTATTCCACGTGCGAAATCGCGATGGTCAAAATTTTGGTCGGGTCACGGCGGCCCTGGGATTCGGAAGCCTTGGCGACCTGATCGTAACCGACGAAGTTCGCCATGCCCTTCAGGGACTGCACGCGGGTCAGCGCCGCGGTCAATGTGGTTTTGCCATGGTCAACGTGACCGATGGTGCCGACGTTGACGTGCGGCTTGGTACGTTCGAATTTATCTTTAGCCATATTTGCTCTCCTCGCCTACGATGTCCGTTTATCTTGTTACACGTTACTAGTTTTTCTGGAGCCCACGAGCGGGATTGAACCGCTGACCTCGTCCTTACCAAGGACGTGCTCTACCAACTGAGCTACGTGGGCCGATCCCATCGCACGTCCAAACCGTCGGTACAGGCAACCGCAAAACCCCGCCTGAAACCGGCCAAACCCGCCTTACCGGCTAATGCCAGTCAGGCAACCCGCACACCCAAACCCGAAGGCCATCGCCTGCCGTGCTAGACGACAAGACAAGACAACCGCGACCCTTCACCCTACATCCCCGAGGGGTTACGCGTTGCTTGGCTGTGTGATTATCGTTCTGTTCAAGGGGGTTTTCACCACCTTTTCGAGAAAGAATCAGTCCGCAAATGTAGCGACCAACGACGGCAAGTCAACAGGATTTTTACAAAAAATAAAATGTCTTTTCAGGATTCGATGAAATCGGCATCGTCCTGCGCAGGGCTGCCAAACGATAGCGGTCCGATTGGATATCAGAATGGATAAACCGTTGCAATTGGGAATTTTAGGAGGCGGGCAACTCGCCCTGATGCTGGCACAGGCCGCCGCGGCTCTGCCCATCCGGACCTCGATCATGGTAAAACGCTTGACGGATGCATTGCCCGGTCTGACCGGCTCGGCGATCGAGGGTGATTGGGATGACCCGGCCGTGGCGGCCGCGTTTGCCGGTACCGTGAATGTGGTTACGCTGGAAAATGAGTTTGTCGCGCCGGCGGCCCTGGCGGCGATCGAAGGTGCCGGGGTGTTGTTGCGGCCCGGCTTGGCGACCATCCGGTTGATTCAGGACAAATGGACGCAGAAGGAGGCGATGGTCCGCCATGGATTGCCGGTGGTGGCGAGCCGGCCGGTGGGGCAACCGGGCGACCTGGCGGCTTTTGCGGCGGAACATGGCTGGCCGGTGGTCCTCAAGCGCCGTCATTTCGGTTACGACGGGAAAGGCAATGCCACGGTCCGCGGTCCCACGGATGTCGCCGCGGCGTGGGAGAAACTGCACGTGAATGCGGCTGGCCTCTATGCCGAGGCGTTCTGTCCGTTTGTCCGCGAACTGGCGGTCATGGTGACACGTGGCGCGGATGGCGCGTGCGCGGTGTATCCGGTGGCCGATACGGTGCAGCGCGATCATATCTGCCATGTGGTGACCGCGCCTTCGGATCTGTCCCCTGCCCTCGCCGCGAATGCGCAGGACCTGGCCCGCCGCGCGGTGGAATCCATCGACGCGGTGGGTACGGTGGGTGTGGAGATGTTCCTGACTTCCGACCACCGCATCGTGATCAACGAACTGGCCCCGCGCGTCCATAATTCCGGCCACTACACGATCGAGGGTTGCGTGTGCTCGCAATTCGAGAACCACCTGCGGGCGGTGGCAGGGTTGCCGCTGGGCTCGACCGCGATGGTAGCCCCGTACGCGGCGATGGTGAACCTGCTGGGTGATGGCGATGGCGATGGCCACCCGGCCGGGTACGAGGAGGCGGTGCGGGTACCCGGCGCACACCTGCACCTGTATGGCAAGGCGCGCAGCACACGCGGCCGGAAGATGGGCCATGTGACCGCTCTGGGCACCACCCGGGAGGAAGCACTGGAAACCGCGCAACGTTGCGCTGCGGCATTGCGTTTCGGCTGAGCTTGGCTTTATCCTCCGCGCATGAAACCACTGGTCGGCATCATCATGGGCAGCGATTCGGACCTGCCCACCATGCAGAAAGCGGCGGAAGCCCTCGCGGAGTTCGGCATACCCTACGAGATCAAGGTGGTCTCCGCCCACCGCACCCCGGACGATATGGCGCGGTATGCGAAGGCGGCGGCGCGGCGCGGCCTGAAGGTGATTATCGCCGGGGCGGGCGGTGCGGCCCACCTGCCCGGCATGACCGCGAGCCATACCGTGCTGCCGGTGATCGGCGTGCCGATCGAATCGAAGGCGTTGAAGGGCATGGACTCGCTGTTGTCGATCGCCCAGATGCCGGCCGGGATCCCGGTGGCGACGGTGGCGATCGGGAACGGGCGGAATGCCGGCCTGCTCGCCGCGGCGATGCTGGCCATCCACGACGCGAAACTCACGGCGAAACTCGAGGCGTTCCGCAAGCAGCAAGCCGCCGAATCGCGGCGCAAGAACCGCAACCTTCCGGGATAACCGATCGGAAGATTCCAAGGCCTGGACAGAACGGACGCGGTCTTTTCCAATCCTTGGACAATCTCGCGGGAGAAAACGCGGCCGTTCAGCGCGCGAGGTAGGTCGACACGTAGTCCGCCACCCCGGCCTCGAGCGTGGTGAACGCATCGCGGTAGCCGGCAGCCCGCAACTTATCGATGCGCGCCTCGGTGTGGTACTGGTACTTGGCGCGCAGCGTTTCCGGCATCTCGATGAACTCGATGTTCGCGGGGCGCTTCATCGCGGCAAACACGGCGCGCGCGAGATCGAGCCAGGTGCGGCAGGCCCCGGTGCCGACATTGAATAAACCGGACACGTCGCGGTGGCGGTCGAAGTACAGGCAGACATTCACCGCATCCTTGACGTAGACGAAGTCGCGCACCTGTTCGCCGTCGCGGTAGTCGGGATGGTAGGACTTGAACAGCTTGACCGCACCGGTGGCGAGGATCTGGCCGTAGGCCTTGTGAACAACCGAGCGCATGTCGCCCTTGTGGTCTTCGCGTGGGCCGTAGACATTGAAGAACTTGAGGCCGACGATCCGGCCGAGCAGGTTGTTGCGCAGGGCCCAGAGGTCGAACATGTGCTTGGAATAGCCGTACATGTTCAGCGGCCGCAGGGTCGGGGTGACCGCATCGTCGTCGGAATAGCCGAGGGCACCGTCGCCGTAGGTCGCGCCGCTGGAGGCATAGATGAAGCGCGTGCCGGAGGCGAGGCACCAGGAGCAGAGTTCCTTGGTCACGGCAAAGTTGTTGTCGGCGAGGTAGGCGGCATTGGTCTCCGTGGTGGCGCTGCATGCGCCCATGTGGAAGATGGCGGAAACGCTGCCGAGCTTGTTGTCGGCGACCGCGCGGCGGAAGGTGTCGCGGTCCATGTAGTCATCGTACTTCAGGCCGACGAGGTTCTTCCATTTCTCGTCGCAGGCGAGGTCGTCGACGACGAGGATGTTGTCATCGCCGCGTGCGTTGAGGGCCGCGATGATGTTGCTGCCGATGAAACCGGCGCCGCCGGTGACGATGAAACGTTCGCTCATGGCTTCTCCCGATAGACTTCCAGTATACGCTGGATCGCGTTCGAGGTCGAGCGCCCGGCCACCATGTCGGCGAGCACGACCTTGCCGCCATGGGCCTCGACGATGTCGCGCCCGCTGACGTAGTGCGCCCAGTCGGCACCCTTGACCAGCACCTGCGGGATGATCTCGCCGATGAGCTCCTTCGGCTCGTCCTCGTCGAACACCACGACGTAATCAACACACTCGAGGCCGGCGAGGACCAGGGCCCGGTCGCCCTGCGGATTCACCGGGCGCTTGTCGCCCTTGTAGCGTTTCACGGAAGCGTCGGAGTTGAGTCCAACGACCAGTGCATCGCCCTGGGCCCGCGCGAAGTTCAGGTACGTAACGTGACCGGCATGGAGGATATCGAACGCCCCGTTGGTGAAGACCAGGGAGCGCCCCTCGCGCTGCAGGCGGTCCCGCTCCGCGCGCATCGCGGAACGGGACAGGATCTTCTCGCTGGGGGCGCGCACCGGCATGGTTACATGTGGGCGACGACGGCCTTGGCGAACTCGCTGCATTTGACTTCGCGTGCACCGTCCATCAGGCGGGCGAAGTCGTAGGTCACGGTCTTCGCGGTGATCGCGTTCTCCATGCCCTTGATGATCAGGTCGGCCGCCTCGGTCCAGCCGAGGTAGCGGAACAACATCTCGCCGGACAGGATAAGCGAACCGGGGTTGACCTTGTCGAGGTTGGCGTATTTCGGCGCGGTGCCATGGGTCGCCTCGAACACGGCGTGGCCACTGACGTAGTTGATGTTGGCGCCGGGGGCGATGCCGATGCCACCGACACAGGCGGCCAGCGCGTCGGAGATGTAGTCGCCGTTGAGGTTCAGCGTGGCGATCACGTCGTACTCGTCGGGACGGGTGAGGATCTGCTGCAGGAAGGCGTCGGCGATGACATCCTTGATGATGATGTCCTTGCCGGTCTTGGGGTTCCTGATCTTCATCCACGGACCGCCATCGATCAGCTCGCCACCGAACTGTTCCTTGGCGACCTTGTAGCCCCAGTCGCGGAACGCGCCTTCGGTGAACTTCATGATGTTGCCCTTGTGCACAAGGGTCACCGAGCGACGGTCGTTGTCGATCGCGTATTCGATCGAGGCCTTGACCAGGCGGGTGGTGCCCTCCTCGGAAACGGGCTTGATGCCGATGCCGGAGCTGCCGGGGAAGCGGATCTTCTTCACCTTCATCTCCTTCTGCAGGAAATCGATGACCTTGGTCACTTCCGGGGTGCCGGCTGCCCACTCGATGCCGGCATAGATGTCCTCGGAATTCTCGCGGAAGATGACCATGTCGGTCTTCTCGGGATGCTTGACCGGCGAGGGTACGCCGCGGAACCAGCGGACCGGGCGAAGGCAGACGTACAGGTCGAGTTCCTGGCGCAGCGCGACGTTCAGGCTGCGGATGCCACCACCGACCGGGGTGGTCAGGGGGCCCTTGATGCCGACAAGGTATTCGCGGATCGCCGTTAGGGTTTCCTCGGGCAGCCAGACCGGCTGGCCATAGACCTCGTTGGCCTTTTCACCGGCGTAGACTTCCATCCAGGAGACCTTGCGTTTGCCGCCATAGGCCTTCTCGACCGCGGCGTTCCACACGAGCATCGAGGCCCGGGTGATATCGGAACCGGTACCATCGCCTTCGATAAAGGTAAGGATCGGGTGGTCGGGAACCACCAGCTTGCCGTTGGATCCCATCGTGATTTTCTTGCCGTCCGCCGGCACTACCAGTTTCGTCATGTCGTATTCCCCTTCTTCTCGTTGTCGTTAAAACGTCGTTATGCCGACAGGGCCTTGCTGATCAGGTCGCGCCCGATCGCCAGCGCAGTTCCGACCTGGTCGGACTGGCGTCCGCCCGCCTCGGCCTTGCCCGGCTTGCCGCCGCCGCCACCGCCGGTGGCCTTGGCCACGGGGCCGATGATCTTGCCGCAATGGAGACCGCGGGCGACCACGGCATCGGGCGCGGAGCAAATAAAGGATACCTTGTCGCCACCGTGGCCGGCCAGCAGCAGCACGGCGTCGGGCGCCTTGGCGCGAAGGTGGTCCAACAGGGCGCGCAGGTCCTCGTTATCGAGCGGGCCGGCATCCGCGACGAGCACGGGGACCCCGTTGACGGGGGCGATTTGACCGAGCAACGCGTCACGCTGTCCGACGGCCGAGGCCTGCTTCATGTCCTTGCGTTCGCGTTCGAGTTTGCGGACCTGTTCGAGCAACGACTCCACGCGCTGCACGATCTCGTCGGGCGGCGTGCTGAGGCGGTGGGCGAGGTGCTGCAGCGTCTCGTGTTCGCGGCGTGTCCACTCCATGGCGGGAAGGCCGGTGACCGCTTCGATGCGGCGCACGCCCGAGGCGACCGAGCTTTCGGCCACGATGCGGAACGCGCCGAGCTCGCCGGTCGCGGCGACGTGGGTGCCGCCGCACAGTTCGCGGCTGTAGCCGCCGATATCGACGACCCGGACGATCTCGCCGTACTTCTCGTCGAAAAGCGCGGTGATGCCCGAACTCGGGACATCCTTCAGCGCCATCGTGTAGGTGGCGACCGGGGTGTTGGCGACGATCCATTCGTTGACGACCCGCTCGATCTCGGCCAGTGCTCCGGCCGGGATGGCCTCGAAATGGTTGAAGTCGAACCGCAGGCGCTCCGGCGCGACCAGCGAGCCGGCCTGCTTCACCGAGGGGCCGACCAGTTTCTTCAGCGCGCACTGCAGCAGGTGGGTCGCGGTGTGGTGGCGCATCAAGCGGCCGCGGCGCGAGGTGTCGATCTGCGCGGCGACCTTGTCACCCGATGAAATCGATCCTGAGACGACCTTGCCGATGTGCAGTACGACGCCATCAGCGGGACGCTGGGTATCCCACACCTCGAACTCGCCGCTGGCGGCGCGGATCACCCCGCGGTCGCCCTGCTGGCCGCCCGACTCGGAGTAAAACGGGGTCTGGCGGAGCATCAACTCGCCGGCATCGCCCTCACTCAGCCGATCGGACAGCTTGCCCCCGGCAATCACAGCAATGACGTCCGTTTCCTGTTCGTGGCTGGTATAACCGGTAAATTCGGTACGCAGGCCGCGCGCGATGATGTCGGCGACGAGATCGGCGTTCTTCTCGAGGATGTTCTGGCGGCGGGCGGCGCGGGCCCGTTCGCGCTGCTCTTCCATCAACACGGCGAAACGTCCCTGATCGACCGAGAGGCCCTTTTCACTGGCCATCAGCGACGTCAGGTCGAGCGGGAATCCGAACGTGTCGTAGAGCTTGAAGGCCGCATCGCCGGGGAACAGCGTATCGCGGTTCTTCTGGAGCTGGCCGGCGACCTCCTCGAACAACGCAATCCCGCGGTCGAGCGTGGCGGCGAAACTCTCCTCCTCGGAGCGCAACACGCGGACGATCTGGTCGCGGTGGGTCACCAGTTCAGGGAAGACATCGCCGAGAATGGTGGTGACCGCGGGCAGCAGATCGCCCATGAACGGCTCGACGAGGCCGATCTTGCGGCCGTAGCGCACGGCCCGGCGCAGCAGACGGCGCAGCACGTAGCCGCGGCCCTCGTTCGACGGCAGCACACCGTCGCCGATGGCCAGGGAAAGGGTGCGCACGTGGTCGGCGATGACCCGCATCGCCACCGCGGCATCGCCTTCGTAGGCATGACCGGAGCGGCGCTTCACGTCCTGGATGATCGGCTGGAACAGGTCGGTGTCGTAGTTCGACTTCACGCCCTGCATGACATTGACGATGCGTTCGAGGCCCATGCCGGTGTCCACGTGCTTCGAGGGCAATTCCTCGAGCTGGCCATCGGCGCGGCGGTTGTACTGGATGAACACGAGGTTCCAGATCTCCATGACCTCGGGCAGGCCGGCGTTGACCATGTCGGCGGTGCAGCCGTTTTCGGTCAGGTCGACGTGGATTTCCGAGCAGGGACCGCAGGGGCCGGTCTCGCCCATTTCCCAGAAGTTATCCTTCTCGTCGAAGCGCAGGATATGGTCGGGGTTGACGTCCGTGACCTGCTTCCAGAGGTTCGCGGCCTCGTCGTCGCTGCGGTACACCGTCACCCAGAGGCGTTCCTTGGGCAGGCCCCAGACGGTCGTGAGCAGCTCCCACGCCCAGCCAATCGCCTCGCGTTTGTAATAGTCGCCGAACGACCAGTTGCCGAGCATCTCGAAGTAGGTGTGGTGGTAGGTGTCGATCCCCACCTCCTCGAGGTCGTTGTGCTTGCCGCTGACGCGGATGCACTTCTGGGTGTTGGCGACGCGGCGATCGGAGGCCTCGCGGGCGCCGAGGAAGATCTCCTTGAACTGGTTCATGCCCGCGTTGGTGAACAGCAGGGTCGGATCGGCGGGCAGGACCACCGGCGAACTGGGAACGATGACGTGGCCCTTCGACGCGAAAAAGTCGAAGAACGATTGGCGGATGTGCGAGGCGGTCCAGGTCCGTCGATTCATACGGGGCGATGCTCCAGCGTGGCGGCGGGTTTAGTCTTCGGAACCGGAACCGGCTCCGGCCAGCACCACGTCCTTCGACTTCTCCATGATTTTCTCGATCAGGGTCTTCTGCATTTCCGGGTCGTTCTTCAGCGCATCGCGTACCCCGTCGCGGCCCTGGCCCAGTTGCTGGCCGTCGTAGGACAGCCACGAACCGCGCTTCTCGATCAGGCCGAGGGTGATTGCGGCATCGATGATCGAGCCGGTCCACGAGATGCCCTCGGAGTAGAGGATGTCGAATTCGGCTTCGGCGAACGGAGGGGCCACCTTGTTCTTGACCACCTTGACCTTGGTGCGGTTGCCGACGACCTTGCCGCTCGGGTCCTTCATCGTGGCGATACGGCGGATGTCCATGCGGACCGAGGCGTAGAACTTCAGCGCGCGGCCGCCGGGGGTCGTTTCCGGGTTGCCGAACATGACGCCGATCTTCTCGCGGATCTGGTTGGTGAAGATGCAGCAGGTCTTGGACTTGTTGATCGAGCCGGTCAGTTTGCGGAGGGCCTGCGACATCAGGCGGGCCTGGAGGCCGACATGGGAGTCGCCCATCTGGCCCTCGAGTTCCGCGCGCGGGGCGAGGGCGGCCACGGAGTCGATGACGATGACGTCGAGCGAGTTGCTCTTGACCAGGGTCTCGGCGATGTTCAGCGCTTCTTCACCGGAGTCGGGCTGGGAAACCAGCAGTTCGTCGAGGTTGACCCCGATCTTCTTGGCGTAGCCGGGATCCAGCGCGTGTTCGGCATCGATGAACGCGCAGAGCCCGCCCGCCTTCTGGGCGTTGGCGATGATGTGGGAAACCAGCGTGGTCTTGCCCGAGGATTCGGGGCCGAAGATCTCGATCACGCGGCCGCGCGGCACGCCGCCGACGCCGAGCGCGATATCGAGGGTAAGGGCGCCGGTCGAAATGGCCGGGACCGACTTCTTCGATTCCTCGTTGCCGAGGCGCATGATCGCTCCGTCGCCGAATTCCTTCTGGATCTGGGCGAGGACCGCGCTCAGGGCGGCGGGCAGTTTCGATGCGCCTTTTTCGGCGACCACGTCGGTGTTCTTGGAGGCTTTGGCCATGGCTCGGGATTCCTTTATGGGTAAAGTGCGACTGATTATGTGGTTGTGACGGGGACCCGATCCATGGTGTGCGGGCTGCTGGGCACAGTACGCGATCGACCGGAACCTCGGCGAAGTGCGTATTGTTAATCCACGGAATTGCGGATGTCAATGCGCCCGCACGAGGGGTTTCGGGTGCCGAACGGGGGCGGTCAGCGCGGTCCGATGACGCGCCAGCGGCCGAGGCCGTTGGTGAATCCGGACAGCGGCTCAGCCTCGAAGACCAGATCGTCGCCGTCCGGGATCGTGCAGTAGACCTCGACATAGCCGGTGCGGCCGTACTGCATCAGGAAACTCACGCGGCCGGTACCGTCGATGTCGGACAAGCCGACGATGCGCCACGGCAGGAGGGTGGCCGGATTGTCCGAACCGGCGATGGGGCTGACCTCGAGAAGTTCCGCGCCGTTCATCCAGAGGATGGCGGCTTCGCCGGTGCGCGGGCGTTCGACCACGATATCCGGGAAGGTGTCGCCATCGACATCACCTGCGGCGACCACGGACCAGGTGCGGTAGGTTTCCCATCCCTGAATGAAGACAAGCGAGACCAGTTCAAAATCAACCAGGTAGGCGATGGCCCACACGCCGGACGCTTCATGCCGCACGAGCAGGTCGCCATACCCGTCGGCATCGAAATCCGCGGTGGTCAGTACGCTCCAGCCTTTGAAGGTGTCGGCGTCGAACAGGAAATCGGTGGCGATGATGTTGGTCTGGTTCATGATCGACCAGATGTACTGATCGGTATCGCCGTAACGCCACAAGAGGTCCTCGGTGCCATCGAAATCGAGATCCAGCGAACCAATCAGGCGAAGCGGCCGCACATCGAATCCGCCGCCGAGGTAACCACCCCATACCCATTCGTTCTCCACCAGGCCGAGGGCGGCGACGTAGCCGGTTTCCTGGTGTTGAAGGATGACGTCGCCATAGCCATCGCCGTCGAGATCGCCCTTGGCCGCGCGGGCCACGGTGTTGGTGTTGGTCTGGGCGAACAGCGGGGTGGCGAATCCGGAGAGCAGAAGGGCCACGAAGATCCATCGGTGCATGTTCATGGTGATACCCTAGCGGGAAAGGGCGCTGCTGTTAATCACGATTTTTGCAGGGCCCGGCGCAACAGGTCCAGGGCGAGGGTGGCGGCGGACTCACGGATGACGCCGCGTCCCCCACCCAACCGCAACGCGGCGGTGCTGGAACCGGCCGCGCCTTCACAGGCGATATAAACCAGGCCGACCGGCTTCTCGGGCGTGCCGCCATCGGGACCGGCCACGCCAGTGATCGCGACGCCCCAATCGGCTCCGAGCCGCTGCCGTGCCCCGTGCGCCATGGCGCGGGCGACCGGCTCGCTGACCGCGCCGTGAGCAGCGAGAAGATCGGCCGGTACATCCAGCAGGTCGCGCTTCGCATCGTTGTGGTAGGCAATGACCCCGCCGCGGAAGTAGCGCGACGACCCCGGCAGGTCGGTCATCCGTTGTCCGAGCAATCCGCCGGTGCAGGATTCGGCCACCGCCATGGTTTGACCGGCCGCTTTCAGCAGATCGGCCACCACCTGTTCCATCGTGGTTTCGGCCTCGGCGTAGATCCATTCACCCAGCGCGCCGCGTACCGCCGCGGCGGCCTGGTCGAGCGCGTCGGCGTTTCCATCCTGCTCGCGCAGCCGGATCGACACCCGGCCCGGTTCGGCGCAATAGGCGGCCTCGACCGGCAGCCCGGGAAATGGTGTACCGGCCAGTTTCGCTGCAATATCCGATTCCCCCAACCCGGCGGTCTGGAACGATACCACCCGGGTGGCGCGTGCCGCCCCGGTGGCCAGGAGCCACGGCAATACATGGTCGATCATCACGCCCTGGAATTCGCGGGGTGGACCGGGAAGCAGGAAGACGTGGCGATCACCGACCGACAGGTGCTCACCCGGCGCGAGTCCGTGGCGGTTGGCAAGCACCACCGCGTCTTCGACGACGAGGGCATGGCGCTCGACGGTCGCATTCAGCGGTTTGTTGCGTTCACGGTAACAATCCACGACATACTGGCGGGTGGGTTCGTGCATTACCACGCGGGAGCGGGCCCACGCGGCCACGACATCGCGGGTGACATCGTCGGTGGTGGGGCCGAGTCCGCCGGTAAGGATCACCACCTCGGCGCGGGAGGCGGCGCCGATCAGGGCATCGCGGATGGATGCCGCATCGTCGGAGACCGTCGTGTCGCGGGCAAGGTCCCAACCGATGGCCGCTAGTTTCGCACCGAGCCAGGCGGCATGGCGGTTGACGACCCGGCCGTCGAGCAATTCGGCACCGGTGGTGACCAGTTCCAGCCGCGGGGTCATTTCGGGTAGCCGCAGGGGTGGCGTTGATGCCAGCTCCACGCATGCTGCATGATCGTGCTCAGCTCGGGATATTCCGGCTTCCAACCCAGGACGGCATGGGCCTTGTCGGCAGCGGCAATCAGCTTGGCCGGATCGCCGGGGCGGCGCGGCGCGAGGTCCACCGGAATGGCATGCCCGGTGATCTCGCGGGCGATCTTGATGACTTCGAGCACGGAATAACCGTCACCGTTGCCGAGGTTGAAGGCGCCCTGCATCGCGCCTTCGAGGGCGAGCCGGTGGGCCTGGGCCAGATCGACGATGTGGATGTAGTCACGAACGCAGGAACCATCCGGCGTCGGATAGTCGGTTCCGAACACCTGCACCTTGTCGCGTTGTCCGAGGGCAACCCTCAGCACATTCGGGATCAGATGGGTCTCGGGTTCGTGGTCCTCGCCGAAGCGCTCGGTCGCGCCGGCGGCGTTGAAGTAACGCAGGAAGACGGACTGGAGGTTCTTGCGCTCGCGGAACCAGGTCAGAACTTTCTCGAATTGGAGCTTCGATTCGCCATACGGGTTGGTCGGACGCTGCGGCAGGTCCTCGGTCATCGGGACGATCTCAGGCTGGCCGTAGGTTGCGCAGGTGGAGGAAAAGACGATGCGTGGGACACCGACCGTGGTCATCGCCTCGACGAGGTTAAGACCGCCGACCACGTTGTTGCGGAAATACATCATCGGGTCATCCATCGACTCCCCGACCAGGGCGTACGCGGCGAAGTGCATCACCGCGTCGGGTTTGACCGACTTCATCGCGCCGAGAATGTCGGAGGGGTTGCGCAGGTCGCCCTGGATGAAGGTGGCGCGCTCATCCACCGCGGCACGGTGTCCCCTCTCCAGGCTGTCGAAAACCCACACCTTGTGACCGCGGTTCAGAAGCTGCTCGGTGGTTACACTGCCGATGTAGCCGGCCCCGCCGGTGAGTAGAATATTCATGGGTTTATCCTAGTCCGACTGACTTGCCATGCAATGTTTTTTGGGATTCACCAACGAACATTACCCTTTCTCGTCTACTGGCGAATCCCCGTCAGGCTTGTGCTGTTCCAGCGCCCAACTCATATCATCGGCGCGGTCGAGCACCTCGTCAGCGATTAGGATTGGGGCCTTCAGTTGTAGTGCCAGTGCGATGGAGTCGCTGGGTCGCGCATCGACCTCGAGCATGTTGCGCCCCCCACCCTCCAGTTGCTGGTACATGAACAGGCGGGCGAAGTAGGTGTCCTCCTTGAGGTCGTTGATCACGACCTTCTGCAGGACAACGCCGAGCCCGCCGAGGATGTTCTCGATCAGGTCGTGGGTCAGCGGGCGGGGCTTGCGGATGTCGTGCATGGCCATGGTGATGGCTGCGGCGACGGAGTGATCGACGAAAATCGCGATGACCTTCACGCCATCGGTGAGGAACACGCCACAACCGTTTGGGGTGGGAACCAGTGCTTTGACGGTAACGGGGACTTCGTGTTTCATGGTGTTCCCGTCCGGAGGTACACCTCACATCCCCTTGGTGATGTGGTACACCATGTAGAAGATGCCGATGATCATAAACGCTGACAGTGCGGTATCCATGGATCCCTTACTTCACGACGTCATCATGGTTATTCCACGGTCAGGGTCAAGCCGTCTTGCGCGTCGCGGTGATCAAACACCGCGGTTCCTCCAGGCGGGATCGATCCGGCGAGGATTTCCGAGGCGAGCCGGTCGACGATTTGGCGCATGATGACCCGCTTGAGCGGGCGGGCGCCAAAGGCCGGATCGTAGCCGACCCGGGCGATGTGATCGAGCGCGGCATCGGTCAGTTTCAGGCTGACATGGCGGTCGGCCAGGTGCTTGCGCACCCGCTCGACCTGGAGGTCCACGATGCGCCGGAGCTGGTCGCGGTGCAGGCTGTGGAAGATGATGGTATCGTCGACGCGGTTGAGGAATTCCGGCCGGAAATGGGCGCGTAGCAGGTCGTGGACCTTGGCCTCCATCTGCTCGTACAACGGGTGATCGCCCCCGATATCGGGATGGGCGGTCAAGGTTTCGTGGATCACCGGCCCGCCGATGTTGGAGGTCATGATCACGATGGTATTCTTGAAGTCCACGGTGCGCCCCTGACCGTCGGTCAGGCGTCCGTCGTCGAGCAGTTGCAGCAGCACGTTGAACACGTCGGGGTGGGCCTTCTCGATTTCATCAAAGAGCACCACGGCATACGGGCGACGCCGCACCTGTTCGGTCAGGTAGCCGCCCTCGTCGTAGCCGACATAGCCGGGCGGTGCACCGATCAGGCGGCTGACCGAATGCTTCTCCATGTATTCGGACATGTCGATGCGGACCATCGCGTGTTCGTCGTCGAACAGGAACTCGGCGAGCGCGCGCGACAGCTCGGTCTTGCCAACCCCGGTGGGGCCGAGGAAGATGAACGAGCCGATCGGACGGTTCGGATCCTGCAGGCCGGAGCGCGAACGCCGCACCGCATTGGCGACCGAGGCGATGGCCTCGCGTTGCCCGATCACCCGCTGCTGCAGGCGATCCTCCATCCCGAGCAGCTTGGCCTTCTCGGTCTCCAAGAGCTTGCTGACCGGGATGCGGGTCCAGTTCGACACCACGGTGGCGATGTCCTCGTCGTCCACCTCCTCTTTCAGCATGCGCTGGTCCTTCTGGAAGGCGACGAGTTGCTGCTGGGCCTCCTTGATCTGCCGCTCCACGCTGGGGATTCTCCCGTACAGGATCTCCGCGGCACGGCCGAGGTCGTTCTCGCGGCGGGCGGTCTCCTCTTGCGTGCGCAGCAGATCGAGGGACTGGGTGAGGTCGCGGATGGTCGATATCAGCTCCTTCTCCCGCGTCCAGTGGAGCTTCAGCCGAGTCTCCTCGGTGCGCAACCGCACGAGGTTCTCCTCGAGTTTGGCGAGCCGCTCGCGCGCCTCCTCCTCCTTGTCCTTGCGGAGGGCCTCGCGTTCGATCTCGAGCTGCAGCACGCGGCGGCGGATCGTGTCGATCTCGGTGGGCATGCTGTCGATCTCCATGCGCAACCGGCTCGCCGCCTCGTCCACGAGGTCAATCGCCTTGTCGGGCAGGAACCGTTCGGTGATGTAGCGGTTGGACAGGGTGGCCGCCGCGACCAGTGCGGAATCCTGGATGCGCACCCCGTGGTGTACCTCGTAGCGCTCCTTGAGGCCGCGCAGGATGGCGATGGTGTCCTCGACCGTCGGTTCGCCGACCAGTACCGGCTGGAAGCGCCGCTCCAGCGCGGCATCCTTCTCGATGTGCTTGCGGTACTCGTCGAGCGTGGTCGCGCCGATCGCCCGCAACTCGCCGCGGGCCAGCGGGGGTTTGATCATGTTCGAGGCGTCCACGGCCCCCTCGGCGCCGCCCGCACCCACCAGCGTGTGCAACTCGTCGATGAACAGGATGATCTTCCCCTCCGCCTCCATGACCTCCTTGATGAAGGCCTTGAAGCGGTCCTCGAATTCACCACGGTATTTCGCGCCGGCGATCATCGCACCGAGGTCGAGCGAGACCACGGTCTTGTTGGACAGGCTTTCCGGGACATCCCCGGCGATGATCCGCTGGGCGAGCCCTTCAACGATGGCGGTCTTGCCCACCCCCGGTTCACCGATCAGCACCGGATTGTTCTTGGTGCGGCGGGACAGGACCTGGATCACCCGGCGGATCTCGGTATCACGGCCGATCACCGGATCCAGCTTGCCCTTGCGCGCCGCCTCGGTCAGGTCATGGCCGTATTTTTTGAGGACTTCATACTTGTCTTCGGGGTTGGCATCGGTCACGCGTTGCGACCCGCGCACCGCCTGAAGCGCTTTCAACGCGGCATCACGGGTCAGTCCGGCCTTGGCCGCCAAGGCCGGGAAGGCGGCCTCCTTGACGTCGAGCAGGGCCAGGAACAGGTGTTCCACACTGACGAACTCGTCGCGCATGGTTCGGGCATCCTGCCGCGCCCGGTCCAGCACGGCGCGGAAGGCCTTCGACGGATAACGTTCGGACGCGCCGGAAACCTTGGCTTGCCGATCGAGTTGGCGGACAATCGCCTCTTCGAGCAGGGACGGCTCGACCCCCATCCGCGCCAGCAAGGCGCGGACCACGCCGTCGGCGGGCCGGATCAGGGCAAGGGCGAGGTGTTCGGGCAGAACCTCGGCATGGCCGTGCTCACCAGCCAGGTTCTGTGCCTGCTGCAATGCTTCCTGGGCCTTGATGGTGAATTGATCGACGCTCATGGTACGAGTCTCCTTTTTCCGGCTCTATTGGACACCGGACGACCTCCATCCGTTCAGCCGCGGCAGGGCTTAGACGACCGGGGGTTTTTCGACTTTTTTCTCAAACCGCTCACAGGTATCGGTGGCCTCGACGTCGCGGCGATGCAGTCCGCACCATTGGCGGAACGGGTTGACGGTGTAATGCCGGCAATACCGGCAAAGCCGCTCGTTTTCCCCGGCATTGAACAGGTGGATTTGAGGCGAGCGGTCCTCTTCGCTGAAGATGGACGGGAGCTTGCGGCTGGCGGTGGTCTCAGCGGTGCCCTTGGCTTCGGATCCGGGCATGGTCATCGCGTGGCGGCACACGGCACAACGCTGGCGCTCCCCGATGCGGGTGAAGCCCTCATACACCGGCTCCACGATCATCAGGGTTTTCTTCCCGCAGGATGGACAAAACGCTTCCGGCATGATGCGCGATCATACGCGGTCAACGGGTAAAGCGCAAGCGGGTGGCCCGTGCCGTCAGGAATCGACCGGCTTCCGCCGTGCGCGCAGGGAGCCGGGCAGGCCGTAGCGCGGACTTGCCAGGAATCCGACGAGGAAAAACGCCGCCAGCAGGATGACCATCACCGCCCCGGTCTGCAGGTCCGCGATATTCGTGATCACCACCGCACCGACCGAAATCACCACCCCGGCGATGCCGCCTCCCCAGAGGATGACTGCCGGCCGGTCGGAGAACAGGTACATCGTCGCCGCCGGCGCGACCAGCAGCCCGATGGCGAGCAAGGCCCCGACCGCCTGCAGCGAGGTCACCATGGTGATCACCACCAGGGCGGCAAGCAGGTAGTCCATCAGCCGCACCGACAATCCATACGACGCAGCCAGGTTGTTGGAGAAGATGAAGATAAGCAGCGGACGCTGGAACAGGATCAAGGTCGATAACACAATAAAGCCAGCAAGGTAGACGAACCACAGATCCCAGTTGGACACGCGGAGGATATTGCCGAACAGGTAGTCTTCCACGCGGACATAGGTTCCCAGCCGCTCCAGCACCAGCAAGCCTCCCGCCGTTGCCGCGGTGTACAGGATGGCCATGACCGCCTCGCGGTCCACCCGCGAATGCGCCGCCACCCCCTGGCTGCCCAGGCCGACCACCAAGGCCATGACGAAGGCGCCGATCAAGGCGCTGTAGGGATTCAATCCGGCGATCAATGCACCGACCGCAATGCCGGGGAACAAGGTGTGCGACAATGCACCGGCGAACAGTGCGCCGCGGCGCAGCACCACGTACCCGCCGGTGTAGCCGTTGAGGAAACCGATCATCACCGCGGCAAGCAGCGCCCGCTGGTTGAACTGGTACGACAGCATGTCCTGGAGGGCATCGATCATGACGGGGCTCCGAAGGCCCGCACCAGGTTGTCAGGGGTCATCACTTCGCGGCTGGGTCCGTGCGCGATCATGGCTCCGTTGAGCAGGATCGCCTGGTCGAAGATGTCGCTGACCGTCTTCAGGTCGTGGTGCGAGGCCACAACGAGGTGGCCGCTGCCCACCAGTTCGCGGAGCAGGCACACCAGCAGCTCCTGCGAGGGCTGATCTAGCCCGGCGAACGGCTCGTCGAGCAGCAGCACATGCGCATCCTGGGCGAGTGCGCGGGCGATCATCACCCGCTGCTGTTGTCCGCCGGAGAGCTGTCCAATCTGCCGACCAGCCAAGGCTCCGATCTGCATGCGAGCCATGGCACGTTCGACCGCCTCGAGGTCGGCGGCGGCAAAGGGCTTCCAGGGGCCGATCAGCGGATACCGCCCGAGTTCCACCAGGCCGCGCACGGTCAACGGAAACGACCAGTCCACATCGGAACGCTGGGGCAGGTAGGCGATCTCGTGGGTGCTCTGGGCCATCGGCACGCCGCGCCAGATCACCTGCCCGGCGCTGGGCGGGATCAGTCCCACCATGCGTTTCATCAGCGTGCTCTTGCCGGCGCCGTTGCCACCGATCAACGCCACGGCGGTGCCGCAGGTCAGCTCGAAACTCACGTCATGCAACGCGCAGATCGAGCCGTAATGCACATGCAGCCCGTCGGCTCGCAGGGCATGGTGGCGGTGCTCCTCGATGCGCGCACCGTTCATCGCGCACCCCACAGGAATTCAATGCGCTCCGCGAGCGGACCCTCGGTCCACACGGTGCGGGCCCGGCGCGGGAAACCATCGACATCGAGGGTGACTTCGACCGCGTGGTTTCCGTCCGGCAATGCGACCTCCAACGTGAAATCCACGCCGAGGTCATCAATCGCCAGCTCGATGTCGGTTTCGAAACGCCGGTCGGAAGGGGCGTCGTCGCGCCAGACCACCCGATCACCCTGAAGCACCGCCACGCTGGAGGGTCGCGCCGAACACTCGATGGTCACCCAGGCATGCGTCAACCGGCCTGCCGGTACTTCGGCGGATGGCGTAGCCGTGCTATCCGCATCGGTCACCCGCAGGATCGGCCAGGCCAGGGCCAGCCAACCTGCCGCAAACGCCAGCCATTGCCACCAGGGACGACCGCGCATCGCCGGTCACCGCCCCTTCGTCAAGGCTTCGGTAATCACCGAAATGTTGTGGCGGATCATCGCCTCGTAGGTGGGGTCGTCCAACCCGACCATGTCGGCATACAGGTGGCCACCGATCGTTACCCCCGCTTCGCGCGCCAGGCTCTCCAGCACCTTCGGATTGGCATTGACCTCCGGGAACACGGCCTTCACCTCGTGATCACGCAGGTTCTTGATAACCTCCTTCAGGTAGCCCGGCTCCGGCTCGTGGGCATTGGTCAGGCCGAGGATGGTGATCGAGCGGAGGCCCAGCTCGCGGCACAGGTAGCCGAAGGCGGCATGGGCCGTGGTCAACTCGCGGTCCGCGCGCGGAATCGAGGCGATTTCCGCCTTGGCCCACGCATACAGGGCATCGAGCCGCAGGGCATACGCCCTGGCGTTCTGCCTGAACAGTTCGGCCGACTCGGGGCGAAGGCGCGCGAGCTCATCGGCGAGTGACAACGCGGCCCGGCGGGCATTTCTGACGCTGTGCCACCAGTGTGGATCAATCGCACCGTGCGCATGGTTCGGACAGCAGACAAACACCTCGTCCGCCTCCACACGCAACGAGGGGACCGACCTCCCTACTTCAAAAACCGGGACGCCCCCTCCGAGCGATTGCCTGAACTCATCGAGGTAGGTCTCGAGCCCCTTGCCGGCCGCGATGACCAGGTCGGCGTCGGAAGCCGCCTTGAGGTTTGCCGGGGTCGGGTAGTAGGTGTGCGGGTTGGAGTCCAGCGGCATCAGGTCGGTGACGATCACCGCATCTCCGCCCACCTGCCGGGCCAGATCGCTGACGATCGGGTGCAGGGAAGCGATGCGAAGCGGCGCCGAGGGGGCGGCATGCCCCCAGCCGGCCGCGAGCAACCAGCCGGCCAACCACCAGCGGGTCAAGCTAGACATGGTTACTCCTAGCGGACTTCAGCGCCGCCCCAGGCCAACCCGAGTTGCAGCCAGACGGTGTGTTCCTCGGAACCATCATCCAAATCATCATAATTGTACTGGGCTCGGATCGAGGTGCGTCGGAATGGATCGGGATACACCGTGATGGCGGGGCTGATCTGGAAGCGCTCTCCGGTCTCGAGGTCATCGTTCCCTTCCACATAGCCCACCCGCGTACCGAGATCAAGTGCCGGATTGGGTGAATAGACAAACTGCGAGTAGAAACCGAACTCGGCACCGCCGGGAAGACCCTCATGGTCGTGATCGCTATCCGCATGGTCTTCACCCTCGTGCTCCTCCCCATGGTCGTGGCCGCTTCCGCCATCCTCGACATCCCGGTACAACACCTCGGTGGTCCAGATGTAGGAACGGCCTCCGGGAGCGAGACCATTTTGACGCCAGGCATAGGTGAAATCCCATCCGAACACGGTCATCCGGCGGCCGGTCTCCTCATCGCCCACTGCCAGGGATAGCCCTGATTCGTAGGAACGGAAATCATCAAGGCTGCGCTGGGTGAACAGACGGGCCGATGTAACGTCGTCGTCGAAGGCAAGTTCACCACCATGTGCATGATCATGGTCATCATCATGTTCGGCATGCTCCTCACCTTCGTGTTCCTCCTCGTGCTCGGCGTGTTCTTCGTCGGCATGCTCGCCCCCGCCGTGCTCATGCTCATGGCCAACGGCCTTGCCGTACGCCACGGTCAACCCGTAGGTAACGCCGACATCCTGGTGAAGCCAGGTGAGGTCTGCGCCGTCGAACCACAACCCGTGATCACCGAGAAAACGCCCCAGCACCAGCGGGGTATCCACAAAACTCCAGGCATGAAGATGGCGCGCGTTCTGGTATCCGAACCGCCCTAGCATCCGACCGCCACGCACCTCGAAACCACCAGGAAGATCCCGAATCTTCAAGAACGCCTCCTCCCACTCATTCTCCCACTCCTCCTCCGCGCCATAGGAAATCGCGTAAGTGGCAAACGCCTCTACCTGGCCCAATCGCAGGGACAACCCGGGCTCAATGGCCTGCACTGAACCATCCTCTCGGGTTGGATCATGGTGACCAACAGCCAAGGCCTCCGCATCACCCGAGGAATCTCCAACGGCAGCATTGATGTGCAGACTGGGTGTCAGCGGCCCAACCGTTGGAGCCAGCCACCAAGGCTCGGCAGCATCCTCGGCAACTACCGGCACCACCGCACCACAAACCAACAACAAACCGCATCCAATGACCCATCTGTAAATCGTCATAGAACCCTCTCCAATTGATAGTTGATAATAGTAAATCAGTAGCCGCTTCGTGTCAATGACTAGCCGCCGGGATTCGGGTGAACCTCCGGACCGGGTGTCGGGAGTGGAAGTTGCACACGAGATTTAGTGGACTTAATCAGGCGTATCCACTAGTGTCACCACCCCTTATAGAAGAGAAAGAAGCGCCATGGACAAGAAAAAGATCGTATTGGGTTTGCCCAAGGGAAGTTTGCAGGAATCGACCTTCTCGATGATGAAGAAGGCTGGATTCACGCTGCGCACCGGTTCCCGCTCGTACATTCCGTCGGTGGATGACCCGGAAATCGATTGCCGCCTGATCCGTGCCCAGGAAATCAGCCGCTACGTTGAACAGGGCGTGCTGGATGCGGGTTTGACCGGGCATGATTGGGTGGTTGAAAACCAATCCACCGTCCACGAGGTCGCCAACCTGGTTTATGCCAAAGTCGGCTTGAAACCCGTGCGCTGGGTTGTCGCGGTTCCAAATGACTCCACGATCCAGTCGGCGAAAGACCTCGAGGGCAAACGGATTGCCACCGAGGCCGTGGGCCTGACCCGCCAGTATCTGGCCAAGCACAAGGTGAACGCCGAGGTGGAGTTCTCCTGGGGTGCAACCGAGGTCAAGGCTCCCGAACTGGTGGATGCCATCGTCGAGATTACGGAAACCGGCTCGTCACTGCGCGCGAACAACCTCCGTATTGTCGATACGGTTTTGGAGTCGACAACCCGCTTCATCGCCAACCAGCAAAGCTGGAAGGATGCTTGGAAACGCAGTAAGATCGAGCAGATCGCGATGTTGCTGCAGGGTGCCCTGGCCGCCGAAACGAAGGTCCTGATCAAGCTGAACGCGCACAAGGACAACCTCGAACGCGTGACCAAACTCCTTCCCGCCCTCCATGCCCCTACCCTCAATCAACTGGCTGCCGACGGCTGGTTTTCGATCGAGTCGGTGGTGGACGAATCCGTGGTGCGCGAAATCATCCCGCAACTCAAGGCCGCCGGGGCCGAGGGCATCATTGAAATCGGTTTGAACAAAGTCGTCCCCTAAAGGACCAACAAGGAAACAGAGTACTATGGGTTCCGTGAAGAAAAAGCGGCGGAAGAAGATGGCCAAGCACAAACGCAAGAAACGCTCGGCCGCTGACCGCCACAAGAAGAGATAACCGTGCGGGGTTCGCCCCGCCGTGAACAACTGAATAGCCGAATGAACACAGCCGTCATCCATCGTGGACTGCTCGGTTTTTCGGCGTTGGTGCTTCTGGCGGGCTGTGCTTCGGTGGTGTTTCCACGCCAACACGAGCAGGTCGGGGCCGGGCCCAGCGCCGCCGACCAGCGCATCGACCAAACATCGCGCTCGCTCGCCCACTACAGCATGGCTGTACTGGAAGGTTACAGCGGATCCGATGCGGATGCCGTGCAGCACTACGAAGCGGCGATCGCCAGTGATCCGGAGCATGTAGGGTTACGGATGGAATTGGCCGTGGCTTATTTCCATCAGAACCGATTTGACGATATGGCGGTGGTTCTGGAGGAAGTCCTGCAACGCGACCCAACCAACCTGCGTGCCTTGCAGCTCAGTGCGCTGGGTTTGCGTATCCAAGGGCGCCACCGCGAGGCATTGATCCCGCTGACCCGTGCCGCAACCGTGGAGCCGAAGGAAGCGGCCCACTACCTGGAAATCGCGTCCGTTCATGCACGGCTGAAAGATCGCGATGAAGCCATTCGTACCCTCGAACACGCTCTCGGCAAGGTGGATGACCGCCTGGGTATCTATCAGGCCCTGGGTGAACTGTACCTGAACGATGCCTCGGCCATCCGGGCCAAGAACCGGTCGGCGCCCCTCCCCAAGGGACCACTCGAGGTGTTGGCCACCGCTACGGAAGCATTTCCCGAGGACCCCTACCTGCTAACCCAGTATGGGGACCTGCTTATCCTGCACCGCCATATCGAGGAGGCCATCGAGGTGTTCGCCCGGATCGAGGCATTGAGTCCGGACGACCTGATGATTCGCCAGAAACTCGCAGTCAACCTGGCCGCAGTCGGAAACCGGGGAAAAGCCATTGAACTCCTCGAACAGATCGCGGAAGGACAACCCGACAACATCCGTCTTCTCTACTATCTGGCCGAGTTGTATGACCAGGACGAGCAACCGGACAAGGCGCGCGAGAAACTGGCCGCGGTCATCGCCATCAACCCGAATGCCCCCGAGGCTTACATCAAGTTGTCCTTCCAACTGCTCGCCCGCAACCAGGTTGCCGAAGCCCTATCCTTGCTCCTGGAAGCACGCGGTGAAATGCCCAACGACATGCGCATCGTGGAAATGCTCGGTTATGCCTATGCCGCCAATACCAACCACGCCGAGGCCGCGGCCCAGTTTTCCTTGGTGGAGGACGGCATCGCGACCACCGATCGTTCCCCGTTGATGTCGAACTTTTACCTGAACCACGCCATCAGCCTTCAGCTTGTTGGCGCCTATCAGGATGCAGCGGATCGCTTGCGCACCGCCACCGCCACCAATCCCGACGCGGTGGAGGACTACCTGTCCATCAACCTGCGCAGTCCGAACCGTGCGGATCGGATAACGGCCACCCTGGCCGTGCTCGACCTGATTCCCGATATCCTGCCGGAAACCGTGGCCTTCCAAACCCTGCACGGCATGGCTGCCTTTCAAGCCGAACAACCAGCCTTGGCCCTCCAATTGCTCGAAAAGGCCTATGCACGCGCAGACGAGGAGGAGTCCATCGATTCATTGAGCGGCCAGTTCTTCTTCTGGCTGGGCGCCGCCGCTGAACGCACCAAGGACTATGACAAAGCCGAGTTGTACTTTCTCGAAGCCGTAAGGGTTGAACCCGGGCACGCCGACTCCCACAACTACCTGGCCTACATGCATGCCGAACGCGGCATCAAGCTCGACATGGCCTATCATCACATCGGGATAGCCCTCGATCTTGAACCGGACAACGCCGCCTTTATCGACACGCGCGGCTGGATCTATTTTCACCAGGGCCAGTACACCAACGCCCTGGCCGACATCCAACGGGCGGCCGACCTGCTTCCCGATGACCCGACCATCGCCGACCACCTCGGCGACATCCACCAGGCCCTTGGCCAGCCGGAGGAAGCACGACGCTGGTGGTCACGCGCCTTGGAGTTGGATCCCGCCAACGATACCGTGCGCGCGAAGCTCGAGACGGTCGCCTTCCCATCGTCGGACCGCGTGGACAAGGACGATGAATCAGAATCGATCCACCCCGAGCCAGAACCCGTCACGGAATAAAAAAGGCCGCCGGTTACCCGGCGGCCGATGCGGTTGATCCCGCGTTCAGGCAGCTTACTTCTTCAGCTTGACCGTCGTGCCCGGCTCCGGATTGGCTTCGCCGGATACCACGTCCGCATAGCTGATCTTCTCGGTAACCCGGGCAATGCGGATCACACCGATCTCCTCGCCTTCCTCGTTGCCCAGCAGTTCCCCGGTATCGGGATCGAGCAACTCTTCGCCTTGCTCGGCCATGACCAGTTCCTGCCCGACCGTAACGCCAAATTCGGAACCGCGGTTGATCAGGATCTGTCCCTTGTCGGAGACCTTGATCACGCTGCCCTCAAACGGAAAGTTTTCCATCTGCTTGGCGAAAAACTTCGCGGCCTGGTTGATCACGTCCTGCGCGGCCTCGCCGAGCGGCGTCTTGGTGAACCCGCCCAGATCGGCGCCGAAACTGCTACCGGAGTATCCGATGCTGGCACCAATGCCACCGGGTTTGCCAGTGATGCGTTCCTTCGCCACGATTTCACCCGTCGAGGTGTCGATCAGCTTGGCAATGATCGTGATTTGAGCCTTCGATCCGCCCAACCCAACCCGAAATCCGCCGACACTCACGCCCCCGCCGCCACCTGAAGCGGCCTCTTCAACCGTCGTGATCGTGCCGGTAGCAATGTAGCGCGCCGAACGGATGACTCCGGTCCTGGCCACCTTGGCCGCCTTCGCGGTGCGGCCGCTTGCCGCCAGATCCTGCTCGGCAATGACGTCGGTCAGCTTTTCGCGCTCAACCAGGACGAAACGTCCGGTATCGAACAGCGCGGACTCGAGCATCGCAGCGAGGTTGTCGCCCAGTTCCCACTGGCCCCGCCAACCTGCCTCGTTCTCAAATCCCTTCACGCCGACGGCATGCTTCAACCCCTTGTATTCACCGAGGCCCATGTCGGCGTTGGTGCGCTCGGTAGGGGTATTTCCGGTGAATTGGCCCAAGGTCTGGCAGCCGGTCAAGGACACGGCGCACAACAGGCCGGTCGCAATCAATGTCACACTCTTCATGAATCCTCCACGTGGTGATTGAGTTACCTTCCCATCGTTGTATTCAACCAACGAAGGGAGGGCAAGCGGATTGTAGACGCGGATCGGCCGGGAAAGGCGATCAGGCCGACGGGAAATCAATGCTGAACCAGGTTTCCGCCTTGATATCGGCGGCAATCCGGGACAGTACGTCGCCCGGAATCTTCTGGTTGACCTTGAGGATCGCGATCGACTTCTCGCACTTTGAATCGTGCGGGTTGCGGACGTCGTCGATGTTGATCTTCGCGGCGGCCAGGGCGGCTCCGATATGGCCGAGCACACCCGGGCGGTCGTCGTAGATGAACAGGACGGCATGGCCCTTCGGCTCGAAGTACAGGCTGTGGAAGTCGTTGATCCGCGAGATCATCATGACCCCCTCGGTCAACGTGCCCCGCACGCTGACCCGGCGCAGATTGCTGTCGGACAGCGCGGCGGTAAGGTCGAGGGTGATCGAATTGTCGTACCCCTTCTTGTCGTCCGTCTCGCGGTCTTCAAAATCAATGCCCATGTCCTTCAGGTACTGCAGGGCGGCGCGCGGATCGGAGGAGCGATCGAAGTCATCGCTGATCGCCGCCACCACCGGAACCAGCAGCCACTTGGCATAGGGTTTGAGCGAGCCGTAGAAGCTGCTCTCGATCAACTTCAACTTGGCGTCGCGACCAACCAACTGGCGGCACAACCGGGCCAGCAGGAAGGCCAGTTCGCCATAAGCCTCATCGAGGCCGGGCGGAATGTCGCGGTTGACGATATAGCTGCTGATCCCCTTCTCGTCGAACTCGATCAGTTCCTCGGCGGCATGCAGGGCAGCCTTGAAATTGGCCTCCTTGGTGCTGGCGCCGAGATGCGGCACCATGATGTCGGCGATGTCGGCGATCGGCTTCGGTCCCTCGGCGTCCTTCGGATACACATCATTCAGCAAGCGGAGCTTCTTGGCTGCCTTCTGAGCACGGAAGTCCTCTTCATTGATGATGCCGGCACGGGCGCAATTGACCAGGGTCGCCCCATCCTTCATGCGGGCGATCAACCCGGCGTTGACCAGGCCGCGTGTCTCGTTGTTTTCCGGAATGTGCAACGTGATATAGTCGGCCTGCTCGAACAGCGAACCGAGATCAACCAACTCGACATTGACCGAGCGGGCCCGCTCCTGGGAGATAACCGGATCGTACCCGATCAGGCGCACGTCGAACCCGGCCAGGCGTTTTGCCACCAACTGGCCGATCGCACCGAGTCCGACAATACCAACGGTCTTGCCGCTGACTTCCCGGCCCATGAACAGGTTCTTCTCCCATTTGCCCGCGCGGGTCGAGGCATCGGCTGGAATCAGGTGGCGCGCATCCGCCAGCATCAAGGCAACAACCTCCTCGGCCACCGCATTCGCGTTCGCGCCGGGCGTGGTCATGACATCAATGCCCTTCTTGCGGGCATACTTGGTATTGATGTTGTCGTAGCCGGAACCCGCCCGGATGATCACCTTCAGAGAGGGCAACTGGTCAATCACCTCGGGCGTCACCTTCTCGCTGCGCACGATCAAGGCGTAGGCATCGGTATGCTGCTGCAGGAATCCGTTCAAATCCTTGGTTTCTTCCAATACGACGTGGTAGCGACCGGTCGCCTCGAGGGTCTCCTTGACGATCTTGTTCAGCTTGGTTGGAATGATCACTTTTTTCATGTAAGTGCGAGTCCTTTTGTCATGCCTGCGACACGGGGTTGAAATACAGGCGTGAGAGGATAGGGTCAAAACCCCACCGAATCAAGCCGTTCAGTGCGACAACCTTGCCTTTACCGCTTGACCACCCCCCCTGCGCTACCTATCGTTCCCCACCATGTTGCGTATGTTCCATCCCGTTCCCCGCCTGTTGCTGATGATGGTGCTTCTGGCCTTAGCCGATACCGCGATGGCCAGATCCGAACCATACGAGGAAACCGGCAAGAAACACTCCTGGTTCAGCTTCAACCGACCGGCCAAGGACAACCCGAAAGACCAACTGGCCCACGCCCGCGAGCTGGCCCGACAGGATGAGTTGCGCAAAGCCGGCCGCGCCTTCCGAGCCCTGGTCATGACCTGGCCATCCTCCCGGGAAGCCGCCGCCGCCCAATGGGCATATGCTAAAATCCTCGAAAAACGCGACAAGCCACGTCAGGCGTTTGATGCCTACCAGCTTCTGATGGAGAACTATCCCGGGCAATTCCCCGACTACGATGCCGTGCTGCAGCGTCAATTTGAAATCGCCCGTCAGGTCATGACCACCCGCAAGGCCAAATTCCTGTTCATGCCGGGATTCGAAGCCCCCGAACGCGCCATCCCCCTGTTCGAAAAAGTGATCCAGAATGGCCCCCGCTCCGTGCACGCCCCGGAAGCCCAGTTCCTCATCGGGCAAGCCTATGAGCAAAGTTTCCAGTACGAACTGGCCGTTGTGGCCTATATCGCCACGCTTCACCGGTACCCGCTAAGCCCGTTTGCCGAACCGGCAGCCTTCGGACGTGCTCGCGCCTTGCACGCCATCACCAAGGATTACCCGAATGATGCCCAGGCCTTGGATGAAGCCTGGGCCGGCGTCATGGTCTTTCTTCGCGCTTATCCCGACTCGGATTTCGCTGCCGAGGCCAGGATCATGCGCGACGAATTGCTCGACCGCAAAGCCGATAAACTTTACAGTATTGCCGATTACTACGACCGTATTGCCCGCCGACCGCAGGCCGCACGGGAAAGTTATGAGCAGTTCGCGCGTCTGTTTCCGAAATCGGAAAGGACGCCCGAGGTCAAACGCCGGTTGCAGGAAATTGACGCCATCAAGGATCAACCACGCAAGCAGGATGAAGATGAAGAATAATCCGCATACCGCCCGCACCATGTTGTTCAGCCTGGCTACCGTCTCCCTGCTACTCACCGGATGCGCCGGATACCGCGTCGGCTCGATGTTGCCCGGTGACGTCAAGACCGTACATGTACCGACCTTCGTCAACCGTACAACAGAGCCGCTGCTCGAACTCGACACAACCCAAGCCGTTATCCAAGAGCTCCAGCGCGATGGCTCGTTACGCGTGGTCGCCGAGGCCGAGGCCGATGCCATCCTGACCGTGGTCTTGACGGAATACCGGATAGAACCCGTATCCTTCCGCAAGGATATCCGCACCGCCGCTCAGCAATACCGAGCCTTCATCGTGGCCAACATGGTCATGCGCCGCACCAGCGACCAATCGGTCGTCGTCGAGTCCCCCCGCGTCGAAGGCCGGTTCGTGTTCGATGTCATCGGCGACCTGACCTCTTCGAAATTGATCGCCAACCCCCAGGCCGCCAGCGACCTGGCCGTCAACATGGTCCAGCTCATGGTGGAATACTGGCCCTGAGTTAGCGACCCGCCACCACGAGTAAACGCAAAAACCCTGACCGGATCAACCAGTCAGGGTTTTTCATGGACCGAATCCGGGATGCCGGAATCAGGCCTTCAATGCCGCACGCATACGGGCGCCAGCACGGGATTTACGCCGAATCGCGGTCTGCTTGGTGATCGAACCCTTCTTGGCCGCCTTGTCCAAAGCGGAGCAGAATTCAGAATAAGCCGCCTTGATGGCTGCTTCGTCCTTCGCCGCGACCGTTCCCACCAACTTGCGGGTCTTCGTCTTGACCAGCGACTTGGCGGCGCTGTTACGCAACTGGTTGCTCTGGTACTGGCGCGCCCGCTTTACTGCACTCTTCGTATGACCCATGATCGACTCCGTAATCGTTCTTCGGTTAACCCGGTCCCTACCCGCAGGAAAAGAACCGGAAGTCTCTTGGCGGACGTTGATCCCGCCGCAAAAGTTGTGCCATAGTACGGATGCACCACACCAAGTCAATGCCATTTGTCGCGTTTTATGGTCCCCATGCCTGAATTCAATACCGCCCCGTCCGCCTTTGATTCGCCGCAGGAGTGGTATGATCTGCGAGATCTCGCCCATAGCCATGACCCACTCCCCCTTGCACGCATGAACCCGTTGATCCGTGCCGCCGCCCTCGGCATCCACCGCCTCTGGAGGGAGGGAGGTACACTCGCCGATGCACACCCGTTGACGTGGCGTTTCGTACGCCAGGGCCATCATCTGCGGTTGCACCCCCCAGCCCGAGGATTCGAGAGCCAATCCGCTCCGCTGACCATCGACCGCCTGATCCACACCCTGGCCCACTGGCGGGCGGAACTGACCGGGTTCGTGCCAGAGTTCGCCATGCGCCGCTTCCTCGCCTGCCTGCTTCGCCACGAACCGGTTGGCCCCGGCCGAACAAACGTGCTCGCACGGGAAATCGATGACCGCGCAAACCGCCTCCGCCCCGGAATCCTCCAGAACCGGCTTCATCGTTACCAGTCCCGAACCGACAACGCCGATACCGCTCACGCATTCGCCCGGCTCGCTGCCGATCTTCGCCTGCCCCTATTGCCCCACCCGCTTCCCACCCAAGGCGTCATTCCCGCCGCCACCTGGCTCCGACACGCCCTGCTCGCCGGCCACGCCTGGACCGGAATCACCACCCTTTGGGAACAAACCGCCCACCAACTGGATGATCTTGGCCTGACCCTCACCAATGGCCCGATCCTGGAAAAACTGTTCGTCGTTACAGCCGAACAGGAGGAACCCCTGCGCCCTATCGCGCTCGACCCCGCCACACTCGTTATCCGGCGCGACCGATGGTGGTGGCCCACCCCGAGGCTTTCCGACCGCCTCGACGCCGCCCTCCAATCCCTGCTTCGCACCGCCGGGAGATCCGCGTGAGGCTTGTCATCAAATGGATCATCGGCGTGCTATTGCTCCCCCTCGCCGCCGCCGCCACCCTCACCTTTGCCCGCCAACTCCAGGCCGACCTCGATTGGCGCGCCCTCGACCTGACCACCTGGTGGTTCACCGGCGGATTCGCCGTGTGGCTCGTCCTCTATTTCGCCCTGCCCCGGCCGATGTGGTCGTATGTCCTGGCCCACGAATGCACCCACGCCCTCTGGGGCCTGATGATGGGTGCAAAGGTCTCGCGCATGAAGGTCGGGGAACGCGGCGGCAGCGTGACCCTCAGCAAATCAAACATCCTGATCACCCTCGCCCCGTACTTTTTCCCGTTCTACACCGTGATCACCCTGCTGGTGTTCTTGATCGCCTCGGTCTGGATCGATTTCGCCACCTACCTGCCCTTCTGGTACGCCCTGTTCGGCCTGACCTGGGCCTTCCACATCACCTTCACCCTGTCCATCCTCGCCATCCGCCAACCCGATATCATGGAACACGGACGCCTCTTCTCCTATGTCATCATCTATACCATCAACCTGCTGACCGCCGCCGCGCTGATGAACCTGCTGACCGACCGCCCCCTCGCCAACCTCGCCACCGAACTCGGCCAGGACATCCCCGCCGCCTACCAGTTCGTCTGGAATCAAACCCGCCCCCTGCTCGCCGCCATCAAAACCCAATGGCCCCTCACCCCACAATAATCCGCCCCGCCCACCGTTATCCGCACGAAAGCTGAACCGGGACCATGAACCCTACGGAACACGCGGACAACGTATGGATCGAGCACTACAAGGCAGGCGATGTGTCGGCGCTGGAACACCTGGTGGAACACTACCGGAAGCCGCTCTACGCCTTCATCTACAACATGTTGCAGGGGCGCGGCGACGCCGAGGAAATCTTCCAGGAAGTCTGGCTGCGGGTGATCAGGAACCTGAAATCCTACCGCGACCGCAACTTCGCCGGCTGGCTGTTCCGCATCGCCCACAACCTGTTCATCGACCGCATCCGGCACGAACAACGGTTTGTGGCCTCCCCGCCCTCGTCATCGCCGGACGACGCCAGCACCCTGATCGACCGGCTCCCCTCGCCGCATCCCACTCCCGATGCCCAGACCGCCAACCGCGACCTCGGGCACCGGATCCGCACCGCCATTGCCTCCCTGCCCGACGACCAACGCGCCGTGTTCCTGATGCGCACCGAAGCCGACCTCTCGTTCAAGGAAATCGCCGCCATCCAGCAAACCTCGTTGAACACCGCCCTCGGCCGTATGCACTACGCCCTGCAGAAGTTGCGCCCGCTGCTCGAGGAAGACTACCAATTGCTCCGTGGAGGAACCCGACATGAAACCTGAACCCCTCACGCCCCGAGACGAAGACCTGCTGCACACCACCCGGCACGCCGCCTCACGCCACCTCGACGTGCCCCCCACCCCGCGAGATACCCTCGCCGTGCTCCGCCAGGCCGCCGAAGCCACCGCCAACGATGCCCCGATGGCAAGCTGGTTTCCCTGGCTGCGCGGAGCCATCGCCGCCCTCGCGGTCATCACCCTCGCCCTCGGCTTCGACCTCCTCCGTTCCCCGCCGGCAACGACCCCTGTCGCCATCGTGCAATCCGCACCCGCCGCCATCGACCCCGGCATCGACCTCGCCGAATGGAACGTCGAACTGGAATCCCTCTTCGATGACGTCGCCACCTCGCTCGATCAACTCACCGACAACTCCGACTTGAACGCGCTCGCCCAAGCCCTCTTGAACTAGGAGCCAACCATGTACCCGATCCTCCGCCACATCCTCCCCCTCGTTGCGGCCCTGTTCGTCGCCTCATCGCTCCACGCCCAGCCCCCCGCCCCCGACGATCCGCTCGCTCCGCCTCCGCCGCCCGATCGATTCCTCGACGCACCGCCCCGCCACGGCCAACCTCCCCGCGAAGGACGTCCCCACGCGCCCCTGCACCAATGGATGAACCAGCTCCGCGAACAGGACCCCGCCGAATTCGAACGCCTGCAGGAACTGCGCCTCCGCGACCCCGAAGCCTTCCGCACCCACGTCCGTGAACAACTCCAGGCCCGCGCCCTCGAACGCCTGCGCCGCGAACGCCCCGCCATCCACGACGCCTTCATGAACCTGCCCGAGGAGGACCGGCGCTGGCTCGCCGAACGCCTGATGCGCCCCGGTCCCGGCCCCGGCGGCCCCGACGCACCTCCACCCGGCGACGATGGCCCGCGCCGCGACGCCCCGGCCATCGACCGCGATACCGTGCGCGCCTACAAACGCGCCACCTCCGACGCCGAACGCGCCCCCCTGCGCGCCGAACTAGCCCGGCAACTCGGCGAAGCCTACGACCAGCAACTCGCCGAACGCCAACGCCAGCTCGCCGAAACCGAGGAAAAAATCGCCGCCATCCGCGCCGCCCTCGCCGCCGGAGAAGCAGGCAAACAGGCCTTCATCGAGCAGAAACTCGACGCCTGGTTGAAGCACAACGACCGCCCGCCGCCGCCCCGCGACTGACCCTTGTCCAGTCCCTGGACAACCGCCCTCCCCGGTTGTCCAAGGTCTGGACAACCACGCTCCGCCCGCCCCCCGCGTCCGCGTCAATCCCCGACCGCCAACGCCTCCGCGCCCGGTCGCCCCGCCGGCGGTGGCGGCGGCGCCTCGATGACCCGGATCCGCTTCCACGCCCCGCGCCGGAACCGCCCCCCGTACACCGTCGCCAACGCCCCCACATACAGCAGTGCCCACCCCCACATCGCCAGCAACCCGTACCCGAACACCAGCACGATCAACATCACCCCCGGCACAAACAACAACCACGCCAGCACCGTCGAGGACAACAACACAAACCGCGTGTCGCCCGCGCCCTTCAATGCCCCTGCGTAAATCACATTGCCCGCGTCCATGATCCCCCACACCGCCATCAGCACCAGCAGCCACCGCCCGGTCACCAGCAGGTCATCCACCGACAGCCCCGTTTCCGCCCGCGCCGTGAACGCCGAGAAGTACAACCGCGGAAACAGCACGAAGGTCAACCCGACCATCGCCACATACCCAACCCCCACCCGCACCGCCCGCTCCGCCGCCCGCGCCGCCGTGTCCGGATCGCCCCGCCCCTGGTACTGCCCCACCAACGTCGCCGCCGCGATGCCCAACCCGATCAACGGCAGGAACGCCACCGAGTTGATGCTCAACGCCATGTTGCTCACCGCGAGCGCCTCCGCCCCGAGCCGCCCGGTAATCAGGATGAACAGCGCAAACGACGCGATCTCCACCAGCATGTTGATCCCCGACGGCAACCCGAACCGCACCATCCGCCCCATCAACCGCCAGTCCGGCCGCACATGCGACCGCGTCCGGTACACCGCATCCACCCGCCGCGAGAAATACAACGTGAACAGGATCGCCGGCGTCACCAACCCCGCGATCAACGTCGCGATCGCCGCCCCGCGGATCCCCATCTCCGGCGCGCCCCACCGCCCGAAGATCAGCATGTAATCGAGCACGATGTTCGTCACATTCCCCGCGATCGTCGCCAACATGTTCGTCCGCGTCGCCCCGCGCCCGGTGAAGAAACTGCTGATCGCCGCCCCGAGCGGCACCAACACCCCGCCCGCGGTCAGGATCGTGAAATACACCCGCTCCTCCGCCAATACCTCCGGCGGATGCCCGCTGACCTCGAGCAGGTACAAGCCGAACGGCACCGACACCACCAGCAGCGGCCAGGTCAGCAACGCCAGCCACACCGCCTGCGCGGTCGACCGGCTGCACCCCTCCGGATCCCCCGCGCCGTGGTACTGCGCGACAAAGGTGTTCGCATACCCGCACAACGCCATGAACGTGCAGATGAACGTGAAGGAAAGAATGCCCGCCGGAAGCGCCGCCTGGATCGACACCGGACTGTGCCAGGCCAGGAACATGCGGTCCACAAACTGCATCAGCGTGAACGAACCCATGCTGACCACCAGCGGCCAGGCAATACGGATCACCTCGCGGTAGCCGCCGGGTTCGTGATGACGGGACATGGACATCAAGCGGACATCCTACCGCAAACCAGCACCGCCGCAAAGCCGGACCACCAGATTTGTTGCCCGGCGACGGTTCGCGCATGAAACCATCCGCGGTTCCCCCCGCCCCTTCGCGTCACACCAGCGACCGCAAAAACCCCGGCAACTCCGGATCCCGCGCACCCATGCCGAGCACCACGTCGCCGGCTTTCATGACCGCGCCCAGCTCGGTCCGCAGCGCCTCGTAGTCCGCGACAAACCGCGCCGGCACCCCGCGCTCCGCCAACACACCGGCCAACCGCTCCGCATCCCCGGTCTTCTTCGCCGTCCCGCCCGCGTAATACACCGGCAGGATGTAGACCCGGTCGCCCGCGCGGCACACCGAGGCGAAGGCATCAACCAGCTCGTTGAACAACAACGACAATGGTCCGTAGCCGTGCGGACGCCACACGCCGAGCACGCAGGCCGACTCCTCGGCCGCCGCCCGCCACGACGCCGCGATCTTCGCCGGATTGTGCGCGTAGTCGTCCAGCACCGTGATCCCGCCGCGCCGCCCGACCACCTCGAGCCGCCGGTGGATCCCCCGGAACGTGGACAACCCCCGCACCAGCACCTCCGGCGCAATTCCCAGCCGCCGCGCCACCCGCACCGCCAGCCACGCATTCTCAGCGTTGTGCTGGCCCGGCATCGGCGACGGATACGCCACCCCCTCGAAGGTGAACCAATTGCCGTCCGCCCGCCGCTCCACCACCAGACGCTCCGCCGCGACGCCGTCGAGCACCTCGGCCGCCTGCGGCCCGAGCAGCGTCCACTCCGCCGTCTGGCCGCGGAACGCGCGGAACAGCGACACCGCTTCATCCAGCTCGAAATGATCCTTCGACACGTTGGTGATGACCGACGTCGCCGGATGGAATGCCAGCAGCGACCGGTCGCTCTCGTCCGCCTCGAGGATGCACAACCCGCCCGCGCCCTTGCGCGCATTGCCCACCCGGTCCGGCGCGATCCAGTTGATCACCGCCCCGCCGTTGATCACCACCGGATCCATCCCCGCCTCCGCGCACAGGTAACCGAGCAACCCCGTCACCGTCGTCTTGCCCGCCGTCCCGGTCACCGCCAGCACCCGCCGCCCCGCCGCAAGCCGCGCCAGCATCGCCGCCCGGTGCACCACCGGCACCTGCAACGCCTGCGCGCGCAGCAAATCCGCATTGTCCCCCTCGATCGCCGTGCTCACCGCGATCGCCGCCGTGTCGGCACGAATCCCCGAACCGTCCTGCGGCGTCAACCGGATGCCGCCCAGCTTGAGCCGGTGCAACACCTCCAGGTCCTGCCCCTGGTCGATGTACCGGTCCGAACCCGACACCTCGTACCCCGCGTCGTGCAGCGCCTGGGCCAAGGCACTCATGCCCACCCCGGCCACCCCGACCACATGCACATGCGATGCCGCCATTCCGTTCGTCACGTCACATCTTCCTTTCCGAATGTCCCAGCGGTTTCTCCGGCGCGACCGCATCGCGCACCACCTGCTTCAACTCCTTGATCTCCGGGAACGCCCCGCGCTCCGCCCGCGACCACAACACCGCCCCGCCCGCCACCCGCACCTCGAACACCCCGCCCGTCCCCGGAATCAACGTCACCCCGCCCAGCTCCGCCTCGAACGTGGTCAACAACTCCTGCGCCATCCACGCCGACCGCATCAGCCAGCGGCATTGCGTGCAATAGGTGATTTCAAGACGTGGTTTCATTCCGTGCTCCGATCTCGACATCCGCCTCCAGCACCGCACCGTCCTCCATCACGAACCGCTTGGTTTTCAACACGCCGCGGAACACCGCACGGGCATGCAGCGTGACCAGGCCCGATGCCTCCAGCCGCCCCGAGACCTCGCCGCGCACCTCGACCTCGCGGAACCGCATCGGCGTCTCGCCGCCTTCGATCACCACGCCCTCGTGCACCACCAGGTCCTCGGCCTCGAGCGCGTCCAACCGGAACACCGAACCCGGCGCGAGCTCCAGCCGCCGGAACGCCTTGATCGATCCGCCCTCGTGCCGGCCCCGAAGCACCACATCGCGCGCCGACAGCGTACCGCCGCTCCACACCCCGGTCTCGGTGATCGTCACCACCCCCGCCGTCACGATCGACACATCGTGCGGCTTGTCGATCGAGTAGTCGGTCTGGTTGAGGATCGTCCGGCACTTCGCGCAGTACAACGTGCGCACCTTCCCGGCCACCGTGAACCGGTAGCCGCATTCGTAGCACACGTACTCGTACTTGGTCGGCACCGCGGTCTTGCCGATCTTCACCGCCGGTTGCTTTTTGCCGTCGTCCGGTTCACCGGGCGGCGAGGCGGGAGGCGCGGGAGGCGGTCGCTTGGGGGGCGGCGGAACGGCAGACCCCGGCGTCGTCCGGACGTGCTTGACCGCCCGGACCACATCGTAGCCGCTGACTTCGCCGATGGAGCGCTTGTCCGCCAAAACGGGATTCTCCACCTCCGGCCCGCGCCGGAGGTTCACGGATCAATCGCGGATCAACGACGACCGAAGAACCCGCTGCCCGGCTGTTCCGGCTTGCTATCGGACGCCGGCGACTCGGCACGCGGAGCCGCGGCCGCACCACCGCTGCCACCCGGATTGACCTCCGAGCGACCGATGAACGTCACGCCATCCTCCACCGACAGGCGCTTCGCGTTGATGTCGCCGTGCACCTTCGCCGTCGACTTCATCTCGATCTTGTCCTTCGCCACGATGTTCCCCTGGATCAACCCCTCGATCACCACCGAGTTGACCTGCAGGTTGCCCTTGATCACCGCCGTCTTGCCGATCACCGCGTCTGCGCTGCAGATCAGCTCGCCTTCCAGCTTGCCCTCGATCCGCACCCCGCCGCTGCTCTTGATCGTCCCGGTTATCTCGACATCAGCCGCAATCAACGACTGACCACCCTGTCCATTGCTCATGTCCGTATCTCCTTTCTGATGGTTGAACTGCACAAAATCCGAACCCGCAGTGTGACCAACAACCCCCGCCCCCGGCAAGCCGCAACACCCGCAAATCCCCCATGACGCCCCTCCGCACTGGAGCGGCCCGGCTTCCCGGGCCGTTTTCGTATTCCTTGTTCCGGGCCGTCGTCACAAACACTATTGTCGCCACCCGGTTTTTCCCCTATCCTGTCCAACAACATCAAAGGGAATACGTTATGAAGCAGGTCCTGACCGAGTCGTTCGTCCGCAGCATCCCCAAGACCGAACTCCATGTGCATCTGGACGGGTCGCTCCGCATCCCCACGCTGATCGACCTCGCGAAGCGCAACAAGGTGAAGCTCCCCTCGATGACCGAAAGCGGCCTGCGCGAGACCGTGTTCAAGGACAAGTACAAGGACCTCTGGGACTACCTGCAGGGTTTCAACTACACCTGCGCGGTGATGCAGAACGCGGAGAGCCTCGAGCGCATCGGCTATGAACTGATCCAGGACCACCTCGCCGAGGGCGTCCGCTACATCGAGGTCCGCTTCGCCCCGCAACTCCACATGCACGAGAAACTGTCGATGAAGCAGGTGATCGCCGCCGTCTGCAAGGGCATGGACCGCGCCCGCAAGGAGCACAACCAGTCGCCCGCCGTGCGCAAGGGCGAGGACATCCCCTGCTACTACGGCCTGATCCTCTGCGCGCTGCGTTTCTTCAACGAGCACATGTCGCCCTACTACAAGCAGATCATCCAGGTCATGCCCTACGCGCCGCCGAAGCAGGTCTTCGCCGCCGCCTCGCTGGAACTCGCCCGCGCCGCCGTTGAACTCGCCCACCACGACGGCTACCCGGTGGTCGGCTTCGACCTCGCCGGCGCAGAGAAGGGCTTCCCGGCCGGCGACCACCAGGCCGCCTTCCAGCATGCCCACAGCAACTTCATCCGCAAGACCGTGCACGCCGGCGAGGCCTACGGACCCGAGTCGATCTTCCAGGCCATCACCGACTGCTATGCCAACCGCATCGGCCACGGCACCTGGCTTTTCGCCGACAGCCTGGTCAAGAGCCTGCCCAAGGCCGAGGCGAAGCTCTACGTCCAGCACCTCGCCGAATACATCGCCAGCCAGCGCATCACCATCGAAGTCTGCCTCACCAGCAACCTCCAGACCATGCCGCACCTCAAGTCGGTCGCGAAACACCCGCTCCGCCAGATGCTCGACCACAACCTGTCCGTCACCATCTGCACCGACAACCGCCTCGTCTCCAACACCACCGTGACCGACGAGATCATGCTCGCCGTGAAACACCTGCGCATGACCCCGCGCGAACTCCGCAACGTCGTCATCGCCGGCTTCAAGGGCAGCTTCTTCCCCGGCACCTACAACGAAAAACGCGCCTACGTGCGCCAGGTCATCGACCGCTACGAAGCCCTCGCGGAAAAAGCCGGCCTGAACAACTGACCATCGCGGCAGGTTTCGGGTCTCCGTGTTCGGAAGCACGCACCGGTCGCCATCCCCCGTTCGTCGTGGTGCCGTGAGGCACCAGCGCCGCTTCTCCGATCAGGCGCAGAGAGCGCGCACCAGATTACCGGTCTGGATCCACCACGCGTGGCCAACAACCGCGCACCCCGCCAAAGTGGGGTCGTAACACCGCCAGCGTTTCCCGCGAGGGGGTTTGCGGATGACCCCGGTCATCCAGGAAAAGACATCCGTAAGGCGCTTCGTCGTTCAGTACCTCGTCGAACAGCCGACGTGCTGTTTCCAGCGCGCCCAACCATTGCTTCTTCATGGCCACCGGGTCCGGTGGCTTAACCAATTGGACCCCGGCATAATCGGCTGCCGTGTACCTCTGGATCCGCTGCAATTCCTCGAGCATGAATCCCGGTGAAAGCCCGGCGTCCTTGGCCGCTGCCGCCCACACCAACGCACCCAGCGAAAGCACCTTCTCGTCCAGGTAAAGCAGATCGATGTAGTCCCGAATGGCATGCCGACCTGCCGCCGCCAAGACCTTGTTGATGGCAGTATCCCACAGGCTCAACCGGTACCCGCACCATGGATCAGGCTCCGCCGGAAAAAACCGGAACGCCGCATCCACCGCCCACTCGATCCGGGTGTGGTGCCCACCCCGGGTGACATCCGCACGCTGGAACGATGCAAAGGCCTTGGTGAGTCCGACCTCGTAACCCGCCGCCTTCAACACCTGCACATCCTGCTCAACCGCCACCTGCAAGGCCGTGACTGAATCATGGAAGAGATCGATATCCCGCGACGTCCGTGGACTGTCCGGAGCCTGATGCAACACGGTCGCCCCCGCGACATGGCTCTCGGGATTCCGGTTCTTCGCCAGCAACAACAGGATCCCGGACTCGAACGGACCTATGGGCATGGCACCGCCCCCCATAACCGTTGAATCTTGCGCGCCCTTTCGTAGATCGCCCGCCCGCCCTCGCGCTTCATCGTCGCGATGATGAAAGGAACCTGCTCCTCGCGAACCACCAGGTCTTTCGGTGCCGACCAAAACACCTCGTGCTGGTAGTCACGAAACGCGCGCCGGGCCTCACGCACCGCCACCATCCGGCGCGCCGCCTGGGCATCGAGGCTGCGCCGGCTCCGCTGGCCACCCTTGCGACCGATGGTGCGCAAGTACGCCCTGACCGGATCTCGGCTCTTGTTCATGGCAAATAGATTATCGCAACCCGCTTATGATGTAAATACATCACATATCAATGGATAAACACGATGTTATGGTATCCTTCGGCACATCCTGACGCCCGTGCCCCAAGACGCCGGGAAACCCCACGACTTCGGTATTGACGCACCCCGGTTCAATCCCCATGCTCCGCAGGGCAAAAGGCGATGCTATGACACTCAATCCCCAACTCGATCACTTCATGTCCGCGTTCCCCCACGAGGGGCTGACCTTCGACGATGTTTCGCTGATTGCCCGGTATGCGGATTTCCTTCCGCCCGAAGCGGATATCGCGAGCCGGTTCACCGCCCGCGTGCCGATCAACATCCCGTTCGTCAGCGCGGCGATGGACACCGTAACCGAGGCGAAGATGGCCATCGCCATGGCCCTGCACGGCGGCATCGGGGTGATCCACAAGAACCTGACCCCGCAACGCCAGGCCTCGATCGTCGGCACGGTGAAGCACTACCTGAACGGCCTGATCTCGACCCCGATCACCTTCCACGTCGGCCAGACCCTCGCCGATGTCCGCCGTACCCGCGAGGAGAAGGGCTACAACTTCAGCGGCTTCCCCATCCTCGATGACCAGGACCGGCTGGTCGGCATCCTGACCGCCGCCGATATCAAGTTCGCCGCCGACGCCTCGGCGAAGATCGAGGACGTGATGACCCGCAACCTCATCACCGCCCCGCCCGGCACCGACATCGAGACCGCCTACCAGCTCATGGTCGAACACAAGATCGGCAAGCTCCCCCTCGTCGAGAACGGCAAACTGGTCGGCCTCTACAGTTTCGCCGATGTCCAGTCGCTGATCCGCAACGTGAACCCGACCTACAACCGCGACGCGAAATACCGCCTGCGCGTGGCCGCGGCCATCGGCCCCGGCGACCACAAACGCGTGGAGGCCCTCGCCGAACGCGACATCGATGTCGTGGTCATCGATACCGCCCACGGCCACAGCAAGGGCGTGGTGGACATGGTGAAGTGGGTACGCGCCCACTACGACAACCTCGACGTCGTCGCCGGCAACATCGCCACCGGCGAGGCCGCGGTCGCCCTGCGCGACGCCGGCGCCCACGCGGTCAAGGTCGGCATCGGCCCCGGCTCGATCTGCACCACCCGCGTCGTCACCGGCGTCGGCACCCCGCAGATCAGCGCGATCTACGAGGTGGTCAAGGCCCTCGAGGACAGCATCCCGGTCATCGCCGACGGCGGCATCCGCTACTCCGGCGACGTCGCCAAGGCCCTCGTCGCCGGCGCCAGCACGGTCATGATGGGCTCGGTCCTCGCCGGCACCGAGGAAAGCCCCGGCGAAAAGATCATCTACCAGGGCCGCCAGTACGTCGTGTACCGCGGCATGGGCAGCCTCGGCGCGATGAAGTCGAACCAGGGCAGCCGCGAACGGTACGGCCAGAAGGATGTCGGCACCGACGACCTCGTGCCGCAAGGCATCGAAGGCATGATTCCGTTCGCCGGAACCCTGAAACAGGTCATCACCCAGTTCGCCGGCGGCCTGCGCGCCTCGATGGGCTTCATCGGCTGCCGAACCATCGACGATGTCCGCCGCCACGCCCGCTTCATCCGCATCACCGCCTCCGGCAACGCCGAAGGCCACCCCCACAACATCACCATCACCAAGGAAGCGCCGAACTACCGCTCGTGAAGTCCGGCGCGCGATCCACCCGCATGCAGAGGCGGGAACCGCGGAAAGCGCGGATGTACGCGGATGGTCTTGAACCCGAAAACGAGATTGTTACCACAGATGAACACGGATGGACACCGATTCACGGGGGTGAACCCTGAATGCCACGGCACTGAAAAGTGAAGGGCTCCTTCCTATGATGAACCCGTCCTATGCCGTTATCCGTGTGAATCTGTGTTCATCCGTGGTTCCTTCAACCTCGGTTTTCGGATTGAAACGACCCATCCTCTCCTGATCCGCGTCATCAGCGCCATCCGCGGTTCATCCACTCACGTCCCGGGTAAATCCGTCCCGGCGGCCTTACCCCTCCGGAACCGGGCGGGTTTCGGCTTCGGCGGACCAGATCCGGTACCGGACCTCGACCCCCTCCGGCACATAGACCACGACGGGCAGGCGGCTGTTATAGCGGATCAGGTAGGGTTCGCCGGCCAGCGCGACGAAGCGGGCTTCCTTCGGGGCATCCGGTTCAACGGCCATCAGCGTGCCGGCCATCGGCCCGAGTTCGGGCACGACATACCGGGTGAACCCCCACCCTTCGATGGTCTCCGCGACGATGGCCCCGGTAAAGAAATGCCGGTTCACCGCGTCCACCTCGACCGTCCGACCCACGATCAACTCCACCTTGAACCCGGTCTCGTCCTCCTGCTCCGGCAGCACCAGCACATGGCGGACCATGCCCGCCTCGGCAGCAGGAAAGGCCGCCAGGTTGTCCGAGGCCCTCACCGGAAGGGCCAGCGCAAGCAGCACGAGGGGAATCAGCCAACAGGTTTTCATGGACATCACTCCTTCTTGGTTCGTCGTACGTTCCCAGTTTTTCATTGTCAGTAGAGCCGGGTTTATCCCGGCTACCACCCCCTCGGGTTTACCCCGGCCACCAGCCTTCCCCAGTAGAGCCGGGTTTATCCCGGCTACCAGCCTTCGCCAGTAGAGCCGGGTTTACCCCGGCCACCACCAACCACCACGCCATCAGAACGGCGCCTGCCCCGCGGCAAACCGGTCGCTCACGTTGCCGGAGAGTTCGACGTTGTCCGGATCGAGCAACATCACCGGCGCGCCGGCGGAGAAGTCGAACCGGTCGAGGTCGGCCCAGATCACGTTGGGGCTGGTGGTCAGCTCGAAGTAGTACCGCTTCTGGTTGAGGTTGATCGCCGTCCGGTATTCGGTGTTGTAGATGCCGAACCCCTTGTACGGTGCGCCGAAGGGCACCGAGACGTTGCGCGCGATGGCGAGGATGCCGGCAATGGCTTCGCGTTCGTCGGCCGGCTCCGGCAACATCGCGGCGTAGTAGGCGGCACGCTGGAAACGGTCGGTGGCCTTGACGTTGCCCGGCAACGGCAGGTCGCTGCTCGGTTGCGAGAAGTCCTGCTGCGCGAGCAGGGCGAGTTGCTGGTCGTAGGACGGATCGTTGGTCATGATCTTGAACTCGCGGCCGTGGTGTACCACCAGCTTGCCGTCGATGTACTCGAGGATGGCCGAGTCGCCGCTCGCGTCCTCGATGGCCAGGTGCACCGTGGCCTTGTGGCCGTTCGCTTCAGTAGCCACGATCTGCACGGTTTCGAGCAGGGCGAGCGCCTCGCTGACCGTTGCCGCGTTATCCAGCACGAACTGCAGCCAGAGTCCGGCCTGCACACCCGGCTTGGATGGGTCACGCGGTCCGTAATCGGTCGAGGACAGGTACAGCATGTGTCCGGCCAGGCCGCGTTCGTTGATGCCATCGGCCGTGCCCACGCCATAGACCGTGGTGACCAGGCTTCCGTACTTCGATGTCCAGGTGGCCGGATTGTCCGCCACGGTGACGAGGGGACCGGTACGTCCGCCATCGCGTTCCATGCCGCGCGGCAGCACGGTCAGGATCGGCTCGGTCGATTCCGGCCAGTCCATGGTTCGTCCCGCCACGACGGCCAGCTCGTTGTCGTTCCACAACACACGGGTGCAAGCCACGGCCGGTGACGGCATAGCCAGCCACGCCGCCGCGCCCGCGATCAATCCGCCGCCCACCAACCCACCCATCCTGGACATCATCGTGCTCATGGTCCCGTACTCCTTGTTGTTATCCGATCCTGCGGTTGCCAACCTGCGCGCCACGCGGCACACGCCGCCCTGCCCGCCCGCGCATCAGAACGCCCCGAAGAAGATGCTGGAGAGCGAGGTGACCGGCGACGTCTCGCGCAGGTCGTCGAACATCGCCCGGACTTCCGCCAGCGCCTTCATCAACTCGTTGTACAAGTCGTCGTTGTTGATCAGCTTGCCCAGCGTGCCTTCGCCCCGGCTGACCTTGGCCATGGCTTCGTTGACCGAGGCCAGGGTGGCCTTGAGGTCGTTGTAGGCATCCTCCTCGGTGAGCAGCTTGCCGATCGTGCCCTCGCCCTTCTCCAGGCGCTCGGTAACCAGCTTGAGGTTGTCCACGACCTCCTTCAGGTCGTTGTACACCGCATCCTCCTTGAGCAGGCGGCCAAAGGTGCCCTTGCCCTCCTGCAGGTCGCCGGTGATGTTTTTGAGGTTCTCCATCGTCTCGGAGAGGTTCCCGAGCACCCCGCCCTCCTCGAGCGTGCTGCGGATCGAGGCGAGCGCCTCCGAGGCCTCGGCGATGAAGTCGACCGGGGCGCGGCCGGTGATGGTGAGCGAGGGATCGAGCAGGGCCGCGTCGCGCTTGCCCTCGTAGATGGAGATGTACTTGCCGCCGAGCACGGACGATGACTTGACCTCGACGAGGTAGTCCTCGCGCAACTGCACATCGTACTTGAGGGTCAGGTCCACGATGACCCCCTCCGGCGTGATCTGCAGCGCGTTCACCCGTCCGACGTCCACGCCCTGCACGTACACCTTGTCGCCGCGGATCAGGCCGGTGACGTTGTCGAAGGTGACCTTCATCCCGAAACTGCGGGTGAAGATGTTGTCGTAGCTCAACACGATGGTGAAGAGGATCAGCGCCCCGAGGATGGCGAATACGAAGAATCCGACGGTCAACTCGGTGGCGGCTTGCTGGACGCGTGTCTTGCTCATGGCGATGCGTTTCCTTCCCATTCCCCGCGGGTGGTGATGTACTGCGATTCCAGAAAACTCCGGACCACGGGGTGTTTCGATGCGATGAATTGTTTCGGGGTGGCGAGCTCGACCATGCGCCCCTCGTGCAGCATGGCGATGGTGTCGCCGATCGACAGCGCGCTGTGGAGGTCGTGGGTGACCACGATGCTGGTCACCCCGAGCTGGTTGCGCGTCTCGAGGATCAGCTTGTCGATGGTGCGCGAGGTGAGCGGATCGAGGCCGGATGTCGGTTCGTCGTAGAGCACGATCTCCGGATTGCGCACGATGGCCCGGGCCAGCGACACCCGCTTGCGCATGCCGCCCGAGAGGTCGGCCGGAGCGCGGTCGTAGGCCTCCTCGAGGTGGACCAGCTTCATCTTCTCGCGCGCGATCCGGTCGATCTCCTCGTCGCCCATCGTCGTGTGTTCGCGCAACGGCAGGCCGACGTTCTCCCCGGCCGACATCCATTGCAGCAGCGCGCCGCTCTGGAACAGGTAGCCGAACCGCGCGCGGATCCGCTCGAGCTCGCTCCCCGTCGCCTCGCTGACCACGTCATCCCCCACCCACACCTTGCCGGCATCGGGGGTGAGCAGCCGCACCATGTGCTTCAGCGACACGCTCTTGCCCGCGCCGGACAGGCCGACGATGATGAAGATCTCTGACTTCTTGATCTCGAAGTTCACGTCGTCCAGCACCGTCCGCCGGCCGAACTTCTTATGCACCTGTTCGAAGCGGATCATAGCGTGTAGAACATCCGGGTGATGATGTAGCCGAGGATCAGGATGGTCAGGAACGAGATGATGACCGTGCGGCGGGTGGCTTGGCCGACGCCGACCGCGCCCTCGCGGGTGGCGAAGCCCTGGTGGCAGGCCACCGTGGTGATGACGATCCCGAACACCATGGCCTTGAGCAGGCCGACATAGAGGTCCTTGTTGACCACGTACAACCGCGCGTTGTCGAAGTACGCGGTCATCGTCACCTCCAGCTGGGTGGTGCCGATCACCGCCCCTCCGAAGATACCCACCATGTTGGTGTAGACGGTCAGCAAGGGCATCATGACCATCAGGGCGACCAGGCGCGGCATGACCAGGAACCGCACCGGATTGATCGACATGATTTCCAATGCGGCGATCTCCTCGGCCACCACCATCGTGCCCATCTGCGCGGCGATGGCCGAACCGACGCTGGCCGCGATGATCAGCGCGGTCATGAACGGTCCCATCTCGCGCAGCATCGACACCGCCACCGCGGTGCCGATGTTCTGCTGCAACCCGAACCGCCGCAACTCCAGCCCGGTCTGCAACGCCAGGATCATCCCGGTGAACATGCCCACCACGGTGATCACCCCGAGGCTCTTGACCCCGGCGATGTACATCTGGTTCATCACCTCGTGGCGCATGCGCTTGCCGAACATCGAGCGCATGTGGAAGAACGCCTCGAACAGCATCAGCAACGCGCGTCCGGTGTTCCGGACGGTGGTGAGGATGGCGCGGCCGGCGGCGGCCATGGCGTTGGCCGGCGGATCAAAGAACTCTGGTTCGCGCGTGATTATGGTTCGGCGTCCTTTCCAATTCCGAAACGGATCAGGTACAGCAGGCGGATCGACTTCCGGCCGCTCGCGCGTTCGTAGCCGATCAGTCCCTTGAGAATATTCCATGACTTGGCCGGGCGGTCAACCGAGGCGTCACGCCGGTAATCAAAGACCGGGAACAACGAGACATACCGCTGCTCGTCCCCGCGACGCTGGTTCCGGTACAGGCCCCACAGCACCTCGTGGTCGATCCGGTCCCCGTTCCGCTCGCGGGTGTAGAGCGACCACAGGGGCGACCAGTTGCGCTCGACCGAGGCGGCGTGCCCGAACGGCCAGAGGTCGGGCACCCGCAGCATGCTGGCCTCCCCGTCGCGCCGGTAGGTGTAGAGCGGCCAGAGCTTGTTGCGGCGGGCGACCACCGGGGGATTGGCCACGCCCTCCTGGGCCGGCCCCGCGGCAAACACCGTGGTGTTGTAGTAGAACGGGACGAGGTAGAACCGCCGCCAGTCGGTGTCGGGCCGCTGGTCGCGGATGGTCCAGACGATCGGCCACAGGTAGAAAGTGCGGTCGAGGTCGCCGATCGTCTTGCGCCCCCACAGCGGCCAGACATACCGCAGGTCCACCTCCTCGGTCACCCGGCGCTGGTAGAACGGCCAGGGCGCGAAGATCACCCGCCCGTCCTGTCCCTTCGTGTAGCGGAAAAACGGGGGAAGCACCCACCAGGTGTTCTCGGTGTTGAGCTTGAGCCGCCCGTAGAGCGGAAACAGGATGTGGCCGCTGCCCTTGCTGTGTTTGTAGTCGTAGGTGACATCGGTGTAGAACGGCCAGAGGATGGCGCGCTTGTGGAATTTGCCCTCGTGGTGGTTGACCGCGTAGAACGGGAAGAACCGGTGCCGGTAGATGTGCCCGCGCTCGCTGGTGGTGCGCGATATCAGCGGCCACAGCACGTTGTGGGTCTCGAGGTCGTTGAGGGTGCTGTAGGAGTAGAGCGGGAACAGCGCGAAGGAAATCTGGTCGCGGCCGACGAAGTCCTTGATCGTGCCGCCCACCGGGAACAAGGCCCGGTAGGTGTCGCCCGAGGCGTCGCGGCCCTGGAAGTAGAACGGGATCAGCCAGGTGCGGTACCGGTCCCCGGTATCGTTGGTGGTGTGGTTGAAGCCGTAGAAGACGAGGAAACGCCAGTAGTTCTCGTCGACGGTGGTGCGGTTGTTGCCGAGCGGCCAGAGGTAGTCGTGGATGGTGCGGTCCAGCACCGGATCCTCGACCTGGCTGTAGAACGGGCGCACCGCATCGAGTTCGTGGCCGGCCTCCGACTGCGCGCGTTCGTAGAGCGGACCGAGGACCTTCAGGCGCCAGTCGCCGTTGACGTCGCGGTAACGGCTCGCGAAAAAGCCGGCGTCGAATCCGCCGTCATCGGTGCTCTCGGCGCGCAGGGATGCCACGAACCCGGAGGTCCAGAGCACCAGCGCGGCAAGCAGGAACGCACGGGCCTGTCGGTTCAGGTCAAGCACCGCCGCACCGCCTCCGCGAGCATGGCCACCAGCCGGTCGGTCATCTCCTCGGTCGGCCCCTCCACCATCACCCGGCACATCGATTGCGTGCCGGAATAGCGGATCAGCACCCGTCCCTGGTCCTCCAATTCGTCCTCGGCGGCCTTGATCGCTTCGGTGATGCCGGGGATCGTCTCGATCGGGGGCTTCGACTTGACGTCGATGTTGACCAGCCGCTGCGGGGTCATCGCCATCACCGTGGCCAGTTCGGAGAGCGGCCGGCCGGTGCGCTGCATGACGGAGAGGAGCTGGAGCGCCGAGATGATGCCGTCGCCGGTGGTGTGGTGGTCGAGGAAGATCATGTGGCCGGAAGCCTCGCCGCCGATCACCGCATCCTTCTGCTTCATCGCCTCCAGCACATAACGGTCGCCCACCTGCGCGGCGACATAGTCGATGCCGAGCTGCTTGAAGGCCCGGTACAGGCCGAAATTCGCCATGACCGTGGTGACGACGAGGTTGTTCTTCAGGCGTCCGCGGGCCTTGAGGTCCTTGGCGCAGATGGCGAGGAGGTGGTCGCCGGTGAGTTCGTTGCCCTTGTCATCCACGGCGATCACCCGGTCGCCGTCGCCGTCGAAGGCGAGGCCGACGTGGGCCTGGGTCTCCAGCACCTTGTACTTCAGGTCCTCGGTGTGCTGGGAACCGCAGTTGAGGTTGATGTTGGTGCCGTCGGGTTTGTCGTGGATGGCGATGACCTCGGCGCCGAGTTCGGCGAACACGGTCGGGGCGATCTTGTAGGTCGCGCCGTTGGCGCAATCGAGGACGATCTTCAGGCCCTCGAGGCTGAGGTCCTCCGGAAACGAGTTCTTGCAGAACACGATGTAGCGGCCGGCGGCATCATCGATGCGCTTGGCCTTGCCGACTTCACCGGCGGTCGGGCGGATGTCCTTGATGCGGCCGGAGAGGATCAGGTCCTCGATCGCATTCTCCTCGGCGTCGGGCAGCTTGTACCCGTTGTCGGAAAAGATCTTGATGCCGTTGTCCTGGTAGGGATTGTGCGAGGCGGAGATGACCAGCCCGGCATCGGCCCGCATGCTGCGGGTGATGAAGGCGATGCCCGGGGTCGGCATCGGCCCGACCAGCAGCACGTCCACGCCCATCGAGCAGATGCCGGCGGTCAGCGCATTCTCGAGCATGTAGCCACTGACCCGCGTATCCTTGCCGATCAGGATGCGGTGGCGGCGGTGCTGGTTCTTCTTGCAGGTGTAGGCGGTGGCGCGCCCGATCTCGAGCACCATTTCCGCGGTCATCGGATTGATATTCGCCACACCACGAACGCCATCGGTACCAAATAAACGACCCATAGGATTTCCTTTATGCTTTCCACAACGAAACGGTGGCGTGGACGATTTCATCCAGCGCGACCGACGCCAACGCCTGCTGGTCCGGATGAAGGGACGTGATCCAATCGAGGTAGGCGACCCCGGCGGGACGTGACGCGGCCAGCGAAGCCAGCGGTGCGGCATCGACCGCCGGGTTGTTTTTCAACGCGGCCGCCATGGCGGGCCACGCGGCGCGGAAGGCCTCCTGCTCGCGGCGGTATCCGCGGCTCTTGTCGTCCGTCGCATGCGACAGGGCGGCGATCGAGGCGTCCATCTTGCCGGCCAGTTCGGCCAGGCGCTTGATCCGCTCGTCGAGGATGGTGTCCAGCACCGCGAGCGCGCCGGTGATGCAGGCGGCGGCATACGCGTCGGCGGACATGAACGGCCGACGCACCGTGTCGTACCAGCGGGCCAGCGCACGGATGCTGCCGATGTACCAGAGGTTGTTGACGATCAGGCGGTGGACCGGCCCGTAGGCCTCCTGCGGATAGGCGCGGTGTCCGGGTGCGGGAACCGGCGGCACGACCAGTCGGTTCGGCTCCGTCACGTCGTGGCGCAGCACCGAACCGGCGGCGACCACGGTGCCGAAGGCCACGCGGACCGGACCGACCAGGCCGCCCTGCCCGCCGAGGAAGACCGGCGGCTGGTTCAGCAGCACGCCGCGCACGACATCGCCGATCAGCGACGGCGTGGCCTTGTCCTGGTGCGGGGTGAAATTGAAGTGGATGTAGGAGGAGCCGACCTCGCTGTGGTTCTTGCGGCTGGTGCCGCCGCTCATCAGGCAGTCGCAGAAATTGACCAGGCTGCCGAGGGTCACGTAGGACATCAATACCGTCTGCTTGAGCCCGACCGCATGCGCGCCGCTCGCCTGTTCCTCGAGCAGGCAGCCGGGACGCACATGGGCATTCCCGCCCATCGAGGCGCCGTCGAGAAACACCGAGCCGTCGAAGAAGCCCGAGGCCAGCGTCACCTTGTGGCCAAGCTGGCAGTTGCGCACCACGGCCGGGCCTTCGCTGCCGATCACCGATCCGGGTCCGATCGAGGTGGCGGCGCCTTCGATCCGGCTGCCCGGATGCAGGGTGGCGCTCTTCGCGATGCGCTCCGGTTTCACGTCCGACCCGACATACACCGCCGCCGGGTCGGGGATGGACACGCCGCGCTGGATCAACTGCTGGATCAAGGGGAGAGGCATCAGATCCACTCCTTGATGTACTGGCTGCGCAACAGCCGCCAGGCCACGACCAGGAAGGCGGTCAGCGGGATGGCGAGGATCATGCCGAGCAGGCCGTTCAGCGCCGAGCCCCAGAACAGGATGGCGACGATGATGGTCATCGGATGCAGGCCGGTCGTCTGGCCCATGATCCGGGGCGTCAGGATGTAGCCCTCGATGCATTGCACCAGCACGAAGACCACGCCCACCGCGGCCAGCATGGCGAGGCCGCCATCCGGAGTGAACCACGCGAGCGGCAGCACCACCGCGAGGCCGATGATGTTGCCGAGGTACGGCACGATGTTGAGCAGGCCCAGCAGGAATCCCAGCACCGCACCGTGCGGGACCCCCACGACGGCGAAGCCGATGGCAAACAGCAAACCCTGAAAGAAGGCGATGACCAGTTGGCCGCGGAAGAACGCGACCATGATGCCGGCGAATTCGGTAATGAGGTACACGACGTTGGCGCGGGTTTCCGGCTTGAGAAACGGTAGATGTTTACCGACATCCTCGCCGCCCAGGCTCGGGGCGCGGAGCATGAACACCACGTAGATCGGCAGAACCAGCCAGCCGAGCAGGCCGGTGATCGACTGGAACACGAAAGATCCGGTCGAGACCACGCCCTGCCCCAGCATGGTGGCGGAGGAGGCGAGCAGGTCGCCCTTGCCCTGCGCCCAAGCACTCAACCGCTCCTTGAGCCCGTGCCGGGCAATCCAGTCGCGCAACAAGGGGAGTTGCTCCTGCATCCAGGTCTGTCCGCGGTCGATCCAGACCGGCAATTCGTTCAGCAACCCATTCACCTGCTGCACGATCAGCACGCCGAAATAGTAGAACACGGCAAGTACGGGCAGGATGAACGACACCAGCACCGCGACCAGCGCCAGGTTGTCGCTCTTCAATCGATCGCGCAGCCATCCGTAATACGGCTTCATCAAGGTGGCGATGATCGCGGCGACGGCGAGCGGGAGGAACACCCCGGAGAACCGGACGAAGAACAACAGGATCAGCGCGGAGAGCCAGAGGATGATCGCGACCATCACGACCAGACTGACCGTGGTCAGTGCGGCAGCCATGATCTTCTTTTGGCGGTCGGAAAACACCCAAGGCAACATAATGGCCTGACTATAAATCAGTTTGGGGCTTTTGAAACTAAAAATGCGGACGGGGGACGTCAGCCGCGAAAGCTGTTTTTCCGAAGGCGCAACGCACCCAGCACCACCGCGTCGGGCGCGTCGTCCGGCAGGCCAACCCACTGACGGACCGGGCGCTGTGCGACCCGCAGAAACGGGTTGGTGGCCCGCTCCTCGGCGAGGGTCGACGGCGTCGAGGGGTTCCCGCGGGCCAACGCGGAAGCCACCTGTTCGCGACGGCGAGCAATGGCCGGGTTGCCGGACTCCACGGCGGCGGCAAAGGCGAGGTTGGAAACGGTGTATTCATGTCCGAAGTACAACCGGGTTTCGTCCGGGAACCGGGCCAGGCGACCAAGGGAGTCCCACATGGTCGCGGCCGCGGCCGGCGGGAAACGCCCGCAACCGGCGCCGAACAGGCAGTCGCCGGTGAAGAGCGCGGCGGCCTCCGGGAGGTGGTAGGCCACATGGGGTACGGCATGGCCGGGCGTGTCAACCACCGCGAACCGCAACCCGGCCAACGACAGGACCACGCCTGGTTCGGCCACAATATCCACCTCGAACGGAGCGGGAACAGGTCCGGCCACCGGGACGTGCGATCGTCGGCGCAGCGCGGCGACTCCTCCGGTGTGATCGCCGTCGTAATGGGTGATCAGGATGGCCGACGCGCGACGCCCGGCGCGCGCCAACCAGGCGATCACGGGCGCGGCCTCGCCGGGATCGACGATGACCGTCGCTTCACCATGGCACACGGCGAACGCGAAATTGTCCTCCAACACGGGAATCACATGGATGGCGGGAGGCATCGTCGACGGGTTTGGTTCGGGGTGGTTACCTGCAACCTTCGCTTCGCGAAGGTTGGTGGGCGGTGAGGGACTCGAACCCCCGACATTCACGGTGTAAACGTGACGCTCTAACCAACTGAGCTAACCGCCCACGCTTGAAACTTTTTCCATTGGCGAGGCAAGCCTAATGGTATTTACTGCGAGGTCAAGCGATGAACGTAACCAACCCTACGGCAACCCTCGGCATACTCGGCTCCGGCCGGGGCAGCAACCTGCAGTCGATCCTGGATGCCATCGCGGCCGGCACCTTGCCGGTCACGGTCGGTTGCGTGATCGCCGACGTGGCCGATGCCTTCATCCTGGAGCGGGCGCGACGGGTCGGGGTGCCGGCCTTTCATGTGGACATGGCCCCGTTCAAGTCCAAACTGGACGGCACGGCGGAGGCGCGGGTAATCGACCTGTTGCGCAGCCATGGGGTTAACCTCGTCGTGCTGGCCGGTTTCATGCGCATCGTGAAGCCGGGATTGCTCGCCGCCTTCCCGAACCGCGTCCTGAACATCCACCCATCACTGCTGCCCGCCTTTCCGGGACTGGCCGCGTGGGAGCAGGCGTTGCACTACGGGGCGAAGGTGGCGGGCTGCACGGTGCATTTCGTCGATGCCGGAATGGATACCGGCCCGATCATCCTCCAGCGCACCGTGCCGGTGCTCGATGCCGATACGCCATCGACCTTGCACGCGCGGATCCAGGAGCAGGAGCACCTCGCCTATCCGGAGGCGATCGGCCGGGTGGCCTGCGGCGCGGTCCGGATCGAAGGCCGCCGCGTCGTGTCGGTGGCTTAACGCCCGTTCTGCCGCTGTGCCTTGATCAGTTTCCGGATCCCGCTGCGACCCAGGTCAAGCATCGCGGTCAATTCATCCGGCGTAAACGGCTGATCCTCGGCGGTGCCCTGGACTTCGACGAATTTGCCCGATGCGGTCATGACCAGGTTCATGTCCACCTGCGCGGCGAGGTCCTCGGTGTAGCACAAGTCCAGCATCGGCACGCCGTGGACCACGCCGACACTGACCGCAGCAACCGCCTCGCGGATCGGATCCACCTTCAGGTCGCCCCGCTTCATCAAGGCATCCACCGCCAACCGCAAGGCCACAAAGGCCCCGGTGATCGACGCGGTGCGGGTTCCCCCATCCGCCTGCAGCACATCGCAGTCGATCCAGAGGGTGCGCGGCCCCAGTTTCTCGAGATCCACCACCGCCCGCAACGACCGGCCGATCAACCGCTGGATCTCCTGGGTGCGGCCGGACGGTTTGCCGGAAGTCACTTCGCGGCGACACCGGTCGGCCGTCGAGTACGGCAGCATGCTGTATTCCGCGGTCAGCCACCCGCCGGTCTGGCCGGACGACTTCATCCAGCGCGGAACCTCGTCCTCCACGCTCACCGCACACACCACCCGGGTCTGCCCCATCGCCACCAGCACCGACCCCAGGGCGGCCGGGGCGAATCCGGGATGCAGGCTGAACGGGCGGAGTTGGTCGGGTTTGCGCCCATCGGCACGGCGGGGGGTGGTTGGTTTCATGCCGCATTCATAAGCTGCCGGCTCCCAAGGGGCAAGTACCTTGTTCGTACGTGCCGGAAAGCCGCAAACCATCCAATTCGTACCGTCAGCCCCCACTCCACTACCCGCACGCAGGTAGTTAATTCGTTTGAATCAAGGTGTCCTATCGTTTAGTGATGTTCATAGAGGGTGAGCAAGGACGAGACCACGGCCCCACGCATGAAAAAAACGCTAATAACCTGTTTAATGGCCCTAACTGCGGGTCTGGTACCGGTGCGTGGTGCCTTGTTGACCTTGACCGAATATTTCTCTGGGGTTTCCGGCATTTTTTTCCTGGAGTTCAATCAATTCAATCCCGCTTGGGGTGTTCTCAATTCCGTGACGCTGACGCTGAACCTCTATAGTGACGGTGGTATCCTGCGTTTCGATAACGATGGGACCCTGGGTGCCTCGGGCAATGTCCGTTTCGGGTCGCAAGGATTTCTTTACTCGGAAGACATTACTGGCGACGCCGAACTGGATTTGGTAAACGCGATCGCCCGGTCAGGAAATATCGCGGTGAACGTGGCAGCCGATGATGGTGACGCCGAAGTGGGCGGAACAGCGAATTTCAGTTTCAGCGGAAGCGATTACGCGCAAGTTATTGGCAGCAAGTACACCGGGAGCCGCACCGAGGATGTCACCGAGTACGGCGATGCCTTTTACGGCACAGCAACGTTCACCGTAACCGCCGAAGCACTCCAGTATGTGACCGCATCCGCATTTGGCGGTGCCCAGCAGTTCATCGACCCGAGCACGGTTTCCGGCTCGGTGGTCGTTGTTTACAATTACTCGGGCAGTGGGCCGCCACCGCCGGAACCGGACCCGGACCCGGACCCGGATCCGGACCCGGATCCGGAGCCGCAACCGAGTGCAGTACCTGAGCCATCCACAATGTTGCTTATGTCCATGGCGATGTTTGTACTGCGTGCGTTGCGCGTGCACCGTCGCAAGGTTACCGTCCAACCGGCGTAACCTGCCGCTACCGCCTCATCAGCCCTTCCCCATGCTGTCCATCTACTGGAAAGGCGATGCTGATCGCTGTCCAATACTTGGATGATCGCTTGTGCAACACCCGTGGGTGTGCGTAGCTACCGGAGGGAAACTGGTGCGCTCGGCGGGGGTCGAACCCACAACCTACGGCTTCGGAGGCCGTCACTCTATCCAATTGAGCTACGAGCGCGTATAGGATTTCGGGTGTCCGTGTTCGGGTTTCAGGAAAACCTGAATCCCAATCGCGTCAACCGTTCTTCTGTTCGAAGTCTTTCATAAACGCTACGAGGGCGTCAACGCCTTCCGCGGGAAACGCATTGTAGATCGAAGCGCGGATGCCGCCGACCGAACGATGGCCCTTGAGGCCCTTGAGACCGCGCGAGGAGGCTTCCTTGACGAACTTCTCCTCGAGTTCCTCGGAGGGCAGGCGGAAGGTCACGTTCATGTTCGAACGGTAGGCCTTGTCGGCCGTGCCGCGGTAGAATCCGGTCGCATCAATGGCGTTGTAAAGCACCGCTGCCTTGGTATCGTTGAGCTGCTGCATCGATGCCAAGCCGCCCTTGCCGAGCAGCCAGCGGGTGACCAGCATGACGATGTAGATCGGGAAGCACGGAGGGGTGTTGTACATCGACTCGTTCTCGATGTGCGTCTTGTACCGGAAGATCACCGGCACCTTGTCCGAGACACGCTCGGCGAGGTCCTTGCGGATGACCACGAGGGTCACGCCGGCCGGTCCCATGTTTTTTTGCGCGCCGGCGTAGATCAGGCCGAACTGCGAGACATCCACCGGACGGTTGAAGATATCCGACGACATATCAGCGACCAGCGGCGAGCCGGCCTTCGGGAACGACTTCCACTGCGTGCCCTCGATCGTCTCGTTGGAGGTGACGTGGGCATAGGCGGCCCCGGGGGTCCATTTCAACTCGGCCTCGCCGGGCATGCGCGAAGGCTGGGCCTTGCTGACGTCGGCCGCGAGGTTGACCTTGCCGAACAGCTTGGCCTCCTTGATCGCCTTGCTGGCCCAGGAACCGGAATGCGTGTAGTCGGCGGTCTGGTCGGCCGACAACAGGTTCATCGGCACCATGGCGAACTGGGTGCTGGCACCGCCGGTCAGGAAGAGCACCGCATAGTCGTCGGAAATGCCAAGCAGCTTGCGGATGTTGGCTTCGGCCTCGGCCTGCACCGCCATGTATTCCTTGCCGCGGTGGCTCATCTCCATCAGAGACATGCCCGCACCCTGGAAATCGACAAACTGGGATTGGGCCTCAACGAGGACTTGCTCGGGAAGAACGGCGGGACCGGCACTGAAATTATATACGCGTGACATGATGGATCTCCGTAAATTAAGGCGATAATAGTACCACTACGAACGCGTCAGTTCAATCATTCTTAGAGTGCAACCGGGGGCCGGTTTACCTACCTCGCCGCTAACGGGGCGAAGCAACCGAGGCGTTGGTGTTGACCAGGACCTGGATGCGGTCGGAAGCATCAATCTCGATCCGCGCGCGGGCGATGTCGAACCCGAGAACATGGCCACCGGTCATGCCGTCGGCGCTGATAAAATGGAAGTGGTAGCCGGCAGGGTGCAAGGCATCAAACGGTGGCGGCATGAAGTAGCCGACCATCCGTCCGGTCGCATTGGTCAGCACCCGGTCTCGGCTGTCGGAGGCCAGCGCCTCCTTGAGCGGTCGCCACGGCGACGGCTGTACCGGCACCGAACGCAGGTGCAGGCGGCTGAACTGGCCGTTGACGGTGATGGCCTGCGGCAACCGTTCGTTCTTGCGGCGCAAGGCCATCGCCCGCTCAAAAAGCCCTTGATCCATGCGCTCCACATCAAACATCCGGTCAGGCGCGAACCAGGTGACCACGGCGAACGGGGTGGACGCGTCTGGAAGGGCCGGTGCGAGGTGCAGGTCCACGTCGGCGCGGTAGACCACGCCGGACCACACGACCATCTCGCCATCGAGTCCGTCAAACGTGCCCAGCCCGAAATCGCCGTACCGCAGGACATTGGAGACGGCGATGAACCCGCCGTACCCCCCGGCGGCCAGATCGGTGATTGTTCCCGCATGGGTGATGGTATCCGCGAATTCGGTCGAGGCCTGCCACCGGGCCGACTGGCAACCGGCGGCGAGCAGGCATCCCGTCATGATCAGGAATAACGCATGTTTCATGGCAAAAACCTACCAGAGCAACCGACCGAGCACAGCATTTTTCCATGGCGGATCAGGCGTCGGATGCCGCTTGCTCAATCACCATGCGACCGCCCCGGATCGGCTCCGGATGGGAATCGAGCACGAGGGACAGGTCGGGCAGGAGATCGAGCACCCGACCGCGATGCAAAGGGGGCGTAGAGCCGGGATCGACGATGTGCTCGGGCCAGATCGCCACCGTCGCGCCGATGAATCCCGCACCGGATCGGTAAGCGGCAAAGAGCCTCTCCGCATCGCCGGCGCGGATCGCTTCCACCACCGCATCAAGCTGAATGCTCAGCACACGCAGGATCCGGGGAAGCACGCCGACACATGACGGATCGGCTCCGGCCAGACAAACCGGTCGCGGCTGACCCGGCAGGACCGGGAGATCTGGAGCCGCGTCGATGTTCATGCCGATCCCGAACAGGGCATGGTGCACACGAGCGCCGTCGCGCTGCAGGCCGGTGAGAACGCCAGCGACCTTGCCCCCACCGATCAGGACATCGTTCACCCACTTGATCCGGGGCTGTAGCCGTGGATGGGCGACCTCACGAATCGCTTCGGCAGCGGCGACGGCAGGAGCCATGGTAAGGGCGGCGGCAAACCGGGTCGCATCGACATCGATGCGGTACCGCGCGGTCAGGTGCAGGTTTCCCCGCAAGGCCGTCCACGGGCGCTCGCGTTGACCGCGAAACCGCGTTCCGGTGAGTGCAATCGCGACAACCGGTTCATCGGGAAAACCCGGTTGTCGGGCACGTTCCATCACGGCATCAAACTGGGAACGCGGCGCTTCATCAATGATCACCAGATACCTTTCCGCGTCGTCGCGCCAACCGGGACACGACGAACACCAGGTCGGACGATCGGGATTCAGGGTTTGCGCCATGATTCGTACCGCGCCGGATGACCCGGCATCAACCAGGCGCCAATCCGGAGGTAATCCGAGGATCCGTTCGGCGGAAAGCGGCTGGTCCGTGAGCACCTGCATCATGGCGTACGCGAAAGGATCGGACAGTAAAGCCCCTTCAACGAACGATCCCACCAGCGGTAATCGGCCTTGTACTGGTCGGGCGTGGAAAAGGTGTACTCGTACAGGACGGCCCGGATGAAGCTCGGTGGCTCGCCGGGAAACGGATTATGCTCGAGCAGGGCGAGGACATCCGGCTGACCTTCGAGCAGGCGCACCAGCAGGTTCATGAACCAGGGATTGCCCTGATAGGACCCCAGTGCGGCAAACCACATCTGCCAATCCAACCGGGGCATGTGTGGCGCGACGATGACCGGCGTCCGGTAGATATCACCGGGCTTCCACGGGAATTCATACGCCTGCCATGATTTCCCGTCACGACTTCCTTCGATCACAATTTCCGGACGGGTCTTGGTCATGGCAGCAAAAAGTCCGTACTGATTGACGGACCGGAAAGGGGCCACCACCCGGACCAATTCCGCCAGCGGTGCGGGCGGTTGAACCCCACGCTTGAACAGCGGGATAAACGTCACCACGGAAACCAGAAAGACCGCGAAGGCCAGCGGCCAGCGAATCATCCCCACGAGAACCCGGCTGCGGAGCGATGGCATCTCCGGTTCCGCCTCAAGCCGGCGAAACGGCCATAACCGGTCATCCAGAAGGAGTAGACCGAGGACGAAACTCAAGCCATTGAAATATCCGTAATTACCGGTAAGGGCGATACCGATCTGGAGCAGGGTGAAAGACAAGAACGCAACCAGCCGCGGCCAACGTCCGGCAAAGATCAACCACGGCACCGCCAGCTCGATGACAAACATGATCGCCGTACCGCTCTTGAGTAACCACCCCGGAGCATGGTGGGCAAACCACGCCGTCCAGATTGGCAGCGGTTGCGTCCAGAAGTGATATTGCAACGCGGAAAGGTCACGCCATGAAGGATCTCCGCTCGCCCACTTGACGTAGCCCGAGGCGAACATCAAGCGGAACAGCAACCAATGCAGCAGGAAGACAACAAACCGGTTCGGCACCGGAGGGTCGGTCACGCGCACCCGGACCACCATCGGGGCAAGCAGGATGGCCAGGAAGCCGGATTCCAGCAGCAGGTTGTCCCATTGGAACCCGAGGAAAACCTGACCGCCGGTGGTGATCGAGAGATACGCCAACCAGGCGATCAGCGCGGACAGAAACGGCACGATGCCCAGCACCATGAATCCCGCCGCGATCATCCCGATCCAGCAGACCATCGCCAACGCACGGTCGCTGCTGCCCAACCACAACAGGGACGGAAGTTGCCACACGGCGCGCTCGCCGAGTTGCCCGTGTACCGCATCCAGGAAACGGGTAACCGGAAGAATACCGTTCTCCCCGATCAAGCCTGGCAGTTGCGGCAACAACGAGTACAGGGCGATAAGGTAAACGAGCCCGAGGGCGCGCGGAAAAAGATCGGCGGCATAGCGGTAGGTTGTCCGTGGTCGACCCGTCATGGATCAACCCTAGCGGAAAAGCGAAATCACCTCAAGCGCAGTGAAGCGCTTCACGCCTCGGGGAGGTGCGAGCCGGATTCAAGAGCCTTGATGCGGGATTCGAGCGCGGCGATTTTCTTCTTCAGCTCGGGCAGCCGGTTCACGTTGGCCTGGTTTTGTGCGAATTCCTTTTGGGCAATCGCGGGGAATCCAAGGGTGAAGGAATGCGGGGCGAGATCCTTGGTCACGCCGCTCTGCGCGCCGATCACCGCGTGGTGGCCGATGGTGATATGGCCGGCCACGCCGGCCTGGCCAGCGAGGATGGCATGGTGGCCGATGGTTGCACTGCCGGCGATGCCGACCTGGGAGACGAGCACTGCGTGATCACCGATGATTACGTTATGGGCGACCTGTACGAGGTTGTCGATTTTCACGCCGTGGCCGATGGTGGTCTTGCCGAAGCGGGCCCGGTCGATCGCGCTGTTCGCCCCGATCTCGACATCGTCGCCGATCTCCACCGTGCCGATCTGGGGGATCTTGGTGCGGACACCCTTGGCGTCCGCCTGGTAGCCGAAACCATCGCTCCCGATCACCGCGCCGTTGTGGGCGATGAACCGGTCGCCGATCCGCACATGTTCACGGAGACTGGAAAGCGGGTACAGCAACGAGTCGGCACCAAGCACCGCATGCGCGCCAACCACGTTGTGCCCAACCAGCACGGAACGGTCCCCGATGGAGGCGCCCTCGCCAATCACGCAATACGGGCCGATATGTACGTCGTGTCCGATACACGCGCCGGCGGCAATGACTGCGGTAGGATGGATCCCGGGAGGATAAGCCACCGGTGGCGGGGCAAACAACTGCGCCACGGTCGTGAAGACATCCTCCGGCTTGTCAACCTTGATCACCGGGATGACCAGCGGCTTCACCCAGTCACGCCCGACCACCAGCGCCGAGGCGCGGGTGGTATCCGCATCGCCGGAATAACGCGACTGGGAAATATAGGCGATTTCGCCGGGGCCGGCATACCGGATGCCGCCAACACCCTGGATGGCCACGGAGGCATCCCCTACCAGCTCGCCACCGACCCGTGCGGCGATTTCCCCAGCCGTCATCGAAGCCATGTGCGCCCTATTCCTTGCGGTTTACAAGGGCAATGAGTTCCGCCGTGATATCGAGGTTGGGATTATAGTACACCACGGTCGGAACCCCATTGAGACTCTCGCCGGAGATGTCGATGATGGCAGTATAGTTGCGGGTCAGGGCGTACGTCCGGATCATCCCGTTGATTTCCTCAACCAGCCGCTTGCGCGCACGGCGGGACTGTTCATCGATCTTGCGCTGGGCGGACTCCTCGAGGCGACGGATCTTGCCTTCCATATCGCGCACCTCGATCAGCTTATCCTCGGCTTCAGCACGCTTCAAGTTCCGCGCATCCTCGCTCAATGCTGTATTCTGAGCCTGCCCGCGCAGGGCCTTGTATTCAGCCTCGATCTTTTCAAACTGCTTCACCAGGGCGGCGCGCTCGGCCTTGATTTCATCCGCCTGCTCCTTGAGCTGGGCCTCCGCGGTCTTGGTCTTGTGGTAGTTGGTGAACACCGAATCAAGGTCCACAAACACGATGGATGGTGTCGCTGCCTCCTGGGCGTACGTGGGGTTTGCGGACGCGGCGAAACCGATGGCCAGGGCGGCCATGACGAACAGACGACTGACTTTCATGCGAACTCCTTCTGGGATGGTTGATTAAAACGAATAGCCAATGGAAAACTGGAAGCGGCCCGAGTTGCGGTCATTGAACTCATCGGTCTCAAGCGGCCAGGCATAGTCGAATCGCAACGGGAATCCCGGAATGTCAAAACGGATGCCCAATCCGACGTCGGAGTTGTATTCGCTCCATTGAATGTCATAGGCATCCTCGTACACCATACCGATGTCATAGAAACCGGCTACACGCACCAGCCGGGCTAGCGGGATTGTGTATTCGGCCATGGCAAACCAGGCGGATTGACCGCCCAACGGCTCGCCGCTTTCATCCTTCGGCCCCACATCACGGAACTTGAATCCGCGCAAGGTCCGCGCACCGCCGAGGAATAGACGATCAAAGATCGGTACGCGTTCAGAATCTCCATAATAGTCCACGGTGGCAATCCAAGCCCGGATGTTGAACACATGGTCGAACCAGACGGGCCAGAATGTCGACTGCTGGGCTTCCAGGCGGTAAATATCCGTATCACCCATCAACGGACCACCGGCCACCATGCCGGAAACGCTGGCTCGCGTGCCGCGGGTCGGAATAAAGGCATTGTCGCGAGAGTCGAACACCACTTCGGTCGTGAACGAACTCTTGATCCGGTCGCCTTCCTCGTCCTTGATGCGCTGAGAAGCATCCTCATCCACATCGTACACGCTGATTTCCTCGAGACCGTAAATGAAATTGATGCGGGTGAACCGGGTGAGCGGCTTGCCCAGGGTGAGGTTCATTCCGGTGTTACGCTGTTCGTACTCGTCGGAGAAATAGCGCGAATCGCGACGGAACAGGGTGATGCCAAGTGAAAGACGACGGTCAAGGAACCACGGCTCGATCAAGCTGAGTTCAATATCGTTGCGCTTCGTGCCCACGGTTCCCCGTAACCGGAGTTTCTGACCAGCCCCCACCGGGGGCCAATTGAACAGGTCGAAGTTCCCCTGCGACAACTCCACGAAACCGATCAGGTTGTCCACGCTGGAGAACCCGGCGCCAACCAGGAACTGGCCGGTCTTCTGCTCCTCGAGATCAAAGACCACATCATACCGATCCGGCTTTTCCGTCGGTTCCTGCATGGCCACGACGGATGAAAAGAACCCGAGGTTGCGCAGGCGGCGCTCGCTGTTGCGCATCTTTACCTCGTTCAGCTCTTCGCCAGGGAAAATGGTGATCTCGCGGCGCAACACCTTGTCCCTGGTGACCGAGTTCCCGCGGAACCCGATATTCCGGATGTAGGCAAGGTGGCCTTCACGCACCCGGTAGCGTGTCTTCACCACCGGGTCGCCATCAGCCGGGGCGGAGGGATCGGGGTCGAGTTGATAGGAAACAGAGGTTTCGATGTAACCCCGACTTCCGAAATAATCACGAATGCGTTGACTGGAAGACTGCAGGGCCGATGCCGATGCGACATCGCCAGGGCGGTTGGTGACCACGGCCCGGATGGCCGACTCCTCGAACAGGGTCACCCCTTCGATGGTGAAATCACTCAGGCGGTACAGCGGACCTTCGACCACCGGAATGCGGATATCGATCTTGTCTTTTCCAACCTCGGTGATGACGGGTTGACCGATCTGGGCATCAAGGTAGCCATGATCCAGGTAAACCCGGCGCAAGGTCGGTAGATCGGCCGCCAAATCATCAGGATTGTAGGTACCCGACCCGGTCAACCAGGAGAACAGGTGCCGCTTCCGCTGCTTCATCGGCTTGCGCAGCACGGACGAATCCACATGGGTGTTACCCTCGAAGGTAATCGATTTGACCTTTGCGCGGTCTCCCTCCTTCACCTCGACGTTGACGTCGGCGGTCCGGCTTTCCGGATCAACGGAAATCGTCCAGCTCAACTCGGAGAAGGGAAAATACTTCTTGCGGTAATGCTCCTTCACCGCCAAGGCGCGGGTGGCCATGATCGCGTCATCAACCGGATCCCCCACGCCAAGATCCAGCAATTCGCGGACCTTGCGGTTGGAAATGTAATCTGCGCCGTCGACGACCAAACGCCGGATCCGCGGCTTCAATTCCACGGTGTATATGACATCAACCCCGTCGGGAACCCGCTCGATATCGGCGGCTACGAAGGAAAAACGTCCGGACTTCTCCAGCGCCCGGATGTCACGGGAGAGACCGTCGCGGGTGACATTGTCACCCTCCTTCATCCCGATGAAAGCCCGAACCGTGCTCGCATCCAGGGTCGTGCGATCGCGCGACTGGATCCGGATCTCGCGGATGGGCTGGGCGGAGGCGGAAAGCGTCGCACACAGCGCTAGCAACACCACGATGACCCGGACGGCCAGGACGCCCCGCCGGCATGTCTTAATCATGGGACTCATCCCTCGAGGAAGCGGCACGGTTCTCGAATCGGGTAATATCATCAACGAAGGTTAGCTTGATTTCTCCGGTAGGTCCATTGCGCTGTTTGGCGATGTCAAGGATGGCGAGAGAGGGATCCTCGCGGTTATCCTCGTCGGCATACCGGTTGGGGCGGCGGAGCAGGCCCACCACGTCGGCATCCTGCTCGATCGACCCCGAGTCACGCAGGTCGGACAACTTCGGCTTGCCATCCCGGTTTTCCGGCGCACGGCTGAGCTGACTGAGCACAACGACCGGCACGCTCAACTCCTTGGCCATACCCTTCAGCGCATTTGAAATACCGGCCACTTCACGCTGCCGACCTTCACGCGCGAATTTGCTGTAGTTCATCATCTGGAGGTAGTCGATGACGATGAGCTGGATGTCTTCATTCTTCTTCAGGCGACGGGCGCGGGCACGCAACTCGATTGGCTCCAGCCCGGGCGTGTCATCCACAAAGATCCGCGCCGCGCTGAGTTCGTCGGCGGCACGAACCAGGTGATCGTGCTTCTCGCGGCTGACATACCCTTCCGACAGGTTCTTCATCGAGATGCGGGCACGCGAGCACAGCATGCGCTTGACCAGCGACTCGGTGGACATTTCCAGGCTGAACACCGCGACCGGGAGTTTTACCCGAAGCGCGTTGTTGCCCGTGGCGACGTGCTCCACGATGTTCATGGCCAGCGAGGTCTTGCCCATCGACGGCCGGGCTGCGATGATGAACATGTCGCCCGGCTGCAGGCCCGAGGTCGCCTTGTCAAGGTCGGTAAACCCGGTCGGCACGCCGGTAATCTCCCGCTTCTCCTGGATGGCCTGGTCGATCTTCCGCATGCTCTCCTTGATCAGGAGATTCCATGGCGGGATCTTCTGCGGGCGATCGTTGGCGATGTCGTAGAACGTCTGCTCAACCTGATCAAGCAGGAAATCCGCGTCCTTTTCTTGCCGGTAGCACTCGTCAATCGCTTCGCGCGACTTGTCAATCACCGTCCGCAACAGGTACTTATCACGAACAATATCGATGTAGTACTCGACGTGGGCTGCGGTCGGAGTGGAGTCGATGATCGACTGGAGGGCAGGAATACCTCCGACCTTGTCGAGCAATTGCAAGGCCCCGAGCCGGTCCACCAACGTGATCAGGTCGATGGGCTTATTCTGCTCGCGCAAGCCCAGCATCTGCTCGAAGAGGACACGGTGCTGGGGGTTGTAGAACGAGGCGGGGGAAATCTGGCGTTCGATGGCGAGATCAATGACCCGCTCCGCTTCCACCAGAATGGACCCGAGTATCCCGCATTCCGCCTCCTCGCTATGAGGCGGTATGCGGTCCGTGCGCAGGACGGTGCCGGACGACTCGGCCCTCTCGGCCATGGCGGTTTTACTCCGCTACGACGTTGATCTTCAGCGAGGTATGGACTTCCGAGGTGAGCTTGATCGCGACGCTGTATGTTCCCAATTCCTTGATGGGATTCTCCAGCACGACCTGGTGCTTCTCGAGGTTGATCTTGGCATCCTTCAACGCCTGCAGCACATGCTGTGCAGTCACCGAACCGAAGATCTTGCCTTCGTTGCCGGCCTTGGCCTTGATAGACAATTCGGTCTCGTTCAACTTCGCGGCCAGGGCTTCCGCTTCTTCGCGGATGCGGATCCGGCGGGCATCGTACTCGGCGCGCTTTTTCTCGAGCTGCCGGAGCGTTGCGGCAGTTACGGCGGTGGCCAGCTTGCGCGGCAACAGGTAGTTGCGGGCATAGCCATCCGAAACCTTGACCTTCTTGCCCTGTTCACCGAGACCGGGAACATCGTTAATCAGGATAACTTCTTGCGACATGGTATTTCTCCGTTATGAGGCCGGCGGTTAGGGCAACAGACCCATGACCCGGGCGCGGCGGATGGCGCGCTTGATCTGGCGCTGCTGCTTGGCGCTCGTGCCGGTAATGCGCTGGGGGGTGATCTTGCCGCGCTCGGTCATGAACTTCTTGAGGAGTTCGCTGTCCTTGTAGTCAATGGCGGTGACGCCTTCGAGGTACTTCACGCCACGCTTCAGCATCGGCGCCAAATCATTTTCCTCGCGACGGGGACGTTTCTCACGGTTGTTGTTACGTATTGCCATAGGATTGCCTCATTTCATCATTAAAAGGGAACTTCATCACTGCCATCATCCAGGATTTCCTCCTGGGGCACCCGGTCATCGGCCGGACGGGAGGAGCGGGGAGCGGAACCGCGCGAAGGCGCATCCTCGAATTCGGACGAGGTGGTACGGGAACCACCCGAACCGCTGCCGCGGGAACTCAGGAACTGAACGCGCTCGGCTACGACGCTGAGCTTACTCTGCTTCTTGCCATCCTTCTCCCACTGGTCGAGCTTCAGGCGACCTTCAATCAACACCGGGGAACCCTTGGTCAGGTACTGGCCACAGTTCTCCGCCGCCCGGTCCCAAACCGTGACATCCACAAACACGACCTCTTCCTTGTCCTTGCCGGAGTTGTCGCGGTAGCGCCGGTTGATCGCCAAGCCCAGGGTGGCAACGGCGGCACCGCTTGGAATATGGCGCACATCCGGATCGCGGGTCAGGTTCCCGGCGAGGAATACTTTGTTCAGGTCGGCCATGGTTATGCCTTCGCGGCGGCCGGCTCGGCCTGGGTTTCCTCGACACGGAAAATCTGCATGCGAAAGATTTCCTCGTTGAAGCGTAGATTGCTCTTCAATGCTTCAACCTGCTTGGCCGCCAGCCCGAACGTGATCACCACGTACTGACCGGCCTGGGTCTTCGCCATTTCACGGGCGAAGGTGCGGCGACCGAGGCGGATGGCACTTTCAACCTGGCCACCGACCTTCTCGATTTCGCCCTTGATGTTCCCGACCGCATTGTCGAGCTGATCCTCGCTGAATGCGTCCGGAAAAATAAACATTGCTTCGTACTTGTTCACGTTCTTTCCTCCACACTTCCGCCGGCAACCCGCCGGCTTACCTGTTCACATCATCCATTGTACTTGTTCATCGCGCGGTCAACACCCTCGTCAACCCACGCCAACACGGCCTCAGCGGCCTTTCTCGTCACCTGCTCAACCGATTCGCGTAGCGCCTTCGGGTACTTCCCCAGGACATACGCGACACGGTCCTGACCGGGCGGCACCGGCCCCACCCCGACCCGCAACCGCGGGAATTCGGTCGTGCCCAACCGCTCGATCATCGACTTCAATCCGTTGTGCGTGCCCGCGCTGCCCTTCGGCCGCATCCGAACCGCACCCAACGGCAACTCCACATCATCCACCAACACCAGCACATCCGACGGCTCCACGCCCTTTTTCCGGGCCAACGGGGCCACCGCATCGCCACTCCGGTTCATGAAGGTCTGCGGCTTCACCAGCAGCACTTCGTGTCCCGTCCGGCGGAACGATCCGCTTTCCATGGGAAAGCGCCAACTTTTCTTCAGATCGACCCCCGCTTCACGCGCCAGCAGGTCGACCACCTCAAATCCGACATTGTGGGGCGTCGCGTCGTATTCGCGACCGGGATTACCCAACCCGACAATGATCTTCATGCGCGCAATCCGGGAACCCCGCAGCCCGCCGGTTCAGGCAAGCCGTAACGCCCCATCGATTACTTCGCCTTGGCCTTGTCACCACCCGCAGCCGGCTTCTTGTCACCGCCCGCAGCCTTCTTGTCGCCGGCAGCTTCCGCTTCCGGCTTCTTCTCCTTGATGACTTCCGGCTCAGCCGCGCCAGTTGCAGCATCAGCCGTTTTCTCCTCTTCGACCGTCGGTGACGCCACCATGGCCACCGCAAGGTCACCATCGGAAATGATCGCATACTTGGCCGGATCGAGCTTGATGTCGGCCACGGTCAGATTCTGACCCACCGTCAATGCCGACACATCGACGTCAATCGCTTCCATCAGATCGCCAGGCAAACATTCCACCTCGACTTCACGCAGCAAGTGCTCGAGAACACCACCACCCTGGGAAACACCAACCGGAACACCGACGAGGTGAACCTTGATCTCGACCCGAATCTTCTCGGTCATCGAGATCTCATGGAAATCGGCGTGGGTAATGGCGCCAGTCAGTGCATTGTGCTGAACATCCTGCAACAGGACCTTCACCGCTTCACGCCCTTCGACCGCGAGATCAAGCAATACGTGTTCGCTGGAGTGACCGTGGAGGGTCTTGCGGAACTCGCGCTCGTTGACCTGCACCATCTGGTTGGTCTTGCCCGCGCCGTACACGACGCCCGGAAACCATCCGGTGCGGCGAAGCTTGCGCGAAGAACTCGAACCCTTGGCCGCACGGGGGGCGGCACTGATTTTCAATGACTGAGCCATACCTGCTATCTCCGTTTACCTGTAACTGCGTGTTAAATCCTGAACAACGAGGTGACCGACTGGTCGTTATGAACCCGAAGGATCGCCTCACCCAACAATTCCGCTACTGAGAGAACCGTGACCTTGTACCCGCCGGTGTCGCGCTGCGGCACGCTGTCGGTGGTGATCAACTCATCGATCGGCGAGTTGCGCAACCGGTCCAGCCCCTGGTCGGTGACCAGGCAGTGGGTGACGGCCGCAATGATTTTCTTCGCACCCTTCGCCTTCAACAGCTTCGCCGCACTGGTGAGCGTACCGGCGGTGGTGGTCAAATCGTCCACGAGCAACACGTTCATGCCCTCGACATCACCGACCACGCTGATCGCTTCAACCTCGGTCGCGCTCTTGCGCTGCTTGCCGACGATGGCCAACCCGGACTTGAGCATGTTGGAGTAGGCATACGCCATCTTCAACCCGCCCGGATCCGGCGTCACCACCACAACCTTGTCGCCTGTCCAACCACTCGATTTGAGGTGGCGCACAATAACCGGGGCCGCGAACAGGTGATCCACCGGGATGTCGAAGAATCCCTGAATCTGCTGCGCATGCATGTCCATGGTCAGCACCCGGTCCGCCCCGGCTGCCACCAACAGGTTGGCCACCAGTTTGGCGGTAATCGGTACCCGCGGTTGGTCCTTGCGATCCTGCCGACCGTACCCGTAGTACGGAATGACCGGCGTGATCCGGGCCGCCGATGCCCGCTTCGCTGCATCAATCATGATCAACAATTCCATGATGCTCTCATTCGGCGGATAACAGGTCGGCTGGACAATGAAAATGTCCTGCCCGCGGATGTTCTCTATAATTTTGACAAAGATCTCTCCGTCGGGAAAGCGGCTGATATCCACTCCACCCAACGATTGCCCGATATACTCGGCAATTTTCCCCGCCAAAGCGGGATGTGCATTTCCAGTCAGTATCTTCAAAGCCAGCGCCATGTTGTACGTTTTGGTTGCCCGACTAGGATTCGAACCTAGACTCTGACCTCCAAAGGGTCGTGTGCTGCCATTACACTATCGGGCAGATTGCAAACCGGGCTTGCGACCCAACCCCGCTCTCCACCGACGGTTAGCTAAAAGACACCCGTCCCGCAACGAACCATCCAAGGCCGCCAGCAAGTCTATCCTAGCCGGACGCAAACGCGAGAGACTATGGAAACTGGACGCACCAAGTCAAGCGAACAATCGGCACCAACCGTAATTTGGCGTATCAACCGGATCGCCGACACCGCTCCACGTCCCGACATGAGGGCTTGCCGGATTCCGGACGGGACGGTACCGTGTGCGACCGTGAAATTGATCGATCGATACCTGCTGCGTACCTTCCTCGTCCCGCTCGGGTACTGCCTGGCCGCCTTCACGCTGGTTTACGTGATTTTCGACCTGTTCGACAATTTAAGCGACTTTGTGGACGGCAAGACCCCGTTTCTTGACGTGGCAACCTACTATGTGGTGCTGCTGCCCTCCGTCCTTGTATTTATTGTACCCATCTCCTTGCTACTGGCCGTTTTATATAGTCTTTCGACCCTCACAAAGAACAACGAACTCACCGCCATGCGCGCATCCGGGATCAGCCTGATCCGCCTGATGGCACCCTTCATTACCATTGGCGTGTTGGCAAGCATCGGCGTGGCCGTGGTAAACGAGACCATCGGACCGGAAGCCGCCTACTGGTGCAAGAAGTTCGTTCATGAACAGACCCGGGAGGACCGGGACGCCGTACATGTTGCGGAACTTGCTTTCCATAAAGATGATGCGCGTCGCTTCTGGTATATCAACAAGTTCGATACGCGCGATTTCTCGATGAAGAACATCGAGGTCATCCAGATGCGCGAAGACAATACCGAATCCTATAAACTCCAGGCCGCCGAAGGGCGTTGGCTGGACGGGTACTGGCTGTTTCTGGATCTGGTGATCCAGCATTATGACCGGGAAGGAAATCCACGCGGACCTCCCGACTTTATCCTGACCAGGGAAATGAGCGACTTGACGGAAAGCCCGGTGGATTTCCTCAGCGAGGTGAAACCGCCCGAGTTCATGTCGTCAAAAGAGTTACTCCGCTATTTGCGGGTCAACAAGAACCTTCAAAAGGAAACCATCACCCGCAAGACCGTGGACCTTCACTTTCGCCTCGCCCAACCCTGGACCTGCCTGATCGTGACCCTGCTGGGCATTCCTTTCGGCAACCAGACTGGTCGCAAAGGTGCCCTGCTCGGCTTCGTCCTGTCGATCGGCCTGTTCTTCGGCTACTACGCCCTGATCAATTTTGGTTTGTACATCGGCAAGGAAGGACTGATCCCGGCATGGCTGGCCGCCTGGTTCCCGAATGTCGCCTTCTTTACCGCCGGCTGCATCCTCATCCACCGCATGCGGTGACCGGTTCGTTTGACCTCCGTTGTTTCCGTGTTACGTTATCCGATCGATCATGGATGACGGAATGAAAGAATCAACCAAGCACCTGAAGAATGTGGTGGTCATCGCCGAAGATGAATCCGGCCACCGGCAACCCCAGACCTTCCAGATGTGCGGTCTTGGCCTCCAATTCTACTCGAACCGCAGGATACCGGAGTTCGACGTGATGGAACTGGATCTGGTGGTCGACGACAACCCGGCCCATCCCGAGAATGTCCACTGCACCGGTGCCGTCGTCCGTTGCCAGGAAGTCAACGATCCCGCCGGGCGCTACCGGGTCTGGCTGAAATTCATCGATACGCCAGAGACAACCTGCAGCCACATCACCTGCCTGGCCCGCCGCGGCAAGCACCTTTGCACGTTTTGCGAGAATTTCTGATCGCCAAACCCGCAGGTTCAACGCCGTACGCTGCGCAGTCGACCCAAAGCCCAGCCTGCATGCTCGGCGATCATCGGTTCATCGTCGAACATCGCTCGCTCCAACACAGGAATGGCCGCCTCGGATCCACTGTTACCCAAGGCAACCGCAACATTGCGCAAGACACCGCGCCGTTTGGTCCTCAACATCGGATAGCCCTTGAAACGGGCACGAAAGCCGTCCTGATCCAGGGCGATCAACTCCAGCAAGGATGGTGCCGCCCTATCCGGATCCAGCGTGGCATAGGCCATGGCCCGCGGCGGCGCAGCAAATTGGCGCACCCACGGACACACCGACTGGCATTCATCGCAGCCGTAAATCCAGTTTTTCATCAGCGGACGGTACTCCTCGGGAATGGATCCTTTCAGCTCAATCGTGAGGTAGGAGATACACCTCCGGCTGTCGAGAACCCATGGGACAGGAAAGGCATGGGTCGGACAAATATCCTGACAACGGCGGCATGATCCGCACGTACCCGGTCGACGCGCAACTTCCTCCCGAACTCCCGCTGCCGGCAATTCCCGGTCAAGGATGATTTCCCCGAGCAACAGGTAGGATCCGTAACGCGGCGAAATCAACAGCGTATTTTTCCCGATAAAGCCCAATCCCGCCCGCTCGGCATGTTCACGTTCCAACACCGGGCCGGTATCGACATACCAGCGCATGGTGATGCCGCCACCCAACCGGCGATCAATCGCCCCGCCCAGCGCCTGAAGCATGGGTTCCATCCGGTCATGGTAATCCGGAGCCCACGCGTAACGGGCGATCCTTCCACGCAACGGATCGTTCCACCACGCCGGATCCGGTTCCGCTACGTAGTAGGCCAACGCCACCACCACGATCGACCGCGCTCCCGCCACCACCCGCGCCGGATCAACCCGTCGCTCGGGGTCGCGAGCCAGCCACGACATCTCCCCGTGGTACCCCGCCTTCAGCCAATCGTGGTAGGCCCCAGCACGCGGGGCTTGGCGGGCATCGATCACCGCGGCCAGATCGAATCCAATCGCGTGTGCCTGATCAACAATCCATTCACTTATCACGTGGGACATTACGCATGATCCTGGCCCTGGGAAGGGCACCATGAGCAGAGCAGGTCACCCATGTCGTCATCCATACGCCAGCGGGATGGCGATCCTGTTGCAGCGGCATCAACGGGAGACTGCCACCCGACGTGGACAGTCCTTGATAATCGCTTCGGCCAGACGCAAACCGCTGAGAAACGCGCCATCCAGACGCCCGGAAGCGCACCAATCCCCACAAGCGCCAAGCCATAATGCATGGTCCCACAGGAACTCACGATGCAGGGGTTCCTCGGCCTGACCGTAATACCAACGGTGCACACGCAGGGATGCTGGCACGGATGGGAATATCCCCGAGGACTCGAAGAAGGCGGACAGCAAGGTCCTGCCGACATCCGCTTCGGGTAAACTGAGGTGGCTGTCCGCCCAATCCGGAGTGGAGAGGATCGTCCAGACCTCGTCTCGCGTGCGACCGGGCTTGGATCGGTTATTGGCCGCCCACGCGATGGGAGACGAACTGAAGTGCGCCGCATCAAATGCCACAGGTAGGTCATGGTCGAATCCTGCGATCAGGGCCCAGCAGGGGCGACTTCGCACCTTCGCCGACTCGGCTGCGATCGACGGAAAGGCTTGCAGCAGTTGCTTCACCTGCTCGGGCGGGGTGCTGACCACTACGCCATCAAACGACTCGCGTTTCCCGCCCGCAAACAACTTCCATCCGGCTTGGACCCGTTTGATGGCGGAAACGATCGTGCCCCGCCTTACGTCCAGATCCCGGCCCAGACATTCCGCGATCGCATTCATCCCCGGTACGCCGATGTACATGGCCTCGGTGTCCTCAACGGAATGGCATGTGCCGTGAAGGCACGATGCTATGCGCGCCGGCCATCGCGCCATCACCCCCCGGTTCAGCAATTCATCGAGGTACGGCTGGAAACGCTTGTCCCGGACGGTCAGGTACTGGCAACCGTGGTCTGGCGCGGAACGACCCGAGGAAAGGATTGACGCTCGCCCACCGATCTCCTGGTCTTTCTCGAATACGGTTACTGAGAACCCATGCACCGCGAGCATCCGCGCACAAGCGATGCCTGCGAGGCCTCCACCCACCACGGCGATCCGCATTCCTTGATCGCTCCGCTTCAAACCAGGGCCTGACAAATCCTTGAAAAAATCGAGCTCCACCATATGCCCCCCGCGTTGTGACGAAATGGTGGAGGTAAATCCCGAGGCATGCAAACAAAAAGGCCGACCTAACAAATTCCGCCGGTTCCTTGAAACCAACCGGACCGATACGGCCAGCGGATCGTAACACGTCCATATCCGATGTTGACCTGAACCGCAGCAGGGTTTATTGATAACCGCGAAATCGACAGGGGCGCGTTGGCTTCCGGTGAAGCCGATGCTGAGATCCCGAACGGGAGACCCTTGGAACCTGATGCGGTTCGTACCGCCGAAGGAAGTCGACGTTCTACACCATGAACGATCGATCCACCCGTCGTGGTGGATTTTTTTGTTTCATGGTCGCGGCAACGGCTTCCCCGGCATCAACACGGAAGGAATGCCATGACCAACGAAATTGCCGCCGTCGCCATCGAGTGGAAATACCTGCTCGGCTCGACCCCGCTGGAAATAACCGCCACCCTCAGTGCCGTCCTCGGCGTTTTCCTCATCGCCCGCCAGAACATCCTCGGCTGGCCATTCGGCATCATCTGGGCCGCCATTTCCTTCTACCTGGCCTATTACGAGTGGGCCCTGATCTCGGATGCCATCCTGTATGCGACCTACATTCCCGTGCAGGTCTATTGCTGGATCGTCTGGGCGCGCCGCGGGGCATCGACCGAAGCACCCTTCACTCCCGCCTGGCTGCCGCAACGAACCCAACTCCTGCTGCTCACCGGATCGGTCATCGCCGTGGCCGCCTGGGCGGCCGGCATCTCCCTGCTGGCCCGCCAGGAATGGATTCCCGAACCGTCCCTGCTGATCCGCGACTCAACCACCACCGTGTTGAACTATGTCGCCCAGTTCCTCCAGGCCCGCAAGAAAATGGAGAACTGGGTTGGCTGGCTGGTCGTGAACCTGCTCGGCATCCATATCTACTGGGTCAAGGATTCACCGATCTACGCCGTGCAATACGCCTTCTTCCTCGGTCTCGGCCTCTACGGCTGGATGCAATGGAGGAAGTCGATGTCCACCGTCCGCTCCTGAATACACCCATCTGAATCATCACGACATCAACAAGGAACCCCATTATGAAAAAGACCCTCGCCCTCTTCGCCTTGATCACCCTGTTCAACACCGCCGCGCCGATTCATGCCGAGTCCAGCCCGGTCTCCACCACCTTCACCACCGCCTATGAAAGCCGCTACGTCCTTTATGGCTACCGGCTGAGCCGCCACCTCTACATGGCCGACATCTACTTGTTCAAACCACTCGACGAAAACACCTCGATCTGGGGAGGCGTCTGGTATGGCTACCTGACCGATGGCACCTACCAGGAGGTGGATGTTTACGGCGGTATCGACCGGATGATCACCGATACGCTGACCCTCGGCCTCGCCTATTCGCTATTCAATTACATCGAGGTTCCGTTTCCCACCAGTGACCATGTGAGTGAATTCGCCGCCCACGCCACCTATGCCAGCGGTGGCCTGTCCCTCCAGCTTCGCGAGCAGTACGACACCGAGGCGGATGGCCACCTCGTCCGCGCCATCGGCAGCTACACCCTGCCCCTCGCTGATTCCGTTTCGCTGGTCCTCGGCGCCGAAGCCGGTTACGCCTTCAACTACTTCATCGACGGCAACCTCTGGAACCACGCGGAGGTCTCCGCCAAAACCCCGTGGCAACTCAATGATCAGTGGAGCATCAGCCCGTTCATCGCCCGCTCGATCCCGCTCGCCGCCATTGATGATTTCGAGGAATACGAAACCTACGGCGGCATCTCGGCCAGCTACACCTTCTGATCCATCCGCAATGAATCCTCCCGTTCGCATCGTCCTCACCGGACCGGAATCGTCCGGCAAGAGCGCGCTGACCACCTGGCTGGCGGCCACCCTCGGCGTGCCGTGCGCGGATGAATATGCACGGTCCCACCTGGAGCAGCACGGACCGGCCTACGACTACCCGATGCTGCTGGAATTGAGCCGGCTCCATCTGAAGCACCAGGCCGCCTGCGTCCCTGGCAACGCACCGGTGGGTATCCTCGACACCGACCTGCTGAACTACCAGGTCTGGTGCGAGGTGGTCTACGGGACGTGCCATCCGGAAATCCTGGCCGCTATCGAACAGGAGTCGCACCACCGCTACCTCCTGTGCTACCCCGACCTGCCTTGGGAGCCGGATCCGTTGCGCGAGCATCCCGATGCCCGCGACATGCTGTTTGATCGCCACTGGGATGCCATTGCCCAACGAGGGCGCCCGTACCGGATCGTCCGCGGTATCGGATCAGCGCGCGAGCAGGCCGCCCTCGCCGCCGTCCACGAATTGCTCGATTGAGCCCCTTGATCACGGCTTGCCAACCCGAGACGCGGGCGACATAGTGTCGGCTCAACCGAGGAACGCAACGACGATGAAAAAGAACGGCACCCCCATACTCGACTTCATCCTGGACAACTACAAGAACTTCAATGCCCGCGCGACCCGCGACGCGACCATCGCCTACTGGCGGCATATCGAAAAAGGCGGCAAGATGTTCTGGGCCGTCGCCGGCGCCATGTCCTCCGCCCAACTCGGCATCACCCTCGCCCCGGCCATCCGCGCCGGCCTGATTCACGGACTTTCCGTGACCGGCGCGAACCTCGAGGAGTCCCTGTTCCGCCTCGTCGCGCACGACCACTACAAGGATTTCCCGGACTACCGCTATTTCACCAAGCAACACGACACGAAGATCCTCGAGGACCGGATGCGCCGCGTGACCGACACCAGCATCCCCGAGGATGAGGCGTTCCGCGCCGTCGAGAAGATCATCGTCCCGATGTGGACCCGCGCCACGCAGCGCGGTGAACGCCGTTTCTGGCACGAATACTTCTACGAGCTGATCCAGAAGGTAGGCCCGAAGCTGCGCCAGGGCGATCCGGCCCAGTGCTGGTTGCTGGCCGCCGCGAAGGCCAAACTGCCGATCGTCGTGCCGGGAGCCGAGGACTCCACCTTCGGCAACATCTTCGCCTCGCACGTGAAGCTCGGAGAGTGCAGCGCCTCCATCGTCAAGTCGGGCATGGAATATATGGGTGCCTTCTACGACGAATACAAGGCGTTGGCCAAGGGGGCCGGCGTGGGATTCTTCCAGATCGGCGGCGGCATCGCTGGCGATTTCCCCATCTGCGTCGTCCCGTCGATCAAGTACGACCTGCAGGAAAAAGCCAAGCCATGGGCCTACTTCTGCCAGATTTCGGATTCGACCACCTCGTACGGTTCCTACTCCGGTGCCACGCCGAACGAAAAGATCACCTGGGACAAGCTGACCGAGGATACACCGATGTTTGTGATCGAGTCCGACGCCACCATCGTTGCGCCGTTGATCCTGAACGCCTTGCTCGAATGCAAGGCCAATCCGGGCATAGCAAACCGGAAATTCGCCGCGCTGAACCGCTGAGCGCAACGGATCATGGCCACCGGCACCATCTGATCACGGTGCGATGCGGAAATCGGCGGGAGACAGGACTTTCGGCCCGGCTTGTTCCGGCTCCGCTTGCCCCGGCGAGGAAACCACCACCTCTTCAGTCACAGCGACCGGATGCCGCTCGGCAAAGGCCGAGGGGGCAAGCACCAGCCTTCCGGACTTGAACGGATCGGGCGGTGTCGGTGCGGGGAAGTTCGTGGCGATCACAAACATGCCTTCGTACGGGATGAGTCGCGTACGGCCCACCGGCGTGCCCGGGGGCAGATCCATCATCGAAACCCGGTATTGGATGGTGGTCACCAGCGCACCACTGTTGACCTTGGATTCCAGCGCGGTAAAAGCCCCCTGATGTCGGACCAGGTCCGCTTGCATGGTCGTAACGACCGCCTGCAATTCTCCAATCGCTCCCGCGACATCCGCCCGGACCGCTTCGGTCAGGTGTTGCTGCTGTTTCTCCAGCAGCGTTGGCAAGCCTCGCTCCAGATCGGAAAGTAGCCGTCGGACCCGCACCACATCATCCACGCCCCGCTGCAAACCGGCTATCGCCGTGCCATGCATGGTGGCGCTGTCGCTCAACCGGGTGATCTGCGCACGGACATCTTCGATCGCGGCAGTCAGCGCCGGGTCAGTCGTGGTCACGACCTGGGGAGGCGCCGAGGTAAAGGCCGAGAACGCGGTGCCTAGTTGCTCGACCGATTCACGCATATCAGCCAATGCCTCAACCCGCTGCTGCAGTGCAGCCCACTCTTGCTGCTTGCTTTCCAGGCGGTTTTGAAACTCGGCCTGTGAAGCCACCAGCGGAATCAAGCGGGAATCGAGGTCGCCACGGATACGCCCCAATTCAACCGTCAGCGTCTCCATCCACTCGCGAGAAAAGTCGTCGCGAACGGGATTGGAAATCGAGGATGAAATACCCTGCAAAGTGGCCTGCAGATCGAGCACGGCATCACGGGTCGATTCCCAGTCGGCGACATGCGTGCGGATCTTGTCCAACTCCTCACGTTGCTCGGCCAGTTCCGCTGAAACAGCATCCTGTGCATCAGCCAGCGGAGCCATCGCCTCGCGGAAATCAAACGAAGATCCCCCCGTGGACGACATGGGCGCGACAACGGGTTGTTGGCGCGACCACCAGACCGCGATGCCCATGGCCACACCCAAGGCGAGAAGCAGCCAACCCAAGCCGGAACTGGCAGGACGGTTTTCCACGGAAGGGCCGATCTCAATGACCGGAGCCGTCGTTCCGGTGCCAACCGGTCGCACTGGCGCACCAGCGCCATCCCTGCCCCCACTCCCCGAGAAGCGCCCAGGTGCGCGAGCCATGCCCGCGCCTGCGGCAATGCGCGTGACGACTTTCGGCGGAATGGCGGGTTTACGGGTGGGTTCGGTCATGGCTTATTGCAGCCGGATTTGTGGTTTGGTATTGGTCAACGGCGTCGAACTTTCCCCTGGCGTTACAACACGACGGGGCTTGAGTGAAGGAATCACGGGAGGTTTGGTCAATCCTGGTGAAGGTAATGGAGAAGATGACTGGGATTGCGGCGTCGCCTCGCCATTGGCTGGGGCCTCCGGAGCACCCGGCAAAAGATCATCCTGAACCCAACCAGACGGAGGAGTGGCTTCCGGCTCAGGCTTTGCCGGTGCACGCGGAATGATACCACGAGGTTTGGCTGGTGGAGGGGGAAGCGGAGGACGGCTGGGGATCAACGATTTGCGGGCGACCGGCGCGGACGGTTCCGCACGAACAGACCGGCGAACGGATTCCGTTACCGGAACAACGGCGCTCGCCGACCCCGGCACCTCTCCCGAGTGACCGGCAGATGAACGACGGTACGTCATCAACTCACGCTCGGCCTGCTCCAGCCGGGCCAAGGTCGCCCGCCAGTCGTTCTGCAGCTGCTCCAATCGGCGATTTAACACATCTTCCTTCTGCTGGGCACGCCCCAAGGACTCCTCGGTCAGCTTGCGTTGCTGCGCAAAGCTCTGTTCCTTCTGGCGCAACGTCCCGGTCAACTCCTGATAACTCTTGCGCTGTCCCTGCAGCTCCATCTCGCGCTGGCGGCGCAGTTCCCGCTCCTCGTCATAGAACTTCTTCTGCTGCTCGAACCGAAGCGACAACGATTGGTTCTCCTGGCGCAACTGCTCGATGCGGTGCTGGAGATCCTCCATCTGGACCCGGCTGTTCTCCAATTCGTCCTCCAGCCGGATCTTCTGCTGGTCCAGCGCCCCCAGGGTCTCTTCGTACTGACGGGCCACCTTCTCGGCTTCCTGCTGCATCGCCTCCAACTGCTGCTGGAGATATTCCTGACGCAACGCGTACTGGCGCTGCTCATCGTCCTGATTCAGGCGACGCTGCTCCAGCTCCTGCATGACCTCTTCGAAGCGCGCCTCCAACCCATGGTAATCCGACTGGGCGGTTTCGAGCTGCAAGGTCACCTCGGCCGCCCGCAACTGCGCGGACTCCTGGGCCTCCCGCAACGCTTCACGCTCGCGCGAGACTTCCTCCTCCAACTGCCGAATCCGCTCCTGGGCGTCCTGGATCAGCTTCTCCTGCGGGAGCAACTTCTCCTCCAGCACATGACGGCGCGCCTGCTCCTCCAGCAGTGACTTCTTGCCGATGGCTAGCTCCTCGTCGCGCTGGCGTATCCGTTCCTCCTCCGCAGACAAGGCGGCACGGATCTTCTCCAGCTCCTGGTCGCGGGCACGGCCGCGCTGCTGTTCGTCCAGCAGGTTCTTGCGGACCGCCTCGATCTCCTGGTTGCGCACGGCCTGGCGCTGTTGCTCCTCGGTCAATTGCTTCTGCAACAACTCGACCCGGGCCTGTAGCGTACGCACCTGCTCGGCCGACTGTTCCGCCGTGTGGCGTCCCTTCTCCTCGACCTCGCGCAACCGGGCCTGCTCCGCCTGCAGCAATTTCTGGATCTCGATCGTTTCGCCCGCCGTCCGCTTGTATTCCTCATCCAGGGCCGCACGCTGGGACTCCGCATACTGCCAGGCCTCGTGCGCATGCTGCCATTCAGCCTGGAGGCGGTCGATTTCCTGATGCAGGGACGACTGCTCGGCGGCAATCCGGCTCTCCGACTCCGCCCGGTAATCCTCGAGTTGCTGCACATGCTCGGTCAGCGACTCCAGATCAAGCAGGGCCTTGCGCAACGCCTCGTCGTTCGCCTCGGATCGGACCCGCCATTCCTCCAGTTCCGAGGCCAGCGCATCGCGCTCCGCCTCGGCCTGGGCCAGGCGATCCCGCCACGCGGACTCCTGCTCGCGGCTGGCCAGTTCCATCTGGTCCAACTGGGCGGCCGATTGATCCACATGCTGCTGCAAGGCTTCCAGACGTTGCGCCAGTTCCGCATCGTGCTGGCGGGTCTCTCCCAGCTCGCGATCATACTGCTCGCGCGCCTGCTGGAACTCCGCCAGCTTCTGCTGCAGGGTTTCCTCCAGGTCCACGCGCACCTTGGTGAGTTTCTCGATCTGCAGGTCGGCCTCGCCCAGCCGTCGGCTGATGGCCCGGTTCTCCTCCTGCATGCGCTCAATCCGCTGGTTGAGCGCCTGCTCGATCTTGCGGCTCCGCTCCTTCAATTCATTCATGGCGGTCTTCTGTTCCTCGAGTTCGGACGAAAGTTGCTGCTCACGTGCGACCAGGGATTCGTTGTCCTTGCGCACCTGCTCCATCGCGGTCGCGGCCTCGGCGCTCTGCCTGAGCGCGCGTTCCTGCGCCTCGCGCTCGGCCGAGCGCGCCTGTTCCAACTCCTGTTCCAGCACGGGCAACCGGGCCATCGCGGCCTGCTGCTGCTCGAACAGTTCCTTCTGCTGCTCCAGCGGACCCTCCACCAGGACCTCGAGGCTGGAGAGGTACCGCTTCAGGTTCTCCTTGCGGCGTTGCATGGCACTTTGCAGGGTGATGGACAACTTCTCTTCCGCGGCAAGTTCCTGTTCACGCTGGGCCATTTCCTCGAACAACAAGGTCCGGGCCTGGGCCTGACGCACAGACAACTCGGCCTCGCGGCGCGCCAACTGCTCCTGCAGGGCCTGGGCAACCCGGCGTTGTTCACCCACCTCGCCGTGGCTTATGGCCAACGCCGCATTCAGCTGGTCGACCTTGGCCAGCAACTCCCGTTCACGCTCGCTCGCGCGGCTGGCCGCCTCATCCCGGGCCTGCACGTCGCGGGTCAATGCCTCGACATGGCCCGTCAGGCGTGCCACCTGCGCAGCCGCATCGTCCACCACGCGTTCCTTCTCGGAGGACAACGCCGCCATGGCCGCCTTGATGCTGCGCACCGACTCCTCGCCGGCCAACCGCTCCGCCACCAACCGGTTCTCCCGCGCCGTCCAGTCCGCCATCGCCAGGGCCAATTGCCGCTCGAGGGCGGCCCGCCGCTCCTCCACGCCATCATGGGCCAACCGGGCCTCGGCCAGTTGCCGTTCCAGGTCCAGCACCCGCGCGGCATGCAGCTCCCCGGCCTCGTGAAGCTGCTGCTGCAACTCGGAGGTGCGCGCTTCGACTTCACGGCGACTGGTCTCCAGATCCGCCTGCTTGTCGGCCAACCGCGACTCGAGCAACTGCAACCGAGCCGCCCAATCCGACTCGCGCTGCAACTCACGCTGCTTCCGCTGCTCCTCGGCACGAACCGCCTCCGCCCGAACCGACGCCAACTGGCGTTCGAGATCGGCGATCCGACCGGACTCCGCGACCAAACGCTCCTCGGTGGTCCTCACCTGGGCATCGCGCTCCGCACGCAACGCGACCAGCGCAGCTTGCGCCTCGTTGGTCGCCTGCTCCATCTGGGCTAACCGGACCGACCAGGCGGCTTCCTTCTGCTCGTCCGCCTGTTGTCGCTCCTGCAAATCGCGCTGCTGTTGTTCGGCAAGACCGGCCGCCTTGCGCTCAAGTTCGTCGATGCGGCCGCGCAAGGCACGTTCGACCTGGTCCGCCTGCTCTTCCGCAGACCGCCGATGGGCGGCGGCCTGATCACGTGCCGCCGTGGCCTCGGCAAGCTTGCCCTCAAGCTCGTGGATCCGTTTGACCAGATCCTTCTCCTTGGCCCCGAGCTCCACCCCCGCCCGCTCAAGCTGGGCCGTGAACTCGGATTCGCGACGGGATAACGTGGCCGACAGAGCAACCTTTTCCGCCTGAACCGCAGCCTGCAACTGCTTGGCTTCACCAAGCTCAGCTTGCAGTTGCTGGACACGAGCCAGGATATGATCCTTGGCAGCCCCATCCTCCCGCTCACGCTCCTTCCAGGCACGCTGCTGATGGGCCAGAGCATCCTCCAGCCGCTTTAGCTGGGCTCGCGCATCATCACGCTCGCGGGTCAAAGAGGCCAACTGGTCCAGCAAACCGGAAAGCCGACTTTCTGCATCCGCAGTCGTCGCAGCAGAGACGGAAACGGAAGCAACGGTGGTCGGCAATGAAGACACCAGGTCACCAATCGCGGCGGAGGTGCCGGTACGACGGTTGCGCGCAGGGCTTTCCGGCGGAACCAGCCCCAAGTCAAGGAAGTCATGCAAGGCCGCCGCCGGGAACGGACCGAAGCGCTGGCCATCCGGAGCCTCCACAACCCATTCCATTCCCAATTCCGGAATTGCCTCAGCCAGCACCCATTCGGTCTGATCCATGCTGAGTTGATGTTCAGGAGCGATTCGACCTTCTTCCGCCCACCCCTTCAACTCTTCGATGGATATCGGACCGTAGATTTCCTGGTCTTCGGTTCGCAAATACCAGGCTCCCGCTCCTTGCTGGCTCATTTCGTCTTGGGTTTTCTGTGTCATGCAAACATCCACGCAAAACACCGCCGCGAATCACTGAATTCCGGATCGCGACCCTATTTCGACACAATACGGAGCGGTATGGATTTCGTGCTGCTCCCACCGGTTGCCTGATCCGTCACCTTGATCTGAAGGATGTAGTCCCCGGCATCAAGCTTTTCCGGCAAACGCAGGTATTGAACCAGGAAGAAGTCGCGCCGTGCATTGCGCGAAACATCGGAAATCTCCACCGGCTGTTCCGACCAGACCGGTTTGTCGCGACCGAAGGCGCGCTCCTTGACCAGCGACAACTCCTGCACCAAACGGACCACGTACTGGCCATCCGACTGCCGCTCGGAACGGTAGTGCTCAAGCTCGGTATAGACCAAAATGTTTGGCAAATCGCCCTGCCGGAATTCATAAACATCGAACGGCATAAAGGAGCCATATCCACTCACCGCCCGACACAGCCATGCCTGACTGATCGAGATCGTCTTGAGTGCATTGATGGAATCAGCCAACTGGTTGGCCGCATCCGACAATACCGCCCGATCCGCCCCCTGATCCATCGCCCCCAACTGACGACTGATGTTGGCAAAAAACGTCTGATACCCCAGCAACATCTCACGATCCGCCTCGGTCAGGGCGGACAGATCCTCGTCACTGAACGAGGCGGCACGACCAAACAACGGCAGCCCAGCCTTGGCCACGAACGGACGGACCCCCCCGGTCCGGGCAGCGATCTCACCGCTGACGTAAGCATCCACCCGATCCATCAATTCCGGCGGGCTCAATGCACGATCAACGATCTTCTCGACTTCCTTCTCGACCACGACCTCAACCGGCTTCTCGACAATCTTTTCAACAACCACTTCAACCTGCTTCTCGACGACGACCTCGACTGGAACCTCAACGATCTTTTCCACCTCTCGATCAACGATCTTCTCGACAATCACTTCAACCGGCTTCTCCACCTCGACGATCTTCTCCACCTCACGCTCGACGACCCTCTCGACGATCACCTCGACCGGCTTCTCCACCACAACTTCCACAGGTCGTTCAACGACCTTTTCCACAATCACTTCAACCGGTTTTTCGATGATCTTTTCAACAATTACTTCGACCTGCTTCTCGACTATTACCTCGACCGGTTTTTCGACCTCGACGATCTTTTCCACTTCCTTCTCGACGATCACCTCAACCGTCTTCTCCACCTCGACGATTTTCTCCACCGGGACTTCAACAATTCGCTCAACCTCTTTCTCAACCACAACCTCTACCGGCTTTTCCACCACAATCGTCCGCTCGGAAATAACACCCTTCATGTCCGAAACCATGGATTTGATCTGTTGCAAATCGCCCGGCACGGTAGCCAGTTCATCCGGAAGAAAATTGGGAATATTGGAGTAAACCAAACGCTTTTCCGGACCAGCAGGCACAGGCTCGGGCATTGGTTCACCCTCGGTTATCGCAATGGAAGGCCCCGGCATGACAGGCGTGATGGCTGTATTGGCGCGGATTATCCCCCCCACAACCGCCGGTGACTCCTGGGCCGACACGCCCCCCCCCTCCGTCGTCGATGCAACCCCGGAGGAAACAACGGGGTTGGCCGAGCGACAGGCCACACCGAACGACAGACTGAACGCCACTACGGTAACAAGAACGATGCGCAACACCCTCTGAGCCTTCGCCATGATCATCTCCTCAATCCTGCCACGTTGAATTCATGCCCGATGATGAATCGAGCCCCTGTTTACTGGGGAAAAATTGCGATGGCACCTTGCATAAAGAGGCTGGAAAAGGCAAGTAAGAAACACCCGGGAAAGGGCGTCACCGCGCGGAAATTCGAACAGGAATTCGCTTCGTCACCACCTGGTTTGCCGCGAGATCCGTCACCGTAATGGCGAGCTCGTAGCGACCAGGCGAAACCGACGGAGGAATCAACACGTATTGCGCGAGAAAAAAGTCCCGGCGTTGATTGCGCGATTCATCTACGATTCGGGCAGGCTTTTCACTCCACACCCGGCGCTCACCGCCTTCGGTATACAGCGCCAACTCCTGGGTCAGACTCACCCTGAAACGGCCATCCGCCTGCCGCTGCGGCAGGAATTCCGCAACCTCGGTGTACAACAAGACCGACTCCTTGCTTCCCATGCGAATCTCATTACCGGGTAATGCTTCATAGGCACCAAACCCTTCGATCGCACGACTCAACAACGCCTGCGGAATGGACAGGACCGGACCAGGCGGAGCCGGCTCCGAACGCTTCACCATCGCCAGCAACTCAGAACGCTCTGCACGATCCTCGCTCAACCACTCACCCACCCTCTCCAACACCAACCGGTCACTCACGGGAACCGGAACCTCGACAATCCGTTCGACCTCCCGTTCCACCACCACCTCGACCGGCTTCTCAACAATCTTTTCGACAATCACCTCGACCGGCCTATCCACCTCCACCACCCGCTCGACAACGACTTCAACCGGCTTCTCGACGATACGATCAACCGGGACCTCCACCACCCGCTCGACGATCTTTTCCACTTCCACCAGCTTCTCGACCGGAACCTCGACTATCCGTTCGACCTCCCGCTCCACCACCACCTCGACCGGCTTCTCGACAATCTTTTCGACAATCACCTCGACCGGCCTATCCA
>CALMUP010000029.1 GCA_937872895.1 uncultured Verrucomicrobiota bacterium
CCCGCTCGACAACGACTTCAACCGGCTTCTCGACGATACGATCAACCGGGACCTCGACCGGCTTCTCGACAATCTTTTCGACAATCACCTCGACCGGCCTATCCACCTCCACCACCCGCTCGACAACGACTTCAACCGGCTTCTCGACGATACGATCAACCGGGACCTCCACCACCCGCTCGACGATCTTTTCCACTTCCACCAGCTTCTCGACCGGAACCTCGACTATCCGCTCCGTCACTTCGACATCCGCCCGGACTTCGCCTCCGGCATCGCCACCGGTCAGCGCCAGCAGCACCGCCCGGTCGAGGCTCTCGGTCTTCATAATCTCCGCCACCTTGTCGAGTACCATTGCCGTATCCACCGGCTTCTCCACGATCCGTTCCACCACAACCTCAACCGGTTTCTCGACCTCGACAATCTTTTCGACTTCGACAACCTTTTCAACCTCGACAACCTTCTCGACCACCCGCTCGACCGGGATCTCGATAATCCGGTCACCCGATGCAGCACCCCGATCCATCTCGGCATCTACCGGCGAAACCAGACGTGGGAGCTGGGCCGCTTCGTCCGCCAAGGCCATGTCCATATCCGACGCACGCCCTTCCGCCCCCACAAAAACCCGCTCAACCAACTGACCACCCGTATCGTCGGTGGTCTTCCGCCGCACCCCGATGCGAATCACCTGACCGAAATTCAAATCATCGGGAATCCCATCCGAGCTACGAACCACGATGTCCGACGGGGCAATCCCCTCCTGAACCAGGTATTCGGCAATCGCCGCGGAACGGCGCAAACCCGAACTGAACCGAGCCACCACCCCCGATGATCCCGTGCCATATCCAAGTACATCGATCAGCAACGGCACCCTGGACGACTGTGCCAAGGCAGCCAACTGGTTCATGTAGAATTCACCATCCAGGGTGATGTTCGCCTGGGCATCCACCATCGCCAGCGGGAAGGCGACGTTGAGCTTGGCCCCCTCAAATCGCTTGTTGCTACCCGGAAAAACGAATGGTTCCGCCCACAGGATGTCCTGAAGCCGAACCGAGGGCGGGGTACGGAGCTGCATCGTTGCATTCGTTACCACTTCTGCATTCTCAGACACTACCGCCACGGAAGATTCCGGTTTCACCTCGGCCGAACGGCAACCGCGAATACCCATACCCACCACCAGCAGGAAGGCCAGCGCTCCGGCCCCTACCGAGTAGAGCTTACGGCGCTCGCTCTTCCACTCGTCCCAGATCATACCCACCACGTCGGTCGCACCCGGGGGTTTTACGCCCTCATACTCCTTCATCAGCTCACGGCGGCGCTGTGCGGTCTGTGACTTCATCTCCTCGCGCAATTCGGGCAGGATAAAGTAGTAGAAACGAATACCGATGAACGCGACTCCGGCGACCACAAAGAAAATCCCCAAAGCCAGGAATTTTCCGGCATGATGGTAGCGCTCGGAGAACAGGACGGTCAGGCAGATGGCCAACCCAATCACCAAACTAAGGACGCCCTCCACCAGCAAGATGGTGGTCAAGTTCTGCCGATTCTTCATCATCCCAAGATGTTCCCGCCGTTTGAGTTCGCGGCGTACAATCGCCGTTACCCTTTTTCGAGCAGCCGCAGCCTACGACGAAACGAAAGGACAATGCAAGCACGGGGCGAAACGATACGCCGTCACTCCGTCTCCCCGGCATGCTGGCGCATAGCTTGCGGGTCAAACCCGTGATTCAACGGCCCGCGACCACCTCCAATCTGGAAGCCAGCACCCGCCGAGAGGGCCTCGTGTACAAACCGCACACCGGTACCGACAGCATCAACCAGCGAATCCCCGGTAGCGAGTTGCGCAGCAATGGCCGCCGACAAGGTGCACCCCGTGCCGTGCGTATTTCCCGTGTTCACCCGACAATGTCCGAAATCTTGCATCGACACACCACCCGCCTCCGCCTGGAATAACCAATCATCCACCTCGCTTCCCGCCGCATGCCCACCTTTGATCAATACCGCCCGGCAACCCAACCCCAGCAAGGCCTCACCCGCGCGACGTCGATCCCCTTCGCTGCGCACCAACATGCCGGTGAGCGCCTCGACTTCCGGCAGGTTGGGCGTGACCAACCATGCAATTGGAAAGATCTGATCGACCAGCACCGCGCGCGCATCGTCCGTCAACAAGACCGCCCCACTGGTCGATACCATGACCGGATCCACCACCACCGGGATCTCCGGATAACGTCTGATCGCTTCGGCCACCGCCATGGCCACCTCCGCCGAGCCAAGCATCCCGATCTTGATCGCATCCGCCCCGATATCGTCCAGCACCGCATCCACCTGACGCCGCACCCACTCCGGCGGCAACGGCCACACCCCCTCCACCCCCCGCGTGTTTTGCGCCGTGATCGCCGTGATCGCCGACATCCCATAGACCCCCAACGCCGCGAAGGTCTTCAAATCCGCCTGCACCCCCGCCCCGCCCCCGCTGTCCGACCCGGCGATCGTCAGCACCCGCACGTAGTGCTTCATGCCCCACTCCGATTGAAATGATCAAACCCGTGCCGCCGCCATGCGACCGGTCGCCCGCCTTCCTCCAGCCGCAACCCCGACTCCGCCTCGATCCGGCCGATCGCCCGCAACGGCCGCCCGAACCGCGCCGCAAACAACTCCGCCACCACATCAAACCGGGCAGGGTCCACCGCACACAACAAGACGTAATCCTCCCCGGCTGTCGCCGCCAGTTCGCCCACATCCCAACCCTTGCTCCCCGCCACCCGGCGCATCGCATCCGATACCGGCAACCGGTCCACTTCGATCCGCGCCCCCACCCGCGAGGACGCGAGGATATGCCGCACATCCGATTCGATCCCGTCGGAGACATCCATCATCGCCCGTACCGCCCCCGTCGCCGCCAACCACGCCCCTTCGGCAAGATGTGGCACCGGCCGGTGATGGGCGTCCACGAGGTAACGTTCGTCCGCATCACCCGCCACCACCCCGCCCTCCAGCAACAGCCGCAACCCCGCCCCCGAATCGCCGAGCAACCCGGTGACGGCCAGGACATCCCCCGGCCGCGCCCCCGACCGGTAAACCACGCGCCCCCGCTCGGCCTCGCCGAGCACCGCGATGTTGATGACCACCCCGCGCGGCGAGCCCGTCGTATCCCCGCCCAGCAACGCACACCCCGTCGCACGCGACAACGCCCCCAGCCCCGCGAAAAATCCGTCGATCCACGCGACCTCCGTGTCCCTGGGCAATCCGATGGAAAGAAAGGCGGCCGTCGCCTTCCCCCCCATCGCCGCAATATCGCTCAGGTTGACCGCCAACGCCTTGTGCCCCAGTTCCTCCGGCGTGATGCGGTCGCGCAGGAAATGCACGTCCTCGACCAGCAGGTCCGTCGTCACCAACAGGACACGATCCCCCGGCTGGTCGATCACCGCACAATCATCCCCGATCCCCACGCACCCCTCCGGCACCGGAAACAACGCACGGATCCGCTCGATCATCCCGAATTCACCGATCGCCCCAAGCTTCATGTCCGCTCCTCCCGCACCGGCCGGATCACCGCCGCCAACCCGCGCGCCGCCGCTTCCGGATCGTCCGCCGCACACACGGCCGACACCACCGCCACGCCATCCGCCCCCGCCTCCATCACCGCCCCGGCGTTGTCCGCCTGGATCCCGCCAATCCCGATCAACGGCCGCCGCGTCAACATCCGCAACCGCCGCACCCCGTCCAACCCCAACGCCGGCGCGTGATCGCGTTTCGTGGCCGTCGCGAACACCGGACTGATCCCGTAATAATCCACCGGCCACCCCTCCGCCGCGATGACATCCGCCTCGGACTCGACCGATAACCCGATGATCGCCCCCGCACCCAACTCCCGCCGCGCCTCCACTACCGGCCGATCACGCTGCCCCAGATGCACCCCCTCCGCACCAACCGCCAACGCCACCTCCACCCGGTCGTTGATGATCAACGGCACCCCGCTCCGTCGCGTGCACGCATGCACCGCCCGCGCGACCGCGATGAACGCCTCCGTGTCCAATTCCTTTTCGCGCACCTGCACCATGGTCACCCCGCCCGCCAAGGCCTGCTCAACCACCGCCACCAGCGAACGACCCCGGCACAATACCCGATCCGTGACCAGGCACAGGCACGGAAGCGCCACGCGCGTCATGACCGCACCAACCGCGCCGCAATCTCGCCATGCCCCAGGTTGTACAGCGCATCGATGAACCGCACCTGCAACGAGCCCGGCCCCTCCGCGCCCTCCGCCGCGATCTCCCCGGCCATCCCCATCACCGCCATCGCATGCGCCGCCGCCGCCAACCGGTCGCCATTGACCGCGACAAAGGCCCCCGTCAATGCACTGGCCGTGCAGCCCAACCCCGTCACCCGCGTCATCATCGGCACGCCCTGTCGCACCTCGATCACCCGCGAGCCATCCGTGACGAGATCCACCGCGCCGCTGACACTGACCACGCAACCGCGCTGCCGCGCCAACCCCCGCGCCACCGCCAACGCCGCGTCGGTGCCGTGCGCGCTATCCACCCCGCGCGCTCTGGCCGCCTCGCCGGCCACGGCAAGGATTTCCGACGCATTGCCGCGGATCACCGCGACCGGCGCCGCGTCCAGCAAACGCGCGCACGCCGCCGTGCGCAACGGCGTCGCCCCCGCCCCCACCGGATCCAGCACGATCGGCACGCCGGCCCCCGCCGCCGCGCGCATCGCCTTCTCCATCGCATCCACCCACGCCGCACTCAACGTGCCGATGTTGATCACCAGCGCCCCGCCCACCGCACGCGTCAACCCCACCATGTCCGCCACCTCCTCCACGGCATGGGCCATGACCGGCGACGCCCCGAGCGCCAGCAAGGCATTCGCCGTGGTGTTCATGACGACGTAGTTGGTAATGTTGTGGACCAGAGGACTCCGTTTCCGGATCGCCTCCACATCCGCCCAGATGGTCTCCGCCTGCATCGCGTGTTCCTTTCAACGGCCGCCGCCACGGAGGACATGGACCAGCCTGACCCCATGATCAGGCGCGCCGTTTCCCTCCGCCGGCATGACCCGGTTCAGGTCGTCAGGGTATGCTCTCAGGCCGCACGGCCACCCCTAACGGCAACCAACTCCTACGCCATCACCGGGCGCTTTGTCAAACGAACGCATCGCCATCCGGACCTTGCCGAATCGCCCGCGTGGCGTATCGTGGTGGCCATGACCCAGCCACCTGCCACCTCGCCGGAAGCCAACCCCTCGGGCTGGCGGCTCCGCCACACCTACCGCACACTGCCCCCGGTGCTGTTCCGCGATGCCGCACCCACCCCCGTCCGCGCCCCCGACCCGCTGCTCGTGAACCACCCCCTGGCCAAGGAACTGGGCCTCGACCCCGCCGCCCTCGCCACCCCGGATACCGCACCCATCCTGACCGGCAACCACCTCCCACCCGGCGCCGCACCACTCGCTCAAGCCTACGCCGGCCACCAATTCGGCCACTTCACCATGCTGGGCGATGGCCGCGCCATCCTGATCGGCGAACAGGAAATACCCGACGGACGCCTGGTGGACATCCAATACAAGGGAGTCGGCCCGACCGATTTCGCCCGCCGCGGCGACGGCCGTGCCGCCCTCGGCCCGATGCTCCGTGAATACATCATCAGCGAAGCCATGGCCGCCCTCGGCATCCCGACCACCCGCGCCCTCTCCGTCGCCGCGACCGGGGAGCCGGTCTTCCGCGAAACACCTCTGCCCGGCGCCGTGCTCATCCGCACCGCCGCCAGCCACCTCCGCGTCGGCACCTTCGAGTTCGCCGCCGCCTGCGGCCAACCCGACGCGCTGTCCGCCCTCGCCGACTACACCATCCGCCGCCACGCACCCGCCTGCGCCCACACCGCCCACCCCCATGCCGCCCTGCTGGAACACATCGTGCAGCAACAGGCCTCCCTGATCGCCGCGTGGATGCAGGTCGGCTTCATCCACGGCGTGATGAATACCGACAACATGGCCGTATCCGGGGAAACCATCGACTACGGGCCCTGCGCGTTCATGGACACCTACGACCCCGCCACCGTGTTCAGCTCCATCGACCACCAGGGCCGCTACGCCTTCGCGAACCAACCGCGCATCGCCGCCTGGAACCTCGCCCGCCTTGCCGAAGCCATGTTGCCCCTGCTCGACCCCGACCCGGACAAGGCCATCGCCCGCGCCCAACCCATCGTGTCCGGCTTCTCCCGCCACTTCGAGGCCGCGTGGCACGCCATCTTGAAACGGAAACTCGGATGGATCGGTGATGAAACACAGGACGGCGAACGCGCCGAGGAATGGCTGACCCTGCTGCACCGGGAACACCTCGACTACACCAACGCCTTCCGCCGCCTGATCGCCGCCGAGCCGCCCGGCGATCACCCCGACCTCCGCCGCTGGCACCGGCACTGGCTCGCCCGCATCCACCGCCAGCCCGGCGGCCTCGAAGCCGCCATCGCGCTCATGCGCGCCGCCAACCCCGCCGTCATCCCGCGCAACCACCTCGTCGAACAGGCGCTCCAGGCCGCCACCCGCGGCGACCTCCAGCCGGTGCATGACCTGCTCGCCGCGCTGCGTTATCCCTACGACCACACCATCGACCGGGACCGCTACCAGCAACCACCCCGACCCGATGAGCGGGTGCATGCCACCTTCTGCGGCACCTGACCGCAGCCCGAGGCCAGGTCAGACCTGCCGCGTTTTCCACCGTCCCCGCGTGAACAGCCACAGCGTGAACAAACCGACCGATGTCTCGGAAATGAATACCCCCCAGAACACTCCGGAGTGCTGCCACCCCAGCGTGATGGCCAGCGCATAGGAAAGCGGGATCTGGATCAGCCAGAAGAACACCAGGTTGATCCACGTCGGCGTCATCGTGTCCCCCGCCCCGTTGAACGCCTGCACCGACACCATCCACCACCCGTACACGAAGTAGGAATAGGACAGGATGCGCAGCCACTCCCCGCCGATCGCGATCACCTCCGCGTCGTCGCTGAACCATCCGATCATCGCGTCGTGGAACAGGAAGTACAACCCCGACACCCCGACCATGAACACCATGTTGTACCAGCCGATCCGCCACACCGCCGCCTCGGCGCGCTCCGGCTGCCCCGCCCCGAGGTTCTGCCCGACCAACGTCGCCGCCGCGTTGGACAAGCCCCACGCCGGCATCAGCGTGAACATCAGGATCCGCAGCGCGATTGTCGCCCCCGCCACCGCCGTGCTGCCCACGCCCGCCAGGATCCGCATCAGGAAAATCCACGACGTCATGCCGATCATCATCTGGCCGATGCCGCCGAGCGACGTCTTCAGGATACCCAGCGCCACCGGGACATCCACCACCAGGTGCCGCCGCCCCACCCGGATGTGCTGGACCCCGCGCCAGAGCACGTACACTTGCATCAGCACGCCCACCCCGCGACCGATCACCGTCGCCACCGCCGCGCCCTCGATGCCCATTGCCGGAACCGGTCCCCATCCGAAGATCAACAACGGATCCAGCACGATGTTCAATCCGTTCGCCACGAACAACACCCGCATCGCCGTCGCCGCATCACCCGCCCCGCGGAACACCGCGTTGATGATGAACAACAGCATGATCACCACGTTTGTCCCCAGCATCCACTGCGTGTAGCGGTAGCCGTGCTCCAACGCCCACGCATCCGCCCCCATCAACGCCAGCAACTCACGCGCATACACGATGCCGATCACCGCGAACGGCAGCGACGCGGCCAGGCCGATCAGGATCGACTGCACCGCCGCCACCGCCGCCCCGTCGCGGTGGTGCTCGCCGATCCGCCGCGCCACGATCGCCGTCACCGCCGTGGCCAGCCCCATCGCCACCGAATACAGCAGGAACAAGAACGTCTCGGTAATCCCCACCGTCGCCACCGCCGACGGCCCCAGCTTGCCCACGAAATAGATGTCCACCACCGCGAACGTGGACTCCATCAGCAGTTCCAGCATCATCGGAATCGCCAGCAGTAACACCGCCCGCCGCAACGGAATCGAGGTGTAATCCGCCTCCGACCCCCGGATCGCCTCCCGCAACGACGCCCATAACGAGGCACGCGGAACCACCTTCGGTAGTTGATGTGCGTCAGACATGGCAGCCACCCTACCAGACGCCCACGGAACCAACCACCTGCGATTTACGCATCATCTTTCCAATGCGCATCGATTCCACCACCAGACCACGCAGATCCCCCTACCGAATTCCCCTTGCATCACCCGGTTTATCTGATAATGGTATATCAATACCACCGAAAGGCGCCTCGTATGTCTGACCCCCGCATTCCCGTGACGATCCTGACCGGTTTCCTCGGATCCGGAAAAACGACCCTGCTCAACCGCCTATTGCGCGAACAACATGGCAAGCGCATCGCGGTCATCGAAAACGAATTCGGAGAAATCGGTATCGACCAGGATCTGGTCATCCGGAGCGACGAGGAAATCTTCGAGATGAACAACGGCTGTATCTGCTGCACCGTGCGCGGCGACCTGATCCGAATCCTCGGCAACCTGATGAAACGCAAGGACCGCTTCGATTACGTGCTGATCGAAACCACTGGATTGGCCGATCCCGGACCGGTCGCCCAGACCTTTGTCATGGATGACGATATGCGCGAGCACCTGCGCCTCGATGGCATTGTCACCCTTGTCGATGCCCGCCATGTGCTGCACCACCTCGCCGACAGCGAGGAAGTGCAGAAACAGATCGCTTTCGCCGACCTGATCCTCCTCAACAAATCCGACCTCGAACCCGCCGCCACCCTCGATGCCCTCGAAGCACGGATACGCCGCATGAACATCCAGGCCCGCATCGAACGAACAATACACGCCGCGATCCCCGTCGAACGCGTATTGAACACCGGAGCCTTCGATGTGAAACGCGCACTGCAAACCGATCCCCGCTTCCTGGAACCGGAATACCCCTTCGAGTGGGGCGGCCTTTATGCGCTTCCCGCCGGATCCTACAACCTGGCGTTTTCCGACGGGCCCGATCCGTCGATGCGCGTGGCCTTGCTGCCGGCCGAAGGCGCGACACCGCAAGCGTTGGACAAAGCACGCGATCGTGCGGTGAGGGTCTTTGGGCGCCGCCACGAGGTGGTCGAGTCACCTGAAACCCTCACCCCCGGTTTCCATCTCTATGAACTGACCATCGGAACACAAGGCCGCAGCTACCATGTGGAGTTGGCACGCGACGGCGTGTTCGCCCTGTTCACCCAGCATCATCCGGAGGAATTCGCCATGAAATGGCTCTCGCCGCGCAATGAATTCTCCGCCGTCCTCGAAGCCGTCTACAAACCCGATCACGAACACGATGACGAAGTCACGTCCGTAGGCATCCGCTTCTCCGGCGATCTCCACATGGAACGCCTGAATGAATGGATGCGCGAACTTCTGGCCACCAAGGGACCCGATATCTACCGCTCCAAGGGAGTCCTCAGCATCCGCCAGATACCCAACCGCGTGGTGTTCCAAGGTGTCCATATGCTGTTCGATTTCCAGCCCGACCGCCCGTGGGGATCGGACCAGCGGGTCAACACCCTGGTGTTCATCGGACGCAACCTCGATCGCCGTGAACTGACCGAGGGCTTCCAATCGTGTCTCGCCTGATCCAACGCCAACGCGCCTTCTCGTTCGCTCCGCGCTGGCAAACCGTGTTGGATGATTACGTCCAAGCCCTGGCCTGGAGTACCGACGGCCAGACCCTCGCCGCCGCCAGCATCGGTGGAACCATCGCCTGGTTCTCCGCCGATCAAGGGAACGCATCGCCCGTCCTTGGCCGTCATGCCTTCGGTGCCAGCGCCCTCTCATGGCACCCGGATCGACGGCGCCTCGCCAGCAGCGGACAGGATGGGCGGGTGATCCTGTGGGATACCCACACCGGCCGGATTCTCCAACAATGGCTCGGTGGCACCTCGTGGATCGAGCACGTCGCATGGTGTCCGGATCAACGCCACCTCGCCTGGTCATCCGGCAAAACCATCATGCTGGCCCGGCCCGGCGAAACCGCCGAGGCCACCCCGCTCGGTTCGCTGCCCTCCACCATCGCCGACATGTGCTGGGCCCCCGGCGATGCCACCCTTGCTTGCGCAATCTACGGAGGCGTCTGGTTGTGGAGCCCGGGTCAACCGATGCCCCTACGCACCTTCCCGTGGAAAGGATCCTGCATCACGGTACGGTGGAGCCCCGACCGCCGGTTCCTCGCCACCGGCGACCAGGACGCCACCGTCCATTTCTGGTTCACGGCAACGGGCATCGATCTGCGCATGTCCGGTTTTCCAGGCAAAGTGAAGACCCTTTCCTGGGACTTCAGCAGCCGTTACCTCGCCACCGGAAGCGGACCCTGCCTTGCCATCTGGGATTGCGAAGGCCCGAGCGGACCCGAAGGACGCAGCCCCATCCTCCTGGAATACCAAGCCGCCACCATCCGCGCCCTCGCCTACCAGCCAGATGGCCCATGGCTGGCCGCCGGATACCAGAACGGACACGTGGTGCTGTGGGAACCGGCATTCTCGATCGACCCGCTCTTTAGTGCCGGCCCGTTTGATGGCGAAATCACCCACGTCGCCTGGTCACCCGGTGGGCGTCAACTCGCCGTCGGCACCTCTCATGGGAACCTTGCCGTACTCGACTTCACCCCGAAAGGAAACTCGCCGTGATACGAAGCCATGCCTCTCGCTGCCGCATCGTCCTGCTGGCCCTATCAACCCTCGCCCTGCAAGGAACCGCCCTGCTGGCGGAAACGACACGCAACGTCTTGTGCACCACATTTCCCATTCACTACCTTACCCAACAAGTCACCGCAGGCCATAAAGGCCTCGCGGTCGAACGATTGTTGCCCGCCTCCCTGGGCTGTCCGCACGATGTGGCCCTGAAGCCACAGGACATGGCCCGGCTGGCCGCCGCCGACATCCTGGTTGTCAACGGACTCGGCATGGAGGAGTTTCTCGGCGCTCCCGTTCATCGCGCCAACCCCGACCTGGTCATCATCGACAGTTCCGACGGCGTCAATGGCGTACTCCCTTATGCCGAGGAACCTACCGCCGAAGCCGGACCATACGAGTGGATCGGCGTTTTCGAATTACCCGCCGGAAACTATACATGGCGGTTTGACCAGGTAGACGGAGCCTATGCCGATCCCGGCATGGGTATGGTCATCCTTCAGGCGAATACCACAGCCGCCGAAGCGATTGCACATACCCGCGCCGAGGCCAATCGGTTGTCTAACGACGAAACGCCGCCATCGCTGCAGGATGGCTCCGTCCTTCAATCCGGGGCCCGGCATCAACTCGCCTTCACGACCGATGCCCCTTCCACATCCTTCACCGTCGCCTTTGCGGAACCCGGCACCTATGTGTTTTACACCGAACACCTGCCGTTTGAATTCGAACGCGATGAACACTTTTTCAAGGACGGCTCTGGCAGTGACATTGAACCCACCCTCCAAGAACCGGAAGTTTCGGTCGCCCACGGCCACGGCCATCATCACCACCATCACCACGGCGGCATGAACCCGCACCTGTTCGCCAGTCCGAGGATGGCCGCCCAGGTGGCCCACTCCATCGCCCGCCAGCTGTCCGCCATCGACCCCGAAAGCGCCGATCTCTACACGACCAACGCCGAGGCATTTGCCGCCCGCATGGAGTCACTCCACCAGGAGCTGGCCGGCCAGGCCGCCTCTCTCGCCAACCGGAAGGTCATCCAGCCCCACGGCATCTTTGATTACCTCTTCCGGGATCTGGGCATCGAGATCATCGCCAGCACCCAGCCGCACGGCCAGGAACCATCCGCCGCACAGATGATCGACTTGGTCGAACAAGGGAGGACCGCCGGCGTCGGCGCAATCATCCTCGAACCCCAGTACGATTCACGTTCCGGGCGAACCCTCGCCCGGGAGCTCGGTGTTCCCGCCGTCATGCTGGATCCCGGAGCTTCCGGCCCGGAAGTCCCCTCACCCGACCACACCGAGACCATCATGCGCGCCAACCTTCAAGCGCTTGCGGACGCCCTGGGCACCCTTGACTGATACCTGCGTCAACTTTGACCGGGTCAACGTCACCCGCAACGGAATCACCATCCTCGAATCCGTCTCCGCTTCCGTTCCGCGCGGAAGTTGCACCGCCGTCGTTGGCCCCAACGGCGCCGGCAAGACGACCCTGTTGCTTGCCCTGCTCGGGCAAATCCCGTACCGGGGCACTATCCGGCTCGACGCGCCGGGATCGAACAGCATGCCCCGGATCGGCTATGTCCCCCAGCGCCTCCCCGTGGATCGCGGCATGCCGATCACCGTGCTCGACCTGATGGTCATGGGCCATGCCCGCCGGCCCCTATGGTGCGGCATCTCCCGCATCCACCGCGACCGGGCTCTCCACTGGTTGAGCTGCGTGCATGCTTCCACCTTGGCCAAACGAGCTCTTGGCGTGCTCTCCGGCGGTGAATGGCAACGCATCCTGCTCGCCCTCGCCCTTCAGCAGGAACCCGACCTGCTACTACTCGATGAACCGGCCGCCGGGATCGACCTCCGCGGCGAACACCTCCTCTGCGAACTGATGGAATCCGTGCGCGAACGCCACGGCTTCACGCAGTTGATGGTAAGCCACGACCTCGCCACCGTGACCCATCATGCCTCCCATGTCATCCTGCTCAACCGGAGTGTCATCGCCGCAGGAAAGCCGGCCGACGTACTCGTGCCCCACTTTTTATCTATTGCCTTCGGACTCCACATGGGTGTGGCTGCCGCCCCGTGGCTTCACACATCCCGCGAAGGATCGGATCGATGAACCTGTCGGGACTGGCCGGATTCGAAAACACGTTCATGCAACTGGCCCTGGCTGGACTGCTGTTGCTCGCCCCCATCGTCGCCATCATGGGCGTCCATGCCGTGCAGATGCGCATGGCCTTCTTTTCTGATGCGATCAGTCATTCCGTTTTCGCCGGAGTCGCCATCAGCCTGCTTTTCAACGTTCACCCGCAATGGACCATGCCCCTGTTCGGCCTCCTGATCGGTATAGCCATCATGGCTATCCGCCGCGCGAGCACCCTTTCCACGGATACGGTAATCGCCGTCACCTTCTCTGCCGTGGTTGCGTTTGGATTGGCGATTATCAGCCGCAACCCAGGTATCACCCGCGAACTGCCGCGTTTTCTCTATGGCGACATCCTGACCGTCGATACGGCCGGTCTCATCCGGCTGGCCGTTTGCCTCGTTGGCGTGATCGTTCTTCAGGTGATCGGAGGCAACCGACTCCTGTACATCGGTATCAGCCCCGTCCTGGCCGCGGCACACGGCATTGCGGTGCGCCGATACCAGTACTTGTATGCCGCCCTGCTCGCCCTGGTGATCATCAATGCGCTGTGGGCCGTCGGCGTCCTGCTGGTCACCGCCCTGCTCGTCGTACCGGCAGCCGCCGCACGAAACCTTGCCGCCTCGACCCGCGGCCTGTTCTGGTGGTCGTTTGCCATTAGCGCCAGTTCATCCGTTATCGGCCTGGTCCTCTCTGCCCAACCCTGGGCGCGCACAGCCAGCGGGCCCACGATCTTGCTGTGCGCCTTCACCTGGTTCCTCTTCAGCCTTGCCGCGAACCGGAGCCGAATCCATTGAGTTTCGAACCCGTTTCGCGTATAGATGGTCAAATCGATCTCACTTCCATGCGTGCGAAACTGCGACAAGTTACCGGCATTGCCACCCTGACCGCCCTCGAGGCGTCGCGGCAGCCGATCTTCCTCCTGCTTACCACTTCGGTCCTGGCCTTCATCGCGCTGCTCCCCTTCCTGATCACCCACGTGATCGGCGACGCCGCGCGCATCGTCCGCGACAGCGCCCTCGCTACCCAGCTCGTGTCCGGCCTGGTCCTCGGCTGCTTCGCCGCCTCCGCCACCATCGCCCGCGAACTGCGCCGCGGCACCCTCGCCTCGATCCTGAGCAAACCGGTCGGCCGCGCCGGATTCTTCCTCGCCAAGTTCGCCGGCGTCGCCCTGGTCATGCTCGTCTTCACCGCCATCACCACCATGGCCACCATGCTCGCCGTGCGCACCGCCGCCGAAGCCTACGTCTTCGACGCATGGGGCTCCGGACCGCTGCTCGCCGCCCTGTTCCTCGCCTACGCCTGGGCCGGACTGACCAACTACCTGACCCGCCGCCCCTTTGTCTCCCGCACCTTCCTGCTCGTCGCCATCGCCGTCACCGCCGCGTTCCTCGTCTCCTGGTCCGTACCCGGCCCCGATCCTGAAACGCCCGCACTGCCCTGGAACATCCTGCCCGCCGGCGTTTTGCTCGCCCTCGCCATGCTGCTGCTCAGCGCCTTCGCGGTCAGCCTGGCCACCCGCCTCGACATGGCCCCGACCCTCGTCGCCTGCCTCGGCATCCTGTTGTTCGGCCTGATGTCCGACTACCTGTTCGGCCGCCAAGCCCACGAACAGTGGCATTACGCGCTCCTTCATGGCATAGTCCCGAACTGGCAGCACTTCTGGGTGACCGATGCCCTGAAGAGCGGTTCGATCCCGTGGCGCTACACCGGCAACGTGGCCCTCTACACCGCAGTGTACGCCGGCGTCGTGCTGACCGGCGGCCTGTGGAGTTTCAACCGGATGGAAGTGAAGTAACGGAATGACCCAGCAAGAACAACAACCGGAACTCCGGACCATGAGCCGCACCGTCGCGGAAAAAACCGCCTCCTGGGGTGCCGTGTTCAGCCTGCTCCTCGCCGCCCTGGTCATCGGCATGACCCGCCTGACCGGCCTGTTGATCTTCACCGCCCTGATCCCGCTGCTGTTCGCCTCCGTCGCCGTCCACCTCGCCGTGTTCCTGCGCCTGCGCCTGACCCGGCTCGCCGAGGAGGAGGCGCGCGACCAGGCCCTGGCCAACCAGGAAAACCCCGCCGCCGCGCTGTTCACCCGCGACGAAACCGCACCGTTCACCGCCGCCCGCACCCGCCGCCAACTGGAGACCTACGCCATCCCCTGGCTGGCCCCGTTGCTCGGCCTGCTGCTCATCGCCTGGTCCTGGCGCTACCTGCGCTACCTGCCCTGGGATCTCGTGACCCCGACCACCCTCCCCGCTTCCTCCGCCCTGTTCGGTGCCGTCGCCTTCGCCACCTTCCTGCTCAGCCGCTTCCAGCTCGGCCTGAGCCGCGAATCCGGCGCCCGCCTGCTGCGCGGCCCCGGCATCCTGACCGGCCTCGCCTGCTGGGCCGCCCTCGCCGGCTGCCTCGGCGCACTGGCCACCCACTTCGGCCTTGCCGCCGCACCCACCTGGGTCGGCTGGGGCCTGCTCGCCGCCACGTCCCTGATCGGTGCCGAACTCGTGCTGAACAGCCTGATCGGCCTCTATGCCCACCAGAACGAACCGGAACATACCCGCTACGAAAGCCGCCTCGGCGCACTGCTGGTCGACCCCGGCATCGTGACCCGCAGCGTGACCGAGGCGATGGACTACCAGTTCGGCTTTTCGTTCTCGAAGAGCTGGTTCTTCACCTTGATACGGCGCGCCATCCTGCCCCTGCTGCTCTTCCAGGGCGCCGTCCTCTACGCCATGTCCTGCTTCGTGTTCCTCGCCCCGCACGAAACCGGCATCCTGGAGCGCTTCGGCCGCCCGCTGCGCGATGAACCCGCCCTCGCCAGCGGATTCCACACCAAACGCCCCTGGCCGTTCGAGACCGTCCGCCGCGTCCCGGTCGGCCGCGTCCACCGCATCGAAATCGGCTTTACCCCGCACCCCGGCGGCGAACGCCCGCCCGTCATGACCTGGACCGTACCGCATTACGAACAGGAGGACATCTTCCTGCTCGCCTCCCCCTCGACCGCCACCAACCGCGCCGACGACTCCAGCGGCGTGGTCGTCGGCATGGCCACCCTGAACCTGCCCATCGAGTTCCGCATCACCAACGCCTACCAGTTCACCTACCGATTCGCCGAACCCGAAGCGGTGATGCGCCAACTTGCCTACCGCGTGGTCACCCGGACCCTCGCCCGCCATGACCTGGCCGAGGTCATGGGGCCACGCCGCGCCACCCTCGCCGCCGCGATGCGCCAGGACCTGCAGCAAACCGTCGATGCCATCGGTCTGGGGGTCACCATCGAGCATCTCGGCCTTCAAGGCGTCCACCCGCCCGTCCCCGTGGCCGACGCCTTTCAATCCGTGGTCGGCGCCCTCGAGGAAAAGGAAGCCATCATCCTCGAAGCCCGCGCCTACACGAACCAGGTGCTCCCCATCGCCCGCGCCTACGCCGACAACGCCACCCACGAGGCGGAAGCCTACCGCCATCGCCGCATCACCCTCGCCGAGGCGGAAGCCGTCCAGTTCGAGGAACGCCTCGCCGCCTACCGCCGCTCCCCGCCCGTCTTCCGCACCTTCCATTACCTCGACCGCATCCGCGATGCCACCGCCAACGCCCGCCTCTATGTCACCGACCTGCCCGAGCAAGGCACGGAAACCCTCTGGTTGAACCTCGAGGAGAAAGCATTCTCCGGAGTCCTCGACATGGCTCCACTGAAGATGGAAGGAAGCCACTGATGAAATCCCGCCTGTCCATGATCGCCAGCGCCGTGGCCATCGTCGCCATGTTCGCCCTGACCCAGTTCTTCTTCACCGTGCGCGAAGGGGAAATCGCCGTCGTGACCTCGCTCGGGCGCCCCGTGCAGGCCATCCAGGAAGCCGGCCTCTACCGGCGACTGCCCTGGCCGTTCAATGAAATCCACCGCTTCGACAACCGCATCCGCACCCTCGAGGGCAGCTTCGAGGAAGCCCTCACCCGCGACGGCAAGAACGTGCTGATCCAGGTCTATGCCGGCTGGAGCATCAACGATCCGCTGCTCTTCCTGGAACGCATGGGCTCGACCCAGCAGGCCGCCCGCAACCTCGACGGCCTGATCCGCAGCTACAAGAACGCCATCCTCGGGCAGTACCGGTTCTCCGAACTGATCAACACCGAACCGTCCGCCCTGCGCCTCGACGCCATCGAAACCGCCCTGCTCGAATCCGTGACCCCCGAAGCCGCCGCCCGCTACGGCGTCCAGGTCCACCTCGTCGGCATCCGCCGCCTCGGCCTCCCCGAAGCCATCACCCAGTCCGTGTTCGACCGCATGCGCGCCGAACGGCAGGAACTCGCCGACCGCTACCGCTCGGAAGGCGAGGGCGAAGCCATCCGCATCAGGGCCCGCGCCGACAGCGAACGCGACCAACTCCTCGCCTCCGCCGAGGCCCAGGCCCGTAAACTACGCGCCGAAGGCGATGCCGCCGCCGCCGAATCGTACAAGATCTTCGCCCAGGACCCCGACCTCGCCATCTTCCTTCGCAAACTCGACACGATGGAACAGATGCTGAACGCCCGCTCCACCCTCGTCCTGAGCAGCGAAAGCGCCCCGTTCGACCTGCTGAAACAAGGCCCCCAGCCGAAGAAATGACCATGCACCCGCACCCTGTACCAACCGGCGAAAGCGAAGGCCTGCGCGCCCTGCAGGAAGCCCTGCTCCGCGCCTTTTCCCTGATGCGCTGGGTCATGCTGCTGCTCCTGCTCGGCTACCTCGCCAGCGGCCTGTTCATCGTCCGCCAACACGAAAAAGCCGTCGTGCTCCACTTCGGCCGCTTCGATGGCCTCGGCGATGAGCGCATCCGCCAACCCGGGTTCCACTGGACCTGGCCTCGCCCCTTCTCCGAGATCATCCGCATCCCGGCCGGCCGCGTCGGCTCCCTCACCAGCACCACCTTCTGGTCCGACACCACCCCCGACATGGTTGGCGAAACCCTCGCGCCCCTCGTCCATGGCTACGCCCTCTCCGGCGACGCCAACATCTTCCACGCCCAGTGGGCCATCCGCTACACCGTCGAACAACCCGACCTGTTCCTGTTCGGCGCCGAAAACCCCGACACCCTGATCGAACGCGAACTCGATCGCGCCGTCCTCCACGCCGCCGCCCGCACCCGCATCGACCACCTGCTGCGCACCGACCTCGAGACCTTCCGCGCCATGGTCGACCGCGATGTGCGCGCCCGCCTGGCCGCCCTCCCGCTCGGCATCACCATCCAGGGCGTGGACCTTCTCCACGTCGCCCCGCCCGCCCAGGTGGCCGAAGCCTTCGATGCCGTGATCCGCGCCGAACAGGAACAGGCCGAGGAAATCACCGACGCCCGCGCCTACGCCGCCCGCCGCCTGAACGAAGCCGCCGGCGAAGCCGAGGAATTCATCGCCGGCGGCGAAACCAAACGCGCCCAGCTGATCGCCGCCATCGCCGCCGACGCCCGCTACTTCGAGGAACTCCGCCCCTCGTTCACCGCCCAACCCGCCCTGATGCGCGAACTGATCTGGCAGGATGCCCTGCGCCGCGCCGTCGGTTCCGCCGGCCAGGTCTTCGTCGTCCCGTCCGATGCGGAAGGCCGCCGCGACATCCGCCTCCAGCTGAGCCCGCGCCGCGAAAATCCCTTTGCCGAGGTCATGCCCTGATGCAAGCCAGTTGCGGATGCCACCACCACGGACCCGAAGCCGAGCGCGCCCAGACCCGCCAGGTGTTCTGGCTGTTCAGCGGGACCGCGTTCCTCCTGAACACCTACCTCGCCGGCTGGCTGTTCCCGGATAATCCGCTGGTCGCCGAATTCTGCGCCGCCACCGGCGCCCTGCTCCTCGCCCTGCCCATCTTCTGGACCGCGATCAAGGACATCGGCCGCGGCCGGATGAACATGAACGAACTGGTCGCCCTCGCCGTGCTCGCCGCCATGGCCCAGGGCGACTTCCGCACCGCCGGCCTCGTGTCGTTCTTCATGCTGCTCGCCCTGTTGATCGAGAACAAATCCGCCCAGGGCGCCCACGCCGCCATCGAGAACCTCGTGAAGCTGACCCCGACCTCCGCCCGCCGCCTGACCGCGGACCAGCGCGAGGAGGAGGTCCAGGCGGCCGCCCTGCAGATCGGCGACCTCGTGCGCCTCCGCCCCGGCGATGCCGTCCCCGCCGATGGCGTGGTCGTGCGCGGCGAAACCACGCTCAACGAGGCCATGATCACCGGCGAATCCCTCCCCCGCGACAAGGGCCCCGACGAGGAAGTCTTCGCCGGCAGCCAGAACCTGACCGGCGTCGTCGAAATCCGCGTGACCCGCATCGGTGGCGAAACCGCCATCGGCCGCGTGCGCTCCCTGATCCTCGCCGCCGAGCAGACCAAACTCCCCATCACCCGCATCATCGACCGCACCATGCGGTTCTACACCCCGCTCATCCTGATGATCGCCGCCATCGTCTGGTTCATCACCGACGACTGGAACCGCGTCATCTCCCTGCTCGTTCTCTCCTGCCCCTGCGCCATCATCCTCGCCACTCCCACCGCCATGGTCGCCGCCCTCTCCGCCGCCGCCCGCCGCGGCATCCTCATCAAGAACGTCGGCGACCTCGAAACCGCCGCCCGCATCCAGGCCGTCGTCTTCGACAAGACCGGGACCTTGACCACCGGCGAACTCGGCGTCGTCCGCCTCGCCCCCCAGCCCGGCATCAACCCGTCCGACCTCCTCTTCGCCGCCGCCAGCTCCGAAACCTTCAGCCACCACCCCGTCGCCGCCGCCGTGTGCAACCTCGCCACGTCCACCGGCCTCGCCACCGTTGAACCGACCAACGTCCACGAGGAACCAGGCCAGGGCGTCCGTGCCGACGTGGCAGGCGCACGCGTGCTCACCGGCCGGGCCAGCTGGCTGACCGCCCAGGGCATCCGCTCGGAAGCCCTCGCCCGCGACGCCGCCTCCGACCAGGAAGCCGTCAGCACCCTGTTCATCGCGCGCGACGGAACCTACCTCGGGTGGATCGGCCTGCAGGACCAGGTCCGTCCCGAAGCCGCCTCCGTCCTGGAAACCCTGCGCAACCAGGTCGGCGTGAAACGCATCGCCATGGTCACCGGCGACCGGACCCGCGTGGCCCGCGAGGTCGCCGCCTCCATCGTCTGCACCGAGGTCGAATCGGAATGCCTCCCCGGCGGCAAGGTGGATTTCGTCAACCAGGTGAAACGCGATGGCTACCAGGTCGCCTTCATCGGCGACGGCGTCAACGACGCCCCCGCGCTCGCCGCCAGCGACATCGGCATCGCCATGGGCGCCGCCGGCAACGACATCGCCATCCACAGCGCCACCATCGCCTTGATGAACAACGACCTGAACCGCATCCCGTTCCTGATCACCCTCTCCCGCCAGGCCCGCAACCTCGTCTACCAGAACCTGCTCGTCGGCCTCGCCTTCATCATCGGCGGCATCGTCATGTCGAGCATGAACTACGTGAACCCCGTCGTCGCCGCCATCCTCCACAACGCCGGCACGATCATCGTCGTCTTCAACAGCGCACGCCTCGTGCGCACCCGGGAGCAGGCATGAACGATTCCTCCCCCGCCCTGGTCGAGGTCCAGCACCTGAGCAAGGTCTTCCGCGACTTCTGGCGTCGACCGAAAGTCCAGGCCGTGGACGATGTCTCGTTCTCGATCCGCCGCGGCGAAGTGTTCGGCCTGCTCGGCCCCAACGGCTCCGGCAAAAGCACCACCATCAAGATGCTGCTCGGCCTGCTCTTCCCGACCCGCGGCACCATCCAGGTGCTCGGCCGCTCCCCGCGCGACGTGCAGAATAAACGCCGCATCGGCTACCTGCCCGAGGAATCCTACCTCTACAGCTACCTGACCTCGTGGGAAACCCTCGACTTCTACGGCCGCCTGTTCGACCTCGGCCCCGCCGAACGCCGCGCCCGCATCGACCAACTCCTGGACATGATCGGCCTCCGCCACGCACGCAACCGCGTGGTCGGTGAATTCTCGAAAGGCATGGCCCGCCGCATCGGCCTGGCCCAGGCGCTGATCAACGATCCCGATTTCATCATCCTCGATGAACCGACCTCCGGCCTCGACCCCATCGGCTGCCGCCAGATCAAGGACCTGATCCTGACCCTCGCCCGGCGCGGCAAGACCATCCTGATGACCTCGCACCTGCTGGCCGACGTCGAGGATGTCTGCGACCGCGTGGCCATCCTCTACAACGGACGCGTCCAGGCCCAGGGCACCATCGACGAACTGCTGCAGGAGGCCGAACGCTTCCGCCTGACCCTGCCCCACGGCGTCACCCGCGCCCAGGCCGAACACCTCGCCGCCGAGGCCGCCCGCCTCACCGGCATCCCGCCCGAACTCGACCACCCCCGCCGCGACCTCGAGCAATTCTTTCTCCAGGTCGTCGAAAAGGCCCGCGCCGCCGCCTCCTCATCTTCCGGCGTCGGCTCCGATCAAGGCGTCGCGACCTACCTCCGGCCCGCCGAAACCACCGCCTCAAACCCGTCGACGCCACCCACGGCGCCCCCCCCGGAAGACGTCGACAAAGCCCTCGCCTCGCTGGTCCGCCGCGATCCGCCGGAGTAAACCGCCATGAACCGGATCCTCGCCATCGCCCTGCTCTCCCTGCGCAGCGCCGTGCGCTCCCGCATGGTCGCCGTGCTGATGTGCCTGCTCGTCGGCATCATGGCCCTGCTGCCCTGGGTCATCAAAGGCGATGGCACCATCAGCGGCACCATCCACCTGCTGCTCTCCTACTCCCTCGGCCTCGCCACCACCGTCATCGCCATGGCCCTGCTGTGGGCCGGAAGCTTCGCCGTCTCCGCGGAAATCCAGGACAAGACCATCCAGACCCTCGCCACCAAACCCGTTTCCCGCTTCCACCTCTGGGCCGGGAAATGGCTGGGCCTGAACCTGCTCGGCTTCCTGCTCCTCGCCTTCTGCGGAATCGTTACGTATGCCCTGCTCCAGGCACAACTCCGGTCGGACCGCTGGACCCCCGACGACCTGGCCACCGTCCAGCGGCAACTCACCGCCCACGCCGAATTCCGCCCGGATCAACCCGATTTCGAAGCCCAGGCCCGCCACGAACTGGTCGCAACCCCCGACCGCACCCGGCCGGATGATCGCTCCCCCGCCGAACGCCTCCAGCAACGCCGCCAAACCCTGATCGCCGAATTTTACTCCGTTCGCCCGCTGAACCGGAACCAATGGACCTTCTCCCCGCTCCGCGGCCAGACCGAGGACCGCCCCCTGATCCTCCGTTACCGCTTCACGTCCTCGGTCATCGGGCAGGATGCCGTATCCGGCCGGTGGCTGATCGGCACGGCGGAAAAACCGGACCAATTCACCCACACCATCACCCACACCCCCCGCGTCTGGAATGAAATCACCGTACCACGCCACCCGGACTGGTCCGCCAAACCCATCGTCGTCACCTACCTCAACGAAGATCCGGGCGGCGCCACCCTTCTCCTCGACATGGACCAGGGCCTGACCCTGCTCGCCCCGGCCGACCCCTTCGCCGTCAACTACCTGCGCGTGCTGCTGGTGAAATTCGCCCAGCTTTCCTTCCTCACCGCCCTCGGCATCACCGCCGGCTGCCTGTTCTCCCTGCCGGTCGCCGCCCTGGTCAGCATGTACATCCTCCTGCTCGTCCAGCTCGGCTCCTACATCCAGGGCATGGCCACCAACGAGTTCTCCCTGACCAGTGCCGCCGGTATCGAACGGACAACCATCGATCTCGCCCTGATCGCCATCTACAAGGGCCTCGCCTTCCTGCTTTCGCCGCTCGTTCCCGGCGATGAACTGACCCGCCTGGCCAACGGCCTGCTCGTCACCTGGTGGTCCGCCCTGCGCCACCTGACCCTGCAAGGCCTCCTGATGGCCCTGCTGCTCGGCGCCTTCGCCTCGTACGCCCTCAACCGCCGCGAACTCGCGCTGCCCCAATCATGACCCTGCTGCGCTCCATCGGATGGATGCTCCTGATCATGGCCGGCCTCTCGGTCGCGGCACGGCTCAACCGGGCCCTGGTCGAGGACCGGCGCACCTACGGTATCACCCAGGCCGACCCCGCCATCAACGCCCCGCCCCTCGTCGTCTTCACCACCGTCGCCCTCGGCGGCTTCCGCGGCATCATCGCCGATATGCTCTGGATGCGCTCATCGCGCCTGCAATACGAAGGCAAATACTTCGAACTGGTCCAACTGGCCGACTGGATCACCAAGCTCGAGCCGCGCTTCACCGATGTCTGGGCTTACCACGCCTGGAACCTGACCTACAACATCAGCGTGCTGTTCTCATCGCCCGAGGACCGCTGGCGCTGGGTCCGCCACGGCGTGACCCTGCTCCGCGATGATGGCCTCCGCTACAACCCGGATGAACCCCGCCTGCTGTTCGAACTTGGCTGGTTTTTCCAGCACAAGATCGGCGGCGACACCGACGACGCTCACCTCTACTACAAACAGGCTTGGGCGGCGGACATGCAATCCCTGTTCGGTGGCGGACGCCCGGACTTCGCCCGCATCGCCCGGGATCCCGTCCTGCGCCATACCCTGATGACCAACTACAAGCTCGATCCCGCCCTTATGCAGCAAATCGAACGCGATCACGGCCCCCTCGATTGGCGCCTTCCCCAGGCCCATGCCATCTACTGGGCCACCCGGAGCAGACTGGTCGGCGGTCTCGTCGATGCCGGTTTTGCCGATCGGATGATCTACCAATCCATGACCGATGCCTTCCGGCGTGGCCTGCTCGTCACCGGCGAACAAAACGACCGTTTCATCCTCGCCCCGCACCTCGAACTGCTCCCCTACGTGCTGCGGGTCTATGAGAAGGCCATAGAAAACCCAACAGCCCGCGTCGGGGCGGAAACCGGCTTCCGCCATTTCCTGCGGGAAGCCATCGTCCTTCTCTATATGTATGGACGCGCCGACCAGGCACGTGGACTACTTCCCCGCCTGCGGTCCATGGATCCAGACATAAGCCCAACGGCCACCCTTGAGCAAATCGTATTCTCCATCTACGCCGGCCAAGGCGATCAACTTACCACCGAAACCGCCTACGCTTCGGTCGAATCCTCCTTCTACCAAAGCCTGTTCTGGCAAGCCATGGGCGATGCGGAAAAAGCTCATGGTTATGACCAACTCGCCCGCCTGGTCTGGCAACGATTCATGGCACCACGCATGGACCGACCCGACTTGAAGCAACGGACCGGACTTCCCCCCATCGAGGAAATCCGGGAAAGCGCGCGGCAGCGGATGGTTGATTCCCGCTCCGGCCGACCATAAAAAAAGGCCCGGTCAGATGACCGGGCCTTTTTATTTGTCGAATAATTCGGACGATTAGTAGCGTTTCGCCATCTCCGCACAGGAGATCGTCTTGATCTTGTCGGCATTGCCGGCTTGGCCGAAAGCGACCATGCGGTCCACGCAGACCTTCTTCATCGCTTCACGCGCCGGCTTCATGTAGTCGCGCGGATCAAACTTCTCCGGCGCTTCGGCGAACACCTTGCGGATCGCGCCGGTGATAGCCAGGCGGTTGTCGGTATCGACGTTGATCTTGCGTACGCCGTGCTTGATGCCCAGCTGGATTTCCTCGACCGGAACGCCCCAGGTCGGCTTCAGCTTGCCGCCGTACTTGTTGATGATGTCCTGCAGGTACTGCTCCACCGAGGACGATCCGTGCATGACGATGTGCGTATTCGGCAGCTTGGCGTGGATCTTCTTGATCGTGTCCATCGCCAGCACCGCACCGTCGGGCTTGCGGGTGAACTTGTAGGCGCCATGGCTCGTGCCGATCGCCACCGCCAGGGCGTCCACCTTCGTCGCTTCCACGAAACGGACCGCCTCGTCGGGATCCGTCACCAGTTGCGAATGGTCGAGCTTGCCTTCGAAACCATGACCGTCTTCCTTTTCGCCCATGCCGGTTTCCAGGGAGCCGAGAACACCCAGCTCGCCTTCCACCGAAACACCCACCTTGTGGGCCATGTCCACCACGGCCTTGGTCACCGCGACGTTGTAATCATAGTCGCCGGGGGTCTTGCCGTCTTCCTTCAGCGAACCGTCCATCATCACCGAGGTGAAGCCGTTGTCGATCGCGCTCTTGCAGGTGGCCACGCTGTTGCCATGGTCCAGGTGCATCGCCACCGGGATGTTCGGGTACAACTCCGCCGCGGCCAGCATCAGGTGTCGCAGGTAGTTGTCCTGGGAGTAGGAACGGGCGCCACGGGAGGCCTGGATGATCACCGGGGAGTTGGTCTCCTTCGCGGCCTCCATGATCGACTGGATCTGCTCCATGTTGTTGACGTTGAAGGCGGCCAGGCCGTAGTTGTTTTCGGCGGCATGATCGAGAAGAATACGCATCGGAACCAAGGGCATAACGGAACTCCTTCCAGGTGTTATCGCTTAAACGGACCATGGCGACCCCAACGGGATTCGAACCCGTGTTGCCAGGATGAAAACCTGAAGTCCTAGGCCTCTAGACGATGGGGTCGTCGTTTGAAGGTGCGAGAATGTAGCAGAATGCCCATGACCCGCAACCCTTATTCACCAACTTTTTCCGTTTCAGGAAATCCCCGATGGAACGGCGGCAATGCACAAAAACGCCGCGGGTCCGTCGTGGTACCGACCACCGTGAAACGGCGTTGATCGGCATAAAAAAGCCGTCCCGATCGCGGAAGCGATCGGGACGGCGTAAAATAATCCCGGCAACGTGCTACTCTCCCATGGCCAACACCATAGTACCATC
>CALMUP010000030.1 GCA_937872895.1 uncultured Verrucomicrobiota bacterium
TTCGAGGAAGAAAAAATAACCCTGATTAAACGAACAAGTTGACAGACCACATGCCTGTGTTCCGTAGTTCATTCTCCTTGTTTCGTCCGCTTCCGGCGTATAACGCCGGAACTACAGTAAGCCTTTCTTCCTCGCCTTCGTAATCCTGATCGTCATCGCCACGGCCCCACCATCAACCGGCCTGTAGCCGGGATCGGTGATCCCGTCCGTCGTCCTGCTCGTCATCGCACCGGGACCACCGGTCCCGGCTACAGGAGGCTCGTACCCGTCGCCGCCAACCCTCTTCCGCGTATTCAGCGTGTTCCGTCGTTCATCCCCCTTTCGCGTAGTTCGCGTGTTTCGTAGTTCCTCATCCGGATTCATCCGCCCCATCCGCGTCCTCTGCGCGATCTGCGGTTCCGTTTCTTCTTCCCTGTAGCTCCGGCGCTGTGCGCCGGAGTGGGTCCGGTCCGGTCTCCCGCTCCGCTTCCGCGGGATCACCGATCCCGCCTACAGGAGATGCATACCCGTCGCCACCAACCCCCTTCCGTGTGTTCAGCGTGTTCCGTAGTTCATCCTCCCGCTTCTTTCTCCGTGCTCTCCGTGGCCTCTAGTCCCGCGTCCGCAGGACGGGTGGTTCCCATCCCCATGCCCATCCCCATCCCCATTCTCCGCCCAATCCCCATACCCGTTATCGCGTAAGCCCTTCCACGACACCCGAATCGGGTCGCTTTTCATTTATTCAAATTTGACGGGGCGCGGGAGTTGGGGTTTATTGCTCGTAGTAGCTAGGGGGATTCCTGTTGAAAACGAGTTTGTGTGCTGTGGTGGCGGTGATGGCACTGGCGGGTCCGTCGTGGGCGGATTCGGTCGTGCCGTGGTCGTTGTCGTCCGCCGTGACCGGCGAGGTGGCGGGGGTACGGCTGGGTCATCCCGATCCCGCCGAGTTGACCGCCGAGGCCTCCATGGCCAAGGGTTCCCGCCGCATCGGGTATTTCCGCGCCTTGCCGAAGCCGTTGCGTTCGCGCGAAGCCGCGGGCGGTTCGACCGCCACCTGGTCGCGCCTGCCGGATGGCCGCCGCTTGCTGGTGTGGGTGGTGGAGTCGCCGCTGGCCACCGGCATACGCGCCGAGTTGTTGTTCCGCCAGCTCCCCGCCGGGGCGCAGGTCATCGCCTACGATCCCGACCGGCCGGACAAGGTAAGCGGTCCGTACGACGCCCAGGCGATCGACGCCGATGGCCGCCTGTGGACCGAGACGGTGTTTGCCGAACGGGTGGTGATCGAGTTGCTCCTTCCCGCGCGCGCCGCGCCGGGCGACCTCGATGTCCGCCTCGAGCGCATCGTCCATGTCTATGACTTCCCGAATCCGCTCGCCGCCAAGGCCGGTTCCTGCCACGGCGATCCGAACTGCTACACCGAGTGGTCGGAGACGGCCAAGGCCATCGCCGCCATCGCCTCGATCACCGACGTCGGATTCATCTTCTGTACCGGCACGCTGGTCACCGACGGCGCGCCGCTCTCCTTCCGCAACGATTACTTCCTCACCGCCAACCATTGTGTCGGCACGCCCGGCGAGGCTTCCAACCTCGAGTTTTACTGGTTCTACAACACCCCGTTCTGCAACGGGACCCCTCCGAACCCGCGCGATGTTCCGCGCACCGGCGGCGGGGCCGATTACCTGGTCGGGGCGACCTATTCGCAGCTCTCCGACTTCACCTTCCTCCGCCTGCGCCAACGTCCGCCCACCAACACCACCCGCGCCGCCTGGTCCAGCACCCCGGTCAACGCCGGCGAACCGGTCGCCGTCATCCACCATCCCGACGGCTCCCACAAACGCATCAGCTTCGGCAACATCAACACCGCCAATGCCAACTATTGGAAGGTCCGCTGGACCACCGGTGCCACCGAGGGCGGCAGCAGCGGCAGCCCGCTCTTCAACAGCGCCAAGCGCATCATCGGCCAGCTCTACGGCGGCTATTCCTCCTGCTCCTTCCGCACCGGCCTCGACGACTTCGGCCGCTTCGACCAGTCCTTCCCCCGCATCGAAGCCTGGCTCAACCCGCCCCTGCGCGACCGCTACGTCCTGCCCGGCAAGCGCGACTACAACGGCGACGGCAAAGCCGACCTCGACCTCTTCTGGCCCGAAGGCGGCATGTGGTACATGAGCGATGGGACCAATACCCTCGCATCCCGCCAGTGGGGGTGGTCCGAGACGCAACAGGTTCCCGCCGACTACGATGGCGACGGCCTGACCGATGTGGCGGTGTTCCATGCGGCCAGCGGCACCTGGTACATTTTCCAAAGCCAGAACAGCCGGTTGCGTCAGGTCCAGTGGGGCTGGGCCGATACGATCCCGGTTCCAGCCGATTACGACGGCGACGGCAAGGCGGACATCGCGGTCTATCACCCGCCGACCGGAGGCTGGTACATCTGGCAGAGCGGAAAGAACCAACCCCGGCAAGCCCAGTGGGGATGGAATCAAACGCTTCCCGTTCCCGGTGATTACGATGGCGACGGCAAGGTGGATATCGCCGTCTTCTTCCCTCCCGAAGGCCGCTGGTATATCTGGCAAAGCGGACTCAACCAACCTCGCTATGCCCAGTGGGGTTGGAATGAAGTCATGCCCGTTCCGGCGGATTACGACGGCGATGGCAAGACCGACATCGCGGTTTTCCACCGGCCGACCGCGCGCTGGTTTATCGCGCAAAGCAATGGCCCCCAGCGTCAAGCCACCTGGGGATGGGGTGAAACGATGGCGGTACCGGCTGACTACGACGGCGATGGCAAAGCCGATATCGCGGTCTATTGGCCTCGTGAGGGCCGCTGGTACATCGCCAGCAGCCTTCAGGGTAAATCTGTCCAGTACCAATTCGGCTGGAGCCGAGCGTGGCCCGCCAGTCCTGCTCGCTGATCTCCCTATCCGATTGACCTTGCCTTGCCCGGCGAATCATGCAACCTGATTCACGAACACGGATTCATGGAAGGGCGTGGCAATGACAGGAACAGTTCGTTCATGGCTGGTATTGCTGGCGATGGCCGCCTGGTCGACACATGCGTTGGCCAACAATATCCGCACCCACGATTACAACGGCGACCGTCTCGCTGATTTTGCGCTGTATCTCCCGTCGGCCGGCGAGTGGGCGGTGAAGGTGAATAATTCTTCCACGCCCATTTACCGGCAATGGGGATGGGACCAATCCTATCCGGTGCCCGGCGATTACAACGGCGACGGCCGAACGGATATTGCCGTGCATCATCCGCCCACGGGGGAGTGGTTTATCCTCAATGGATCCGGTGGTCCCAGTCGAAAAGTAATTTACGGCTGGAAGGAAACCATTCCCGTGCCGGCCGACTACGATGGCGATGGCATCACCGACATTGCCGTATTTCATCCGAAGGGCGGCAATTGGTACATCTATGAATCAGCCCTGAAGCGAAACCGGGTTCAGAACTGGGGCTGGGATCAGGTTCGACCTGTACCCGCCGACTACGATGGCGATGGACGCGCGGATCTGGCCGTTTACCACCCCGCCGAAGGCATGTGGTACATCGCCTACAGCACCGGCGGTTCGCTCAAGCGCAACTGGGGTTGGGATATGGCGGTTCCCGTTCCGGCCGATTACGATGCGGATGGCAAAACGGACCTCGCCGTCGTTGATCCGAAAATTGCCGATTGGCACATCCTTCGCAGTTCCACCCGGACCCTTCAGCGATTCACCTTCAACATCCCGGACATCATTCCGGTGGTCAGCCGCTACAACGCCGACAACTTTTCCGACATTGCCTTCTTCCAGCCCGCCAGCGGACTCTGGGGGATCTATCAACTCGGAATCAATGTGCCGCGCATTGAATACTGGGGTGGCTCCAGCCATCGCCCCGCCGGCAATTGGCTGTGGACCATTTACGACAAACCGCGTTTTGAAGATCCTCCTCCGCCCGGCCCGCCTCCCGGACCCTCGCCGAATCCCGGTATCCCCGCCGACGCCCTGGATGTCAGCAACGCCAAACTGCTGGGCACGCACAAGAACGTCAAGCCGGTCAATGCCCGGGTCACCCGCCGCCTGAACTCGGCGGACATCGACGGCAGCAATGTGCGGCTGAACTACGAGACCTTGAACTGGCCTGACAACAACAGCGGCATTGGCAGCAACATTGATGGCCGCGTGTACATCTTCTGGCTCGAGAACGGTCAGGTCACCGGCGGACATTTCGAGTGGAAACGCCCCGGCCAGACCTCGAAGGGGTTGAGCAACATCGAAGGTGGCTACCTCGAAGGCAAGAAACCCCCGCGCGGCGCCACCGTGTGGTTCTGCCTGATGAACAATGTCGGCGACGAGCGCACCAACGTCGTGCAAAGCCGCACCCCGTATCCCTGATGTCTGCCGGTCCGGCCATGCGGCAGCCGATCACGGTAGTCATCCCAAGCCTCGGCATGGAACCACTGTTATCCGTTTGCGTAGACCAACTCCGCAACGCCCTTCATCATGCCGGGCCGCATGATCACGATCGCATCGTCCTGCTCGACAACGCCACACCCGAACCCTTGAATCCCGCGGCCATATCCGGGCCTGACGTTGTATGGATTCGCTACGACCAGCCGCGGTCGTTCGCGGTCTGCTGCAACGAAGGCATGGCCGCCGCACCCAACCCCTTGTACCTGATGTTGAACAACGATGTGCTGCTGCACCGCCATGCCATCGCCGCCATGCTGCGCTGCCTCGATCAGCATCCCCGGGTCGGTATTCTCGGGGCGCGTCTGGTGTTTCCCAATGGCCAGATCCAGCATTGCGGTGTCCGGTTCGGAAGCGGCGAATATTTCGTGTACCACGAACACCGAACCACACCGTCCGCTCAGGTGCCACGGGTCGACGCCCTGTACCAGGCGGTGACCGGAGCCTGCATGCTCGTTCGCCACGAGGTGGTGGCCACTACCGGCGGCTTTGATCCAGCGTATCCATTTTATTTCGAGGATGTGGATTTCTGCCTGCGGGCCGGCTTGCTGGGCTGGCAGGTGATGTGCTGCCATGCCGTGGATTCCATCCATTTCGAATCGATGACGGTCGGCCACAAGGAACTGAACCCCGAAGCCCGCGCCCTGTTTCTCGAGCGCTGGAACGGCCGGTGGCAGCTCGACGGATAACGTGTTTCGAGCCGCGATCCCCCGCCTTCCGGATCAACCTTCCGCTTGACGTAAACAGGGTTCCCCGCCATTGTCTAACTCACGATTCCTCAAGAGAATCCGTGGAAAATGCCGTTCGTCATGGGTGTTGGGACGGCGGGTAACGCAATGACGAGTGTGGCCAAAGCGATTCGAGCAACGGTGGATGTGGTGCGCTCCTACGGAACGCACCGCGGCTTGTTGCTGGCGTTGGTCAAACGCGAAGTGGCGGCACGCTACCGCGGTTCCGCCCTGGGTTTCATCTGGAGCCTGCTCACCCCGCTCGCGCTGCTGGCCACCTATACCCTGGTGTTCGGCTACTTCTTCAACATGAAATGGAATCCGGAGCATGACGGGCCGGGCTATTTCGTGGTCATGTTGTTCTGCGGGCTGATCCCCTTCAACTTCTTCTCCGAGGTCATGTCGCGCTCTCCCGAACTGATCCTGCGCTCGCCGAATTATGTGAAGCGGATTGCCTTCCCGGTCCAGTTGCTGCCGGCCGTGGTCATCGGTGCATCCTTTTTCCATGCGATGATTGCCACCGGATTGCTGCTGACGCTGATCGCGATCGTGGTGGGCGGATTGCCCGTGACCGCGCTTTACCTCCCGCTGGTCTGGATCCCGCTGTTGATCGTGACACTGGCCTTGTCGCTCCTGGTCTCGGCCTCGGGGATCTTCATTCGTGATCTCACCCACGGCGTGGGACTGGTCCTGAGTGTGTTGTTTTTCCTGACCCCGATCATCTATCCGGCCGGGTTCATTCCCGAGCCGTGGCGCTGGATGCTGTGGTTGAATCCGGTGGCCTGTGCCGTTCTGCAGATACGTGAAACCTGCGTGGAGGGAATCCCGCTCAATTTCCGCATGTGGGGCTACCAGATGGCTGGAAGCCTGGTGCTGTTCGGATTGGTGGCCGGTTGGTTCAAGGTCGTGAGCCGGAGATTTGCCGATGTCATGTGATTCCACAGGTTCATCGGCACCGCTGGTCCGCGCGGTCAACCTCGGGAAAAGTTTTCCCGCGCTGCGTGCCTCCCGGATGCTCCGGTACCTCGTGCCGCTCCCCCTCAAGCCGTCGCCGGAGGATTTCTGGGCACTGCGCGATGTTTCGTTTGAGGTGTGCCCCGGCAAGGTGCTCGGGGTGATCGGCCGCAATGGAAGCGGCAAATCGACCCTGATGCAGATCGTGGCGGGCCTGCTCGCGCCATCGGTCGGCTCCATCCAGGTCGAGGGAAACGTCGCGGCTCTGCTCGAGCTTGGCGCCGGATTCAATCCGGATTTCACCGGCCGCGAGAACGTCCTGCTGTCGGGAGCGATCTACGGGTACAAGCGGCATGAGATCCACGAGCGCCTCGACCGGATCATCGAGTTTGCCGACATCGGCGAACACATCGATCACCCGGTCAAAACCTATTCCTCGGGGATGTTCGCCCGCCTGGCCTTTGCCGTGGCCATTGAGGTGAATCCGACCTTGCTGCTGGTGGACGAGATCCTTTCCGTGGGTGATGTCGGCTTCCAGGCGCGTTGCTACCGGCGTATCGAGGAGCTGAAGAAGCAGGGTACCAGCATCCTGTTTGTCTCCCATGACCTCAGTGCCGTGCAAATGCTGTGCGATGACACGTTGTTGCTCGATCGTGGCCGGGCGGTGATGTACGGAACGCCCAAGAAGGTAACCGACAAATACCTGGCCATGATGAGCGAGGCTGCGGCACCCGCCGGAGCCACATCCGAGCATGTGGGACCCAAGATTACCTTCACCCGCCTGGCGCTGGTTGATGAGAAGGGGATGGAAGTGGTCCATCCGCGCACCGGTGGCCGGTACTTCGTGGAGGCGAGCATCGCGTTCCATGTCGCAGTGGCCCAGCCGGTATTCAGCATGCAGTTGAAAACCATGATGGGCTTCGTGGTGTACGATCACAGCACGCTGAACGCGAACATGCCGGTGCGACCCATCCAGGCCGGCGAAACCGTCCGGTTGCGCGTCGGGTTGGTGCTGCATGTCTGTCCCGGCCCCTTCCGGCTCGGACTGGGTGTTGCCGATATCCAGGGCGACCTGCCGGTTTCCATCGGTGGTTCCGAGCGCATCGCCTTTGAAGCCATCTCCGACGTCCGGGCCTACGGCATCGCCAACCTCGAGGCCGACATCAACCTGCAGTTCGACAATCCTCCGGTGGAGGCGAAGCGCCATGGCTGATGCACCCGGGCAAGCGCAGGTGGTTCCCGATGTCTCGATCATCATCCCGTACCACAACTGCCGGGCGCTGACCGAGGCCTGCCTCGACTCCGTGGTGGCCCATTCCTCCGGCGTCACCTGGGAGCTGGTCCTGGTGGACGATGCCAGCACCGATCTGCCCGACCTTGCCCGGTTGCCATCGTCGGTGATCGTCCAGCACATCCGCAACGAGAGCCGGAAATCCTATAGCGCCAACAACAACCAGGCCGCCATCGTGGCACGGGGCCGTCTGCTGTGCCTGCTGAACAACGATACCGTGGTCACGCCCGGTTGGTTGGAGGCGATGGTCCGCGTGATGGACCGCCTCTCCGGAATCGGGGTGCTCGGCAACTGCCACCTCTATCCCGATTCCGGAAAAATCCAGCATGCCGGGATGGCATTCGACGACACGGATTTCCCGCTGCACCTGAATCCGGGCATCGACCGCACCACGCCCGCCGCCACCCGCGAGCGCGAGTTCCAGGCGGTCACCTTCGCCTGCGTGATGATCCCTGCGGACACCTACCGGGCCTTGCACGGCCTGGACGAATCGTACCGCAATGGATTTGAAGACGTTGATTTCTGCCTGCGCGCCCGGGCCGCGGGCTACCGGGTGGTGTACACGCCGTCCAGTGTGATTTACCACTACGGCCAGTCCACGCCGGGGCGCACGGTGACGGACGACGCCAACTGGAAGTTGTTCGTGAGCCGGTGGGGCGGGAAGGTCACGCGGGACTTGAATACCCTCGGCGCGGCGGATCGAGCCTACAACGAGCAGGTCGCCAAACGGACCTACGGCAAGAAGCGGGGCGAGTCCGGGCTTCACCTCGCCGTCGATGTGAATGCCGCAAATGCCTTTGTCTGGGCGACCGTTGATCTCGCCGCCGCGTTGCAACGGCGGGGCGTACCGGTCAGCCTGCCGATCTGCGCGACGCCGCACGCTTCCATCAGCGATGCCAACAAGCGTTTGCTGCGCGGCATGATGACCGCGCATCCGCGACGGTCGTACCACGTCAAATGGACGCACTACTGGCCGGCGCATTTCAAGCAGGTGTTATGCGGCGATGTGAACGCGGAGTTCTTCTGCACGAATTACCGGTACCGCGAGGAGGGCCGGCGCCTCGATTTGTGGATGCGGCATGTACAGGTCAATGAATACCGCAAATTGCCGGTCTCCCGATTCAACCTCGAAGCGCTGCGCGAAGTGGGCATTCCGGATTCCGCGTGCCGTGTCATGCCGCTCGGGTATTCGCCGGAGATCGATTCGCTTTTTCCCGATGCCGGCTCACTGCCGTCAAAACGCGGCAAGGACCTCAACTTGTTGCTGGTCACCAATTCCCATGACCTGTACCGCTACGGCACCGATCTGGCGATCAAGGCCCTTGGGCGCGCCTACGGTCCGGATGATCCCGTGGTCGTGCACATCAAGGATTACGGAACCCCCGCCGGTGTCGATCTGCTGCAGCAATGGATCGCCGAACAGCCGCGTTTTCCGCGCGTGGTGTGGCACCGGACCTTCCTGTCCAAGGAGGACCTGATCCGCCTGTATGCCGGCATGGATGTGCAGCTTGCGCCTTTCCGGGGTGAAGGATTCGCGATGAAGATCCTGGACGCTGCCGCCGTCGGCGTTCCCACGCTGATGCCCGCCTTTGGTGGTCCCACCGAGTTCGCCTCGGAAGGCATGTATATCCCGCTTCCGTTCGACGAGGTTCCGGTGGGCGCTTGTTACGACCGGGATCATTACCTGCTTGGTGAAGGCGCATATTGGTGCCAGGTGCAGGTGGATCCGATGGCGAATGCCTTGCGTGGCCTGCTGGACCAGCGGGCCGTGTTGCCGGAGATGGGGGCCCTGGCGTTGAGTCGTATCCGGAAGGCGTTCTCCTGGGACGCCGCGGCGGCGACCTTGATGTCCGCCCTGGAAGGCTGGTCATCGCAACGCCTGGTGGAGGTCGGTGCGCGGCGTCATCCGGATCGACGTCCGATCTCCGTGATCATTCCCACCAAAGACCGGGAGGATATCCTCGAAAAAACCCTCGTGGCCTACCAGCGCCAGACCCTGCCCAAGGATGCGTTTGATCTCGTCATCGTCAACGATCACGGCAACCTGGATGCGGTAAAAGCCGTGGCCGCGAAAACCGCGGATTTGAACCTCCGTATCCTCGACAACCAGGGTCCCGGCGGTCCGGCCGCAGCCCGCAACCTCGCCATGGGCGAGGTGGATGGTGAGGTGGTCCTGATCACCGGCGACGATATCGTGCCCGGCGAGCGGTTCCTGGCCGAGCACGTCGAGGGCCATCGGCGGCATCCGGAGATGGAAACCGCGTTCGTTGGCCTGACCCTGTGGCATCCGGATCTGCCGTCCACGCCGTTCATGGATCACATCACCGGCGAGGGGGGACAGCAGTTCAAGTACGACGACATGAAGCATGACCACGAGGTCCCGTTCGACCGGTTGTACACGTCCAACTGTTCGCTCAAGCGCGCGTTTCTGATCGAGGAGGAAATCCTGTTCAGCACCCGGTACCGGTACGCCGCGTTCGAGGATGTTGAGTTTGGCTACCGGTTGCACCACCGTGGCATGGTCTTGCGCCATCTGGCCACCGCCATCGGGTACCACCACCACGAGATGAAGCCGATGTCGTTCCTCGAACGGCAACGCAAGGTCGGGCGGATGTTGACATTGATGGCGATCCAGCGGCCCGGCTTCGTGCCCAACGAGCACTGGACCTTCCTGCGCGCGCTGGAATTCTTCCGCAGCCAGCCGGCCCTGCGCACGGCGGCCTTGTTGCAGGAGATGGATGCGGAGCAGTTCATCCAGTCGATGACGCGCACCTATGACCACATGCTCTCGTTGTCGGTGTTGCTCAACGCCACCACCGGACGCCCGGCGGTCGATCAGGACGCCGCGGCCTGGAAGGCCTGGATGACCAAGGGCGGTGTCCATGTCTGGGAGGCGGTCAACCAGGCCATCCTGCGGCAAGGCATGGCGGAGGAGTGGGCGATGGATTCCGATGACCGGAAAGCCGCATGCGCCTGGGTGCAGACCGTGTTGATGCCCAACATCGCCTCCTTCAAGGGCGCGGATTGGAACATGCCGTTCGCCCGGCCCGAGTTCTCCGCCTTCCTGTTCCCCCAATCCAAGTGGGCCTACCGGGCCAGCAAGATGCTGCGGTCGACACCGCTGCTGGGGCCGGCCTTGCTCGCCTTTGAACAGAGCGCGGCCGGGCAGTACCTGCGCGGCTGGCTGGCCCGCCTGCTTCGTTAAGCCATCATCGTCCGCATGGCATATTTCCTGCTTCTAAACGGTTGCCGGGAAATGAGGTATATTTCTGTCGAGACAGCTTGATTTTAAAGGATTTGCATCATGGTTTTGTCAAAAATGAAGAATCGCGGATGGGCATGGGGTGCCTTTCGCTCTCTGCTCGGGATGGTGGTGGCCGGTTGGGCGGTGGCGGGGACCGCACAAGCGGACACCTACACCGTGCCGGGGAACTACAGCACGATCGCCGCCGCCGTCCTGGCCGCGCCGAACGGGGCGACGATCCTGGTGGCGGATGGGACCTACGGCTACATCAACGCCCCGAACCTCAACAAACGGCTCACCATCAAGTCCGTGAACGGTCCGTCCGGAGCCATCATTTCCGGCAACGGCAACAGCCGGTTGTTGCGCATCGAGAACGCGATCCCAGGTGGTGATCCGGAACGCAACCTCGTGTTTGACGGTTTCACTTTCCGGGACGGCCGGGGCGTCAGTGGTTATTCGCCGGTCAACGTCGCCAACGCGAAACCGGTCTTCATCAACTGCATCTTTGAAAACAACAGTGCCACCGACAAGGGCGGCGCGGTGCTTATCTACGGGGCCAGCGCGCATCCGGTCTTCGTGAACTGCACGTTCCGCAACAACCGCTCGGACAGTTTCGGCGGTGCCGCCCTGATCAACGGCAGCCATGCCCAGGCGACCTTCAAGAAGTGCCTATTCGAAAACAACACGACCCGCACCCCGGGCACCTCGAACTTCAGCGAAGGCGGCGCCTTGAAGTTCTCGCAGGGGCAGGGGCGGGTGATCGATTGTGTTTTCCGCAACAACAGCACGGCGTATGCGGGCGGGGCCATCATGGTCCTGAACGACTTCACCGAGGCCACCGAGGATCTCGTGGAGATCCGGGGGAGCGTCTTCGAGGGGAACTTCGCCCAGCCATGGCCGGGTGCCAGTCCCGCCAATCCGCCACCGACCGAAGGCGGGGCCATCATGGTGGAGAGCAAGGTGTTCGTGGTGGTGGACGGTTGCCTGTTCACCAACAACACCGCCGCGACCGGGGCGGGGGTCATGGTGTACCGGGGCAAACTCCGGATCAGCAACAGCATTTTCGACAGCAATACCGCCAACGGGACGCAGTTGTTCGGCGGTGGCGGCGCCTTGGGCATCAACTCGTTCGATGCCGGAGCCCCGGACTACCCGCAGGCCACGGTCTGGTTGAACGATGTGCTGATGCGCAACAACATCGCCCCCGTCGGCGGCGCGATCACCGCACAGGGTGATCCTTACTGGGATCTGAACGACAACCACCGCGGATTCCTCTACATGAACCGGGTTGTCATGGACAACAACCGGGCCACCACCGCCAACAACAGCTACGGCAACGGCGGCGGGATATTCCTCAACCTGATGCATGCCACCGGAACCAACGTGTACATTCTCAACAACACCGCGGACAGCAACGGCGGCGGAATCGTAATGGTGCAGAATTGTTACCTGCGCCTTCAGGACTCCTATGTCGTGGGCAACAATGCCGCGGTGGATGACGAGTACCATGCGCCTGCTCATCCCGCGCCGGTGTATGTTGGCACGACGCGCGCCTACAACGGTGGCTCGGGCACGGCCAGTCTTTCCCACCTGACCGCCATCCCTTCCCGCGCCTTTGATCGGCAGATGTACCTGACCTACCTCAACCTCCCGATCAACAGCCCCACGTTGACGCCTGGTCCCGGTGCCCTGCCGAACCGGGGTGGCTTTGCCGCCGGATCGGTGCTGGTTGCGCCGCGGTTGTCCAATACGGCCTTCGTGCTGGATACCCAGTTTCCCAACCGCACGGCGGTGGTGCAGCGGGTGTACCGCAGCATGGATTCCGCGGCCTATGGAGGGGTTGTGCCAACCCTGCCCGCCGTGCTGGAGGCTGAGCGGTACGACGAGGGCGGTTCGCGGGCGGCCTATCACGACCGGACAACGCCCAACGAGGGCGGGGCGTTCCGTACTGGCGAGCAGGTGGATGTCGGCGCGACCACTTCGGCCAGCGGAGGCTTTTTTGTCGGCTGGCTGGCACCGGGCGAATGGATGGATTATTCCGTGTATTCGCCGGGGGGCACGTACAACATCAAGGCGCGGGTTTCCTCCCCGCAGACCAACGGACGATTTTATGTCAGCGTGGATGGCGTGCAGGCTTCAGGATTGCAGAGTGTTCCCAATACCGGGGGATGGGCGAACTGGCAGGAGGTCACGATTCCGAATGTGAACATCGCGGAAGGGTTCCGGGTCATCCGCTTCGTATCGATCGATGGTGATTACAATTTCGACCGGATCGCGGTGGAATCGCCCTTGCCAACCCTGACCCTGACGCCGAACCGGTTGCTCCGATCGGTCAAGGTCGGCGGTACGGCCGCGACGCAGACCTTGCGCCTCCAGAACATCGGCGGGGGCGTGCTCACGTTCGCGGTCACATCGAATGTTCCGTGGATGACCGTTTCACCCTCCTCCGGTTCCAGCGATGGTACGGCGCGCAATCTTCAGGTCTCGTATGCGTCCGCCTCGTTGGCCACCGGCACCTACAACGGAACGATCACCATCACCTCGGCCGAGGCGCAGAACAGTCCGGTGACCGTATCGGTGCGGCTGCGCGTCGTACCCAACCGGTATGTCATCAACGATTTCGACGGGGATGGGTCATCCGATCTGGGTGTCTATTTCGCGCCGGGGGGAAATTGGTATGTGTTCCGCAGCAGCCTTGGTTTCTACCAGGACCAGTTCGGGTTTGCCGGGACGGTTCCGGTCGCGGGTGATTTCGATGGCGACGGGAAGTCCGACCTCGCCGTGTATTATCCGCCGGGCGGCAATTGGTACATCTTCGGCAGCCAGCGCGGATTCTTTGTCGATCAGTTCGGATTCGTGGGCACGATCCCGGTCACGGGTGACTACGATGGCGACGGCAAGACCGACCTCGCCTTGTATTATCCGCCATCCGGCACCTGGTACATCTTCCGCAGTCAGCTCGGATTCTACTCCGAGGTCTTCGGCGCTCCGGACACCTTGCCGGTCTCGGGTGACTTCGATGGCGATGGCCGCTCCGACCTCGCGTATTATTTCCCACCGGGCGGCAACTGGATGATCAAGGGCAGTTCACGCGGCGTGTTTTCCGAAACCTTCGGTTATGCCGGGACCGTACCGATTTCCGGTGATTTCGACGGTGACGGCACATCCGACCTCGCCGTGTACTATGCCCCGGGTGGCAACTGGTACATCTTCGGTAGCCGACGTGGTTTCTTCCAGGATCAGTTCGGCTACGCCGGAACGATCCCGGTACCGGGCGATTTCGATGCGGACGGCCGCTCCGATCTGGCTGTGTACTATCCGCCGGGCGGGAACTGGTACATCTTCCGCAGCTCCGAAGGATTCCTCAGCGACCAGTTCGGCTTCCTCGGCACGGTTCCACTGGGCAGTACGATCACCGCACCGTAGGTCGCGGGGTCGTCGCAAATCGGCGGCGGATCCATGGTGTACAACCACCGATAACGAGCAACACGAAGAGGGTCCCGCTGATGCTCGCCCCGAGGATCAAGCTGTCGGGAAGAAAATAGAATGACACGTGGTGTTCGCCCGCTGGAACGACGGTGCCCGTATGGATCACGTTGACCGGGAATACCGGTGAGCGTTCGCCATCGATTTTTGCCTTCCAGCCGCGGATGGGCATTTCGTTCAGGGCGATGATAGTGGATGACGCCAGGCGGGTTGTCATGGTCGCACCGTTGACGTGGCTGCGAAGCGATTGGATGGAGCCCTGCGGATCGCCAGCCGGAAGTAGTTCGCCCGGGAATTCAACCACCCATGGATCGCCTTGCCTCAGGGCTTCCACATCCGTAGCGATGGTTCCCGTGCTCGTTTGTACATTCGTCGCCAGGTACACATGCGGGAGTGGATGAATCTTCTCCGCGAGATCAATCGCCTTCCCATCAAATAAGATCTGGCGGATACCCATCAGGCGGGCCAGATGGAGGTTTTCGGGCTTCAGGAAGTCCAGGCCCCCGGTGTGCCAGTAAATCATTCCGTAGCGCCATTCGCCTTTATAGAAGGCATGGGAGAGGAATTCCACGTAACGGCGCTTCATAGGGAGATCGTAGCCCCGGATGTCGCGAATACCGTACATCACACCGAGATTCGGTTCGAGGGTCCCATCGATTCCCGCTACTCTGAACCACTCGTTGGAAGAGGCCTCCGCGAGGCGGGCGACCATGGGAGGCGCAGGCAATTCGGCCACCTCAACCGGGATGATGGGGTTATAACGGCTGTGTGCGAGATGAACCTCCGCGTAGATGGCCAGGAGTGCAAGCCAAGGAATCCATTTGCGCCCCCCTCCTCGTGCGAGGAAAACAGCGATGGATAGGGCGATGGCGGCAGCACAGGAAATCCACGCCGGTTTGAACGCGGATGGTTCCGGATGCCATCGGGAACCTGCGATGACGAACAGGATCCACGCCGACGTAACCGCAAGAATCCAGGCGACACGCCACTGCGGTCTGGTTGCGTCCTCCTCGCAGGCAAGGCGATGCAGGGCAAAACACGCGCATGCCACGGTCGCGACCTGAAGCCATAGAGACGTCCGCATGATGGGCATGTCGCGCAGGATGGGCAGGCTGCGGATGGTGTCCGAGATCAACGGAACACCGCACAGGGTGGCGACCACGACGGCGAGTAGGGAGAAGAAAAACAGGTGAATCCTGTTGCGATGTACGAAGGGTATTCCGATCACCGCGAGCCAGAGGGTCGTTGCACCCACGAAAAGCGCGTTTTCGTTGTAATTGTAGAGATTCCGGTCATTGCCGGTTAGCGGACTCCCGAACCAGTCGGGAAAGATGGCAACCCAGAAAGCCCTGGCTGGTACGATGCCGCGTTGTCCGATTCCCGCCCGGTCACCGTACGTGAAGCTGTCGTGAAACAGGGCGTCGGCAAAGGGCAGGAGTATCACGCTGGCCACCAGGATGCCAAGGGCAAGGCCTCCGAAAACCCTGAGTGGAGGACGCCATCCTTCCGTGCGGGGTGTTGTGGTCCTCGAGCCGAGGTAGTTCCATGCTGCAAACAACGTGGTACCACCCAGGACCAGGATGAACGTCTGCGGGTGACCACCCGCGATGGTCAAATAGACGCCGATTGCCGTGCCGAAGATGTGACGGGCGTTTCCGTACGGTGGTTGCGTCAAGCGACCGAGCGACCACAACAACCAAGGCAGGTAGGTCAGGGAGGAGGCATGTGGATGGTTCAGCCAGACGATCCGGTAGGCGCAGAAACAGAACGCAAGACCGCCAACCAGGGATACGGACCATGCAAGGCCGGCCACCGACCGCAGGAACAGCATCATGCCGATGGTTGCGATCAGGCATTCGATCAGTCGGGCGAAGGTTTCCGCCTGCGATACCGGCATGAACAAGCCGAGGTAGGTGAACGGATAGAACGCCTGCGACTGAATGTTTCCGGCAAACGAATTGCCGCACAGGATGTGCGGAAGCCACGTCGGCCATACACCCTGCGAAATCTGCTCTACGAGATGTGTTTTGTACTGAAAAAACTGCTGGGTTTGGTCGGTCAGAAGGGGATTGTTCTCATAGCCATGTTCGTTTATCTGATCATCAAACGGGGGAAATTTCCCGGCATTTACATTGGCCGAGATAACTTGGTTTTGCCATGGCGCTGGGAAAAAGAAGGAGAAGATCGCGGTGGCTATAACAATCCACAAGAATATGTGCGCTCGCACACTCATCTGATCCTTCAAGCACGCCGATGATCGGCAAAAAAACCTCCACGGAACGCCCGTCACCGAGGGCGCTTCGTGGAGTTAGTTGTAGGCGGATCCGGCTCGACTGTCGATGCCGAAGACCCGTCCTGAAGGGGTTAGTAGAACTGGCCGTTCTGGATCGCCGTGCGGATGGTCTTCATGAAGGTTTCGGCGACGATGCGGTAGCCGGCGTCGTTGGGGTGGTTGGCGGTGGGCTGGTCGATCAGTTTGGTTTCCCAGCCGGGGACGGCGGTAATGGCTTCGTAGATCGGGGCGACCGGGATCCCGAGGGAGCCGGCGATCGTGTAGATGCGCGGATTGAAGGCGCGGATATTCTGCGCCTGCACCGTGCGGTCGCGCTGGGAGTTGGTGATAACCGGCGGGATGGTGGCGAGGATGGCATGGGACCCCGTGCCCAGGATCTGGTTGAGCATGGCGCGCAGGTTGGACTCGATGGTATTGCCGGGCACATTGAAGAAGGTGTCGTTGGTGCCTTCCATCAGGATGGTCAAGTCCGGTTTGACGGTGCTCAACCACGAGGGGAGGCGGGCGCGGCCTTCGCTGGTCTGCTCGCCCGGATTACCGGCGTTGACGGTTTCGAAGTGGCCGCCGAGCGCGGCGCCGAGCATGCGCTTGAGGATGGCCGGGTAGCCGGTCGTCGGGCAACTGCAGGCGCTGCTGGTTCCGTAGGTGATGCTGTCCCCGAAACAGAGAACGAGCAGGCCTTCGCCGCCACCGTTGCGGTAGGACGCCAAGGGGGTGGCGAGGTTCCAGCCCCAGTTGGCGAAGCGCGGGGTCTGGCTGCCGCTTTGCCAGATGTACCAGCGACCGATTTCGCGCTGGTACACGGCGATGTCGGCTTTGCCGTCGCCATCGTAGTCACCCGGTACCGGACGCACCTTGTTGAAGCCCCAGTTCAGGGTGCGGAAGCCGGTGCGAGAACCGAAAATAAACCAGGTGCCGTTGTTGCGGTCAAACACGGCGAGGTCGGCTTTGCCGTCGCCGTCGTAATCCGCCGGGACCGGGCGCACCTGGTTATAGCCGAAGTTGATGACCTGGAAACCCTGCTGGCTCTTGAAGATGTACCAATTGCCCGAGGCGCGGTGGAAAACGGCGAGGTCGGCGCGGCCATCGCCGTCGAAGTCGGCAGGGACAGGCGTGGTTTCCGACCAGCCGAAACTTTCCACGCGACCCGATCCGTTCGAGCTGTTGCGGATACGCCACAGGGAGGTGAAGCGTTCAAAGACGGCGATATCAGTCTTGCCGTCGCCGTCGTAGTCGGCCGGAACGGGAAGGCCATTCACATTGCCCAGCGTGAAGATCTGAATCTGGTTGTCGGAGGAACGGGCGATGGTCCAGCGGCCATCCTGCGGGCGGTAGGTTGCGCGATCGGCGCGGCCATCGCCGTCGAAGTCGCCGATCACCGGCTGAACTTCCATCCCGCCGAGGACAAAGCGGAGCAACTGGTTGTTGCCGCTGCGGTTGATGTACCAGTCGCCGGTCTCGGAGGCGTACACGGTCAGGTCGTCGCGGTTGTCCCCGTCGAAATCCATGGTGGGACGCGTTACCGGAGCGGCCAAGCTGGAGGCAACGAAGGTCAGCAGTCCAATCAAAGCGAGTACATAAGTTTTCATAGGTTCTTGGCTCCTCAAAACGGGTTACCATACCGGCTTGGGTTCATGAATCAAGTCGCATATCCCAACGCGCTACGGGGCAAGGTGTTGCGGCTCAGGCCGCGCGGTCGCGGTTGGCCTCGTACCAGCGGATGGTTTCGTGCAGGCCGTCCTCGAAGGTGGTGGAGGAGCGGAACCCGAACTCCTGTTCGGCGCGGGTGACATCGAGTTTGCGCCGGGGCTGTCCGTTGGGCATCGACGTATCCCACCGGATTTCGCCGGTAAAGCCGGTGAGCCGGGCGATGGTTTCGGTGAGGTCCTTGATGCTGATTTCAAAGGCGCTTCCGATGTTGACCGGCTCGCTCTTGTTGTAGCGCTCGGCGGCCAGCACGATGCCCTCGGCCGCATCCGGCGCGTAGAGGAATTCGCGGGTCGGCGAGCCGTCGCCCCAGGCCTGGATGTACGCGGCGTTCTGTTCGCGGGCTTCGATGCACTTCTTGATCAAGGCAGGGATGACATGCGAAACTGAGGGGTCAAAGTGGTCGCGCGGTCCGTAGAGATTGACCGGTAACAGGAAGATGGAATTGAAGCCGTATTGCTGCCGGTAGGATTGTGACTGTACGAGCAGCATCTTCTTGGCGAGGCCGTAGGGGGCGTTGGTCTCTTCCGGATAGCCATTCCAAATGTCATCTTCCTTGAACGGTACCGGGGTGAACTTCGGATAGGCGCAGACCGTGCCGAGCAGGACGGCTTTCTCGATGCCGCGTTTCCAGCATTCGTGGACCAGTTGCACGCCCATCATCAGGTTGTCGTAGAAGAACTCCGCGGGATGGGCTCGGTTGGCTCCGATGCCGCCGACGCGCGCGGCGAGGTGGAATACCATGGTCGGGCGCGTTTCATCGAGCATGCGGTTCAGGCTGCCGCTATCGCACAGGTTGTAGTTGCGCAGGCCCACGGGAAACAGTGCCATCGGTTGTTTGCGGGCCAGGGCATCGCACAAGTGGCTGCCGAGGAAACCGGTGCCGCCGGTTACCAGTATGCGTTGTTGTTTCCAGTCGATCATGGTGCCGTCCTGTGTGAGGGGAATAACGCTGTCAATTCTGTGGCGGGATGTCAACGGTCATGCGGTGAGGCGTCTAGGCCGAGGGCTTCCAGTCGGGCGCGGATGCGGCGGCCGATCGCCTCGGCGGAGTAGGCGGTGCGGATCAGGCGCTGGCCGCGTTCGGCGCGGCGGGCAGCCTCGGCCGGGTCGTTGACCACGCGGACCATCTGGTCGGCGGCGTCGTCGGTGTCGGGTTCGGCCCACCATTGGCCCTTCTGGTAGGGGCCGTAATCCTGTGCGAGCTGGACGAGGTCGTAGCGGACCGGGAAGGAGTTCCAGGGATCCATGAAGTCGGTCGTGCTCGACCAGCCGGTGCCGATGACTGGTTTGCCGAGGTACATCGATTCGGCGAGGGTCAGGCCGAAGCCTTCGGACCGGTGCAGGGAGATGTAGCAATCGACCCGGTTGAACAGGGCGTTGAGGTCGGGGCGGTCGAGGTAGCGTTCGATCAGGTGGATGCTCGGATCCGCGGCGGCGGCCGCGCGCATTTCGGTCAGGAGCGGATGATCGGTTTTCGTGTTGATCATCTTGACCACCAGGCCGACCTCGCGGTGGAAACGCGCCTTGGCCTTGCGGTAGGCGGCGAGCAGGCCGCTCGGATTCTTGCGTTCGGGTACACTGAGGACGTCGAACATGAACAGGAACAGGAAGGGCGATTCGGGCAGGCCCAGCTCCTTGCGGCCGATATGCGCCGGGGCGTCGGTGCTGATCGCGTAGGGCATCAGCACGACCGGGATCGGGGCCTTCGCGGCAAAGGCCTGCTGGCAGAATGCCGAGGGGGCCCAGAGTTCGTCGAGGAAATCAAAGGCAGGGAGCCAGTCATCGGGGAGTTCCGGCAGCTCCCAGTTCCAGACGCCGATCGTATACTTCTCGCGCAACAAGGCTTGATGATCGGCAACGACATAGGGCATTTGCGCGGCGTTGACGTGGACGATGTTCACCGGGTGCACCGGCTGGGTGGTGCCGGTGGTGTCGAGGGTTTCGCCCATGCGGGAGGCGACGCCTTTGCGGAAGTCGATCAGGGCGACCGGGATGGCGGCGGCTTTGGCGGCGCGGTGGGTGGCGCGGGCGGCTTCGCCGACGCCGAGTTCGGCCTGGAGGTAGCCGATCAGGTTGAGGCCCATCGGTTTTCCGGCGAGGGAGGGGCGTCCGGGGACGGCGGCGGGCGGGTTGGCCTTGACGTAGGCGCGGTGGAACATCCAGCCGTGGATCTTCTGGCGGACCGGCAGGGGGAGGATCCAGTGGGTGAGGTGTTTGAAGCGCCAGGCCTGGTGGTAGAGCCATTGGGCGAAGCCGGGGGTGGCGGGCGCGGCGGTGGTGCCGGTGCCGCCGAGGGCGTGGCGGATCGGGGCGAGGAACGGCTCGTCGAGGCGCACGAGGTCGGGCGAGTCGAGCAGCCACTGGGCGAACCCGCGTGCGTGGGCGCCGGTGACGTCGGGGAACTGGTGGCGGAGGCCGACGTCCGGGCCGTGTTCGTAGAGGTCGAGGGCGAGGCGGGTGATCAGCGGCGAGGAGGCGCCGTGGCGGGAGGCCGGTTCGTTGAGCCAGGCGATGAAGGCGGCGGCGTCACGGCCGGCCGGGTCGGGAAAACGCGGGGCGAGGGTGGCGAGGTGTTCGCGGTAGAGGCGGCGCGCGCCGTCGGGGATGCGCACGCCGTTGGCGAAATGGTTCAGGGCGCAGCGGCGTTCGGCGGTGGCCGGGTAGCCGTGGTCGCGCAGGGCGGCGGTGTAGTCGTCGGCCAGGGTCTTCAGCGCGGGGGGGAGCGTGGCGAGGGTATAACGGTCCTGGTAGTTGCTGAACACGCCGCGTTCGGGATGGAAGCCGGAGAAGTGGTAGAACACGAGGGGGGCGTCGTTGACGGTCACGCCGGCGGCGGTGCGGGCAAGGGAACGGGAGGGCAGGTTCCAGTAGGCGACGTTCCAGCCGGGGTCGCGGCAGATGTGGGTGGAGGCGACGAACGACGGGGCGAACTCCATCCACTTCTGGTCGACGAACAGGCCGCGGGCGAAATCGACCACGCAGTCGTCGGTCAGCTTGCGTTGCCACCAGCGGACGAAGTGTTCGGTGGCGGGGGTCCAGCGGAAGGCGGCGAAGCCGAGGTTGTAGGTGCCGCACTGGAGGATCTCGCGGTCGCTGGGGCGGCGGTCGTCGGCATAGCCTTCGGTGATGTGCGGGGTCAGCACGATCTCATGGGTGTCGAGCAGGCGCTGGAGGCCGTCGAGGGAATGGTACAGGCGGATGTCGGGATCGAAGTAGAGGATGCGTTCGTAGCCGCGGCGGGCGAGGGCTTCGATGATGAACGGTTTGATGGCGGTGCTCAGTTCGAGCAGGGTGTACTTGAACAGGAAGGCGGGGCGGTCGGGCAGGTCGAGGGCGTCGAGCGGGAGGATCTGGAAGGGCTCGGCGGCGGGGTCGACGCTGCCGGGGGCATCGCACAGGCCGAGCCAGCGGTCGGCGTGGGGGGCGTGGGTCGCGGCGCTCGCCATCAGGGTCCGCACAAAGTGCAGGTAGTTGCCGGCGGCGATGGTGAACAGGGCGGTTTTCGGCGGGGAGGCGTCGGTCACGCGTCACTCCGTGGCGGGTGGGCCGTTGGTCGGGAAGGGGAACGGCAGGGCGATGTTGGTCCTCTGCTCGGGATGGAGGCGCAGGGCTTCCTCGATGCCGGGGCCGAGGCTGCCTTCGGGGATCTCGACGGGGATGGCGAGTTCGGGGTGTTCGGCGAGCATGGCTTCGATGCCGGGGCCGCGGCCGGTGACGACCATATCGGCGATGGCGCGGTATTCGGGGTTTTCGCGGAGCAGGCGTTCGATGGTTTCGCCGCGGCCGACGGCGGGAGGCGGGGCGGTGAGGGGGAACTTGATCAGGCCGTCCTCGACGGCGTTGGGGAACTCGGCGAGGAACCGTTCGATGGCTTCGCCGCGGAAGAACTGCGGATCGTAGTCGACCTGCTGGGTCAGGGTCGCGTTGGGATCCTTCTCGAGCTGGAGGGTGCAGAAGTCGTTGCCGAGCTGGAGCACGACGGTTTCCTGGTCGTAGTTCGCCTCGACGACGAGGATGTCGCCGGCGGCTTCGCCGGGGGAGAGCAGGTAGCTGCGGTTGTCGCGGGTGTCCACGAAACCGATCTTCACGGAATCGTTCAGCTCGATCAGCGCCGAGATGCGGATCATCCCGTTGAAGCAGGTCAGTGTGCCGGTTTCGTCCGGAACGGCGGGAACCTGGGCGGAGGCGGACAGGCAACCGGCCATCAACAAACTGGCAAGGAAAACGCGCATGGGCAGGGTTATAGCCTTTCGGGCGGTGAGGGACAAGCATGGGTGTGGGCGGGGGAGGAAGAGGGTTAATCACCCGGTCCGCTGCACGGACCTAGAGGACACGGAGAACACGGAGGGAGGAGGGAGGATTACTACGAAACACGCGAAATACGCGAAAAAATGGTGAGAAATCCCTGTAGCCGGGACCGGTGGTGTGGTCCCGGTGTAAAGAAGATCAGGAGGACGGGATCACCGATCCCGTCTACAGGGAAGAAAATCGGAACCGCGGATTTCGCGGAGGACGCGGATGACGATTTTCTGTAGTTCCGGCGTTGTACGCCGGAAGTGGATGGAACGAGGATATTGAACTACGGAACACGCTGAATACACGGAACGATATGGGCGACGTCGGGTACGAGCCTCCTGTAGGCGGGATCGGTGATCCCGCTGAAGCGGAACGGAGGATGAACTACGAAACACGCGAAATACGCGAAAAATGGTGAGAAATCCCTGTAGCCGGGACCGGTGGTGTGGTCCCGGTGTGAAGAAGATCAGGAAGACGGGATCACCGATCCCGTCTACAGGGCGGTTGATGGTGGAGCCGTAGCGATTACGATGACGAGGAAGAACGGTTTTCTGTAGTTCCGGCGTTGTACGCCGGAAGTGGATGGAACGAGGAGATTGAACTACGGAACACGCGAAATACGCGAAAAATGGTGAGAAATCCCTGTAGCCGGGACCGGTGGTGTGGTCCCGGTGTAAAGAAGATCAGGAAGACGGGATCACCGATCCCGTCTACAGGGCAGTTGATGGTGGAGGGAACGTGGGTGATTACGATTAGGATGACGATGCCGAGGAAGAACGGTTTTCTGTAGTTCCGGCGTTGTACACCGGACGCGGATGGAACGAGGAGATTGAACTACGAAACACGCGAAATACGCGAAAAATTGGTGAGAAGTCCCTGTAGCCGGGACCGGTGGTCCCGGTGGCTGAAGATCCGGAATCCGGGAAGAATCCTCATGCATGCGGATGATCGAAATCAATGTGCCCTTGAAACGTCCATGCGGAGGGTTCCGTGACCAGGCCTGCACGCACGGGATTCTGGCGCACGTATTCCCATTTTTCCGCGTAGGATTCGTCGGAACGCAGGACATGATCAAAAAACTGCGGTTGCCAAACCGGGGATCCGGATGCCTTGGCGGCGATCACCGCTTTGGCGGTCCACTGCTTCCATGCCTGCATGAACTGGTTCAGGGTCTTGGCCGATGCTTGAGAGGACTCGGTACAAAAGAAATGAACGTGATCGGGCATGATGACGAACCGACCAATCAACCAACCGTGTCGCTCGCGCGCCGAGGTCCATTCCTTCGCCAGGATCGAAGCAACCACATCGTTGTTCAGGATGGCCCGTCGCTGATGCGTGCATGTGGTGATGAAATAGATGGGTTGGGGCACCACCACGCGGCTCAAGCGGCGAAGGCGGGTGTGTAGGGCTTCCATCGACTTAACGTGTCAAGCCATGGTGTGATCGGTCAAGTGTGGAGGACGGGATCACCGATCCCGTCTACAGGGCTGAAATTGCGCATGGCGATGGAGAAGGACCATGTGGTTGGAGGAATCCCCTGTAGCCGGGACCGGTGGTCCCGGTATGATGAGGATCCGGAGGACGGGATCACCGATCCCGTCTACAGAGCGGTTGATGGTGGAGTGATAGGAGAAATCCTCCTGTAGGCGGGATCGACTCCCGGCTACAGGCCGGTGATCCAGCGGAGGCAGGTTTCGGCGCAGGTGGATTCCTGGCCGTGGAAGCTGTGGTCGGCGTCGGGGATGATGGCGCGGGTAAAGGCGCGGGAGCGGGTCTTGGCCTGCAGGATCGCGGCGGCTTCATGAACCGGGATGCAGGCATATTGTTCGTTTTCCGGGAAGACCGCGAGTATCGGCAGGGTGACGCGGCGGAAGGTCGTCATCGGTCCGGCGAGGTGGAAGAGGCGCGCTTCGGTCTGGGTGGGATCGACCGCGCTGAGGAAACGCCGGGCGGTGAAACCGAGGCATTTCGGGGGAAGTTTGGTGTCGCCCTTGCCGCGGGCCACGAGGTCGCGGGCCTTGGCGAGCCAGGTCGGGTAGGTGCGGCCGAGGTCGCGCTGGGCGATGGCGAGGTCGTCGCCGAGGGCGGCGAGGATGAGGCCCTTGACCAGCGGATCGCGGCGGCGGGCGGCGTGGTAGGTGATCTTCTGGCAGCCGGTGCTGTGGCCGAGCAGGACCACGCGGCGGTAGCCTTGCTGGCGGGCGAAGGCGAGGGCGGCGTCGATGTCGGCCAGGCAATCGGTGAAGCGTTCGTCGGCCACGTCGCCTTCGCAGCCGCGGTTGTTGAAGGTCAGGACATCGATGCCGCGGCGCGGGCCGGTGGCGAGAAAGGCTTTCTTGAATTTCGACTTGTAGAAGTTGCTGCCCATGCCGTGCACGAAGATCAGCAGGGTGGCGGCGCGGCGGAGTCCGGTGGTCCAGAATCCGTCGAGGGTGCGTTTGGTTCCGACGGGCGAGAGGGTAACCAGCGTGCCGGGAATCATGCGCGCGGCGGTGTTCATGCGAGCAGGCTCCGGATCGCGGCGACATCGTCGCGGATCTGCTGGATCAAATCGGCCTCGCGGGTGAAGCGGCGGTCGTCGTCGCGGATTTTCCGGATGAAGGCGACGTCGAGTTCCCGTCCGTAGAGGTCGCCGGTGTAGTCGATCAGGTGGACTTCCAGGGCGCCGTGTTGCGGTTCGGGTTGGGCGGGCAGGTAGAGGGCGCCGGGGTGGGGGTGGCCATCGAGGGTAACCCGGGCGGCGTAGATGCCGGAGGGCGGGATGGCGCAGCCGCGCACATCGAGGTTCGCGGTGGGAAAGCCGAGGCGGCGGCCGCGCTTCTGGCCGTGGATCACCGCGCCGCGCACGGCGTGGGGGCGGCCGAGCAGGGCGGTGGCTTCATCGAGATCGCCGCGGGCGATGGCCTCGCGGATGCGGGTGCTGGAGACGGGCGACGCGCCACTCAGCACCGGGGTCGCGGCGGCGACATCGAGGTTGCGTTGGGCGGCCAGTTCGCGCAGCAAGGCGACATTGCCCTTGGCCTGGCGGCCGAAGCGCCAGTTTTCGCCGATGACCAGGCCGCGCAGGAGCGGGAGCCGTTCGAGCAGGTGGTCGAGGAAGGCGGCGGGTTCGAGGGCGGCGAAATCGTGGGTGAACGGGATGACCATTGCGCCGGCGAGGCCGAGGCCGGCGGCGAGGTCGAGCTTGAGGGGCAGGGTGGTCAGCAGGGCGGGGGCGGCGGACGGTTGGACGATGCGCAGCGGGTGGGGGTCGAAGGTCATCAGCCACGGTTCGGCGCCGAGGGCGGTGGCGCGTTCGTGGCAGAGGCGGATCACCTGTTGGTGGCCGCGGTGCACACCGTCGAACACACCGGCCGCGGCGACCACCGGGCGGCGGATCGAGGCGAGTTGGTCGAGCGTGCGCAGGACGTGCATGGCCGTACCTCAAGCGAGCAGGGCGGGCACCTGGCGGATCGGGATGATGCGTTGCAGGAAGGCGGCGGGATCGAGCGCGAGCAGGTCGGGCAGGGTGATCGCGTCGTCGATCGAGAAGTTCCCCGAGCGGGTGCGGCGCAGCGCCTTCAGGTGGGCGCCGCAGCCGAGTTCCTCGCCGATGTCGGCGCAGAGGGTGCGGACGTAGGTGCCCTTGGTGCAGCGCAGGGTAAAGGCGGCCTCGTCGCCGGTCTTGCCGTTCAGTTGGAACTGGTACACGTGGATGAAGCGGGCTTCGCGCTCGATGGTTTCGCCCTTGCGGGCGAGTTTGTAGAGCGGCACGCCGTTTTTCTTCACGGCGGAAACCATCGGCGGGGTCTGCATCTGGTCGCCGATGCGTTTGGTCATTTGTTCGCGGAGCAGGTCCTCGGTCACATGGACGGCGGAACGTTCCTCGATCACCTGGCCGTCGGCGTCCTGCGAGTCGGTGCTGATGCCGAGGCGCATCACGCCCTCGTAGGTCTTGTCGGAGCCCATGATCCGGTCGGACAGGCGGGTGCCGCGGCCGACCAGCAGGATCAGCAGGCCGGTGGCCAGCGGGTCGAGGGTGCCGCCGTGGCCGACTTTTTTCAGGCGGAAGTGGTTGCGGACCTTCGCGACCACGTCGTGCGAGGTGAAGGTGGCGGGCTTGTCGATCAGCAGGACGCCGTCCCACGGGTCGAATTCGGTCGGCTGGTACGAGCGGAACTGGTTCATGACGGCTCGTCCGGGCGGTCGGGGGAGGCGGGCGCCTCGTCCTCGAGGCGGGCCAGCAGGTTCAGGACGCGGTCGCCCTGTTCGATCGAGTGGTCCAGTTCGAAGTTCACGTGCGGGGTGTACTTCAGCACGACATGGCGGGCGATGTTGCCCTGGATCTCCTTGCGGTGCGACTTGATCAGGTTCAGCAACTGGTGCTGGCGGGCCTCGTCGCCGCGGATCGAGACGAACACGCGGGCGTTGCGGAGGTTGCTGGAGGTTTCCACGCGGGTCACGGTCACCGAGGCGATGTCGGCGCCGGGGTCGTTGATCACGCGGAACAGCGACTCGGCGATCTCCTGCTTCAGCAACTGATTCACGCGGGTGAGGCGGTCGATGGACATGGGGGGACCCTCTCTGCGCCGTGCCGCCGGAGCGGTTACAGCTGCTGGGCGATTTTTTCCACTTCGTAGAACTCGATCACGTCGCCGATTTCGAAATCGCCGAAGTGGTCGAGGCGGATGCCGCATTCCTGGCCTTCGCGGACTTCGCTGGCGTCGTTCTGGAACCGTTTCAGGTTCGAGACCGCACCCTCGAAGATCACATCGCCCTTGCGGCGCACGCGGGCGCGGGAGCGGGAGGTGACCTTGCCGCCGCGGACGATGCAGCCGGCGACCTTGCCCTTCTTGCCGAGGTCGAACACCTGCTTGATCTCCACGTTGCCGTGGGCGGTTTCGCGCAGGATCGGGTCGAGCATGCCGGACATGACATTCTTGATGTCATCCATCAGCTCGTAAATGATGTTGTACAGGCGGATCTCGATGCCTTCGCGCTTGGCCAGGCCGGTCACGCCGTTTTCGGTGCTGGTGTGGAACCCGATGATGATCGCGTCGGAGGCGCTGGCCAGCAGCACATCGTTGCTGGTGATGTTGCCGACGCCGGTCAGCAGTGGTTTCACCGCGACCTTGGTGCTCTTGATGCCGTCGATGATATGCTGGATGGCTTCGATCGAGCCCTGGACGTCGGCCTTGATGATCACGCCGAGTTCCTTCTTCTCGCCGGTTTCGGCCTTTTGCATCAGGGCTTCGAGCGAGGCGCGGCGCGGGGCGCCGGTGGCCATTGCCTTCTCGCGGAGTTCCTGCTGGCGTTGCTCGGCGATGGCGCGGGCGGCGCGGTCGTCCTCCATCACGATGAATTCCGCGCCGGCTTCGGGAACGCCGGACAGGCCGAGGCACTTCACGGCGAACGACGGGCCGGCTTCCTTCGTCTTCTTGCCGGTATCATCGATCAGCGCCTTTACCTTGCCCCAGTTCGGTCCGACGATGATGGCGTCGCCGAGGTGCAGCGTGCCGTTGCGGATCAGCAGGGAGGCGGTCGGGCCCATGCCGGGTTCGAGCTGGGCTTCGATGATGTAGCCCTGGGCGGTGGCCTTCGGGTCGGCCTTCAGTTCGAGGATTTCCGCCTGGAGGTTGATCATATCGAGCAGGTTGCTCACGCCTTCGCCGGTCAGCGCGCTCACCGGGCAGACGATGGTCGAGCCGCCCCAGTCTTCCGGAGCGAGGCCTTCGCCCTGCAACTGCTGCTTCACGCGGTCGGGGTTCGCGGCGCGGAGGTCGATCTTGTTGATCGCGACCATGATGCACACGCCGGAGGCCTTCGCGTGCTGGATGGCTTCGCGGGTCTGGGGCATCATGCCGTCCACCGCGTCGATGACAATCACCACGATGTCGGTCAGGTTCGCGCCGCGGGCGCGCATCTTGGTGAAGGCCTCGTGGCCGGGGGTGTCGAGGAAGGTGATTGGGCCGGTCGGGGTCGTTACCGTGTAGGCGCCGATGTGCTGGGTGATGCCGCCGTCTTCGCCGGCGGCGACCTTCGAGTTGCGGATGCGGTCGAGCAGCGAGGTTTTGCCGTGGTCGACGTGGCCCATGAAGGCCACGACGGGCGGGCGGACTACCGAGGCGGCGGTGACGTCGGCCTTCTTTTTTGCCTCCTCCTCCACCTTCTTCGGGGCGGGCGGCGGGGGTTTGGGGGCCTTCTTCTCAAGCTCGACGGTAAATCCGTGTTTCTCGGCCAGGGCCTGGATCGTCTTCAGTTCGATCTTCTGGTTGATCGAGGCGAAGATGTTCATGCCCATGAGTTGGGCGATCAGCAGGTTCGGCTTCAGGCCCATCATGTCGGCCAGGTCGCGCACGACCATCGGCGGCTTCACGATCAGGGTCTTCGAAGCCGGGCCGGCGGGTTGGGCGGGCGCAGCCGGTTCCGGGGCGGTTTCAGTCGCCACGGCGGCGGTCGGGGTTTCCTTCGCGGGGGCTGGGGCGGCCACGGCAGCGGGAGACGGTGCCGGGGCTGCGGGGGCCGCCGCGGCTTTGGGTGACATCAGGGCGCGGGCATGGCGCACCTGCTCTTCGGTCAGGTTCGCCATGTGGGTTTTCAGGTCAAGCTTCAACGAGGCGTTGAGCTTGTCCATGATGTCCTTGCCGCTGACGTTCAGTTCTTTAGCTAGTTCGTGTACTCTCATGGTCCCGTTTCTATATCGACGGTGATTGGTCGAAGTGCCGTTCGGCGGCTTCGCGGATGCGGCGGGCGGATTCCGGGGTCACGCCTTCGATGGCTTCCAGGTCTTCCAGTTCGGCGGCGAGGATGCCCTCCAGGTTCAGGTAGCCGGACTGCACCAGCAGTTCGGCGTTCTCCTCGCCGATGCCCTCGATCGCGGCCATGCTGGCCACGGCCTGGGCGACCTTCTCCTCGAAGCTGATATCCGCTTCGTCCTTCTGGATGTCGATCTTCCAGCCGGTCAATTTCGCGGTCAGGCGGGCGTTCTGGCCCTTCTTGCCGATGGCGAGGGAAAGCTGGTCCGCGTCCACGATGATGTTCACCGTGCGCATCGTCTCGTCGATGGTGAGTCGGACCAGCTTCGCCGGGGCGAGCGCGTTGGTCACGAAGGTCTTCACGTCGTCGCTCCAACGGACGATATCGATCTTCTCGCCGGACAGTTCGCGGACGATGTTCTTCACGCGGATGCCCTTCAGGCCGACGCAGGCCCCGACCGGATCCACCTTCTCGTCGTTCGAGATCACGGCGATCTTCGTGCGGAAACCCGCCTCGCGGGCGATCGCGCGGATCTCGACCGTCTTGTCGTTGATCTCCGAGACTTCCAGTTCGAACAGGCGGCGCACGAAATCGGGATGGCTGCGCGACAGGGTGATCAGGGTGCCGTTCTGGGCGTTTTCGATGTTCAGGATCATCGCGCGGATCCGGTCGCCGGCGACATACTGTTCGGTCGGGACGCGTTCCTTCGCGGGCAGGACGGCCTCGGCGCGGCCGAGGTCGATGATCACGTCGCTGCGCTCGAAGCGGCGCACCGTGCCGCTCACGATGTCGCCCTTGCGGTCCTTGTACTCCTCGAAGATCTTCTCCTTCTCCACCTGGCGGATCTTGTGGAGGATCGCCTGCTTCGCGGTCTGCGCGGCGATACGGCCGAAATCCTTCGGCGTTACTTCCAATTCCACGATTTGGCCGAGCACGGCGGCCGGATTGATGATCTTTGCGGCCGCCAGGGCGATTTCGTCGTGGGGAAGCTTAACCGTCTCCACCACTTTGACTTGCGCAAAGGCGCGCACATCGCAGGTCTTGCGGTCGATGCTGATGCGGAACTCCTGGGCCTGACCCAGGCTGCGCTTCGAGGCACTCAACAATGCGGACTCGACGGCGGACAGCAGGGTCTCGCGGTCGATGCCGCGTTCCCGCTCCATATACTCGGCTACAGCCAACAATTCGCTATTCATACCTTTAAGCCCCTCTCTGCCAAATGGTTCCGCACGCTTGAACGCCGCACCGGTTCCAGACAAAAAAGAGTGGGTAAGGACCCACTCTGTTCCAGTGTCCACGTTTTAACTCGCCCCATCATACCGGGGAGCGGTAACGGGTCAAGTGTTCTTTTGACGGGAAATGGGCCGACCCGACCGGGCGTTTCACGCCCGGTCGCGGTGAACTTCTGGTTGGCGCCGGAGAACGGGCATGTACCGGGTTCGAAGGCGATCATCATGTTGTAAGTCACTCGAGGTGAGTGCTTAATAAATTAATTGATCGACAACCGTTACGTCGGTGCTACAAACGGTTGCTTTCCTCGCCTTCATCGATTAACGCATTGACGGAGGCGCGGTACTTTCGTACCGTTGTGGTGAATGTCGTGCCTTTTGCTATTCCGGCATCGGATCTCTGGTTTACCGGTTAATCAGGGAAGGACACATATTCAGTTTGCAGTAAACATGGGGCTTGGGTCAGGTTACTTTGAGTAACTGGGGAATGATTGTTTGAATTCGATGAACAACGCAGTGCCACGTTGGCGTGTCTTTGCGCTCTGTCTGCTTCTACTGGCGGGCACGGTGTCGTGTGCCTATGCGTTGATCGTCAGTTTGGACGTGTACGTCGAGTTCGGATTATTGGACGAGAATGGCAACCCCTTGACGGACGGCATGACCGTGTTGGTCATGGGTTCGACGGATCCGTTTAATGATGGCATGGCGCTGATCGGCAGTGGCCCGACCAATTACATCGCCGAGTCGGCCCTTAACGACGATGTACTGCTGGCCACCGTGACCATCAGCAGCAACGAGTCCGGGGTGGCCGGTGGTTTTTTTGCCACGATCACGTACGATTCCGACGAGATCAACTTCGTCTATATCCGGTTCTTCAATGCGCCTCCGGGCTCATTAACCGGAATGATTTATTGGGGTACATCTTCCGTAGTGCAGCTCGGTGTGACCCTCGGTGTATCGACGGTGTCGTTTGACTCGGGTGGTCAATTGCAGGCGACGAACTACAACAATTTCGTGGTGATTCCGGAGCCAAGTACGGTGAACCTGTTTGTCATGATGGCCGGCGTCCTGTGGGCAATGCGATCCCATGTGCGCAAGCGGATCGGCGCGGATTCGGCTGTGGAGAGGGAGTGACGTTCATGAAGCGTGTCTTACTAGCGTTTCTGGTGATGGCGTCGGGTTTGGCGCATTCCGCGTTCTCGCAATCCGTCGATGTGAATCTCAGCTTTGGTATGCGCCAGGCCGTGAGCAACGAGTTTGGCCAGATTCTTCCCGGTACCGGCACCGAGCCGGGTGCATTGATCCAGATCCTCGGCGCCAATGCCGGTGTTTTCCCGCCCGCCACCAACGGCGCTCCACACCCGTCCAATCCGGTGCTCCGTGAATCCCGGATCGGCACCGGCGTCGATCCGTCCGCCGGTCCGCTGGGCAAGGCTTCCGATGTCATCGCGGTCAGCCGCAGCGTGACCAACACCATCGTGGCCCGCATCTTTAACAAGCCGACCATCGAGGAATCGTCGTTCTATACCGATAGCCAACTGTACAACGTCCCTGTTTTCGGCGGCACGTACGGCACCTTCTGGATCGTGGCCAGCCAGACCACCAACGAGGTGGACACGACCGACCACGATGCGGACGGTCTCTCGCGTTCGTGGGAGATGAGCTACGGCACCGATGCCGCCAATCCCGATTCAGACAACGACGGTATGATGGACGGCCACGAAATCCTCGCCGGTACCGACGCCCTCGATCCCGCTTCGTTGCTGCTGATGGTCGAGATCAAGCCGGCGTCGGGAGGCAACCTGCTGATGACCTGGGATTCCGTTCCCGGCAAGACCTACCAGCTCGAGTACACCACGAACAGCCTGACTGACGTGGTGGCCTTCTCCTCGCTGAACAGTCCGGTGACCGCGGTGCTCGAGTCGTCCTCGACCGTCGTGACCAACGGCTCGGTACCCCCGACCGCCGGGTTCCGCGTACGCCTCGTGACGCCGTAAGCTCCGCCGCCCTGCGGCTGTCCTCCATCTTCGCGCCGCGTGCCCGAACTTGCTAACCCCCGGGCTTCCCGCTAGGCTTTTTTCATGAATCAAGCCCCGTCCTCCCTCGGTTCCCCCCTGGTGTTGCTCGGCGTGTGTGGCGGCATTTCCGCCTACAAGAGCGTGGACCTGGCCAGCCGCCTGAAGAAGGCCGGCCTTCAGGTGCATGTGGTCATGACCGAGGCAGCCACCCGGTTCGTCGCACCGCTTTCCTTTGAGGCGGTATCCGGCCACCGGGTGAACACGTCGGTCTTCCCCGCCGCGCCCGCCGAACACCCGGAACACTCGTACCCGCACCTCTACCCGGCGACCCGCGCGAACGTCTGCATCATCGCCCCGGCCACTGCCGATGCCATCGCCCGCCTTGCCCATGGATTCGGATCGGATGCGGTGACCACGAGTGCCTTGTCGCTGCCCGCCTCGTGCCGCCGCTATTTCGCCCCGGCGATGAACGTGGAGATGTGGCACCAGCCCGTCGTGCAGCAGAACGTGGCGAAGCTGGAGGCCCTTGGCTGGCAGCGCATCGGTCCCGATTCCGGCGAGCTGGCCTGCGGCATGGTGGGCGAAGGGCGCATGGCCGAACCGGCCACCATCGCCGATGTAATCACCGTCAGCGATCCGTTGTCACCCGGCGGTGGTACCCCCGGACCGCTCTCCGGCGCAACCGTGCTGATCCTGTCCGGTCCAACCTGCGAACACCTGGATCCAATCCGGTTCATCAGCAACGCCAGCTCCGGCAAGATGGGCAAGGCCCTGGCCGAACAGGCGGCCCAGCGCGGGGCCCGGGTGGTGTTTGTCACCGGTCCGGTACCGGAAGCCAACCTGCCGCGGCATCCGTCGGTGGTCATCGAACGGGTGGTCAGCGCCGAAGACCTGCTCGCCGCCGGCCGGCGTCACTTCACCGCGAGCGATGTGGTGGTCTATGCCGCAGCCGTGGCCGACTACCGGCCGGCGCAGTTTACCACCGAGAAGATGCCCAAGAGAACCGGGCGGATCGAGCTGGTGCTGGAAGCGACCCCGGACGTCGCGGCCACGTTGAACCGCGACAAGAAGCCGGGTCAGGTCGCCGTCGGTTTCGCCCTGCAGACCCACGACGGGGAGCAGCGTGCCCTCGAAAAGATGCGCGCCAAGCAGTTCGACGGCATCGTGCTGAACGCACCGGATGCGCTGGGTGGCAACGACGGCGCCTACACGTTCTTCGACGCCCGCGATGCCGCCCCGCAGGCCTGGGGCAAGCTGGTCAAGTCGCAGTGTGCCGCACGCATCTTCGACTTCGTCGCGTCGCGCCGTCGCGAGCGCTGAATCCGACGAGCGGCGTTGGAGCCACCCGACCCTCCAACAACTCGAAAACGTCGGTGCTGTTCCTGGAGGGGCAACCTTCGCGTTGCCCTTTCGCAAGGACGCGGCCCGGGAAGCCGGGCCGCTCCGGGTTCGGGCTTGCGGGTCAGTTCTGCGGCTCGGGCTTGAGTGCCGCGAGCTTGTCGAGGTCGACGGCCTTGATCAGCGCGTGCAGTTTCTCCATCGGCAGGCCGCGGCCGGTCACTTCCACCATGAAACGTCCATCCACCATGACCTGCACCTCGCCGCGCTGACCCTCGTTCACGAAACGTTCCTGCGCCGGGTGTGCGCCGATCTTCGTGGTGCGCTCATACCCCTCATCGGTCTCGCGCTCCATCTCGGTCTGCGTCCACGCGAACTGCGCCATCTTCATGAATTGGCCCATCGAACTGATGTCCGACAGCTTGATCGTCACTTCGGGCTCGCCCTTGCCGTAGGTCCCTTCGGCGAATACCACCGTCATGCCGAACGCGGCGTTCTTCCCGGCCTCGGAGGCGCTGCGCTTCATCCCGTCGAATTCCGCCGGCAGCAGGTCCTTGAGCTGGCGCTGGTTCACCGCGCTGGTGTTGGTGCCGCCCGCGTTCATCAGCATGCCCAGGGCCTTCATCGCCTCCTGCATGTCCTGGTTCCCGGCCGGTTGCGCGACGGCCGTGTGCAACCCCCAGAACCCAACCGCCGCACAACATAAACCCAAAGCAATTTTCATGGAATTTCCTTTCTTCGTACTGGATGAAATTGAACTGCGGGTGTACTCTTATCACTAGAAGAAACGAGGCGCAACGGGGTAGATGATTTTTCGCTTATACCCATACGTCGGTTCGCCCGCCCGGTCCCGGGTTTGCTCGACGGTATCCCTGTCCCCGCTGCCGATTTCCCTGAACATTTTCCTGCGGCCGGAGGTCCATCCTGCATGACCACGCTGGAACTCAACCGGAACCTCGGCACCCAGCCGCTGGACGCGATCATGGAAGGTCGCGGCTTGACGAACCATGCGCTGGTCGCCGCCTCCGACGAAGGCATTACCCACAAGATGGTGCAGCGGGCGCGCAAAGGCCGCATGCTGACCCGGAACGCCCAGGAGAAGGTCCTGCGCGCGTTGAACCGGGCCGTGCCGGAGCAAGCGTTTGAACGACAGGAGCTTTTTACCTATCCCGGATGTTGAAGTTCCAGGCCTTGGACAACCGCCTCGTGCGGCGATCCAGGGACTGGACAGGTGAGCAAGGTCAGAGAACAACAAGGAAACCGAAGGAGACGACATGGATATCCTGATTCACTCGGAAGGATTTGCGTTGGATGACCGGAAGAAAGCGCTGATCGAGGAGAAGGTCGCACGCCTCGAACACTACGCCCCGCGAGCGTTGCGTGCGCGGGTGACCTTGCGGTTGGACAGCGCCCACCACAACGAGAAACAGTTTGTTGCCAAGGTGCTGATCGAAATCCCCGGCAATGACCTGGCCGCGGAGAAGAAAGCCGGCGAACCGCTCGAGGCCATCGACCTGCTCGTCGAGAAAATGGAGCGCCAGCTTGAACGCCGCAAGACCGAACGCATCGCCCGCCGCACCAAGGGACTGACCGAAAAAGCCCTGGCCATGGCCATGCTGTAACCCCGAACCCCTCCACGAACCGAAGCCCGGACAGCGCGACGCCGTCCGGGCTTTTTTGTAGGTCGGATACCGTCGTTGGTGCCCGACAGACGCGTCAGGGCATCGCTTTGCAAGGCCTGATAGCACAAACAAGACCGCTGGGGAAAATGGATCTTATCAAGGTCGATCCTGTTCGGCGAAAACTTCTGTGCGATCCATTGGTTGCGCACGGAGAGGCCATCCGCGTACATCCGCGAAATCCGCGGTTCCAAAATCTTCATTCGGGTTTAGCTGGTGCGCGCATGATGGACGCGAACAACAGGTGGTCGCCGTGTGCGGCATAGCCGGGGTGTGGCACCGCGACGGTGCGCCGGTTGATCCCGCCCGGCTGCAGGCCATGACCGATGCCATGGCCCACCGCGGTCGCGATGACGAGGGGTTGTGGATCCGGGGTTCGCTCGGTTTCGGGCATCGACGCCTGAGCATCATCGACCGCTCGCCCGCCGGTCATCAACCCATGCACGCGCCGGAACACGGATTGACCGTGGTCTTCAACGGCGAAATCCACAACTACCTCGAGCTGCGCGAGGAGCTGGCGGCCCGCGGCCATGTGTTCCGCACCGCGACGGATACCGAGGTCGTGCTCGCGGCGTGGGCGGAGTGGGGTGCGGAGGCTTTCGAGCGGTTCAACGGGATGTGGGCGATCGCCCTGTGGAACGAGCGCGCCGGGGAACTGGTACTCGCCCGCGACCGGTTCGGCATCAAACCACTCGTCGTCGCACAGGTCGGGGCCGCGCTGTTCTTTGCCTCCGAGGCCAAGGCGCTGCTTGCGTACGCGCCTGCGCTCCGACGCGCCAACGGGCGGGCGCTGTTCTCCTACCTGGCGGCATCGATGACCGATATCGGCACCGAGACGTTTTTCCGCGACATCCATACCGTACCGCCGGGACATCACCTGGTGATCACCCGCGCTGCGGTCGCGACCCACCCGAGCTGGCGTTTTCAACCGGGCCGCGAAACCCCCCGGCCGGATGCCGTGGAGCAGTTCCGCCACCTGTTGTCCGATGCGGTCCGGCTGCGCCTGCGCAGCGAGGCCCCGCTGGGTGTCTGGCTGAGCGGCGGATTGGACTCCAGCGTCATCGCCGCCCTCGCCGCCCGGCACGCGGACCGGCCGGTGCGTTGTTACTCGGTCCGCTACACGGAGCATCCGCGCTTCAATGAAAGCGAGTATGCGTCCGCGGTGGCCGGGAACACCGACAACCTGAGCATCGAGTGGATCGATCCGCCCTCCACCGGCCTGGTCGCCACGATCGGCGATATCGTGCAGGCGCACGATGCGCCGACCGTGGTGCGTGGCCGGTATGCCTGCTGGACGATTTCCCGGGCGACCGCGCGCGAAACCGCGGTGGCCTTGTCGGGTGACGGTGCCGACGAGTTGCTGGGCGGTTACCAGACCTTTGCCGCCCCGTATGCCTTGGACCGGTTCCTGCGGCCGCCGCCGGGTACCCCGCGTTCGTGGAAAACCTGCCGCGATGAATTCCTCGCCGTGTGCGATGTCGCGGCTCCGGGGTTGCGTCCGCGCGATGTGGTGCTGCACGCCGTGCGGTGCCGCCTGGGGATCCTGCCGATGCCGCTGCATCCGGTGGTCACCCGGGAATTCGCCCGCGCCTACGGACCGGTCAACGCGGCGCATCACTTTTCCGGCTGGGCCAGCTGGTGCGGGCAGAAACCCTATGCGGGTTTTCTCAACAACGCCCTGTGGCGCGAGTTCCGGTGGCGTGGACTCCCGGAAATGATGAAGGGCTTCGATGCCTGCACCATGGCGCACACCCTCGAGTTGCGGTCGCCGTTCCTCGATCACCGCCTGGTCGAGTTCTGCTTCTCGCTCCCGTACCACGAGAAGATCCGTGACGGGGTCACCAAGCGGTTGTTGCGCGATGGCTGTGCCGACCTGCTGCCGCCGGTGGTGCGCAACCGGCGCCGCAAGCTGGGGTTTCCGTCGCCGCTGTACGTCTGGTTCGGCCAACCGGAAAACCTCCAGCCGGCCAACGATCTCTTGCGGGACGGGGAGGGGATCCGATGCGGCATCTTCGACCGGCAACGCCTGCACCATGCCCTCGACCACCTGGCCTCCCACGATGCCCTCGCCAACACCCCCCGCCAGGAATTGCTATGGACGTGGCTCGCCCTGGAACACTGGCTGCGCCGCTACCAGGCCACCCTGTGATCCGCGCCATCGAAAAGGGCACGCGGAGCGTGCCCCTCCCGTGTGGGGAGCAACCCCGGAGGGGCAGGCTCCCGCCTGCCCGCGTTCACCTGCCGAGCACGAATTGTCCGTCCCTGTTCGCCCTGTCCCTGTTCGCCCTGTCTTGGGCACACGGAGCGTGCCCCTCCGGGGGCGGGGGTAATGCCGGAGGGGCAGGCTCCCGCCTGCCCGCGTTCACCTCCGGGCTCCGTACGGTCATGCGTCGTGCCACATCAACACGTGCTGCTCGCCTTGATACGGCCAATCATCGGGCGAGGTCACATGGCCGTGCCGCACGGGATTCCGCCGCACATAGTCCCATTTACGGCCGTAGGATTCCCCTTGCCGCAGTTGGCGATCCCAGACATCGCGCTGCCAGAGCGGTTTGTCGGTTTCGCGGGGCCATTGCCGGGTAGCCATCGACTTCCAGAACGCAACCCAGTCCTTCACATTCGGCGCATCGCGCCGCGCCGGGGCGCAGAACAGATGAAGGTGATCGGGGAGGATGATATAACGGCCAACCAGCCATGCCTCGGCGCGCGTCCAGGCCGCGATCAGCAAGGCATGCGCGGCGGGTGTCGCCAGCAAGGGTCGTCGATCCCGGACGCACACGGTGCAGAAGACGATATTGGATCGATGGCCGTGATCATCCAGCGATCGACGCGCCGGGTAGTGCCGGTCCGGATGGTTGTGCTCATGTGCCGCCATGGCGGCAGACGATAGTGTGTCCTCGACCGGAGGGGCAAGCTCCGGTATGTGCGTCTTGGGCACGCGGAGCGTGCCCCTCCAAAGCGGGAGGAAACGCCTGCCCGCGGGCACGCGGAGCGTGCCCCTCCGGGGGCGTGGGTAATGCCGGAGGGGCAGGCTCCCACCTGCCCGTCTTCGATGGTTTGTTTCCCATGCATGGGTCAACTTGGGATTGGCAGCGCATACGGGTGGTGGTACATACGGGAAAACAAGGATGTGTCCCCATGAATTGCCTGCGATGCCATACCCAGATGCGGAAAGTCGTGAAGGATCACGTGCTGGTCGATCAGTGTCCGGATTGCGGCGGGATCTGGCTGGACGCGGGTGAATTGGCCATGCTGGAGCAGGGGGCCGGGCTTGAACAGGCCGAGATCATGCAGCAGGCCCGGCGGGAATTGCTCAAGGAAGCCGAAAGGCTGGTAAGTGTGGTCGGTTTTTGTCCGACGTGCGAGCAGGAGAAACTGCATCCCGTGAAAAAACGCGGCGTCGAACTCGATGTCTGCCGCCATTGCGGCGGACTGTTTCTGGACGCGGGCGAGCTGGAGCAAATGCTCGAAGGCGAACAGAAGCAGGGCTTCTTCGCCTCGGTCCTCGTGCTGATCCGCGGTTGACCTCCACGGTTGACGTTCGTCTTGGGCACGCGGAGCGTGCCCCTCCAAAGCGGAAAGAAACGCCAACCCGTGGGCACGCGGAGCGTGCCCCTCCGGAGGTGGGGTAATGCCGGAGGGGCAACCTCCCGGTTGCCCTGCGAGAGGGTGCGGGTGATGTCATCACGCCTCCGGGGCGTCGTGCGGTTATTCGTCGTGCCACATCAATACATGCCGCTCGCCCTGAAACGGCCAATCATCGGGCGAGGTCACATGGCCGTGCCGCACGGGATTCCGCCGCACATAGTCCCATTTACGGCCGTAGGATTCCCCTTGCCGCAGTTGGCGATCCCAGACATCGCGCTGCCAGAGCGGTTTGTCGGTTTCGCGGGGCCATTGCCGGGTAGCCATCGACTTCCAGAACGCAACCCAGTCCTTCACATTCGGCGCATCGCGCCGCGCCGGGGCGCAGAACAGATGAAGGTGATCGGGGAGGATGATATAACGGCCAACCAGCCATGCCTCGGCGCGCGTCCAGGCCGCGATCAGCAAGGCATGCGCGGCGGGTGTCGCCAGCAAGGGTCGTCGATCCCGGACGCACACGGTGCAGAAGACGATATTGGATCGATGGCCGTGATCATCCAGCGATCGACGTGCCGGGTAATGCCGTTCCGGATGGTTGTACGCATGTGCCGCCATGGCGGCAGACGATAGTGCGTCCTCAACCGGAAGGGCAAGCTCCAGCTTCCTTGTCTCGGGCACGCGGAGCGTGCCCCTCCTGTGCGGGAAGGGACGCCAACCCGCGGGCACGCGGAGCGTGCCCCTCCGGAAGGTCATGCATCCGGGTGCGTTTACCCGGGAGGGGCAGGCTCCCGCCTGCCCGTCTTCGATGCTTCGGCGAAGGGTGTGACCCATTCGGCGTCGGGGAAGGCGGGGCGGATGGCGGGGATGGTTTCCCGGCAGGCAATGAGCTTGAGGTTGGGGCCGGCGTCCATCGTGAAATAGACCGGGACGCCTTCTGCGCGCAGCGACCAGACGCGGTGCATCGCCGCGACCGATTCGGGTTTCCAGAACAGGGTGGGCGGCCAGGCGGCGAGCGCGGTGGCGTGCATGGTGAGGGCGTTGTTCTCGGCGGTTTTCCCGAGCGTGTCGAAATCCGCGTCACGGATCGCCGCGCGCACGGTGGCGAGGTCGCGGGCGACCTGCTCCGGCCAGGCGGCGTAGAGGCGCGAGGTCTCGACCGTTCCCTGCATGGCGTCGCGCGAGCTGATGGCCTTTTCGGCGGTGGAAATCTTGACGAGGCCGATGGCCAGGTCCGGCCAGGTGGCGTCGAGGCGGTGGGCCGTGCTGTCCATGCCGTCGGCCCGTTCCCCGGCCCGCCATTCGACGAACCCGTGGTAGAGGGATCGGCTGGCGCTGCCGCTGCCGAGGCGGGCGAGGATGGAGAGCTGTTCGGGGGCGAGGTTCCAGCCGTGCAGGTGGTCGAGGGCGAGCACCAGCGCGGCGTAACCGGAGGCGGACGACGCGAGGCCGGCGGCGGTGGGGATGGTGTTGGCGGTGACGACGCGGTAACCGCGGCCGGGTGAGGGGCGGACGAGGTCGAGGTAGGCGCGGAGCCGCGCGGCGAAGGCGGTGTCGGGCGGGACGGGCAGGCCGTTGAGGATGATGTCATCCGGGCCGTCGATCGGGGCGACCGTGGTGGTGGTGCCGAGATGGTCGAGGCTGACCGAGAGGCTGGAGGTGACCGGGAGGTTGAGCGCGGTGTCGCGTTTGCCCCAGTACTTCACCAGGGCGATGTTGGACGGGGCGCGGCCGTGGCCCTCGGCGAGCACTGGCTCGCGGCCTCCACCGGTCAGTTGAAGCACCACCTCCGATTTAGTCACAACGAACACCCTCCTGTGCGACGGTCACATCATAGCGTGGAAATTCCGGCGGCGTCGAGCCGGTGGCGCGGCCCCAGCCGATCACGCAATCGCCGAGCCCCGATCCGGAGATCTTTGCGCCGCCGATTCCCGGAGACCGGCGCAGCGCGGCCACGCACGCGGCAAGCTCGGGTGTGTTGACGCCGAGTTCCTCCATGAGGGACTGGCCTTCGTCGAGGGCGAGATGCCAGGCGGCCGCGTCGTGGCGGTTCAGGGCGGTCGCGGCACGGTCGACGTTCGCGCCGATGCGGGCATAGAGGGCGTGCAGGGCGTCGCGGCGGTCGCGCCAGCGGTCATCGACCCAGGCGATCACGTCCGGGGTCGGTTTCTTGTAGCCGCAGTAGAGGGCGGTGATCGGGGTGGCGGCGTCGGACAGCCGTGATGCGGCCGTCTCCGGCAGGGCATAGCGGACCACGCCGCCGAGGCAGCTGGCGGCGGCATCGGCGCCGGAGCCGCGGCCCTGGACGTGTTGGATGACGGTGCGGGCTTCGGGGAGCAGGGCGGCGGGATCGAGCGGGTCGCCGCAGGCGACGTGCAGGGCGCCGAGCATGGCGACGGTCACGGCGGCGGAGGTGCCGAAGCCGATGGTCGGGGGCATGTCGGCGGTGATCACCGCGTCGAGGCCGCCGGGCAGGGCGCGGGGGCGTTGGCGCAGGGCGGCGAGGACGAAGCGGAACGACGGGTGGTCGGGCAGGTCATCGCGGTCGGCCTCGTAGTCGCCCAGGGCCGAGGTCAGGTTCACGAGTCCGTCGTTGCGGGGCAGCAACGAGACGCGCACCCGGTGGTTGATCGCGGCGACGAGGCAGGGGAACCCGTGCAGCACCGCATGTTCGCCGAGCACCATCAGGCTGCCGGGGGCGGAGATCTGAAGCGGGCGCGTCACGGTATGCCCTTCAACGGTTGTTGCGTGGTCACGACACGCCCAAACATTCGGCTGTTCAGGGATTGGCCCCGGCGTGGATGATACCTGGATTCTTCGGGCCGCGAAACGACGTCCGGATTTACCACGCTTTCTGCGTTGAACCCTTGGGTGCGGACACGAGTCCAGCCCCCAAGAGTTCGCCTTGAAATCGCGGCAAATCCGAACGCCGTTTCGCTCGTTTCGCTTCGCTCAACGACCCGAAGAATCCAGGTGGTCACGCATCGGCGGCGCTGCGCTTGCCGATGAATACGGGGAACATCATCGCAAATTCGATCGAATCCTGTTTCGGTGGAAACAACGAGGGGGCGCACCGTGTCTCCGCCTAGTCGATGATGCGGGTGCCGAGGGGGTCGCCGCGGACGGAGGTGAGGATGTAGCCGTAGTCCTGGCAGAGTTTGGTCGGGGGTTGGTCATCGACGACGAGGACCATGCCGCCGTGTTCGCCGCGCACCGAGCCGGCGCCGCAGACCTTGGCGGCGCCGCCCCTTTGTTCGACCGAGGCGATGAAGCGGGCGACCTTTTCCGGGACGACGCCGATGCGGGTGAGCAGGCGGTTGTTCTCGCGGATGTGGGCGCGGATGGCGTCCATGTCGTTGGCGCGGATGGCGGCTTCGAGGCCGAGGGTCACGGCTTCGAAATCGTTCCAGATCGGATCGTGCTCGTGGCGTTCGCGGACGGAGACCACGCATTCGCCGGTGGTGGCTTCGGGCGTGCCGGTGTTCACGAGGTACAGGTTGAAGCGGGGCAGGGGCACGGAGGTGGCGGCACCCTGGCGGAACAGCGCGCAGCCGCCGTGCACGGCGATGTAGGAATCGACGCCGCTCGGGTAGCCGTGCTGGAGTTTTTCCGCTTCCATGCTGTAGCGGTAGTACCAGTCGGGCCGGAAATCGACGCGGAAGTAGTGGCCGACGGCGCGGGCGGCGCTGAGCACGGTCGCGGCGGAGGAGCCGAGGCCGCAGCCGATCGGGATGTCGGAGCGGGTCTGGATGCTCAGGCCCTCGTTCAGCTTCAGGTGCAGGCCGTCGAGCAGGTTGATGAACATGTACTCGAAGAGCTCGACCGGCTTGTAGAGGACGTCGCGGATGCCGAGTTCGCCGTCGAGGAACAGGCGGTAGTTGCGCAGCACGCGCTGGCGCATGTCGCGCAGGGCGCGCAGGGTGAAGGAATCGGTCGACTGGAAATCGACCAGGTTGAACGAGACGAGGTCGCCGGGGGTGGCGGTGATGATCGACTGGGCCGAGCGGTCGATGGCCATGGCCAGCGCCGGACGTCCGAAGACGACGGCGTGTTCACCGCTCAGAATCAATTTTCCCGGCGCAATGGCTTTCATATCGTCCGTTCGTAGAGCCGCTTATGCTGGCTCACCCCGGCGAGGCGGAAGGCCCCGGTCCGGTATTGGGCAAATGTATGGTCTCCCCCGTCGGTGGGGAAGCGCAAATTAAATATGTCCTCATACTGCTGGAACGTCAACTCGGTGCGGTCGTTCAGCATGGCCTGGTGGGCGGCGGCGCGGATGTGCTGGCGGTAGCCGGGCTGCACGGTGCCGCTGAAGTATTCGGCCACGCAGCCGGAGCCGTAGCTGTAGAGGCCGACGCGTTTTCCGGCGAGGTCGGCGGCGCTGTGGTCGAGCAGCGAGTTCAGGCCGACCCACAGGGAGGCGGAGTAGCTGTTGCCGGTGATGCGGTTGTAGCGGAGGGCGTCGCCGAGCAGGGCTTCGGCCTGGTCCTCGGTCAGCGCGACGTTGTTGTGTTTGGCCAGGCGTTCCTGGGCCTTCACGGCGATCTTGGTGAAGGGGAGGTGGTAGCAGAAGCGGTCGATGTCGTGGTAGGTACGGCCGGCGCGTTCGGCGTACTGCTTCCAGGTCTCGATCAGCGCGTTCAGGTACACGCGGGTCGAGTACTTTCCGTCGACGACGGCCTGGTCGCGGTAGTTCGGGCGCCAGAAGTCCATGACGTCATCGGTGAACAGGCCGGCCTCGCGGTCGATGACCATCAGCCGCGGGTTCGCGCTGACCAGCATGGCCACGGCGCCGCAGCCCTGGGTCGGTTCGCCGGGGCTGCCGAGTTCGTAGCGGGCGATGTCGGTGCCGATGACCAGGGCCTTCGCGTGCGGGTTGCGCTGGACCATGGCGAGGGCGAGCTGGAGGCCGGCGGTCTGGCCGTAGCAGGCTTCCTTCAGCTCGACGGCGCGGCAGCGTTTGGGGAGGTTGAGCAGGCCGTGGACGAAGATGCCGCCGGCCTTGGACTGGTCGATGCCGGACTCGGTGGCGAAGAGGAGCAGTTCGAGGTGTTCGAGGTTTTCCTTCTCGACGATGGGGAGCGCGGCGTTCGCGGCCATGGTCACGATGTCCTCGTCGGGCGGCGGGATGGCCATCTTCTCCTGGCCGAGGCCGACGGCGTACTTGTTGTAGTCGGTGCCGCGCGCCTCGGCGAGGGTCTTCAGGTCGAGGAAGTACCGCGAGGTGTAGAAACTGAGGGCATCGATGCCGACGCTTATTTTTTCCATGGTGAACACCGTATCAGATCTTCGCGACCGAAAACATCCGCGACCGTCGTGGCGCCGAGGAGGAACAGGGCGGTGGTGAACTCGCGGCGCAGGCGGCGGATCACCGTGCGCACGGCGTCGGCGGATTCCATCGCCGGGCGGAGGAACGGGGAGGCGAGCCCGGCGAGGCTGGCGCCGAGCACGAGGCTTTTGGCCATGTCGATACCGGAGCGGATGCCGCCGGAGGCGATCAGGGTCACGCCGGGGCGCAGCGGGGCGAGGTCCATCAGCGCGACCGGGGTGGGGATGCCCCAGTCCTGGAAGAGCAGGCCGATGTCGGCGCCGCCCTCCTCCTGGCGGTGGTGTTCGATGCGGCTCCACGAGGTGCCGCCGCTGCCGGCGACGTCGATCACGCGTACGCCCTGGTCGACGAGCAGGCGGGCATCGGCGGGGGAGATGCCGGCCCCGACCTCCTTCACCACGACCGGGCAGGGGGCGAGGGCGCGGGCGATGGTGCCGATTTTTTCCGCGAGACCGGCGAAGTTCGTGTCGCCTTCGGGTTGCACCGCCTCCTGCAGCGGGTTCAGGTGGAACACCAGCGCGTCGGCGCCGAGCACGTCCACGGCGGTGCGCGCCTCGGCGATGCCGAAGCCTTCGTTGAGCTGCACCGCGCCGAGGTTGCCGAGCAGGACGGTGGTCGGGGCGTGGGTGCGCAGGGCGAAGCTGGCGCGGGCCTCGGGGGTGGTGAAGAGCACGCGTTGCGAGCCGACGCCCATGGCGACCTGTTCGGCCTCGGCGGCGAGGGCGAGGTTGCGGTTGATGGTGCGGACGGTGTCGTGCGAGCCGCCGGTCATGCAGGAGATCAGCAGCGGGAAGGACAGGCGTTTGCCGAGGAAGGTCACCGAGGGATCGACCGCGGCGAGGGCGGTTTCCGGCAGGGCGCGGTGGGTCAGGCGGATCTCGTCGAAGTAGTGCTTGCGCCGGTCGGTGTCGCGGTCCTCGTTGATGATCGCGATGTGCTGGACCTTGCGGTCGTTGGTGATGTCCGCGGCCTTCACCGCCTGTTTTTCGTCATCCACGGTGGTCCGCCGATCAGGTAGGGGTTTTCGCGCGTTCGAGTTTCTCGTGCGCCTTCATCAGTTCGCCCGGATTGGTCTGGGCGGCGAGCAGGGAGAGTTCACCGCACCACACGGTGGCGGCGGCGAGCAGGGCGAGGCGGCGGGCGTTCGCGCCGGGGGCGCGGTCCTCGAGGCAGCCCATGCGCTGGAGGTTCTCGCGCACGAAGGGGAGGTCCTTGCCGTTGCCGGCGGTGCCGACGATCAGGTTCGGCAGGGTCACGGAGAAGTAGAGCTCGTCGTTGCGGACCTCGGCGTGGACGAGGCCTTGCGAGCCTTCGACGATGTTCGCGGCGTCCTGGCCGGTGGCGAGGTAGAAGCCGAGCAGCATGTTCGCGAAGTGGGCGTTGGCGGCGCGCAGGCCGCCGGCGAGCAGGGTGCCGATCAGGTTCTTCTTCAGGTTCAGGTCGGCGATCTTCTCCGGGGTGGTCTTCAGGAAGCGGCGGCAGAGGTCGCGGGACAGGCGCATCTCGGCGACGACGTACTTGCCGCGGCCGAGGAGGCCGTTCACCGCCGAGGGTTTCTTGTCGCAGCAGAGGTTGCCGGAGATCGAGACGTAGGCGAGTTCGGGGCGGCGTTCGAGCAGCCAGTGGAGCAGGGCGTCGGCGGCCTTGGTGGCCATGTTGTGGCCGGAGGCGTCGCCGGTGTCGAAGGCGAAGCGCAGGTACAGCAGGTTGCCGGCGATCTGGCTGTGGATGTCCTTCAGGCGGGCGAAGCGGCTGGTGGTGCGGGTGACCGCGGCGAGGTCCTCCTGGTGGGCGAGCACGAAATCGCGGGCGGCGATCGCCTCCTGCGCGGAGTAGGCCTCGACCACGACGGAGCGGGTCATGCGTTCGTCCACCACGGCCAGATGCAGGCCGCCGCCGGCCTTGGTCACGCGGGCCCCCCGGTCCACGGACGGCCACAGGGGCGACTCGTAGGTGGCCAGGGGCACCTCGACCAGGCCGGTCAGTTCCGGGTGGACCACGGAGATCGGGCCGACCCATTGCATGGGTACGGTCGCGTAGCTGTCAGGACGGACGGGGCTGGTAACCATGGGCTTACCCTACCAGCGCCCGCCCCGTCCTGCAACGATGCAGTCGCGGTATCAGCGGGGCGCGGCGCCTTCGTCGGAGGTTTTCACGAAGACGGCGGCTTCGCCGGGTTGGAGCACCACGGCGCGGGTGTAGGCGCCGCTTTCGGTGAACGTGGCGCCGGTGAACAGGTTCGACCAGGTACCTTCGAAGAAGACATCCATGGTATTCGCGCCGCGGCCGAAGTTGGCGGCGACGATGACGGACTGGCCGTCGGCGTTGCGCCGGAAGGCGGTCATGTCCTGCGGCTGGTTGTGGTGCAGGAAGGTGATATCGCCGCGCTGGAGGGCGGGGTGGGTGGTGCGCAGGGTGACCAGTTTGCGGGTGGCCTCGTGGATGGCCTTGCCGCTTTCCGTTTCGAGCAGGTGCCACTGGAGCGGGTTCTCGCCGACGAACTTGCGGGTGGACTCGCCGAACTCCTGGCCGGAGTACACCATGGCCTGGCCGGGGGCGGTGAGGGTCATGGCGAGGGAGAGGATGGCCCGGGCCTCGCGCTCGGGTCCGGAGAAGCCGCGCTGTTTCAGTTCGTACATCACGCGCTCCTCGTCGTGGCTCTCCGTGTAGGCCATGCGCTGGAGGGCGTTGGTAAAGCCGACGCGCTGGGGCTGCATGACGTTCTCGAACTCGTTGCGGTCGAGGTAGGCGTGCTCGATCATGTCGCGCATGCGCCAGCGGAAGAAGTCATGCCAGCAGGTGTCCTGCTCGGTCTGGTTGATCAGGTACGGGTCGAAGGGCATGTGTTCGGCGATGTGGATCGAGGTGGGATCGACCTGCTTGCCGACCCAGGCGAACCAGCCGGCACCCCAGTCGTTGTACCCGCTCCATTCGGTGAAGCGGGTGGCGTCGTAGCGGATGGCGTCGATGCGGTATTCGGTGAGCCAGTAGCGGATCACGTCGGCGGTGTAGCGTTTGGCGGCGGGGTGCTGCTGCTCGATGTCGGGGAAGCCCCAGTTCTCGCCCTCGAAGAAGCGGAAGAACGGCGAGCCGGCGTAGTCGTTTCCGTAGAGCTGGTAGAGCGCGCTGTTGTGGTCCATGTGGTTCAGCACGAGGTCGAGCACGACGGCGAGGCCGCGCTGGTGGGCGGCGTCGATGAGTTGCTTCAGCTCGGTGGGCGTGCCGTAGGAGGTCTCGGGCGCGAAGTGGAAGGCGGGGTTGTAGCCCCAGCTCTTCGATCCGGTGAACTCGTTGAAGGGCATCGGGGCGATGCCGGTAAAGCCGAGGTCCTTGATGTAGTCGAGGCGGGCGATCATGCCGGTGAAGCCGAGCGCGCCGTTGAGGAAATCCTCAAGGTGGAATTCGTACACGACGAGGTTGTCGAGGCCGGGCCGGACGTAGTTCGTGGCGGTCCAGGCGAACGGGGCGGCACCGACCTCGAGCACGGCGAAGGCGCGTTCCTGCTTCCAGTATTCGGTGCCGTCGGGTTTCTGCCAGGTGACGTCGCGGGCGTAGGGATCGGCAATCAGCAGCGTGCCGTCGATCAGGTACTGGTAGCGGTAGGTGCCGGGGGCGAGCGGGATGGTGATCGACCAGGTGCCGTCGGCATCAACCGTGAGGGCGTGGTCGTCGGGCTTCCAGTCGTTGAAGTCGCCGATGAGCGCGACCGATTGCTTGCCGGGTGCGTGCAGGGCAAAGGTGACGGTGCCGTCCGGGTGTTCGGTGGTGCCCCAGGCGGGGTAGGCAAACGGGTCGATATCCGGTGGCGGCGGTTCCTGGGCGAACAGTGGAGCGGCGGCCATCAGCGTCACGAGCGCGAACAGTTTCGTCGGTTTCATAGGGTTCCCCTCAGGTTTGGCGGCCTTCGACACGGTCATCCGGGTGGATGTTCAAATGATCGTCGTGCGGCTCGAGGTGGGTGGTCACCTCGGCGGCCGCTTTCAGTTCGGCGGCAATGGCTTGCTCGATGTCGGTGGCGATGCGGTGGGCCTCGACAATCGGCATGCGGTCGGGGAAGAGCAGGTGGACGTCCACGTCGTAGGCGACGCCGTTGAAGCGTTGGCGCAAGCGGTGGTGGCTGATGCCGCGGGCGATGCATTCGCGGTCGAGCAGTTCCTGGAGGCGTTGCTGGATGACGGGATCGGCTTCGTCCATCAGGCCGGTGACGCTGCGGCGGATCAGGCGGTAGCCGGAGTAGATGATGTTCAGGGCGACGGCGATGGCGCAAAGCGGGTCGAGGAACAGCCAGCCGGTGGCGCGGGCGAGCACGAGGCCGAGCACCACGCCGCCGCTGGTCCAGCAGTCGGTCAGGACATGCAGGCCGTTCGCCTCGAGGATCAGCGAGCGGTGGCGGCGGCCGACGCGGATGAGGTGCCAGCCGAGGGCGGCGTTCAGCACGGCGGCCAGCGCGGTGAGGGCGATGCCGGTGTCGAGGTTGCGCAGGCTGAGGCCGGTCAGCCAGTCCTGGATGGCGACGGCGATGATGAGCAGGGCGGCGGTGAGGATCATCGCGCCTTCGAGGCCGGCCGAGAAGAAGCTGATCTTCGCGTGGCCGTAGGGATGGGCCTCGTCGGCGGGTTTGCGCGCGAGCCACAGGCTGTAGGCGGCGAAGAGCACGGCGATCATGTGGACGATCGACTCGGCGGCGTCGCTGAGGATGGCCGTCGAACCGGTCAGGGCATACGCGGCGAACTTGATCACCAGCATCGCCACGCCCGCGCCGACGGAGAGGCGCATGGCGTTGCGGGCGGCGCGTTGTGCGGTGGCGGTCGTCATGGGTGGCTGGTCATGCTGGCACAGGCTGGCGGACGGGACAAGGGAAACCGGCCGGGTGCGGGCGGGTCAGGTGAGCGGGCGTTCGTAGGTGAGGAAGGTGGTGTCGCGGATCCAGCCGAGGTGCTCATACAGGCGCTGGGCGGGGTGGTTGGTGACCGCGGTGGAGAGGGTCATGGTCACCGCCCCGGCGGCGCGGGCGTGGGCCTCGGCGGCGCGGAGCAGGCCGGTGGCGATGCCGGAGCGCCGGGCGGCCGGGACGACGAACAGGTCGTGGAGGATGAACGATGGCCCGGGGGCGAGCGACGTGAAGGTCGGGTAGAGCTGGACGAACCCGGTGGCATGGTGGTCGGCGTCGCGGGCGAGCAGGACCACCGATTCGCCGCGGATCAGGCGCGCGTGCAGGAAGGCGCAGGCGGCGGGGAGGTCGGATGGAAAACCGTAGAACTGGCGGTACGCATCAAACAGCGGCGCGAGGTCGTCGAGGTCGTCGGGCGTGGCCGGGGTGATGGGCATGGATCACGCGGGGGGTGGGGTGCGCAGGGCGCGGATGCGTTCGAGCAGGGGAGGATGGCTGTACTCGAGCCAGACGGTGAACGGGTGCGGGGTCAGGTTGGAGAGGTTTTCCACGCCGAGTTTCTTCAACGCGTTGATCATCGATTCCGCGTCGCCGGTGGTGCGGGCCGCATAGGCATCGGCCTCGAACTCGTGGCGGCGCGAGCGGTGGTGGGCGGCGATGGACAGCAGCCGGTTCAGCGGGGCCATCAGGATGCTGAAGGTGATCATGCCGGCGTAGAGCGGGGCGGGTTCGCCGGGTGGCCAGGCCACGCCGATGCCGTCGTAGAGTTCGTGGCGGTGCAGGCAGAGCGAGAGCAGGAGGAACATGACGCCGGTGGTGATGATCGAGGTGGCCAGCATGCGGCGCAGGTGTCCGAGTTTCGCGTGGCCGACCTCGTGCGCGAGCACGGCGACCAGTTCGGGAACGTTGTGTTTCGCGATGAGGGTGTCGAACAGGGCGATCCGTTTCAGCCGGCCGAGGCCGGTCACATACGCATTGGTCTTGCTCGAGCGCCGCGACCCGTCGATCGAGAAGATGCCCGACAGCGGGACCTGCTCGCGCCGCGCGTAGGCCTCGATCGCGGCTTTTAGCTCGCCCTCGGGCAACGGGGTGAAGGTGTTGAACAGCGGCAGCAGCAGCGAGGGGGCCAGCGCCATCATGGCCAGCTGGAACAGGGTGACCGCGCCCCAGGCGATGGCCCAGCCCCATGGACCGGCCGCGGTGAAGAACCAGAGGATGGCGGCGAACAGCGGGGCCCCGAGCAGCACGGTCAGGGCGAGCGACTTGAGCTGGTCGGCGGCGAAGGTGCGCGGGGTGGTGCGGTTGAAGCCGAAACGCTGCTCGATGACGAAGGTGTCGATGACCTGGAACGGCAGGTCGACCAGGATCGAGGCGAGCATCAGCACGCCGGTGAAGACGAGGCCGGTGCCGATCAGGCCGAAGCCCCACGAGCGGGCCCAGGTGTCCACGATGCCGAACCCGCCGGCGACCAGGAAGGTGATGGTGATCAGGGTGGTGATCGCGAGTTGGCGCTGCTCGAACCGCGTGGTCGCGCGCAGGTAGTCCTGGGCGCTGCGGTAGCGACCGGGCTCGAACCAGCCGGTGAATTCACCGGGAAGCTCGGGCCGGGCATGGCGCAGGTTCAGTGCGTTGCTGACCATCTGGAGCAGGGTGTCTCCAGCGAGCAGGGCGGCGAGCAGCAGGGTGACGGGTTCCATGGCGGCCGGTTATCGCGGGTTGGTCCGGTGGCGTCAAGCATCGGTTCGCGGGGCTGCAACGCGCATTGCCTTTCCGGCGGTCTGTGCTACAACATACGCGTTTTGAATCCATGAAGGATTCTTTCAGGAGAGTAATTCCATGCATACGGGTGATCAGGTGTGGCGGGTATGGTTCCGCGCGTCCATGGCGGTTGCGATGGTGGTGGTCGTGACGGTTTCCTGCAAACCGCGCGAGAAGGCGGCGGTGCCGGTCGCCTCGGCTGCGCCGGTGGTGATCGAGGTGCGTGATGCCATGACCAATGCCGGAGCGGTGGCGGCGGAGGGCGGCCGGTTCAAGGTGTTGATCGTGGACGAGGAAGGTGCCGTAGGCCTTACCCGGATTGGCGAGCGCTCCTTTTCCGTGCCCGGTGCGCGCAAAGGTGATGTCGCGGTGATCGAGGTTACCCGGATCGCGGAAGGTTCCGTCGAGGCGGTTCTGGTTGAGCGATTGGCCTCGGGGCATCCGGTTCCGGAAGCAGCACCAGCGGAGGAGTCGGCGGCCGAAACATCACTGGTCGGACAGTTGTTCCGGGTAGAGATTCCCGAGGTCAACGAAGACGGACAAGGTGTGATCGCCTTGCGTGGCAGGACCATCCTGGTTCCTGGCGTCCGGGTTGGCGAGAAAGTGGAATTTCGCGTGGTCGAGGAAACGGCGGAAGGTGCCGTGGTCGAGATTGTTGAACGGCTGGATACTCCTGCCGTGGCCAAGCCCGCAGCCGATGACGAGGAGATCGACTACTCCAAGGCGGTTCCGAAGAAACGCGCAGCCCAGGCGGAATCCGAATCGAATCCCTAGTGTTGTCGAGCGGTGGCATGGTCGCGGCGGCGGCGTTGTCGCCACCGGCCACCGTTCCATTCCCTGGACATGCAGCCCCGCGCGCGGTCCGGCATCTGGAAATTCCTGGCGCAAGCAAACATGATGATAGATCGTCCATACGTTGACCGGTTGGCCCTCAAGGTGGGGGAACTAGAGCATGAACTCGCTCAACCCGAGACCAGTGCCAATCCGCGCGTCCTCCGGGAGAAGCTGGCCGAACACCAGCGGGTCAAGGAGATCCTGAACCAGTGCAGCGGGTATGTGCGCCTGCTCGACGAGCGCGACGACCTGAAGGCGATGCTGGATGATGTTTCCACCGATACGTCGATGCGCGAGATGGCCTCGGCGGAACTGGCCGAGATCGAGGCGCGCCTGCCTGCCGCCGAGCGCCGGGCGATGGTGGCACTGCTCCCGCCGGATCCGAACGACAGCCGCAACACCATCATGGAAATCCGTGCCGGTACCGGGGGCGAGGAGGCCGCCCTGTTCGCCGCCGACCTGTACCGCATGTATGCGCGGTATGCCGAGCGGCGCGGCTGGACGGTCGGGGTGATCGATGCCAGCGACGCCGCGCTCGGCGGCTTCAAGGAAATCATCTTCTCCGTGGAGGGCGCGGATGTGTACCGCGTGTTGCGTTATGAAAGCGGGGGGCACCGCGTCCAGCGTGTTCCCGAGACCGAGGCGCAAGGTCGGGTCCATACCTCCGCCGCCACCGTAGCGGTGATGCCCGAGGCCGACGAGGCCGACGAGGTGCTGATCAAGCCCGAGGATATCCGCCTCGACCTGTTCCGCGCCCAGGGTGCGGGTGGCCAGAAGGTCAACAAGACCGAATCCGCGGTGCGCATCACCCACCTTCCCACCGGCATCGTCGTGCAGTGCCAGGACGAGCGCTCGCAGCACAAGAACAAGTCGAAGGCGATGAAAGTGTTGGCCACGCGCCTGCTCGACAAGATGCGGTCGGAGGACGCCGCGCGCCAGGCCACCGAACGCCGCCTGCAGGTCGGATCGGGCGATCGCAGCGAACGTATCCGCACCTACAATTTCCCGCAGAACCGCGTGACCGACCACCGCATCAATGTGACCCTGTACAACCTCAAGGCCTTTATCGAGGGCGACATGGACGAGTTGATGGATGCCCTGTATGCGCGTGATATCGAGGAGCGCCTGAAGCGCGAACTCGGTTCATGATGCCGGCCGGTGTATTGCGCGCCGAGGGTGAAGCGCGGTTGTGCGCGGCCGGCGTCGCGGATGCCGGGGCTGCGGTGGCGTGGTGGATGGCCGAGGTGCTGGGCGTGGCACGCGAGGAACTCGAACGGATCGAAGCCTCGCCGGCACATGCTGCACGTATCCGTGCCGGTTTCGAGCGATTGGCCCACCACGAACCGCTGCAGTATGTCATCGGCCATGCGCCCTTCCTGGATTTCTCCGTCCGGACCGATGCCCGGGCGCTGGTGCCGCGGCCCGAGACCGAGGAATTGGTCACCCGCGTCCTGGCCGAACGTGATTTCTGGAGCCGCACCGGCCTCGCCGTCGCCGATGTCGGGACCGGCACCGGATGCATCGCCCTGGCCCTGGCCCGGTCCTGTCCGAATGCGGTGGTACAGGCGATTGATTGCTCGGAAGCCGCGCTCGCCCTTGCCCGTGAAAATGCCGAAGCACTCGGCTTCGCCGCGCGGATCCGGTTTGTCCATGGCGATCTTCTCGAAGGATTCGCCCCGGCCTCGCTCGATGCCGTGGTCAGCAATCCTCCCTACATCGCGCGGGATGTCATGGAAACCCTCGATGCCAATGTACGCCGTTTCGAACCACGCCTTGCCCTTGATGGCGGAGCGGACGGCCTTGACGTGCTCCGTCGTTTGCTCGAACAAACTTTTACCGTTTTGAAAAACCGTGGTAGGGTATGGCTCGAAATCGGTGAAGACCAGGGGCCTGCCGTGCAGGCATGGATGGAATCGACCGGATACCAGCAGGTGCGTGTGCATCGTGACTTCTACAACCAGATTCGGTTTGCCGAGGGCGTGAAATGATCCCGATCCTTCGCGGCATGACCAAGGGAACGACCCGCCGGGGCGGGCGATCCAACAACTTTGTCCTGCCCGTCGGGATCCTGGTCGGCCTGCTGTTGCTCGGGCAGGCCTTCTGGCTCTCGCGCAACAACCACCTGTTCGTGCCGTTTGAGATCACCCGCATCAATTGCGTCGAATGTACGCGGCTGGGAACCATCCGCGATCCGGAAAATCCTGAAATCCGGACGATGTGTCCGACCTGCTTCGGGGTCGGGTACCACACGGTACGCCGCTTTGATGACGAGGATGTCCTCTGCGCGGCCTGCGGCGGGGCCGGGCGGGTTGAGGAGGATGACGTCTGGCGCACCTGCCGGCGCTGCGATGGCCGGGGCCTTCACCGCGCCAACGACTGGAAGGAAATCGTCGATATCATCGATGTGAAAGACTTGCCGGCCGCATCCGTGCAAGCCGTCGACGCTGCGCCTGAAACTCCGGCCCCGGAGTCCGCTTCCCCTGCGGAGAACCTTGAACCCCTGAACCCCTGAACGGGCCCGCCCATGTTCGCCAAACTCGGACAATCCCTCCAGAAGACCTTCAAGGACCTCCGCGGCTACGGAAAGCTTTCGGAAAAGAACATCCAGGACGCCTTGCGCGACATCCGTTTGGCCCTGCTCGAAGCCGATGTCCATTTCCAGGTCGTCAAGGATTTCATCGGCAAGGTCCGCGAGAAGGTGATGGGGGCGGACGTGGTCGAAAGTGTCACGCCGGGCCAGCAGTTCACCAAGCATGTGCACGACGAGATGGTCGCACTGCTGGGCGGAAGCGCCGCCGACTTCGACTTGTCCGGCCGCCCGGCCACCATCATGATGCTCGGCCTGCACGGATCGGGCAAGACCACCACCACCGGCAAACTCGCCAACCGCTTCCGCAAGCTCGGTCGCCGGGTCATGGTCGTCGGCTGCGACATCCGCCGCCCCGCCGCCGTGGACCAGTTGCAGATCCTCGCCCAGCAGGTCGGCGTCGAATGCCTCGCCCCGATGCCCGGCGAGACCGTGCCCGCCCTCGGCGCCCGCGCCCTCAAGGAAGCGGAAAACCGGATGATCGACCTGGTCATCTTCGACACCGGCGGCCGCTTCCAGATCGATGGCGAACTCGTCCAGGAGCTCAAGGACCTCCGCGCCACCGCCAAGCCGCGCAACGTCATCCTCGTCCTCGACGCCGCCATCGGCCAGGAATCGGTCAACGTCGCCGACACCTTCCACAAGGAGGTCGGACTCACCGGGCTGATCCTCACCAAACTCGACGGCGACGCCCGCGGCGGTGCCGCCTTGTCGGTCCGCTCGGTCACCGGTTGCCCCGTCCTGCTCGTCGGCACCGGCGAAAAGGTCGAAAACCTCGAGCCGTTCCATCCCGACCGCATGGCCTCGCGCATCCTCGGCATGGGCGACATCGTCTCCCTCGTCGAGAAGGCCCAGGAGGCCATGCAGGACGCCGACATGGAGGACATGCAGGCCCAGCTCACCAAGGGCGACTTCACCCTCGAGGATTTCCTCGCCCAGTTGCGCCAGCTCAAAAAACTGGGCCCTCTGGAGAATCTGCTTGAAATGCTACCCGGGGTTGGTAACTTGCCCGACCGCGTGAAGCAGGGCCTGACCGGGGGTTCCAGCGCCACGGAGATGAAACGCACCGAGGCCCTGATCCTCAGCATGACTCCCCGTGAGCGTCGTAACCCCGGCATTATCAACGCCAGCCGGCGGAAACGGATAGCCCGTGGATGCGGGTTGGAAGTCCGGCATGTCAACGACCTCCTCAAGCGGTTCGAGACGGCCCGGAAGATGGCCAAACAAATGAAGAAGCACCAAAAAAGGTTGCTACGGTTCGGGCGGTAGGGTAGAAAACCAGCCCTTTGTCGGTGGAGATAGCATTATGTCGATTACGATTCGTTTGAAGAAGATGGGTAAGAAGGACCAGCCGTTTTTCCGTCTGGTCGTCCAGAATACGCTGAAGAAGCACGAAGGCGACTACATCGAAAGCCTCGGCTGGTACGACCCGCTCGTGAAGGGCGAGAACAATTACCTCCTCAAGCAGGATCGCATCGATTACTGGCTCAGCCAGGGTGCGCACATCTCCGACACCGCGAAGAGCCTGGTTCGCAAGAACCGCAAGCGCCCGCAGGTTGCCCCGGCTCCGGCCGCTGCCGAAGCCCAGGCTTGAGCCCCGCGCCATGTCCCTTCAATCCTACGTAAAAACCGTGTTGGCGGATCTGGTCGACCATCCCGGCGACCTCAAGCTGACCGAAGTAGCCGGTGACAAGCTGGTCATCTTCGAACTCCGCTGCCATGCCGAGGACATCGGCAAGGTGATCGGCAAGAACGGCAAGACCATCGGCGCCGTCCGCACCCTCATCGGACAGGTCGCCGCCCGCAACGGGCAGCGCGCCCTGATCGAAGTCGTCGAATAATCCGGAGCCCCTCCCGGTGCTCCGGATCGACGTCATCACCATCTTCCCCGCCATGCTGAATGGCTTCCTGGGGGAGAGCATGATGAAACGCGCGGCCAGGCTCGGGGCCGTCTCCTTTCGCGCGATTGACCTGCGTGATTTCACCACCGACCGCCACCGCACCACCGACGACCGGCCCTACGGCGGCGGTCCCGGCATGGTGATGAAACCCGAACCCCTCTTCAAGGCCGTCGCCTCGGTCCGCCAACCCGACTCCCGGGTCATCCTGATGACCCCGTCGGGCCGCGTGTTCAAACAGGCCATCGCCCGTGAATTGACCACCTACTCCCACCTGATCTTCATCTGCGGCCACTACGAAGGCATCGACGAGCGGGTCCGCGAGGCCCTGGTCGATGACGAGATCTCGATCGGCGATTATGTATTGACCAACGGTGTGCTTCCCGCCGCCGTGGTCATCGACGCCGCCGTGCGCCTCCTCCCCGGCGTCCTCGGTGGGGAAGGGGCCGCCGACCAGGAATCGTTTTCGGAAAACCTCCTCGAATACCCCCACTACACCCGCCCCGAGGAGTTCGAAGGCCGCCGCGTACCCGAAGTCCTCCTCTCCGGCGACCACGCCGAAGTGGCGAAGTGGCGCGCCGAACAGGCCCGCCTCCGTACCGCCGCCCGCCGCCCGGATCTGCTGAATTGACACTGAAATAGTGATCCACTATTTTAGTGACATGAAGAACGTCACGATCAGTTTGCCAGACGAATTGGCGCATAAAGCAAAAGTGTTTGCGGCAGAACACAATACGAGTGTTTCCAGGTATGTGGGTGAGCTCCTGGCAGCGCGTCTGGAGTCTGAAAAAAACTACCGCAACGCGTACGCGCGATGGTCTTCACGAGCACTGAAACCGCTTGGAAACACGGGTATCGCCTATCCCGAGCGAGGCGCGTTGTATGACCGATAATGCGTTTGTGGATACCAAGATCCTCGTTTATGCGCGGGATCCGACGCATGCCGATAAACATCGTATCGCGAGCCAGTTGATCAACACGTTATGGGCGAACCGACAAGGAAGAATCAGCGTCCAGGTGTTGAACGAGTACCTGGTGACGGTCACACAAAAACTTCGGCCGGGAATGACGTTCCAGGAAGCCTGGGAAGATGTCCAGGCGTTGATGGCCTGGGAACCCTTGTCCATGGATGGGTCATTGCTTGAGTTGGGTCGCATCGTACATCTTGAGCATGGCGTATCGTGGTGGGATGCGTTGATTCTCGCCGCCGCCCACAAGGCGAATTGCACCCTGCTCTATTCGGAAGACCTTGCTGCCGGACGTGTTTACGGCGGGGTCAGGGTGGTAAATCCGTTCCTTTCCCATTAATCCCTTGACGTTGACCCCGTTCCGACTAGTATTACGCCCCTTTGCTAACAGGAAACACGATCATGGCTACCAAACTTCTCGAAAAAATCGACCAGGAACAGCGCAACGGCCGTTCCGTCCCTGATTTCAACGTGGGCGACAGCGTCAAGGTGTATGTGAAGATCCGCGAAGGCGACAAGGAGCGCGTACAGTTGTATGCCGGAACCGTGATCGCCCGTGACGGAACAGGCAGCACCGAGACGTTCACTGTGCGCCGCATTTCCTACGGTGAGGGTGTCGAACGCGTGTTCCCGGTCTATTCCCCGAGCCTCGAGAAGATCGAAGTCGAACGCAGCGGCCAGCCCAAGCGTGCGAAGCTCTACTACCTGCGCGCCCTGAGCGGCAAGAAGACCAAGATCAAGGAAAAGGTCGCGAAGGAAGATCGCGCCGAAGCCTGATCCGGCCATGCTCGACCACGAGCGGCACTGGAACTCCACCGGCATCAAGCGCCTGGCCGGGGTCGATGAGGCCGGTCGTGGTCCACTGGCCGGACCGGTGGTCGCCGCCGCAGTGGTCGCCCCGCTGGACCTGCTCGAATCACTCATCACCAGCGCGTGGCGCGGGTTGACCGATTCCAAACGCCTGACCGATGCCAAGCGGCGGGCGTTTTTCGTTTCCATCACCACCACCCCCGGCGTGCTCACCGGCATCGGCCTGTGCAGTCCGGCCGAGATCGATGCCCTGAACATCCTGCGCGCGACGCACCTGGCCATGGCCCGGGCTGTCGCCGCCTTGCCCTCCGCGCCCGATCATGTGCTGGTGGACGGGCTTCCGGTGAAGGGGTTGCCGGTGCCACACCAGGCCATCGTCGGAGGCGACGGCGCGAGCCTGTTGATCGCCGCCGCCAGCGTCATCGCCAAAGTTACCCGCGACGACCTGCTGCTCGACCTCGATCGCCAGTACCCGCACTACGGCTTCGCCGACCACAAGGGATACGGCACCGCACGCCACCTCGATGCCTTGCGCCGGCACGGGCCGTGTCCGGCCCATCGCCGTTCGTTCGCCCCGGTCGCCCAGACCAACCTGCCGTTTCCCGTTACCAACCCTTCCTGCGATGAACACGCCTGAACGTCCGGGTTTCCTCGCGCGGTGGTGGGCGGTGTGGCGGAACCGGCGACACGGCAACCCGACCACCGGAGCCTGGGGCGAGGACCTCGCCGCGCAGTACCTGGCCGGCAAGGGGTACCGCATCCTCGGGCGCCGCGTCCGGGTGGGTCGCCGCGACGAGCTCGACCTGATCACCCGGTCGCCCGGCCAGGTGCTGGTATTCGTCGAGGTGAAAACACGCGCCAGCGAGGCGTTCGGACGTCCGTTCACCTCGGTCGATGCCCGCAAGCGGAAAGCCTTGTCGCGCGCCGCCCTCCGCTACATGATACAGCTCAAGGAAAAACCGAATTATTTCCGCATGGATGTCGTCGAAGTCATCGGCACGCCCTCCGGAAACGATCCGGTGGTGCGGCACCTGGAAAACGCCTTCGCGCTTTCCGGAAAACGACGCATCCCGTGGTGAACCCAATGATGAAACGAATCCTGCTGTTGGCGCTGTGCATGGCCTTCCTCGTCGGTATCCAGCCTTGCCGGGCGCAACTCGATCTGCTCGCCATTCCCGGCGTCGCCGACCTGGCCGCCGAGTATGGCATCGATCCGTCGATGATCCGCGCCCCCACGCCGGACGAGATGCGGCAGTTCTGGCAGTTGCTCAACACCACCCTGCAATCCGAATCCATCGAGGACCTCGCCTGGCTGAGCCCGTACGCGGGCATGGCGCTCGGTTACCTCGATGGCATTCCCGAGGCGCGCCCGTATGCCGACTGGTTGCGCCAGCGGCTCGACTACCTGATGGTCGCCGAGGAGGTCGTGCGCGAGGAGCGGGTCGCCGCCAAGCGGCCTCCGCCGCCGCCCCCGACACGTAAACCCACTTCGCTCGCCTCGCCGCCGCCGAAGCCGCCGGCCGCTCCGGCCAGTTCGGTCGCGAAGAAGAAGACGATGAGCCAGGAGCGCTGGCAGAAACGCATCGCCCGGCGTCCACCTCCCCGCGGCGCCGCCGCCTACGTGGACCGGCTCAAGCCGATCTTCGTCGCCGAGGGTGTGCCCGCCGCGCTGGTCTGGCTCGCCGAGGTTGAATCCAGTTTCGATCCCGAGGCCCGCAGCCCGGTCGGGGCGCTCGGCCTGTACCAGTTCATGCCCGCCACCGCCGAGCGGTTCGGCTTGTCGCTGCGCCCCGAGGACGAGCGCCTCGTGCCCGAGCGTTCCGCCACTGCGGCCGCGCGTTACCTCAAGTTCCTTTACAAGCGGTTCGGTTCCTGGTCGCTTGCCCTTGCCGCCTACAACGCGGGGGAGGGGCGGGTCGGCGGACTGCTCAAGAAGCACAAGGCGACCACCTTCGAGGGCATCGCCGACCACCTGCCTTCCGAAACCCGCATGTATGTCCCCAAGGTCGCGGCGGTGGTCAAGGTGCGCGAGGGCGCCGACCTCGAACGGCTGTGATCCGCGGGCGGACCGCACCTCCGCTCCGCATTGCCTTGGGACCTGCCTTGCCGTATGATCGCGGCTCGCCTTGAAGGAGTCTTGATTGCTATGAAACACTGGAGCCGGTTCACGGGGATTATCATCGCGTTCGCCGCGTTGGTTGCTTACATCTCGCTGTTGCCCGACTTTCTCTTTCCCAACGAGTGGTCATCGGCCCTGTATTCCATTCTCGGGATGGATCCGTTCCGGCCGCTGACCCGGCCGGTCTGGCAATTCCTGATGTCCACCCTGGGTGGTCTGCCCGGAAGCCGGATCCTGCCTGCCGCCCACCTGCTATCCGCGTTCTGGGGTGCGCTGTGCGTAGGGCTGATGTACCTGGTAGCCTTGCGTCTGCGCCGTGCCCCCGTGCTGTCCGTAACCTCCGCCGGGCTTGAGCAGGTGCAACGCACCCGCCGGGTCAGTGCGATGGCCTCCGCCGGATTCCTCGCGGTCAGTGCGCCCCTCCTTATCGTCGCCACCCGTATCCATCCCTATGGATTCAACCTTGCCCTGTTGCTGACCGCGCTCTGGCTCACCCTGCGGTTCCGCGACGAACCCACGTTGGCTACCTGGCTCGGGTTCGCCACGGTATATGGAATCGGCATCGCCGAATACCCCACCTTCATCCTGCTCGCGCCGGTCTTCCTGACCGTATGGATCTGGCTGTTCTGGCGCAGCAAACGGGCTCCGGCCCGCTGGATCGCTCCCGGGGTGCTGCTCGGGTTGGCCGGGGTGGCGGTGGGCCTCCTGTTCGCCTGGCGTTATGCCGCGATGCCCGTTGCCGAATGGCGTGAGTTCGACAGCGTGTGGACGGTGTACCATTACTTCCTGATCGAGCAGTACCAGCAGATCCGCTACAGCGTGCCCAAGACCGGTTGGTTGATCGTCCTGCTCACCATGGTGCTCCCCGGTCTCTATGTCTGGTGGAATGGCTTCGAGGATGCCGATGACCTCTTCACCAACCTCGGGCATATCGCCCTGCGCCTTATCCTGCTCGGGGTGGCGGTCGTGCTGCTCTACAACCTGCCCGGTTCACCCTGGCGCGTCATGGGTCCCCACACCGTGCTGGTGACCCCGTATGCGATCACCGCCCTCTGGTTCGGCCAGCTCGTCGGCTTTTTCTACCACCAATGGACGCGGCCGCTCACCGAACGTGGCCGGGCGCGCGGGCGCACCCGCTCACCGGTACCTGCCCGCATCCTGCTCGTCGCGCTGGTGGCCATGCTCGGTTCAGCCGGGTATCTCAATGCCACCAAGACCTCCCCGGCGAAGGCCGCCCCGCTGGTTCGTGCCGCAGACAACGTGCTGGATGGGATGGGGGACCGTGCATACCTCATCAGCAACGGCATGCTTGATGGCGTGATGCAATGGCGGGCCGTCGCCGAGCAACGCAATGTCCGGTTCATCAACCGTACGCGCGGCAATTCCCGGGCGTACCTGCGCTTCATGAACAGTTGGATCCGGCATCCCGATGTTGAAGCCATGGTCGAAGCCGGATTCGCCCCGTACCTCGATGTCTGGATGTCCATCACCACCAACCTCCCCGGCCAGCTCGCCGTACAGGACATTCCGGAATTGTGGACCATGCAGGGATTCCGGTGGCTGCCCGTGCAGGGATTCTATGCCGGTTACGATCCGGAAACCCTCTCCACCGAGGAACGCGATCGGCTGTTGCAGCAAGCGGTTGCCTATGTTGAGAACAACCTCGCCGACTTCCGCCACGGCACGCCCCGCCCGGAACTGCTGCGCGAGGCCTACCGCCTGTTGTCGCGCCAGCTCGCGGTGTTCGCCAACAACCTAGGGTACACCCTCGCCGGCCTGGACCGGTCTGCTGATGCGCGCGCCGCCTACGAGGCTGCACTGGCCTTTCAGCCGGACAACGTCAGCGCCCTGATCAATCTTGCCGACCTTGCGCGAACGGAAGGGCGCGAGGACGAGGCCAAGAGCCTTCAGGAGTCGTTCGAGCGCATCCTGCGTGAACAATCGATCCCCGCCGAACCGCGTGTATTGGCCATGCTCTACGGCCACCTGCGCAACAACGTGCTGTTCCTTCAGGAAGGTGTTGCCCTGATGCAGGCGGGCATGACCGAGTCCGGCATTGAAACCCTGCGCCGCGCCGTGACCGATCTGCCCGGTGGTCACCAGTCCGAGATCCTGCTCGCCCAGGCGCTGTTCGAGGGCGGACAGATTCCTGCCAGCCTTGAGGCCTTCCGGGCGGTCGCGGAAAGCGATCCCGCCAACACCGCCGCCTGGCTCGGTCTGGCCCGCAGCCAGACCGTGCTGCGGCAGACCAACGAGGCGGCAGCCACCTTCGCCCGTCTCGCCGACATGGGCCTGGCCCCCGAACTCATCGACGTCGAACTCGGCTTCCTGATGCTGGCCATGAACAACCATGCCGAGGCCGTGCAGCGGTTCGGTCGTCACCTCGATCGCGAGACGGTCGCCGGGCCGGCCGCCGTCGGCATGATGTGGGCTGCCGGTCGGATCGGTGATCAGGCCGCGCTGGCTCGTGCCGTGAGGGTGCTGGATCAGATGCCCAATTATTACGCCGGCCAGATGGCCCTGTATGAGTGGGCCATGCGCACCCGCGACCTGATCAAGGCGCGCGAGTGCCTCACCCAAGCACGCCGCATCCAACCGGGCAATACCGATGCTCTCGAAAAATACATTCGCCTCGAACTGATGGAAGGGCGTGAAGCCACCGCCAAACTGGCCCTCGATCAGTTGCTCGCACTCGACTCCTCCCACCCCTTCGGCAATTACCTGCTTTCCGGCATCCACCAGAAGAACGGGCGCCTCGACCTCGCTGAAACCGCACTGCGGCGCGCCTTGTCCCGTGACACCTCCGGCGAAGCCTCCTACGGACTGAGCTGGGTGCTGGCCCAGCAAGGGCGTCACGAGGAAGCCCTGCGCCTGATCGACCAGGCCCTCAAGCGCCAGCCCGGCAATCCCTCCTTCCTGGGCACGCGGGGGGTGATCCTCAACGGGCTGGAACAATGGCCCGAAGCCGAGCGCCAGTTGCAGGCCGCCATCGCGCAAACCCCGTCCGACATCCCGCTGTTCCGAGCCCATCACGCCCTCGCCATCAGCCGGCAGGACCGAAACCCGCAGGCGCGTGAACTGGTCGCGGACCTGCTCGCGGACGATCAAACGGACCCGGAACTCCAAGCCGTCCTCGATCGCCTCGAACACGAGCGCTAACGTCTGCTCAGCCCGAGGTGGGGGAATCGCTGATTTGTTTTCTGGCTGTTCCTGAATACGTCCCAAACGCCATGTACGTGCGGTTTGGTTTTTGTTAAAGCGCTTTTCCTGATGTGTTCGTTTTGGGTTGACGATTTGTCACATCAGCATGCACAGTTGGCTACGTATACACCTTCAGCAGTGGGTGCTGCTTGAGGACTCGTCTGTGTTAGCTAACCGCAGTAAGAGGAGAGTAGATCGAATGAAGATGACGAAAATTCTCGCCGCATTGACGGCGATTGGCTTGGCGGTCGGTACCGCTCAGGCTGCTACCGATATTTTCGGTAGCTACGTGCAAATCGGTTCCACCGTGTACGGCGGCGCCGAATGGGGTGCGACGGATGTGACCGACCTGAACGGCGCCAACCTCGGCTCGTTCAATATTGGTGATACCCTGACCATCGCCGATGCCGAAGTGCAGACCTTCAAGAACGGCGGCAGCGATGTCACCGGTGCGGAATACCAGTGGCGCGTGTGGTCCGGTACGCCGGGCGGCTCGTTCAACGTCGTGGCGCTGGGCTTCACCGCCGACGCTCCGTTCACCAGCCTGGCCGGTAACACGGCTAGCGGTGGTGGCGACCAAAACTGGGGTACGCCTGCTTCGACCCCGAACATCCTGGCCTCGCTTGACGCTGGTTCGTACTCGCTGGAAGTTTTCTTCCGCGCGTTCACCAACGAAGGCGACCGCTTCAGCAACAACGGCGGCAACAACTTCGTTGCCACCTTCACCGTCGTTCCGGAGCCGGGCACCCTGGCCCTCCTCGGCGTTGGCATGGCCACGCTGGGCATCGTCCGCCGTCGTCGCGCCTAATCGCACGATCCGTACGATTGATAAAGAAGCGTCCTCCGCAAGGAGGGCGCTTTTTTTGTGCCCGGATCCCGTTCCTGCGGGGTGGGGCATCGGGTTAAACAAATCCGCGGCAATCCGGTATACTTGGCTAAAGGCACATATTTTCACAACACGGCAAAAATCTTCGTGCTTTTGCCAACGGTGTTGTTTAGGTTTGGAAATCATTAAGTAGAGGGCTTCACCATGCGCGTTCAGACGTTCACCTTGGCAACCGTTTCCCTGATGTTTTCCGCAGCCGTCGCCTTGGCGGCTCCACCCAACACCCCGACCCTGGATGGCCGCCCCATCGAGTACGATGATGTGGAGTTGGTGGGAATGAATCCCCTGACCAGCAACAATTTCGGTCCCGGTAACGTCATCACGAACCTCTACGTCACCTGGGACAGCAACTACGTGTACTTCGCACTACAGGGCCGCGAAGTGAACGACAAGCTGACCATCATGATCGATGTGGATCCGGGAAATGGCACGGGTGCCACCACCACGACCAACTGGACCGGGGTTACGCCCGACTATATCCGCTACAACGATGTGGGTTGGGAAGCCGCCGCGCCGGGTGATTTCGGCCTCGACTACCAGATCGCCTCGGAAGGCTTTTACAACAACATCATCCGGGTCCGTTACAATGGCCTGGTCGCCCCGGACACGAACAACACCGACTCGCTGTTCGATAACGGCAACGGTGTCCAGCCGCAGAGCACCCCGGTGGATATGGTCGTGCTGGCCGACGGCTCCGATTGCCCGCTGAAAGGCATCGAGGCCCGCATTCCCTGGTCCGTCCTCTATACCAACAACCTCTTCGGTACCGTGCAACCGGGCGAAGTCGTCCCGCAAGGTGCCGCCCTGCGCGTGTTCGCCGTCCTGCACAACAACAATCCGAACTCCGCCTACAGTTCGGACGGCATCATCCCGCCCCAAACCAGCCCCGGCGCCAACCTCACCGACGGGATCTGGAGCACGGTGGACTACATCGACATCACCGTTGATGGAAACAACGACGGCTTGCCCGACCTCGGCGTGGGCGATGTGAATGCCCCTTACCTGAAGTATGTCTCCGGCGTGCAGAACAAGCAGGAAGTGTTCGCCTGGTTCAACGAGAATGTGGTGGCCGCGCTGGCCACCAACACCGCCAACTGGCTGGTCGATGGGGTGAACCCGGTCTCCGCGACCCTCGTCCAGTCCGACGCCGTCCTGCTGTCCCTGTCCTCCCCGCTGCCCGCCGCCGGCACGCTCGTCAAGGTCCAGGCTGCCGGCGTGGAGGACGCTACCGGCAACTTCAAGACCACCTTCCTCTGCCTCGATCCGAGTGTATCCGGCATCGAGACCTCGATCACCGTCCGCTTCGTGCTGCACGTGAACAGCGGTTTCGGCCTCGCCTCCGCGAACCCGCGCGCGACCAACTTCTTCATCAACGGCGGCGTGGCCCCGCTCGAATTCGGGTATCCGCCGGTCCGGACCTCCCCCCTGTCCGTCCTGAATGCCACCCAGCACTACCGCGATGTGACCTTCCCGCCCGGTACGGCCACCAAGATCTTCTACAAATATTCCGGCGTCCTTTCCCAAGGTGGTCTGGCTACCGGCACCAACAACTACGAAGCGATCCGCCTCGACAACTTCGCCGATGTGGCCCGCCAGTTGACACTGCCCACCAACGGCATCACCTCCCTCGTGGTCACCGACTTCCTCGGTGCCGTGGCCGCCCCGTTCCGCAATCCGAGCACCAATTCCGGCTACAATGCCGTGTACACCGATCCCCGTCGCGGCGACGCCGGCGTACGCCAGCGCACCACCATCCTCTTCCAGTTGGATCTCTCCGAGCGCAACCTGCAGGGTGTGACCCGCGTGCTTGTCCAGGGTACCGATCCGCTGCGCGGGTTCAACTTCACCTCGTCGGAGATCAGCGACTATGCCGGCGATTCCGGCTGGGTCGATGGCGGTATTGATCTCTTCGACAATGGCACCAATGGCGATATCGCGGCCAACGACGGCATCTACTCCCGTCGCTGGTCGTTCTCCACCAACGGCGTGGATGCGATCACCGAGCCGGATTTCCCGAACTCGCTGGTCGGTGGCAACGACTTTACCGCGCCGTATTTCGGTTCGGGATGGATCGACCGCCGCAGCCCGCGCAGCTTCAAGTACAAGTTCTTTGTCTTCAGTGAAGGTTCCGGTACCGCCCTCGACAGCCCGAATAACGATATCGAGTACTACATCGAAAGCGCCTCGGCCACGAACATCGTGCTCGAGCCGTTCGTGTGGGATGACCCGGCCCTCCCGCTGCCGCCGCCCTCGAACGCTCCTTCCGTGGTGGCGATCAGCCCGTCGGGAACGACCGCCCGTGCCACCTTTACCAATCAGGTCACCGAACTCCAGCACGGCGTTGAAATCTCGACCAACCTGATCCAGGGTTGGCTCAACTACGGCACCCGCGCCACCACCACCGCCGTCGCTGGCGTCTGGCAGGCCAACATCGTCAACGGAACCGGCGTTGAGCACTACCGCGCCTTTGCCGGACCGCCGAAACCGTTCTCCGGTGTCGTTCTGGATCCGTACCCGATCCCGGCCACCGGCGCCACCCTGCGCATCTACTACACGCAGCATAGCCGCGGCCTCACCGGCGACCGCAACGTCCATATCGCCGGCAACTGGACCTCGTGGAACCCGGTTCCGATGACCTTTCTCGGCGACGGCGTCTGGCTCTATGAACTGAACGCGACCACCAGCACCTTCCCGAACACGGAAATCAAGTTCAAGCCCCGCAACCTCTCCGGGTCGTTCTGGGACGGCATGGGCGGTGGCGGCAATGACTTCTTTGCCTATGTCGGCGACCTCCGCGTGACCTACTCGAACCCGAATCCGACCAACGGCGAACTGCTAACCATCACCTACGACGCGAATGGCGGGCCGCTGGCCGCGTCCACCAATGTCCGGGCCTATGTCGGCTTTGACGAACAGTGGAATGGGGCCGGAAACCGCGCGATGACCAACACCGATGGCAATACCAACATCTGGGAGTTGACCTTCGCCGTACCAACCAACACCTTGTTGAGCGTCAATTTCGTCTTTAACGGAACCGTCGGTGCTGGTACATCGTGGGATAGCGAGGGATCCGCCCCGCCAAACGGACGCCAGTGGCGCCTGTTCCTCGACCAACCGGAATAATCCCTATGACCACGTTACAACGTCTTTGCCGTCCCGCGATCAGGTTGACCCGCAACCACGGTTTCACCCTGGTCGAGCTGCTGGTGGTGATCGCGATCATCGCCATCCTCAGCGCCTTGCTCTTCCCGGCCGTAGCGACCGCCCTCGAGCGCGGCCGTCGCGCCGCCTGCCGCAGCAACCTGCGCCAACTTGGCCTGGCCAAGATGCAGTTTGCTGAAAGCAACGGCGGGTGGTACCCGTGGACTGCCCAGCATCCGGATACGGATCTAGCCGATGGCAACATGAACCGGCAGGGCAACTATGCCCTCGCGGCCCGCTTGCTGAACGATGCCGGATTGATCACCGATACCCGGATGTATATCTGTCCGAGCGACAAGGTGGACGGTGATGATGCCTACGATCCCGGAGGAGGAACCAAGGTGCGCCCGGCCACCAGTTTCGCCACGATGAACCGCGTCGGCAATATCAGCTACATCTACATCGTCGGCCACAGCGACCGCACCCTGGAGAATCCGTCACAGGCCCCGGTGCTGGCCGATGAAGCGAATCCTTCGGAAAACGGTGCCAAGCAGTTCGACAACATGCCGCCGATCAAGGAAGGCGACAACCACGGGCCGAATGTCCGCAACGTGCTGTGGCTCGATGGGTCGGTCAGCGGCATCGACGACAACAATGCCGCCAATTCCATCTTCGCCGGCTTCATCAACCCGGTGGTAATCCAAAGCGTGGATTGAGTCCGCCGGTCACCCTGGCGAATCCAGCAAAAAGCCCGGCCATCCCGCCGGGCTTTTTCGTGTTCATCCTCCTTCGCGCCCTCCTTGCCACGCCAGAAGTATCATACCAATTACGCATGAATAGGGGTATTTATTGCGGGCAACACGGAGGTTGCCCCTCCAGATACTGCCCCGTAATTCCTCTGGGAGTACCCGGAGGGGCGAGCTCCGTCTCGCCCGAGTTTATACCAATCCATTGTGACAAATGGTATCACTCGTCCGATGGCACCATGCACCGCGGCGGGAGCCCATGGTTGCCGGGAATGTTGATCGGATGATCGCGGTGGATGGATTGACGTCCTAATTTGAAGAGCCGGAAAAGGCAGGATGTTTCCTGAAAAGCAGATTTCGAAAACCGCAGACTACGCCGATTCCTCCGATGAGAATGGACGACGGCTCCATGCTATCCGCGAACATCCGCGTTATCCGCGGTTGGAATGTCCGAATCCGGCTGAAGCCCGATTGATGCCGGGAAGTAGCCTCACCATTCGGTGAAGCGCAGGAACACCGAGGCGACGATGCCGGAGACGTCGCTTTCATCGAGGTCGCGCACATCGACGTTGTGGATGAACCGGTAGTGGGCACCGAGGCCGAGCATGAAGGTCTCGGTTACATTGAGCATCACGTTGATGCCGGGTTCGGCGACAAACACCGTGGACGACTCCTCGCCTCCCGCGCTGCGCTTGACGTTGAGCTGGCCGCTCCCGACGGTCAGGTCGATGGAGGCATACACCAGGTTGTCGGGATTGAATACATACTCGGTGTACAGGCCACCGTACCAGAAGTCGGTGTTTTCGATGTCTTTCAGGAAAGGAGACTCGGTCTCGATCGAATCCAGGACCGTGCGGGCGGCCAAGCCGACGGCAATCCGGTCATTCAGGAGGCCACCCACCTTCAACCCACCCATCAGCCCCCCGTTGCTGTCGACCTCGGTATAGGAGAGGTCAAACCGGGAGAACAGGTTCCATTTGTCGGTGTGGTCGATCAGCGCATCACGGGCGGCAAAGATCGGGGTGGTGGACAGCATCAGCAACGCGGCGATCAGGATCTTTTTCATCACAAACTCCAGTGGTTGTCCCATTGATAGCCGGAAGCCGTCCGATGTTCAACTGTTCGTTCACCGTCCTTGCGCCGGAGCGCGTCGGGCCGTACACTCCGGAAAAAGGTGGAGTGATATGAAAATCTGGATGATCCTGGCGGCCTTGGCCGTGACTGTGTGCGGGTGTTCAACCATCGGTGGCGGCAACCGTGAGCCGTTGCGGGTGGGCATTACCCCGAATTTTCCGCCGATGATTTTCATGCGCGATGGCGAGGTGGCCGGGATCGAGGCTGACCTGATGCGGCGGCTGGGTCGCGAGCTGAGCCGGCCCATCACCGTGGTTTCGATGCCGTGGAACGAGCAGATGGACGCCCTGTCGGCCGGCCGGATCGATATCATCATGTCCGGCATGTCGGTGACCACGGCCCGGCAGGTGAGGATCGATTTCACCACCCCGTGGATGACCAGCGGGGTGGGGGTGCTGATGCGCAAGGCCGACCAGCAGCGGTTCGATTCCGTGGAGTCCGTGCTCGCCTTCAACGGCAACGTTGGCGTCCTGGCCGATACCACCGCCCACTTTTTTGCCAGCCGAAACCTCCCCCGGGCCCGGATCATCCGGATCGCTTCCCCGGCCGATGCCGCCATCCAGTTACGGCGGCGTACGGTGGACCTGTTCCTGGACGACATTCCTTCGGTTGCCTGGCAGGCCGCCTCGAATGAGGCCGAATTGGCGGTCCTGATGGCCGTTCTGGAGCGGGAGCAAATCGCCTGGGGTGTCCGTCGCGGCAACACCGCCTTGCGCGATGAGGTCAATGCCGTCCTGGCCCGCTGGGAGGCCGATGGCACGACCGACCGTGTGATCGAGGCCTGGATTCCGTATTACGCCCGCATCCGCTGAGGACAGGCCCGCTTACCGGCAGGGCGTCAACAGCACCTCGACCCGTCCTGCGCCATCAATCCGGTACACCAGGGTTTGCGGTCCTGTTCCGCCGGTGCCGTCGCGCGGCAGGATGACCTCCGCGCTGCGCGCCCCGAGCTTCGGATCGTTCCAGCGCAATTGTGCCTGTTCGGCCTCCATCGCCCGCTCGTCAAACCCGAGCCGGAACGACGTTCCAGCGAGGATCTGACGGGTCTGGATCACCCGCCGGGTTGGAAGGTGCTCCACCCGTACATCGTTCAGGTCGCGCCCCGACTCGTTCTGGATCATGCCCGCGCACAGCCTCACCGGCAGTGTCCGGCATCCATGCATAAAGGCCATGCTCACGCACACCACCAACCAAGCCACGCTCCGTTGCCACGCCGCCGTCACCATCAACCTCCCAGCGCGATGGTGATGCCCACCACCAGCACCCCCAGCAAGGCCATGGACAGGGCGGTGCGGTGGCGCGGCGCATCGATGCTCGCCGCCCATTGGTACCCGATCGCATACACGAGCAGGATCATCAATCCGTTCGAAACGCGCAGCGCGGTCATGCGGTCGTCGATGAACAGGAAGGGCAGCAGGGCGGGAAGCGAGGTTGATGCCACCAGCACGAAGCTGGCCAGCGCCCCGATGAAGTCGTCCCGCTGCCAGGTTACCGGGCGCGGCGGACTGCCGACGATGGTGGCCCGCAGGTCCCGTGTCAACGCCTCGCGGGTGGCCGGGATGATCCAGGTGCCGAAGGTCTCCTGGACATAGTCGGCCAGCCGTGCGTCGAGAACCTCGCCGCCCTTCCGCTGGAAAAGCCGCACGGCCCGGTTGTGTGCGCCCCGGGCGAAGAGCACGTTGAACAGGTAGAGCAGCCCGTCGATCAGGCCCCAGGCCAGGTTGCACCCGATCACCCCGATGAGCAGGTCGCGGGTTGCACACGGACCTTCTTGTACCAGCAAACCGGCGCCCAGGGTGAAGGTCAGGGTCATGATCAGGCCGAATAGCAGTTCGGTCATCCGTTCGGCGGGGTCCAGGTGTCGGCTGATCCAGGTCATCATGGCGCCATCCTAGGCTTCATGTCCACAGTCAGGCAACCCTCCGCTGCCATCCGCCACATTTTTCATTTTCTTGATGTCTTCCTGCCCTGAATTCGCCTAGGATTCCGCAACCTAAACCCTCGACAAACCGCCAACCATGCCGATCACCCATCCTCGACTGTTCATGCTGCTGGCGTTCACGGCCTCGACGGCCCTCGCGCGCCTGCCCGATCCAACCACCCCCGCCGGCTACGTCGCCCACCTGCTGGTGAACGAGGTGCCGTTTCCCGGCGAGCGAGGTTACCGCAGCGAGCAGGATACCGCCGCCGCAATGGAGCAATTGCTCCACGTCCTCGATCGCCGCCTCGAACGCATTCCCACGCCCTACACCCAGCAACAGATCGCCGCGACACGGGCGAATGACATCCTCGATATCATCACGGTCGGCGGCGAAAAGGGGCAGTTCGATGGCTTCTACCGCGATGCCCAGGGACGTCCGGCGATGGTGCCGCGGGTGACCGAACGCATCGACAACCTGAACCGCATCGCCTCCCAGGGCAAACCCGGGACCTTTGCCCGCCTGCTCACCCATGCCGGCGACCTCGCCACCGCCTACCTCGCCGAACAACAGCGTCCCTCCGACCGCCATGCCGCGGTATCCAAGGCCGAGCGGCAACCCGCCACCGGGGGTGGTTATTCCTGGATGACCGACGAGGTCCGCTACCATCCCGGCGGCAATTTCCTGCGCATCGAGGACACCGATGCCGGATCCCTCGGCGGCAACCGTTTCTTCACCCTGCGAAAGGCCCCCCGATGATCGCCCGCTCCCTGCTCCTTGGCTTCACCGCCCTCGTCCTCGCCACGCCGGTACGCGCGGAAACCCTCGGCTTTGATTACCTCGCCCTCGTCATGCAGCACCTCTACCGCTGGCATCTCGACGAGACCGTACTGATCCAGGTCGACCCCACCGGCACCTTGACCATCCACCACCGCGACACCACGCCCGAGCTTGACGACACCGACCGCAGCTCCTACCGCGAACTGCTGATCCCCTCCATCCGTTACCGCGTCCTGCTCAAGAAGGCCGACTACGACGTACCCGAACTGGGGATCACCATCACCAACAAGGAATACCGCATCATCAAGGCGGAGCGGGTCGACGACTGGCTAGGCGACCTCTCCGGATTCGAGCAGGTCGATCTCGATGCGAAGGCGATGATGGACTACCTGTTTTCGGTCCGCAACCAGCGCACCTACCCCGACGAAGCCCTGATCGAGCGGATGCGCCGCGCCCTGCGCGAGCACCTGACCGGCCCGTCCAGCCCCCCGGTCCAGGGCCCCCAGACCGTGTACATCGCCCCGTTGTCGCGCGTCTCCAACAACCTCTGGGTGTACTGGGAGAACGCCGGCCGCCTGATCCGCTACAGCTCCGATACCGACCTCGACACCGAGGCCTTCTGGGCCTACGAGAAACTTGGTGTGCGGGTCTATGACCTCTCCACCGACGTGGTGATCTCGTTCGCCGAGGCTGCCGGCAGCAATGCCTTCGTCACCCGCGACTGGGCCGCCCGCGCCCTGTTCAACTGCGTGGTGTTCGGTCAGCGCCTGATCATCACCCCGGGTGAACCGGTCGCCGTTCCCGCCGGAGAAACCACTCCATGACGGAAGCCCCGTCAGCCACCTGCGAGCTGGGCGCGCCGGGCCCCGCCGGATCCCGGGAAGCGGTGTTCACCGGTGCTTGGCGCATCGACACGGTCCGGTTCTCCCGACCCGATCCGGCCGCACCGGATGCCTGGACCGGTTGCCGTCGCCTCATCATGAAGGATGGCGGGATCACCGCCTGGGATTCCAGCCTCGTCGTGTACCTGCGCCAACTCGCCGCCTCGGCCCACGCCGCCGGGGTGGAGCTGGATGACACAGCCCTGCCCGAAGGGGTGCGCCGCCTGCTGCGCCTGGCCGATGCCGTGCCCGAACGCAAGGGAGCGCGCCGCGGGAAACAAAGCGATCCCTGGCTTGCCCGGGTCGGTATCCGCGCCCAGCGCGGTTGGGCCGACCTGGTCTCCTCGATCCGGTTCGTGGGCGAATTGACCCTGGCGTTCGTCGCCATGCTGCGCGGGCGGGCCCGCTACCGGAAATCCGACCTGCGCGCCGTGTTCCATGAATGCGGGCCAGGTGCATTGCCCATCGTCTCCCTGATCAGTCTGCTGGTGGGCATGATCCTCGCCTTCCTCGGCTCCGTGCAGCTTCGGATGTTCGGTGCCGAGGTATTCATCGCCAACGGGGTGGCCGTCGGCATGGTCCGCGAAATGGGCGCCTTGATGACGGGGATCATCATGGCCGGTCGCACCGGGGCCGCGTTTGCCGCGCGCCTCGGCACCATGCAAGTGAACGAGGAGGTGGATGCCTTGCAGACCATGGGATTCTCGCCGATGGAGTTCCTGGTCCTGCCTCGCGCCCTGGCGCTGATCGTGATGATGCCGCTGCTCGCCATCTATGCCAACGTGATGGGCATCCTCGGCGGCGCGCTGGTTGGCGTCCTGATGCTGGACCTGACCGCCATCCAGTATTACCAGCAGACCATCGGCGCGCTCAGCCTGCAATCCATCATGGCCGGATTGATCAAGGCCTCGGTCTTCGGTGTGCTCATTGCGATCTCCGGCTGCATGCAGGGCATCCGTTGCGGGCGCAGTGCCCTGGCCGTGGGTGAAGCCACGACCGCAGCCGTGGTCAACGCCATTGTCTACATCGTCGTGGCCACCTCCACCATTTCCATCATTTATGTCCTGACGGGTTTCTGACCATGAGCGATGCGCACGTCCAGATCGACAACCTGACCATGGCATTCGGTGATTTCCTGATCCAGCGGGACCTCACCTTCACCATCAACCGCAGCGACATCTTCATCATCATGGGCGGCAGCGGATGTGGCAAGAGCACGTTGCTGCGCCACCTCGTCGGCCTCAAGTCCCCCGCGCGCGGCACGATCCGCTACAACGGCGTGAGCTTCTGGGAGGCCCCTGAACCGGAGCGCGCGAAGCTGATGCAGAAGATCGGTATTCTTTACCAGAGCGGCGCCCTGTGGAGCTCGATGACGCTGGCCGAGAACATCGCCATCCCGCTCGAGGCCTACACCACCTTGTCGCCCGCCGACATCCGCGAGGTGGTCGCGCTCAAGCTGGCGCTGGTCGGCCTCGCCGGGTTCGAGGACTATTATCCCTCCGAAATCAGCGGCGGCATGCGCAAACGGGCCGGCCTGGCCCGGGCCATGGCCCTGGATCCCGACATTCTCTATTTTGACGAACCCTCCGCCGGCCTCGATCCGATCAGCGCCAAGCTGCTGGACGACCTCATCCTCGAACTGCGCGACAGCCTCGGCTCCACCATCGTCGTGGTCACCCACGAGCTCGCCAGCATCTTCGCCATCGGCAACAACTCCGTCTTTCTCGATCCCGAGACGAAGACCATGATCGCCCAGGGCGATCCCAACCAGTTGCTGGCATCGTGTGATGATCCCAAGGTGCAGAAGTTCCTGCGCCGCGGCGTGGAGGAGGGGGCCTGATCCGGCCGCCAAACCGAAAGGAACACCTATGAGTACCAAGACCAATCCAACCATCGTGGGCGCCTTCGTCGTCGGCGCGATCGCCATCTCGGTCATCGCCGTGATGGTGCTCGGCGGCTCGTCGTTCTTCGACAAGCGCTTCGAGTGTATCGTCTATTTCGAGGAATCGATCAGCGGACTCGATGTCGGCGCTCCGGTCGAGTTCCAGGGGGTGCGCGTCGGCACCGTCACCGATGTCCGCCTCGAGGTCTATTCGAAGGCGGGCGAACTGCTCCGGCCCGTACGCCTGCAGCTCGAGGGGGGACGGTTTCATCATGTTGACGCGCCGCGGCACGAGGGCGACAGCGAAGCGGGCATGAACCGCATGGTGGATGAACACGGATTGCGCGCCCGCCTGGCCAGCCAGAGCCTGCTGACCGGCAAGCTCAAGATCGAACTCGGCCTCCATCCCACCACCCCGGTCGTCCGCCTGAACCGGCATACCGATGTCTTCGAGCTGCCCACATTGCCTTCCGCCCTGCGCCAGGTGAAGCAGGACCTGTCCCAGTTGCCGATCGCCGACATGATCGCCGAATCCCACGAGGCGATCCAACGGGTGTCCCTCCTGCTGGACCCGGACGTCACCGGCCGCACCATCAAGAAACTGAACACCACCCTGGACAACCTGTCCTCGATGTTGAGCAAACTCGACCAGCGCATCGATCCGCTGCTGCTCAGCATGACCCGCACCTCCGATCAGGCCGGGGCCTTCCTCAACCAGGATTCGGACCTGCGCGCCGAACTGGGCCTGCTTGTCATCGAGATCCGCAAAACGAGCCAGTCGATGCGGCTGCTCACCGATTACCTTGAACAGCATCCGGAAGCCATCCTGAGGGGGAAATAACATGAAGCTGCGCCACCTTGTCATCACCACCGTTTCACCGATCCTCCTGCTGCTCGCCGGCGGATGCGCTACCAGTCCCGCTCCCGACCTGTATGTCTTCAGCGCCGAGGATGGCTGGCGCACCGTTGCCGTCCGCGACCAGGCGAAAAGCGCCTTCACCGTGCGCTTCGCCCCGGTGAACCTGCCGGCCTACCTCGACCGCCCGCTTCTCGTCGTGCGCGAGGGCGATATGCAGATACGGGTCGAGCAGTTCCACCGCTGGGGCATCCCGTTGAACATGACGGTCGTGGAGATCCTCGGCGCATCCATCGCCCGGGACAAGCCGGATGCCTACGTGGACGTGGTTGCGCAGCGCGCTCCCCCCGCACCCGGGTACCTGGTCCATGTCGATATCGTCCGCCTCGATGGCGAACTCGGCGGGGACGTCGAGCTGATCGCCCAGTGGCGGGTCACCCGTGGCGGAACCGGCGACCGTGAGGTCGTGGCCCAGCGGCTCGCCCGGTACGAGGAACCGACCTCCGGCAAGAACCACGCCGCCTACGTGGACGCCATCCGCAAGGTGCTGGCCCGCATGGGCACGGACATCGCGGCCGTGATGGAGTAATCACCCCAAGGAGCACTTCATGCCGATCCATTCCTGGCTGACCCTGTCGCGCGCCATCATACCGCTGACGGTCGCCCGTCACGCCATAAACCGCCTGGTCCTTTTGTCCATGCGCGTTAGGGTAGATTCAAGCAAACGAAGGCCTCACCTATGAACCGACCGATTGCATGCCGCGCGAGCCTCCCCTTGGCCGCCGTTTCGACCCTCCTGGTGCTTTCCTGCCGCGAAGCACCTCCACCCGCCGCCCCGCCGCCCGTGCCGGTAATCGCCGCCGAGGTCATCGTGCGCGACCAGCCGGTGTACTTCGAAAGCATGGCGCAGGCGCTCGGGTCGCAGGATGTGGAAATCCGGGCCCGGGTGGAAGGCATCCTGGAACAGGTCCACTTCAGCGAAGGAACCGTAGTCAAGGCCGGCGACCTGCTCTACACCATCGACCCGAAAACGCTCGAGGCGAACCTCGATCAGGCCAAGGGCAACCTCGTGCAGGCCGAGGCCGCGCTCGACAAGGCAAGACGCGATGTCGCCCGGTTGACCCCGCTGTGGGAGAAAAATGCGATCTCACGGCAGATGCTCGACGATGCCCTCGCCGCTGAACGCTCGGCCAAGGGATCGGTCAACACCGCCAAGGCCGCCGTGGAGAATACCCGTATCCAGCTCGGTTACACGGAAATCCGCGCCCCGATCGACGGCATCATCGGAAAGACCGAGGTCAAGCCCGGCAACCTGGTCGGCCGCGGCCAGAACACGCTGCTCACCACGATCTCCAGCGTGGACCCAATCCACTTCCGCTACAGCGTCAGTGAGCAGGAATACCTCGCCTGGCGTCGCCAGCACCCCGCCGACCGCGAAGCCCGCTCCGCCGGCAGCAACGTCTTCGAACTCGTTCTTTCCGATGGCTCCGTGCACGACGGACTGGGAAGCGTGGTGTTCGCCGACCGCAACGTCGACCCCACGACCGGAACCCTGTTGCTCGAAGTCGCCTTCCCGAACCCCGGCGACATTCTCCGCCCCGGCCAGTTCGGCCGCGTGCGCGTGCCGATCCGCCGGATCAAGGATGCGGTGCTTGTACCCCAGCGCGCTGTTTCCGAACTGCAGGCCACCTATTCGGTCTATGTCGTCACCGCCGACCAGAAGGCCGAGTTCCGCAAGGTCACCCCCGGCCCGCGGATCGGATCCCTGATCGTGATCGAGCAGGGGTTGTCCCCCGGCGAGGTGGTCATCACCGAAGGCGGCCAGAAGGTCCGCAACCAGACCCCGGTCGCCGTCACCCTCCGCCCGGTCGAGTAAGCCATGGCCCAGTTCTTCATCCGCCGGCCCATCGTGGCCATGGTGATCTCGATCCTGATTGTCCTGATCGGGTTGAAGACCCTGGTGTCGCTGCCCATCGAGCAGTATCCGCAACTCGCCCCGCCAAACATCCAGGTCACCGCGACCTACCCGGGCGCCAGTGCCGAGGTGGTCGAGCAGTCGGTCGCCACGCCGATCGAACAACAGGTCAACGGCGTTGACAACATGATCTACATGAAGTCGCTGAACTCCAGCGACGGCCGCATGTTGCTTAACGTGACCTTCGATGTCGGTGTCTCCCTCGACAACGCGAACATGCTGACCCAGAACCGCGTCGCCCAGGCCCAATCGCGCCTTGCCCAGGAGGTCATCGCCCAGGGCGTGACGGTGAAGAAGGTCAATCCCAGCATCCTGATGGTGGTCTCGATCTACAGCCCGAACGACACCTACGACAGCCTGTTCCTGAACAACTACGCCGTGCTGAACGTGAAGGACGCCCTGCTGCGCGTGCCCGGCATCTCGCAGGTGGACATGGCCGGTGGCGCGGAATACGGCATGCGCATCTGGCTGCAGCCCGACAAGCTGGCCAAGCTCGGCCTGACCCCGGCCGATGTCATCGGCGCCATCCGCGAGCAGAACCTCCAGGCCCCGGCCGGCCAGATCGGCGGCGCGCCGTCGGGCCCCGATCAGGAATTCACCTTCACCGTGCGCGCACCCGGCCGCCTGTCCTCGCCCGAGGAGTTCGGCGAGATCCTCGTGCGCTCGACCGATGACGGCCGCCAGGTGCGCGTGAAGGATGTGGCCCGCGTCGAGCTGGGTGGCGAGTTCTACAAGTCGTTCGGCCGCTACAACGGGAAGGAAGCCGGCGTGCTGCTGATCTACCTGCTGCCCGGCGCGAACCAGATCGAGAGCGCCAACGGCATCTATGCCGAGCTGGAAAACCTGAAGCAGTTCTTCCCCGGCGATGTCGACTACGCGATCACCTACGACTCGACACCCGCGGTCAAGGCCTCGATCGAGGAGATCTTCGTGACCCTGTACGAGGCGATCATCCTCGTGGTCCTCGTCGTCTTCATCTTCCTGCAGAACGCGCGCGCGACCCTGATCCCGCTGCTCGCCATCCCGGTTTCGCTGATCGGCACGTTCGCGCTGTTCCCCGCCCTCGGCTTCTCGATCAACACGCTGTCGATGTTCGGCCTGGTCCTCGCCATCGGTACGGTCGTCGACGATGCCATTGTCGTGGTCGAGGCGGTGATGCACCACATCGAGCAGGGCAAGTCGCCACGCGAGGCGACCGAGCAGGCGATGCGCGAGGTGACCGGTCCGGTCATCGGCACCTCGCTGATCATGGTCGCGGTGTTCGTCCCGGTCGCCTTCATCGGCGGCCTGACCGGCCGCATGTACGAGCAGTTCGCCCTGACCATCGCCGTCTCGGTCCTGATCTCCACGGTCTGCGCCCTGTCGCTCAGCCCGGCCCTGGCCAGCCTGTTGCTGAAGCCGAACGACCTAAGCCGCTCCCCGCTGCGCTGGTTCTACCGCCAGTTCAACCGCGGCTTCAACCGCACCACCGAGGCCTATGTCGGCCTGACCGCGCGGCTGGCCCGCCGCGCCTTCCTCAGCATCGTGATCATCGCCGCCGTCGCGGGCGGGGCAGGGTGGCTGGGGCGGGTGGTCCCGGCCGGCTTCGTGCCGATCGAGGACCAGGGTATCCTGCTGGCCAACCTGCAACTGCCCAAGGCCGCCTCGCTGGAACGCACCCGCGAGATCGCCCGCCGTGTCGAGGATGTGCTCGCCACCACGCCGGGCGTGACGTCCTTTAACGTGGTCGGCGGCATGTCGTTCATCAGCGGCACCTTCTCGCCCAGCGCCGCCTCGTTTTTCATCCGCCTTGACCCGTGGGAGGAACGCACCACCCCGGAAACACAGTTACGCGGCCTGATGATGACCCTGCGCCAACGCATGGCGGCGATCCCCGAAGGCGTGGCCTTCCCGTTCGTTCCGCCAACCTTGCCCGGCTTCGGTGCCTCCGGTGGCTTCACCATCCTGCTGCAGGACCGCAGCGGCACCCTGTCCGTCGAGGAGCTCGGCGCCCAGACCCAGGCCTTTATCGCCGCCTGCCAGGAACGTCCCGAGCTATCCGGTCTGTTCACCGCGTTTGATCCGACCGTACCGCAGATCGACCTGGCGGTGGACCGCGAAAAGGCGCGCACCCTCGGCGTGCCGTTGCCCGATGTGTTCACCACGCTGCAAGCCTCGCTGGGCGGTGCCTACGTGAATGACTTCAACCGCTTCGGTCGCCTGTACCGCGTATTCGTCCAGGCCGAGGCGGACTTCCGCCAGAAACCGGAGGACATCGGACAGTTCTATGTGCGCAGCCAGACCACCGGGGCGATGATCCCGTTGTCCACGCTGGTCACCGTCACGCCGTCGGCCGGCGCGGAAATGACGGTGCGCTACAACCTGCTGCGTTCGGCGGAGATTACCGGGCAAGCCGGGCCCGGCTACAGTTCCGGTCAGGCCATGGCCGCGCTGGAGGAGGTGGCCGCCGACGTGTTGCCCCGCGAGATGGGATATGCCTTTTCCGGCCTGAGTTTCCAGGAACGCAATGCGCCGAGCTCCGCGCCAACGATGATCCTCGCCGTGATCTTCGTCTTCCTGCTGCTCGCCGCGCTGTATGAAAGCTGGTCGCTGCCGTGGAGCGTGCTGCTGATCACCCCGACCGTGATCTTCGGCTCGTTGCTTGCGGTCTGGTGGTTCGGGTTCGACAACAACGTGTATGTGCAGATCGGCTTCGTGATGCTGATCGGCCTGGCCGCGAAGAACGCGATCCTGATCGTCGAGTTCGCCAAGCTGCAGCGTGACAGCGGCAGGGAGTTGGTTGAATCCGCGGTCGAATCGGCGCGGCTCCGCTTCCGCCCGATCCTGATGACCGCCTTCTCGTTCATCCTCGGCGTCTGGCCGCTCGTCGTGGCCAGCGGTTCCGGCGCCAATGCGCGCCGCATGATGGGTACCGCCGTGCTGTCCGGCATGCTCGTGGCCACGGTGATCGGCGTGTTCCTGACCCCGGCCTTCTTCGTATTTGTCGAGAAACTCGCCGGGAAGGGGAAGAAGGGATCCCCGGCGGCGCCCCCGCCCGTCGACCCCGCCGCCACGCCGGGAGGTGTACCATGAAACGCCTGTTCGTCATTCCCGCCGCCTTGCTTGCTGCCGGCCTGCTCACCGGGTGCGCCACCGGGCCGGACTACCGCCGCCCCGAACTCGCGCTGCCGGAGACCTGGCGCCTGGAGGCCGCCGGCACGAATACCCTGGCCGATCTGCCCTGGGCCAGCCTGTACCGCGATCCGGTGTTGAGCGGATTGATCACCGAGGCGCTGACCAACAACCTCGATGTGCGCATCGCCGTCGCCCGCATCGACGAAGCCATCGCCGCCTACCGCATCCAGCGCGCCGACCTGCTGCCCGCGCTGAACGGCTCCGGCCGCTATACCAAGGCGCGCGTGGGCAACCTGCCCCCGCTGCCCGGCGCCGAGGCCGAGCAGTTCGACTTTTTCGGCGTGTTGTCGTACGAGCTGGATGTCTGGGGCCGGATCCGCCGCCTGAACGAAGCCGCCAAGGCCCGGTATCTCGCCACCGAAGAGGCCGCCGAGGTGGTGCGGGTCAGCCTGGTTGCCGGCGTGGCGTCCACCTACTTCCAGTTGCGCTCGCTCGACCGGCAGGTGGAGATCGCCGAGGCGACCCTGGTCTCGCGCAGCAATTCGCTCGAGCTCACCCGCATCAAGTTCGACGACGGCAACGGCATCGTGTCCGAACTCGATGTCGCGCAGGCACTGACCCAGGTCGCCTCCACCAAGTCCTCGATCGCCAGCCTGCGCCGCGCTGTCGCCGTCACCGAAAACGCCCTTGCCGTGCTGGTCGGTGGAGCCCCGCGGACCATGCCGCGCGGCTGGTCGATCGACGCGCAGTGGGGCCCGGACGACGTGCCGGCCGGTTTGCCCTCCGATCTGTTGCTGCGCCGTCCCGACCTGCGCGCCGCCGAACAGCAGCTCATCGCTGCCAATGCCGATATCGGCGCGGCGCGCGCCGCGTATTTCCCGTCGATCTCGCTGACCGGCGCCCTCGGCGTGCAGAGCGAGGAATTCGACGACCTGTTCGACACCGGCTTGTCGCGCGCATGGAACATCACACCCTCCATCACCGCCCCGATCTTCAACGGCGGCAAGATCCGCGCCGGGGTGCGCGTCGCCGAAGCCCGCCAGCGCACCGCCCTCGCCACCTACGAACAAGCCATCCAGACCGCTTTCCGCGAAGTCGAGGATGCCCTCATCGGCATCCAGTATCTCCGTGAACAACTCGCGGCCGACGACGAGGTGGTCGCCGCCGAACGCCACCGCCTCGACTTGGCCTACCTGCGTTACGAGGGTGGGGTGGCCAGCTACAGCGACGTGCTCGATGCCCAGCGTTTCCTGTTCAACGCCGAACTCGCTGCCGTCCAGACCCGCAACGACCTCCTCAACGCCACCGTGCAGCTCTACAAGGCGCTCGGTGGAGGCCCGGTTGAGGTAACCGGGCCCGAGCCAGTCTATTCGCCCTGACCGAGGGAATAGCCGGGATCGCCATCGAATGTGTACAGGTGCTCCGTCTTTACGAAGTCGAATCCGGCGGCTGCCAGCTCGTTGAGCAAGGCGGTGATGTCCCGGTGGGTCACCGTGCCTCCCGCCCCAGGGGTGAACCGGCACCGCCAGTGATCGGTGCAGAAGGTTTCCCGATGCCCTTCCGGATACACCTTGACCCCCCGGTTGGTGATCATCTTCAGTCCGAACACCGTGCCTTTCGCGGCGGCCTCGACGCGCGCGCCGAGAACACCGGGATGCCGCTGGTGCTCATCCCAATCGAGGAACACATCCACCCCGGCCAGCCGCTTGACGGGCTTCGGCGCGGTGGAAAGGTTCCACGTCGCGGGCATCGCGTGCTTGGCCGGCGCGGCGGGCCGCAGCGCGTCCGGCTGCTGACCGAGCCGGGTCGCCACCGCCCGGGCAAAGGCCTTCGTTCCAACCGGTTCGCCGCCGCCGATGCGCGGCTGCATGTCGGCGGTCAGCACCCCGTCCTCCAGTGTCTTCAGCCAGGCGTTCTGGAGCAGCGCGGCGGGCTGGCCCTGGCCGATATGCTGGAGCATCAGGATGGCGGCCTGGAGCAGGCCGGAGGGATTCGCCTTGTCCTGGCCGGCGATATCGGGGGCGGAACCGTGGACCGCCTCGAACATCGCGCAGTGTTCGCCAATGTTCATCGATCCGGCCAGGCCGACGCTGCCCGCCTGTTCGGCGGCGATGTCGGAGACGATGTCGCCGTAGAGGTTCGGGCAGACCACGACATCAAACCGGTCTGGCCGCCGGGCGATCAGGGCCGCCCCGATGTCGATGATCCGGTGTTCGGTCTCGATCTCCGGGTAGTCCTTCGCCATCGCATCGAACATCCGGTGGAACAGGCCATCGGTGATCTTCATGATGTTGTCCTTGGTCAGGCAGGTCACCTTTTTCCGGCCGTTCGCGCGGGCGTACTCGAAGGCATACTTCAGGATCTTCGCCGTGCCGGGGGCACTGATGAGCTTCAGGCACTGGGTCACCTCGGCGGTCTGCCGGTGTTCGATGCCGGCATAGGTGTCCTCCTCGTTCTCCCGGACGATCACCAGGTCGATGCCGGGATTCGGGGCCTCGACAAACGGGTGGTAGGTCCGGCACGGCCGCACATTGGCAAACAAGCCGAGGGTTTTCCGGATCGTCACGTTCAGCGACTTGTAGCCGCCACCCTGCGGGGTGGTGATCGGCGCTTTCAGGAAAATTCCGGTCCGGCGCAACGAGGCCCACGCCTCCGGGGTGATGCCGGAGGTGATGCCCTGGCGGTAGACGGACTCCCCGACCGAGATCGGTTCCAGCTCAAGCCGCGCGCCCGCCTCCTGCAGCAGGAACAACACGGCGTCCATGATCTCCGGACCCACGCCGTCGCCCTTGGCAACCGTCACCGGCACCACCGGAGCCTTCAGCGGCATCGCCGCCCCGTTCACCTTCATCCACGTATCCGCCTGCATGTTCTTCAATGCGTCCATGACCGCCTCCTGTGTTAAGAAGTATATTACACGAATTACTATTCGCGATAAAAAATACTGTCGTTTGTCGCGATGTCAACCGCAATCGGAGACAATCGACCGTCCGTTGGTGGAAGGGATGGCATCCGCGAAAAACCGATACGGCGGGCGACCTTGACGATAAGGGGCTCTCAATTGCGTGGTTGGTTGGCGTTAAAAAGCGAGGAATAAGCTGTAAGGAACGGAGCCTTTCGCCGATTCTTACCAATAAGTAGCAACGTGATCCGCAGGAAGGATGTTCCTTCCGCGTGGTGACAACAACGCAACAGGAGATGCAGACGATGAGTAGCAAATGGTTCGTGATGGCAGTCGCAGCGATGATGGCTGGTTCGGCATGGGCCGCTGAAAAAGGGGCAGGTACCGTGACCCCGAATCTGGACAAGGGAACCCAGGTGCTCGAAGGATCCGGCGTCGTCAACGTGATGGCCGATGATCTGCAAATCCAGCTCGCCTACGGTCGGTTCGTCGCCGATGGACTCGAAGTCGCCGCGATCGCCGGGCTGCGCGACAACGATGCCTTCATGAGCACCGAGCTCGGCGTCCGTACCGAATACAACTTCGTCGGAGATTCCGCCCTCGTGCCCTTCGTGGGTGCCGGCGTGGTCTGGGCCGATGCCGAAGCCGACGATAGCGGGCTCGATACCGACGCCGCCGTGTTTTCGGTCGGTGGTGGCGTGAAATTCTTCCTTCGCGACGACGTTGCGCTGGCCCTCGACGGCAGCTACCTGATCGCGACGGATGATGTATTCGTCGACAGCGAAGACAATGAATTGCAGGACGACGAAGTCCGCTTCCTCTTCAGCGTTCGCTACTACTTCGACTAACCGATTGCCTTCTTGGCGCTGAACCACGGCCCGTCGCCTCATCCGCGACGGGCCGTTTTTTTGTCGCGGCCGCCAGATGCTGGAAAAGGGGTCAAACCTATAATTTTCTCGCACGACAGTACTGTCCTGGCCTTGCGGTGCAGGATCGACGAAAACAAGCATCAGGAGAAAATTATAGGTTTGACCCCTTTTGCCGCGCCCGTTTCGGGGTTGGCTGGCATGCCAAGCCGTAGCTCGGAGCGCAGCGGAGAGCGT
>CALMUP010000031.1 GCA_937872895.1 uncultured Verrucomicrobiota bacterium
TCTGCAAGGAATTGGGAACCACCCGGTCCGCAAGGCGGACCTGGAGGACACGGAGAACACAGAGGAAGAACGCAACCGCGGCAGGGTGAGGTTCCTGTAGTTCCGGCGATATTCGCCGGAAGAAGACTGGGAATGGGATCAACTACGGAATACGCGGAAAACGCGGAAAAGATGTGGTTGAGGCCCACAACAATGACGCGTGCATGCCTCCTGTAGGCGGGATCGGTGATCCCGCGGATACGGCGCGGGAGATAGAACCGAAACCACCGGGATCGGCGATCCCGGCTACAGGGATCACTACGAACAGCGCGGAAACCACGAGAAGGGGAAGCAGGCACTGACGTCCCGGCGGTCTGCAAGGAATTGGGAACCACCCGGTCCGCAAGGCGGACCTGGAGGACACGGAGGAAGAGCGCAACCGCGGCAGGGTGAGCGTTCCTGTAGTTCCGGCGATATTCGCCGGAAGAAGACAGGAAATGGGATCAACTACGGAATACGTAGAAAACGCTGAAAGGGTGTGGTTGAGGCCCACAACGATGACGGGTGCATGCCTCCTGTAGGCGGGTTCGGCGATCCCGCGGATGCGGCGGGGAAATTTCAGGGACAGGTTCTGCCGGATGAACTCGGCCTTGCTGCCGTGGCTTTTGTTCCTATAGTGTAACCATCGTGTGAGTGAAAAAACCTTTCATTTTGACAATGCGCGCGAGGCGCAGGAACTGACCGGGCGGAAGCTGGAATTTCTCCCGCGCATCGAGAAGGCGCTCGGGGTGGTGCTGACCACGCGCGACACCTGGATCACGGTGACCGGGCCGGACGAGGCGGTGGCCCGTTGCCTCGCCTTCTTCGAGACGATCCGCGGTGCGCGCAACCGCGGCATCCACCTGCGCGAAACCGGCATCCAGTTCGCGCTGAATGCCTTTGTGCAGGGCCGCGAGGGGGAGTTGCAACGCCTCTATGTCAGCCGGATCGACGTCGCGCCGGGCAAGGCTCCGGTCTTCGCCAAGACCTTCGGCCAGTTGCGGTACCTGGACGCGATCCGCCAGAACGATTGCGTGTTCGGCATCGGCCCGGCGGGCACCGGCAAGACCTACCAGGCGATGGCCATGGCGGTGTCGAGCCTGTTGCGCGGGGAGGTCAGCCGGATCATCCTGACCCGTCCGGCGGTCGAGGCCGGCGAGAACCTCGGCTACCTGCCCGGTGACCTGCGCGAGAAGGTCCTGCCCTACCTGCGGCCGCTCTACGACGCGCTGCACGACATGATGGACGCGGCGGACATCGAGAAGCACGTCGAACGTGGCGTGATCGAGATCGCCCCGCTGGCCTTCATGCGCGGGCGGACGCTGAACCATGCGTTCGTGATCCTCGACGAGGCGCAGAACACCACGCCGGAGCAGATGCTGATGTTCCTGACGCGGCTCGGTTTCGACTCGAAGTGCGTGATCACCGGTGACCTGACCCAGGTCGATCTCCCGGCGCACCGCGTGTCGGGCCTGCTCGAGGCACGGCAGGCCTTGCGGACGACCGAGGGCGTGGCAATGATCGAGCTGGGTGACGAGGACGTGGTGCGCCATGCCCTGGTGCAGCGGATCATCCTCGCCTACCGCGACCTGCGCGAGCAGCCGCAACGCAATGGCGCCGCGCCCCGCGCATGATCATCACCGTGGTCAACCGCCAGCGCCGGCTTGCCATACGCGGCGACGTGTTGCGCGCCTTGGCGGAATCCTTCATGCAACGTGCCGCCGCGATGAAACCGCGGGCCCGCTGGCTTGAACTGACCGTGGTGCTGGTCGGGCACCGGGCCATGGCCGCATGGAACCAAGCGGCGCTGCGGCACGAGGGCACCACCGACGTCATCACCATGCGCTACCGCAGCCTGCCGGGCGAACCGCGCGGCTGGCGGGGCGAGATCATCCTCAATGCCGAGCAGGCCGACGAGGAGGGTGCCGGCCGACCGGGAGGCCCGGCGCGCGAACTGGCCCTGTACCTGGCCCACGCCTGCCAGCATCTGGGCGGGGCGGACGACGGGACGCCGGCCGAACGGCGGGCCATGTCGGTGCGGCAGAACCGCTGGTTGCGATCGCCGGCGGTTGAACCGTTGATCCCCCGGTTGCTGCGTATCCGGTAACCATTGCCGCGGGGGGCGGGACGGCGTATAGTCTTCGAAAGCGATCCCCCTATGTTCAAAGCCATTCGCACCAATATCTTCGTCGGCCTCATCCTCGTCACGCCGCTGGTCATCACCGCCTTTGTGGCCAACTGGCTGTTCACGGTGATCACCAACCAGTTCGTCGGACTGTTCCCGCGCGCCTACCGCGAAAGCGACCTCGAGTTCCTGTTCCGCATCGCCGCGCTGCTGCTGGTCATCGTCGTGCTGTTCTTTGTCGGTTTGCTGGTGCGCAACATCCTGGGCCGAAAACTCTACCAGTTTGGCGACCGGGTATTGACCCGCATCCCGGTCATCAATGGCATCTACGTGGCGATCCGGCAGGTCATCGACGCTTTCCTGACCCAGCGCGAAACGCTGTTCAACCAGGTGGTGTTGATCGAGTATCCACGCAAGGGATTGTTCTCCGTTGGCTTCCTCACGGCCACGGCACCGCACTCCTTCCGCAAGCACATTCCCGCCGGGGGCCCGGGCGACGAATTCGTGGCGGTGTTCATCCCGACAACCCCGAATCCGACCTCGGGCTGGATCTGTTTTGTCCCCAGGGAAGACGTGCATCCCCTGCCCTACTCCAGCGGTGACACGATGAAAATGATTATTTCCGCCGGTGTGGTGTACCCGGAAGATGCCGGGTCGGCTCCGCCACCTTCGCTGGTCGAGAAGCTGCACAACCTGATCCGCAAGGAATCGGGCAAACCCGACAAGCAATCGTTGCCCTAAGCCATGTCCAGCCTCGCCAAAACCCGGGGCATCCTGCTTCGGCACAGCGCGTATTCGGAAACCTCGCGGGTACTGCACTGGTTCACCGAGGATTTCGGGCGCATCAGCACGGTAGCCAAGGGGGCGATGCGGCCGCGGAATCCGCTGCTCGGCCAGTGCGACCAGCTCTACACCTGCGAGGTCGTCTTCTACCACCACGAACGCGAGACGGCCTACATCACGCGCGAGGTTACACCGTTGGCGGTGCGGCCGCGGTTGCGCACCGACTGGCGGGCGGCGCTGGGTGGCTTGTACCTGGCCGACCTCGCGGCGCGGGCCACGCCACCGCACGTCGCCGCGCCGGACGTCTTCCGCCTGCTCCACGATGCGCTTGATGTACTCGGTGACCACGGATGGCGGGCGCCGGTTCCACTCCTCTTCGAAATCCGGCTGCTCACCCTGCTCGGCCTGGCCCCGCAACTGGATCAATGCGCGGCCTGCGACCGGGAACTCGACGCTGGCTCGTCCGCTCGGTTCGAGGCAAGGCAGGGCGGGCTGGTCTGTCCGCGGTGCGCGAGTGCGGGGAGCCCGGACGTCATGGCACCCGACGTGCTGGCCATCCTGCGGCATTGGCAGCGGGCCGAAGGCTGGACCCTCGCCCGCACCGCGCGGTGCCAGAGCCAGCAATTGTCCGCGATGGCCGATGCGCTCGGCCTGTTCATCGCCTACCACCTCGACATCCTGCCGAACGGCCGCGCAACCACCCTGGCAACCGTGTTCGCCCCACCACCACGCGTTGCCGCATGACCTCGTTTCGGCATCTCTGCATGCCGAGTTTCCGCTTGAGACAATCCAAACCTGTGCCTAGGCTGGAATCTCATGTACCAGTACCGCATCTTCTCGCGTTTGGGGACGCTGACGTGCCGGTTGGGATTGGCTGCCGTCATCCTGATCGCCTTCTTCTTCTTTATCGAATTGGCCCGGTTGCTCCTGCTGTTGCGCCGTGTACATCCGGCGCTGATGTACGCGGCCGTTGCAGCATTCGTGATCTGCGGCATCTATGCCGTTTTCCTTCAGATTCAAGCCCGACGCCGCTATCACCTGCGCGCATCGGGCTTCACGTGGCGAGGCAACGCCTCGCATGCACAGATGAAACAGTACGGGAAATTCCTCGTGGCCTACTGCAGGCGCCTGGCCACGCACCCGCTGCTTTCCGACGAACAAGCCGCGCTGATCGCCCAGAAGACCCACGACGCCAGCGAGGCCCTGCACCACCACCCGCTCAACGACGATCTCCAGCGCGCCATTGTCCGGTTGCGCGACGAGCTGATCGCCCCGACCTTCGGCTACCTCGACGAGATCGCCCTCAAGGTGACCCGCAGCAAGGCGCGTGCCGCGATCCAGGACCTCTACCAGCCGCCCTTCCCGGTGATTCCTCCCCTGGTCGTCTTCTACCACCAGTTCACCCAGGTCTCGGAAATCGTCGACACCTACATCCCGCAACCCACGTTGCGCGAGTACTTCCGGGTCATGCGCGATGTCTGGCTGGTCATGACCAAGGGCGATTTCATGCGGTTCGGTCAGCGCCTGTTTTCCGGCATCAGCGCCAACCCGCATGCGCTGGGCCGACCGGGCGAGGATCTCGGCCAGGCGTTCTCGATCATCTGGCTGACCCATGCGGTCGGCCGCGCGGCTCGCCTGCGCTGCTGCACCGTGCACGACTGGAAGCTGTCAACGGCGATCGCCGACATGCGGCTGGAGCTCGGTGACTGCCTGGGCATGACGCGCGATACGGTTGTCAACGATGCGTTGCCCATCCTGAAGCGGCGCATCCGTCAGTATGCCCCCGTGAATGTCGATGGCGGGGCGTACGTCGAGGAGGTGGCGGGCGCCTTCGTGAAATCGGTCGATGCGGTCGTGCTGTCGATCAGCGCCACCAACCGCGAACTGCCCGCCGAGCAAACCAGTCCGGGGCTGGTCAGCAGCACCGGAGTCGCGCCGATCCCCGGCGGCAAGCCCCCGGAAACCATCACCGAAACCTCGCTGGGCGTCCGCATCAAGCGCCGCCGGCGCCGCCACCGCCGCACCTCCTCGTCCTTTTTTGGGCGCCTGATGCAGCGCATCGTGTACCTGGGCAAACCGCCCCGACCTTGATCCCTCCACCATGAATTATCGAATCCCGCAGACCATCGAACCCATGACCACCCGCCGCCGCACCTCGACCCTGCTGCCCAGTATCCCGATGCCGGTGCCCTACGGGGCCCACGTCGTCGAGAGCGGTGTCCAGTTCACCGTCTTCAGCCGGCACGCGACGCGGGTCTGGCTGATGCTGTTCGACCACGCCGACGCCGCGGTACCGAGCCAGGAATTCGAACTGACCCCGCAGCACAACCGCATCGGCGACATCTGGCACATCCACCTCCGCGATGCGCGCGCCGGTCAGTTCTACCTCTACCGCATGGAGGGCGTGGCCGCACCGGGCCTGAAGAACTACTACGACCCGGAGCAGTGGCTGCTCGATCCCTATGCCCTCGCCGTGGCCGGCCGCAACCAGTGGGGCGACCGCGGCGCGCTGCAGCAGGGCCGGCATCCGAAGAGCGGCCCCGGCCTGCCCAAGGGCGTGATCATCCGCGACGACTTCGACTGGTCGCGCGACGTCTCCCCGAACATCCCGTTGCATGAAACGGTCATCTACGAGACCCACCTGCGCGGCTTCACCGCGCATCCCAGCGCGGGCGTCGGCGCGCCCGGCACCTACGACGGGTTCAAGGCGAAGATCCCCTACCTGCGCGACATGGGCATCACGGCGGTGGAGTTCCTGCCGCTCCAGGAATTCAACGAGATGGAGTACTTCGTCGAGAACGGACGGCGCGCCCACCTGAAGAACTACTGGGGCTACAGCACCCTCGCCTTCTTCGCGCCCAACGCCCGCTACGCCAGCCGCGGCTCGTACGGCCAGCAGGTCACCGAGTTCAAGGACCTGGTCATCGCGCTCCACCAGGCCGGCATCGAGGTCATCCTCGACGTGGTGTTCAACCACACCGCGGAGGGCGGCGACGGCGGCCCGACCTACTCGCACCGCGGCATCGACAACTACATCTACTACATGATGGACAAGAGCGGCCGCCACTACATGAACTACAGCGGGTGCGGCAACACGGTGAACAGCAACCACCCCGTCGTGCGCTCGTTCATCATGAACTGCCTGCGCTACTGGGTGCTGCACATGCACGTGGACGGCTTCCGCTTCGACCTCGCCTCGATCCTGACCCGCGACAAGAACGGGGAGATCCTGCCGAACCCGCCGATCGTGGAGATGATCGCCGAGGATCCGGCCCTGCGCGATACGAAGATCATCGCCGAAGCCTGGGACGCCGCCGGGGCCTACCAGGTCGGCGAATTCCCCAGCCAGCACTGGTCGGAATGGAACGGGCGCTACCGCGACGACGTGCGCCGCTTCTGGAAGGGCGAACGCGGCATGCTCGGCGCCTTCGCGACCCGCCTCGCCGGCAGCGCCGACCTCTACCAGAAGGACGGCCAGACGCCGCTGAAGAGCATCAACTTCGTGACCTGCCACGACGGCATGACCCTGCGCGACCTCGTCAGCTACGAGCGGAAGCACAACGACCTCAACAACGAGGACAACCGCGACGGCGAGAACCACAACCACAGCATGAACTTCGGCCACGAGGGCCCGACCAACGATCCGGCCATCGAGGCGCTGCGCCTGCGCCAGCAGAAGAACTTCCTCGCCACCCTGTTCCTCTCGCAGGGCGTGCCGATGATGCTGGCCGGCGACGAGATGTCGCACACCCAGAACGGCAACAACAACGCCTATTGCCAGGACAACGAACTGTCGTGGATCGACTGGTCGCGGTGCGACCGCCACCAGGACCTGCTGCACTTCACCCGCAAGGCGATCCACCTGCGCAAACGCTTTCCGAGCCTGCGCCGCACCTCGTTCTTCCACGGCGGCGACCAGCGCGACATCCGCTGGTTCTCACCCGAGGGCGGCGATCCGGATTGGCACCAAAGCCTCCGCCTGGCCGCATGGATCGGCGGCTCACACCGGTTGACCGGGGCCGCCGAAGACTGCCCGGACCTGTATGTCGTCTTCAACGCCGACGAACAGCCGTGCGACGTGCGGCTCCCCGACGCGCCCGGAACCCCCTGGATCCTTGAACTTAGCACCAGCGCCACGCCCCCGCCCTGGAAGGAAACCGGCCGGTCGCTGACCGTCGAAGGCCGCAGCGTGGCCGTATTCGCCTCGTCGGTTTGAACACCGGATGCCCTTGACTGTCTATGAGGGCCGAGTAACGTACCACAACGAGGTGTACCATGTTTATCGATCCACTCTATCTGATGTTTGCCGTCCCGGGCATGATCCTGGCGATGCTGGCGACCATGAAGGTCAAGAGCACGTTCCACAAGTACGCCCGCTATGCGTCCTCGTCCGGCATGACCGGCGCGGAGGCGGCCCGGCGCGTGTTGCTCGCCGAAGGCGTGACCGACGTGACCATCGAGATGACCCAGGGCTTCCTGTCGGACCACTACGATCCGCGCTCGAACACGTTGCGGCTCTCGCCCGACGTGTACAACTCGCCGTCGCTGTCCGCCATCGGCGTGGCCTGCCACGAGGCCGGGCACGCGCTGCAGAAGGCGCATGACTATGCCCCGCTGACCCTGCGCTCGGCCCTCGTGCCGGTGACCAGCTTCGGCAGCCAGTTGGCCATGCCGGTGTTCATGATCGGCCTGATGGCCCAGCTTCCGTTCCTGATCAACATCGGCATCCTGCTGTTCATCGGCGTGGTCGCGTTTTCGCTGGTGACCCTGCCGGTGGAATGGGATGCCAGCGCGCGCGCGAAGCGGCTGATGGTCAAGGCGGGTATCGTCTCGGTCCAGGAACAGGAACACGCCGGCAAGGTGCTGAACGCCGCCTTCCTGACCTACGTGGCCTCGGCCGTCTCGGCGATCCTGACCCTCGCCTACCTGCTGCTGGTCCGCGACCGGCACTGAACCGCGAGATGTCGCGGATGGCTCCGGCCTCCTGTAGTTCCGGCGATATTCGCCGGAAGGAACGATTCAGCAACGTTGCCGCGTTCGACCCGCTCCCCTCCGGCGTATAACGCCGGAGCTACAGGAAATCTTCACGGTGATGGCCGACAGACATTCTGTAGTTCCGGCGATATTCGCCGGAAGGGACGACTCACCAGCGTCAACACGTTCCACCCGCTCCTCTCCGGCGTGTAACGCCGGAGCTACAGCAAATCTTCGCGGTGATGGCCGACAGACGTTCTGTAGTTCCGGCGATATTCGCCGGATGGAACGATTCAGCAACGCTACCACGTTCCACCCGTTCCCCTCCGGCGTGTAACGCCGGAGCTACAGGAAATCTTCACGGTGACGGCCGACAGGTATTCTGTAGTTCCGGCGAAATTCGCCGGATGGAACGATTCAGCAACGCTACCACGTTCCACCCGCTCCTCTCCGGCGTGTAACGCCGGAGCTACAGCAAATCTTCGCGGTGATGGCCGACAGACGTTCTGTAGTTCCGGCGATATTCGCCGGATGGAACGATTCAGCAACGCTACCACGTTCCACCCGTTCCCCTCCGGCGTGTAACGCCGGAGCTACAGGAAATCTTCACGGTGACGGCCGACAGGTATTCTGTAGTTCCGGCGAAATTCGCCGGATGGAACGATTCAGCAACGCTACCACGTTCCACCCGCTCCTCTCCGGCGTGTAACGCCGGAGCTACAGCAAATCTTCGCGGTGATGGCCGACAGGTATTCTGTAGTTCCGGCGATATTCGCCGGAAGGGACGACTCACCAGCGTCAACACGTTCCACCCGCTCCTCTCCGGCGTGTAACGCCGGAGCTACAGCAAATCTTCGCGGTGATGGCCGACAGGTATTCTGTAGTTCCGGCGATATTCGCCGGAAGAGACGACTCACCAGCGTCAACACGTTCCACCCGCTTCCCTCCGGCGTATAACGCCGGAGCTACAGCAAATCTTCGCGGTGATGTCCGACAGACGTTCTGTCGTTCCGGCGATATTCGCCGGAAGGGACGATTCAGCAACATTGCCGCGTTCGACCCGCTCCCCTCCGGCGTATAACGCCGGAGCTACAGGGGAGGTTCCCAATGGAGTCGTTAATCGACCTGTCCGCTCACCCACTCCAGGAACGGTGCGTAGCCGCGGGTCAGCGGCCAGGCGACGATGCAGGGGCATTCGTAGCCGTGCTTTTCCCGAACGGCGGCCTCGAGGTCGGCGTAGCGTTCCCGGGTGGTCTTGGCGATCAGGGCGACTTCCGACGCGTGTTCGACGCGACCCTTCCATTCGTAGACCGATTGGATCGGGCCGAGGATGTTGACGCAGGCGGCGACTTTGCGCGCGACGAGGTGATCGGCCAGCGCGGCCGCTTGCTCGGCGTCGGCGGCGGTGAGGTACACCATCAGGATCTGGGTGGGTTCGCTCATGTGCCCATCCCACCGGTCAGCCCAGTTTCGACACGACCAGCCATCCGCGGGCCGGGACCTCGACCGGGCCACGGGCGAGGCTATGCCCGCTCCACAGGTCGACCCCGCGGAACGGGAGGGTCACGGAGGCCGGGATGGTGCCCGCGTTCAGCACAACCCGCACCGTGAGGCCGTCGAGCGTCCGGTCGTAGATCAGCACACGCGGGTTCGCGTGGTTGCGCCACACGAGGTCGCCGCGCCGCAGCACGGCATGGGCCTGACGCATGGCGATGGCGTCCTGGTAGAAGGCGAACAGTTTCCGGTCGGGGGCGCGCGATTTCGCACGCGTCTTGCCGCCGGGCGTATGGGTCTCCGGCTCGTACCGGATGTCATCCCACAGCATCGCCTGGCGGTCGCACGGATCGTTTGCGCCCCACAGTCCGACTTCGGTTCCGTAGTAGATCATCGGCGCGCCGGGATAGGTCATCTGGAAGATGACGGCCTGGCGCAGGGCGGCCAGCGCGGCGGCGTCCGGCTTGGTGGTGCGGAAGGTGCCGCCGTGTTTCACCCGCGACAGGTGGAAGTACTGGTCGAAGTTCTCGATGGGCAGCAGTTCCGGATTGTTCAGCACGGAGAGCACGCGGCCGACGTCGTGGGAGTCGAACAGGTTCTGCTGCACATACGACACCTCGTCCGGGTAGGCGTTGCGCACCAGGTCGAGCGCCTTGCGGAATTCACGCGCGGGCATCGCTTTCTTCGCGTTGCTGAAGAAGCTGACCGAGGGAAAGAGCCACATGTAGTTCATGACCGCGTCGAACTCGTCGCCCTTCAGGTAATCCTGGGCGAGGGTCACGATCTCGGCGGTGAGGTAGGCCTCGGGGTTGATCGACTTCACGTGGCGACGCCATTTCTTCCAGAACCCGTGCGGCACGCAGAAGGCGACGTCGAGACGCCAGCCGTCGATGCCGTCCGACGGGTCGCCATCCCCGTCGGGATCCATCCAGCGCCGGGTGATATCGAACACGTACGTCCGCACCGCGGGGTGCAGGTCGTTTTCGCTGCGTGCGAGTTCCGGCAGCGCGGCGTGGCCGAACCAGCCGTCGTAGCTGAACGTCCCGTCGGGATTCCAGCCCTTGAGCTTGTACCAGTTCTTGTAACGCGAGGACTTGCCGTTCTTCAGCAGGTCGCGGAAGGCGAAGAAATCGCGGCCGGTATGGTTGAACACGCCGTCGAGGATGATGCGCATGCCGCGGCGGTGGACCTCCTTGATCAGCTTGAGCAGGAACAGGTCGGCCTTGGTCCAGATCCAGGTCGCGGGGTCCTCGGTTTCGCGGGCGGCGGCGAGGCGCTTGAGGTCGCCGGCGCGGTCAGGCCCGAAACTCGGATCGACGTGATGGAAGGAGGATCCGTCGTACTTGTGCAGCGACGGCGCATGGAACACCGGGTTCAGGTAGATCGCGGTGATGCCGAGGTCCTGCAGGTAGTCGAGCTTCTCGAACACACCGACGAGATCGCCGCCGTAGCGCCGCAGGTACACGGAGGAGAAGAAATCGCCGCGCTTCCTTTCCCACGGCTGCTGGCCATACCAGTCACTCCCCCACGGCATGATCTTCCAGCCGGGGATGGCGCGGTCGGAGAAATCCGCGACGGTCGGATTGCTGCGCGGGGCGCCGTTGCGGAAACGCTCCGGAAAGATCTGGTACCAGATCGCATCCTTGGCCCAGTCGGGAACAAACTCGGATTTCTTTTTCATCGGGTGTCCAGTGGTTGGAAGGAATGGGTGGGTCGTTGTCCAGGGTCTGGAACGTGCCGCGTCACCATCACGGTGCGGCCGGAGCCGGGGCTTCGGCGGCCGGTGGTGCGGCCGGTTGTTCGGCGGCGGCCGGATCCTTCCGGGACTGTCGTGCGGAAACAATGCGTGCGACGTCGCGGTAGGTCAGCAACAGGAACAGGCCGAGCAGCAGAAGGGCCGAGACTTTCCAGAGAAAGGCGACTACGCGGGCGGGAACCGGGCGGCGGAAGACCAGTTCATACAGCGAGAACATGATGTGGCCGCCGTCGAGCACGGGCAGCGGCAGCAGGTTCATCACCGCGAGGTTCACGTTGAGCAGGCAGGCGAACCAGAGGGCCTTCATCAGGCCCATGGAGGCGAAGTCGAGGAAGATGTCGATGATCGCCACCGGTCCGCCGATCGCCTCGGCGGCAGCGCGGGATTCGGACGGGGTAACCAGGGCCTTGAGGATGCGGAAGATCAGCGTGGCGTGGGATTTGATCTGGTCCATCGGCTTCTTCACTTCGTCGATCTGGAACTTGATCCCGATCATCGCGCGCTGGTGTTCCTGGTTGAACCGGGGCGTGACGGAGAGCACCAGGTTGGTGCCGCCGCGGTCGATCTCGAGGGCGACCGGACGTCCGCCCGCCGCGTTGATCAGGTCCACCATCTGCTCGCGGCTGAACAATTCCTGGCCGTCGAGGCGGAGGATGCGGTCGCGGGGCAGCACGCCGGCGGCCTTGGCCGGGGAATCGGCCACGAAGCCAAGCACGACCACGTAGTTCTTGGGGTACATGCCGGGAATGATGCGGCCGCCGACGATCTTGGTGGTCGGCAGGCTCACTTGTCCGGTCGAGCCGTCGGGCCGGCGCAGATCGAGGGTGACCTGGTCGCGCAACGCGGTGACCACGATGTACTGCTCCCAGGTCGAGACCGATTCACCGTTCACCGCGGTGATGATATCGCCGGAACGGATGCCCGCGGTATAGGCGGGGGAGTTCGTTTCCACATAGCCGACGGCGCTGGTTTCGTATTCGGGGGCGATCGCCTTGCTCTCCCAGAAGATCACATAGGCGAGGAACACCGCGAAGATCATGTTGAAGGTCACGCCGGCCAGGGCGACCAGGATCTTCGGGATCGGCTTCACCGGCGGGAGGTTGCGGCCTTCCTGTTCGGCGGTCTTGCCGGACTCCTCGCTCGGACCCATCTGCGGCAGGGCGACATATCCGCCGATCGGGAAGGCGCAGAGCTTGTACTCGACTCCGTTGACGGTGCGCTTCCAGATCGCCGGGCCCATACCGATGGCAAAGGCGTCCACGGTCATGCCGCACCAGCGGGCAACGAGGAAATGCCCCAATTCGTGGATGAAGATGGTGAAGCCAAACAGCAGCGTCACCAGGACAATCGACAGTATCATTTCAATCATGACGGGACCTTCCGGAAAATACGGGGTAACTGTACGCTCACCGCGCGGCGGTTTCCACAAACAGCCGCAGGTAGATGTACAGGATGGGTGCGGTGAACATCAGGCTGTCCACTACGTCGAGGAAACCGCCCATGCCCTTGATGATCGTGCCGGAGTCCTTCACGCCGGAGGCGCGCTTGACCATCGACTCGATCAGGTCACCGGCCACGCCGGCGGCGGAGAGCAGCACGCCGAGGATCAGCGCGTCATGCCACTGGAAGCGCAGGTCGGGCATGTGGGGATGGATGAAGTACCAGCCGAGCAGGCTGAACACGACGCCGGTGACCAGTCCGCCGATCACGCCGGACCAGGTCTTGGCCGGGGAGATGCGCGGGAAGAACTTGGGTCCGCCGAGGCGGCACCCGGTAAAGAACGCCCCGACATCGGTCAGTTTCACCACCAGCACCAGGTAGAGGATCAGCAGCCGTCCTTCGACCAGACCGAACACCAGCAGCAGCTTGTTGAGGAAGTTGAACAGCCAGGCGACGTAGATCATACCGAGCAGGGTTGCGGCCATGCTGGCCAGGGCCTGGTCGATGGCGGGCTGGAACATCTGTCGGATGAACACGAAGGCGGCGATACCGAACAACACCATCGCCTCGACATCCGGATCCAGGCCGCCGAGGGCCGGGTCGTGGAACCACCAGGTCGAGACGATCAGCGTGACGCCACCAAGAATCCCGGTCCAGCGGAAGTGCGGTATCCCGCCAGCCTTCAGCAGCGCGGAGAATTCCCACAAGCCGAGCGCACAGAACAGGGCCAGCACGGCGACCGCGCCCTCCGAGGGAAGAAACCGCAGCGCAGCGAGCAGTGCGCCGGCCATGAGGAATCCGCTGATGATCCGGTACTTCAGCATATCAGGTCACGCCTCCGAACCGGCGGTGCCGTCGCTGGTATTCGGCCAGCGCCTCGTCGAGCTCCGGTGCCCGAAAGTCCGGCCACAAGACCGGGGTCACGTACAGCTCCGCATACGACAACTGCCACAGCAGGAAATTGCTGATCCGCATCTCACCGCTCGTGCGGATCATGAAATCGGGATCCGGGATGTCCGGGGCATACAGGTGCTGGGCGATGGTTTTTTCGGTGATCGACGACGGGTTCAGCGTGCCGTCCTTGACCTTGCGCGCAATGGCTTTCACCGCATCGGTCAGCTCGGTCCGCCCGCCGTAGCTAAGCGCCAGGGTAAGCGTGCCTTTGGTGTAATGGGCGGTCTCGCCGATGACCCGGCTGAGCTCCTTCTGCACCGCGGACGGGAGATCCTGCGCATGGCCGATCACCCGGAGCTTGACCTCGTGCGCGTGCAGCTCGTCGGACTGGTCGCGCAGGAATTTGCGCAGCAACGCCATCAACCCGGTCACCTCGGGTTTCGGCCGCACCCAGTTCTCCGAACTGAACGCGTACAGGGTGAGGTATTCGATGCCCTTGCCGCGGCAGGCGCGCAGGATTGCCCGCACCGACTCCGCGCCGACCTGGTGGCCCTTGATCCGCGGGAGGCCGCGGTTCTTGGCCCAGCGTCCGTTGCCATCCATGATAATGGCGACATGCCGCGGGAGGTTGGCGGGGGTTTTGCTCATAATCAGCCAAACATCGTCCGGTCGAGGATGATCGTGCTGTCGCGGCGAGGACCGACCGAGAGGATGGCGACCTTGACCCCGGTCAGTTCCTCGAGGCGGCGCACATAGGCCTTGGCTTTTTCGGGGAGCTGCTCCCACGACGCGACGTCCTTGGTCGAACACATCCAGCCGGGAACATCCTCGTACACCGGGCGGCAGCGCTCGAGTTGGCGCACGTTGGCGGGAACGCTGGTCAGCCGTTTGCCATCACACTCGTAGGCCACGCAGATACGGATGGTCTCGACCTCATCGAGCACGTCGAGCTTGGTCATCGCCCAGGCATCGATGCCGTTGACCATGACGGAATAGCGGGCGACGACAAGGTCGAACCAGCCGCAGCGGCGGGGTCGGCCGGTGGTCGCGCCGAACTCGTTGCCGGCCTTGCGCAGCCGATCGCCCATCGCGTCGGTCAGTTCGGTCGGGAACGGCCCCTCGCCCACCCGGGTTGAATAGGCCTTCACGACGCCGAGCACACGGTCCACCTTGTGCGGGGGCACGCCCGAGCCGGTGCAGGCACCACCGGCGGTGGCGCTCGACGAGGTGACAAACGGATAGGTGCCGTAATCGATGTCGAGCATCGTGCCCTGTGCGCCTTCAAACAGCACGGACTTGCCGCTCCCGATCGCCTCGTGGAGCATCGGGATGGTATCGGTGATGAACGGGGCGAGGTAGTCCACCGCGGCAAGGGTGTCGCGCACCACGGCGTCGGCATCGAGTTCCGGCGCGCCGAGCGCAGCGAGGATGCGGTTGTTCGAGGTGAGGCGGGCGCGCAGCAGGGTCTCGCGGTCCGGATCGACCAGGTCGCCCATGCGCAAGCCGGTGCGCGCGGCCTTGTCGCCGTAGGTCGGTCCGATGCCGCGCTTGGTGGTGCCGATCATCGTGCCGGTCGCGGGTTTCTTCTCGCGGTACTCGTCGATCAGCTTGTGGTAGGGCAATACGACATGGGCGCGGTCGCTGATGAAGAACCGTCCGGCGGGATCGATCCCGCGGTCCACCACGCCCTTGATCTCCTTCACCAGCGCGACCGGATCGACGACCAGGCCGTTGCCGATCACGCATTTCTTCCCGGCGTGCAGGATGCCCGACGGCACGAGGTGGAGCACGTACTTGTCCGACCCGATCTCCACGGTATGGCCGGCATTGTTGCCTCCCTGGTAGCGGACGACCCAGTCAACCTTCTCGGTCAACACATCGATGATCTTTCCTTTGCCCTCATCGCCCCATTGGGCGCCAATCAAGACGGTATTCGGCATGCCAATTCCTTAAGATGTAGGGGTGGATTGGTGCAACCCGCCCAGCGTAACCTATTGAAAGATGGGATGGGGTTCAACTGCAAAGCGGGTGGCGGCAGGGTCCCGGTTCGGCGCGCTTGACCGGCCGTGCGAAAAGCACAACAGTAGCGCCCCCATGAGCAGGAACGGCCAACGCGGAAAATGGATCGGCATCACGGTCAGCCTGGCCGTCAGCGGGGCGATCCTCGCCTACCTGTTCGCCAAGCTGGACTGGCGGGAGGTCGGGGCGCAACTGGCCAAGGTAAACCCGTGGTACATCCTGCTGCTCACGGCGGCGTTCCCGGTGATGATCTGGATGCGGGCCAAGCGCTGGCAACTGATCCTGCCGGGCGGCGACCGGCTGTCGGTGCCGCGGCTGATGGATGCGACGATCATCGGATTTTTCGCGAGTTTCGTGCTCCCGCTGCGCGCCGGGGAGATCATCCGCCCGTGGGCGCTCAGCCGCTGGCAACCGGTCCCGTTCAGCTCGGCCCTGGCCAGCATCCTGATCGAACGGCTGTCCGACTCGGCCTGCCTGCTCGCACTGATGCTGGTCTGCCTGACCCAGCTCGACCGGGTGCCGGTGGAATTGCTCATTGGCGCGAAGGTGCTCGGCCTGCTGACCGGTGTGCTGATCGCGGTGGTGGTCGTCTCCTACCTCGCACCGCGGCGCACCGAACGGTTGTTCCACCTGCTCTGCGGCTGGACCCTCGGCCGGGTGATGCCGCGCGCCTCGGCCAAGGCCAACCGGATGATCACCGATTACTTTGCCGGCCTGCGGGTCATCGCCTCGTTCGGACAACTGACCAAGGTCATGCTCTGGTCGCTGGCCATGTGGTTGCTGATGGCCGCCTGGTACCAGGCGCTGCTGTGGGCGTTCGGCGAATTTCCGACCTTCTGGGTCGGCATGATGCTGAACGTGATGATCGCGATGGCGGTGGCCGCGCCCAGCGCCCCCGGATTCCTCGGCACGTTCCAGGTGGGTTGCATCCTCGCGTTGAGCTCGGTGTACGGCTACAGCAAGGAGTTCGCGATGGCCTATTCGGTGGTCGGCCACCTGCTCCAACTGCTGTTCAACGTCGGGGCCGGGCTGCTGGTGCTGCACCTGCGCGGCCTGACGTTCCGCCAGTTGCGCGGTGGGCAAGCGCCCGCCACGTGATACGTCAACCGCGCAAGGCGGTCGCGATGGCCGTCACCACGGCGCGGATCGCATCATCGCCCACTTCCGGATAAATCGGCACGGCGAGTGTCGTCGCCGCCGCGCATTCGCTGGCCGGGAAGTCCCCCGCGCGGTGGCCGAGATACGCGAAACACTCCTGTACGTGCAATGGAACCGGGTAGTAGATCTCGTGGCCGATCTTCGCCTGCGCGAGGTGGGCGATGACCTGCTCGCGCCGCGGCAGCCGGATGACAAACTGGTTGTAGATGTGACGGCGATCCGGCAGGGCGGCGGGCAGGACCACCTGGCCGCTCGCCTGGACCCCGCAACCCGCCCCACCCCGCTCGCGGCAGGCCCCGGTGCCACACGCCGGCAGGCCCGGGGCGGCCAGCCCGTCGGCCGCGAAGGCCTCGCGGTAGAGCGCGGCGTTGCGTTGGCGCTGGTCGGACCAGGCATCGAGGTGCTTGAGCTTGATCCGCAACACCGCGGCCTGCAGCGCATCGAGCCGGAAATTGCCGCCGATGAGCCGGTAGTAATACTTGGGCTGCATGCCGTGGTTGCGCAGCAGCTTGAGCTTTTCGTACAACGCGGGATCGTTGGTGGTGACCATGCCGCCATCGCCGAAACCGCCCAGGTTCTTCGACGGGAAAAAGCTGAAACACCCCATGTGTCCGATCGAGCCGGCGCGTCGGCCCTTGTATTCCGAACCGATGGCCTGGGCGGCATCCTCGATCACCACCAGTTTGTTCCGCGTGGCGACGTCCATGATCGCATCCATATCGGCCATCTGCCCGTACAGGTGCACCGGCATGATTGCCCGGGTGCGTGGGGTGACGACACGTTCAATGGCCGCGGCGTCGATGTTGAAGGTGACCGGATCGATGTCCACGAACACCGGTTTGGCTCCGAGGCGGGCGATGCTGCCTGCGGTGGCGAAGAAGGTGAACGGACTGGTGATCACCTCGTCGCCGGGCTGGAGGTCGATCGCCATCAAGGCCATCAGCAGGGCGTCCGTGCCCGAGGACACCCCGACCCCGTAGGCGCAGTGCGAGTAGGCTGCGACTTCCTTCTCCAGACCTTCGACTTCAGGTCCGAGGATGAAGGCTTGCGATTCCATCACCCGGTCCACCACCGCCTTGATTTCGTCCTTCAGGGCCTGGTACTGGGGTTTCAAATCCAACAGGGGAATGCTCATGCGCGGTCCTTTCCGGTTCGGAGGTATATACCAAGCGCCCACCCGGCGATCAATGGCACAAAGGGAAGATGATGGCGGTCGCCGCCCTCGAACACGAGGTACACCACCGCATTGGACAGCACCAGCACCCCGAGCAGCCACTCGGCAGGCGTGGGCACCACCCGCTGGCGCAGCACGCGCACCGCAGCCATAGCCCACCAGGTTGCGACCATGGCCCAGCCGGTCACGAAGGCGGCGCTGAAGGCCGGCTTGATCCAGCCCGGCACGGCGCCGCGCCGGTTGATCAGGTCGGTGAAGGTCGCTTCGCTGCCCCAGGTATGCAACGCCTTGAGCGCGGCAAGGCCGGCGAACCGCACCGGGTCCTCGGCGATGAAACGGCGCGCCTCCGCCGAACACCACCGGCTGTGGGCCAGCATTTCCGCCGGCGTGGTGATGTTCGCCTGGTCCGGCAACGCGCTGTAAAGCCCGTTCGAGTCAGGATGGTTCGCGCTGTACAACACCAGTCCGCCCGAGGTGCACACCGGCACGAACGCATCAAAGACCAGGGCGTTACGCAGCACCCAAGGGGCCAGCACGACCGCCATGCCGAACGAAAAGACCACCACCCCGGTGACCGCTCGGCGCACCGCCAACGTCCCCGCCAGCACCAGGCAGAGCACCCAGGTGGCAGCCTGCAACGGCGAGATCAACTGCACGGCCTTGGTCAAGGCCGACAGACCGGCCATCGCACCTCCAAACAGGGCCCAGGTTAGGGCGGCACGCGGCGAGACGGATTCATACCAGCGCAGCAGACCCCAGACCATCGCCAGCAAGGTCAGCGTGTAGAGATAATGGTAATAGGGCGTGGTCAGCACATACCCGAGAAAGGTCGGATACCAGGCGACGACCAGTGCGGTGGCGCGGCCGGCAACGGGTCCGGCGGATTCTCGGGCGAGCCGGCCGGACAGCCAGGTAATGCCGAGACTGAGCGGGATCTGCGAGATCTGCGCGACCAGCGCCGTCGCCCCGAACACCGCGAACCAGCTCGCATACCACCACGCCTGGGCCGGGGGGTAATACGTGAGCGGATCCATCACTCCGGTCGCGGCCAGCGTCGCCCCGTGGCGGAAGACGAAGAGTCCGTCGAACCACGGCTCTGGACGGAACCACCACAGCAACGCGAATTGAATCGCCCCCGGAACGATATACAAGGCGAACCACCAGCCGACGTCGCCGACGCGGCCAAGCCACGCGGCAAGCCGCTCGCGCTGCGCAATCAACATCACTGCGGCCGCCACGCCCAGACCGACCGGAACATACCCGAGCCACACCTGTTTGTAGGCGGGAAACACTGCGATGAGCCCGAGCACCAGCAGCGGGAACAGGCGCACCGCCCAGGTCGCTACCGCCACGAACAGGAAGGATATCCGGTCAGCCACGGTGCGCCTCGACCAGGTTGCGGTAAACGCCCTGATGCGCCTTCACGCTGCTCGCCCAGGAAAACAGGCGGTCCAGCCGCGCCTTGCCTTCCGCGCCCATCGCCGGGATCCGCTCCGGTTGCCGGACCAGCAGCAGCATCGCATCGGATAGCGCCTCGGCATCGCCAAGCGGAACCAGCCGACCGCTGCGGCCGTGGTCCACCAGGTCGGGTATTCCGCCGACATGGGTGCCGATGACCGGACGGCTCCACGCCATCGCCTCGAGGATGCTGTAGGGCAGGTTCTCGATGGTTGAACACATCACATACACATCAATGCCGCCCATGAAGGCGGCAACACTGGTGTACCCGGGGAAGCTGACCACCGGTTCGAGTCCGGCCCGCTTGACCGCAGCGCGGATCTCCGCCTCCAGTGGACCCTGACCGGCGATGACGAACCGGGCCTCCGGCCGTTCGGCCACCACCTGCCGTGCGGCTTCGACAAACAGCGCGTGGTTCTTTTCCTCGCTGAAGCGACCCATCATGCCGAAGGTCACCGGAGCACCGGCCGCCGGGGCGCGCGGCGCGACCGGGCCGGGCAATTCGCGCAGTCCGGACGGGATGCGCACCAGCGCCTCGCGGGCCACGCCGTGGTCAAGCAGCAGTTGCTCGTAGTAGCGCGAGAGGCAGACCACACGGTCGCACCGCCGCAGACACCAGCGGTCGATGGCATCGTAGATCCGTTCCTTCACGTCGCGGCGGAAAAGCCAGCCATGCACCGTCGCCACCACCGGCCTGATTCCGGCCAGCCGAGCATGCAGGTTCGCCTTGTAGCCGATCACGTGCAGGACATCGCCGTGGTGCTCGATGAACGTCGCGCGCAAGGCCGCAGCGAGCGCCCGCGATACGCGACCGCGCACCGGCAACAGGTTGACCGGCAAGCCCTCGGCGCGCAGTGCATCTTGCAGGCCGCTCGGCTGTCCGGCCCGCCGCTGCTCCACCATCAGCACGATCCGCGGCGTGTCGCCGTTTGCGCGCAAGCCAACGGCGAGGTCGATGGTCGCCCGCTCCGCCCCGAACACCGCGCCGGTATCCTGCATGAAGAAAACCACGTTCATGCGAACAGTTTGTAGCAAAACTGCACGGCGGAAACGAACAGGAATGTTCCGTCGGAAAGGGCGGCACGACCGGTCCAGTCCGCCGCCATCCGCCCCGGCAACTTTATTCTTCGTTTCCCGGCACGCCTTCTGTTAAATCCTCCCATGCTCGTTTCCTTTATCGTCGTGGTGTTCAACGAGGCCAAGGCCCTGCCGAAGGTCAAGGCGGCGTTCGACCGGCTGAACCGTCCGGATGGCCTGCTCATCGAGACCATCGCGGTGGATGGCGGAAGCCGCGACGACTCGGTGGCGGTGGCGCGATCGCTCGGATTCGACCAGATCCTCGAACTCCCCGGCGCGAACATCCCGGTCTGCCGCAACGCCGGCCTGAAGGCCGCGCGCGGCGACTGGATCGCCTTCGTGGACGGCGACTGCGTGCTGGACCCCTCCTGGCTCGAACATGCCGCACGCCTGCTGAACCGGCACGCGGAATTGGTCCTCGGCTGGCCCGCCTCCCCGCCTTCCCCCGGCACCTGGGTGCAGGAAGCCTGGCACGCCCACTGGATGAACAAGAATCCGGCGCTGGAGGAGGACGAGGGCGAACAGGTGCTGAAGCGCGAGGGCTTCCGGATGATCACCACGCGCAACATGATTTTCCACCGTGGGGTGGCCGACCGCGTCGGCGGCTTCGATGAAAGCCTCGCCACCGGCGAGGACACCGACTTCGTGTTCCGCGCCACCATGGCCGGCATCGCCGCCTGGGGCCTCCCCGCCCTGCGCTCGGTGCACCTCGGCGAGCCGGACACGTTGCGCAAGTTCTACAAGCAACAGGTATGGCACGCGAACCGGCGAGCGTATGCGGCGATCCTGCAGAAGAGCGGCATGAAGTCCGGCGGCAATGCCCCGTTGTTCACCGCGGTGTTTCTCGCCGGGATCCTGATCGCACTCGCGGCGATCCCGCTCGGATTCATTCATCCGCTGGGTTGGCTCGGTCTGCTCCCGTTGCCCGGTCTCCTGCTGCTGCTCGCCGCGCGCACCTGCCGGCGTGCCCGGCGCGGTGACCTGGTGCTCCCGCTAGCCGTTCTCTACGGCGCCTACGGCCTCGCCCGCAGCCTCGACCTGATCGGCCTGTCGCCCCACAAACCGAGCTGGAAAGCCTCGAAGTAACCGCCGCGGCACCCGTCGAACCGTCCGGAAGCGATCTCGCCATGGATTCCCCACCACCACCCATCGGCCCGATTTGGATGTTGAATGTTGAATGTTGAATATCGGATGTTGGCTTGGTGACAACCAAGCCTTCCATCCTCACCAACATGGCCTTCTGGCAGAGCCCGGCGTGGATGGCCCGGACCACGTCGATCTACCCGTTGCGCGCCGGCGGCGGCGACCCCTCCTTCATGCCGTGGTGGAAGGAGGCGTGGATCCTCTTTCGCCGTAGCGGCGCGTACGACGTGGTGCTGACCATGGGCGTGCGGGAGTCGTTCCTGTATGCATTCCTCTGCTGGATCACCGGACGTTCCTCGCGCCAGATCATGACCGAGGTGTTCATCGACGCCCCGGCACACGACCGCCTGGCCTGGCGCGTCAAGACCTGGCTCTACCGCAAGCTTGCCCGCTCCGCACTGGGCTTCATCACCAACAGCACCGCCGAGATCGACACCAACGCACGCCGCTTCCAGGTCCCGCGCGAACGGTTCCGCTACGTCCCGCTGAACACCACCATCGACGAACCGCATCTGGTCGAAGCGCCCGGGGGCTACCTGTTCTGCGCCGGACGCACCTTGCGCGATTACGCGACGTTGCGCGCGGTGATCGACGCGACCGACCTGCCCTGGCACATCGTGGGCGGAAGCGGCGACCTCGAAGGCACGACGTTGCCCGCGCGGGTCACCATCCACCGCGAGATCCGGCGCGAGGCCTACCTGGACCTGCTGCGCGGCGCCCGCCTGGTCGTGCTGCCCCTGCTCCCCACCGAACGCGCCACCGGCCAGGTCGTACTGCTCGAGGCCATGTCCTATGGCAAGCCGGTCATCACCTCCCGCGCCCCCGGCACGGTCGATATCGTACGGCACGGCGAAAACGGATTCCTGACCGAACCGGGCGACGCCGCGGCCATCACGGCCCTGCTCCACCAGCTTCTACCCGATCCCGCCGCGTGCTCCCGGATCGGACAGCAGGCCCTGCGCGATGTCCAGATCCACCACGCCACCGAATCCCACGTCGAAACACGGCTGCAAGCGATTGCGGAACTGTGGCGGATGGGCTAACCGCACACGCGACGTCGCATCAACCCCACATCACCGGCAGGGCGCATGGTCTGGTTGCTTTGGCATCATGGTGTAATCAGTTAATCTGAAGACGATGCCCTTTTTCCATCCGCGTACATCCGCGTGCTCCGCGGTTTCCCTTTTCCGCATCCCACGTGATGGGATCATGCCCCGGAAGATTCGGCACCATACGTGCCGCGCCCCGTTACACTAGCGGTTCGAGGGCTTCGCGGTAGAGGGCGGCGAACCGGTCGCCGACGACCTCGGGCCGGTGACGGTGCACGACGACCTCGCGGTTGGCCCGTCCGGTTTCCTTGCGCAAGGCGGCATTGCGGGCGAGGCCGAGGCAGGCCGAAGCGATCGCGTCCATGTCCCCCACCGGGGTGATGGTGTTGCCGGCGATGCTGCCGATCAGTTCACGGTTGCCGCCGCAGTCGGTCGCCACCACCGGCAGGCCCGCCGCCATGTATTCGAGGATCGTGTTCGACAGGCCCTCGTTGCGCGAGGGGGTCAGGACCCCGACATCGCACTGGCGCAACAGCGACGGTACGTCCTTGACGTCGCCGAGGAAACAGGCGCGGCCCTCGAGGCCGGCGCGGATGGCCATCGATTCCAGGGCTCGGCGCTCGACACCGTCACCGGCAATGACGAAGGTGGCCGAGGGATGCGCATTGCGGATGATCGCCGCCGCGTTGAGGAAGGTCGCGACATCCTTCTCGGGGTCGAGGCGTGCGACCATGACGAAACGGGTGCCGGAGGGAATAGCCGCAACGTTGGGAAACGGCGTGGCGGCGAGCCGGTCGAACTCGTCGAGGTCGAGCATGTTCGGGATGACCCGGAAAACCTCGCGGGCAATGCCCTGCCGGGCGAAGACCTCGACAATGGCCTGGGCGTTGGCCACGACCCGCCGGGCCTTGCCGTCAGCGCGGCGCAGCAGAAACACCTTGTGGGCCGGGTAGATCTGGCCGAGATCGCGGCGGCTGGTGATCAGCGGGATGCCGGCCAGCGCGGCGGCGAACTGGCCGAAGATCGCCGCATCCGCATCCCAGGTGTGCAGCAAATCCACCCGTTCCTCGCGGAGCCGGCGGGCCAACCGGACCACGGCCTGGACGGTCGCGGGGGCGAGCAAGCGGGTGATGCCGATTTCCGTGACCGGTCCGCAGGCCTCCTCCACGGCCTCGAGGAAAAAGCCTTCGCGCCGGAAGACCACCACCGGATTCCGGTCGCCGCGGCGCGAGAGCTCCATGGCCACGCGGGCGCATTGGCCTTCGGTGCCGCCGCGGATCAGGTTCCAGACCAGGTGGAGGACATGCATGGGCGTGGTTCAGGGTTCATCGGCCAGCGTGCGCACGGTGTCGCGCACGATCTGGACATTGGTGTAGGCGGCGCGCCAGCCGAGTTGTTCGCCCTCGGACACGTCGAGGACATGGCGGTAGCGCAGCATCAGCAGGCGTTCCTTCGGGACCGGACGATAACCGAGCAACGCCGAGGCGGCATGAATCGGACCGAGGGGCAAGGCGAGGATGCGTGTGGGCTCGAGCAGGAATTCGTTCTCGATCTCGCGGATCCACTGGCGGATCGACACGGCATCGCGGCTGGCCGCGTTGAACATGCCGGTCGCGCGGCGCTCGATGACCTTGGCGATCAGGGCCGCGCAGTCCGATACGTGGACGAGGTGGACAGGGTGGTCGCCACGGCCGGGGATGACCACGAAGCCGCGGCGGCGGATCGACTCCAGCAGCGACACGAACAGGCCGCCGCGGCCGCCCCCGGCGATGATGCAGGGGATGATCGTCGCGTTCGGGCCGGGGCGTGCGTCCACGATGCGTTTCGCGGCGATTTTCGACGCGGAGTACAGGCCCTGCTCGGCCAGCGGGGTGCTGGTCGTGCACAGCGGGCGGTCGGCCTGCTGGTAGATCATGCTCGTCGAGACGTTCACGAAGTGGACGTCCGGCGAGGCATAGCGCTCGGCCAGCAGCCGGGTCGCATCGACGTTGTTGCGCTGGAAGAAGGCGCGGCGGCCGAAGGTCGGCAGGGTTTTCGGATCGACGTACTGCACGGCGGCGGCGTGGAGCACGGTATCCACGCCGGGCAGGCCGCGCACATAGGCGGGATCGGCCAGGTCGCCCGCATGGTCGACCTCCCCGCGCCGGTCGGCGGTGATCACCTCATGGCCGGCCTGCCTCAGCAGCGGAATCACCGCCCCGGCCAGGAACCCGGCGGCTCCGGTAACAAGTATGCGCATGGTTATTGCTTCCTGCGATCCGGACGCGGTAAGCGACCGGAGGGGGCTCAATACATCCGGTATCCTGCGGTGAACACCACCGTGAACAGGGTCAGGAGCATCAGGCTGAACATCAGCCACCCGGTGTCGGCCAGACGGTTTCGCACGCCAATCATCCCGAGCACCAGGTACACCGGAAAGATCATCAGGACATGTCGCTGAATCGACTCCAGTACATTCGATGACACAAAAAGGAACAGCAACATGCCGCCGTACACCAGATAGCTCAGGCGGACGCGGATGAAAAGTCCGGTGATCAACGAGGCAAGGGCGAGGAGCACGGAGCCGTGATAGAGGATCTGCTCAAACGGGGGGTACTGCCGGGCGTGGGCGAAGGTCTCGTAGAACGGTACGACCTTGCGGTTCCACGAGGCGGTTGCCTTGGAGAAGGCGAACGCGTCACCGAACTGGTGGTGCAGGTAGAGCATGTACAGTGCCAGGCCGGCGGGAATCAGGGCGAGCCAGAGGATGGAGGAGCGGGGGCGGTTCCAGCGCCAGGGCCAGAGGCGGTTGCGCTCCACGCCGAGGTATTCCATGGCCACCGGGGCGAAGATCAGCACGCCCGGCGTCTTGGCCAGGGCGAGCAGGCCGCCGCAGGCGCAGGCCCAGCCCCAACGCTGTTGGCGGGCCAGCAGCAACGTGGCCAGCGAGAGCATCAGGTACAGGCTTTCCGGGTAGAACAAGGAGAGGAAAAAGCCGGTCGGGAACACGCACAGGTAAAGCGCGGCGCGGTCGGCGAGCGCATGCGAGCCACCGTCCTGGATGACCAGTTTATAGAGCAGGCAGACGGCGGCGAACAGGAACAGGTTCGCGAGTACGAACCCGGTGACCACATACTCGCCGGTGATCCCGCCGAACAGGCGAACCAGCAGCGGGAACAGTGGGAAGAAGTGGACGTTGGACGGGGTACCCGGCTCGTAGTGATAGCCGGACTGGATGATGCCGAGGTACCAGTAGGAGTCCCATTGGAAGAACGGATCGGTGAAGTGGCCCTGCTTCTGGTACCACTTGAATTTGTCGATCCGCAGGTTGCTGTAGTAACCGGCGACGAGGATGGTCAGGCGCGACAGCAGGAAGTAGGCGCCGAGGGTCAACCAGGGCAATCGACCGGACCTGTCAGCAGGCGCCGGATTCGTAGTGGCGGTGGACGACATGCCGGTACCTTAGCGGTTTAAACCGGCAAATCAACCCTTCGCTACCGGGTGCCCTGCCCCGCTACTGGTAGGGTACGCCGTTGGTGCCAAGCCAGAGCACGCGGTACACGCGGCGGACATCGTTCGAGGCCTGGAGGTCGATGTACGGGATATCGCCGCCCACGGTCAGGTTGGTGACATCGCCGAGGTTGATCCAGACGTACTCGCGGTTGGTGCGGATGAAGTTCGTCGCGTACTGGATCTGGTAGTTTTCGTCCCAGGCGCCGCGCCAGATGATGCGGCTGCTATTGCCGGGCAGGGTGCTGATGGCCGAGATGCGGTGCACGCCGAAGAAGGTGCGGATCTGGCCATCGTTGATGTCCCAGTAATTCGTGTTGCTGCCGCCCTCGCCGACGATGCGCCAGCGGGCGTTGAAGCTGTTGTAGGTCGGGGAGTTGGTCCAGATGATGTACTCCTGGTAGGCGGGCACGCCGGACTGGAGGGTCGTCCACTCGTTGCCGCCGTCGCCCGAGTACTGGACGCTGACCGTGAAGTCAAACGGGACGTTCAGCATGTACCAGGTCAGCGGGTACGGGTTCTCGAATTCAGAGATGGGCAGGAAGGCGTCGGCGGTGCGGGCCTGCACGATCTGGTTGGTCACGCCGCGGCTGGCATAGTAGGTGTTGCCGTAGGCACCGATGTTGATGCGGCCACCGTTCTCCATCGTTTCGTTGGTGAACGAGAGGAACGGGTTGCCGCGGTCGATCGCCCACGACGTATTGGTATCCATGACGAAGGTCTGCAGGTTCGTATCGAACCGGCCGGCCTGGCTTTGCAGGTGGAAATCGTCGGTGGCCACGCTGTGGAACAGCGGGTTGGTCACGGCGCTGCGGAAGTCCTTGAACTGCAGCCGCTGCCAGGTCAGCAGGTTGGTGAAGGTGCTGTAGATGAAGGTATTGCTGCGGGAGGCGGACCCGAAGAAGTACACGTTGTAATCGATGTTCGCGGTGAACACGGTGCCGGTTGCGCCGGCGATGGAAGCCTGCGCGTTCGAGGTCGCGACATCGTGGTAGAAAATGTTGTTCTGGATGGTCAGGTTCGGGCTGGCCAGCGCCTGGATGGCGGCCTCGCGGTTGTTCACGAAGGTGATGTTCTGGACGGTGACCGGCGAGGCGGCATCGATGTCGAGTCCGATGCGGCTGTTGTTCCAGATGCGGCTCGACCGGATGAGGTGGTTGCTGCCGCCGATCATGCGAACGCCGATGTCGTTGGTGGATGAGCCGATGCCGATGAGCTGGTTGAACCGGTTGGTCTGGAGGGTCAGGCCACGTTGTCCGTTCTGGAAGACCAGGTCGCGCAAGGTAACGAACGAGGCATTGACCAGCATGACATCACCCTGCCGGGTCGGGCGCCGGATGACCGTGCCGCCGTTGAGGGTATTCGTGCTGCCTTGGATGACCATCTGGCCGTTGGTGCTGCCGCCACGCGACCAGATGACGCGGATAATGGAGCTGGTATAGATGCCGGTATCCACATAAATGATGTCGGACGGCTCGGTATCGTAGGCGGCGAGCAGGTTTTCCAGGGTAGCCTTGGGCGTGGCCGGGGTGCGGCCATCGTTGGCGTCGTTGCCGGGCGCGGTAGTGTATACATCTCCGGTGGTCGAGCTGTCGTTGACGTAGAAGCTCAATACGTCGTTCCGAATATTGAAGATCGAATCCGTGGTATCCTGGACGTTGGTATTCGACTCCAGTACCACGCGCCAGAGGGCATCGAGGGAGTTGGACGCCGTCGAGGCATCCCACACGTAGGAGCCGCCGGATACCGCGAGATCGGAAACGATGGTCTGCCAGTTGGCCCCGCCATCGGTCGAGTATTGCAGGGTCACCCGGTTGGTGGGATCAACCGCGCCGGACAGCCAGCGCAGGGTATTGGTGCCGCGCAGCACGCCGCCGTCGTTCATGGTCATGGCGTAGAGCCAGGCATTGGTGCGGCTGCGGCTGGCTTGAACCGTATTGCCGAAGGCGCCGATGTTGATCCGGTTGCCATTCGGCGCGGTCTCGTTCAGGAACTCGTCGAACGGCGCACCGGCATCGATGGCCGGGGAATGTTCCGCATCGGCGGTGAAGCCGGAGCCGTTCCATCGACCGGTCACCGATTTCAAGCGGTAATCACCGCCGGGTTCATCGGCGAACAGCGGGTCTCCGGTGATGCTGTTGGTATCCTGCCGCGAATTCTGCTGCCAGTAGATCAGGCGTTCCCACAAACCGTCCTGTGCATTGCCGAACCAGGCCCCGTTGCGAAGGCTGAAGAGGTTGAAGTCGGACTGGACCACGCCGCCCTGGGTTTCGATGCAGTACCCGTTGCCGAGGATTCCGTTGGCGACCAGGATGTTGTTGCGCACGATCGACAAGCTGTCGAAGTCGATTTGCTGGATCGCGGTCTGGTTGGCCACCAGCGTGTTGTTGATGACCTGGACATTCACCCCGCCGATCTTGACCAGCGGCGAATTGCTGCCTGCCACCACGGAGTTGATCAGGCGGCTGTTATCGCCGAGCAGCTCCAATCCGCCATTGCGGACATATCCACGGCGCGCCAACACATCGTTGCCGCTCAACTTGACCAGGCCGTTGGTCACCTGGTAGCTCTCGATGACGCCGAGCGGACCGGCCAGCTCAATGCCCGACCGCTGCATCGATACATCGCGCAAGGTGATATTCGTGCCGGCGGCCTTGATCCCGGCGGAGAACAGGGACACGCGTTCCAGTTCGACGTAGGCGGCCTCGATCTCCAGTACGACCGGACCGGAAACACCCTCGGTAATGCCGAGGGCATCCCAGATCACGCCGTTGGTGCTGCCGCGGATGATGACCGGGTAAACGCTGTTACCGCCGTTGTCGAGACGAACCTTGGCAATGTCGTTCGAGGTGATGACATAGTAGCCGGTATCAAGGAGGACGACATCCTCCGGATCGATATCCCACGAATCCAGGACGGCGCGCAGGGTCGCCTTCGGGGCATTGCTGGCGATGCCGAGGTTGGCATCGTCACCTACCGCGGTGGTGTACACATCGCCGACGGTATTCGTATCGTTCACGAAGAAGGTAAACGGACCATTCAACCCGAAGATACGGTCGGTCTGGTCGTTGACATTGGTGTTGCCGGCCAGGGTCACGCGCCACTTGGTGGTTGGACTGCGGAATGGATTGGCGGAGAGGCTGTTCCAGAGGTAGCCGTCCTGGTCGATCGGAATATTGACCGCGATCGTGGACCAATTGGTTCCGGAGTCGATCGAGTAGTCGAGATCCACGCGGTTGGTCGGATCCAGGTTCCCGTAGAACCAGTACAGGGAGAAAATACCGCCGATACGGCCGCCGGCCATTGCGGTGACCGCGAGCAGCCATTCATTGGTGCGGCTGCGGCTGGCCTCGGACGTGTTGCCGTACAGGCCGATGTTGCGGCGCGATCCGTTGGGATCGGTTTCGAGGTCAAAGGTATCGGCGGGATTGCCGGTATCGATCATCCAGGAGAAGTCGGGATCGGTGGTGACGAACTGGCCGGAGACCGGGTCAAACCGGCCGGCCGGGCTGCGCGGATGGTAATCATCGGCGGCGGCATCGTTGAACAGCGGATCCACGCTCACCGAATGGACGTTCTGGGTCGTGCGCTGGGTGAACTGGGGCAAACCGGCAATCGGTTCGCCACTGAGCACGGCGTACGAAGCGCCGCCCTGCACAAAGAAGTTGTTGTAGTCGGCCAGCAGCAGGGTCTGGTTCAGGGCGAGTGCCCCGTTGGTCACGTTGCCATAGGCATGGAGCACACTGTTGCTGATGCGGAGACCACCTCCGCTGGCGGCGACGCCGTCACCGCCATTCGACCAGATGATCGAGTTCAGCAGGTAGAGGTCGCTGCCGGAAACATTGATGCCGTCACCGGAGCCGCGGGTCACCACCACCCGCTCCAGGGTATTGCTCGACGACTGGTTCATGTTGATGCCGGAAAAGCCGCAGTCGCGGATCAACAGGTTGCGGAAGTACATGTTGCCCGGGGTCGGCTGGATGTTGTTGAAGTAAATGCCGAGATTGGCACCCTCGAGCACCAGGTCCGCGATCTCGACATGGGAAACATTCACCAGTTCGATCACCGACTCGTTGTTCTGGTCGGGTGGGGCGAAGGCATTGGTCACCACACGGTGGAGGATCGTGCCGCCCTCGTACCAGTTGGTGCTGCCCTGGATGACCATCCGGTTGGTCACGACACCGCCGTCATCGGCGAGGATGCGGATGTTGTTGGTCAGGGCGTAGAAGCCGGTATCCACATAGATCGTGTCACCGCCCTCCAGGTTGTAGCGGGCGAGCAAGGCGGAGATTGAAGACATCGGGGCATTGCTGACCGTGCCGATGTTGTCGGGATCACCGACGGCGGTGGTATAGATATCGCCGGCGACACTGCCGTCGTTGACATAGTAGCGGATCGGGCCGTTGCGGATGGTGAAGACCCCGCTGGTGTCGGCCACGGAAGGCAGGCTGTCGAGGGTGACGCGCCACAGGGCGATCGGGGTCGAGGTGATGGAACCCGAATCCCAGACATACTGACCATTGGTGGCCGGGTAGCCGGCAACGACCGACTCCCACGCGATGCCGCCATTCACACTGTATTCCAGGGTCACGGTGGCATTGCTGTTCACGCCGCGGGCCAGCCAGATCAACGGCAGCGGGGTCGGAGCGATGCCGCCATCGCGCATGGCCACGGCGAGAAGGCCGGCGTTGGTGGTGGAGCGGCTGGCCTCGGTCGTGTTGCCGAACCGGCCGACATTGATCCGGTTGCCGTTCGGCAGCGTTTCCAGGTTCGAGGCCAATGCCGGGTCGCCGGCATCAATCGCCCACGAGGTCAGGGTATCGGAGAAGACAAAACCCGGCAGGAAGGGGCTATACCGGCCGTTTTGGCTGAGCAGATGGAAGTCGCCAGAGGACGGATTGACGAACAAGGGATCGGTGCGGATCGAGTGAAGATCGGCATTCCATGCCTTCTGCCACTCGCTCAGCGCACTGAAACGGATACCGAGGCTGGAGTCACTCATCAAGGTGGTGTTGGTTCCGGTCCAGTACACGTTGTGGTCACCGGCATAGCCGGCGACGGACGAGTTGATTTCAATGATCACGCTGCTATTGGTCGGGGCCGAGACAAAGGCCGAATTGTTGACCTGCAATGAGCCGAAAACATGTTGCACGCCACCGGAAACGTTGGCGAACATCGCACCGTTGTTCCAACTGATACTCGAATAGGCTCCATTGACCTGCAAGCCCCACCGCTGGTTCGACCAGGCGGCGGCGCGGCTGAACCGGCCGGAGATGACATTGTTCATGACGAAGCCGTTGACGTTGTTGCGGGCGCCGATCCAGGTCAGGTTGATGTCCTCGGCCGACGAGACTTCCAGCCCATTGCTGCTGCCGATGAAGGTCAGGTGGGACAGGTCGACATGCTTGGTTTCATTGATCAGGAACCCGGCGGAGCTCAACGGATTTCCCTGAATGACGGATCCGCCCGCGGCGGTATTGGTGCTGCCCACCAGGCGGATGGGATTGCCGGGTTCGCCGCTCTTCAGAATATCACCGACCAGTCCGAGACGCATGCCCAGCGGATTGGTGACGAAGTAGGATCCGGTGTCCACATACAGCACGTCACCGGGACCAAAGGGATAACGATCCAGTGCGGCGCCGGGGTCGAGCATGGGGCGGGTAATCGCGAGGCCATCGTTGGTGTCCGACCCGATGGCGGTGGTATAGATGTCGCCCGAGGTGTTGGCGTCGTTGACGTACACCTGAAGGGCCTGGTTCTTGATGGTGAACGGCGAGGCCACCGACACCAGGGTGTTCGTATCGGTTTCGCTGATCACGCGCCAACGGGCGAGCTGGGTCACCGGCTCGCCGGAGGCATCCCAGACAAACCCGTCGGTATAAACCGGGATATTGCTGGCGACCACGCTGTAATCGACCCCGTTGAGGGCATACTCGAACCGCACCCGGGAATTGGTCGGCCAGTTGCCGGCCGCCCAGCGAATGGTGTTGGTCCCGCGAATCAGTCCGCCGTCATTCAGGGTCAAGGCGACCAACCAGCCGTTGGTGCGGCTGCGGCTGGCCAGGGCGGTATGGCCGTAATGGCCGATGTTGATCCGGTTGCCGTTGGGAAGCGACTCGTTGGTGGCAACAAAGGCGGGATCACCGGTATCGATCAGCGGTGAATAGACCTCGAACGGGTCGTTGGTCAGCGTGCCGTTGAGCAGGAACCGGCCACTGGCGCTTTGCAGGGCGAAGTCACCGATGGTGGCGTTGGCGATCTGGGGATCATGGCTCAGCGAGCGCAGGTCATTGCCCCGATCCCGCTGCCAGTCAAGCAGGCGCGGGAAGAACTGGTTGCCGCCGAAACCGACCACCCGCTCGGCCAGCAGGGCATTGGCCTGCCGGTAGTAGGCATTGTAATCGGCGACGACATTGGTGACTTCGAGGCCGAGCAGGTAGATGCGGCCTTCCGATCCGCTGGCCTGCATCAGGTTGTTGCGCGCGGACACCTGGGCCCCCACCCCGACATTGACCGCGTTGCGGCTGCCCCAGATGGTGTTGTTGAACAGGTTGGCCTCGGCACCGGAAAGCACCTCGCCGACCGCCCGCTGGGCCAGGGCAATCCCGTTGGTGCCATTCTTCCAGAACAGGTTGTTCTGCAGGCGGGTGCTGGTGGAACCGGCGACCAGTACGCCGTTGAGCCGGTTCTCCACCGCGCGCACATTCTCCAGCGTGACCGACTTGCTGAGCTCGATCCCGACGCCGTTTTCGCCATTGATCACCGTGATGTCCTGCAGCTTCACGCCCTCGGCGCGATCGACGCGGATTGCGTTACCCTGCTTGGTAATGCGGTCAAAGACGGTACCATTCGAGTTGAGGTTGGTGCTGCCGCGGATAATCACCGGACGGTTCGAGGAACCCGAGTCGAGTTCGCCGATCACGATATCGATGTTGCCGGCATAGTTTCCGGTATCCACGTACACGATATCGCCCGGTTCAAGATCCACCTCGTTCAGCAGCGCCTGCAGCGTGGCCTTCGGCGTGGAGGGCAGGAATCCGTTGTTGGAATTGTTGCCGACCGCGGTGGTGTACACGTCGCCGCCGGTGTTGGCATCGTTGACGAAGTAAGGGATCGATCCATCCTGGGTCAGGGCAAAGAACACCTCGTTGGTGGAACTGAGCGAGGGATCGGTCTGGCTGCTGATCCGCCAGAGGCCGGCGGCGGCGCGGCCGAAATCAGCGCTGTCCCACTCGTAGGACTGGTTTACCGCGACCACGTTGGTGGCGATATTGGTCCAGGTGGAGCCACCGTCGTTCGAGAACTCCAGATGGACGAGCTGGCTGTTCACCGGGCCGGAGGAGTGCCAGCGGAGCACGATGTTCGAACTGCCACGGCCGCCGTCGCGGAAGGTGATCACCTGGAGTGTACCGTTGGTCGGCGAGATCGAGGCTTGGGCGGTATTCCCGTACAACCCGATGTTGATGCGGGAACCGTTGGGTGCGGGTTCCGATCCGAAGGAGAAGGTCGGGTCGCCGGCGTCGATCAAGGGCGACAACTGGTCGAATCCATTGGTGACGTACCCCACCCCGGTCACGAATCGGCCGAACGGGCTCTGCGGATGGAAGTCGCCGGCGGGCGCATTGGCGAAGCGCGGATCGCTCTGGAAGCTGCGCAGGTCCAGTCCGGTATCGTTCTGCCAGTTCACCATGCGCTGGTAGCGGCGGCGGGCACCGGGATACTGGGCACCGCGCAATTCGGCAATGAAGGCATTCGTCGATGCGAACAAGACGTTGTAATCGGCGTCCAGGGTGCCGATGCTGGAGATGACCGGTCCATCGTTGCGCGACCAGCCCACGGCATCGGTGCTGTTCATCACCAGGACGTTGTTGCGGGCACGCAGCAGGGCCAGGTCGGCGATGTAGGCGCCAACCTGGTTCTGGTACAGGATGGAGCTTTGAAGCAGCACGTTGGTACTGCGGCGCACATCGATGGCGATATCGCCATAACCGGCCGCCACGATGTGGCGGATGCGAGTGTCATAGCTGTCGCTCAAGGTGATTCCCTTGTTGCCGACATTCAACCGCAGCCACTCGAAGGAGGAGAATGGCGCATCCACGGCGGTAATCGACGTACCGGACAGAGTCGGGAAGTGCTGGACCCCCAGATGGATCAACCGAACTCCGAAGGCCTCGCTCAGGGAGAAGGCGGTGGAGCCATTCAGGGCGATGAACCGCGAACCACCGTTCACCTCGTTGGTGCTGCCTCGAATGGTCAGCGTGGGATTGCCGGCCAACAGGGAGGACAGGTTGTTGTACTCCGTGAAGGCGTCCCACTGGTCGATGAACACCGGGCTGGTCAGCAGGTATTCACCGGTATCGACATAAATGGTGTCGCCGGGCTCCAGGTCGTAATCGGCGATGACACTGGCGAGGGTCAGGCGCGGCGAGGCCGGGGAGATGCCGGAGTTGAAGTTGTCGCCGGCGGCCACGCTGTACACATCACCGGTGGTGAACCCGTCGTTGACGAAGAGGGCCAGCGGTTGGTTGCGGAACTGGAACGGGGTGGCATTGGTGGCGGCAATGCCCGGATCGTTTTCACTGGTGACGCGCCAGCGTCCGAGCCAGGCGGCGGACGAACCGGTATCGGTGAACAGCAACTCGGCGGAGGCGACGACGTTGGACTGGATGAGCAGCCAGGCCACCCCGTTGTTGGTCGAGTATTCCACCCGTACGGTGTGCGACGAGGCGACGCCGAGGGCGCGCCAGGTCAGGGCCACGGAGGCACCCTCGGCACGCCCGCCGTCGCCGAAACGCGCCGCGATCAGCCGGCCATCGGCGGGACTGCGACTGGCTTCCACGCTGTTGCCGAACATGCCGATATCCACCCGGCCGCCGTTGGGGGCGGTTTCCAAGGAAAACGCCGAGAACGGTGACCCGGCATCGACCAGCGGCGAGGTTGCGCCATCGAGTACGAAGGTCCCGGTCGCGGGATCAAAACGACCGGCCGAACTGAGCGGATGGAAATCCCCTTGTGCGGCATTGGCAAAGCCGGGATCACCGCTGATGGAACGCAGGTCGCGTTCGGTGTCGCGGCTCCACGTACCGACCTTGTCCCACTCGCGCGGGAACTTGGAACCGGTAACGGTCTGGCGACCGACCCAGCCGCCATTCACGAGGTGGAAGGCATTGTAATCGGCCGCGAGGGTCGATTGACTCAGGATGTAAGCGAATTTGTCGGGTCCGCCGAAGACCCCGAAGACCGAGTTGAACACGGAGAGGTCGGAGATGTTGGCGTTGATCGCGGTGGTCGCATTCGACCAGAGCACGAGGTTGCCGAAATCGGCCGCCGTGCCCTGTTGGAGGGTGATGCCGGTGTTGGCGTTGCGGATGGCCGAATTGCGGATGATCGTGCGCGCCGATTGCTCGATACTCACGCCGATGTTGCCGCCGGCGAGTTCCAGATGGCGCAGGTTCACATCGGCGCTCTGGATGACGGCGATGCCGAGGTTGGCGCCGGACATCCGGAAATGCTCGATCGATACCCCGGGAGCACGGAACAGGCGGATGCCTTCCGCCGTGCCGTTAAAGAACAGGCGTGAGCCCCCGGCGGTGGTGTTGGTGCTGCCCACCAGCCGGAATCCGACATCGAGCTGGTCGATGACGATCGAGGTATTGTTCGAATACCATCCGGTATCGACATAAATGACATCCCCGGTGATGACGTCATAGCGGCTGATCACCTGGGCGATGGAGAGCATGGGTGTCAAGGGCGTCGCGCCGTTGTTGGTACTGATGCCGGTTGCGGTGGTGTACACGTCGCCGGTGGGATTGGCATCGTTCACATAGAAGAACACCGGGCCGTTACGCACGGCAAAGGGGCGTTGCGACATGCCACTGACGGCGGGATCGGTCTCGCTGACCACGCGCCAGAAGCCGAGCACGGTGGACGGGATCAGTGTGGTGTCCCAGTTGATCGACGAGATGCCGGGCGGGAGGTTCGAGGCGATGACCGTCCAGGTGACGCCTTCATCGCCGGAGAATTCGACCCGGGCGGTGTGGGCGGTGGCCGCACCGCGGGCGACCCAGTAGAGGACCACATTGGTACCGGATACCGAGCCGCCGTCGTTCAGGCTGCCGACCAGCAGGACCGGATTGGTCGGCGAGAGGCTGGCCTGGTAGGTGTTGCCGAAGGCACCGATGTTGGCGCGACCGCCGTTGGGCTCCTGCTCGAGGCTGAATGGGGCTGCCGGGTCGGCGGCATCCACCAGCGGCGAGGTCTCGGCATCCAGCTCGAAGGCCAGGGTTTCCGGGTTCCATCGGCCCGCCTGGCTGCGCAGGTGGAAACGGCCCTGGCCGGCATCGATGAACCGCGGATCGGTGGACAGGCTGTTGCCGTCGCGGCCGGTGTCGCGCGTCCAGGCGGTGAGCGTATTGTATTCGCGGGCGAAGGACTCGTTGGGGAAGGAGATCCGGCCGATGCGGGCGCCGTCCGTCACATGATAGGTATTGTAATTCGCCTGCAGGTTGGCGGTCGAGGGACCTTCGAAGAGGAGACGTCCGCTCCCGTTGGCGCCGAGCACGGAGTGGGTGATGGTGACCCCGGCGATGTCGGTGACGGCCCGGTTGGTCGAGGCCCAGATGACGCCGTGGTCGAAGCGGACATTGCGCGAGTTGAACACGTTCAAGCCGCGGTTGCGGGCCGCGCGGGAAATGCTGTTGCGCAGGGTGACGGCAACGGAATTGCTGACCGAGAAACTGCTCTCCGCCGCAGTGACCCGGAGGTTGTTCAAGGTCACGTTCGTGCTCGCCTGCATGGCCACGCCGAAGGGCAGGATGGTGTTGACCGGTTCGAAGTTCAGGTTCTCGATGACGAGGCCGCGGCCGGCTTCGACGTAGATGCCGTACCCGCCAAAGATCGAACCACCCAGGGAGGTATTCGTACTGCCGACGATGTACACGGGATTGGTGGCGTTGCCGGTATCTTCCTGGTCAATGCGGGTCACGTCACCGAGGGCATAGGTGCCGGTATCGATGTACACCCAGTCGCCCGGCTCAAGGTCATAGGCCTCCAACACGTCGCGGAGGTGGCGTTTCGGCTGGTTGGGCGACAACCCGGTATTGGTGGCAATGCCGATCGCCGTGGCGTAGGTGTCGCCAGCCAGCGAATCGTCGTTCACATAGAACGCGAAGTTGGTATTGCGGACCGCGAACGGAAGATCACTGCGGGTGTTGATGCCGGGCTGTGGTTCGTACACCACGCTCCAGATGTAGTTGAAGCCGGAGGAGACGGTCAGTGAATTGAAGGCATACTGCAGGTTGTAGGTGGGGATGTTGGAGGCAAGACCGATCCAGGAGAGGCCGTTGTTGCTGGAAAGGCGGACCTGCACGGTGGTGCCGGTGAAATCACCGCGGACGTCCCAGCGCAGCACCACGTTGGTGCCGGAGACATTGCCGCCGTCGTTGTAGGAGCGGATGAACAGGGTCTGGCTGGTCGTGCTCAGGCTGGCGGCGGGGGTATTGCCCTCATGGCCGAGGTTGACCTGCGATCCATTGGGTGCCGGTTCAAGGTTGAAGGCATGGGTCGGGTTGCCGGCATCGATCATGATCGAGGTCACGGCATCGGTCACCAGGCCGGACGGGGTATAACGGCCGATCCGGCTGCGGAGCGAGAAGTTGCCGTTCTCCGGCTCCACAAACTCGGGATTCATGGTGAGGCTGTTGGTATCCTGTCCGGTGAACTGCTGCCAGGCGGTGGCATTGCGGAACAACAACGGCGCGGACATGGCCGGCGCGGTCGCGCTGATGGTTTCAAACAAGCGGGCGAATTGCGCGCCATCACCGATCTGCACATTGTTGTAATCCGACTGGATGGATGAACCGAGGGCAAGATCGAGGGCGAACTTGCCGGAGCCGGAGGCGCTGATCAGGGTATTGGTCAGGAAAACCCGGGATGCGCCCAGGGCGCGCACGGAGAAACTGTTTGACCACAGGACACCGTTCAGGATGCGCACACTGGGTTCGATGCCCTGGGCGAAGGGACGCATCAGCACGGCGGCACTGTCCGACCGGTTGGTCACATCCTGTACCACGATGCGCTGCAGGACGACGTTGGTGGAGCTCTCCACGAAGAACCCGCTGACCAGCAGGTTGGCGCCGGCATCGGAGATGTTGGCGGCCGAACGGTAGTGGATCGCCTCATAGGTGATGTTGGTGGATCCACGGATGACAAATCCGCGGGTGCCGTTGGTGACGAGGAGGTCGCGGAAGAGGTAATTGGCCAGGCCGTTGGCGGTGATGACCGGTCCCTGTCGTCCAAGGTTGATGCGCGTGCCCCCGGCGGCGGAGTTGGTGCTGCCTTGAACGACGACCGGGTTGGTGACGACGGTGCTGCTGTAGTTGGCATCGAGGGTCACGGTGTTGGTAAAGGAATAGGACCCGGTATCGATCAATACGCGGTCACCCGGCGCCGGGATGTAACGGGTGAAGATATCGCGCAGGCTGGCCACCGGCGTCGCCGCGGTCAGGCCATCGTTGGTCGAATTTCCGATGGCGGTGGTGTACACATCCCCGGTCGTGCTGGCATCGTTGATATAGTAGGTGATGGCACCGTTGTTCAGGGTAAAGGCAACGGCGGAGGTGGCCGCTACCGAGGGATCGGTCTGGCTGGTTATGCGCCACCGGCCCAGCGGCGTGGAAGGGAAGCTGGCGCTGTCCCACAGGTAGGAACCGGCGGAAGCGGCCAGGTTGGTGCCGATGTTCGTCCAGGTCACGCCGTTGTCGAAGGAGTAATCGACAAACACCTGGTGCCCGGTTACCGCGCTGTTGGCGAACCAGAAGAACACATTGGTTCCCCGCATCGTGCCCCCGTTGTTCAAGGTCAAGGTGAGCAACAAACCGTTGGTCGGACTCATGCTGGCTTCGGGATGGTTGCCGTACAGGCCGATGTTGATCCGACCGCCATTGGGCGCGGGTTCGGCGGCGAACGCAAAGGAGGGATCACCGGCATCGATCATGACCGAACTGACCAGGTCGGTCGCGAGGGCACAACCGGCGCTTATGAAACGACCGGCGGTGCTTTGAAGATGGAAGTCGCGGGTGGCCGGATTGACAAAACCGGCGGAATGGCTCAGCGAGCGAAGGTCGTTGGTGGTGGACTGTTGCCAACTGGACAGGAATTTCAGGAGCTTGCCGTTGAGCGAGGCGACATCGGCGAGATCATCGGCGAGGATGTTGTTGTAATCCGAACGGAACACGCCATCCACGGTGCCGATGAATACCGAACGGCCCTCCCCGGCGACCTGGAGCACGTTGTTGGTCAGGTTGACCGAACCACCGAGGATACGCACGGCGCTGCCGCCGTTGGACCAGATCACCGAATTCAACACGCGGGTTGCGGCATTGGACAGGCCGAACCAGCCGGATCCGTTGTGGGCGAACGCGGAGCGGCGGAAGGTGATGCCGGATCCGTTGCGCATGTCAACGGCATTGGTCACGGAGTTGTACACCCGCAATCCATCGAAGGTCAGGTTCTCGCCCCGGTCGGAACGGATGCCTGAACCGGCCTGGCGGATGATGATGTTCGAGACGGCGATGTGTTTGGCGTTGGTCATGAACAGGCCCGAGCCTGCGGCGTTCAGGTTACCGGAGAGTTCAACCAGTGGTTCACCCACCCCGCTGCAGAGCGTCGCGCCGACGATGCTGATGGACGAGGTGGCTATGCCCTGGTCGAGCGGACCGATCACGACGCCGCTGCCGACCGAGTAGATTCCGTTATCGATGCGGATGGTGTCGCCACCTTCCAGGTCGAACCGGTCGAACACCGCGGACAGGGAGTTCAGCGGGCGATTGGATGTGGCCACCCAGTTGGTCGCGGATCCGGCCGAGGTGGTGAAAACATCGCCTACGGTCGAGGCATTGTTCACGAAGAAGGTCAACGGCTGGTTGCGCACCGAGAAGAAATTCGTGGTCTGGTTGAAGAGGTTGGTGTTGTCCAGCGAGGTCACCCGCCACAGGCCGGGGGCGAACGAATTGGTGGCCAGGGTATTCCAGGCAATCGACTCCGCAGCAGCGAGTGTCCCGGTCGAGAGCTGGTTCCACGTCTCACCACCATCCGGGGAAACCTCCACCCGCACCAGCGCGCCGGTGGCGAGGCCGGAGGCGACCCAGTGCAGGGTCGCGGTGCCGCGGACCCACCCGCCCTGGGTCAGGTTGGCGGCAAAGAGCCGGGCGAAGTCCACCCGGCTGGCTTCGATCGTGTTGCCGAACACGCCGATGTTGATCCGGCCTCCGTTGGGGGCGGTTTCGTTGGAGAAATCAGCGGTCGGATCGCCGGCATCGATCAGCGGGGAGGTCGTGGTGTCGGTGGTCCAGCCGAGAATCGGATCAAACCGCCCCTGTACGGTCTGGCTGCGCGGATGGAAATCACCGCTGTTGGGATTGGCGAATTGAGGATCCAGATCGGTGGAGAAACGGTCCTGACCGGTTTCAGACTGCCAGGCCCCGAGGGTATTGATGTCGCGACCCGCGCCAGCGAGGTTGGCGATGGAGGCATTGTTCTCGAGGTAATAACTATTGTAGTCGGCCGTTACATTGGTTGTGCCGGGCACGCCATAAATGGCCGAGGAGGATCCGCGTGCGGCGAAGGCGCTGTTGGTCACCAACAGCCGGGCACCGGTGGTACGCACCGCATTCGAGGCATTCATCCAGAATACGGAATGGGCAATGGTGATGTTGCTGCCGCCGCTGACCTGCAAGCCGTCGAGGGCGTTCTGGCGACTCACCACATACCGCAACACGATATCGCTGGCGTTGTTGAGCAAGACACCATTCAGGAAATTGGTTTCCAGGTTGATCCGCTCGAGCAGGATACGGCTGGCGCCGGATATGGATATGCCGTGGGTGCGGCGCTGGATGGTCAGGTCGCGCAAGGCGAAGTCCTGAAGGCCGGACGACAAGGTAAAGGCCGGCGTGGTGGCGGTGGGTGGACCACGGATGATCGTACCGCCGGCCAATCTGTTCGTACTGCCCTGAATGACCGTAGGATTGCCGTTGGTGCCTGACTGCAGCGGGGACACCGTGATGGTGATGGAGTTATCATACAACCCGGTATCGACGTAGATGACATCGCCGGCGGCCAAGGTGAAATTGGTCAGGATACCGTTCACCGAGGCCTTGGGCAGGTCCATGGTGGTGCCGAGGTTCACATCATTGCCGGGCGCGGTGCTAAAGACGTCGCCAACCGTCGAGGCATCGTTGACGTAGTAGCGGTACGGGCCGTTGCGGAAGGTAAAATCGATCCGGTTCGAGGCGGCCACGGATGTATCCGACTCCAGCACGATACGCCACCGGGTGTTGCGCGACGAGGTGAAGTTCGTGTTCACCACCGTATAGATGCCACTGGTCGCACTCACGTTGGTGGCGAAGGTGTTCCAGGAGCTGCCGGAGTTGAAGGAAAACTCAATCCGCACGGTGGCGCCGGTCGGCAGGTTGCCGTAATTCCAGCGGATGGAATCGGTCAATACATTCAATTGCCCGCCATCGTTGTAGGTCAGAGCTTGAAGCCAGGCATTGGTCCGGCTGCGACTGGCCAATAGCGTACCGCCAAACTTGCCGGCATTGATCCGCTGCCCGTTGGGTGACGACTCATTGGTCCAGGCGACCGAGGCAGGATCACCGAAATCAATCAGCATGGAGTGGGTGGTATCGACCACGAAGTTGGTGAGCGCGGGATCATACCGACCGGCAATGCTGCGGGGGAAAAACCACATGTTCGTCGGGTTGGAGAATTGGGGGTCGGCAAAGGTGGAGTTGTTCCAGCCCGAAGCGGACTTCTGAAGGGCATTCAGATCGGGAAATCCACCGCCGATCAGGGTATTCCAAAATACGTTGTAATCGAAAGACTGGGCCACCGCGGTCACGAAACTGGTGCTGCCCACCAGGATGCTGTTGCCGATGGTCATGAAGGTGGAGGGCGAATTGAATGCGGCGAGGTTATTGCTCCAACTGATACCGTTCAACCAGGTATTGCCGGATGAACTGTTACCGGCCAGCAACCCGGTGCCATTGAACGCGGCCACCGCGCCGATGAACTGGTTGTTCTGCGACGACCACACCCGGTACCCGGTGGTGTTTTCCCGTGAAATAACCTGGCGGATAATCGAATCGCGCACATTCTCGAAGAAATTGACGCCCACGCTGCCAATCCGGGTGGTCAGGTTGCGCAGCTCGATGAACGTGGTGGCGTTCAGGTTGAACACGTCAAACGACACGCTGTTGCGGCTGAACACCGTGGAGGCATTGAAGTTCGTACTGCCCTGGATGACCACATACCGGTTGGTTTCGCCATAGGTGCGGTTATCGATGAAAATAGTGACGCCGGTGTAGGAGCCCGCGTCAACATAGACGATGTGGTCGCCGCGCAGCACGTAGTTGGTCAATACGGACATCAATGTGGCTTTCGGTGTCGCCGGGGATGCCCCGTCGTTGGCGTCGTTGCCGACTGCGGTGGTGTAAACATCACCCACCGTCGAATTGTCGTTCACGTAGTACGGCACGAGACCGAGACCACGCAACGCGAACGGGATCCGGTTGGTATCCGCGGTCAGGGTCGCTTCGCAAGTCACCCGCCAGCGGGCGATCGGGGACGAGGTGATGGCATTGGCATTCCAAAGGAACGAACTGTTGTATGCCGGCACGTTCGAGGCGATCAGCAACCAACTCGCGCCGTTGTTCAATGAATAATCAAGGCGAACCGTCGCCGACGTCGGAACTCCCGAAGCCAGCCAGCGCAGGCTGTTGGTCCCATAGAAGGTTCCGCCATCGTTGTACGATAATACCTGCATGCAGGGGTTGGTCCGGCTGCGGCTGGCGTCCGGCTGTCCACCATACAGGCCGATGTTCAGACGCCCGCCGTTGGGCGCGGGCTCGTTAGTCCACGCGGTGGACAGGGGATTGCCGAAATCGATCAGGATCGAATGCACCGCATCGGTAACGATCAGGCCGGTTGCGGGATTAAGCCGGCCCTGCACGCTTTGCGGTCGGAAATCCAACCCGCCGGGATTGGCGAAACGCGGATCCGCCACGGTGCTGAAGAAATTGGTTGCCGAAGCCGCCTGGAGATCGGTCAGGTTGACCAGGTAGTTGGTGCTGCCGCCGGGACCGCTCCGGTTCAACATGTAGGTGAGGTTCCAGAACACGTTGTAATCACCGCGCCACCAGGCCCGGTTGAACACCGTGCCACCCACGAACACGCTGTTGTGGACCGTGTCGGTATCGGAAAACGCGCCGTCGATGTGCACGGTGTTGTTCCAGAAGACACTTTGATCGACAAAGAATCCGCGGGGAAAGGCCCCGGCCAGACCCAGCGCGGCCACACCCACCGAATTGCTGACAAACAAGCAGCGGAAAATTCGGCTGTCCCCCGTGCCGGAACCGATGCCGACATCCATGCCGCGGGTGTTGCTGACAAACCAGCAATCATCGAATTGCGGACGCCGCGTGGCATGCGCCGACCATGCCACGCCGGCCGTGGAGTTGCGGAATATCAGATTGCGAAAGTTCACGAAGTTGGCATTGAGCTGAACCGCCACGCCACCGGGAGAAGTCAGGGTCGTACCACCCGCCTGGTAGTTCGTGCTGCCTATGATCACGATGTTGTTGGTCGCGGTGCCGACGTGGTTCGTGCCGATGGTCACGCTGTTCGTGTAGGCACCGGTATCGATATACACCACATCGCCCGACACCAGCGAGACCGTCGCAAAGAGGTTGGTCAACGTCCGCTTCGGCTCGGATGGCAAGGTTCCACTATTGGCATCGTTGCCAATGGCCGTGGTGTACACGTCACCATTGGTTACGGTGTTGTTGATGTAGTAGGCGGCGGATTGCGCTTCACGCGCCCCCCCGACCCCGAGACAACCAATGGCAAGTAAAAGCAACCAATTACGCGGCAAAAGGTTGCAAAAAAAGCGCGAGCTGATCATGTGCGTTTCCATCCCACCAATGAACATAACCACAAACAAGGCCAGTGTATATGAGAAACCACGCGGCGGAAACCGCGCTTGTCGTGGCAATTAGCGCATAAACCCACCGGACCCCTGCTGGGTGCCGGACACGTCCCATGCGACCCGGGTTTGACCACGAAACCAATCCCACCAGGCCAGCAGGATCGCGCCCTGAAGTGCGAGGAATACGCCAACCATCCCCACCCCCGGTAAACGCCACCGCTTTTGCTGAACCAGCAAGGCAGCTACACCAGCTCCGTAAAAAACGCCCTGCGCGATCAGCCCTGCAGCGTATAACCTGTTCTCCTTCAGGATGATCGACGAAACAAGTACCGCGAGAAGCAGCCACGGGGAGAGGACCCGCAAGATCTTGTGCGAACCGTATTGCCAGGCGATCGGATTTACCCAGGGTAGCAACCATCGCATCCTTTTCCACAGCAATTGGATACACCCTGCTATGGTCCGCCGCTTGCGGATGTTTTCCCGGCGGACATTGGCCGCCGGGACGTCGTAGGCTACCGCTGCCGGTTCAAAGACGCAACGCCACCCTTCCACCACGGCCTGCATCGGCAGAACTACATCATCCAGAACAAGTTCCGATGGCATCGGCCGGAGGCATTGACGCCGGATGGCGTACAAGGCCCCCGTTGCCCCCGGAACCGAGGCGATCGCCGCCTCGTTTTTACGTATCCACTTCTCATAACGCCAGTAAGCCCCGATTCCGACCGCAGCGGCGGTATCGCGCAGGTCGTGTACGAAGACCAATTCACCCGAGACCACCCCCACCGACGGGTCCGCAAAACGGCTCAACAAGGCGGGTATGGTTTGCTCGCCGAGTCGCTGGCGCACATCCAACATCAGGACGATGGACCCGGTAATCCGGCTCATCAGGTCATTGAGCACCGCCGGTTTGCCCCTCCGCACTGCGAAGCCGATCACCGCAACCCGCGGGTCCCCGATCCGGCCGGCCAGTTCCTCGGCATGGCCCCCCCCCTCGCCGTCCAATCCAACCAGAACCTGGCAAATCCGCTCGGCACCCGGCAACGCCAGCACGGCCCGGACCTTCTCCACCAAACGATCCGTCTCCCCGTAACATGAAACGAGCACGGATACCCGATCCGTTGTTTCCCCCCGGATGACCGGCCGCGCCATCACACGCGCGAGCAATGCCACCAGCAAGGGATAGCCGATGTACAGATAAACCAGACCGGCCATGGCCACCCAGCCGATGAATACCGCCGCGCTCATGGGCAGAACCCCTGCCCCGATTTCCTGGTTTTCTTCGTATGCTTCATCGACTACTACTTACCGCACATGCATGCATCGACCCGACAACCACCCGCCTTGTCCGTCGCCATCTGCACCAACGACCGCGGCCCCCTGCTGATCGAAACCCTGAAATCGCTGCTCCCCCAAGCGCGCACCCTGCCTGCGGAAGTCCTGGTGATCGACCAGCAGCCAACCCACGATCCGCAGGTTACCCGCATGCTGGAGGCATGGCAAGTGGCCGGTGACCTGCGTTGGCTCGCCGTGACGACCGACTCCCTGACCGGCAAGCGCAACATCGCCCTGCACGAAGCGCACGCCCCGGTACTGGTGTTTATCGACGATGACGTAATCCTTCCCCCCGACTACCTGGCCAAACTTCACGCCGCCTTTTCCGCGCAACCATGGATCGGCCTGACCGGCCAGGTGTTCCACGCCCTCGATCCGGACCACCCGCCCGCGCTCGACAACCCCGCCCGCAACAGCCGCACCCACTTCATCGAAACCACCCCGATGGCCACCCGCTCGTTCATCGGCTGCAACCACGCCGTGCGCGTCGACGCCGCCCGCGCCATCGGCGGCTACGACGAGGCCTTCATCGCCTCGTCGCAATGCGAAGACTTCGATTTTGCCGACCGTCTGGCCGATGCCGGACACCTGCTCTGGTACGACCCGGACTGCTGGCTGATCCACCTGCGCGCGCGCAGCGGCGGCACCCGCGACCGTCAGCGATCCGGCTGGCCGGAATGGACCCGCAGCGCGAATGTGTTCCTGTATGCGTTCCGCCACGGCCGGACCCACCGCAACACCGGATCCCTGGTGATGCGCGCCTTGCGCACCGGACCGCTGCGCAAGGAGATCATCGTACGACCCTGGCGGTGGCCTAAGGCCTGGTGGGGTTGCGCGCGCGGCGCGTGGTATGGCTGGAAACGCCGGGTGTTTACTGCGGCCAATCGCCGGTAAGGCACAGCAGGACGCCGCGCCGGAGGGGAAACATCGAACCGCCGATCAACGCATCGGATCGCGAGGAGGGACCTCGGGATCCTTCGGTCGAACCGTGTTTTCGATGTAGTAATTCAAATCGGCGTTCTGCCGGGCTTCACGCTCGTCTACGCCGAGGGTGACCTGGTCGCGGATGTAGGCATCACGGTCTTCGGTGTGGGCCCGCGACTGGTCATACCAATCCTGCTCGGGGTTTGGCTCGGAACATCCGATCACCATCCCGATCGTGCCACCCGCAAACATTCTGACGATCCAACGGTTCATCGCGTCGCCATGCTAGCACGAACCACCGGCGCGGTCAGCTCCGCAGCGACCGCCATCGCTTCAGGCCGCCAATGGGTGTCATCGCGCCAATACAACGATGCACCCCGCCCGGCCAGATCACGGAATGCCGGGAGCAAATTGACCACCGGAACGCCCTCGTCGCGCAGGGCCTGTTCCACATCAACCAGGGTGGATGGTGGCCACCGCTCCGGGTCACGCCCCGGCCCCGAGGGGATCAATTCCCGGTAGACCGATTCCTTGTCGGGAATCAGCACGACGACCAGCTCCATGCCGAGGGACTGGACGTAACGCCGGATATAGGCCGCGCCCCACCCGACCTTCTCCGGCTCGCGGACTTCGCGGGGCCAGGCCATCGCCTCCAAGGCAATCCGGTAAAACAGGTCCTGCCGGCCTGCCGCATCGGGCAGGGAAACCACCACATCCTCGGTCACCTGCCCGAACACGGCAAACCGCACCCGGTTCCATAACCGCGTCGTTTGGGCCCCCAGCCAGGAGGAGTCCGGCAAAGACGCGCGTAACGCGGACGGAGCCAGTCGGCTCCATGCCACCCCGACCTGCCCCCGGGCCAGACGTTCCTGTGCGGCCTTTTCCGGTTGCTCCAACTGCCATACCTGGTGAACAAAACCGGCAAACGCCTGCCCGCTGATGTCACGCTCCAGGCATCCCCAGACCACGACCTTGGGCCGACGGTCCGCAAACCGTGGATCCGAGAGGAACCGTATCATGCCCCAGAACATGCCCCGCCCCGGATAGGCATGGTTGTACACGGGCACATCGAGGGCGGCCGCCAGTTGTTTCGGGAAACTGCCGTCGGCACCGTACTGCACGTGGAAGAAACTGTCACCGGCCACCACCACCGGATAGATCACGCCATCGGTGGGCGGCTCGTTGCGGTACCCCTGCTCATCGGTCACGATCACCGTCGCCGGCTTGTCCTCGGCAAACCGCTCGGCAAAGGGGGGAAATCCGACCAGGCGGGTCAAATCGCCGCCACGCATCGCGGGAATTTCCATCCGCTGCATCGGCGCCTCCGGCCCACGCGTGGATAACGGCGCCGACACCCGGCGCACCAGGCCATCGTGCCAGCGAAAGACGGCAAAACGAGCCGACCAGTCGATCCCGAGCAACACCATCATGACGAACCCAAACGCCAGGGTGCAAGATCTTGTCTTACGCGAGGTCATTGCTACATGAACACTCCGATCAACACTCCCGCCGAACCATCCATTGTTTCCTGATAAATGACTGTGTCGGCAACTCAAAACGTCGATACGTCAGCCACGCGATGAATACCAGAAGCGTGAAAAATGATATGATAAACCAGGGGGCGTAGAACATGTCATGGTCAATGTCCATTCGTACCAGGAACAACGCCATTACCAACTGCAACGGAAAGTGAAGGAGATAGACAGCATACGACACATCGCCCAATACAGCACCCTTTCGCCACGACAACCCCGCGCGCCCCCGACCAGCGACCCTGGTTTCAACTAGTGCCGCGACCAGGATAACCACCGGGAACAACACCAGCATTGGAAGTCGATAATAGAGCCACTGGAAAACACCCTCCAGGCGCCAGAGGCCGGGAATGGCGCGCAGCGAGGGCGATTCGTTCATGCTAGAGATCGCCAGTACGAGCCCGATCATGAGCATCAGTAGAATGGAAAGGGTCAGCTCCATGCGGCGCGCATGGCGGGAATGAAGGATGTATTGATATACCACATAAGCCAACCCTCCGACAAAAAATCCAGTGATGCCTCTACCCAATGGTGCATACAGGACATTCATCCAGGTAAATCCGCTTATCGCGAACACCATCATGACCACGGTTCGTACACCCCATCTTCGGCACATGAAAAAGAAGATGCCATACAGAAACATTTCGACCGACACCGACCAGATGGGGCCGTTGAACGAGTAACCCGACTCGAAGCCCCAGGATGAGGCGAAGAGCACGTTCAATACAAAATGATGGATATCCTGATGGTGAAAAGCGAAATACGTCCCTGTTGCCAGCAAATACCCCCATTGCCCCAAGGCGACGAGCATCAGAGTTGCCAGATGCAACGGATAAAGCCGGGATAATCGTAGTGCCGCAAAACGTCCAAAGACTATGCGCCCCTTGGAAACCGGGAGGCCGTACAACCAATGAAAAACAAATCCGGATAGACAGAAAAAGAAATCAACGGCCATCCATGCATTCTCATACAGAAACCCAATCAAGCTGAAACCCGGCATCCGTATGACATCATATTCCCCGGATGTAACGCCCATCATGAAGAAGTTCTGCCAATGGCAGAAAACGACCAGCAAGGCCGCAACACCGCGCAGCACATCAAGTGAATAGAGTCGATTGGGGGGGGGGGGGGGGGGGGGGGCGGGGGGAAGAAAACCCGCGGGGAGGGGGGCGGCCTCCCGTGCTGGTGAAAACGACGCCCGCGAAGGGGTGGGCGGAAACAGACAGTCCCCCC
>CALMUP010000032.1 GCA_937872895.1 uncultured Verrucomicrobiota bacterium
TGGGGTTATGAGGTGCGTTGTTCGTAGTGCGCCCGTCAGGGCGCAGGCGTAGCGGTTTGGGGGTTAACCACGGAGGCGGATGTGGGGGAGGAGGAAGGCGACTACGGAACACGCGGAAGACCCGGAAAGAACGGGAACCACCGAGGACACGGAGGGCACGTTAAAGACGAACGGCGCGAACAACCTCAAGCCAACCGCGGCTTATCAACGGTTGCTTTCGCGCTTAAAACAGCACCGCGCGCCGGGGATCGAGTTGGCGGATCGCATCGCGGACGGCGTTGCGGATGACCTCCGGGAAGGCCGGATGGATGTAGATCGCGCGGTAGATGTCCGCGACGGTCATGGTGTGGGTCAGGGCGAGGGTGAGCTCCTGGATCATCGTGGAGGCCTCCTCCCCGACGAGGTGCGCCCCGAGCAGGCGGCCGGTGGCACGATCCACCACCAGCTTCACCAGCCCGTGATCGAGTCCGCGTGCCACCGCCATGGCGACGGAAGGATATGCCGCCCGGGCGATTACCACGTCCAATCCGCGACGGCGGGCTTCGGGTTCGGTCAGGCCCACCGACGCGACTTCCGGAAACGTGAACACCGCGCCCGGCATCGGCGGGTACCGAATCGGTTGCGGGGACGGAGAAAGAACATGCGCCTCGATCCAGTATTCCGCCTCGAAATTGACACTGTGCCGGAAAAGGAAACGACCAGCCACATCGCCAAGCGCGTAGATCCCGGGCACGGAGGTTTGCAGGTAGTCATCCACCGGGATAAACCCGTCCGGCCCCACCTTCACCCCGGCAGCCTCCAGCCGGAGCCGGTCGCTGTTGGGAAGGACGCCGGTGGCCACCAGCAACGCATCGGCCTCCACGGTGAATGCCTCTCCGTCGATGGTTCGGCATGCGACGCGAAAGGTGTGGTCACGATACGCCACCCCGGTCACCTGCGTGTTTTCGTGGACGGTTTTGCCGGGACGGAAGGCGCGCTGGAATTCCGCGACCACCTCGGGATCCTCGCGCTTCAGGAAGGAGTGCCGGAGCAGGAAGGTGACCTCGGTCCCGAATCCGGCATACGCACCTCCCAGCTCGACGGCGATGTAACCGCCACCGATGACGATCAGGCGCTTGGGCAAGGACCGGGCGCGCAGCGCTTCCGTGCTGGTCATGAACGGCGTTCCGGCCAGGCCGGGGAGGTCCGGGACAAACGGCCGCGAACCGGTGGCGATCACGATCTTGTCGGCGGAGAGCCGGTGTGCGCCCACCTGCACCTCGCGCGGAGCGACGAACTGCGCCTCCCCGCGGTAGTATTCAACCAAATCGGCGCGTTCGAACCGCTCGGCGATGCCATCGGAGGTGGTGTCGGTGTAGGCGTTGATCGAGGCGACCAGCGCCTCGAAGTCAACCGAAGGTGTTCCGGCCGAGATCTTGAACGCCCCCAACCGGCGAAGTTTTTGGACCATTCCCGCCGGGTGGATCAGCATCTTGCTGGGTATGCAACCGCGGTTCAGGCAGGTCCCGCCCGCACGGTCTTTTTCAATCAAGGCGCAGCGGCGGCCAAGCTGCTGGAGCGCGTGGGCGATTTTCGCCCCGCCGCCCGAACCGATCAGGATGACGTCGTAATGTGGCATCGATGCAGCGCTCAGAAGCCCCATACAAACGGCACCCAGAAGACCGCGACCACGAAGAAGAACAGCATGAAGGGCAGGCCGAACTTCCAGTAGTCGCCGAACTTGTAGCTGCCCGGCTCCATCACCATCAAGTTGGTGGGCGTGGCGACCGGGGTCATGAACGCCGCGGCGGCGGCGATACAGACCGACATCAGCACCGGCGCCGGCGAGATCTCCATCTGTTGCGCGGCCACCACCGCGATCGGGATGATGATCAGCGCCGTGGCCGTGTTGGAAATCACCTGGCCCAGCACCGCGGTCAGCACGAACAGGCCCGCCAGCATCACCCGCGGCTCCGAATCGCCGACCCAGTTCACCAAGCCCTCGGCCAGCAGTTGCGCCGCTCCGGTCTGCTGGATCGCCACCGACAACGGCATCATCGCGCCGACGAGGATCACCGTGGTCCAGTTGATCGACCGGTACACCTGCTCGGTGTTCATGATCCCGGTGAGCAGGAAGGCGCCGGCGGCGAGCAGGCCCGCGACCGAGGCCGGCACGAACCCGGTGGCGAGCAGCACCACCATCGCCGCGAGGATGACCAGGGTGGTCTGTGCACCCGGACCCATCGGCAGCGCCTGACGGCGCACCAGTTCGGGTGAGTCGACGACCAGCACCTCGGCCGGTTCCAGCCGGGTTTCCATCGCCTCCCACGTTCCCTGCAACAGCAGCGTGTCGCCCGCCTCCAGCAACGTGCCCGCGGTCACATCGACCCCGCCACGCTGGATCGCCAGCACCACCAGGTCGCCGCTCGGCGTCACCATGCCCGGGAAAAACCGCTCGCCGATCAGCGGGGAACGCGGCTTGATCACCACCTCGGCCAGCGCCGACTCGCGGTTGAACAAGGTGTTGGTGGTCTTGTCGGCATCCGCCTCGTCGACCAGCACCAGCCCCAATTCCTGCGCCATCGCGCCGACCGCACTACGGTCACCGCGCACCACCACGGTATCGCCCGCCTGCAACTGGTCGCGCCGGCCCGGCCCCGCGCCATCTTTCGCCTCGCGCACCGATACCAGCACCAACCCGGCCCGGTCGGACAGGTCGAAGGTGCGGCGGTCGGTCCCCACCAGCGGCGAGTCCTCGCGGATGCGCAGGGTCTGCACGTCGGACGATAGACGGTATTGCTCGATCAGGGTGTGGGCGTGGCGGCTGAGATCGCTGGGCAGGGATTTGCTCACGCGCGCCGGCAACAGCTTTTCACCGAGCAACACGGCCAGCAGCACGCCGCCGATCACGATGGGAATGCCGGCCAGCGCGAACTCGAAATAACCGAAGCCGCGGCCGGTGGCGTCGAACAACGCATCCGACACCAGGACATTCACCGGCGCACCGGTCAGCAGCAACATGGAGCCGCAGTGCGCCCCGAAGGCCAGCGGCATCAGCAGGCGGCCCGGCGCACGGTTCAGCCGCACCGCCAGCACCACCACCACGGGCAGCAACGCCGCCACCGCGCCGTTCACGCTGATCAGCGCGCTCAAGGCCGTCACCGCCAGCATCATGAACAGGACCAGCCGCGTGCGGCTGCTGCCGGCCTTGTCGATCAGGAGCTGCCCCACCCAGGCAGTCACGCCCGAACGTTCCATGCCGGCACTGACCACGAACAGCGACGCGACGAAGATCGTCGCCGGATCGCCGAAGCCGGCCAGCGCCTGGCCGATGGTCAGGATGCCGGTGGCCCAGAGCGCCATGGCACACCCGATGCACACCGCGATGACCGGCAACCGGTCCCACATGAACAGGCCGACCACGGCGGCAATGATGGAAAACACGATCCAGATGTCGTTCATACGAACTCTCCTTGAAAGGGTCTACATGCTACACGAATCCGGAACCGCGCGCTTTACCGCAAGCGTGCCGTTTCGACAACGTCGGCGATCAAGCTCGCGACCAACGGGACCCGTGGTGGCTGGCGCCATGACAGGACTTATTTCGCCGCGGCGAGTTCCGGCCACAGGTGGGCCGCCATCTTCATGCCCGCCATGTAGGCATCCAGCGAGAACTTCTCGTCCGGCGAGTGCACGTTGTCGTCCGGCAACGCGAATCCGAGCATGTAGCTGTCCGCCTTCAGGTACTTTTTGAAGGCCGCGATGATCGGGATGCTTCCACCGCCGCGCACCAGCACGCACTCGTGCCCGAAGCCGCTCTTCGCCGCTCGCATGCAGGCCTGGGCCAGCGGGCCGGTCGGATCCACCATGTACGGACCGCCGCCCTGCCCCTCGGTCATCGTCAGCTTCACAGTCGGCGGGCAGATCGCCTTGAGGTGCTTCTTCACCAGCGCGAGGATCTTCTTCGGATCCTGGTCCGGCACCAGGCGCATCGTGAGCTTCGCACTCGCCCACGACGGGATGATCGTCTTGCCGCCCTCGCCCTGGTAGCCGCTGGTGAGGCCGTTGATCTCGAACGTCGGACGCGCCGCCCGCTGTTCATCCGGCGTGTAGCCGTGCTCCCCGAACAACGCGCCGACCCCGATCGACTTCTTGAACTTCGCCTCGTTGAACGGGACCTTCGCCATCTGCTTGCGCTCGTAGGCCGACAGCTTCACGACATCGTCGTAGTAGCCGGGGATGGTGAAGCGGCCCTTCTTGTCCCGCAGCGAACCCAGCATCTGGCACAGCACCATCGCCGGGTTGTCCACCGCACCGCCGTAGAGCCCGGAGTGGAGGTCGCGGTCCGGCCCTTCCAGACGGATTTCCAGCGGCGCCATGCCGCGCAGCGAATAGCACAACGCCGGGTGCTTCATGCTCGGGATCTCGGTATCGGAGACCACCAGCGCCTTGCACGCCAGTTCCCGCGCGTTTTCCGCGAGGAAGCCGTACAGCGACTTCGAGCCGACCTCCTCCTCGCCCTCGATCAGGAAATTCACGTTGCAGGGAAGCTCCTGGCCGGTCTTCAGCCACGCTTCCACCGCGTTGATGTGCGCCAGGTGCTGGCCCTTGTTGTCGCTGATGCCCCGCGCGTACACGTTGCGGCCGACCCGCCGCGGCTCGAACGGCGGCGAGGTCCACAGCTCCAGCGGATCCGGCGGCTGCACATCGTAGTGGCCGTACACGAGAAAGGTCGGCTTGCCGGGGTCCTGGTTCGGCGTCTTGGCAAGCACCACCGGGTAACCGCTGGTGGCGCGCAGCTCGGCGGCCAGGCCCGCCTTCCGGCAACGCTCGACCAGCCATTCCGCACACTGCTTCATGTCACCGGCGTGGTCCGACTGTGCGCTGATGCTCGGAATACGGGTGAGCGCGAAAAGCTCCTCGATAAAGCGCTCTTCGTGTTTCTTCAGGTAATCAAGGACAACCGCGGGGGTAGTTTTCATCGTGAGCTCAATCTAGGTTTCGCCACCCCGGCCCGCAAGGAGATTCTATCGAACGACCTGCGATGGCGACGCGTATCGCATTCGGATCAATTGTTTGATTGCATCCGTGGTTTTCCATGGAATACTGGCGGCCGAATGACGGGTGCGGTTCACGGAGCGGAATTGCATCGCGCGCAGCCACTATGAGCAAGAAAACCAGCGAGGCGATGTTCTCCGCGAAATGGTTCAAGGCCTATGCCCTGATCCTGGCCGGAGCCTTCATCGTCGCCGCCGGCTTCGTCTTCTTCATCAACCCCCACCGGATCGTGCCCGGCGGGGTGTACGGCATCGGCATCGTGGTGAACTACCTCACCAAGGACCTGTTTTCGTGGGCGCCCGACGGGTTTCCCATCGGACTGACCGGCCTCATCCTCAACATTCCCCTCACTCTGCTCGGGATCAAGTTGCTGGGTCCCCGCTTCGGGGTCAAAACCGTGGTGGGCTTCATCCTCACCTCGGTCTTCATCGACGGGCTTCACTTCTTCCTGGGTTACGACCTGATGGTGGACGACGCCCTGCTCTCCTCCATCTTCGGCGGCGTGCTGATCGGTTTCGGCCTGGGACTCATCTTCCGGTCCAAGGCCACCAGCGGCGGATCCGACATCATCGCAATGATCCTGGCCAAGTACACCCGCCTGCCGGTGGGCCAGTTGATCATGTACGTGGACTCGGCCATCGTGTTGCTGGCCCTGGTGGCCTTCGGCGACTGGAAGATCCCGCTCTATTCCTGGATCGTCATTTTCATCACCGGCAAGGTGATCGACATCACGCTCGACGGCATCGGCCACGACAAGGCGCTGATCATCATCTCGAACCAGTACGAACTGATCCGCACCAAGATCATCACGGATATCCGCCGCACCGGCACCCTGTTCAAGGCCACCGGCATGTACGAGAACAAGGAACGCGAGGTCGTCTTCGTCACCGTGAACCGGCTGGAGGCCCACATCCTGCGGGAGTACATCTACGAGATCGACCCGCGCGCCTTTATTGTGATCGTGGACGCGACGGAAATCCTCGGTGAAGGGTTCCGACCGCTCAACCCGGCCGAATGACCCACCTGTCCTGTTGATGGTAGGAATGTAAGGAGAACACCATGAATGCTGCACCCCGGACCACGCCCGAAGCACATCGCACCGCCTGCACACCTCCCGCATGGCGTCACCTCCGCGTTGCCCTCCTGCTGGCCTTGTGCGGGTCCCCGGGCTTCGCCGAACCGGCCGGGAATCCGACCGGCTACGAATACGAGATCCCGGTCGACTATGAAACGGACGTCGATGCGGTGATCGAGTCCAAGGTCCTGACCCCCCGCATGACCTTCAAGAACAGCAGCGGCGGCAGCGTGGTGTTCTACGGCCAGGCCAACCCGGCCTACCAGATGTTCGACGACGGCGAGGAGACCACCGAAGGCCTCGTCGACAACGGCAACTGGAATACCCGCCTCGGCTTCCGGACCGTCCAACCGGTCCAGGACAACACCCTCCGCTTCCGCTTTGAGACCGCACTCGGGCTGCGCAGCAGCGCGGGTATCTCGCAGGAGTCGCGGCCCGACCGGATGGACTGGCAGCGCACCGCGCTGCGCTGGTTCGAGTCCGCCTACGACTCGCCGTACGGCACGGTCTCGGCCGGTCAGGGCAGCCAGGCATCGGACGGCACGGCGGGCATGGACGAATCCTTCACCTTCCACGCCGGCGCGGCCGACTCCACCGACGGGTTCGCCGCCTTCCGTTTCCGCGATGGCAACGGCGAGCTGACCGACGTCACCGTCGGCGCGGTGAACAACAGCTTCGACGGCGCCCGCCGGTTCCGCCTCCGCTACGACTCGCCCCGGGTGGCCGGCCTGATGCTCTCCTCCTCCTACGGCCGCAACATTCTCGTCTCCGGCGACAACCGGAACTATTCCGACGTCGCGCTGCGCAGCGTGAACGCGGTCGGCGACTTCTCCGTGCAGACCGCCGTCGGCTACGGCTGGGAAGACAACCCCGACGGCGCCGACCAGGAACGGGTCGCCGGCTCGACCACGGTCTTCCACAACCCGAGCGGGTTGAACCTGGCCTTCTCCGCCGGCAAACTGATGAGCGGTCCCGACTACACCTACACCCGCCTCGGCTGGCGCACGGACCTGATCCAGTGCGGCACCACCTCCTTCTCGGTCGACTACTACTTCGGCCGCGATTTCCTCTCCGAAGGCGCACGCACCGAGAATTACGGCCTGTACGCGGTGCAGAGCGTCGATGCCTGGTCGATCGACCTCTACACCGGCTGGCGTCGATTCACCTACAGCGACGACCTCGGCGGCAGCTACCAGGACGCCGACAGCATCCTCGCCGGATCGCGCTGGTTCTTCTAGCCGCGCCCGCCGCGCCGCCGACCTGACCACGGCCCGTCATCCATGACCCCGCTCCGCCGCCTTCCCCGACTCCCGCTGGTCGCCGCGGGCCTCGTTGGATTGCTCCGGCTCTCCGTCGCCCGGGCCGAGACCTGGGAGGACTGCGCGTCCATCGCCAACGAGCGCGCGCGGCTGGCCTGCTTCGACCGGGTGGCCGGGAGGTCCACCGGCGCACCGGCCAGCCTGCTGGAGGAAGCCTGGGGCTTCGGTCCGCTGGCCCCCCGCTACCAGCTCCGGCACCACCAGATGAATTACTTCCTGCCCGTCACCGTCACCAGCGACCGCAACACCGGGCCGTGGGAGCCGTTCCGCACCCTCGGCCTCCAGGAGGGCGAGCGGGACCTGGACGACGTGGAGGCCAAGTTCCAGATCAGCTTCAAGCAACGCGTCTGGGCCACCGGCGACCAGCGCCTGGGGCTGTGGATCGCCTACACGCAGGTGAGCGCCTGGCAGGTGTACAACGCCGACGAATCGCACCCGTTCCGGGATACCAACTACCAGCCCGAGCTAATCGCCAGCTACCAGCCCGGTGTGGACCTTGGCGACTTCCGGTGGAACCTGCTCAACGCCGGCATCGTCCATGAATCCAACGGCCGCTCGGAAGTCCTGTCGCGCAGTTGGGACCGGCTGTATGCCGAGGCCGGTTTCGAACGCGGGAGCCTCGTGCTGATGCCCAAGATCTGGTACCGGTTCCAGGAAGGCGACCAGGACGACAACCCGGACATCACCGACTACTACGGCTACGGCCAGCTCACCGCCTATTACCGGTGGGACAACCGCAGCCTGACCCTGATGGGGCGCGGCAACCTGCACGAGGGCAAGGGGGCCATCCAGCTCTCCTATGTTTCCCGTCCGTGGATGGGGCCGTTGCGCGCCTACCTGCACCTGTTCAGCGGCTATGGCGAGACCATGATCGACTACGACTGGAACCAGACGGTGATCGGTGCCGGGGTGACCATCAACAGCATCCTCTAGGTCCGCACCCGATCCCGGATTTGACGATCGCCCGCCGATTTGCCACCTTGTCGGCAAGGAAGGTGAACCAACCGCCCAGCCGCGTCCGCGACCACCGATGCAAACGGAAAGCCACATCAACCCCGACCCGCCGGCTACCCCTTCCAGGAACGACGCGGCCTCCCCCGGCGAGAAACAAGTTCCGGCCGTCATCGAAACGGACCTTCTGCTCGAGTTCCTTTACCGCATGGGCCAGGCCTACCTAGCCTGCGGCGAACAGACCGCGAAGGTGGAGCTGACCCTGCGACGGATCGCCACGGCCTACGGCATGCGCAAGACCCGGGTCGTGGCCTTCCCCACCGCGGTGTTCATCTCCCTGTTCGACGGCACCAGCGAGAAGGTCACCCTCGCGGAATCCGAGACGCGCCTGCTGCGCCTGGACCAGATGGCCAGCGTCTATACGCTTGGCGATGCCGCGTTGACCGGCAAACTGGATGTGCGCGAGGGCCTCGACCGGCTGGCCACGATCCGCCGCCAGCAGCCGCGCTACGGCAAGCTGGGCTTTATCGTCGGCCACACCATCCTCGTCATCGGCCTGGCCTCCGTGCTGATGCCGACGGTGTACAACCTCGCCGCGGCCGCGGCGCTGGGCCTGATCGTCGCGCTGCTGAAACTGTTCAACCGGGGCGGCTCCGTCATGTCGGTCCCGCTCCCCGTGCTGGCCGCGACCACCGTCTCCGCCCTGGTCTTCCTGGCGACCCGCTACGGCCTCCCCATCGATCCGCTGCACGCGCTGGTGCCCCCGCTGGTCACCTTCCTGCCGGGCGCGATGCTGACCCTGGGCATGGTCGAACTCGCCTACGGGGACATGGTGAGCGGCTCCAGCCGCCTGATCGCGGGATTCGTCCAGCTGATCCTGCTGGCCTTCGGCCTGGGCATCGGCGCCGCGCTGATCGGGTACACGCCGGAAGCCCTGGTGTACGCGACGGAGAACGCCGTCACCCTGCCGTGGTCCGGATGGGCGGGTGTGCTGGTGTTCGGCGTCGGGGTCTACCTGCACTTCTCCGCGCCGCGGAATTCCTTCCACTGGCTGATCCTCGTGCTGCTCTTCGCCTTCGGGGCGCAGCGGCTCGCCACCTTTTTTATCGGCAGTGAAATCAGCGGTTTCTTCGGCACCCTGGTGGCAACGCCGATGGGATACCTGATCCAGCTCCGCTTCAAGGGTCCGCCGGCCGCGGTGACCTTCCTGCCCAGTTTCTGGCTGCTGGTTCCCGGGGCCCTCGGCCTGCTCAGCGTCACCCGGATGATGAGCAACCGGATGGCCGGACTCGACGGCATCGTCACCGTGGTGTTCGTCATCGCGTCGATCGCCCTCGGCACGCTGGTCGGCGCATCGCTCTACCGCGGCCTGACCGAAGCCTTCGGGGCCTGGCAACTGCAGCTCGGCCGGGCCGAGACCTTCTTCCGCCGCAGCGACAAGCCATGAGGCTCTCAACGGCCTGGACAGGAATGGTCGTGTGGTTACAGGAGAACGCGAATCGTTCGACCGCATGACCTCCCGGATAGCATGACGCCATGCCGACCTGCTGAGGCAGGATGGCGGGGAAGCGGGTCGGTTAAGCCCAAAACCCGATCGTGATTTCACCACGGATAGACGCGGATGCACACGGATGCGGGATTCCGAAGATGATTTCCACCGCGATAAAACCAAGCTTTTCCGTGCACAGGCAAACCCCGCGCGCCCCCTTGCACATCCGTGTTGATCCGTGTGTATCCGTGGTTTCAACGTCCGGATTCGGATGAAGGGTATCCGCTTACCCGACCGCCTTTCGGCGATCCGGAACGACTCGGTCTAGTACAGCGGCAGCAGCAGCGGAACCAGGAAGACCGAGACCGCCATCACGACCAGGCTGAACGGCACACCGACCTTCACGAAATCCCCGAACTTGTAGTTGCCCGGACCAACGACCAGCGTGTTCACCGGGGAGGAGATCGGCGTCATGAAGGCGGTCGACGCGGCCAGCGCGACGATCATCGCGAACGGATACGGCGACGCGTTCATGTCGCTGGCGATGGCCAGCGCCACCGGGGCCATCAGGACCGCGGTGGCCGTGTTGGAGATGAACAGGCCGAGCATCGCGGTGATCAGGAAGATGCTCCCCAGCACCACGTGGGTCCCCGCGCCGCCGATCACCGAGACCAGCGCCTCCGCGGCCAGGTCAACCCCGCCGGTCCGCTGCAACGCCAGCGAAAACGGGAGCATGCCGACAATCAGGATCAGGCTCTTCCAGTGGATGGAGCGGTAGGCGCTCTCGAAATCAATGCACCGCAACGCACCCATCAGCAACGCGGCGATCAGCGCGGCCTGGACGTTCGGCACGACGCCGCTGATCATCAGGCCCACCATCAACAGCAGGCAGGCCACCGCCTGCGGGGCCTTGCTGGAGGCGGGCAACACCTCGTCCATCTCGGCGGGCAGGTTCAGCACCACCAGGTTGGAGGCATCGGTCTGCAGGGTGCCGATCTCCTTCCAGGTGCCCACGACAAGCAGGGTATCGCCGACGCGCAGCTTCTCGTCGATCAGGTTGCCTTCGCGGGCGACCTTGCCGCGGCGCAGGCCGATCACGGTCACGCCGTAGCGGGTGCGGATCTGGGATTCGGCGATGGTCAGGTCGGCCAGCTCCGAATTGGCACCCAGCATGACCTCGGCCATGCCGATCTCCTGCGACCGGTCGGTAAAGTACTCGCCGGTGAGCGGAAGCGGTTCCAGACCGTAGGTTTTCCCGAGGGATCCGACGGGCGTGTCCCCGCGGAAGAAATCCACGAACAGGATGTCATCGGCCAGGATCTCGGTATCGGGCGTCGGGCTGATCAGCTTGCGGGAGGAGCGGATCACTCGATCAATCGCGATAATGCTCGCGCCTAAACCACTCTCCGCGATGATCGTCCGGATCGACTTGCCCACCAGTGGCGAACCCGGCGTCACCCGCACCCGCTGCTCGCGGGCGGCCAGCTTGTATTCCTGGACCCACGAACCCAGCGTGGGGCGTTGGCTGGTCGCGCTGGCGGCTCCCCCGCCCGCGGAGAGCCAGCGGCGAGCGAACAGCATGTAGAGGATGCCGAGGGCGAGGATCGGGACACCGAACGGGGTCAGGCTGAAGAAGTGGAATCCGTCGGCGCCCTGGCGGACGAGTTCGCTGTTGACCACGAGGTTGGGGGCGGTTCCCACCAGGGTCATCATGCCGCTGATCAGCGCGGCGACGCTCATCGGCATCATCAGGCGGCTCGGCGACATGCCCGTGCTCTGGGCGATGCGCAGTGCGACCGGGATGAAGATGGCGATCACGCCGGTGGAGCTCATGATCGACCCGAGCATGCCCACCGACAACATCAACAGGACCAGCAGGCGGGTTTCGCTGCTGCCCGCCGTCACGGAAAGCCAGTCGCCCAGCTTCTGGGCCACTCCGGTGCGCACCAAGCCCTCGCCGATCACGAACAGCACGGCGATCAGCACGATGCTGGAATCGCTGAAGCCGGCGATCGCCTCGCCCACGGTGATCACGCCGGTAAAGGGAAGCAGCACGATCATGATCAACGCCACCGCATCCATGCGGGGCTTGTTGATCACGAACATGACCACCGAGGCAACGAGCAGGGCGAGCACGACGAGGAGTTCAGTATTCATAGGCGGCAAGGCAGGACGCTGGACATACCCGCAAACGGTGCGGCGGCCGGGACCGATTCCTCCGGGAACAGGCATGGTCCAACAGTGTTTTCACGCACGAGGCACTCCGGCCACGACGGTTGGCTTCATCAACGGTTCGGTGCGCACTGTAAGTTCCGTCGACGGCAGCCACAAGGAGATTCTTTGCCCCAAAACAAAGGCAAAACACGGGTTTTTCCCGTCCATTTCTATTGACGGGTAACCCCCCGGTCTATACCGTCCAGACCTCATGAATCCCTTCCGAAACGACTCCCTCGTCTGGCGTCTCGCCACCACCACCCTGGCCTCGATCCTCCTGCTGGGTTGCACCCAGGAAACCGAGCGCCCGGTTGTCGCGCAACCGGTCCGGCTGTTCCAACTGGAAGGTGCCGGCGAAACCTCCTTCCGCAACTTCCCGGGCGAAGTGGTGGCCAGCGAAACCGCCCGCCTCTCGTTCGAGGTGCCCGGCCGGCTGATCACCTTCCCGATCCAGAACGGCCAACTCGTCAAGAAGGGCGACCTGATCGGCCAGTTGGACACCGCCGATTTCGTGGCGGCCCGCGACAGCGCCCAGGCCGCGTACGATGCCGCGCGCAGCAACTTTGACCGGAACGAACTCCTGCAGAAGCAGAATGTGATCCCGATGGCCGTGCTTGACCGGGCCCGGCAGGAACTGGACACGGCCAACGCCGCCCTGCGCACCGCGGTACGCGCCCTGGAGTCCACCCGGCTGGAGGCCCCGTTCGACGGCCGCATCTCGGCCCGCATCGCCCGCGAGCTGCAGAACGTCCGCGCCCAGGAACAGGTGGCCATCCTCGAAGACATCTCCACGATGGAGGTCGAGATCAACATCCCCGAACGCGACATGATGCTCGGGCAGCAGGGGCTCACCGTGGCCGATGCCCGTGAAATCCTCGAGGCGTATGTGGAGTTCGCCTCCATCCCGGACCGCCGGATCGACCTCACCCTGAAAAGCTTCAGCACCCGCGCCAATCCGGTCTCCCGCACGTTCCTGGTGTCCTTCGAATTCGCCCCGCCCGCCGACCTGAACATCCTGCCCGGGATGACCGGCTCGGTGCTGGTGCGGCGCAAGGCCGGCGAGGGCGTCAATGCGGGCCGGAGTTCGCTCCACCTGGTGCCCGTGGAGGCCCTGACCACCCACCTCGGCTCCTCCACGGTCTGGAGGCTGGACCCGGCGAACATGACGGTGTCCGCCGTGCCGGTGACCGTCACCGCCATCGAGGGCGGCGCCGCGCTGGTTCAGTCCGAAACGCTGGCCAAGGGGGATGAAATCGTCGTCTCGGGCGCACGTTTCCTGGCTGAAGGCATGCCCATCCGCCGGATGCAACCCCGCACGCCCTGACCCTCCATTCCCCATGAATCCCGCTGAAATCTCGATCCGCAACAAGACCGTCACCCTCGTCTTCACCGCCCTGATGGTGATCGGGGGGATCCTGTCCTACGTGAACATCTCACGCCTGGAGGACCCGGAATTCACCATCAAGGACGCGCTGGTCGTCACCAGCTACCCGGGCGCCTCGGCCGCCGAAGTCGCGGACGAAGTGAGCGATGTCATCGAACGGGCCCTCCAGCAGATGGGCCAGCTCGACCGGGTCACGTCCCGCTCCGAGCGGGGTCGCAGCACCGTGACCGCGACGATCAAGGCCGAATACGACAAGACCACCCTGCCGCAGGTGTGGGATGAACTGCGGCGGCGGATCGGCGATGCCCAGCGGCACCTCCCGCCCGGCGCCACCCCCTCGCTGGTGATCGACGACTTCGGCGACGTGTTCGGTATTTTCTACGCCATCACCGGGCCGGACTACACCCAGGCCGAATTGTACGAGATCGCCAAGATGCTGCGGCAGAACCTCGTGCTGGTGGATGACGTCAACAAGGTGGAGATCTTCGCCGACCAGCAGGAAGTGATCTACGTCGAGATGGCCCGGAACCGGATGGCCCAGCTCGGCATCCAGCCGCGCGAGATCGCCGCCGCGCTCGGGGAGCAGAACCTGGTCCGCTTTTCCGGCATTGCCGATTCCGGCACGATGCGCATGACCATCGACCCCACCGGCTCCTCGCAGAGCGTCGAGTCGCTGGGCGAGATCATCATCCGCCAGGGCCGCAGCGGTCCGGGGGAGGACAGCCCCCTGATCTTCCTGCGGGACATCGCCACCATTACCCGCGACTACATCGATCCCCCCCACACGCTGCTGCGGTACGACGGCCAGCCCGCGGTCGGGCTCACGATCTCCACCGTCAGCGGGGGCAACGTGGTGTGGATGGGTGCGGCCGTGGAACGCCGGCTCGAGGAACTCCGGTCGCAGATCCCGCTCGGCGTCGAACTCCACCAGGTCTCCTTCCAGGCCGACAACGTCACCGAGGCGATCAACAACTTCGTCCTGAGCCTGGCCCAGGCGGTGGGCATTGTCTTCGTGATCCTGCTGATCTTCATGGGCATGCGGAGCGGCATGATCATCGGCGGGGTGCTCTTCATCACCATCTGCGCGACCATGATCGTCATGGAATCCGTGGGCGTTTCCCTCGAGCGCATTTCCCTCGGCGCGCTCATCATCGCCCTGGGCATGCTGGTGGACAACGCCATCGTCATCACCGAAGGCATGCTGGTGGCCATTCAGCGCGGCGTGGACCGCATGAAGGCCGCCAAGGAGATCGTCAAGCAGACCGCGATGCCGCTGCTCGGGTCCACCGCCATCGCCATTCTCGCCTTCGGGGCGATCGGCCTCTCCCAGGACAGCACCGGGGAATACTGCCGCTCGCTCTTCATCGTGCTGCTGGTGGCCCTGGGCATCAGCTGGATCACCGCGGTGACCATCACCCCGCTGCTCTGCTACATGTTCATCAAGGGCAAACCCGAAGGGACTGCGGGCGCTTCCCAGGAGCCGGAAAAGGACCCCTACGGCGGCGCCCTGTTCGTCGGCTACAAGTCGTTCCTCAACTTCTGCCTTCGCCGCCGCCGGTTGACCATCGTCTCGCTGGTGATGTTGCTGGGTCTCTCGGGCTTCGCCTTCCGGTTCGTTGAACAGAGCTTCTTCCCGGACTCGACCCGGCGGCAGTTCATGATCGATGTCTGGTCGCCCGTCGGCATCCGGCTCGACCAGTCCGTCGAAAACCTGGCCGCGATCGAGGAATTTGTCCTGTCGCTCGACGGCGTCACCCACGTCGCCACCGTGGCCGGCCGCGGCGCTCCCCGCTTCCTGCTCACCTACGCCCCCGAACAGGCGGACACGGGGTATGCGCTGTTGATGGTGGACGTGGATGACCACCTCCGCATCAACGAATTGATCGCGCGGGTCCAGGAGGAAGTCACCGCCGCGTTCCCGGACAACCAGATCATCACCCGCCGGTTCATGCTGGGTCCGGGCGCGGGCGGACGAATCCAGGCACGTTTTTCCGGCCCGAACCACGACGACTTGCGCAGCGTTGCCGTGGAGGCGATGAACATCCTCCGGCGGGACGGCGGCGCACAGGGCGTCCGCCTGGACTGCCGCGAGCAGGTCCACGTCCTGCGTCCCCAGTTCATGGAAACCGAGGCGCGCCGCGCCAGCGTCACCCGCACGGACCTGGCCCACGCACTTGAATCCACGTTCAGCGGCCGCCGCATGGGCATTTTCCGCGAGGGCGACGAGATCATCCCGATCGTGCTGCGCAGCCCCTACCGCGAGCGCTACAACCCGGACATGATCCGCGATGTCCAGGTGTTCAGTTCGGCCACGGCCACCTTCGTGCCGATCCGGCAGGTGGTCTCGGACTTCACGGTGGAGGTCGAGGACCCCATCATCATGCGCCGGAACCGCCAAAGCACCATCACCATGCATGCCGACCCGATCACGGGTCTGCCGAGCGCCCTGTTCGAGCGCGTGCGCGAGCAGATCGAGGCGATCCCGCTCCCTCCCGGAGTCGTGCTGGAATGGGGCGGCGAATACGAGGATTCCGGCAACGCCCAGGCCGCCGTCGCCAGCTCGCTGCCCTTCTTCCTGCTGATGATGGTCCTGATCGTGCTCACCCTGTTCAACTGCATCAAGACGACACTGATCATCTGGATCACCGTGCCCTTCGCCCTGATCGGCATCGTTGCGGGACTGCTGCTCGCCGGCCAGCCCTTCGGCTTCATGGCCCTGCTCGGCGCGTTGAGCCTTTCCGGCATGCTCATCAAGAACGGAATCGTGCTCGTCGATGAAATCCGGCTGCAGATCAACACGGGCAAAGCTCCGTGGGCCGCCGTCGTGGACGCGTCGGTCAGCCGCCTCCGCCCGGTCTCCATGGCCGCCCTGACCACCGTACTCGGCCTGATTCCCCTGCTGGTGGACGCGTTCTTCGCCGCCATGGCGGTTACCGTGATGGCCGGCCTGCTGTTTGCCACCGTCCTGACCCTGATCATGGTCCCGGTCCTGTACGTGGCCTTCTTCAAGATCCGGCCGGACAGCACGCCGACCAAGGCGGAGCCGGTGGCGGTATAACCCGCCCGCAGTGAGCGTTCCATAACGCCCCGGTTCGTGCTCGCCACCGACGCGTACACGCCGATCCCGTCCGGCATGCCATCCTCCGCGACGGCGAGATGCCTGAGTCAGCCCTGACGCCCCGGATCATTGACGGCAACGGCCAGCATCGGTATGGTTTCTATATGAGTAGGCTTGAAAAAGTGCGCAGCGAAGTCATGGCGTTGTCGGCCAGCGAACGCGCCAGCCTGGCACACGATCTGATTCTGAGTCTCGACGATCCCTCCGACTGCGATCTGGGTTCGACCGAGGAGATGGAGATACAACGTCGACTCAACATGGTCCGGGAGGGCAAAGCCCCGGGACGCCCGGCGGCAGAGGTGTTCGCGGATATCAGGGCCAAGTATTCATGACCAACTTCACGTTCCTGCACGAAGCCGAAGTCGAGCTTTGGGCGGCCGTGACCTACTACGAGGAGAGATCGCCGGGTCTTGGACTCGATTTTCAAACCGAAATCGAGCAAGTGCTTGCAACCATAGCCGCACACCCGGAACGGTGTCCGTTACGTACCGATGGCACGCGCAGATGTCTTGCCCACCGTTTCCCTTATCTCGTTGTGTACACCTGCGAAAACGACCACATCTGGCTTCTAGCTGTCGCACACGCTAAACGCCGCCCGGGCTTTTGGCGCATGAGAGGTGGCTGAGCACAATCCGGATGCCCGGGGGACGGAGCCTGGTGAATCGAGGGAACAGGGACAGGCAAGTGATTGGTCCTGACCCTGATCATGGTCCCGGTCCTGTACGTGGCCTTCTTCAAGATCCGGCCGGACAGCACGCCGATCAAGGCGGATCCGGTGGCGGTATAACCCGCCCGCGGTGAGCGTTCCATATCGCCCCGGTTCGTGCACGCGACCGACGCGTACACGCCGATCCCGTCCGGCATGCCATCCTCCGCGACCGGGATCTGGGCGATCGTCCCGATCTCGCAGTGCTCGACCCTCCAGAAAGAGGGGTGACACGGAAACGAGGCGATCAGCCAGGGGCCGGAACGTTCACGCAAAACAATGGCATGCAATATCCTGCCTTCTTCACACACTCTTCGTTCGACCTCGAATTCACCGCGAAGCAGCTACATGGTATCGGCCATGCCGCGATTGATCCCCACATTCTCCGCAGAAAAAGCGGAGGTTCGATGTACATCCACGAGCGAAAAGAATGGCCGCCTTTTATCTGGGGTGAGGCTGGACAGTCAGGACTGCTGGCGGAAGTTCGCCATGAGCAAGGGCGTTTACTCGGGCTCATGGGTTCGTTTGGATTTGGAACAAGGGAGGAGGTTTCCCTTCGTGTCCTGACCCAGGATGCCGTCAACACGGCCGAAATTGAAGGTGAGACGTACAATCCTCGCTCCGTCCGCTCATCGATCGCCCGTGCGATTGCGGATATTCAAACCGATGTTTGTTTTAACCCGAAACCGAAGTTGGTTAACCGCAGATTGCGCAGCGATCGCAGGGGGGAATGATCTGCACAATCCTGCCTTCCGTACCACCTGCGTAAACGGAGAGACCACCCATCCGCGAACATCCGCGCGATCCGCGGTTTAAACTTCTACTTCAGGGTTGAAGGGGCCTGTGCGAAAGCGGTGTCCCGGATCCGCTTCGGGGAATTCATCCGCGGTAGGCATGCAGCATCAGGGCGAGCAGGACCACGAATGCGACAAGGATGGTTGCACTGACCTCCCAGCGCCGCAGGAACCGTTCGCTGGTCTCGATACGCGCGCGCATGCAACGGAGCAGACCGTCGAGCGCGGGGGCGAGCTGGTAGATATCCCCGGCGGGAAGTCGGGGCAACCGGTCCCCCGCCCCCAGCCAGATCCCGAGCAGAACCCCCAGCCCGATCGGCCACGCGGCCTTCCACAGCTCGGGAAGGGCGAGCGCCTTGGCCAGCGAAATGGTGCCCGGAAGGGCATGGAACCACCACGGCGCGGCGAGGGCGGACAGCGCGAGCAGCAGCCAGGCGGTCATCATGGGCATGGTGCCGCCGCCGGGACCGGGGGCGGCTTTTTTCTGGGCCAGGCGGAAGATGAAAAAGGTCATCAGGCAGGCCGTGGCGGCGGACGAAACCGTCGCGAGCAACGCGGGTGTACCGGGGCCGAGGATGTCCTTGACCGCGACCTTGGCCAGCATCCCGCCGGTGAAGGGCAGGCCGGCCAGGCCGGGCCCGATGAGCACCGCGGGCAGGATCCACGGGGCGAACCGGCTGTTCCCGCGCACTTCCGCGATGCCGGCGGCCAGGAACGAGCCGCCTTTCACCAGGGTGTGGTGCGCGGCATAAAACGCGAGCGGCAGGGTGATCGCCACCGCGTCGGGAATGGCCCCCAGGCTCATGCCCATGCCGCCAACCGCCGCGATGAACCCCATCTGGCTGACGCTGGAATAGGCCAGCACGCTTTTCGGATTTTTCTGGGTCAGGCCGACCGCGACCCCGAAGAACGCGGTGGCGAAGCCAAGGACCATCAGCCCGTATCCGCCGGGGAGTTCGGCGTGAAACGGAACAAAGGAAATCAACCCCATCACCCCCGCGTTGAGGATCGCGCCGCTGAGCACGGCGCTGGCCGGCGCGGGCGCCACCGAGTGGGCCAGCGGCAGCCAGCCATGGCCGGGAATCAAGCCGAGCTTGAGGGCAAAGGAGGAGGCCAGCAGCACCAGGGTGGCGGTGAACCAGGGCGAATCCGGCAGGGCGGCCACCGCCTCGGCGATCTGGAAACTCCCGCCGACCGGATTGTGCACCAGCAGGACCAGTCCCATCAGGAGCAAGGCCTCGCCCAGCAGCGCGAAGCCGATGTACACCTTGCCGGCGTGCCGGGCCTCCACGGTTTCCTCGTGAATCACCAGGCCGTAGGCGGAGAGGCTCGCCATGGCGTAAAACAGGAAGAAGGCTTGGACATCGGCGGCCATGAACACCCCGAGGTTGCCGGTGAGGGTGAGCAACCAGCAGGTCACGAAACGGAGGCGGTGCGGGTTGTCCGCGAGCCGTCGCGGCAGATCCAACGCGGCCAGCGACCACAGGAACGCGGAGACGCCGAGCAGGACCGCGCCGGGAGGGGTGATGGTCAGGTTGAAGGGCATCACCGCGGAAGGGGAAAGCGCCTGGAACCGTCCACCGGAAACAAACGCCGCCACCAGCGCGGGCAGCGGAGCGGTGGCCAGCCACGGCGTGATCCGCGCGACATTGCCCGGAACGGCACACAACGCGAGCAGCACCAGCGGCCACACGACGGCCGTCACGAGCAGGGATTGCGCGACGAATTCCATCACGGCCGGGCCTCCAGGGGGGCAGGCCGTCCGATCTCCAGCGTGCGTGTCGTGACGCCCGGGAACATCCCGATCCACAGCGCGATGACGGCCAGCGCCAGCACCAGCCATTCGCGGATACGCGAGACCGGCGCGAGGGGCTGGAACGAAAGCGGGGCCGGGCTGATGCAGGACGAGAGGGCGCGGAACATGTAGGCGCCGGTCAGCAGACCACCCGCCAGGATCACCACGACCCAGGGCCATTGGGCGGACAACACCGCGGAGCTGAGCAGTTGTCCCTTGGCAATGAAGCCGCCGGTGGGCGGCACACCCACCAGCGAGAGGGCGGCAAGCACGAAGGCGATGGTGGCCACCGGCATCGTTTTCATGACCCCGCGGAGTTCGGCGAGCCGGTCATGCCCGCACGCGGCGACGATCATGCCGGCGGTCATGAACATCGAGGCCTTGGCAAATCCGTGGGAGAGGATATGGAAGACACCTCCGGAGAGGGCCCGTTCGAATCCCGCGCCCTTGGCGAGCGGGAAGATGAGAAACAGGTAGCCGATCTGGGCGGCGGTGGAGTACGCGATCAGCAATTTGAGGCGGGTCTGACGGACGGCGAGCACGCCACAGATGAGCACCGCGCCCGCGCCGAGCACGCCCACCGCCTGCGCGCCGGGGGTGCCGGTGAACGCCGGCGCCAGGTCGAACCAGATCCGGAGGATGAGGAAAAACGAGCCCTTCACCACCAGCGCGGACAGCAGGGCGCTCGCCGCCGGGGTCGCGCCGGAATGCGCGGGCGGCAGCCACAGGTGCATGGGAAACAGCGCGGTCTTGGCCATCAGTCCGACCGTCATCAGGGCGACACTCAGGGCCACCACCCAGTCCCGGTTCACCGCGGCGGCGAGCCGCGTCAGGTCCATCGTGCCGTAGTGGCTGTAGAGCAATGCGGTTCCCAGCAGGTAGAGCATCGACCCCATCAGGGCGAACAGCAGGTAGCGCAGGCCCGCCATCACGGTGCCCTTCTTGCCTTCCAGGTACACGAGCGGGATGGCCGCGAACGCGATCAGTTCCAGCGCGACGTAGAGGTTGAAGAGATCATGGCCGAGGAAGATGGAATTCAGCGAGGCCCAGATCGCCAGCAGCATTACCCAGAACACCAGCGACGTGCGCGTCTCGGGGGCACCGGCGGGAACCCGGAAGTCCCTCGGTGCATAGAGGGCCACCGCCGCCACCAGCAGGGCGGTCGTGACCAGCATCAGCACGGATAACCCGTCCGCCCGCAGCATCAACCCGAGCGGGGGTTCCCAGCCGCCGACCCGTTCCACCAGGGCGGTGCGGGTCGTCCAGACCCGGTGGGCGATCGCCCCGGTGATGAACAGGCCGGGCACGAGGGACGCCAGCGTGATGGCGCGGCCGAAGCGGCCCCCCGTCAGGACGATGAGCAGCAGGGCCACGATGGGCAGCAGGATCGCCAGCACGAGAAGGTCCCCGCCGCCGTGGGGGCGGGAGGCGGTTTCGAGAAGCGAATGGAGCGTGTGCATCATGGGCGTGGAGGGGCGGCCGGGTCGGGCGCATCCGCGGGCGGGTCGTCCGGAAAGGTGCTTTCGCCGGTGTCGGACTTCAGTTTCAGCGCCATCGTCACCGCCAGGGCCGAGGCGGAAAAGGCGACCACGATGCCGGTGATCACGAAGGCGTGCGGGACCGGATCGCCGTCAATTCCGGCGGCTGCGCCGCGCCGCGCGATGACCCCGAACAGCAGGAAGACCCCGGTGCCGACGAGGTTGAAGGCGAGGATTTTCCGCAGCAGCATCGGATGGGTGATCACACCGAACAGACCCAGTCCGATCAGCAGCGCGGCGGCGATTCCAAACCATTCGGTGGTATTCATGGGGTGGCGGGGCGTTCGGGGGGGCCGAGCACGAGCAGGCACAAGGTCACGCCAATCGACACGGTGGAGGCGGCTTCGATCAGGAGGATGCATGCCTTGACGAAGCCGGGTGGATAGGCGAAGAGGCCGCTCGACACGACGAGGCCCAGGAGGCCGATGCCGGCAAAGACCAAGGGACCGAGCACGATCGCCAGCCGCAAGCGCAGGCGGGAGAGGACCGGTGCATCGATCAAGCCCGCCTGCAGGGTCAGCAGCCACATGGCGGCCAGCAGGGTGCCGGCCTGGAACTTGCCGCCAGGTTCGTCCGCACCCACCCAGAACAGGTAGATGGCGATCAGCACACCGAAGGGGGGAAGCAACCGGGCGAGAAAGGCCAGGTTCCCGTCAGGCTCCGGGATCTGCACCGGCCCCGGACGTCCGCCCCACATCGCATCGGAGGTCAACCCCCAGATCGCGACCAGCGCGAGGACCAGGACCACGGTTTCCAGGAAGGTGTCCCAGGCCCGGAAGGCCAGCAGCACGCCGGTGACCGGGTTGCCCACGTGCGTGGCCGGGAGTGCCTCCATGGCCAGGGGCGCGAGCGAGGGTGCGGGATGCGGCAGGGAAAGGACGAGGACGATCAGCGCGGCGGTCAGGCCCGCGCAGGCCAGGGCGGCCAGCCCGTGCGAGGCGGGGCCGGTGCGCCGCGTTTCGGCGGCGTGATCGGCATGGCGCAGGCGGGAGGCGGCCCGCAGGAGCAGGGCCCCGGTGATTCCGCCGCCCAGCGCGGCCTCGGTCAGGGCGACGTCGATCGAACCCAGGGCCACCCAGGCCAATCCCAGCAGCAGTCCATAGACGATGAACGCGGTGATCGCGCTGAAGGTGTCGCGGGTGAACACGGAGGTTGCAGCCACCGCAAGGAAAAGCAGGATTAGTCCGCCATGCAGGATGGCCTCGCTCATGGCTCCACCTCGCCTTGCTTGCGGACCAGCACCGCGATGAGCTGGGAAACGGTGCCCGCGGAAACCTGGACGAGGAACCAGACCAGCACCAGCTTCAACCCGTCCAGGGGTCCGTCCACCCGGGGCAGGATCCCCAGCACGACAAGCCCGAGGCCGAGGTTGTCGGCCTTGGTGAGGGCGTGCAGGCGGCTCAAGGTGGTGGGAAGCCGGAGCATGCCGATGCTTCCGGCAAAAAAGAAGAAGACCCCGGCGAACACCATCACGACGGTGAAAAGGTCAAGGAGGGCGTTCATTCCCTGGACTCCGCAGGCCGGGGGGGTTGGGCGCTTTTGACAAAGGCCACCGAGGCGAAGGCGGCGAGCAGCGCGAGGGTCAGGGCCACGTCGATGGCGGCGGGACCGGCGCCCGAGACGGCCAGCAGGAGCATCACGGCGATCCCTCCGGTGCCGATCAACTGCACCGCCATCATGCGATCCGCATCCCGGGAACCGCGGAAGATGCGGATCAGCCCGAGCGCCACGGCGATCACCACCAGTCCGGCCGCACTGCGGAGAACCTCATCCATGCTCACCGCCCTGGTCCGTCGTGATGGCGCGCAACAGGACGGCCTCATTCGCCGCCAGGCCATCCGCGACCGGCTGGCGGGTGTCGAGCGCGTGGAAGACCGGCGATCCGTCCGGCTCCGGCTCCACGGCGAGGGTTCCCGGGGTCAGGCTGTTGTAACTCCGGTAGAAGGCGCGGAGGGCCTCGCCGGGAATGCGGGTGCGGTGGGCGACGAATCCCGGTTGTATCCGCAGTTGCGGACGCAGGACCACCCGGGCGATGTCCCCGCCGGCCACCAGCGAATCGCGGATGAAGCAGGCACCCAGCCGGAGCAGTCCGGCCGGACGCCAGCGCAGGCCGTGTCCGGGCAGCAGCTTCGCGCTCAACCAGCCTGAAACCAGGGCCGCCGGTATTCCGACCCACCGCTCCGGGGCCTCCGCTCCGGCCACCGCGAGCCACACGACGTAGAACAGGAGGATTCTGGCCAGGAGGGACGGAAGCCGCTCGGGAATGGCGTCAGCGCGGCGCTCTCCCGTGACACCGGCTTGGGCTGGAGCGTTCTGTTTCATGAACGGAACGGGATGGATGGTTCCTCACTCCGCATCGGGGGGGAGGAGGAGGCCGCGTGCGCGCTGGAGGTCGATCCAACCCTGTTCGCGGGTCAGCCGGGCCTGCATGGCGAGGGCTTCGGCGTTGGTGAAGTCGCGCTGGGCTTCGTTGAGGCGGAGGAGGTTTTCCTGTCCGGCGCGGAAGGCTTTCTCGACCAGGTTCCGGTTTTCGAGGCTGAGCGCCAGGGTTTCGCCGGTGATCTGTTCGGCTCTCACGGCGGCCGCGTAGTCGGTAAGCGCGGTGGCAAGGCGGGAGTAGGCCTGCAGGAGCACGGAGCGAGCACCGGCCTCGGCCTCCCGCAGGGCGGATTCGGCTTCCTCGACGCGACCGCGGCGATCGCCGCCATCCCACAGGCTCCACGCGATTTGTGCGCCGACCACCGTGCCAAAGTCGTCGCTCTCAAACCCGGGATCATCCTTGCGGACACCGGCGAGATCGCCAAAGGCGGAGATCGTGGGGCGGTAGTCCCCGCGGGCGATCCCGATCGAGGCCCGGGCGGCTTCGACCTGGGCCTGGGCCTGACGGAGGACGGGGAGGAACTCGAGGGCTTCGTTCCAGGCGCTTTCCAATTCCGGCGCGGGGAGCGCGGCGGCGTTCAGATCCACCGGCGCGGGAGGAGGAAGCGTATCCGTGGCCTCCAGCCCCAGCAGGGCGCCGAGGGCGGCCATGGCGGCTTCGAAGTCCGCCTGGGCGCTGACCGCGGCGTTTTCCGCGCCCAGCCGGCGGATGTCGAAATTCAATCGGTCCGCGCGGGATGCGTCGCCGGCGGCTTCGCGGATGCGGACATCCTCGAGTTGGCGGTTCTGGAACGCGGCATCCGCGTTCGCGATGCGGAGGTTTTCGCGGGCGAGCTGGGCGGTGGTGAAGGCGCGACCGACATTGGCCAGCAGGTCCAGGCGCGCGTCGCGCTGGCTGAAGGCGGCGGCCTCGGCGCCGAAGGTCGCGGCGTCGAGGCGGGCCCGGCGGGTGCCGCCGTCCCAGAGCAGGTAGGTGGCGCGGAGCGCGGCCCCGAACTCATCGTCCGACCCGTCGAGGGCGGGATTGAGCTCGCGGAGGGCGTCGCTGTAGTTGATCCGTGCGCCGGAACCGGTGGCGTCGAGGCGGGGCTGGTACGCGCTGCGGGCCTGGCGGGCGCGGGCGAGGGCCTGTTCGGAGCGCGCGGCAACGATGGCTTCGGTGGGGCTCTCGGCCAGGGCGATACGCCAGGCCTGTTCCAGCGTCAGGACTTCCTGGGCCTGGATACAGGGGACGGCGAGACAACCAAGAACCATCAAGCAGGATAGTGTCTTCATGTGCTAGGTGTTGTTTCCCGGTGTAGGTGCGTTGTGATGCGGGATCGTTTTCCGTGCACTGTGGTGCAGGATCGCGGAGCAATCAATCAATTTCACGGGGCATGTCCGGGCCGGCGAGACCGTGCCGCGAGCGGGCTTGTTCGGGCACCATGTTTCGCCACGCAACGGCGGGCGGCAGGGCCGGAAAGAACCAACGGTTACCTAAACAACGCCTCACAAACTTTGATTTGATGTCCATACGGGATTTTGCCACTCTGCGCCCGTAACGAAAGGCCTTTACCATGAGCACCTCTAGCGCCGCCGAAAAAACCGGTATGCAGAAATTCCTTGATGTCGTCGAACGCGTTGGCAACAAGGTTCCGCATCCCGCGGTGATCTTCCTGATGCTGCTCGGCCTGGTCGTCGTCCTTTCCCATGTGCTGCACCTGGCGGGCACCACCGTCACGTACGAAGTCATTGTCCCCGGCGCAGCCCAGCCGTCGGAGGCCAAGGCGATGGACGCGATGCATTACGGAACCGCATCGGCCGTGGGGTACGACGGGATCGACGAGACCAGCGGGACGATTGAGACGCGCACCGCGACCCCCCGCAGCCTGTTGAGCACCGAGGGCGTGCGCTTCATGTACACCTCGCTGATCCCGAACTTCATGGCGTTCACGGCGGTCGGCCTGATCATCGTCGCGATGCTCGGCGTCGGCGTGGCCGAGGAGTCCGGACTGATCAAGGCCCTGATCCGCAAGCTGGTCGTGGTCGCGCCGCCCAAGCTGCTGGTGTACATCATGGTGTTCGTCGGCATCGTGTCGAGCATCGCCGCCGATGCCGGGTACCTGGTGCTGATCCCGCTGGCCGGTGCCGCGTTCCTCAGTGTCGGACGCCACCCGCTGGCCGGCCTCGCCGCCGGTTTCGCCGCCGTCGCCGGCGCGTTCACCGTGAACATGCTGATCAAGCCGCTCGACGCGGTGCTGGTGGAATTCACCAACGATGCGATTCACCTGGTGGATCCCGACATTTCCATTGGACTCGCCTCGAACCTGTGGTTCTCCGCCGCCTCCGTCCTGTTCCTGACCTTGCTGATCGCCTTCATCACGGAGCGCGTGATCGAGCCGCGCCTGGGCAAGTTCGAGGTCAAGGATGTGGAGAAGGGCAGCGCCTCGCTGACCCCCGAGGAGCAACGCGGCCTGCGGTTTGCCGGTTTCGGACTGCTCGGCGTGCTCGCCTTCTTCGGCTTGCTGTCGCTGCCCGCCAATGCCCCGCTGCGTGATGCGGCCACCGGAACCCTGATCGGCAATACCCCGTTTATGAACGGCCTGATCGCCTTCATCGCCTCGACCTTCTTCGTCGCAGGCTTTTCCTACGGCATCGGCGCCGGCACGATGAAAAAGGGCGTCGACGCGATCAAGGCGATGGAGAAGTCCGTCTCCACCCTGGGCAGCCTCATCTTCCTGCTGTTCATCATCGCGCAGTTCATCGCCTTCTTCAACTACTCGAACATGGCGACCATCCTCGCCGTGTCGCTCTCCAACGCGCTCACCGGGGCGAGCATCGGCCCGCTCCCGCTGCTCCTGGGCTTCATCGTGGTGGTCATCCTGCTCGACTTCCTGATCACCGGGGCCATCGCGAAGTGGGCGATTTTCGCACCGATCTTCGTACCCCTGCTGATGCGGCTGGGCGTCGAGCCCGAATCGGTGCTGGCCGCCTACCGGGTGGCCGATTCGCCGATCAACATGATCACACCGCTGAATGCCTACTTCGCCCTGGTCGTCACCTTCTGCCAGAAGTACGACAAGAACGCCGGGGTGGGCACCGTCGTGGCACTGATGCTTCCCTACGTCGCCGTGCTGATGGTGCTCTGGACCCTGCTGTTCGTCGTGTGGCAGGTCCTCGGCCTTCCGTGGGGCATCTGACGAATGGCTGTAGCCGGGATCAACCCGGCTCTACCTTCGGTCGCAGTAGAGCCGACGTGATGCCGGCGATGACAAGACATCCGAACGTTTCACATCAAGGAGTCCGATTCACATGACCGCCATCACCATCCCGCTCGATGTCGCCGCCGCTGAAGAACGCCTCCTGCGCTACCTCGCCATCGAGGGCCAGAGCGGCCAGGAGAAGGCCATCGCCGAGGCGATTGCCAAGGACCTTCAGGCCATCGGTGTTCCCGCCTCGGGTATCCGCTACGATGCGGTGCACACGAAAATCACCCTGCCGACCCAGACCGGCAACCTCTACGCCGACCTGCCCGGCACGCGCAGCGGACCGCGGATCCTCTTTTCCACGCACATGGACGTCGTTCCGGTCTGCGCGGGCGCCAAACCGAAGCGGGAGGGTGGCCGCATCGTATCCGACGGGAAGACCGGACTCGGCGGCGACAACCGCACCGGTTGCGCGGTCCTGGTCACGCTGGTGGAAACCCTGCTGAAGAACAAGCTCCCCCACCCGCCCATCACCCTGCTCTTCACCGTTCGCGAGGAAAGCGGTTTGCAGGGCGCACAGGCCATTGATCCAGCCGACCTCAAGGGAGCCGCCATGTGCTTCAATGTGGACGCCCAGGTCCCTGCGGACTTCGTGACCGGCGCGGTCGGGGCCGAGACCTTCGAGGCGCACATCCACGGCAAGGCCGCGCATGCCGGTGTTGCGCCGGAAAAGGGCATCTCCTCCACCCTCGTGGCCGCCCTGGCCATCGCCGAGGTCCGTCGCGAGGGCTGGTTCGGCAAGGTGGTGCGCCCGGAAGGCCACGGCACGAGCAACATCGGCATCTTCGGCGGCAAGAACAACACCGCCGCCGGTGACGCGACCAATGTGGTGACCGACTACGTGTACCTGAAGGGCGAAACGCGGAGCCCCGATGCCGCCTTCGCCGCAGCGAATACCGACGCGTACCGGACCGCCCTGCAGCGGGCCGCCGCCGCGGTGACGGATGCCGACGGCGAGCCGGCGCGCGTCGAATTCAGCGGCAAGGCCCAGTATCCCTCGTTCAACATCCCGGACGACGCGCCGGCGGTCGTCCACGCACGCCGCGCCGCCGAGGCGCTCGGCATGACCCCGACCACCGTGTTCTCCAACGGGGGGCTGGACGCCAACTGGCTGGTGCAGCACGGCGTGCCGACCATCACCCTCGGCGCAGGCCAGCATCAGATCCACACCATCAACGAGTTCGTCGACCTGGCCCAGTATGCGGACGGTTGCCGCCTTGCGGTCATGCTGGCTACACTGGAAGCCTGACGTCCATCCGGCGGCCGGCACCCATTCCCGCAGCGGAAGGGTTGGCATCTGCCGGGCGGCGGATCCCGGTCGTCACGTCCACCGATGCTCCGTCGTGAAGGTAATCGTCAGCCAGACTTCCTCGAGGGGCTTGCCGATCCCCTTCAGGATCCGCTCCCGTAGCTGATCCTGCTGCACGACGGTCTGGTACTCGAAGTCGGGGCCCACCACAATGTCCACCTCGACAAAGTACATCCGCCCGGTTTTAACGACACGCCGCTTGCTGCGGACAACGCCTCGCTCGGACGTCAGTTGATCGAGTGCGGATGCGAGCCGGCTACTGACCTTGTCGCTGGCCTCGTTCATCATCAGCACCTCGCGCATGCTCCGCCGCAGGACGGAGAGAGGCACCGGCAAGGCCAGCAGGGCCATCAGCGACACCATCACGGGGTCCGCGTAGAGCGCCCAGACACCACGCATCGGCTCCTCGATCATGAAAACCGCCGCAAAGGCGACCAGCGTCACCAGGCTGAAGCCCGCATCGATCAGCCATTCACGGGCGTCGTCCTTGATGATGAGCGAGCCGGTCCGCCGGGCAATACGGCTTTCATACGCCCACATGACGAGATTCACGAATCCCGTGACCGCCCCGAAGACCATCACACCCGTCGCGTCGACCTCCTGTCCTCCGGCGAAGATACCCTTGATGCCGTTGACAAAGGCATAGATGCAGATCACCAGCACCATAAGCCCGTTGGCGCTCAACACCAACGGTTCGATGTGGGCATACCCGTAGGGAAACCGATGATCCTCCGGTTTCACCACCAACTTCGCGGCCAACAGGCTCATGCCGCCACTGATGAGGGACAAAACCGAGAAGATGCCGTTCAGGATCACCGCCTGGGAGTCGATGACCACCCCGTAGCCAAGGCTGCCGACCACGATGATCAGCACCACGGCGATGGATAGGACCAGCGTCCGCTGTTCGATGCGGCTGGACACTTCACGGCTTGCGATGGAGGGTGTCACGATCTGTCTCCGCGTTGACCTTGTTCCGACCACGGGCGACGGCATGCGATGCCCGGGCACCATTCGATGGACCCCGGGTTCCTGTCATGGTTGGCACCGTGCATGAAGGGAAACCGCCCGCCATCCGGATGAACCGGACCGGCCACTATAGCCAGACCCGTCGATCAGGACCAAAGCGTAGCGACGGCCCGGACGACAAGCAAGTTTCCTGCGGGGCAGCGGATCAAACAGCACGCCGGACCCCGCACGTTCCGTGCATTGACGCGACCGGGACCGTATGAGATAGTGCTCGCCTGAACGAGAGGGAGACGCACATGGCGGTTATCATTGGAATGTCGGCGGACGTGAAGGGCCAGACGCACGAGATCGGCGCAGAGGCGCTGACCATCGGCCGCAGCAGCGACAACACCATCGCCATCAACAACCCGAGTGTCTCCGGCCACCATTGCTCAATCACCCGCGAAGGCGATACCGTGATCCTGCGCGACCTTGGCTCGACCAACGGAACCCGCGTGAACTCGCAGGAGGTGAAGGAGACCACCCTGAAGCCGAAAGACCTCGTCCAGGTCGGCTCGGTGGAGTTTCTGTTCAACTCGCAGGACATCCCGCTTTCCGAAGCGGAGGCGATCTACAACAAGACCGAGATCGTCGAGGCCGCCGGCCCCGCCATTAAACCGCAGTCGTTCAACAGCATCTCCCCGTTCGGCGCCCGCCGCCGCGAGAACAAGAACCTGTGGTCGATGCTGATCACCGGGTTCGGTGTACTGGCCGTGCTCGTCGTCGCCTACTACCTCTACGTGCTGTTCACCGCGCCGTGACCCTTCGCCGCCGCGCCCTGTCCGCAGCCCGCTGCGGCGCGACCCTGGTCGAACTGCTCGTCGCCCTCGGCATCGCCTCGCTGGTCATTGCCGTCATCGTCCTCGCCCACCGCGCCCTGACCCGCCAGATCGAACAGCTCGGTCGCGATCACCGCACCGCGGAACGCATCGACACCACCCTCGATGAATTGCGCAACGCCCTGCAGTCGCTGTACATTCCCGGCCCTGATCCGGAATGCGGACTGACCCTGGAGCAATCCTCGACCAACCTCGTGCGCCTCCAGTTCTGCCGCTGGACCGTCGCAACCGCATCCCCGGCCAACCGCTCGCCCGCCGCCTCCCTCGAGCAGGTGACCATCCGCTACGACGAGACCACGCCCGCCGACTTGTTGATCGTGCGACGCAGACTGACCGGTCCAGCCGCCTTCGACCCTGACACCACCAACCGCCTCCCCCGCGCCTGGCCCGCCCTGCGCATCCACCTGCGCGACGGCGAAACCTGGAAAACCGAATGGAACCCGCCCGCCACCGACAACCCGAACGTGCCGAGGCCCGATGCCGCACGCATCCAACTACTGGAGACGCCGGCGTACCCCGGCGCGGCTGAACGCGTGGCCAGCGAAACCATCGTGATCATTCCCTCCGGCCTGTCCGTGACCTCGACACTGCTGCGCGCCGGCACGAGCCTGCGCTGATACGAAAAGCCGCCGGACCGCCTTGCGCGACCCGACGGTTAGCGTTGGAACGGATCCGGCATCGTGAAGGCCCGTCGGCCTTCGACCCGTCCCAACCCGGCACCGAGATCGAACGAACCGGAAACCTCATACCCCGCGCCCATCTCCAACCGTGCCAACGGCCACGCCACGCGCGATGCCACCGCGATGCGATCACCCGCCACCCGCGCCCCCAGCGCATCACGCAACTCCAGCGCCACATGATCCCCCATCCCCGCGCCCGGCTCCAGCCGCCAGCGACCCATGGAAAGCTCCCACGCGATCCCGGCTCCCGCCGTCGGTGACAACACGACCAACAGATCGAGTCGCGGCCGGTCCAGCACCATGGGCGCCATAACCGGCTCGTCCGCACCACGCCACCCGAACACCAGGCCACGCACCACCCACTCTACCGACTGTCCATCACGCTCGATCCGGTAGGCAATGACCGCCTCCGGAGGCCATGCCCCGGTCGCACCCAGCCGCCACGACACCGAAGCCGTGCCACTCGCATCGCCCACCGAAACCGGAATCACCTGCGGGTCCGATGCCCAAGCGCCCTGCCCGACCCGGTGGACCACCGCCGCGCCGCGTACCGGCATCGCCGTCACCCGAGCCGCCTTGCCGGTTTCCCAGCCCACCACCACGACATCCTCCGGTCCCGTTCCCAACCGCAAGCCGGCAAAGCGCGCCCCTCCCGCCACCGCAGACGCCAGGCCGCGCACCGACGACGGGATCGGGACACCGCCCGCCCGCCACACCAGATTGGTCAGCGAAACCGGCGACGACTCCGCAACCGCGGCCTCGGTTTCCGCAGCCACCTCCGCACGAAACGGGTCGTACAAGGCATCCGGCGCATTGGTCAGCGACGCCGACGCCGCGCCCTCGAGAAAACCCTCCAGGTTCATGCGGAAGTGGCCGTCGTACCGGTAACGGGTGCCCGGGGCCAACATCGCCCACGGATAGGCACGCGAGGAGCTGCCAACCGTCACCACCACACCGGATGCGGAGAGGGAGGACACGGTGCCGGTCAGGGTCACGCCGTTGATCAACGTCAGCGCGACCGGTCCGGTGGTGGCGGATGAAACCGCGGAACCGGCCAGCAACCAACCGCCCAGGAAAATGAAACGCAGCCAGACCATGTCGGCGATCCCGAATCGGACCGAAAAATGGCGGAGGGAGTGGGATTTGAACCCACGGTACGGTATTAGCGTACTCACGATTTCGAGTCGAGCGCCTTAAACCACTCAGCCATCCCTCCGCACGGGAACCTGCACGAAATCACACCCATGTATAGCGCACCACCCGCACGGTGACAATAGGGAACACGGCACCACCCTTGCCCCCTTGTCACCTTGTTACCCTTGCCCCCTTGTCACCTTGTTACCCTTGCCCCTCGCTTCCTCCTACTCCTTGAATCGGAACACCGGCATGCGCCATTTCCACCAGAGCGAAAAAAAGCGCAACGCGGCAACCGTGGCCATGCCGGTCAGCGCGGACGGGGTCTCCGGCAGGTCGAGGAGGCGGCGCAGCACCAGGTACACGATGGAGCCGCCGATCGCCGCCGTGGCGTACAGCTCGCGGTCGCGCAGCAGCATCGGCACCTCCCCGGACAACACATCGCGAAACACGCCACCTGCCACCCCGGTGAGACAACCCATCAACACACAGACTCCGGGCGAGACGCCAACACTTTCGGCGATGCGCGTGCCGCTGATCGTGAACAGCGCCAGGCCGAGGCCGTCGGCGTAGAGCAGCAGGCGGAGCGGCGGACGCCGGTAGCGTACGACCAGCACGGTCAGTAGCGCCGCCGCCGTCGAGGCCCTCAGGTAGTTCGTGTCACCGATCCAGAACACCGGATTGCGATCGAGCAACAGGTCGCGGATCGTACCCCCGCCGATCGCCGTCACCACCGCGATCACCACCACGCCGAATATGTCGAAGTTCTTCCGCCCCGCCGTCAACGCGCCGCTGACCGCGAAGACCGAAACCCCGAGCAGGCTCATCGCATACAAAACGCTCATGACGCCGGCCTCCATACCTCGCTCGCCCGGTCCGCATAGGTCAGCAGCACCTGCACATGCCCGTGCCCCGCCTTGTCCAACCCCGTGCGCACCGTATGCCAGGCGAGATCCCCCTTGTTGCACTCCGCGCTCAAATGCGCCAGGAACACGGCCTCGAGATGCGGACCGGCGATCTCGGCGAGCAACGCCGCCGCCGCCTTGTTGGAGAGATGGCCTTGCCGACCGAGGATCCGCTGCTTGAGGAACTCCGGCCGCTTCGCATTGCGCACCAGTTGCTCGTCGTGGTTCGACTCCACCACCACCGCACGGCAGGAACGCAACCGCTCGCGGATCAAGGACGTGGCCATGCCCATGTCGGTGACCACCCCGACCCGGAGTCCGCCCGCCTCGACCACGAACCCCACCGGCTCGTAGGCATCATGCGGCACCGAAAACGGCTCGACCCGGAACAACCCCACCTCGAACGCCTGCCCGGTACTGAAGATCCGGCACGGCATCTCCCGCAACGCCTCCTGCCGCGCCATACCCTCGCTCGTGCCGCGGTTGGCATACACCGGCAACCGGAACTCCTCCACCAGCTTGGCGATGCCCGCCACATGGTCCGCATGCTCGTGGCTCACGCAGATACCCGCGACCATCCCCGGGGTTACCCCCCACGCTTCCGCCCGCCGGAAAATCTCACGGCCCGGGATCCCGGCATCGATCATCAAGACCGATCCGCCATGCCGCACCATCGTGCAGTTTCCCGAACTCCCGCTCGCCAATACACAGACTTCCACCGCCATCGCCGTTTCCTTTCGACCGGCTCATGCCGCACCGGCCCCGTGTCCAAACTTTTTCCGCCACGCCAAGGATCGCCCCGGCAAGGTGTTGTGGATTCTCCCTTGTCACCGGTAACCAAGCCCCGTATCGTGGCACCGTTTTTGCTTACCACTTATGTCGGGCCCCAGTTTAACACAGTCGCAACAGCAGCGCATGCAAATGACGCTGGCGCCGCAAATGCGCCAGTCCCTGGAGATGCTCCAGGTTCCGATCATGGAACTGCGCACGCTGGTCCAGCAGGAGATGGAGGTCAACCCGACCCTCGAGGAACTCCAGCCCGGCGACGAGGCCCCGGCCGAACTCGACACCCCGGAAGATCGCGGGGATGATGCGCCCGAACCCCCATCCGACGCGCCGACCTCCCCGGCCGAGGAAGGCCCCGAACCCGCCGACTCGGGCGGCGACGACGAGCTGACCGAATACGACCTGATCGCCCAGATCGACGACGAGTGGAAAGACTACTTCACCCAGAACCAATCCCCGCCCAACCGCGACGACGCCGCGCGCCACCAGTTCATGATGGATTCCATCACGCAGCCCGTCTCGCTGCAGCAGCACCTGATGGATCAACTGTCCCTTTCCGACCTGACCGACGAGGAGCGGCGCTTCGCCGAACTGATCCTCGGCAGCCTCGATGACGACGGCTTCCTGACCACCTCCATCGAGGACCTCGCCGCCAGTACCGGCGAAGACCTCGCCAAGCTCCAGGACGTCCTCGCCGAAGTGCAGGAATTCGACCCCATCGGCATCGCCGCCCGCAACCTCGGCGAATGCCTCTGGCTCCAACTGCGCCGCCTCGGCCGCGGCCACGACCTCGCCGCCGACCTCGTCCTCCACCACCTCGACCTCGTCGCCGGCCACAAATACGCCGAGATCGCCCGCAAGCTCAAGGTGCCGGTCGAACTGGTGGAAAAGGAAGCCCGGCTCATCGCCACCCTCGATCCCAAACCCGGACGCCGCTTCGCCCCCGACGCCAACGCCTACGTCGTCCCCGAAGTCTCCGTCATCCGCAACGACGAGGGCGAATACGTCATCATCATGAACAACGACTACCTGCCGCGCCTGCGCGTCAGCGACCACTACCGTTCACTCATGAAGGACAGCGGCACCACCACCGACGTGAAACAGTACATCCGCGACAAGGTCCGCTCGAGCATGTTCCTGATCAAGAGCATCAACCAACGACAGCAGACCATCTACAACATCGCCTCGGAAATCGTCCGCATCCAACGCGAATTCCTCGATCACGGCGTCAGCCACCTCCGCCCCCTCACCATGGCCGAGATCGCCGGCGTCGTCGGCGTCCACGAAACCACGGTCAGCCGCGCCATCGCCGGGAAATACATGCAGACCCCGCGCGGCACTTTCGAAATGAAGTACTTCTTCACCCCCGGCTATACCAACGCCGACGGACAAACCGTATCCAACCAGACCATCAAGGATGCCATCGCGACCATCGTCGCCGAAGAAGACTCCGATGCCCCCCTGTCCGACCAGGCCATCGTCAAGAAACTCGAGGAGGCCGGCTTCAAGGTCGCCCGCCGCACCATCGCGAAATACCGGGAAGAACTCAAGATCCTCCCCTCCCACCTCCGCAAAGGTTACTCCACCGGCTCCTGACGCCGCCGAAACCGAAACACGGCATCCCCCTGCGCAACAGGAGGATGTACAACGATCATGAGATTTTGTTAGCCGCGATTTGACAGCTCATGAGCTCCGGGTTATGGTATGTAAAGCGCTTTATGTAAAACGTTCTATGCGGAGTCTTCCTATGGAAACCATGACCAAACTGTCGCCAGACGCGGAAGCGGATTCGTTGCTGGAGCGGAGCCTGTTGTTCCAGCGGTGGCAGGTGATGAAGAAGGAGATCCTCCTGCATAAATGGTACCAGAGTGAGCGGGCCGGGTATGACGTGGGCTTTGAGCGCGCGGCCACGAACTGGATGATCCACCACGCCCCCCGGTGCCACGGCGCGAATCCCTCCCGCCAGGCTTGACCCGTCTCCCGCGTCCCGCTTGAATGGGACCATGACCTTCCGCCCGCGCCGTTCCACCTTCACCCGCGAACAGTGGGCAGTCCACCGCGAGCGGTTCCAGCTCGACGACGACGCCGTCCCCCCGACCACCAACGCGACCACCGCGATCAAGAAGCCGGTCGAAGCCGCCCTCGCCTCGTTCGGCATCAAATCCGACTCCGTGCAACGCACGCTGATGGATCACTGGAATACCATCGCCGGCCACCCGCTCTGCCGCCACATCCGCCCCGGCCCGATCAACCGCGGCGTCCTGACCATCTACGCGACGAACTCGGTCATCATGGCCGAACTGCGCACCGCCCAGGGCCATATGCTGCTGAGGAAAATCCAGGCCGCGACCGGACCCGACGACGTGAAGAAACTGGTGTTCCAGATCGACCCCGACACCCGCAGCATGACCCAACGCCCCACGACCTGATCCGCCGACGCGCCGTCTACCCGCCCAGCCGCGCCAGCAGCGTGGCCGGGTCGTTTTCGACGATGATCTTCTCGCGCACCTGCGCGTGGAGGAACCCCTCGTCCTGCATCCGCTCGATCTGGGCAATCAGCGGATCGTAGAACCCGCCCGCATTGAGCAGGCCGACCGGCTTGGCGTGGTAGCCGAGGGTGAACCAGGTGATCGCCTCCGCCCACTCCTCGAGCGTGCCGATGCCGCCGGGCAAGGCGATGATCAGCTCGGCCGCGTTCATCATCGCCGCCTTGCGCTCGTGCATGTCGCGCACCACATGCAGCTCGGTGATGTCGTGGTGCGCGACTTCACGGCTGACCATCGCGCGCGGGATGTAGCCGATGACCTTGCCGCCCCCGGCGAGTACGCCGTCCGCGATAATCCCCATCAGGCCGGTGCGGCCTCCGCCGTACACCAGGGAATGGCCCCGCGCGACCAGCAGCGCGGCGAGGGAACGCGCCACCGCACCATGCCGCTCTTCGGCGGCACGGCTGGAGCCGCAGTACACCAGCACCGCGCTCATGGAACGGCAGCCAATCGCTCGAGCAAGGCCCGGGCCGCCGCCGCACTGGATGCCGGATTCTGACCGGTGATGAGGTTGCCGTCCACGACGACGTGCTCGACAAAATTCGCCTCGCCGACAAAGGTCGCCCCCTGTTCGCCGAGTTTCGTCTCCAGCAGGAACGGCATCCGGTCGGTCAGCTCCACCGCATCCTCTTCGGCATTCGTGAAGCCGGTCACCAGGCGTCCCGCCACCGCAGGCGAACCGTCCGGCTTGACCGCCCCGACCAGCGCGGCGGGACCATGGCAGACCAGGGCGAGCGGCGCATCCACCGCGATGGCATGGTTGACGGCACGCACCACGGCGGGATCGTCCGGAAAATCGAACATTGTCCCGTGGCCACCGGGAAAGAACACGGCATCGAAGCCGGCCGGATCGAGCGTGGCCAGCGGCACCGTGTCCTGCAACGCCGCCATCGTGTCGATGGCGAACCGCTCGGCATCACCCGCACTGCGCGGATCGACCGGTGCCGCCCCACCCTTTGGCGAGGCGACAGTGACCGCATGCCCGGCTGCGGTAAACATTTCGTAGGGGATCGCGAACTCCTCCAGCCACAGGCCGGTCGGATGCGCCTCGTCGATCCGGTCGTGGCTGGTCACCACCATCAGGATCTTCCGGGCCTCCTCCGCCGAGGCGGAGGCGGCCGACCACAGCAGGCAACCCGCGACCAGCGCGCGTAGAAACGTCATATCAAGGCCTCCGGGTGGATCAGGGCAACTCGACGATGAACCGGTAGTTGCGCAGGCCGTCGACCGGCGCGCCGCCGGTGGTGTTCGGGCCTTCGTCGTCGACAAAGGTGCGCGTGGCGGACACGGTGTTCGTCTCCAGCCAGGTGCCGATGCCGTTGGCGAGGTTCGCGAAGGTCGACCAGTTCAACGTGTCGGTCAGCGACCCGTCGGCAAAATAGATCGTGTACTTGCGACCCGGTTCGGTGGCCACGGTCACGCGGCGTTCGGTCTGGCCGACGTCGTTGGCCAGGACCTCGACGGTGAAGGTCGAGCTGCTGTCGAACAGGTCGGTGCCGGCGAGCACTTCCGCCCAGTTCGGCTGGCCGTCGCTGTCCTCGTCATCCAGCGGATTCAACAACTGGACCACCGTGCTGGTCGGGCCGGCCGCGCTGAAACTCCACGCGGCATCCGGGTTCTCGGCCACGATGCGGATGCTCACCGCATCGCCGTACGCACCGGCATAGGTGAACGAGGTCTGCGTGGTGGTGCTGGTGGTGACCACACCGTTGTTGTCGACGATCACGCGGTACACCGGGATCAGGCCTTCGGGATCGACCACGGCCGCCCAGGTGAAGGTCGCATTCGTGCCGAGCACGAACGGCGTGCCCAGGATGTGCGCGGGCGTCGAGGTCGGAGCCGGCGGCGCGGTCACGTCGTACAACTTGAGGAACTGCGCCTCGTAGGGGTTCGAAGTCCAGGCACCGACGGTGTTGGGCACCGGATTGAGCTGAACGAACAGACCATTGCCCAGGATGTCGCTTCCGGACTTGCTGGGATTCCACAACCAGAGCTGGTCGCGGCCCGGCACGATGCCGGTGAAGGCGGCGATGTTGCGGATGTTGTAGGTGCGGCCGGACTTGATCCCGAACAGGTTTGATCCGCCCTGCGTGATGTTGACGTTGTAGTTGCCCTGCTGGCCGACATTGCGGTTGAGGTTCACGAAGGCGAAGACCACATCCTGCACCGCCGGGGAGGCGTTGGGGGTCTCGTACTTCGCGACGGAGAAGATCGACTGCTGCACGCCGCCACCCCCGGTCTGGTCGAGGAACCAGCGGAGCGAACTGCGCAGGGCCGGGCTGTTGTTGCGGGCGCGGCCGACTGCGGCGTAGGCCGGGAACAATTGGTCGTTGCCAAAGTCGGTGTCATTCCACAACGGCATCATCGAGTTCCAGGTCTTGAAGTGCGGGATGTACTTGCCGAAGTTTTTCTCCATCAGGTCATACCCGAAGAAGGTGGAGATGCCGAGTTCCTGGCCGGGGAAGATCATCGGCGCGCCGTCGATGCTGCTGCACAGTGCATAACGGATGTAGGCCTGCCACGGATCGGCATAATTGTCCTCGTCGTGCGACACGGTATTGAGCAGCACCAGGCCCTGGCCGAACGCGTTGCGGCGGTCCTCGAAGATGCTGCGGAAGTCGGTGGTCTGGCCCGCCCCCTTCATCGCAAACAGGATGTTCTCGTTCAGGATGTCGAAGTGGCGGTTCGAGCGGTACGGCGGAGCGCCACCGTCGAGCGTCTCGGCCATGAACACGAAGTTCCACTTCACCGAGCGGGCGCGGTTGATGATGTATTCCCACGCCTGCGGCGGGAGGCCCTGGCCGAAATCGCAGCGCAGGCCGTCGATGCCGAGGTGGATGTTCGTCGGGTTCGTGCCGGCCGGATAGCCGGTCTTCTCCAACCAGTACGGCACGTACGCACCGAAGTATTTCCAGACGTTCTGGGTGATCTGGTCGAAGAACCCGGGGCTGTCCTTGGTGTAGTCGAACCAATCCTCCTCGTTCTGGTAGCGGCTCGACTCACCCGCGGTCGGGACCAGCGCGGCGTACCGGCCGAAGAATACATCCTTCACGTCGAGCCACTTGCCGAAATCGAAACGGTCGGGGGCGGGGGCGATGTCGCCGGAGCTGGTGGCGCGCAGCGCATAGTTCCCGTCCCTCGAGAAGAAGCGGGCCTCGACGTTGCGGATCTCGTTGGTCGGGGTGGCGTTGGTGGCGAAAAGCTGCACGCCGAGCGCGCCGAGCTCGGTGTCCCACGAGGTGTGGTTGAACGCGGCATCGAGCATGATGGAGACGCCTTCGCCATCGGCGGCCTCGACGAAGTTGGTGAACTCGGTCATCGCGGCCGGCCGGGTGTTGGCCTTGCTCATGCGCGGTTCAATCTCCCAGAAGTTCTTCACCGCGTAGGGGCTGCCGAGCTGGAAGGGAAAATTCACATCCACGTTGGTCGAGCCCCCGTTCCACAGCCAGGTGGTCGCCCCGGATCCCGGCGCGCGGGCGTTGATGTCGGCCGCGCTCAGGTGGCGTCCGTCCACGCCGTACGGATGCACCGGCTGGAACCACAGCCAGTTGACCCCGAGGTTCTTCACGTAGTCGAGGTTCCAGGCCGGCTTGCCCGGGTCGGAGCCGGGACCGTCCCACAGGTCGACGAAGGTGCTGCGCTGGCTCTCCAGCGTGCCGGTGGCCTTGATGTTCAGGGTGTTGACCTCGTACATCACGATATCGCGCGAGGTGATCGGACTGACCACGACGGCGTGGTCGCGCCGACCCATTGCCGTGTCGGTGTACCAGAACCAGTTGGTGTTGCCCGCGACCTGGTAGCGGGCGGAGAGGCGGTAGGCACCCGTCTTGTTGGCCGGCAGGGTCAGGCTGTATTCGCGGTTGACCACGTTGGTGTTCATCGGCCAGGCGCGGTAGTAGTAGTTCAGGTCGGTCGCATTGATCGAATTGCCGGGCCGGGGATAGATGCCCTCCTCGGTGATGATGCCGTCGGCATTGGTCCAGGCCTGGGTCGCGAGATCGCGGCGGTTGAGGTTGCTGAAGACCTCGACCTTGGTGATGTTGGTCACGCCGTTGGGACGGAACACCACGTTGACCGGGTACGAATCGCCGGCGATTTCATCCACGAAGAACTTGGTGGTGGTGTAGTTGGCATTGATGCCGTTGACGGTCAACTCCGGCACGTTGTAGTTGAAGGTCGCCGTGAAGTTGTTCTCGAAATTGCTGAAGAATTTCGTCTCGTTCGGCGTCGTTCCGTTGGCGCTGTAATATACCTGGATTCGGTAGGTACCGGGCTTGGGCAGGCCGGACAGGACGTTGACATTCTGCGTCACGGTCTGCCAGGTCTGGTCGCCGGGCGTGGGCAGGTCGGCGAAGAACGGCAGGTTGACCGAGGTGAATGCTCCCGGCGCCGTGTCGATCGGGTAGATCCGATAGAACATGTTTCCCCCCGTCACATTGCCGCCGCTGTTCTTGAAGGTCTTGATCTCGCCACCCTTCAACACCAGCGTGTTGTTGCTGATGGAGAGGAAATTGCCGAGGTAATTCCCGTTGAAGTTCGTGGCATTGACATACACCAGGTTGGTGCTGTTGATGTTCAGGAAGACGCCGGCATCCCAGATGCCCCAATTGGCCAACGCGGGTTGCGCCCCTGCCGCACCTACCGCGAACATAAAGGCGACGATGCGGAAACGGACATGACGGAGAAGGAAGGAAACGCGGCTGTGATCCATGATTGTCACCCTTGATGTACGCTCGTTCTGATGGTCGGTGCACACAACACCCGGTAGCACACCTTACCTGGAACAAGGTAACCCCGAACCCGAAGCCTGTCCAAAAATTTCGCCCCATTCCGGTAAAGCGGTTCGAGCGCGCTCGCTTGACCGGAACCGCGTTTGCGTGAATGCTGCACCGCATGCCGATCACTGCCATCCTGAAGGACGGACGCGACAAACCGGTGCGCACCGGACACCCGTGGATTTTCTCCGGTGCAATCGCGTCGTGGACCGGAACGCCGGCAACCGGAAGCCCGGTCGACGTGCTCGCCCACGACCGCACCTGGCTGGGTCGCGGCCTGGCCAGTCCGCAGGGCAACCTCGCGATCCGGGTGTATACCCGCGACGAGGCGCAACCGCTGGACGCCCCGTTCTTCGCCCGGCAACTCGATGCCGCCATCGCCTGGCGCGCACAGGTGGTCCAGCCCGCCGAACCGGACACCGACGCGTTCCGCCTGTGTTTCTCGGAATCCGATGGACTCTCCGGCCTCGTTGTCGATCGCTACGCCGATCATGCCAACCTGCACCTCAACACCTCGTTGCTGCTGCCCCACCTCCCGGCCCTGCGCGAGGTGCTGTCCGCCCGCGGCCTGAAGACCTCGGTGCAGTTCGATGCCGACAGCTTCACCAAGGAAGGTGGCGCGCCTCCTCCGGCGACGCTCGACCGCGACCCCGAAACGCCCATCACCATCCGCGAATCCGGCTTCGCCTACCAGGTCGATCTCCACGCCGGACAAAAGACCGGCTTCTACCTCGATCAGCGCGTGAACCGCCGCCGCGTCGCCGCCTACGCCCGTGATCGCCGTTGCTTGAGCGCCTACTGCTATACCGGCGGATTCGAAACCCACCTCGCCCGCGCCGGCGCCAGCCGCATTACCGGCCTCGACCGCTCCGAGCCGGCGATCGAACAGGCCCGCGCCAACCTCGCGTTGAATCCCGGCGGGACGCCGGTGGACTACCAGGTCGCCGACGTGCCGGACACCCTGCGGAAGTACCGCGACAACCGGACGGATTTCGACCTGATCGTACTCGACCCGCCCAAGTTCGTGCACAACCAGGGGCAACTCGAGAAAGGCCTGCGCGCCTACAAGGACATCAACCGCCTCGCCATGAAACTGCTCACCCCCGGCGGCATCCTCGCCACCTTCTCCTGCTCCGGCTGGGTCAAGACCGACGAATTCCTCAAGGCCCTCGGCTGGGCCGCCACCGATGCCGGCCGCGAGGTCCAGATCCTCGAGCACCTGACCCAACCACCCGACCACCCGGTTTTATTGAGCTTCCCGGAGAGCGACTATCTGTGCGGCCTGATCTTGCGCGTGGTCTAGGCGTGACGTGTTTTAACCACCCGCTTCGCTAGAGGAAGAGGAGTGACTTTTCTCTTCCCCCTCCTCTTCCTCCAGCGAAGCGGGTGGTAAAAAACTTTCCAACAAAACACCGGCTGGATCGTCATGGTTTATGGCATAGTGCCGAAGAAGGAGTATCCGATGAAACCACTTGTCTCGCTGTTTTCGTTTGCCGTAACCGCAGCCGCCCTGGCCGGACCGCAGATCACCATCTACAACGACGGGTTCGCCACGGTGAAGGAGGAGCGCACCTTGAAAATTCGCGAGGGCGTCTCCGAGATCCGCGTCTCCGACGTGACGCGCCAGCTCGAACCCGATTCGGTCATGGTGCGCGAACTCGGCGATACGCCACTGGGGTTCCGCATCCTCGAACAGAGCTTCGTGAACGACCCGCTGACCGAGGGCCTGCTGCTCCACCAGTTCGAAGGCAGGACACTGCGCTTCGAGGAAAAGCGCGAGGACGGAACGATCCGCGAAACCACCGGCCGCATCATCCGCAGCGGCTACATACCCGGTCAGGGCATGGCCGAACAACCGATCGTGGAATCCGACGGCGGGGTGCGCTTTTCCCTCCCCGGCCAACCCGTGTTCAGCGGCATCGACTCCACCGCGTTCCTCAAATCCTCCCTGGTCTGGCAACTGGCCTCGGACAAGGCCGGGGCCACCCCCGTCGAGATCGCCTACATCACCGCCGGCATGTCGTGGGAAGCCACCTACAACCTCGTCACCCCGGCGGAAGGCGGCGACACCTTCGACCTGACCGGCTGGATCACCCTGCGCAACGAAACCGGCAAAACCATCCAGGATGCCGAGGTCAAACTGATCGCGGGGGACGTGAAAAAGATCCGCGCTCGCCCCGACTTTGACGAATTCGCCGGCGCCATCGAAATGCGCATGCTCGCCCCGGCCGCAGCCATGCCCGAACAACGCGCCTTCGACGAGTTCCACCTCTACACCCTGCCCCGCCCGGTGGAACTGCGGAACAACGAAATGAAGCAGGTCGAATTCATCCGCGCCACCGGCGTGAAGGGCCTGCGGTATTACGTGTACAACCCGCTGGTTGGTTTCGGATTCGGCGGCGGCGTGGTCACCGATCCGGATTACGGCACGCAGGCCGGCAAGAAGGTCGGCGTCCGCATCGAGATCTCCAACAGCGAAACCAACCAGCTCGGTGTCCCGCTCCCCAAGGGCCGGATGCGCCTCTACCGGACCGATGACCGCGACGGCCGCCGCGAATTCACCGGCGAGAATACGATGGACCACCTGCCCAAGAACGAGTTGCTGAAACTCGACATGGGCCATGCCTTCGACCTCGTCGGCGAACGCACGCGCACCGACTTCTCCATCGATACCACCGCCAAACGCATGAGCGAAACCATCGCGATCTCCCTCCGCAACCGCAAGGATGTCCCGGTCGAGATCCGGGTGATCGAACCCATGTACCGCTCCGCCAATTGGAAACTCACCGCGCAGTCGGCCGACCACACCAAGGTCGACAGCCACACCGCCGAATTCCGCATCCCCGTCCCCGCCGACGGCGAAACCGTCCTGACCTACACGGTGGAATACCGCTGGTAACTCCAAACCCGTCACCCAACCATCACGCATCAGGCCATTCCTTTCGGCACAAGATGTGCTTTAAGGGTATGTTTGTGCCTGGATGGCAGGCGCGTCGGCAGCCGACCGGCCGCAAACACGTATAAACGCCGATGTCGCAGGGCTTTATGTCGATGTTTGCTCGCCGGACGGGTGTGCCGTGTCCAAGCATGGGACCGCACGGACGCAAAAGTCGTAGCAGATGTGAGAGCAGGTCAGGTTGACGGATGAAACAACGAAGGATTATCGGGTGGGTGGTGGCGGCGGCGGGAGCCCTGTTCCTGTTCGCGTGGTCGGTTTGCCAACACGATCCTGCCGCGACACCCGGTGACCCGATCCGCTCGAATCCCGTCGAGGTGTCCTCGGTCGAACCGGCGCCCTCCGACCCGGCCGAAACCCCGACCGCCCTTGCTCCCGCCGCCGCCCCGGCCGACCGCTCCGCCCGCCGCCGCGCCTTCGCCGCACCTCCACGCGAACTCGGCACCCCCGGCCGTCCCGACCAGGTGATCGAGCTGGAGGGCGTGCGCATCCACACCGGCGGCGGTCGTCGCCTCGTCATCGCCGACCAACATCGCCGCGCCACGCCCTACCTGGTCCAATTCACCGGACCGGTTCAACCCGCCTGGCGCACCAGGATTGAAACCGCCGGCGGCGTGATCCGCGGCTACCTCCCGCACCATACCCTCGCCATCGACCTTACCCCCGCCCAGGCCAAACGCCTGACCCGCGAACCGCATGTCCATTGGGTCCAGCCCTACGAGCCGTCCTTCAAGATCCAACCGTTCCTTGCCGAACTCGCCGCCACGCCGGACGGCCAGCCGTTGACCGTGACCCTCAGCACCTTCGCCGCGGAAGACCTCGACGCGGTGACCACCGCCCTCACCGCCGCCGGCCTGCCCGTGCTCGACCAGGCGAACGGACGCCGCTGGTCGTGGGTCCGCACCGCGATCGCCCCGGACGACCTGCCCACCCTCGCCGCGCTCGACCGGGTGCAATGGATCGAGGAGTACGTCGAACCCGGCCTGCTCAACGACCGCGCCGTGAACGGCACCCTGATGCGCGTGACCAACGTGTGGGCACGCGGCCTCTCCGGCGAAGGCCAGATCATCGGCCACGCCGACACCGGCCTCGACCGCGGCGTGATGACGAATCTCCACCAGGACCTCGCCGGCCGCGTCCTGCTCGCCTTCGCCCGCGGCCGCGGCACGCTCTGGAACGATCCCAACGGCCATGGCACCCACACCGCCGGCTCGATCGTCGGCAACGGTGCGATGTCCACCGGCACGATCCGCGGCGTGGCCTGGCAGGCCAAACTGATCCACCAGTCGCTGCTCGACAACGGCGGCGGACTCGGCGGCCTCCCCGCCAACCTGAACGACTTGTACGCCCAGACTTACACCAACGGGGCACGCATCCATGCCGACAGTTGGGGCGCAGATGTGTTTGGTAGCTACACGACCTCGTCCCGCCAATCCGACGAATTCATGTGGGACCATCCCGACATGCTGCTCGTCTTCGCCGCCGGCAATGCTGGTTTTGACAGCGACGACGGCGTGGTCGATCCCGACTCGATCGGCTCCCCGGCCACCGCGAAAAACGTCCTGACCGTCGGCGCCGCGGAAAGCGACCGCCCGCCCGGCAGCGGCGGCCTCTCGTCCTCGACCTACGGTTCGCTGTGGCCGTTTGATTATCCCTACGACCCGATCCGCAGCGACTACGTCTCGCAACCCGCCGACGGCACGAACCAGGGCCTCTCCGCCTTTTCCAGCCGCGGGCCGACCGATGACGGTCGCGTGAAGCCGGACCTCGTCGCCCCCGGCAACAACATCGTCTCGGTCCGCTCCCGCGCCGCCGCCGGCTCGGCGTGGGGTGTTTCCGCAAACACGAACTACACCTTCAACGGCGGCACCAGCATGTCCACCCCGCTGGTCGCCGGCGCCGCCGCGCTGGTACGCGAATACTTCCAGAAGTTTCGTGGCGAACCCGCCCCGAGCGCCGCGCTGGTCAAGGCCGTGCTCCAACACGGCGCACGCCCGATGAGCCCCGGCCAGTACGGCACCGGCGCGGCCCGGGAGATCCCCGCCACCACCCCGAACAACGCCGAGGGCTGGGGGCACCTCGACCTCGCGACGTCGCTGTTCCCGGACCACAGCACCTGGATGTACCACGACCACCGCGACGGCCTCGCCGCGCCTGGCGACACCTACGACCTCGTCTTCCACGCCGCCACCGGCATGGTGAAGCTGACCATGACCTACACCGATTTCCCGGCGACCGCGGGCGGTGGCATCAAACTCGTCAACGACCTCGACCTGTCCCTGCTCGGCCCCGGCACCAGCAACACCGTCGCCGACCGGATCAACCCGTCCGAGCAACTGCGCATCGCCATCACCACCCCCGGCATCCACACCGCCCGCGTCACCGCGGTGAACGTGCCGAGCGGACCACAACCCTTCGCCCTGGTTATCAGCGGCCCGGTGACGGATCCGCCGGTGATCCGTCACACCCCGCTGGCCAACACCAGCGACACCAACGCCTCGCGCTGGGTTGAAGCCGAAATCATCAGCGCCGCCCCCCTGCCCACCAACGCCGCCACGCTGTTCTGGAAAAACGCGGCCGAAACCGGGGCCTTCACCGCGGTGACGATGACGCCGTCCACCGGCCGCTGGTTCGAGGCGGAAATCCCCGCGCACCCGGACCCGTCGGAAAACCTCTACTACCTCGCCGTCACCTCGGGCGTGTTCACCGTGACCGATCCGGCGGACGCACCCGCGACCACCCACCGCTACCTCGTCACCGCGCCGATCGCCCTGACCGTCGGCGGTTCGCCCGCCGCCGTGTTCTCCGTCTCGCCCCCCTACGGCGTGAACCTGATCCCGTCCGGCAACGTGGTCCGCCTCACCGCCCCCGCCGCGACCAACCTCTCGCCCGGCATGCGCGTCGCGGTGACCGGATGGACCGGCACCGGCGATGTCCCCGCCTCCGGCTCGACCCACGACGTCACCATCATGCTGCGCCAACCGTCGTCGATCACCTGGATCTGGGAAACCCAGTACGCCCTGACCCAGACTTCGTCGGTGCCGGGCCTGATTACCACCACCACCTGGTGGGCGGTGTGGGCGATGGCCTCAACGGTCACCGCGCCAATGGAACCGACCTACCAGAACACCAATTACGGCTTCACCGGATGGACGGTGGACGGCGTGCGCCAGCCCGACGGCAGCGCGGTCGCCGCCAACCCCGCCCCCGGCATCGCCATGTTCGGTCCGCGCACCGCCGCCGCGTTGTACCAGCGCGCACTGGTCGACGCCAACGTGGACGGCATCGCCGACTGGTGGGCCGCGTTCCATTTCGGCACGAACACGCCGGTCGCCGGCGATGATCCCGACAGCGACGGCTTCACCAACCTCAAGGAGTTTCTCGACCGCACGAATCCGCGCGACGCCGCCAGCGTCCCCCAGCCCCCGCACATCACCCATACCCCGCTCGCCGACCCGCAAGCCTCGCCCGCACCGTGGACCGTCGCCGCCACCATCACCGACAACCACCGCGTGCAATCCGCCTCCGTCATCGCCCGCAACGGAAGCGGCCCGTGGGAAACCTTCCCGCTGTTCGCCACCACGAACAACACCTACGAAGGAACCCTCAGCCTCCCCGGCGTGAACGGCGACACCATCACCTACCGCATTGAAGCCTCCGACCCCGCCAGCCTGACCACCACCAACGGCCTCCATGCCTTCATCATCCACCATCCGATCCTCGAAGCCAGCCCCGCCGACTTCGGCGAAGTCGACGTCTCCGCCAACACCACCACCCAGGTGTTCCTCCTCGTCTCCAATGCCGGCCTCGCCGACCTGCACTGGACCCTCGACTGCGCCCTCTACTACGACAACATGGACCTCGGCACCGGCGCATGGACCCATACCGGGGCCAACGACGTGTGGCACCAGCAGGACGCACGCTTCGCCTCGACCCCCACCGCCTGGCACTTCGGCAACGGACCGTTCGGCCAATACCCGGACAACGCCCACGCCTGGCTCGTGTCCGAACCGTTCATCCTGTCCGCCCCCGCCGAACTCACCTTCGATCACTGGGCCAGCATGGAATACGACACCGACCAGATGGACGACCATTACTGGGACGGCGGCGTGGTCGAGGCCTCGATCGACGGCGGCATCACCTGGACCATGATCACGCCCAACGGCGGCTACCCGCACCGCATCACCGACAACCCCGCCTCGCCGTTCCCGCCCGACACCCCGTGCTACGGTGCGACCGACGACTGGGAGCCCGCCACCTTCGACCTCTCCGCCTTCACCCACGAGACCGTGCAGATCCGCTTCCGCTTCGGGTCCGACGGCTACGTGCGCGACGAAGGCTGGTACATCGACAACGTGCGCATCAGCTACCTTGATGATTCGAGCTGGCAGTGGCTCGCCCTCGCCACCAACGGCCTTGTCGCCCCCGGCGAAACCTCCGCCGTGCCCGTCACCCTCGACACCGCCACCCTGCCCATGGGCGAACGCAGCGAGGCCATCTTGCTCCTCGACAGCAACGACCCCACCCGTGACGCCCCGCTGCGCATCCCGATCATCCTCCACAACCGCAGCCGCGCCATCACCGTCACCCGCACCGAGCACGGCACCGTCACGCCACTCGGCACCGCACTGGTCAACGCCGGCGAGGCCCTCGTCCTCACCCTCGCCGCTGACACCTTCTACGAAGCTGGCGCGGTCCTCACCAACGGCGAGCCCGACACCGCCTTCGTGCGCGCCGACCACACCACCTACACCTGGCCGGACATCCAGGACTCCGGCACCGTGCACGTCGTCTTCATGGAAAAACTCGCCGCCGGTCTCGTCCCCGAATGGTGGCTGTTCAGCGAGAACCTCACCAACAGCACCCCCGCCGACGAAGCCGTCACCGACACCGATGCCGACGGCATGCTCGCCTGGCAGGAATACCGCACCGGCACCGACCCGCACAACGCCGCCTCCGTCGCCCTCCCGGTGGTCTCGGTCGTCTCCGAACCCGGCCAGGTCCTCGTCACCTGGCTCAGCTTCACCAACGACACGTTGCGGTACGACGTCCACCGCACCACCAACCTCACCGAAGGCTTCACCGTCATCGCCACCAACCTCGCCGCCACCCCGCCGGTCAACACCTTCACCAACCCCGGCGACGGCGCCATCTTCGAAACCTACCGCGTCATCGCCCAGCCCCCCGCCCCGTAACCCGAAGCGGCGGAACCACGGATAAACACAGATGGACACGGATAGGATGCGAAGCGATTAGGCCGCTTCGTCTTTTCACAAAACCAGAAGTTCTTCCGGTTTTCCAGTTGCCCTCCATCCGTGTTCATCCGTGGTTAAACCTCCGTGTCTGGTCCGAAAACAAACGGAGTTCGAAAACCACGAATCAACACGAATCCCCACGAATAGGGCATGAATACAATGGGGCTCGGTTGTCTTTTCATCAAAACCACAACCGCACCGGGTTTTCTATTCGAGGCCTTCCATCCGTGTTCATTCGTGTTCATCCGTGGTTACACCTCCGTGTCTGGTCCGAAAACAAACGGCGTTCAACAACCACGAATCAACACGAATCCCCACGAATAGGGCATGAATACAATGGGGCTCGGTTGTCTTTTCATCAAAACCACAACCGCACCGGGTTTTCTATTCGAGGCCCTCCATCCGTGTTCATTCGTGTTCATCCGTGGTTAAACCTCCTTGTCTGGTCCGAAAACAAGCGGCGTTCAAAACCACGAATCAACACGAATCCCCACGAATAGGGCATGAAACCGATGTGGCCG
>CALMUP010000033.1 GCA_937872895.1 uncultured Verrucomicrobiota bacterium
AAAGGGGACATTTCAATTGAGTTAACGATGGGGACATTTCTAAAGAGCTTTGACAGGCGCATGGCCCGACCACCGCGCGCGAGCACATAAGCCATCACGAAGCCAACCCCCACGCATACCGCCCAGAGCAGATAGACCGGCAGGAACACGCGGGTGACCAGCAGTTGGCTTTGGATGTCGTGCGGAACCACCGCCACCGCAGCCATAGTCGGCAAGGCAAAACCGACCAGGCTGACCAGCACGATGCTCAACGGTCGCCAAGCGACACGGAAGAATGGCCACACCAGCAACGGGAGCACCCCGAGGATGGCAACCGGAAGCATGAACTGGTCGACCAGGCGTTCCGCCAACCGGGCGGTTTCGCCCAGAATAACCCCGGGTTCGCCCAGCGGATTCACCAGCACGATCCGCTCGTACTGCCCGCGCCCGATGAGATGACGGAACCCGTCCCAGCTATACGCCGCACCCATGTTCATCGGCGGAGAATGCGATGCCGCAAGCGGAAGATACAGGTACGGCAGCAAACCGCACCCCAGGCCGCTGATCGACCGCGCCAACCGCCGGGTTGCCGGAATACCATGACCTGCCACGACGAACAGAACGAAACCCGCCAGCATCCCACCCGCAACACGAATATCGTTCTGGATCAGGCACAACCGTATCGCCAGCGCCACCACCAGCATGGACGCCAGACCGATCCGCCACGACCGGTCGCCCGACCATGCCATCGCAACAAGAATCACCGGGGCAAACAGCACCAGAAACGGCGTCACCGAAATCCCCAGGCCGAACAGGAACATCAACGCGCCTTCACCTGGCGTGCCGGAACCGGACACCTTGCCAACCAGCACAACCAGCAGTATCGCCGCATAACACACAGTAAACGCATGGGTCTCGGTCACCACCGACTGGGACCACATCACGGGTGAAAACGCCAGCAGCAACCCGGCGGCGACCGCCGACGCGAGGATGACCGGCTTGACGCCTTCGACTGCCGCGGACTTGACCAGCAAACCGCTGATACGCAAGACCAGATATGTCACCATCCCGCACGCCAGAGCCCCGCTCACCGCCGACAGCAAGGAGGTCGCCCAGACGGGATTGGGATGACCGTGGAAAGTAACCATCGAAAACAAACGCGTGAAAAGATGCGCGACCATGTGCCACACCGGATATCCGGGATACTTTCCAATGCCGACATGGTCCGCCGCCACCGCCAATGCGCCGGCTTGCTCGAGCGACACCGTGGGATTCAGGGTAAGCAGGTATGCAGCAAATACGGCCACCGTCACCCCGCCCACGCACAGCCGATGTTCCTGCCGTCGCGTCATGTCAGGGACAACACGTCATTCTGATACACCGAATCCATCCGTGTTTATCCGTGTCCATCCGTGGTTGTCCTCCACCCGCTCCTTCATCCGCAGCCCCCGCCTCACCCGCGCGCCTCGAGCGACGGCACCGGGCGGGCCGTTTCGCCGATGTATTCTGACGTCGGCCGGATGATCCGGTTGTCCGCCCGCTGCTCCATGATATGGGCCGCCCATCCGGTCACCCGCGACATGACAAACAGCGGCGTAAAGAGCGGCGTCGGAATCCCGCACCGGTGGTAGACAATCGCGCTATAGAAATCGAGGTTGGGGAACAGCTTCTTCTCGCGGCGCATGATGTGCTCGATCCGCTCGGCCACCGCGAACATGCGCTTGCCCTCCTCGTCGCCCTGCGACAGGTGGTGCGCGAAGACCTTGATCACATCCGAACGCGGATCGCAGTGCTTGTACACCCGGTGCCCGAACCCCATGATCTTGTCCTTGCGGGCCAGCGCCGCCATGATCCCCGTCTCCGCCTCGTCCGCCGTCCGGAACCGCTGGATCAGCTCCATCGCCGCCTCGTTGGCCCCGCCGTGCAACGGCCCCCGCAAGGCCCCGATCGCCCCGGTGACCGCCGAATAGAAATCCGACAGCGTGGACGTGATCGTGCGCGCGGTGAAGGTGGACGCATTGAACTCGTGTTCCGCGTAGAGGATCAGCGACGCATCGAGCGCCTTGCGATGCTGGTCGGACGGCGCGCAGCCGTGCAACAACTCGAGGAAATGGCCGGCGATCGATTCATCCCCCGCGGCCGGATCGATCTTCCGCCCCTCGTGGGCATAGACATGCCAGTACAGCAGCATTGAGCCGAAACTGGCCAGCAACCGGTCCGCGATATCCTGCTGGCCACGCAGCTTGCCCTCCGGCTCCAGGCAGCCGAGCACCGAACATCCCGTGCGCAGCACGTCCATCGGATGCGCCTGCGCCGGAATCTGCTCCAGCACCCGGCACAACGCGGGCGGCAGTTCACGCTGCGAGGCGAGGTGCCGCCGGTAGGTCTTCAGCTCGGCAGCATTCGGCAGCTTGCCCTTGAGCAACAGGTAGGCGACCTCCTCGAACCCGCACCGCTCGGTCAGCTCGTTGAGCCGGTAGCCGCGGTACTGCAAGCCCCCGCCGGTTTCGTCGATGATCGCCACTGCCGTCTGGCCCGCAACAATCCCTTCCAGCCCCTTCGAGAATTCCGACATGGCGACCTCCCTGCTTGGTTACGGTTGCTTGTTCAATGCATCGTCCGCTTTTTTCTCGTACGCCAGGTAATCCAACACCTCGTACAACTCCGTACGCGACTGCATCCGGTCGACGACCGCTCGTTGCGAGCCATCGCGGCGAATCGCCGCATACACATCGCGCGCCGCCGCACTCATCGCCCGGAACGCCGAAAGCGGATACAGCACCATGGCGATACCGGCCCCGCGCAACTCCTCCACCGTGAACAGCGGCGTCTTGCCGAACTCGGTGATGTTGGCCAGCACGGGAACGTTCACCGCCGCGATGAAGGCCCGGTATTCGTCCAGCGTGGTCAGCGCCTCGGCAAAAATCATGTCCGCCCCGGCCGCCACATACGCCTGCGCCCGCGCGATGGCCGCCGGGACCCCCTCGACCGCCGCCGCATCGGTCCGCGCCATCAGCACCATCGCCGGATCCGGCTTGCTCACCGCAGCGGCCTCGACGCGCTCCACCATCTCGTCGGTGGAAACCAGCGCCTTGCCCGGCCGGTGCCCGCAGCGTTTCATGCTGACCTGGTCCTCCAGGTGCACCGCCGCCGCACCGGCCTCGTACATGACCTTCATGGTCCGACCCGTAAACAGGTCGTCCTCCCACCCGGTGTCGATATCGACCAGCAAGGGCAGCGACGTTGTTCCCGCGATCCGCCGCACATCCTCGGCCACCTGATCGAGCGTGGTGAATCCCAGATCGGGCAGGCCGAACGACGCATTCGCCACCCCGGCACCGGAAACATACAATGCGTGGAATCCCGCCCGCTCGGCCAGCCGCGCGGTGTAGGCATTGATGGCGCCGGCGACCTGCAGGGGGCGCTCCGCCGCAAGCGCATCCCGGAATCGTTGTCCGTGCCTGGTCACCATATTACCTTCACCCCGTAACGAGCCAACTGATGATCCATGGAAAGGATCGCGTGTTCACCATTCATCGCCTGCACAACCAGCATCCGGTCGAACGGATCACGGTGCAGCAAGGGCAACCGGGCCACCTCCCGAAAGTCTTCCGGACGAAGCTCCAAACGGCCTATGTTCTGCGCCGTCAGTTCCTGCGGAATGTCCCGCCACCAACCTTCCGACAACTGGAAACCGGGACGGTTCAATCCCAGCTTGATCCCGATTTCCCAGAGACTCACCGGGCTGAAGAACAGATCCTCCTCCCGCTCCAGCACCGTGCGCGCCCGCTTGCTCAACCGATCATCGTCCGACAGAAACCACAACACCGCATGCGTGTCCAGCAACACCGCCATGATTAACGCCCCGGGCGACGCGGCTTGACCGGACGCCGACGAGGCGGCGCCAGCGAAAGGTCGAAATCGCTGAACTCCGCATTGAAGTCATCGTCCATACGCTTGACCAACCCCGGCAGCGCGCCTGCCTGCCGTTTGGTGGCCGCGACCGGTTCGCGCACCACGGCCAGGCGCACCACCGGCTTGCGGCGCCGGGTAATCACAATGTCTTCACCCGCCAGCGCCGCATCGACAAAACGCGACAGGTGGGTTTTCGCCTCGTGAATGGTGACCGTGTTCATACGAGTAGACTAAATCCAGATGACTAGATTGTCCAGTGGTTAGAAGTGCCCCGGCTCGCGCTTCAGGAATTTGCCGCGGCCTTTCTTCCCGCAGTATTTCCCGTCCTTGACGGCAAGCTGGCCGCGCACCGTGACATGTTCGGGACGTCCGGCGATCTTCCAGCCCTCGAACGCGCTGTAATCGAGGTTCATCTGGTGCGTTTTCGCCGAGATCACGCCCTTGTAGTCCGGGTCGTACACGACCAGGTCGGCATCGGCGCCGACCGCGATGGTGCCCTTGCGCGGGTACAGGCCGAACACCTTGGCGGTGGCCGTGCTGGCCACGTCGACGAACCGGTGCAGGTCGAGCCGTCCCTCCTTGACCCCGTGGGTGAAGAGCAGGTTGACCCGGTCCTCGAGCGACGGGATGCCGTTGGGGATCTTGGTGAAATCCCCGCGCCCCATCTCCTTCTGCCCCTTGAAGTCGAACGGAGCATGGTCCGTCGCCAGCGTGTTGACCAGCCCCTGCTGCAACGCGTTCCACAGGTACGGCTGGTTCCTCTTGTGCCGCAGCGGCGGCGACATCACGTACTTCGCCCCCTCGAAGTCCGGCAGCTCCGCGTAGGTCATGTCGGTGACCAGGTACTGGATCAGCGTCTCGATCCACACCTTGACCCCGTCCGCCCGCGCCGCCAGCGCCTTCTCCACCGCCTCCTCGCAGCTGGTGTGCACGACATACACGCTGGCATCGAGCATCTTCGCGAAGGTCATCAGGTGGTGCACCCCCTCGGCCTCGACCTCGGGCGGCCGGCTCCAGTAGTGCCACTTCGGATCCGTCTTGCCCTCGGCGAGCAACTGCTGCTGCATCGCGCTGATCAGCTCGGGGTTCTCGCAGTGCGCGGTGGTGATGACCCCGAGCGACTTGGCGAGCTTGAGCACGTTGTACAACTCGTCGTCGGTGACCCCGAAGAACCCCTTGTAGGCGAGGAACACCTTGAAGCTGCTGATGCCCTCCTTGACGATCTGCTTGAGCTGGTCCTCGGTCTTCTTGTCGTACCGCGCCACCCCCATGTGGAAGGTGAAGTCGCAGGCGCTGAGCCCCTCGGCCTTGCCGCGCCACAACTCGTAGGACTTCATCGGATCGTCGGTTCGCGACGGACAACACATCTCGATCAATGTCGTCGTGCCGCCGACCAGCGCGGCCCGGCTGGCCGAGGCATAGTCGTCCTTGGCGTAGGTGCCCATGAACGGCAGGTAGATGTGCACGTGCGGATCGATGAACCCCGGGAAGACATACTTGCCCTTGGCGTCGATCACCGTCGCGCCCTTCGGCGCCTCGAGGTTCTTGCCGATCTGCGTGATGGTGTCCTTCTCGACGTAGATGTCCGCCTTGTAGCGCGTTTCCGCGGTGACAATCTCGCCGTTCTTGATGAGCAGGCTCATGGTGGTCTCCTCGTATGGATCGCGGCCCGTGCGGCCGGGCCAAGCATCCCGCCGGACCGCGTTCCGACTTACTTCTTCTCTTCCTTGTGCCAGATGTCGCCCTCGCCGTGCCTGAACCACCGGGTGGTGGTGACCTTGGCCCTCGTGTAGAACATCACGCCCTCGCGGCCCTGCATGTGCAGCTCGCCGAAGAACGAGTAGTCCCACCCGGCAAACGGGAACGGGGCCATCGGCGCGGGCACCCCCACGTTGATACCGACCATCCCGGCCTTGATCCGGTGCTTGAACTCGCGCGCCGCCTTGCCCGACTGCGTGTAGATGCAGGCCCCGTTGCCGAACGGCGTCTGGTTGGCCATCTCGATCGCCGAGTCGAGATCGTCAAAGCTCATGACGTTCAGCACCGGACCGAACACCTCCTCGCGGGCGATGTGCATGCCCTGCCGCACCCCGTCGAGGATGGTCGGCCCGAGGTAGAACCCCTTCGGCGCATCCGGCACCTTGACCCCGCGGCCATCGACCACGACCTGCGCCCCGTCCTTCTCGCCCGAGGCGATCAGGCCCGACACCTTCTCCAGGTGCTGCGGCGAGATCACCGCGCCAAGGTGGTTCGGCACCTCGCCGTCGGTGCGGCCGACCTTGATCTTGCGTACCGCCTCCGACAACGGCTTGACCAGCTGGTCGTGGGCCTTGCCGATGGTCACCGCGGTCGAACCGGCCATGCAGCGCTGTCCGGCGCAACCAAACGCGGAATCCACCAGTCCGGTCACCGAATTGCCGAAGTCGGCATCCGGCAACACGAACACGTAGTTCTTCGCCCCGCCCGCCGCCTGCACCTTCTTGCCGTGCATGATGCCGGTCTCGTAGATGTACTTGGCCACCGGGGAGGAACCGACGAAGGAGATCGCCTTGATCAGCGGATGCTTGAGCAGCGCGTCCACGCACTCCTTGCCGCCGTGCACGATGTTGAGCACCCCCGCGGGCAGCCCCGCCTGCTGGAGCAGCTCGATCAGGCGGATGCCGGTCAGCGGGACCTTCTCGCTCGGCTTGAGGATGAAGGTGTTGCCGCAGGCCAGGGCCAGCGGGAACATCCACATCGGCACCAGCGCGGGGAAGTTGTACGGGCAGATCCCCGCCACCACGCCGTGCGGATGCCGCACCACCTCGCCATCGATCCCGCGGGCGATGTTGGGCAGGATCTCGCCCTTCAGCAACTCCGGCGCCGCACAGGCGTACTCCACGACCTCGACCCCGCGGCGCACGTCGCCGCGCGCCTCGATGATGTTCTTGCCGTGCTCGCGCGACACGCTGCGCGCCAGCTCCTCGAAGTGGTCCTCGAGCAGCATCTTGTAGCGGAACAGGATGCGGGCGCGCTCGACCGGCGGCGTCTCCGCCCAGTCGGGAAACGCCTTCTGCGCGGCCTGCACCGCCTGGTCCACCACGTCACCGCCGCACATCGGGGTGTGGGCGATCACCTCGCCGATGGACGGATTGTACACCGGCGTGGTCGTCGCGGTCGGCGGCACATGCCACGCACCACCAATAAATACGGGAACAGGATAAAGGGTCGATGTTGTCATAATTATGCTCCTACTTCATTCATGAACAACCACGAATGGACACGAAGAGACACCAATGATGGTGAACGTCTATCTCCCATTCGCGTTCATTTGAGTCCATTCGTGGTTTGTTTCACGGGTGCGCCGGGATGCGTTCGATTTCGCCCGCGGCCAGCTTGGTCTGGTATTCCTTCCACGACATGTGGGGTTTCTTGGTTTCGACATCGACCATGGTGATGCAGTTTTCCACCGGACAGACCAGCGAGCACAGGTTGCAGCCGACGCAATGCTCGACGTTGATCTGCGGGATCTTCTTGCCCGGCAACCGGCCCGGCCCGAGGCCGCGGCCACCCTCGTCGACCAGGTCGATCGCCTGGTGCGCCCCGTCCTCGCAGGCGATGTAGCAGAGGTTGCAGCCGATGCACTTGTCGTAGTTGATGTCGGCGATGCGCTTGTAGTTGAGGTTGAGCGTCTCCCACTTGTCCACGCTCTTCACCGCGCGGCCGCGCAGCTCGTTGACCGAGGCCATGCCCTTCTTGTCGAGGTAGTCGTTGAGTCCGTCGATCATGTCCTCCACGATCCGGAACCCGTAGTGCATGATCGCGGTGCAGACCTGCACACTGGTCGCGCCGAGGGCGATGAACTCCGCCGCGTCCTTCCAGTTGCCGATGCCGCCGATGCCGCTGATCGGCAGGCCAACCTGCGGATCCGACGCGCACGCCTGGAGCATGTTCAGCGCGATCGGCTTGACCGCCGGCCCGCAGTACCCGCCGTGCGTGCTGTAGCCCTGCACGTAGGGCTCGGGACAGAAGTTGTCGAGGTTGACCTGGGTGATGCTGTTGATCGTGTTGATCAGCGAGATCGCATCCGCCCCGGCCCGCTTCGCCGCCCGCGCCGGCCGGGTGATGTCGGTGATGTTCGGGGTCAGCTTGACGATGACCGGGATCTCGGCGACCTCCATGACCCAGCCGACGATGGCCTCGATGACATCGGGGTTCTGGCCGACCGCCGAACCCATGCCGCGTTCGCACATGCCGTGCGGGCAGCCGAAGTTCAGCTCGACGCCGTCCGCGCCGCAATCGACCGAGCGCTTCATGTAGTCATGCCAGTTCTCGCGGGTATCGGTCATCAGCGAGGCGATCACTGCGTGGTTGGGCCAGCGCTTCTTGCACTCGGCGATCTCGCGGAAATTCGTCTCCGGCGAACGGTCGCTGATCAGCTCGATGTTGTTGAACCCGACCATCCGGTTGCCGCCGATGTCCAGCGACGAATACCGCGAACTCACGTTGACGATCGGATCGCCGATCGTCTTCCACACCACGCCGCCCCATCCCGCCTCGAAGGCGCGGTGGCACTGGTAGGCGGTATTGGCGGGGGGCGCCGAAGCGACCCAGAAGGGATTGGGGGATTTGATCCCGGCGAGATTGACGGATAGATCAGCCATGACGCACCTCGTTCTTGCTCTGGTAATAAGCCGCTTCCAGTTCGGGCACCCGGGCCGGATGGTCAAATCCCGATCCGGTGATCCCGTCCTTGTTTCCCAGCCGGCTGTTTTGCACCGGACCGGCCGTGACCTGGCCACCGAGCCAGGCATGGATCCCGCGCGCGGCCTTCTTGCCCTCGGCCACCGCGTTGACCACCTCGCGTCCGCCGTTGCGCGCATCGCCACCGACGAACACCTTCTCCACGTTGGTCTGGCCGGTCTGCGCATCGCACACCACCCGGCCCGCCTTGTCGAGGGCGAGGTCCGGCACCAGCTTCTTGAGCATCGACACCTGCTTCTGCTGGCCGAGCGCCTTGATGACCATGTCGAATTCCTTGGTGAACTCCGAGCCGGGCACGACCTCCGCCTTGCCCTCGGCGTTGTTGCGGGTCTTGACCAGCTTGAGCGCGGTCACGCTGCCGTTGCCGATCACCTCGACCGGCGCGGTGTGGAACAGGAACGCGCAGCCGTCCTTCTTGGCGATCTCGTATTCGTACTCGTAGGCGGGCATATCCTCCTCGCCGCGCCGGTAGATGATCGTCGCCTCCTTCGCGCCGAGCCGTTTGGCCTGGGTCACCGCGTCGATCGCGGTATTGCCGCAGCCGATCACCGCGACCCGCTCGCCCACCGGGACCTGGTGCAGCGGACGGGTGTGGATCCAGTCGATGAACTCCAGCGCCTCGACCACGCCCTGCTTGTCCTCGCCGGGGATGTCGAGCTTGAGCGTGTTGCCCAGGCCGACGCCGAGGAACACCGCATCGTACTCGGCGAGGATCTTGTCCATGGCGATGTCCTTGCCGACCTCGATGCCGGTGCGGATCTCCACCCCGAGGCTCTTGACCAGGTTGACCTCGGCCAGGCTCACCTCCGGCGTGAGCTTGTAGTAGGCGATGCCGTAGGTGTTGAGCCCGCCGGCCTCCGGCTTCTTCTCGAAGATCACCACCTGGTACCCCAGGCGCGCCAGCTCCGCCGCGCAGCCGAGGCTCGCCGGACCGCCGCCGATCAAGGCGGCCTTGCGGCCGTTCGGACGCGCCTTCACCGGGAACACATTGATCTTGTTGTCGAAGACATGGTCGGTCGCGTAGCGCTGCAACCGGCCGATCTTGATCGGCTTCTCGTCGCGGTCGAGCATCACGCAAGCCCCCTCGCACAGCACCGAGGTCGGACACACCCGCGCGCAGCTCGCGCCGAGGATGTTCGACTCGAGGATGACCCGGGCCGCGCCGGTGAGGTTGTGGGTGGCGATCTTCTTGATGAAGCCGGGAATGTCGATTCCGGTAGGACAAGCCATGATGCACGGCGCGTCAAAGCAATACAGGCAGCGGTCGGCCTCGACCTTCGCCTCCTGCGGCCGGTACTTCGGTTCGATCTCGGCCATCGACTGGCTGGCCGCCTCCGCGGTGATCCGTGGTTTCAATGTCATATCGTCATCCTTGCTATATCCAACCGTGGTCTTTCGGTTTCAGGTTTCAGGTGTCGGGTGTCAGTTTGTTTCCAGCACATTTCTCTTTCCTCCTGACACCTGAACACTGAAACCTTTTCCCCCTAAAAGGTCGCCTCCTGGTACGGAAGCCCGTGCGCCTCGGCCACCGCCTTGTACACGACGTGGCCCTGGTAGGTGTTCAACCCGAGCCGAAGGTCGGGCATCTGCCGCATCGCGGCGTCGAGGCCGAGGTTGGCGAGCTTGACCGCGTACGGGATGGTGGCGTTGGTCAATGCCTGGGTCGCGGTCCGGCAATACGCCCCCGGCATGTTGGCGACACAGTAGTGTACGGTGTCCTCCTCCACATAGATCGGGTTCTCGTGGGTGGTCGCGCGCGAGGTCTCGGCGCAACCGCCCTGGTCGATCGCGATGTCGACGAATACCGCGCCCGGCTTCATGACCTTGAGCATCTCGCGGCGGATCAGCTTCGGCGCCTTCGCGCCCGGCACCAGCACCGCGCCGATCAACAGGTCGACCTGCGGCAAGGCTTCCATCAGGTTCTGCTCGTTCGAGTACAACGTGTTGGCCGTTCCGTGCAGGCTGATGTCGAGGAAGCGCATCTGCTGCAGATCCACCTCGAGCACGGTGACCTGCGCACCGATACCCGCAGCCACCCGGCCGGCATTGATGCCCGAGGTTCCCCCGCCGATGATCAGGACGTTGCCGGGCAGGACACCCGGAACGCCCCCGAGCAGGACACCCTTGCCACCCTGCGCCTTGCTCAAGTAGAACGCCCCGACCAGCGCGCTCATGCGGCCGGCGATCTCGCTCATCGGCTCGAGCAACGGGAGCCGCCGCCCGACCTGCACCGTCTCGTAGGCAATGCCGGCGGTGCCGCTCTTCGCCAACGCCTCGGTCAGCGGCTTGTCGGCCGCGAGATGCAGGTACGTGAAGAGCAGGAGGTCCTTGCGCAGGTAACCGTACTCGGAGGCGATCGGCTCCTTCACCTTGATCACCATCTCGCACGCCCAGGCGTCGGCCGCCTTCGGCACGATCCGCGCCCCGGCCTGCACGTACTGTTCGTCGGGAAATCCGCTGCCCTCGCCGGCATGCGTCTCGACCAGCACCTCGTGGCCGGCCTGCACGAACATGCGCGCCGCCGCCGGCGTGCACGCCACGCGGTTTTCCTTCACCTTGATTTCTTTGGGAACGCCTATTCTCATAAAGTCACCGCTATTTCTTACCTCTCTCGAGGTGTCGGGTTTCAGTGTTCAGGTTTCGGGGAAGAAGCCTCGCTCAAGTCGAACACCTCATCACCGACACCTGAAACCCGACACCCGAAACTCCATCCTCACCCTTCCGAATACGCCTGGTCCAGCACGGCCAGCGTGAAGTCCACATCGGCCTCGCTGATGCACATCGGCGGGGTGATGCGGATGACGTTGCCGTACAGGCCACCCTTACCGATCAGTACACCGAGCTCCTTCGCGCGCTCGAACACGCGCGCGGTGGTTTCGCGGTCCGGCTCTTTCGTCGCCCGGTCCTTCACCATCTCCAGCGCGACCATCAGGCCCTTGCCGCGCACCTCGCCGATGACCGCATGCTTGGCCATCAGCTTCTTCATGCCGGCCAGCAGTCGCTCACCGAGTACGGCGCATCGTTGCTGGTAGCCTTCGCGGTCGATGATCTCCAGCACCTTGCGGCCGATCGCGCAGGAGATCGGATTGCCGCCAAAGGTGTTGAAATGGATGCGCTGGGCGAGCGTCGCGGCGATCTTCGGCGTGGTCACCACCGCGGCCAGCGGCGCGCCGTTGCCGATGCTCTTGGCCATCGTGACGATGTCGGGCACCACCCCCTGCGTCTCGAAACCCCAGTACTTCTCGCCGGTGCGGCCGAAACCCGCCTGCACCTCGTCGGCGATACAGATGCCGCCCGCGTCGCGCACGATCCGGTAGGTCTCCTTGAGGTAGTTGTCCGGGAACACCACCACGCCGCCCACGCCCTGGATCGACTCGGCGAAGAAACCGGCGATCTTGCCCGGCGTCCCGAACGCGATCATGTCCTTGATCTCCGCGGCATACTTCGCCCCGGCATCCGGCACGTCGTGGCCCCAGCGGCCGCGGTACGGATCGGCCACCTGCGCATGGTGCACGCCGAAGCTGTGCGGGACGTTGAACTTCCACGTGCTGTGCGAGGTCAACGCCATCGTCGAGGCCACGCCGCCGTGGTAGGCGTTGCGCAAGGCGATGATGTCGTAGTTGCCGGTGTACAGGCGGGCCATCAGCATGGCCAGGTCGTTCGCCTCCGAGCCGGAGTTCACGAAGTAGCATACCTTCAGGTCGCCCGGCATCTTGTCGGTCAACTCCTTGGCATACTTCGCGATCACCTCGTTCAGGTAGATCGTCGTCGTATGCGAGATCGTCTTCATCTGCTCGTCCGCCGCCGCGACAACCTCCGGATGGGCATGGCCGACACTAACCGTGACGATGCCGCCGAACATGTCGAGGTAGCGGCGACCCTTCTCGTCCCAGACATACTGCATCTTGCCTTCGACGATCATGATCGGGTTCTTGTAGTAGAGGAACAGGCCGGGTGACAGATGCGCCTTGCGCAGGGCCATCGTCTCGTCGAAGGAAAGACCCTTGTAGGGCTTGGGCGTGAAGTTCGTCGGGGGCAGGTTCGGATTCATAGCGTTTTCGTTTTCTCCATGCTTCTATATGGCTCGGCGGCAGCCTCGTCCTCCCGGTCGCATCGAACGGGAAGGCGGGGCTCCGGCCGGGCCGCTCGGTTAATAACTCTTCTTCCTCATCAAGATGACGTACACGGCCAGCGCGATCAGAAACCCGGTGAACCACGCGTAACTGTAGAGGCCGGACCAGAATGCACCCGCCTGCACCGCCCCGATCTGGGTCAGGAAACCCGGCACGTTCGGCAGGATCGCCACGACCAGTGCGATCAAGGCCGCCGGATTGTAGCCCCCGGCATAGGCATACTCGCCTTTCGGGTCGTACAACGCGGCAAGGTTCATCTTCGTCTTGCGGACCAGGAAATAGTCGGCGACCAGGATGCCTCCGATCGGCCCGAGCAGGCCCGAGTACCCGATCAGCCAGGTGAAGATGTACCCGCTCGGATCAGCCACCAGTTTCCACGGCTGCATCAGGATGCCGATGATCCCGGTGATCACCCCGCCGACCCGCAGGCTGATCGCGCGCGGCATGAAATTCGAGAAGGCCGTCGCCGGTGCCACCACGTTTGCCGCCAGGTTGGTGGTCAGCGTGGCCAACGTAAGCGCGAACATCGAGACGATGATCACCCCGGTGCTGTCGAACCGCGCCAGCAACTGCACCGGATCCCAGATCGCCTCGCCAAAGATCACCACCGTCGCGCTGGTCACCGCCACCCCGACAAACGCATAAAACGGCATCGTCGTGTTCAGGCCGAGGAATTGCCCGAGCATCTGGTCGCGCTGGCTCTTCGCCTCGCGGGTAAAATCGGGGATGTTCAACGACAAGGTCGCCCAGAAGCCGACCATCGCGGTCAGGCTCGGGAAAAACACCCTCCAGAAATCAGCCGAAGTCTCAAACCGATCCGGCTGCGACAACATCGGACCAAACCCGTCCGCCTTGACGTAGGCCCAGGCCAGCAATGCCAAGCCGAGGCCGATCAACAGGGGCGCACCCCAGTTCTCAACCACCCGGATGCTCTCCATGCCGCGCCAGAAAATCGCCACATTGATCGCCCAGAACAGCAGGAAACACACGAATTGCGCGACATTGACCTGGATGTGCGCGTTGCTGAAGAAACCGATCACCGCCGATTCGGCGATGCCCGGCCACTGCAGCTTGGCCAGCTCATAGATCGCCGACCCGCCGATCCACGTCTGGATACCGAACCACCCGCACGCCACCACCCCGCGCAGCACCGAGGCGATGTGCGTGCCATGGATGCCAAACGAGGCGCGGGCGAATACGGGGAAGGTGATGCCGTATTTCGTCCCGGCATGCCCGTTCAACACCATCGGGATCAACACGATCAGGTTCCCCAACGCCACCGTCAGGATCGCCTGCCACCAACTCATGCCCGCGGCAATCAACCCGCTGGCCAGCATGTAGGTCGGGATGCACACCGACATCCCCACCCACAAGTGCGCGATGTCCATCATCTTCCAGCGCCGCGCCGCCGATCCGATCGGCGCCAGGTCATCGTTGTAAAGGGGACTCGCCGCTATCTGCTGACGTTCGGAGGCGGAAAGGTCGGACGCAAGATCTGCCATCATGAAGGTAGACTCCTACGACAGTCAGGCCGGGCGACCCCGGTCGGGCTGGGGCTACAAGAGAAGAACTTCGTAATTGTAGCGCGCACTAGATATAGTATGAAAGGGTTGGGTTTTTACCGTCAATGGAAAATCAGGGAAAAACGGATATTTCGTTGTGCGAGAAGCAATCACGGTCAAATATTGATCAAATACACACCACATAATGTCGCTCAACGCCGTTCAATAAAACGTATCGACACCACAGGATATGGTATGACTACCTGGAAGCTGCTTGACCGGACCACGGCCCTCGACTGCGGCCGCTACCTGCGCGTTGACCAACACCGCATCCAACTTCCCGACGGCCGGGTGATCGAACACTGGCCCGTGGTGATCACCCCCGACTATGTCAATATCCTCGCCCGCGACCCCCAGGAACGCTTCGTCCTGTTCCGCCAGACCAAGTATATGGCCCCCGCGATGTCGCTCGCCCCGCCCGGAGGCTACCTCGATCCCGGCGAAGACCCCCTCACCGCCGCACGCCGCGAACTGCGCGAGGAAACCGGCTATACCGCCGCCGACCACGACTGGCACCACCTCGGCTCGTTCGTCGTCGATAGCAACCGCGGATGCGGCAACGCCCACCTCTACCTCGCCCTGAACGCCACCCCCACCACCTGCATCGCCTCCGACGACCTCGAGGAACAAACCCTCGTCCTCACCCCCCGCGCCGAACTGGAAGCCCTCCTCACCACCGCCTGCCCCATCCTCTCCGCCACCCTGCTCTTCACCCTCGCCTTCCGCCACCTTGACCAATCCATCGCCCGTTGACCTGCCCCCTTCTCACTTTTCCCGACTCGCATCTAGGTCTTTTTCCTAGATAAAAATCCGCATATCCAGCCGATGGTAGCGGTTAATCGTTCTCCCTATAGTGAACCGCATGCAAGCCTTTCGGGTTGCCGGATGAAACATGAGGACTTCATAGCGGTGGATAGCCTGAAGCGCCAAGGAGGCCGGGACCCTCTCCAGCCTGTGCGACTGGAGAGGGTTTCACTTCCCGGAGAACCCTGCGAACACCTGATCAGCCAATTGACCCGACAAGTGACCAATCAACCGTCATCCCAATTGTTCCGTCACCTTGCCGCCTGTTACCAGCAGCTCGATGAACACGAAGAAGCGTCCATCCTGCTGGACCTGGCCAGCCGCCCGGCCATGCTTTCCATGATGTCACCCGCCCATTAACCCAACCCCAAACCGGCTATCCCCGCCGGGTCCGCGGGCATGCGTTTCACGTGTGCCCGCGGATTTTTTTTGCCCTGCTTCCGGTGCCCCGCATGGTGGAGCACCCAGACCCCAAGCCGCCGCATGCTCGGCCCGGTCATGCCCGAACCGCGCCGCCCCGCTGTTTTCAGATTGAGTTGTCCACCCGCTTGGGCTACTTGCAGGGATGGGAGCGTCATGAAGGAACAGCTATTCCATACCAGTATCCGCTGGCGCCTGCTGTTGTCCATGGCCGGGCTCGGTATCGTGTTCTCGGTGAGCCTGATCATGATCAGCACCCACTCCCAACGCGAGATGACCCAGCGCGCCCTCGACCACGCGATCACCACCCGCAAGGATGCCCTGATCGAGCAGGGCCGCCACGCCCTCGGCCACATGCGCGAACAGGTGTCCGCCCTCGCCGGCTACCAGAATCATGCCGCCATCACCAACGCCGCCTTCGCGATGCTGAACCAGTATCCCGACCTCGTGGCCGTGGACATCACCGACATCACCACCGGCCAACGCCGCCTGCACGTTGCCCACCCGGCCGCCACCCTCCCCTCGCCCCCCGGCAGCAACCATCTGGTCACCTTCACCGCCGCCCTGCCCCTGCCCGACCAGTCACCGGGCGAACTCGCCCTCGTCTTCAGTACCGCCCGCCAGCAGGAACAACTCGTCGACATCAGCCGCCAACTGACCGACACTTCCCAGTCGCTGATCAACCGCTCCGTGCGCATCTCCATCCTGTTCCTCTTCGCCGGTATCGCCGTGATCCTGGTCGTCTCGAACCGCCTCGCCGAACCGATCGTCCGCTTGACCGAAACCGCACAGGAACTCGCCCGCGGTCACTTCACTGCGGTGCGCCGCATCGAACCCCACGGCGCCGGCGAAATCGGTCAGCTCTCCACCGCCTTCGCCACCATGGCGAACGAACTCCAGCGTACCTACCGCGAACTCCAGCAAACCGCCGACGAGGCCAGCCGCGTCGGCGCGTTCCTCGATTCGATCGTGGAAAACCTCCCCCACCTCGTCGTCGTGAAGGACGCCACCGACCTCCGCATCCTCCGCGTGAACAAGGCCGGGGAATCCATCCTCGGCCACCCCCGCGATGCGATCCTGCACCGGCACGACGAGGACCTGTTCAGCGCCGAAACCGCCGCGCACCTGACCGAACTGGACCGCCAGGCCCTGCGCGCGAACGAGACCATCGATACCCCCGAGGAGAAGTTCCTCAACCCCGACGGCACCCCACGCTACCTCCATATCCGGCGCATCCCCGTCCCCGGCCCCGATAACCAGCCCCGCTACCTGCTGGTCATTGCCGAGGACATCACCGACCGGAAGAACACCGAAGAGGAACGCCGCCTGTTCTTCCACCACGCCATGGACCTGATGTGCATCGCCACCATGGACGGCCGCTTCGAGCAGGTGAACCCCGCCTTCCTGGAAACCCTCGGCTACACCCGCGAGGAACTCTGCTCGCGGCCCTACGCCGACTTCGTCCACCCCGACGACCGCACCAATACCCGCCACATCGCCCGCTACCTGAACGAAGGCGGCATCGTGCTTTCCTTCGAGAACCGTTACATCTGCAAGGACGGCAGTATCCGCTGGCTGACCTGGAACGCCGGCATCAACCACGAATTCAAGAAGGTCTATGCCGTCGCCCGCGACACCACCGCCCAGAAGAACATGGAGGAACGCATCGTACAGGCCAGCCTGCGCGAACAGGAACGCATCGCCCGCGACCTGCACGACGGCCTCGGCCAGATCCTCACCGCCCTCGCCTACAAGGGCAAGCTGATCGAGCAGATGCTGATCGCTGCCGAAACACCCACCACGCGCCAGGCCGCGGAAATCGTCGCCCTCGCCAACAAGGCCTCGGAACAGGCCCGCATGCTCGCCCGCGGCCTCGACCCGATCGTGATGAAGGAAGGCCTCGCCATGGCCCTGCGCGACCTCGCCCACACCACCGCCGAAGCCTTCGCCATCGACTGCACCCTGGAGGAACACCACGAGGCCGAAGCCTTCGACAAGGCCACCGCGAACCACCTCTTCCGCATCGCCCAGGAAGCCGTGAACAACGCGGTGAAACACGGCAAGGCCCGCACCATCCGTATCGACCTCTCCGGCGACGAGACCGGCCTGACCCTGTCCATTAGCAACAACGGCACCAACTACCAGGCCGCCGGCACGAACGAAGGCCTCGGCATCCACACCATGTCGTACCGCGCGAAGCTGATCGGCGGCGCCCTCGACATTACCAGCCTGGCCGAAGGCGGCACCCGCGTCCAATGCACCGTGCGCAAAACCCCGCCTCAACCCGCCTTGCCCGAACCACCCACCACCGTAACCCCCACCCTGTCCGCGCCAGCAAGCAGGAACCTGTCATGAACACGAAAAACGAAACGCTCGTCGAGAAGGCCCGCATCGTCGTGGTGGACGACCACGCCATGGTGCGCGAAGGCCTGGTCGCCCTGATCAACCGCACCCACGACTTCACCGTCTGTGGCGAGGCCGAATCCCGCGCCAGTGCAGTGAAGGTCATCGCCGCCTGCCAACCCGACCTGGTCATTGTCGACCTGATCCTGTCCGACGGCGACGGCATGGAACTGATCCGCACCGTGCGCGCCACCCGGCCCGACCTGCCCTTCCTGGTCATCTCGATGCAGGACGAGGAGATCTACGCCGAGCGTTGCCTGAAGGCCGGGGCCGGCGGCTACATCATGAAACACGCGGCGACCGAGGAGTTGATGACCGCCATCCACGCCGTACTCGACGGCGACATCTTCATCAGCCGCAAGATGAACGTGCGGCTGCTGATGAAACTGGCCGACCCGAACCAGGCGGCCGCCCATCAGGGCCTCAAATCCCTGACCGACCGCGAGCTGCAGGTGTACCAGATGTTCGGCGCGGCCATGACCACCCGCGAGATTGCCTCCACCCTCGGCATCAGCCCGAAGACCATCGCCACCCACCGCGAGAACATCAAGTTGAAGATGGGCTTCAAGGACAGCCGCGCCTTGATTCATTCCGCGATGCACTGGCAAACCCACGGCGGGGCCTGACATGGGACGCGAGATCGAACGCAAATTCCTCGTCACCGGCGACGGCTGGCGCAGCGCATCCGGTGTCCGCTTTACCCAGGGCTACCTCTCGCGCATCCCCGAACGCACCGTGCGCGTACGCATCGCCGGACCCCGCGCCTTCCTCACCATCAAGGGAAAAACCGACGGGGCCACCCGCGCCGAATTCGAGTACGAGATTCCGGTCGCCGACGCCGAAGCCCTGCTCGCCCTCTGCGAACCCGGCCGGATCGACAAGACCCGCCACACCCTCGACCACGACGGCCACACCTGGGAAGTCGACGAATTCCACGGCGCCCACCAAGGCCTCCTCCTCGCCGAAATCGAACTCGACCACGAGGACGAACCCTTCACCCGCCCCCCCTGGCTAGGCGCCGAAGTCACCCACAACCCCCGCTACTACAACGCCACCCTCAGCCGCCCCACCCCGAAGGATTGAACAGGAGACGCAGAGGTCGCAGAGATAAACCGACCCGCGTGTTGGGTGAAACCCAGAACCCGACCCCCGACGCACGGCAAGCCCCATCGTGAATGCCTGGCACCTTTCACCCGTACTCGTACACCCACTCGTACCCCCCAATCCGTCGCCCCCGTAGAGCCGGGTTTACCCCGGCTACACACGATCAGGGCCAACTCAACCCCCATAATCACCGATCCGCGTGTATGAGTACGTCTCCCCATCCCACGTCCACAACCCGCTCTTGTCAAAACAACGACTCTTCGATTGGTCATTAGTCAAGGGCGGACCCGGGAACCCTTTTATTCGCCTCCACCCGCATCATGGGGATCAACGCCCAGCCAAAATGAATTCCGTTGTCGATCTTCACCGGTTCGTTGTGCCAATTCTTCAGGGTCTACGTCAGTTCATCAGTAGTATCCAATCGGAATCCGAGGCGATTCGGTATGGGAACCAATCCTCCCGAATTTAGGAACATCATAGGAACATCCTTCCGTTGTCGTGCACGTGAAGCATCACTATTATTTTTCGATCATTATGCAGGATTACCTCAGAGCGACAGTTTCAACCATTTGCGAGCGCTTTCCGCGTCGGCACGTTTGGAACGATGTCGACCTGTTCGGTTGCCAGCACTGGATTGAGGCGGAAATTGCTCAACGTGGCCTGGCAAGCACCCGGCAAGCCTTTACCGCGACTTACTGGACCGACGCGAAAGGAACACCGGCCAGTAAATCGGTGTCCAACATCTGCGTGGAGTTACCGGGAACTGATCCTCAGGCGGGCACGTTGATCGTTGGCGCCCATTATGACTCGCGGCACGGCATGGAGGCCCAGCAATCACGCGCACCACGGTTTGATTGGCCGCATCTGACCAATGGTCAGCCACCCCCAACTTACTGGGATACGCCGGGAGCCAACGACAACACATCGTCGGTTGCCGCCCTGCTCGCCATGTTACCGGCCCTTCATGCTACTCCCCGTCGCCATACGATCCACGCGGTCTTCTGGGTGAACGAGGAATACCCGTTCTATCGAAATTTCTGGCGCAAAGGCCGGCGCATCGGCGACACGATTTTTCGCGCCGATGGAATGGGGAGCTATTACCATGCCGAGCGGTTCAGCAAGCAAGATCGCCCCCTCATCGGTTGCATCGCCCTCGACACCATGGGCTGTTACGACGATGAAAAAGGTTACGCCAGCAAAGACGCCCCCTGGCTTAAAAAGGCGGGCGTAAACCTGATCTTTCCCGACAGCCACAACTACGTGGCGTTTTTATCCAACCTGGCCTCGCGTAGTTTTGCCTCCCGTTCAGCTGCGCTGTTTCGCAAACAGTGCCCGATCCCCGTCCATGTACCCTGGATTCCACTCGGAGCACGCGCATCGTCGGGATGGTCCGACGATTGGTCGTTCTGGCAATTCGGGATCCCCGCTTTTTGCGTTACGGACACCGCATACATTCGATCCCCCCACTACCACCGCATCACCGACACCCCCGAAAAACTCAATTACCCTGTTTTCGCCAAAGTGGTGGAGGGCGTTTTATCCACGATCATTCAGTTAACCCGCTAAACGGAGAACAGTTATGGCAAAAAAGAAATTGTGTGTAGCCCTGGTAATGGGAGGAGGCACTAGCCTGGGCGCGTTCAGCGGCGGTGCTTTGTCGCGCGTAATCGAAGACTTGAATGCAGTAAACAAACGACCAGACGGACCATTCGACATCGAAATTGATGTGGTGGCGGGTGCCAGCGCCGGCAGCCTGACGCTCGCCGTGGCGCTTCATACCTTATGCGATCCAGGAGGCGGTGTTGACGAGATGTCAAAACGCCAATTCAAGTCATGGGTGGAGATGATCGACATCAAACACCTGACCCGCGAACCCGCAAATGGAACCTGGAAAAGCCTTTTGAACCGCGAAGCCGTCGACGACATCGCCGTCAAGGTAATGAAATGGAACGACGGCACAACCCCGACCCCCACCCTGCTCGCAAACCGCGTTCTGTTCACATGCTCGATGACCAATCTGAATGGAATCGCGGTGGACTGCCGAAAAACCATCAAAGACACAGTAAATGTGATTGGATCAGATGGCCTCGCCGACCCGTTGACTGGAACGTGGCACAAGGATGCACGAACATTCGAGCTGCTTTTTAACGGAACCCCTAAAACGCCCGCCTCACGTTTCCGTGCCCTGGACCTGTCTCAACGCATCTCCTGGATGGAAATAGCCGGATCCGCCGTAGCCTCGGGCGCGTTCCCCTTCGCCTTCGAACCCGTGCCTTTGCTGAGATATAAAAAAGAGTACGACGAGCCGTTGACCCGTCAGTGGCGCGATTACACAGACTCCACGGTACAGATTGAAAAAGACAACGAGCCCATGCTCATGAGTTTCGCCGATGGCGGCATCATGGACAATGAGCCCCTCGAGCAGGCGCTTACCCACTGCCGCATGCTCGACTTGGACAAACATGGGATACTTCACCCGAACCGTGAACGCCTGATCGTGTACATCGACCCCTTTGCCGATGGCCATGTTCATCAGGAACGCCTAGCCGCACACGCGGATACCGCGCTTGAAGGCCGGGGCAAAAACGTAGCAACGGCAGGTGCCATGGATAAAATCATTGGTCAGGTCGGCGCAACCATCAATGCCCTTCGCAAACAATCCATTCAAAGGACATGGATCCGGAATCCGGACGATAAAGTAGCCGCCTACGGGAAAAATCTCACTTTGTTGGGCATTGCGCCGGTAAATATAGACGGGTCCCGGGTCTCATTGTTGGGCAAAGAATTAAGCGGATTCAAGGGTTTCCTTGACCAAAAGTACCGCGAACACGACTTTGCCTGCGGCCGTTCTCTGGGCGGGCAATGGCTTCGCCAATATTCCGCGTTGCAACTAACGCCATTACCCCCAAGTGCGATTGTTCGCCCCGATGCCATCCCGGAAAACGCCGCAGGATTTAACCTTCTGGTCAACCGCGTCAAGGTTGCCTTTGCTGATTTAAAGACCCCGCTGGCGCTATACTTACCGATTCCCATTGGATTAATCAGGGAGGTAGCCACAGAGTTTAAGCTCAACAAATTGCTTAAAACCGCGCTAGCGGATACCAACCCATCGCCTGCTCCGCGAATAATTGACTTCTTTATCGTCGCAGAGCATTTGGGCCTGAGCAGCCTGAAGAACCCGACGTTGCAGTTGTGTGGCAAGAACGGCGGAAGCGACACCGATGAGATTCCTGCCTTAAAAACAGCATCCATCCACCGTTTGGCCACCCTGCTGATCGCACCCTCGACCTCATCGCCGACATTTTCCTCGCCGAACATTGATGTAAGTGGAGATACGTGCCGGATGACCATCCGAGTCCATCATTCGAGAAAGATACCGAACTCGGCCTCTCCCAAAACCGTATCGTTCGAAATACCCTTGGACTTGCCCTCAAGCAACATCGCGATGGCCCTTTCGGAAGCCATCTCTATGTCGTGCGGCGGCGTGTTCGTCTATGTGGATCTTACCGACAGGGATATTCCAGTCGTAAAGAAGGTGGTTGCTAGAGAAATGCTTGAACCCTGGACCATCATGGCCCGGAAGATGATGCCGTAGCAGCGGGGGAATCATGCCTAAGAACATCGTTATTTTTTCCGACGGAACCGGCCAGGAGGGTGGCGTCAAAAACGACACGAACATCTACAAGTTGTTCAATATGATCGAGGACCGGACCGAACGCCAAGTTTCCTTTTACGATCGCGGCATCGGTACCGGGTTTCGAAAGGTTACCGGCAACATCGGCGGCATGGGCATTTCGCGAAACATCAAACAGTGTTATCGGTTTATCTTTGAACACTATGAGGCTGGTGACCGTATCTTCCTGTTTGGATTTAGTCGGGGAGCTGCCACCATGCGTAGCCTTTCCGGCTTTATCCATCATTTCGGCATACTCCCCAAGTCGAGGCCCGAACTCATCTCGAAAGCCTACGATATATACAGGTCACAAGACCCCGATCGGCGCAAGAGACTAGCCGAGGAATTCGTTATCCGACACCCTGTCATGTGGGCACGTGTTCATTTTCTTGGGTGTTTCGATACGGTAGCCGCATTGGGCCTTCCCTTTGAAACCTTAAGCGCAGCGTTGGATTTTGTTCCTGGTTTTCGACATAAATTTCATAATTTTACATTAAGTAAAAGCGTAACCAACGCTTACCATGCCCTGGCCATCGATGACGAACGCCTGACCTTTCACCCGGTTTTATGGGATCCGGATATTCAGCCATACCAGACCATGAAACAGGTGTGGTTCTGCGGGATGCATACGGATGTGGGCGGAGGGTATCAAGAGCAGGAGCTGTCGGACATCCCACTGGTGTGGATGACAGACATGGCCGTGCAGCAAGGCTTGCATATCTTCCATAAACACAAAGTGATGATAAAAGAAAACGCCGATGGCACCATGCACGACTCACGGGGCACTCGTTTGACCAAATTGTATCGAAAGAAAACCCGGGAGTGGAAAAAGGATGGACGACCTCGAAACGAGCGTCCAGTCCTGCACGAGAGCGTGCTACAGCGAACGATCGGGAAGAACAATCAGGTGAACTCGATCTATCACCCGTGGATTAAGGACTTGCCGTACGAAGTGGAGCCTTGGGTTCGGTACGCGGATCAGACCTGGTGCTCGACCAAGAGTCGAGCGGTAACATCTTAACCGATGCGGGTTACAGAAACTCGCATGGGGCCACCATCAATCGTAAGCGTCACGCCAAGCACCTTTTGACGGGGCTTCATCAGAGATGGCGTAGGTGTCAGAGGTTCGGATCTATCACCATTACGCTGCGGACTTCAGCGATGCGCGTTGGGGTTTGGTCCAGGCTTGCGGGGTGATGTCGGGGAGCTGGTGGTTGGTCATGGACGGCAGCCGTTCGAGCACATCCTTGAGGTAGGTGTTGGGATCGATGCCACTGGTCTTGCAGCTTTGGATGATGGTGTAGATGACCGCACTGCGCCAGATTAGTTAGAAATCATGAAAGATATCACGATACTTAGCATTAACGAGTTAGCGAGGTCCGAAGCGGTCCCCAGAGGCCCTACTTCACACAGCACCAAGCCGAGCAAGGATGTCGCGCATGAGGATACCTTCATTCGCGTAGATCTTCTCACCGGAGCTGTTCGCGACGAGGTTACCTCCTTTATGATGCAGGGCAACGACCTTCCACGCGTCGTTGAACACAGGGGATCCGCTTGATCCGGGCATGGTGTCGGTAGCATACTGCAAGCGGTGCTCGTGGATGTTCACGACTTGATTCGCGGTGAGGGCGATCTGCTTCGGGCCACCGGCAGGATGCTGAATGATGGTGACGTGTTCGCCCACTTTCGGGGCTTTGATGAGTTCCAAATCTAGGCTTCCCCAAGAGGTAAGCTGGGGCTTTGCAGCGTGCTCGACCAAGCGTACGATGCAGTAGTCTAGAGCTTGATTCGCGCGGTGCGTACTTGCGTCGATCTCGTAGCGGACGGGTTGGGTGAGGTTGCCATGCAGGTCTTCCTCAACGTTGAACTCGACGAAGGACTTCGCGGTGAGTTCGGGCGTGGGGAGGACGTGGTGATTGGTGAACATGAGTCCACCGGGGAGGAGAAAGCCGGTGCCGAGATTGAAGGGGGTGGTGATGCGACACACGGCGCGCGACCGTTCAAGGCCGACCCGCAGCCAGTCGATGAGTTTGAGATTATTCGCGCCGATGATCTTCTCCAGGCCAATTTCATCCGGCGTGTGCGAGAATTGTACGGGTGCGGTGACAAAGGGCGTGGGGATCGTCACACCATGCTCGGCAGCGGTTGTCACTTTCTTCTCGATGGCGCGGATGAGCGAGAGCACGCGCTCGTCGATCTGGCGAGACTCCACGCGAGCAGCTTCGCTGGTGAGGGTACCGTTGCGCTGCTGGCGTTCGAGGCGAGAGAGGTCGCCAAGGCGGAGGATGGTTTCATCATGCAGGTCGTTGAGGCGTCCCTTCAGGAAGGAGCGCATTGATTGCACGGCGCCACGCGTCTCACCGTCGCCAATCTGAGAGCGCCACAGAGAGAAGATTTCTGAGGGATTGCTCATCGTCACTCGGGATCGGGGATTGCTCTCATGCAGGTGAAAATGGCGCGAAAGAGAATGTTGTAGAAGACGAGCGCGATCATCAAGATGAGAGGGGTAGGGAGGTTTTCACTATGATCCCAGACCAAAAGGGCGAAGGGAGGGATCAGGGTACAGAGTTGAGTCGAAAGGAACTTGACCCAGATATGCTTGCCCACGACCTGGAAGACCGCGTGGGCGATCACCACCAGAAGCATCAGGCAAAGCACAATGCCTCCAATTATAAAAACAACATCTCCTTCCGTGACATTTGTCACAGTAACGATTATGCCGGACAAGAATATAGCAACGGTCCCGGCCCAACCCAGCCAATAGGCGCCCACGCCGACTGCGCCGATGGCAAAGGTGGTAATGAGAATGCAGAGCAGCCCCACGGTGATGATAAAACCAATCGCGGGCACATCGTCATCCTGCCCTTGAGCTGCCAAGGCCTTTGAGTAGTTGCGAAAGTGTGTATTAAGGGCAGCCCACTTGTCATGGAACTTGGCATCGCAAAGACGCTCAGCATTTGCCATGTTTGGTTCAGGGTCCCAATCACGCGGCAGAGCGGGGCCATTGTGCTGATCAAAGTGGACTTGAAGGAAGTCGGCGAGCTTGTTGATCGTGTTTACACTGCGCATTGCTTGGGTGTCATCCATCATGGGGATGTCGAGCAGCCGATACGCAGCGAGGGCGTGGCTGCGTTTCTCCAGATCGAATCCGTAATCGCCGACCAGAACGAAGTCAACATCACGGACTGACCAGTCATCGGATTGACCCAATGCCGGTGGCACGGTACCGGGTGGAATTTTGGGCTCTTCGTTGTGGTCCTTGTAGGAGTGGGGGCTGTCGTCTATAAATCGGTTTTCAGCCTCTCGCGTCTGGAGTAGGTTCTTGCCCAGTTCGTCGCAGTAGGACTTGGCGATACTCTCCCAGAGTGTCCAGGCGAGTTGAATGCGTTGGCCCTCCTCGACAACTTGTTGTATATCTGGGTAGGCGATGCGTACCATCAGACCCATCGCTTTCCAATGAAGAAGTGGAGCAAAGGCGATGCAAGCACAGACAGTCAAGTCCAGTAGACTGAACCACCACCCGCTCCATGCACGATTCGGTGGCAGGCATCCGTAGAGGCGTGAGCGCTGCCAGATCCAATACAACAAAAGCAAGCCAGCGAGGAAGAGTAACGGCACCGTGAAGCGGTCAATTTCCCAAGAAATTGACCAGAACAACAGCCCAGTCGCCCCCGAAAGAAGACTCAAGATCAGCGCCAAGCCAAGCCCGAGGTGATAACGCTCGGCCCACAGATGCGGGTGATGCGCCATTATCCATGCATCGACAACTTTGTAGGGGCGATGGAGTGTCGACCAGAACGCCTTCATACGTCGAGGAACCTCCGGCAGGATTGGCTGACATCACGAAAATAGGCGACGCTGATGTTTGCATTACGTAGTTGAGTGAGTAGGTCGTCCGCGAGGATGTTGATTTCGGTAGTGATTAGATAGGAGGAGGCGCCTAGCATCTCAATGCTCTTGACTTTGCAGGAGTTGAGAGCGCGGATTAGGCTGTCGGTAGCATGAGCGCAAGTGATCTCGAAGGCGTTCATGGGTCGGTTGATCCCAATGTCCTTCGTAGGGCCGACGTAGCTGACTTTGCCTTCATTGAGAACGATCATCTGGTCAGCGACGGTTTCGACTTCATATACATGCTGAGAGCTGAGTATTACGGGGATGGGCGACTCGGGGGAGTGCGCCACACTGCGGAGATCATCTAAAAACTCAAGTTGTGCAGGGATATCAAGCGGGGCAAGCGGTTCATCAAGGATAAGCATCGTAGGATATGAGAGCAGGGCTTTGGCAAGCTCCACGCGGGTACGGTAGCCTCCGGAGAGTGCGAACCAGGATTTTCCGGCGTGGGGTTCAAGCCCGAGGCGATGTAGTATGAAGTCAACGTTTTCACGTCCAGCAACTCCGGTGCGACCAAAGCAAGCCGCTTGGCGGATGAGCACGTCTATTACAGTGCCAGGCCATTTCTCAGGGCGCTGCTCGACGAAGGCGATCTTCCGGCGCAGTGTGATCCAGTCCGTCGGTTCGCAGCACAAGGCGGGATACTCTCTTTTACCCGTGCTGGCCTTTAGTGTACCGGCGATAATGCGCAGTAGCGTGCTCTTCCCGCTACCGTTCACGCCAAGCAGACCGGTGACCTGACCTTTGCTTAGCTCAAGGTTCACCTCGTGGAGATGGAATGCGTCAGCCCTAGCGAAGGATTTTCCGAGGTTCTCACAGCGGAACACGACTTGATCCGAGGCTCGCGATTCGGCACGGCGCTTCGCGGCTTCAAAGAACGGAACAGTGCCGGAGACTGCAACGGAAGACCTGGCGCTCTGCTGGGCGAGGGCGTAAATATCTTTTGGTGCGCTGGTACACTTGCGGATGGCGTCGGCGACTTCGTAAGTGAGTTCCAATACGCGCTTCATCAGGATGCGTGACTGCACGGCGTAGTCAGATGGAGTGATTATGCCGCGGCGGAAATCGCCCTCGAGTACCGCAGCATCGCGACGCGGGAGATATGTGTCGATCACGATGCGTTGTTCAAGGCTGTAGCGCTTAGCGAGGTCCATGAGCCTCTTGCACGCACGGCCGACCTGATCTGCCACGGTGGCGTCATCGGTGAAGCAATCGCGGATGGCATCCACTTCGCGCTCCATGCACTGAAGTAACGCCTCGACATCGTTAGCGGTGACGACGCTGATCATGCGACGATTAGCTTTTGTAGTTCATCGATGTAAGCGTCCATGAAGTGGTCAGTCGCGAAGTCGAGCACGCCCTCTTCGACAAGCTCGTCGGCCAGCGGCGCACTCAACTTAGCCTCACTTACTGGCGGTATGGCTTCAATGTATTCTTTCAAGAGATCGAACTGCTCCTCACTGAGCGGTGCTTGATCCGCTTCGAGCAGTTCACCGCCGCCCTCATCGGAGCCAAATAAAACGGCCAGCGGACCCGCCATCTCGAGTGTGCCCTCGCTGGTGATACGCTTCGGCGTGCCTACGTGCCTATAGCCCGGCGGAACGCGTGGAACGATGTCCCATTGATTAACAAACCGATAGAAGCGTGAGCGGAAGATGGGGTCGAAGGCGGCTTGGAACTCACTGCCCGCGAGTCGTGGTTGACCGAAGGTGTAGAGGCACTCGATGCGTTCGGCGATGCCTTCCGAGTGCATGCGTGCGGCACATAAAGCGGCTTCCGCAGCTCCGAGACTGTGTCCGGTGAGGCACACTGGTTTGCTTGGCACGCCATGCAAGTCGAAAGCGACGAGGAGGTTCTGCCAAACCTCATCCAGTGCATCGCTGAAGCCACCGTGAACACTGCCGAGGGGGTGTGACGAAGGATAGACCTGAAGATTTCGCAGCCATTGGCCAAATGTGGCCTGGGTGCCGCGAAAGGAGATGAGAACGCGCTCTGGGTCCGAGGCTATAAATACCTGGGATCCGCTGCATGTTAACACATCGCACTGGGAAAATCCGGCCGAGAGATGATGGGACCGAATGGCCGGTGCCTCGTCATAAGCCCGTTTAGCCGCGTATGCTAGTTCGAGTGCTTTTTGAAGAGAAAATGCTTCTATTGGATTAGAGGAAGAGTTCATATCGAACAAACATAAATTTTTGGCCGCCTCCTAACAAGGTCGAGTCAAGACTACCATTACTCCAAGCCTATCCAAACGACTGGCCAATTTCATACTGATCATTGGATTCTTTATCGTTCGAATTACTTGCTCCCAAAAATTGTCTGCCAAAATTCGGCATTGAGCGTGACACCATAAACCGTTGCATCGTCTGTAGTGGTTCCATCCTCGCCGGGTTTCGAGTAGGCGTAGAATGATTGTCCGGCGAAGAGCGAAATGCCGTACACGATGTCCCAGCCTACCCCCAGCGTTCCAACCAGTCCGGTAGAATCGGCTTCTGCATCATCTCTGGTCAGCATGCCACCCACGCTGACTTGAATGGACAGACGACGCCAGATTCCATTATCGAAGTCGAGGAAACGGCCATCAATATAGCGGCTATAGGCCGGATAACCGCGAAGCGTTACTCCCGCGCCTATACCGCCAAGCTCATCATTATAGAAGGTTGAAACACCATACCGGAGCCGATGGAATTGCCAGTCTTCGACCTTGCTGCGCTTGTACAGTTCTTCTACGTGTTGGTGCCTAGTAAGCTTATTCAGCTCGTTAGTATCCATGCTGGAATTTACTGCCAACTGCAATTGGATTAACTTTTGGTCAATCGTGACAGCTTTCACTTTGTCGCATGTAACCGGACCAATCATGACAGCCGTACTTAGTGCATTCACAAATGGGCGATTGATCCGATACACTTCTCCGTTTTTAACAACCACCTTCTCGTTGTTTATCAGGTCAGCGAGAAAACGAACGTCTTCCGGTATGCGGTTTGGACGCGCGACTCGAAGATCATTGGTAAGGCGATTTGCGGCCGCATTGATATTGGAAATGCTAGCCGCCATGGACTGAGCCTGTGACTTGAAGCCTTCCAATTCTCCCTTTAACCCTGCAATGCTTTCTTTCAGTTCTTTGACTTCATTTGCCGCTTCCCCCGCTTCTTCAGCTCGAACTTCGGCCAACTGAAAATACGACAAGACAAGGCTGACAAGAGCACATGCACATAGCTTCGGCAACCAATACAGGATATGTAACTTATTCTTCATCGGTGAATCCTTGCTATAAGTAAAACCGATTAGTCGGCCAAAACACTTTACACGAAATATTGCTTGTAAGGGCGCGCACCCTCTTAAATCATAACTTATCATACTGGATTTAATATGTATCTAGGTGATAAAGCTCTTCTCCGTATTGATACCAGATCAGGGTAATGTGACTCCGGAAAATACAATCAAGTCGGCGAAGGAAAATTGATTTTGCGCACTTGATGGCAAGAACGGAATGAAACCGCCCTGGATGTTGAGATAGGAACCAGCATCACGCTTGAGCATTCGGACGAAGGTTTCGGCGATGATGCGGGCGCCGACAGGGCCTAGCTGCAGGCCTTCTTTTAGAACCGCGGCTTCGCGCAGGATGTAGTACCAGAGCGGGGTTTTTTGCAGGAGGAGGCCATTGCCGGACTGGAGCAAGGCGATCTCGTTAGCCGGCAGGTTTTGTGTGATTTCGGCAGCAGACATCGGAGATATCCCAAACTGCTGGGCCATTCCTTGACCGCTGGGCAACCCGAGAGCAAGTCCGCGACGCAAGTTTCGAGCGGCCAAAACCGCCATCATACCCACCATGTCGGGCAATGACTCAAGCGCCGGGGTCAAGACGCTGTCAATTCGACGCGCACGGTTAAAGACAGCTACGGGAATGCCCGTCTCGAAGAAGGCATTAAAGTCGACCACCCAGTTTGATAACACGGGAAGGTTGGGATTACGCGCAAAAGCAAACACATCACCCATGGTTGCTCCGATTTGTACGGAACTCAACCAGTACTGTTCGCGAATCATGCTGTGCCCAAAACGATAGGCGGCGACAGAAAACTCAACCGGCATGCTGAATGGACTACCGATCGGGGCCACGACACTTGCCAACGCCTGGTCAACGGCATCCTGACCGCATATGCGCGGAAGGAAGTCATGAATTATGGCCCATTGATAATGATGGGTTACGATACGTTTCGCCTCAACAAACACATCTCCGGTAAAACCGGCAACCAGCAACAAATCCACGACCTTGTTATGGAATTTCAACATCGCGTGATGAAATTGTGAGACAATTAAATTTTCATCATTACGCGGGTCACCGATGATCGCGGTGTTGGTGGATGTCGAAGGATCAAGAGCGTTGCGTATACGAGGCACATCAAAATCCGTTTGCACCCGGTTTTGGCCTGGCACACCTGGCCCACCCGGTCCACTACTTGTATTTGACCCCAATTGGAACTTGATTGCGGTTGGCGGCCCGGACTTGGGAAAGCTGTACAAATATGGATCGAGAGCGGGACCTCGTCCGTAAACCGACTCCAAGTCCAAAACCGGAGTTCGCATGTTATTGATCGACGTAGCATTGGTTGATACATCCAACGACGACGAAACATCCAGCGTGATATCGTGATCGATGAATTGTCCTACGTAGCTAAAACCAGCCGGTATATTTGAATCGGGTGTCGCTTCACGCCCTGGATCAGCAATCAGATTACCCAACTGCATCAAAAGGGCTTGCGTAGATGCATTAAATGGCAGCTTTGTTTTATTGCGAATAGGCGTCGTCGACATGTAGCCAAACTTATCAGCACAGGGCGAAAAGACCGGCTTCCATGGAAACCAAGCGAGGGAAACTTTTGCCCCATGGAATCCATGGCGGGATGAACGAAATGCCGCCAACGAAGCACGTATGTCTTCGGGTAGTTTACCAACAGAAACGGCGGAAAGATCGTTTAACTTGTTGATGCTACGCAAGTACTTGGCCTGGTCTACCGTCGGCTTCACATCCAGGTCCAGCAATCGCTGCTGTAAATCTACCGCGGTTAATTTGACCTTGCGCGAGAAACCCTTGGGTGCGGCAGATTGGGTCAACTGTTTATCAAGGAACTCTTGCGCGGCGAGCGGGCCATCATTTGCGAGTTTTGGAATCTTGGCGGGGGCTGCCTTACGGTTTGCAGATGATGCTTTCTTCTTGCTGCTGTTCATCCAGTTTCTCCTTGGTGCCGGATAATTGCGCCCTTGGGGTCGCATGTATCGCAAGGAGAATGGGGTTGAACTGAAAAGTTATCATCGCGTGTAACGTCCTATAACAACGTAAATATCATCGTATGGATGAACTTGAGTGCCACAAGATGGATGCTGATTTGAGTGCAGCAGAATCGGATAGGCCTAGCTTGTCCTTCAAATGCTCCTTGTGAACATTCAGCGTTTTCACGCTGATGCCTAGCGTTTCGGCGATTTTTTGGTTGTCCCAGCCGGCGCCGAGGAGTTGGAAGACCTGGAATTCGCGGTCGCTTAGTTTGGCGAGGTCGGGGTGTTTGGTTTTGTGTTTGCCGGGGCCGTAGATTTGTTTGTGGAGCATGGGGCTGGCGATGCAGCGGCAGATGTGGAGTTCCCCCTGGACGGCGTCGCGGATCGCGGCGGCGAGGCTGTTGGGTCCTACACCCTTGTAGATAAAGGCCTTGGCGCCGGCCTTGATCGCGCGTTCGGCGAGTTCCCCGTCCTTGGTCTGGCTGATGACGATGTGAGCGACGTCCGGCAGGGCGCAGTGGCAGCGGGCAATCGCATCAAGCACGTCCCCGCCGCCCGGTCCGAGCTCGACGACCACCGCGTCCGGCGGGGATTTCATGACCGACGCCAGCGCCGTGCGGCAACTGTCGTATTCCCCCACCACCGCCATGTCCGGCTGCGTGCCGACCGCCAAGGCCATGCCCGAACGCGCCATCGCATGTTCACTGATTACCACGACCCGTAACGATCGATCGACCCCCTCAACCCCCGCTCCAGAAGCTACCTTCTGCATGGTATGCCCCTCCTCGGCTTCGAAGTGTAGAAGCAGAACCGATTCGTGCAATGTAAAATTCGGTTAGGATAGGATGATCAAGCGGCGTGGGTAGGTAGCGGGTTCCTAGGGGGCGGGAAGATGGGGTTTCGGGTGTCGGGTGTCGGTGTTCAGGTTTCGTGGGTCGGGGTGCAGGTTTCAGGGAAGAGTACGAAATCACCCTGCAACGCACCCGAAACCCGACACCCGACACCTGAAACCCGAACACTGAACACCGAAACCTGAACCCCCTCTTCCCCTACTCGGCGCGCAGGGTGCGGCCCCAGCCGGCGGCGGAGGCGAGCTGGTGGGATTCGGCGTTGGCTTCGGTGCAGATGCGGCGGTAGTGCTGGAGGTATTTCTGCATGACCTCGTAGACGTCCTCGCCCATCTCGGCCCCCTTGAAGAGTTCGACCGGACGGTGGTGGAAATTCATGCCGAGCTGGAGTTTCCGGGAGAACAGGTTGGTCTTGAGGTCGTAGTTGGTGAGCAACAGCCGGCGCCGCCGGTGGGTGCGGCGTCCGCAGGCATCGAGGTACCAGGTCGGGGACTCGACGGCGTCGACGTGCAGCAACTGGAGGATCTTCTTCTCGAGCTCCCACAGCTTGACCAGGGCGTCGAAGCTGATGCCGAGGAGGCGGAGGTGGATGATGGTCTTGAACCAGGCGGCGTAGGCGCGGGAATAGGCGTTGCCCTCGAGGATCGGCACGCCGAACTGCTCCTGGATCTGGCGCAAGGCCAGCACCGTGCGGTTGTGCAACCGGGCGATGTCGCCGAGGGTGTACATGGTCAGCAGGGCCCGGCAGCGCGCCGCGGCAGGAACAGGATGTCGATCCGAGGACTCATGGAACGGCAGTGTTAACGAAACCGGGTTGGAAAAACAACCCCGGAGCGAAGGGGGAGGAGGAACACCGAAAAGGGAACCACCCGGCCCGAAGCGGACCTGGAGGACACGGAGGGCACGGAGGAGGAGCAGAGCAACTACGGAATGCGCGGAAGACGCGGAATGCGGGGGACGGGAAGGCGTGGCAACTACGAAGTACGCGAACGACGCGAAAGAGAACGGGAAGGATGTCGATCTGTAGGCGGGAGCGGTGATCCCGCTGGATTGGGTTGAGGGAAGAGGGATGAACCACCCGGTCCGAGGCGGACCTGGAGGGCACGGAGAGCACGGAGGAGGAGCAGAGCAACTACGGAATGCGCGGAAGACGCGGAATGAGGGTGGCGGGGAAGGCGTGGTAACTAAGAAATAGGCGAATGACACGAAAGAGGACGGGGAGGACGTCGATCTGTAGGCGGGAGCGGTGATCCCGCTGGATTGGGTTAAGGGAAGAGGGATGAACCACCCGCTCCGAAGCGGACCTGGAGGTACGGAGGGGGAGCAGAGTAACTACGGAAAACTCGGAAAGGGGGTGGCGGGGAAGATGTGGCAACTACGAAATACGCGAACGACGCGAAAGATGGTCGGTGGGGATCGACGTCCCGGCGATCCGCGGGCATGGGAAATCGGGTGCGATGGAAGAGGGTCACCACCCGGTCCGGGGCGGACCTGGAGGACACGGAGGAAGAAGAGGGGTTTCTGTAGTTCCGGCGATGTTCGCCGGAAGCGGATACGGAATGGCTTGGAAACGACATAACGAGCCATGAAGGTTTACGGAGGCGACCTGTAGGCGGGATCGGTGATCCCGCAGTCGTGGCGCGGGAGATTGGACGGTAACCACCGGGATCGGCGATCCCGGCTACAGGATGCACGCATGGGTGTGGGCGGGGGGGCGGGTTTGATGGAAGAGGGTCACCACCCGGTCCGAAGCGGACCTGGAGGACACGGAGGAGGAAGAGGGGTTACTACGGAACACGCGGAAGACGCGGAAAGGGATGGGAGGGAATTCGAGAGAGGAAGGATTGGAAACTACGAAATACACGAAACATGCGAAATGGGTTGATGTCGGGTGCGATGGAAGAGGTGCGGTTTCCTGTAGTTCCGGCGATATTCGCCGGAAGCGGATACAGGATGGATTGGAAGCGACAAACCACACGGCAACCGCGAAAGGCGGTTTGCGGGGCGACCGATTTCCCGTTGGCATTTCGGATTGCCAGCCTTGCCGGAGACGGGCATGGTAGTTTCTACGGGAAATTATGGGCAAGAAGATCATCGATAGTATCTACGACAACGAGGGGGGCTTCCTCTCGAAGTACAAGGCGATCCAGGTCGGGGATTCCGGGTGGCTGACCCTGATCGGTTTTGAGCTGGCGACCCTGTTATTGCGCTTCCTGCCAGGGGCGCCGGGCTTGTTCCTGCGCAGCGCGATCTACCCCTTCTTCTTCGCCTCGGTCGGGCGCGGGGTGGTGTTCGGGACCGGGGTGACCATCCGGAATCCGGGCCGCATCCGCATCGGCGACCATACGATCATCGACGAAAACGCCACGCTGGACGCCAAGGGCGGCGGCGAGGGCAAGGGCATCACCTTGGGTAGCCGGGTGTTCATCTCGCGCAATGCCTTGCTGGGCTGCAAGAACGGACGGATCACGCTCGGGTCGGGGGTGACCATCGGGCCGAACACGATCATCCATGCGATCGACGCGAGCGAAGTGACCATCGGCGACCACACGGTCATCGCCGCGAACTGCTACCTGATCGGTGCGCCGAATTACCGCACTGAACGGACCGACGTCCCGATGGCGAAGCAGGGCTTCCACGAGGGCAAGGGCATCGCCGTCGGGTCGGACGTCTGGCTGGCTGCGGCGGTGAATGTCTGCGACGGGGCGCGGATCGGCGACGGCTGCATCATCGGCGCGATGTCGCTGGTGCGCGGCGAGATCCCGCCCTACGCGAAGGCCCACGGCATTCCCGCGCGCGTCACCGGAACGCGCAGCCCCACGGCGGCAGAAGCAACGGGGGGGGCGGCCGATTAATCCGCCCGACCAGCCCGCCGCTCCGTCGCCGCCGCCGCAGCGTCGTTCCCGGTCCTTCCTGTGGCGTCTTGCGTTCGGGTTGTTGTCGCTAGTCCTGCTTGTCGCGTTGCTGGATCCGCTGGAGATCGCCCATGATCTCGGCAAGGCGGATGGCAGCGATGTCGCGGCCGGATTCGGGGTCTGCCTGCTGGCCCTGGTGGCGCGGACGCTGAAATGGAAACGGATCCTCCGGCGCATGGAGATTCGGATCCCGTTCTGGCGCCTGCTCGAGGTGTATACGATCAGCTACTGGTTCAGCACGTTCCTGCCCGGCAGCCTCGGAGGGGATGTGTACAAGGTCTATGACCTGGCGCGGGCGACCGACAAGAAAATCCGACCGGCTCTCGCTGTGGTCATCGAGCGGCTGACCGGGGTGATGTCCTTGCTGACCGTGACCTCGCTGGCGCTGCTGGTGTATGGTCGCGATCTTCCCCTGCCGGCCTGGTTGATGCCGGTGTTGATCGGTGGAGCGGTGGCGGCAACGGTGGCGCTGCTGGCCGGCCTGCTGTTCTTCGAGTCGATCTGGATGCTCATCAACCGGCTGTTCCCGTGGACGGCCAGCTTGATCAAGGCCGAGAAGGTGGCGCAATTCGGTGAAGTAAGTGTCGAACTGCGGCGGAACCACCTGCTGTTTATCGAGGCGGTGGCCCTGGGCATCGTGGTGCAATTGCTGGTACTGCTTTCCTATTACCTGATGGCCAAGGCGATCAGCGATGGGGTGAGCCCGTACTTCTTCTTCACGCTGTATCCGCTGGTGGAAATCGCCAGCATGATCCCGATCTCGATCAACGGCATGGGGGTACGCGAAGGGCTGACGGTGTATGCGATGAAAGTCTATGCGGTATCGCCCAGCCTGGCGATGAGCATGGGCATCCTGTTCCGGTTGGTGGCGATCGCGCTGGCCGTTCTGGGCGGGATCCTGCTGATGCTGCGCCGGAACGGCGGCTGGAAGGTGTCGGGCGGCCAGACGGCGGGGTGAGGGCCCGCGTCTTGGGGTGCGCTGGATGCACCTCTGATGCGGTGCGCCTGCGGCCCACCCTTGCGCGGTGCGCCTGCGGCTTACCCTTGCGCGGTGCGCCTGCGGCTCACCCTTGCGCGGTGCGCCTGCGGCTCACCCTTGCGCGGTGCGCCTGCGGCCCACCCTTGCGCGGTGCACCTGCGGCTTACCCTTGCGCGGTGCGCCTGCGGCTCACCCTTGCGCGGTGCGCCTGCGGCTCACCCTTGCGCGGTGCGCCTGCGGCTTACCCTTGCGCGGTGCGCCTGCGGCTTACCCTTGCGCGGTGCGCCTGCGGCTTACC
>CALMUP010000034.1 GCA_937872895.1 uncultured Verrucomicrobiota bacterium
TATGGTATCTATTACTTTTTGAGCGACGGCGGCGAAGTCCGGCAATGCACGGTGACCGGCAATGGAGAGATTGGAATTCGGGGCGCACGAGGCAGCGTCATGCGCGACAACATCGTGCGGAATAACGGGACGGACGGCATCCTCGCCGAAAGCGACAGTCTCGTCGTTGGCAATCTGTGCGAAGGCAATTCCGCGAGCGGCATCCGAATCCAAGGCGGTTCCAGGGTTCGCATTGAGTCCAACCACGTTAACCAGAACGACACTGGTATCACGGTGCTCGCCCCCGGAAATCTGATCCTCAAAAACAGCGCCACCGGCAACGCTTCGGGTGGTTATGTGATCGTGGGCGGAAATCAAGAAGGTCCCATCGGCGACATGTCGGCAATTCAATTCGAACCCTGGGGGAATTTCGAGTGGTAGCGATTGAAGCCGATTTACCAAGCAACGCCTATGGTCAAGGGTGCACGAACCACGTTTACCAAGGATGAACCAATCGTATACGGTTAGCAAGTGACGCAGGCTTTAAGCCTGTGGAGACGAATTGAAAAAGGATATTAAATGAATAGAATTTACCTCCCGCTCCTGCTGGCATCGGCGCTCACCGCCCACGCCCAAGGGCCCCTGACCCCGCCCGGCGCGCCGTCGCCGACGATGAAGATGCTGGATCAGATTGAGCCGCGCATTCCGATCACCAACCTGCCGTATGCGATCACCCAGTCAGGGTCGTATTACCTGACCGGCAATCTGATCTCCGCCGGCCACGGCATCGTGGTCCGCGCCGATAACGTGACGGTGGACCTGATGGGCTTCCGCCTGACCGGTAATCGCTCGACTCCCCATCGCGGCGTGTTGGTGGAGAACACCGACAGCGCCTTGCCGATCCGCAATGTGGTGATTCGCAACGGGCACATCACGGATTTTTACACCGGGGTGTGGCTGGAGAAGGCGTTTGATTGTCGCGTGGAGGACATTCACGCGACCAGCAATGTGCTGGACGGCGTGCAAATCAGGTACGGACGAGGCACGGTGTTGGATACAATCGTAATGACCGGCAACGGCGCCAACGGTCTTTATCTGTATGCGTTCGGCGGCACCTCCTCGTATCACACCGTCAAGAATTCCCGCATCATGCACAACGCGGAAGATGGCGTGCGGGCGTATGCCGGCATTGGCGGCTGGCTGGCCGGCAACCGTATCCAGAAGACCACCATCAGCGGAAACGCCCAGAATGGCATCGCCTTCTCCACCGACTCCGACGGGGTGGTATTGGGCAACCACATCGCGGATGTGATCATCGCCCAGAATGGAGGATACGGCATCATCGCGAGCGGCGAGTACCTCCAATTTTCCGGCAACATCATCGCGCGGACGCAGGTGCGAGGTCATGGGGGCGCCGGCATCCGAATCCGGGGCGGATTGACAAGCCTGAGCAACCAATTCCTGGATATGCAGGTGCAGGATAACGGGTCCCACGGCATTTGGATTGAGCAGCGTATGAGAGGGTGCATCCTCGCCGGGGCGACCATACGGGGAAACAGCGGCAATGGCATCCTCCTGGATACATCGGATGCCGTATACGGCACCGCCGGTTGGATTATTCGTGAATGCGCGATTACGGGAAATGACTCGTATGGTATCCACACCCTCGTTGATCAGGGAACTGCGGATGGCTTATTGATTGAAGGCAACACCCTTTCCGGCAATGGCGCCGGTGGATTGTATTTTCGCAGTCGGAACGAAGGAGATTTGCACGGAATCCTTGTCCGCAACAACGCGATGGATGGCGCATTTCCCATTCGGTTCCAAGCCGACGGACTCAGTAAGGCCAGCGGGGGGCTGGTCATCGAGAACACCCTGCGCGGCGGCGAGTATGGCATGATCATGAGCGCGCGTGACGACGGCGTGCTGCAGGGATTCTCGATCATGGACAATGTCTTTTCCGGTTTCGAGGAAATCGGACTTTCGTTTGGCGGCCAGGACAACGGCATCAACATCGGCCATCTGGTTGCCGGCAATCAATTCAGCGCGCCGGGGGCCGGGCTCGGCAAGGGTATGTTTACCTTTGCGGCGGGCGGCGGCCAGGTGGAAGGTTTATGGATTCGGGAAAACAGCATCGCCGTGCCCCATGTCGCCAATATTCACGTTTCCGCCGATTCCGCGCGCATTCTGGTTACCGGCAATCAGTTGGCCACCAACACGCCGATCTTTATTACCGGCGGCGCCAATGTTTCCTACGGCCCCATCGCCCAGGGATCGGGCCAAATGGGCGGAGGCGCCATGTCCCACCCGTGGGCCAACCTGGTCGCGGAGGAACCCTGATGAACAACGTCCTATCACATCATGCACGAGGAATCATCGATATGTTGCACCACCTAAAATGGATGATGTTTACGCTGTTGGCGTCAGCCGCTGCCCTTCACGCGCAAGGGCCCCTGACGCCGCCCGGAGCGCCCGCCCCGGTCATGAAGTCCTTGGACCAACTGGAGCCGCGCACGCCGATCACCAACCTTCCGTTCACGATCACGCAGTCGGGGTCCTACTACCTGACCGGCAACATGGATGTTACCGGCGACGGGTTGATCATCCGCGCCGATCACGTCACCGTCGACCTCACGGGGTTCCGTATCGCCGGCAACGGCACCGGGCGGGGCATACTGCTGGATAAACCCACCCTGGCAACCATACGCAACGTGGTAATTCGCAACGGCCATATCGTCAACTTTCAGACCGGCATACGGGCCCAACACACCCGTGGCGCGTCCCTCGAAAACCTCCAGGTCAATGGGCATGCCCTGCATGGCGTGGAGTTCTTCTTCGGCGATGGCAATGTGCTGAAGAACAGCTCGATCAGCGACAACGCCCAGCATGGCGTTTATCTTTACGGGTTCTTAGGCGCCTGCAATCACCAGCGAATCGAAGACTGCGTCATTCGCGGGAATGGAGGGGACGGCGTGAACGGATACGGCGAATTCGGCCAGTTGCGGGGCAATCGTATTGTTGACTCGTTGGTATTCGGCAACGCCGGGATGGGCATTCGACTCAACGCGCCGTCGGGCGTGTGCGCGCACAACGAGGTCGTCGCATCCACCGTGGCGGAGAACGGCGCCACGGGGATATCCCTGAACGGGACGGCAGGGCAGTGCGACGGCAATCGCATCCATGAAGTGGCCCTGTTCAAAAATAGTGATCACCACATTCATCTGAATGGAACAGCGGGTAACGCCTCGGGAAATTCCGTGACGGATTCCGCGCTTTCCTCGGAACGGTGGTTTGTCAGCGCAGCACATGCCATCTTTTTACAAGGTGGCGGTCATGGCACGATCATCGCGCGCAATGCGCTCGGGCGTACCGGAAGTCATGCCCTCTACATTGCTCCGGGGGACGATGTCTCGACGGGGCACGCGATCCGGCATAATGCGATCGTGCGGGGCGAAGGGGTGGGCGGCCGCGGCGGACTGGTCGTGTATGCCCGGGGCGGACAAGCAAACGGATTCGAGATTGCCGGCAATGCCATGTCCAACTTCGAGGAGAGCCTCATCATCCGCGCACAAGCTGAGGGGCGGACCGGCGGCCACCGGATCGACGGCAATGTCCTGACGGGTATTGGCAATGCCGCTCTTTTCCTCGGCGATGGCGGCGACGTTACCGGCTCTTCCTTCCGGGAAAATGTCATACGAGGCAGTACCGGGAACGGGATCGCGCTACGGGCGGCCGGTGGCGGCCGGGTCGCGGGCCATACCCTGGCCCGCAATGCGGTCAGCGCCACCTCTTTCGGATATGGCATTACGCTCGGAGAATATGGGGAATCGGGCGGTTTCGTGCGTGGAAATCAAATCCTCGATAACACGGTCGCCGGAGCGTCGACAGGCATCCGTTTGGTAAAAGAAAGCACCCTCGACAACCAGGTCAAGGGCAATCTTGCCGCCAGCAACCAGGTCGCCAATATTCGCGTCAAGGATTTCGCCGAGAGGAACGTGGTGGTTCACAACATGGTGTATCCCGGGGGCGATTCCTTTGATGTCTCCACCGACAACCTGTACGGCCCGCTGGCAACCCCCTCCGGGGAACTCGGGGGAGGCGCACAAGGACACCCTTGGGCGAACTTTGCTCCGGTGGTCGATTGATATCCGGGACAACCTGCGGGGGAATGATATGAATAAAATGATTTGCACATCTTTGGCGCTCATGACGTACGTTACGCCCTTGACCATTCTCGCCCAAGGGCCCCTGACCCCGCCCGGCGCACCCGCGCCGACGATGAAGACGCTCCAGCAAATCCATGACCGATTGGATCAACTCATCGCCACCGTC
>CALMUP010000035.1 GCA_937872895.1 uncultured Verrucomicrobiota bacterium
CCCTAACGGGGCGGGTGGTTATGGTGTGTTGGAGGGTCGAGCTCCCGCGAGACCGGTTCGGCGAAAGGCGTGCGGTTTGCCCTCGTGCCGGAGGGTGAAGTGCGGGCGGTGGAGGCGGGGTGTGTTCCCGACGCGGTGAGGGCAACGCGGAGGTTGCCCCTCCCTAACGGGGCAGGTGGTTATGGTGTGTTGGAGGGTCGAGCTCCTGCGAGACCGGTTCAGCGAAAGGCATTTGGTTTGCCCTCGTGCCGGGGGGTCGGCTGCCCGTTACTTCGCGCAGCGGAAGCCGATGAAGGGGAGGTTGTCTTTGCCGGTGCCCTTCTTCGCGTTCGGATTGCGTTGGTCGTCGGCGAACCGGGCGAAGGTGGCGAGGTCGTCGTCGTTACTGAGGAACGAGCCGCCGCGGAAGACGCGGCCGTTGCCGGTGTCGGGTCCGGCGGGTTGGCGGGCCGGCGCGCTGTAGTAGTACTTCGCGTCGTAGAAATCCTGCACCCACTCGGCGGCATTGCCGGCCATGTGGAAGATCCCGAAGGGGCTGTAGGTCGGGAGGTCGGCAACGATCATCGACAGGGCGGCATCCTCGGGCAGCAGGGCGTTGACCGGCCAGGTGGCGCGGGGGAGCTGGAAGACCGGGGGCGGCGGGGCGTTCTTGGGGCGTTGATCGGGCGGGACCTGGCGGGCCTGGTTGATGCGGGCCGAGAGGGCTGCGCGTCCGCTGTTGTTGTTGGCGAACACCTCGGCCGGGCGGGCATCGCCCCACGGATAGAGGTTGGTGGAGATACCGCGGGCGGCCTTTTCCCATTCGGCTTCGGTGGGCAGGCGTTTGCCCTTCCACTTGGCGTAGGCATAGGCGTCGAACCAATCCACGCCGACCACGGGTTGGTCGTCGCCGCTGAGTTCGGAAAACTCCCAGCCGGCCGGGCGGTGGTTTTTCAGCGGGGGGGCATCGGGGTGTTCCATCGAGGAGTCGCCGGTGGATTCCACGTACTCGACGAATTTCCGGTACTCGGCGTTACTGACTTCGTAGCGGTCGATGGCGAAGGTGTCAACGAAGGTGAGCAGGGCGGGGAAGGTGTCGCTGCCGGGGGAGGCGCCGGGATTGCCGCGGATGAAGAAGCCGCCGGGAATGGTGACCATCTCGCTGGTGTCTTCGGGGTCGAGGGTGAAGGGCGGCACGGTGGCGCGGTAGGCATCCATGATCCGCTGTTGCATCCGGAAGAAGTACTGGACGTCCATTTCCTGGAAGAGGCGGGCGTCGGCGGGGCCGAGTTTGCGCGAGGAGGCTTCGGTGCCGACGACGCGGGTGAGGAAGAATTGCTGGAAGGCGTTGAGTTCGTCCACGGCTTCGTCGAACCGCTGCTCGCTGAGCAGGGACGGGGTGCGGTCGGCCATGACCTGGGGCAGGCTGCGGGCGGCGTCGCGCCGGGTGATGATCAGGCTGTCGTAAAAGGCCTTCGCGCGCGGGTTGGCGTTGAAGGAGGGCTGGTCGATGCCGCGGAACTTTTCCTCCATCTCGCGGATCTTTGCATCCGTCTGGTCGAATCGAAGGATGGTGGCCTGAACGGGAGGTAGCCATTCCCCGTCGATCTTCTGGAGGCCGCGGCGGTACTGGTCGATCTGCTTGTTCGCATCGTTCAGCAGGTAGGTCACGGCGGCGGTGGCCTTGTGGCCGGGGGCCTTGTCGAGGAACTCCTGGAACAGCGCGGCCCAGGCGGTCAGCTCGGCTTCGGTGGGCGTGGCATCGAGTTTCTCCTTGAAGCCGACCAGCTTGATGGCGAGCAGATCCTCGACGTTTTTCTGCTGCACGCTCTTGACGTTGGCGGTCGGGAATTCCTTCTGGAAGGCGATGCCACCGCTGCGGACGATCTTCAGGGTGATCTTGTCGGCGGTGCGGGCGACGAGCTGGCCGGAGTGGGAGGAGCCGTCCTTCAGGACTACGGTCATCTCCTCGGTTTCGGGAAGGAGCGCACGGGCTTCGGGGGAAAAGTCGTTGGCGGTCAGGGCCAGGCCGCATGGAGCGGTGAAAGCGGCCAGCAGGAGGATCAGGACGAGCGTTGGTTTCATAAAGGGCACCTTTTCAGTGGGTATAACAAAGCGGGATCAACCGGACAAGCACGCTTGCCCGGCGGGGGGACTTTTCCTATCCTGCCCGCCATGAGGCGGATGGCATGAGGATGTGGATGTTCAAACTGGTCCTGGTGGTGGCACTGTTCACGGTGGCCGGCTGCTTTGTCCGCGACGTGCGGTGGTCGTCGATCAAGCCGCCCCCGAACAGCAAGCCCGCCGTGTACCGCGTGGTCACCACCGCCTACTGCCCCTGCCGCCTCTGTTGCAGTTGGAAACGCAACTGGCTGGGCCAGGCCGTCATCGCCAGCGGTCCCAACAAGGGCAAGCCGAAGGCGGTGGGCATCACCGCGAGCGGAACCAAGGCCCGGTTCGGGACCATCGCCGCGGACACCTCGATCTTCCCGTTCGGCACGGTCATGTACGTGCCCGGCTACGGGTACGGGGTTGTGGAGGACCGTGGCGGCGAGATCAAGGGATACCACATCGATCTCTACTACAGTTCGCACCAGACCGCCCTCGAATGGGGCCGCGAGATCAAGGAGATCAAGGTCTGGTTCCCGTCCGGCTCGGCACGGCGGTGACAGGCCGGGGTGGAGGGACCGATGAATGCGCAGATGCCGCAGATGGGGAAGGGAGGCGGATCCGCCTTTGGCGGGTGAACTTCCAACTTTCAACGTTCAACATCCAACGTTCAAGGAAGAGGGGAACGGGGCGGGTAAGGGTATTTGGTGAAGGGGGCGGGTACGTGGACAAGCGGGGTGGAGGGATCGCTGAATGCGCTGATGGCGCGGATGAACGCGGATGGGAGGCGGGGGCGCCGTTGGCGGGTGTGAACTTCCAACTTCCAACATCCAACTTCCAACGTTCAAGGAAGAGGGGGCAAGCGGGGCGGGTACGTGGAAAAGCGGGGTGGAGGAACCGCTGAGTTCGCTGATGGCGCGGATGGGAGGCGGGGGTGCCGTTGGCGGGTGTGAACTTCCAACTTCCAACATCCAACTTCCAACGTTCAAGGAAGAGGGGAAGCGGGGCGGGTAGGGGTGTCCGGTTGACCGGATACACGCCTGGCCTCTCACGCTTTCATTCTTGTTCTTTCGATTCTGACGAATGATTTTCAGAAAATGAGCCGGTCTGCAGGAAGCGGATGGTGAGAGCGATGGCTTCACGGTTCTTCATGAGGAAGGGGTGGGAGGAGCGCAGGACGACGTGGTCCTTCATGCCGTCGAGTTTGGTGCGCTCGACCGATACCTTGCCGTCGTCGGGTCCGGGGATCATCAGGCTGTTGCCGCCGTTGATGGTCCAGCGTCCGGCGATGATCCCGGTTTCGAGGCGGGCGGGTCCGAGCGATGCAGGACCGGTGGGTCCGGTGCCGAGTTCCTGGCCGGCCGGTCCGTTGATCCAGCGGAACGGGGCCCAGTCGCCGATCTTGTCCACAACCTCGCTGCCCTGGTTGGGCGGGCCGAGCATGACGTGACGGCCGAGCCGTGGCGGAATGCCCTGTGTCAGGCGCAGGCGCACGAGGATGCCGCCCATCGAGTGGGTTACCAGGTGGATGCGCGGGCAGGTGGCCAGCGCGGGGTCGTCCAGCGCCCGGTCGAGGTAGGCGGTGAGGTTCGAGATCGAGGTCGAGCGCGAGGGATATCCCTGGTTCACCACGATGAATCCGGCGGCGCGCAAGGCCTCGGCCATCGGTTCCATGCACCGGGTGGTGCGGGCCAGACCGTGCAGCAGGATCACACCCTCCGGTGCCGACTCCACTGCCGGGATTTGGTTGGCCGCCAGCAGGAAAAGCAAACCGGCGACCCCGATATTCGCACTTTTTCGCATGGGAGCATCGTGCGGGCGAAACTGCGACGCGGCAATGCGAAAGGCGATAACTGCTCGGGGAATCCCTGATGCGATGTGGCGTGAGCGACCCGATGGGCGGGTAGCGCGAGCCACATTATTGTCGTTCCCTGTATGACTGGATTGTCGTTCGCCGGGGTGGCGGCGGCAGGCGGTCGAAACAACAAACCAAAAGGACACGCATGAAACGGCAAGCATGGATCGGGGTGGTGGGGATGATGGCGGCGGTGGCGATGGCTGGCGATGAGATCCGGCCGATCAGCAATCCGGTGTTGGTTGACTCGCCCGAGGTCGGTACCTCGGTGCATCCGATCTTCATCCACCAGGCGCATCCCGACAAACTCGATACCACGGCGGGCAAGGTACCGGCCGGCGGCGACTTCCAGGTCTATGCCGTGCAGGTGGAGATCAAGCTGGCCGATGATCTTTCGTTGATCGCGGTGAAGGATGGCTACATCGATTTCAATCCCGATGAAACCCTGACCAAGACCGATGGCTGGGCCGACCTTGCCGCCGGTCTGAAATATGTGTTCCTGCGCGACCAGGGTCTCGTGGCGAGCTTCAAGACGGTGGTGGAGCTGCCGGTGGGCGATGACGACGTGTGGCAGGGGAATGGCGATGGCGCGGTGGATCCCGCGGTGGCCTTCCTCTACCAGACCGGGAAGTGGCAGGTGAACGGAACCATCGGCGGCGTGATCGCCCTGAACGACGAACGCAGTTCGCTGGTGTACAACAGCTGGCACGTGAGCTGCGAGGCCGCCCCGGGCTTCTTCCCGTTGCTCGAGTTGAACTACCTCCGCGTGGTCGATGAAGGCGACGGCGGCAAGCGCTTTGACGTGCAGGCCGATGGCGGCGTGCCGTCGATCGCGAAATTCGAAGCCGGCGACCTGATCAACTTCGGTGCATCCAACTCGAAGGACAACGAGGAATTCGTCTCGCTGGCTGCGGGCGCCCGTTACCGCATCAGTCCGAACGTCGATGTCGGCGCGGCGTATGAAATCCCGCTGACCGACGAGGAAGCGAGCTTGATGGACTACCGCGTGACGCTGGATCTGGTCTGGCGCCTGTAATCCGGCCGATCACCTGATGGTCGTGGCACGCGCTCCGGAAAACCGGGGCGCGTTTTTTTTGCCCGCTTGCCGGGTCGGATTGACTTTTCCCCGCGCCGGGGGGAACGTGGAGCCATGCGAACGTGCTTATTCGTCATGGCCGGTTTGACGTTTTCCGCCTGGGCCGGTCCGGTGGTGGTCAATGAAACCGTGCTCGATCGGGTCGACTCGGAGAAGGCCGTCTTCCGGGTGGTGAAGGTGGTCGCGGACCTGGAGCATCCGTGGGCGATGGAGTTCCTGCCGGACGGGCGGATGCTGGTGACCGAGCGACCGGGCCGGTTGTGGGTGCGCGAGGAGAACGCGATCCGTGAAGTGCGTGGCCTGCCGCCGATTCGGACCGGCGGGCAGGGCGGGTTGCTCGATGTGATCGCGCATCCGCGGTTCGCCGAAAACCAGTTCATCTACCTGAGTTATGCCGCGACCTACGGCGACGGGTTCGGCACGCGCATCGCCCGGGCGCGATTCGACGGCGAGGAGCTCGCGGACTTTACGGTGTTGCTCGAGATGGCTCCGCCCGGCTCGGGGGGTGTGCATTTCGGAAGCCGTTTCGCCTTCGACGCGCAGGGATATCTCTTCGCGACGTTCGGCGAGCGGGGCGACCGCGACAAGGCGCAACAACTGGATACGTTGCACGGCAAGATCGTGCGGCTGTTCGATGACGGGCGGGTGCCCGATGACAATCCGTTCACGGGGCGGGCGGGTGCGCGTCCGGAAATCTTCTCGTACGGTCACCGCAACCCGCAAGGACTGGTGTTCGATCCGGTGACCGGCATCCTGTGGTCGCACGAGCACGGGCCGCGCGGCGGGGATGCGCTGCACGTGGTTCGTCCGGGCCGCAACTACGGGTGGCCGCTGGCGACCTACGGACGCGAGTATTTCGGGCCGTCGATCGGTGATCCTCCGGACCGGGTAGAGGGGGTTGAGCAACCGGTGATTCACTGGACGCCGTCGATCGCGCCGTGCGGCTTGACCGTGTTGCGCGGCGGACCGTTCAGCGGTTGGCAGGGCAACTTGTTCGCCGGGGCGTTGGCTGGCCAGCACGTGCGGCGCATCGAACTGGACGGCGAGCGGGTCGTGCACCAGGAGGTTTTGCTGAAGGACGCCATCGGGCGGATCCGCGATGTGGTCGCCGCGCCCGATGGCACGCTGTGGCTGGCGGTGGATGAAGGCCGCGGGGGCGTGTACCGGATCGAGCCGGTGAGCGACTGAGGTCGGGCGATCAGTACGAATGGGCCAGCCGCGCGGCGCTGCTGACGCCCACGAGGTGTTGGCGGTAGCGCGCCGACGTGCCGGTCATGCCGGTGAGGGCAAAGGGTGAGGGTTGCACCGGGGTGGCGACACACAGGGGTGGAGCGACCGGCGTGGTCGGACAGACGGGGGTCGGGAACACGACGATCGGATGGGACACGTAGCGGACGCGGAGGGTGCGGGTGCGGTCGCGCTCGGCCTCGGCACGGGCCACCCGTTCCTCGAGGTCGCGGATCCGGTCGGCCTGGGCGTTGGCGATGCGTTGTTGCTCCAGTTCGACGCGGGCTTCGATGGCTGCCGCTGTCACTTCCTCGTGCACCGGGATTTCCGGATAGGTGCGGGCGAAACGCTGCCAGTAGGCGAGGCGAATCGAGGCGGGTTGGGCGAGGAAGGCCGGGTCGCCGAGCCGGGCGAACTTGGTGGTCCACCCGGTGGCGATGCGTGTTTCCCGGCGTTCGGCCTCGGCGGCCGCGGCCTGGGCGCGCAGGGCGGCTTGTTCCTCGCGGCGGGCCTGGGCGACGGCCGGAGAAACCAGGTCGGCTTCGGTCACGCGATCCTCCACCAGTTTCACCGTGCCGCGGTCGTAGCTCAGCCAGGTATGTGCACCCATGCGGATCAATCCGGTGGGAGGTCCGAGGGTGGCGACGACGTCCTGCATCGATTGGCCCGGGGCGATATCGGCCGGTGCGGCATGGGCCGTGATCAACAACGAAGTTGCGAGGATCATCCTCCAGCGTGTCATGCTCATGTGTTTGCTCCCTGCTGATACCATACCCGCTAACATGGTTTCTTGGACGTAAAAAACGCGACCGCATTCAGGTGGTGGCAACCGGATGTTGCCAAGGCGGGGGGCATTTCCCATAGTCGGACGATCACAACACGAGGTTTGTATGGCGTTTAGCGAGACCGACAATCTGGACGAACTGGCGATCGTGGTGCCGGCCGGCGAGGCGGCGCAGTATTTCTACGGCGACAACCTGGAAGGGTATTTCGAGGGCGTGACCCACCGCACGGCGGGCGGTTCGGGGTACTGGATCAACGGCACGCCTGTCTTCCGCGATGCGGTGGCGACGGTGGGCGGCGAGGCGCTGGTGCCCGAGCAGGCACTCGGTGCGGACATCCTGCCGTATGCGGTGCGGCACCGGTTTGCGGCCGGCGAGGTCGGGGTGTCGATCCTGCACCGGCAGCGCGCGGTGGCGGTGACGGTGACGCCTCGGCAGGCCGGGGTGGTTTCGCTGGAGGTGCAGTTCGACCGGTGTGTGACCGCGGTGGCGGTGCAGCCGAACGGCGATGCGGCGGGGGTGAAGCTCACCGGCGCGGCCATCGCCGCCGGGGTGGCGGCGACACGTGCGGTCACCGTGCGCGGCATCGGTGCGAACCGGTTGCGGGTGCGGGTGGCGGGGCGCGGATCGGTCACGGTGTTCCTGGCCTTCGCCGCGACGGCGGCGCAGGCCCGGGCGCGGGCGGTGGCCCTGGTGCGTGCCGATGGAGTGGCCGCACACCGGCGGGCCATCGACGACGTGGTGGGGCGGAGCCGTTTCGTCACCGACCACGCCGACTACAACCGTGCGGTGGCGTGGGCCAAGTTGACCAGTTACTTCCTGGTCACCGAGGAATTCGGCAAGGGCATCTGGGCCGGCCTGCCGTGGTTCAAGAACAACTGGGGGCGCGACACCTTCATCGCCCTGCCCGGCACGCTGCTGGTCTCGGGCATGTTCGACGACGCCCGCGAGGTCATCCTGAATTTCCTGCGCTACCAGGACACGCAACCGGCTTCGCCCACCTACGGGCGGGTGCCCAACCGCGTGCAGAGCGCGACCGACATCATCTACAACACGGCGGACGGAACGCCGTGGCTGATCCGCGAATTGTACGAATACCTCCAGTACACCGGCGACCTCGATCTCGCGCGGCAGGTGTATCCGGCGGTCAAGCTGGCCATCGAGGGGGCGATCGCGACGTTCGTGGACCGTGAGCAATTCCTGACCCACGACGATGCCGACACCTGGATGGATGCGCGCATCATGGGCGACCTCCCGTGGTCGGCACGCGGCAACCGGGCCAACGACATCCAGGCCTTGTGGCACAATGCCCTGTTGATCGGCGAGCGGTTGGCCGGGTATGCGGGCGATGCCCGGACCGGGCGGGCCTGGCGCAAGCGCGCGGATACGTTGCGCGCGAACTTCATCAAGCGGTTCTGGAATGCGCGGGCCCGTCGGCTGGCCGACCGCATCGAAGTCGATAACCGGCGCGACGAGAAGGTGCGGCCGAACCAGTTGATGGTCCTGTCGATCCCGATGATCGAGCCGTTGCTGGACGAACGGCAGGAAGCAGCGGTGGTCGCCAACGCGGTCGGCTCGCTGTTGTATCCCTACGGCATTGCCTCGCTCTCGCAGGACGACCCGTATTTTCATCCGCACCATCACCGCGATGAATGGCACCATTTTGATGCGGCCTATCACAACGGCACGGTGTGGGGGTGGAATGCGGGCTTTACCGTCACCGCGCTGTGCCGGGTGGGCCAGACCGGGCTTGCGTGGAAGCTGGCGCAGAACCTCGCGTTTCAGGTGTTGCGCCTCGGCTGCCGCGGATCGATGAGCGAATTGATCGAGGCGGTGCCGCGCCGGAAGGGCGAGTTGGTGTTATCCGGGACCTGGGCGCAGGCGTGGAGCACCTCCGAGTTCGCGCGCAACGCCTACCAGGATTTCGGCGGCTTCCATCCTCGCCTGCTCGACGGGTCGCTGCACCTGCATCCGCACCTGCCGCGGGAATGGACGGAACTCGAGGCGGTGTATCCGTTCGGGCGCGGGGCGCGGCTGCTGGTCAACCTCACGCGGTGGGGGCGAGGACTGGTGCTGCATGCGCGGATGGAGGGTGGCGAGCATCCGCTCACCCTTTGCGTGACGCTCGAGCACGCGGGGCGGCGGTTGCGTGTCGAGGAACCGCTGCTGCCGGGCCATCCGGTGGTCATCGAGCTGGAGGGCAAGCGGGCCCGGATCAACAACGGGGCTCCGGTGGACACCGAGGCGGTGGCACCGGTCAAGCCGTTGCGGTTCCGCACGCCATCGCTCGCCGCGAAGCCGCGCGCCCTCCGCGAGAAGCATTTCCTGCAGACGATCATCGAGGCCGGTCGGTACCGGTAGCGGGAAGCCGCGGTTGTCCAGGCATTGGACAACCGCGTGGGCCGGGTGTCCAGGGGCTGGACAACGGCAGGCGCGTCGCGGTTAGAGGGCGCTGGCGGCCGGGGCCGGGGTGGTCGCTTCGCCGGCCACGGCCTTCTCCCGGTTGAGCAGGATCATGTCCTGCACGACGTTCAACGCCTCCAGCAGGATCAGGTCATCCTTCTTGCCGGTTTGCGGATTCACTTCGTCGATCTGCTTGCGCAATTCCTTTTCGCTCTCGACCAGATGCTGGCGCTCCTCGAGCTTCAGGGAGATCGATCGTTCCTGCTGGCGTTCCTTCGCGCGGACGAGCAGGTCGTTGAAGGATTGGAACCGCGGATCGGTCGAGCGGCGTTCCGAGGACTTGCGTTGCAGCAGTGTGATCAGGTCGCTGTTGTCGAGAAAGGGTTTGTATTCGGCCTCCGGTACGGTGCTGTAGGGGAGGGCGTTGGGCAGCAGGTCCTCGCCGACGTCGAGGGTTTCCATGAAAGAGGGCACGATGATGTCGGGGATGACGCCCCGTAACTGGGTTGAGCCGCCAGCGATGCGGTAGAAGCTGGCGGTGGTGACCTTCACCGAGCCGAGTTGTGGATTCGCGCTGCTCAATTCAGTCAGGGTCTGCACGGTGCCCTTGCCGTGGGTCTTCGAGTCGCCGACGATCACCGCGCGGCCGTAGTCCTGGAGGGCGCCGGCGAGAATTTCCGAGGCGGAGGCGCTCAGCCGGTTCACCAGCACGACGAGCGGGCCACCGTAGGCCACGGACGGGTCGCGGTCGTAGAGGGCGCGCACGCGGCGGCGGTCGCGCACCTGCACGACCGGGCCGCTCTCGATGAACAGGCCGGTCATCTCGATCGCCTCGGTCAGGGAGCCGCCGCCGTTGTTGCGCAGATCGAGGATGATGCCGGTCGCGCCCTGAGCCAGCAGGTCGTTCAGGATGTTCAGCACGTCGCGGGTGCAGCTGCGGGCTTCGCCGTTGTCGCCGCCCTTGAAGTCGGCATAGAAGTCGGGGAGGGTGATCACGCCGACGAGGTTGGTCTCCCCGGTGGCGGTGGTCACGGAGCGCAGTTCGCCCTTGGCGGCTTGTTCCTCGAGTTTCACCTCATCGCGCACGAGGTCGATCTTCGTGATGGTCGTGCCGCTCGGGTCGCTGTTCGGGATCACGGTCAGCACGACCTTCGAGCCCTTGTCGCCGCGGATCAGGCGCACGGTCTTGTAGAGCGGCCAGTGCAGGACATCCACCGCCTCGGCGTCGCCCTGGGCCACGGCGATGATCTTGTCGCCGGGTTTGAGCCGGCCGTCGAGTTCAGCCGGGCCACCGGGGATCAGACGCTCCACCTTGGCCGCGCCGTCCTCGGTGCTGAGCATCGCGCCGATCCCTTGCAGGGAGAGCTTCATGTTGATCTCGAAGTCCTCGCGGTTGTTGGGTGAGAGGAAATCGGTGTGGGGATCAAAGGCCTTGGCAAAGGCGCTGAGATAACGTTCATAGACCCAGGTGTCGTCGTTGTCCTGGATGACGTTCTGGTAACGGCGGAGTGCCTTGCGGACGAACTCGACCGGGTCGAGGGTGGCATTGACCGTTTCCGAGTGGGAACGTTTCTTGTCCTCCTCGGATTCAAGCGCTTCCTGTTCGGCGGAGAGTTCATCGGTGACGATCCGCGACAGGTACTGGTGCTTGATGCGTTGGCGCCAGAGGTCGTCCCATGCGGCTTCGTCGGCCGCCCAGGGTGCATCCTTGCGTTTCCACTCGTAGGTTTCATCGACCGAGGTGTCGATGGGTTGATCCAACAAGGTCTCGGCATACGCGACGCGGTTCGAAACGCGGTCGCGGAAGATCGCGTAAACCTCGAGGGCGAACGCGAGGTCGCCGCGTTTCACCTGGTCATCCAGCGAGGCGGCTTGCTGCTTGAACCGGTCGATGTCGGACGCGAGAAAGAACACGCGTTCGAAATCGAGGGACTCGATGAAGTGGTCGAGGGCGCGCGCGGCCAGTTCATCGTTCCATTCCACCTTGTTTAGGTGCATCAGGGGCAGGTTGTTGGCCAGCAGGCGGGCCATGCGCGCACTTTCGGGCGCCGGCGTGGGGGTGGTGGCCACGGAGGGCAATTCATTGCTGAACACCCAGCCGATGGTCAGGCCGAGCACCAGGGAGGAAAAAAGTAATTTCTGTTGGGACTTCATGCGTTCAATCCAGCCGGATGGTTGTTGTTCGGGTTGCACGGGGTGAAATGATTTGTTGATGCAGCATACGCCAAAGAGGGACAGCCGCCAGCGGGAATTTGTTCAGGATGGCGGGTTGCGGGGTGTGGGGATGGCCGGCGTGCCGTCCAACGGCTGCCGGGCAAAGGCGAATTCCTCGACGATGTGGCCGCCGATGAGATGCTCCTGGATGACGCGTTCCAGGACCTCGGGCGAGGCCGAGTGGTACCAGACTCCGTCGGGATAGACGAGGGCGATCGGTCCGTGCGCACAGATCCGCAGGCAGTTCACCTTGGATCGGTACACCCCGCCCGCGCCGTCGAGGCCGAGTTGCTTCAGGCGTTTCTTCAGGTAATCCCAGGCGGCGAGTCCGGCTTCCCTGGAGCAGCATTCCGGCTCGCTTTGATCGCAGCAGAGAAGGATGTGGCGATGCAGGCCGGACTGGATCGAGAGGGTCCGTGCGATGGCAGCCAGTTCGTCGCGGACGGAGGGGGCGGTTTCGTTCATGCCGCCATGCTAGAAGAGCCGCGACGCCCTGCCAATCCCCGAGTGGCGGGCGCCGCGGTCGGATTCCGGTCAGGCCGGCAGCCGCGCAGCCACGGCCTGCCAGTTCAGGTTGGCGAGTACCGCATCCACATACTCCACGCGACGGTTCTGGTAGCGCAGGTAGTACGCGTGCTCCCAGACATCGATACCGATCAGCGGCACCTGGCCACGCATCAGCGGGCTTTCCTGGTTTGGCGAACTGGTCACCGCCAGCGCACCGTTGTCGTAGACCAGCCAGCCCCAGCCGCTGCCGAACACCGACATCGAGGCTTTCTTCAAGGCTTCGGTCACCGCCTCGACCGAGCCGAACGCATCCGCGATCAGTTCGGCCAAACGGCCTTCCGGCTGGTTCGGTGCCCCGGGATTCAGGATATCCCAGAACAGCAGGTGGTTGTGGTGACCGCCGCCGTGGTTGATGACGGCGGTGCGGATCGCCGGGTCGAGTTCGTAGGCCCCGGCCAGCAAGGCTTCCAGGGTCAGGGCTTGCACATCGGGTGCGGCGGACTCCAGCGCCTTGTTCAGGTTCGTGACATAACCGGCATGGTGTTTGCCGTGGTGCAGGTTCATGGTCTCGGCATCGATGAAGGCGGCCACCGCGTCGGGTGCGTAGGGCAGGGGCGGCAGGGTGAAGGGATAGGTCATGCCGGCACCGGTCAGGGGTGCGGACACGCCTTCGGCGCGGGATATCCACGGGTAGGTGCCCAGGGCCGCGGCACCCACGGCGATGGTTGTGATGGCTTGGCGACGGTTCATTTGCATGGCGATCCCTCCGGTATTGGGTTATGGTCCCCGCCACTTTACTATGGAAGCGGGAGACTACAAGATGCGTTCGACGTCAACCTGGTGCGCCCTGTTCGATTGGGACGGGGTGGTGATTGATTCCTCGGCCCTACATGCCGCGAGCTGGGACTGGATGGGGGCCACCTACGGGCTGCCGCTTCCCGAGGGTCATTTCCGGCGCGGCTTCGGCATGAAAAACGAACGCATTATCCCGGAAGTGCTCGGCTGGACGCGCGATCCGGCCGAAATCGCCCGCTGGGCCGCCATCAAGGAACGGCGTTACCGTGAACTCGTGGTGGAGCAGGGGATCGAACCGTTGCCCGGGGTAACCGAATGGATCCACCGGTTGCACGAAGCCGGGGTTCCCTGCGCGATCGCCTCCTCCACCGAACGCGCCAACATCGAGTGCGTGCTCGACCGCATCGGGATACGGCCCTGTTTCCAGGCGATCGTGGCCGGTGACGAGGTCGAGCGTGGCAAGCCCGCCCCCGACATCTTCCTACGCGCAGCGGAGAAACTCGGGACGCTACCCTCCCTCGTCTTCGAGGATGCCCTGGTCGGCATCGAAGCCGCCCGCAGCGCCGGCATGGCCGTGGTCGCGGTGACCACGACCCATCCTGCCGCGGAACTCGTCCACGCCGACCGGGTGGTTGACCGGTTGGATTCCCTGACCCTCGACGCTGCGGCTGCCCTGGCGCTGCGCGTTTAAGGTATCACATCGTTTTGTTTTGGTATTCAAACAATTACGACAACGCTTTCCGCTTAATCGTGTTGACTGGATGCTTTTCTTGGCTTATCAATCGTCAGTCTTTTTTCTACCTCGGAATCCGGGAAACGATGATGAATCGGATCGGGGTTTAACGATCGGTAATTTTTTGGGGAACGGGAATGGCGCAAGTATTTCACCCCGCGGCAAATATCATTGCTCGGTTAAGTATCGTGGTCGGATTGGGTGGCCTGGTGGGCACACTGGTCCTTTTTGATGCCTTGCAGAAATCCGATTATGTGACCGAGGTGAACATGCCCCGGGAGCAGATCGTCCCTTTCAGTCACAAGCACCATGCGGCCCTCGGGCTTGACTGCCGTTATTGCCACACCTCGGTCGAGGACGGTGCGTTTGCGGGCATTCCCCCGACCAAGACCTGCATGAACTGCCACTCCCTGATCTGGAACGAGGCCCCGATCCTCGAACCGGTCCGCGAAAGCTGGCGCACCGGAACCTCCCTCGAATGGAACCGGGTCCATGACCTTCCCGAGTTTGTCTACTTTGATCACAGCGTCCACCTGAATGCGGGTATCGGTTGCACCGATTGCCATGGCCGGGTCGACGAGATGCCCCTCGTCTGGAAGGAAAAGACCTTGTACATGACCTTCTGCCTCGAATGCCACCGGCAACCGGAGAAGTTTGTCCGCCCGCGCGACCAGGTGTTCAATATGGCCTACGAAAAACCCGCCAACCAGCTGGAAGTGGGCGCTGAACTGGTCCGCGTCCACAACATCAACACGTCCAACCACCGCCTTCTGGATTGCTACAAATGTCATCGCTAACCCCCTCGACCCAGAACACCCCGGCCTCGGTGCGCGAACAGCTTTCCCTCGTCGAGGCCCGGCAGCAACTTGAAGGCCAAACCGGCCGCCGTTTCTGGCGCAGCCTGGATGAACTTTCCCGCAAGGAATCGTTCGGCGACCTGCTCCAGCAGGAATTCCCGCGCTTTTCCGCCGAGTGGGATCCCATGCACCGCCGCACCTTCCTGCGCCTGATGGGTGCCTCGCTGGCCCTGGGCGGTCTGACCGCGTGCACCCGCCAGCCCCGCGAGAAGATCATCCCCTACGTCAAGCAACCCGAGAACATGATCCCGGGCAAGGCGCAGTTCTACGCAACCACCGCCACGATATGTGGTTACGGATTCGGCTTGTTGGCCACCAGCCACATGGGGCGTCCGACCAAGGTCGACGGCAACGAACTGCATCCGGCCAGCCTGGGTGGTACCGACGCCGCCCTGCAGGCGTCGATCCTGACCATGTACGACCCGGACCGCAGCCAGTCCCCCCGCCGCAAGGGCGGTGCGACCGCCGCGACCTGGGAAACCTTTGACGCCGAGCTTCAGGCCCAACTGGAGCAGCAGACCGCCGCCAAGGGCGCTGGTCTCCGCATCCTCTCCGGCCCGGTGTCCTCCCCGACCTTCCTCGCCCTGATGAAGGAGGTGACCACCCGGTTCCCTTCCGCGGTGTGGCACACCTATGAACCGGTCAGCCGGTCCGGCTGGTACGAGGCCACCGTCGCTGCATTTGGCCAGAAGCTGGACCCGGTGTACAACCTCGCTGACGCCGACGTCATCGTCTCGTTTGATGCCGATTTCCTGAGCCTCGGCCCCGCCCATGTCCGGATGGCCCGCGATTTCGGATCGCGCCGCAGTGTCGAGGCCGGTTCGATGAACCGCCTGTACGTCGCGGAATCGCAGATGTCGACCACCGGTGCCGCGGCTGATCACCGACTGGCCCTGACCCCTGATGCGATCGAATCCGTGGCCCGCGCCGTGGCCCATGCGCTCGGGGTGGCCGTCACCGGGAGCCATGACACGCCGCACGCCGCCTGGGCCGAAGCCCTCGCCGCCGACCTGAAAGCCCACGCCGGCCGCTCGGTGGTCCTGGCCGGCGAACACCGCTCGCCCGCACTGCAAGCCCTCGCCCTGGCCATCAATGCCCAACTCGGCAACCTCGGCAAAACCGTCACATTGATTAAACCGGTCACCGCCACCGGTGCCTCGCTGGCCGACCTTGCCCAGGCGATCGACGCCGGTTCGGTGCAGGCCCTGCTGATGTTCGATGTGAATCCGGCCTACGACGCCCCGGCCGACCTCGCCCTGGCCGAGCGCCTGGCCAAGGTCCCGTTTACCGTACAGCACGGCCTCTTCGACGACGAAACCGGCGCGCTCAGCACCTGGCATGTCCCGGCTTCCCACTACCTTGAATACTGGGGTGATGCCCGCGCTTTCGATGGCACGACGTCGCTCGTGCAGCCGCTGATCGAGCCGCTCTACAAGACCCGCAGCGAGCTGGAACTGCTGGCCGCCGTGGCCGGCCGCCCGGGCACGTCCGGGTACGACCTCGTCCGCGCCACCTGGCTGGACACGCTCGGTGGCGACCTCGCCTTCAAGCGGGCCTTGCACGACGGGCTGCTGGCCGACACCACCGAGGCCGCCGTCTCCGTGTCGTTGGCCTGGAAGGATGCCGGACCTGGCGAAACACCGACTACGCCCGACCAACTTGACCTCGCCATCCTGCCCGACTACGCCGTGGCCGATGGCCGCCTGGCCAACAACGGGTGGATGCAGGAAATGCCCCGCCCCATCACCACCCTGACCTGGGACAATGCCCTGCTGATCAGCGAGGATACGGCCGGACGGCTCGGTCTCGCGACCGGCGACCTTGTCGAACTCGATTCCGGAAACGGGAAGGTCACCGCCCCGGTTCTCGTCGCCGTCGGCATTCCGGTCGGGGCCGGCGTGGTCCATATGGGCTATGGCCGTACCGCCGCCGGCCGCGTCGGCAACGGGGTTGGTTTCGCGGTCAGCCCGCTCCAGACCGCCGCCTCGCCGCACCGGGCCTCGGTCCGCGTGCGCAAGACCGGAGACGGGTTCGAATTCGCGCTGACCCAGGAGAGCCACACCATCGCCGGCCGCAACCACCTCCGTGTCGGCACCGTCTCCGACTTCAAGGCCGACAAGAAGTTCGTCATGAAGTTCGGCGAATTCGGCGGCAAGGAAACCCCGTCGATCTTTCCGCCGCACGACTACTCCCAGGGCCCGCAGTGGGGCATGGTCATCGATTTGTCCGCCTGCATCGGCTGCAATGCCTGCATGATCGCCTGCCAGGCCGAGAACAACATCCCGGTTGTCGGGAAGGACCAGGTCCGTCGCGGCCGCGAAATGCACTGGATCCGCGTCGACCGCTACTACGAAGGCCGCGCTGCCGACGCCGCCGTGCATCACCAGCCGATGACCTGCGTGCAGTGCGAGAATGCGCCGTGCGAAGCGGTCTGCCCGGTCGCCGCCACCGTGCACAGCACCGACGGCATCAACCAGATGGTCTACAACCGGTGTGTCGGCACCCGCTACTGCTCGAACAACTGCCCGTACAAGGTCCGCCGGTTCAACTTCTACAAGTTCGCCGACCACGAGACCCCCAGCCTCAAGCTGCAGCGCAACCCGAACGTGACCGTGCGCGCCCGCGGCGTGATGGAGAAGTGCACCTTCTGCATCCAGCGCATCAGCGAGGCCCGGATCAAGGCCCGTCGCGAAGACCGCGCCATCGCCGACGGCGAGGTCGTCACCGCCTGCCAGCAGGCCTGCCCGACCCGCGCCATCGTGTTCGGCGATATCCGCGACCCGATGAGCGAAGTCTCGAAACGCAAGGAAAGCCCGCTCAACTACGGGGTGCTGGCCGTGCTGAACACCCGCCCGCGCCTCACCTACCATGCGCGGATCCGCAACCCGAACACCTCGCTTGAAACGTCTTCTCCGATGGAGTCTTCGCACCATGGCGCCTAATTCCCCACCCGACCAGAAGCAGGGTTTTGTCGAGATCGAGCCGGTGCTCGATACCCATCACACCATGGAGACGGTGACTGATAAAATCAGCGCCATCCCGCTTTCCAACACCCTGCCTCGGTCGATTCTCGGCGTTGGCTTTGCCGCCCTGCTGCTGCTGGGTTCCCTGATGGGGGCCATCTTCTTCCTCGTCGTCGAAGGCACGGGCATCTGGGGCATCAACCAGCCCGTGGGCTGGGGGTTCGACATCATCAACTTCGTCTGGTGGATCGGTATCGGCCATGCCGGCACGCTGATCTCGGCCATCCTGCTGCTGCTCCGCCAGGAATGGCGCACCAGCATCAACCGCTTCGCCGAGACCATGACCATCTTCGCGGTGATGTGCGCGGGCCTGTACCCGCTCCTCCACACCGGTCGCCCATGGCTGGCCTACTGGCTGTTCCCGTACCCGAACGTCATGGAAATGTGGCCCCAGTTTCGCAGCCCGCTGGTCTGGGACGTGTTTGCCGTCTCGACCTACGCCACCGTGTCACTGCTGTTCTGGCTGACCGGCCTTGTCCCCGATTTCGCCACCCTCCGCGACCGTGCCAAGGGCAAGATCGCCAAGGTCGGTTACGGCATCGCCGCCATGGGCTGGCGTGGATCCGCCCGCCACTGGCAGCGCTACGAGATCGCCTACCTGCTGCTCGCCGGCCTGTCCACCCCGCTGGTCGTCTCGGTGCACAGCATCGTCGGTCTCGACTTCGCCGTCTCGGTCATCCCCGGCTGGCACGTCACCATCTTCCCGCCCTACTTCGTGGCCGGCGCGATCTTCTCCGGCTTCGCCATGGTGCTCACCCTGGCCATCCCGGTCCGGGCCATCTTCGGCCTGAAGGACATGATCACCCTCAACCACTTGGACAACATCTCCAAGGTCATGCTGGCGACCGGCCTGATGGTCTTCTACGGCTACGGCATGGAAGTCTTCTTCGCCTGGTACAGCGCCAACGAGTACGAAGGCTTCATGAAGTTCAATCGCATGTTCGGTCCGTACTGGTGGTCGTACTGGGCGCTGATCCTCTGCAACGGCATCATCCCCCAGATCCTCTGGTTCAAGAAGGTGCGCACCTCGCCGATCATCCTCTTCTTCCTGTCGATCATCATCAACATCGGCATGTGGCTCGAACGTTTTGTCATCATCGTCACCAGCCTGCACCGCGACTTCCTGCCGTCGTCGTGGGGCATGTACGCACCGACCAAATTCGATATCGCCATGTACCTCGGCACCATCGGCTTGTTCCTGTTCCTGATGGTGCTCGCCATCAAGTTCCTTCCCATCATCTCCCAATTCGAAGTGCGTGAATTGCTGCACAAGAAGCAACACAAGAACGGGCATTGAGTCGATCCATGAAACAGCCAACAGCCAACTCCATGTACGGCATGGTTGCCGAGTTCCACGACACGGAAACACTGCTCAAGGCGGCCAACCTGGTCCGTGAGGCCGGTTATACCGCCACCGATGCCTTTTCACCCATACCCGTTCATGGTCTCGTCGAGGCGTTGGGTATTCGCCGCAGCCGCCTCGCCGGCATCGTGCTGTGCGGCGGTCTCGCCGGCGCCGCGACCGGTTTCGCCCTGCAGACCTACCTGTCGGTCTTCCAGTACCCGCACGTGGTCAGTGGTCGTCCGTTGTTCAGCTGGCCAAGTTTCGTGCCGATCATCTTCGAGTTGACCATCCTGTTCTCCGCCTTTGCCGCCGTTTTCGGAATGTTCGGGCTGAACGGCCTGCCGAAGCCTTACGATCCGGTGTTCAACACCCCGGGATTTAACCGCGCCTCGACCGACGGTTTTTTCCTCTGCATCCAATCCAACGACCCGAAGTACGACCCGGCCGCCACCCGCGCCCTGCTGGAGAAGGCCGGCGCGGTCCAGGTGACCGAGGTCGCGAAGCATCCAGATGATCCCGAATAAGGACTGCACCACGATGGCCCACTTCACCAAACAGACCCTGGCCCTGGCCGCGATCGGCGCGACCGTGCTGCTCGCCGGCACCGGCTGCGAGCTGCGACAGGCCATGTACGACCAGCCGAAGCTCCGCCCGATGAAAGCCAGTGAATTTTTCGAGGACGGCAAGGCCTCCCGCCTGCCCGTCGAAGGCACCGTCGCCCGCGGCCACCTGCAGGACGACCCGCACCTGTTCGACGGACGCATCGACGGCCAGTTCGCCGACTCGTTCCCGTTCGAGATCACCGACGAGGTCATGAAACGCGGCCAGCAGCGCTACAACATCTTCTGCGCCCCCTGCCACGACGCCGCCGGCACCGGCAACGGCATGATCGTGCGCCGCGGCTTCAAGCAGCCCACCTCCTTCCACGACCAGCGCCTCGTCGACTCCCCCGAAGGCTACTACTACAACGTCATCCGCAACGGCTTCGGTGTCATGATGGACTACTCGGCCCAGATCCCGGTCAAGGACCGCTGGGCGATTATCGCCTACATTCGCGCCCTCCAATACGGCCAGCGCGCCTCGCTGGCCGATGTGCCGGAACAGTTCCGGGCCGACCTGGAGGCCGTACGGTAAAAGGTTATGGAATCCCACGTTGATCTGAAAAAATTGAAAAGCATCGCGCTGCCTGTCGGCGTGATCGGACTCGCCGCCAGCGCGTACGGCTACACCCAGAACCACGACGCCTTCGCCGTCTCCTGGCTGATGGGCTGGACCTTCTGGTTCTTCCTGACCCTCGGCTCGCTCGGCTGGCTGATGATCTACCACCTGACCAGCGGCCGCTGGGGCTTCGTGCTGCAGCGCCCGTTCGAGGCCGCCGCCCGCCTGATGCCGGCCATGCTGCTGCTGTTCGTCCCGGTGCTGTTCTCGATGCACAGCCTGTACGAATGGACCCACGAACACGTCATTGCCCACGATGAACTGGTGCAGCACAAGCTGCCCTACCTCAACCCGACCGGCTTCTACATCCGCTTCGGGGTCTACGCGGTGATCTGGACCGTTTTGGCCTTCGCCCTCAGCAACCTCTCCCGCCGCGCCGATGCGAACGGCAACCCGGAAACCGTGCGCAAGCTGCGCGTGATTTCCGCCCCCGGCATCCTGATCTACTCGCTCGCCGCCACCTTCGCCTCGTTCGACTGGTACATGTCGCTCGAGCCGCACTGGTTCTCGTCGATCTACGGCGCGATCTTCATGGTCTCCGGCGGCCTGCTCACCATGCTGTTCATGGCCGTGCTCGCCCACCACCTCGCGCAGCGCGAACCGATGAAGGGTGTCATCACCACCCAGCAGTTCCACGACTTCGGCAACTGGTGCTTCGCCTTCACCATCCTGTGGACCTACATGAATTTCGTGCAGTTCCTGATCATCTGGTCGGGCAACCTCTACGAGGAAACCTTCTGGTACATGAAGCGCGCCAAGGGCGGCTGGATCGAGTTCTCGGCAGTCATGTCCATCATGCTGTTCTTCGTGCCGTTCTTCCTGTTCCTGTTCCGCAACAACAAGCGCAACTCGAAGGTCCTGGCCTCGATCGCGCTGGTCATCTTCGTCGCCCGCTACCTGGAAGTGCAGTGGATGATCGCCCCGACCTTCGCCTTCCGCGCCGACGTCGCATTCCACTGGATGGACCTGGCCGCGGTGGCCGGTATCGGCGGCCTCTGGCTCTGGCTGTTCGCCAACGGCCTGAAGAAGGCTCCGCTGCTTTCCGGCGACGCCCGTTTCGTTGAATTTGCCAAGGGTGACAAGGCAGGACACTGATCATGAGCGAACACCATTCACAGGAAAACGACTACACCGACAGCGATATCCGGCTCCGGCCCCTGGTGATCTTCCTGGTCGCCACCCTCGTCGTCGCCGCGCTGACCATCGTGGGCGTGAAACTCCTGTTCAACCACTACCACGCCACCTCCGGGCAGATCATCGCCGATGTGGAACGCCAGATGCTCGAGGCCCGTCCCACCAATGCCGTCGTCGAAGGGCTGGGGGAGGCCACCGAGGCGATGCGCCGGATGAAGCTTGAAGTCGCCGCCCGCCTCGACGGATACCGCAAGATCGAGGGCACCGACTTCGTCCAGATCCCGATCGATCTCGCCATGCAGAAGGTCGTCGCCCAGGGCCTTCCGGTCCGTGCCGCGGTCAAGGCCGCCGCCGAGGAAACCCCGGTCCAGGCCGGCCAGCGCCTGTTCGCCGAACTCGGCTGCATCGCCTGCCATGGTGCCGTCGCCGGCGCGCTCGGCCCCAGCCTGACCGGCGTCTATGGCCACGAGGTGGACCTGGCCGATGGCCGCAAGGTCCTCGCCGATGAAGCCTATGTCCGCGAGTCGATCCTCGAACCGATGGCCTCCGTCGTCGCCGGCTACGCCCCGGTCATGCCCGCCTTCAAGGGCATCGTCACCGATGACCAGCTCGACAAGCTGGTCGCCTACATCAAGAGCATCGGCACCCCGTAACCCACGACCATGTTCCGATCCCTATCCATCCTGGTGCTCCTGCTCCTCGCCACCCACGCGGCGTCGGCCAAACCCGGCTTTACCGAGAAGCCTGACTACTCCCGGACCATCCGCGACGTGCCCGACGCGATGAAGCGCGCCGGTTTCGAGCAGCGCCACAATGCCCAGCTCCCGCTCGACACCGTCCTGCGCAACGAGAAGGGCGAGTCGATCACCCTCGGTTCGTTGTTCGACGACCGCCCGGTATTGCTCAACTTCGTCTACTTCAACTGCCCGATGCTGTGCAACGTGATCCTGAACAGCCTGTGCGACACGCTGAAGGATGTCCCGTTCACGCCAGGCGTCGACTACCAGATCATCACCGTCAGCTTCGACCACACCGAAGGCCACGAACTCGCCGCCGCCAAGAAGGCGAACTACCTCGAGTACCTGGGCAAACCCGAAGCCGCCGCCGGCTGGCATTTCCTTACCGGCGATGAGGCCGCCATCCAGGCCCTGACCTCCGCCGCCGGCTTCACCTTCGCCTGGGACGAGCAACGCCAGGAATACGCCCACGCCAGCGGCATCATGCTCGCCACCCCGCAGGGCCGCCTGTCCCATTACTTCTTTGGCGTGATGTACGAACCGCGCGATGTCCGCCTCGGCCTGGTCGACGCCTCCGCCGGCAAGATCGGCAGCCCGCTCGACCGCGTGCAACTGCTGTTTTGCTACCACTACAATCCGGCCATGGGCACCTACTCGTTCGCGGTGTTCCGCGTACTCAAGCTCGGCGGCATCCTGACCATCGCCGCCCTCGGCCTCTTCATGGGACTTTCATTGGCACAGGAAAAGAAGCAGCGGACGATGCAGGCGTCGCACGCCTGACCCCGGCCGCGGGCGACGGGAATTGGAATGTATGAACTTGTTATTTGATCTATTGCCGGTACAGGCCACCGAATATGCGAAGCAGGTCGACGCCCTCTACCTGTTCATCCTCGCCATCAGCGCCTTTTTCACCCTGCTGTTCGTCGGCCTGCTGGTCGGCTTCACCCTGAAGTACCGTCGCCGCACGAACGACGAACGCCCCGAGCCGCCGCACGAGCACTACACCCTCGAACTGGTCGGTGGCGCCGTGCTGCTCGCCCTGCTGATGGGCATGTTCTTCTGGGGCGCGAAGTTGTATTTCAAGGCCCAACGCCCTCCGGCCGATGCGATGGAGGTCCTGGTCAGCGGCAAGCAGTGGATGTGGAAACTCCAGCACCCCTCGGGCAAAAAGGAAATCAACACCCTTCATGTGCCCATCGGCAAGGCGGTCAAGCTGAGCATGACCTCCGAGGACGTGATCCACAGCTTTTTCATCCCGGCCTTCCGCGTGAAGAACGACGTGCTGCCCGGCCGTTACACCCAGGTCTGGTTCAAGCCCGAACAGGAGGGCACCTTCCACCTGTTCTGCGCGGAATACTGCGGCAACGAGCACAGCCGTATGATCGGTTACGTGCGCGTGCTCAGCCAGGACGCCTACGATCGCTGGACGCAGAACCTCGGCGATGCCGACGAAACCCCGGTGCAGGCCGGCGGCCGCCTCTTTGCCGAACTCGGCTGCATTGCCTGCCACCGCCCTGATGCCGGAGCCCTCGGCCCCGACCTGGCCGGCGTGTTCGGCCACGAGGTCGCCCTGTCCGACGGGACAACCCTGATCGCCGACGAGGATTACCTCCGCGAATCGATCCTGGTCCCACAGGCCAAGCTGGTCGCCGGATACGCCCCGATCATGCCGACCTTCCAGGGCTCGGTGAACGAGGAGCAACTCGCCCAGCTGATCACCTACATCAAGAGCCTTTCCAACTAATCACCGGAACCACGAACCATGAGCAGCGCCCCCGACACCTCCGCTTCCGCGAAGCCGAAGAATTACCTGAACGAGAAAATCACCGTCTCGTCCTGGCTGCTGACGCTCGACCACAAGCGCATCGCCATCCTGTACCTCGTCTCGCTGCTGGCCTTCTTCCTGATCGGCGGCCTGGCCGCGCTGGTCTTCCGCCTCGAGTTGATGACCCCCGAGGCCGACGTGCTCCGCTCGGAGACCTACAACAAGTTCTTCACCACGCACGGCATCGTGATGATCTTCTTCTTCCTGATCCCGTCGATCCCCGCCGTGCTCGGCAACTTCCTCGTCCCGGTCATGATCGGCGCGCGCGACTTCGCCTTCCCGAAGATCAACCTCGCCAGCTGGTACGTGTTCATGTTCGGCGGCGTACTCGCCCTGGTCGCCACCATCGCGGGCGGCGTGGAGACCGGTTGGACTTTCTACACCCCGTACAGCACGATGTACGCGAACTCGAACGTGATCCTCGCCGTCTGCGGCGCGTTCATCGCCGGCTTCTCGTCGATCATGACCGGCCTGAACTTCATCGTGACCATCCACAAGATGCGCGCCCCCGGCCTGACCTGGTTCCGCCTCCCGCTGTTCATCTGGGCGATGTACGCCACCGCGCTGGTCATCCTGCTCGGCACCCCGGTGGTGGCCATCACCCTGGTCATGATCTTCGTCGAACGGGCCTTCGGCTTCGGCATCTTCGACCCGTCCCTCGGCGGCGACCCGGTCCTGTTCCAGCACCTGTTCTGGTTCTACTCGCACCCCGCCGTGTACATCATGATCCTTCCCGCGATGGGCGTGGTGAGCGAACTGATCAGCTGCTTCAGCAAGCGCCGCCTCTACGGCTACCGCGTGATCGTGTTCTCCTCGCTGGCCATCGCGGTGATCGGCTTCTTCGTCTGGGGCCACCACATGTTCGTCAGCAGCCAGTCCACCTTCGCCGGCCTGACCTTCTCGTTCCTGACCTTCTTCGTGGCCGTGCCCACCGCCCTGAAGATGCTGAACTGGATCATGACCCTGCACAAGGGCTCGGTCTCGCTCGCCTCGCCGATGCTCTACGCGTTCGGCTTCCTCGGCCTGTTCGTGATCGGCGGCCTGACCGGCCTGTTCCTGAGCACCCTCGCCACCGACATCCACCTGCACGACACCTACTTCGTGGTCGCCCACTTCCATTACGTGATGGTCGGCGGCGGCGTGATGGGCTTCCTCGGCGGCCTGCACTTCTGGTGGCCGAAGATCACCGGACGCACCTACCCGGAGGGCATCGCGATCTTCGCCGCCATCGTGATCTTCATCGGCTTCAACCTGACCTTCTTCCCGCAGTTCCAGCTCGGCGTGCACGGCATGCCCCGCCGCTACCATGTGTATCCGGAGGAGTTCCAGGTGCTGCATATCGCCTCGTCCACCGGGGCCATGGTGCTCGGCTTCGGCTACCTGATCATGGCGGCCTACCTGCTGTGGTCGCTGAAATTCGGCAAGATCGCCGGCAAGAACCCGTGGAACGCCCGTGGCCTCGAGTGGGAGACCGATTCCCCGCCGCCGACCCACAACTTCCACGAAACCCCGGTCGTCCGCCACCCCGTGTATGCGTACGAGTACGCCTCGGAAACTTCGAACGAGCCGGATGTCCAATCGGAGAAGGGCCATGTCTGATTCCCGTCCATCGTACCTCGCGCACCACTTCGATCACCTCGAGCAGCAGAAGCAGTCCGCCACCCTCGGCATCTGGCTGTTCCTGATCACCGAAGTGATGTTCTTCGGCGGCCTGTTCCTCGGCTACATCGTGTACCGCGGCCTGTTCCCGGAAGCCTGGCACCTCGGCAGCAGCAAGCTCGACATCGCCCTCGGCGCAACCAATACCGTCGTGTTGATCTTCTCGAGCTTGACCATGGCCCTGGCCGTCCGCTCCGCCCAGGTCGGCAACCGGAAGGGCTGCGCGAACTTCCTGCTCGCCACCATCATCCTCGGCTCGATGTTCCTCGGCATCAAGGCGATCGAGTACGGCCACAAGTTCTTCCCCGGCCCGGACAGCCACTACTTCCTGGTTCCCGGCGCGAACTTCTCCCTGGCCAGCCCCTACGCCGACCAGGTCCAGATCTTCTTCTCGTTCTACTTCACCATGACCGGCATGCACGCGATCCACATGATCATCGGCATCGGCATCCTGATCTGGCTGTATGTCAAGGCCCTCAAGGGTTCGTACCACGAGCACTACTACAACCCGGTTGAAGTGACCGGCCTGTACTGGCATTTCGTCGACATCGTCTGGATCTTCCTCTTTCCCTTGCTCTACCTCATCGGGAGACACTAAATGGACCACCCCGTCGTCCCAGTTAAGACCTACCTGACCATCTTCGGCGCCCTGATGGTGCTGACCGCCCTGACCGTCTGGGTCGCCTTCATCGACTTCGGCCACGGCCTGCTCAACGACACCGTGGCCATGTCCATCGCCGTGCTGAAGGCCCTGCTCGTGCTGGTGATCTTCATGCACCTGAAGTACTCGGCGAAGATCCTCTGGCTCATCGCCGGTTCGTCGGTGATCTGGATGATCATCATGATCGGCCTGACCCTGACCGACTACCGTTCCCGCGAATGGATCGAAAGCCAGGCCCACCGCGCCATCCCGTGGGCCTCGAACCCGCCGATCGAGCAGCCGGCCCCGGTCGCCGACGACGGCCACCACTGAGCCGCGCTGGACTTCCGGCGCGGATGGGCGAGGGTAAGGGCATGACGGACGAAGCACTTCAACCGGTCGCGATGAGCGAGGCCTTCCGCGAGCTGGTCAAGCCCCGCATCGTGACCATGGTCCTCGTCACCACCGCGATCGGGTACTTCCTCGGCGGCGATGGATTCACCGGCCTGCTGACCCTGCTCCTGACCCTGATGGGCACCGGCCTCGCCGCCGGTGGTTCCGCCGCGCTGAACAATTACCTCGAACGCGACAGCGATGCCCACATGCCCCGCACCCGCAACCGTGTGCTTCCCTCCGGCCGCATCGAACCCGCCCACGCCCTCGCCTTCGGTATCCTGATGGTCCTGTCCGGTGTGTCCCTGCTCGCCTGGCTGGTGAACCTGCTCGCCGCCTTCCTCGTCCTGCTGACCGCGTTCCTCTACGTGCTCGTCTATACGCCGATGAAGAAGCATTCGTGGCTGAACACCCCGATCGGCGCGATTCCCGGCGCCCTGCCGACCATGGTGGGGTGGGCGGCCGCTGCCGGTGAGCTGTCCGCCGGCGCCTGGATGCTCTTCGCCATCCTGTTCATCTGGCAACACCCGCACTTCTACGCCATCGCCTGGATGTACCGGGAGGACTACCGGCTGGCCGGCTTCAAGATGCTATCCGTGGTCGATCCCTCCGGCCGCCGCGTCTTCCGCCAGGCCATCGGCTTCTCCCTGCTGCTGATCCCCGTATCGATGTCCCTGACCTGGCTGAAGATCACCGGGGATTTCTACCTGGTCGGGGCCATCCTCGCCGGGGCCGGCCTGCTCGCCGCTTCGGTCATGCTCTGGAACCTCCAGACCCGCGCCGCCGCCCGCCGTGTCCTGATGGCCTCGGTGCTCTACCTGCCCCTGCTGCTCGCCCTGATCGTCATCGACGCCGGCCTGCTCGGCCGCTGAGCCGCTCCTCCGAACCCCGCCTTGTACCCGATCCGGGGTTGGACTATGATCAGCCTATGAAGGTTGATTCCTCCATTCCCAAGACGACGCTGTGGCCCCGCCACCCGACCGTGGTGCGGTTGCCCCGCATCGCCAACCTTCCCCGCATACCCTCCCGCAAGTTCAGCTCCCACCAGGAATTCAACGCGTGGAAGCAAGCCCTGTGCCTCGACATCATCCGCAACGGTGGCTTCCAATGGGAGCGAAACCCGGATACTGGCCATTCCGCCTGAGTGTGCTACACTACGCGCATGAACCGTTTGAATTCCGGAACCGACCGCAAGGCCATCGTGGCCATCGGCATCGTCAGCCTGCTCGTCTTCGCCGCCGTCGTCGTCCTCTCGCTCCTGCCCAAGGCCGAATCGATTCCGGGCTGGGCCACCCGCCTGCCCTCGCTGAATGCGACCCTGAATTCGATCTGCACCGTGCTGCTGGTCGCCTCGTGGGTCGCGATCAAACGCGGCCGCCCGGACCTCCATAAGAAACTGAACCTGACCACCTTCGCCCTGTCCTCGGCGTTCCTCGTCTCGTACGTGATCTTCCACGCCTTCGGCACCGAGACCCGGTACCCTGCCGACCACCCGTGGCGTCCGGTGTACCTGACCATCCTGATCTCGCACATCATCCTCGCCGCCGGTGTGCTGCCCCTGGTGCTGCTGTCGTTCTACTGGGCGCTGGTCGGCCAGTTCGAACGCCACCGCCGCGTGGTGCGTTTCAGCTTCCCGATCTGGCTCTACGTAACCACCACCGGCGTGATCGTCTACCTGATGATCTCGCCGTATTACCCCTTCTGATCCGGCTCATCGCGCCGTCCCGCCTCCGGTTCATCGTCGACGCACGACAGGTCATCCGCCCCGAACTCCTGGCAACACGACGAGCGGATGTCGTAGCAGGCGCGGCAGATCGCCACCCCGCCCAGTTGCTCACCCGTCCGCTCGCCGCAGCGGACACACGGTTTCTCCTCGACGGAACTCACGGCTTCTCCCGTTCGTCGTTGAAGGATTTCAGCTGCACGAGGATCCCGGCCAGCTTGTGGCCGTCCCGGGTGAGGTCGTAGTCCACCCGCGCCGGGAGTCCGGGGTATTCGGTGCGCCGAATCATGCCGAATACCATCAGCTTGCGCAGCCGCTCGTTCAGCACTTTCGTGGAAATCCCGGGAATATACCGCTCCAGCTCGCCCGGACGTTTCACCCCTTCCGCGATGGCCGCAACCACCGCCGAACTCCACTTGCAGCCGATCACATCCTCGAGCCGGTGGTAGGAGGTGCGCTCGTTCAGCGGGATGAACTTCCGTTTGCCCATGTGCCCATCCTGCGCCTGAAGGCGCCTCCTGTCACCCGGTAACTTTTTGGTGCCCTCCCTCCCGTGAAGTGCCCTCTTACCGCCATCACGCCGTGGCGTAGGGTAGGGATGCCGGTCCATGGTGGGCCGGTGAAACCAGGAGAAGAAGCCATGAAGCAGAAAGCCGTATTCTACCACGCCGGATGTCCGGTGTGCGTCGCCGCCGAACAACAACTCGCCACCGCCCTCGACCCGGTGCGCTACGCCGTCGAGATCGTCCATCTCGGCGAACAGAAATCCCGCGTCGCCGAAGCCGAGGCCGCCGGGGTGACCTCCGTGCCCGCCCTGGTGCTGGACGGCGCCCCGTTCCACATCAACTTCGGCGCACCGTTGACTGCCCTGAAGTAGCTGCCAGCAGCCGCGGCTCCGCCCGGGGGGTGGAGCCGCGGTACCTCTCCCGTGACCACCCAGCGCAGACCTCCGCTACCACGGTCGGCCGCGTACCAGCATGATCGCGAGGAATACGATCGCCAGGGAAACCACCAGCGTGATCCGGCCCATCCACGAGGCGATCCGCCGTTGCCGCTCCGCCGCCGCGGGATTGGTTTCGCGCAGCACCCTCAGCCGACTGCCGGACATCAGGTCATGGGCAAGGCTGAGTGCCACAACCGTGGCAAACAGGATCAATTTCCACCCCAGGGTCTGGCCGAACGGTGACGACCAGAACGCCGCATCGAGCAGCAGCCCGTGCCCGATCCCGCGCAAGGATAACGCCACATAGCCGGTGACCAGGAGGATGCCGAGGCTGATCCACGCCGCGACCCGGTACCGTTTGCCTACCGTCTGGATCAACTGCGCCATCAACGGCGGATTCTTCAGCGACCGCAACGCCGGCACCAGCAGCAGCGACATGAACAACAAGCTGCCCGTCCACAGGATCGCGGCGAGGACGTGCAGTGTCGTGACCAGGATGTAGAGCGTGTGGTGATTCATGGCAAACCGCTTTCCTTTGAGTTGGAACGATGAGGTGAAACTTGGCGGAACAGGGGTTCGACTCCGCGCGTCGGATTATCCCGGCCTTCCATCCGCCCGCGGCTTGAACAACATCGGTCCGTACTGCACCAGGTAGATCGAAAACGCGGCCATCCAGAGCACGGCGGAAATCTTCACGCCGGTGAGATAGGCTGACGGCGCGATCAGCGGCAAACCGACCCGGGTCAGCGCGGCCAGTGTGATGAGCACGAAGGCGGACACGGTGCCGTGCGGCAGCACGAAGGCGCGTCCGGTATGCCCGATGGTGACCCGGCACATCATGCCGAGGGTGATCGTGCCGATCGTGCCCACGGTGATCGCATGCCGCGCCAGCAGGGAGTTTCCGTGGCCCAGTGACCAGGCGGCATGCAGGGCCAGGCCCACGACCAGCCAGCCGTACGCAAGATGCAGCACCCAGGTCAGGGCATCGCTCCAGATCTCCCGGGTGTACCACCCGCACAAGCGAGCGGCGTGGAGCAAGGCCGCTGCTCCAAACAATCCGGCCCGCAAGCCGGCTGGAACCCCGGCGAGATCCGCCGCCAGCGCACCGATCAGCATGATCATCGCCGCCAGGTTGAGTGCGGGACGGTTGCGCGTGGACCCCTGCGGATAGCGACCGTGCGTGAAGCCCGGAATGACCCGGCCGCCCATGATGGCGATCACGACGACCACCAGGGCCAGCATCAGTTCCGTGCCGAGCGCCTGGCCCGCCGCTGTCCGGTACCCGCCGTAGGTCAGGGCATTGGCCGCGCCCATGCCCAGCAACAGCACCGGAAAGAACAGGTTGCGGACCAAGTGGAAACGCAGCAGGAGCTGGAACAGGTACAGGCCCAGCACCGGGAAGAAGGCTGCATCCAGCACCAGCATGACGGACGCCGGGACAAAGTTTGGCGCAAAGGTCACCAGCCGTCCGGCCAGCCAAAACAGGAAAAGTGCGGCCAGCTTCCCGCCTGACGGCATCGTCGCCCCCGTCCAGTTGCCCGGTGCGGTGAGCAGGAAACCGGCGATGACCGCCCCGGCAAAACCAAACAACATTTCCCGGCCATGCCATGGCCCCGGCGCGAAATGATTGGTCCACGGCAGGCCATACGCATACAGCAGCAGCCAAACGCCGATCATCACCACCGCCCAGGTGGCCCCGGCAAAGAAGAAGATACGGAAGCCGAGGTTGAAGATGGCGGGATGGCGGGGGCCTGAGGCCGCGGGCGATGCGACGCGAACGGATGGTTGAATCATCGTGGAGCTCCGTGCGTGGTGATCCATACCCGGGCATAGCCGCCCAGCGGGAAGTCGGCGGGGATGGGAGGTTGTTCGCGAACCGGTGCGAGGTGTTGTGAGCCGTCAAGCAGGGCTTCCACGAGCACGTGCAGCCCGTGCCGGGCGAGCGGGGCGCCGGGGCAGGCATGGATGCCGCTGCCGTAGAGCAGGCTATCGTTCAGGTTGCGGTCCCAGCGGAAGATAAGGGGGTCGTGGAAGATACGCGGATCCCGGTTGCCCGACGGCCAATGGATGGTGACGGGTTGGTTGGCCGGAATACAGGTTTCCCCGAATTGCACGGGGCAGGTGGTCTTGCGCCGGTTGGTAAGCAGCGGCCCCTGGATGCGCAGGATTTCCTCGATGGCGTAGGGGATGCGCACCGGTTCGTAGCGCAGGGTGGCTTGAAGGTCGGCATGGGTGGCGAGGAAATGGGCGAGGATACCGACCGAGGCGGAGATCGTGCCGACCTCACCGGCCGTCCAGTTACGCAGGATGCTGACGATCTCCTCGTCCCGCAAGCCGCGCCCGTGCACCCGTTCGTGCATCAGGCGAGTGGTGAGGTCGGTATCCGGTCCAGCTAATGTATCGCGCCGGACCTGCAACTGCCCTTTGATTAAGTCCTCGAACCGTCGGGCGTTCTCCGCCAGAGCGGCCCGGTCGAGGTCGCGGATGGCCCGCACGTTGACGGTCGCCCAGTGGTGCAGGGCTTGCTCCATGGATGCCGGCCAACCGAGGAAGCGACACTGAACCCGCGTGGCGAACGGAAAGCCGAGCGAGGCTTGCACCTCGATGGCGCTGTCCGTGGCAACCGCATCACGGACCAGGTCCGCAGCGATGGCGCGGCATACCGGCGCAAAGGCTGCCATCCGTTCCCGGTCAAAATAGGGCTCGATCATGTTCCGGTAGGGGGTGTGTTCCGGAGGATCCATCCCGTTCGGCACGGAACGGTGCACGGATACCTGGTTGCTGAAGGATGCATGATCCTGGCTGGCTCGCGTGATGTCGGCATGCCGGGTCACCCCCCAGCCCAACCGCCTGTCGCGGGTCAACGGACACCGCTCGCGGTTCCGGTCCCAGACCCGGTAGTGATCCATAGGTGCGTCGTGCATGAAAAAAACATAGACGGACGAGGGTGTGCGCGGCAAGAAATAAGACAAGAAAAGCTTAAATAGGGGCGAGGGTTCCCGTGCGGCTCGGGGTGCGTAAAATTTCAACGGAATAGGTTGACAGGCCGGATGTGTACGGGTTATTTAAGACAACAGACTCTTTATATCCGCCATGTCCCTGATCTCGAAAAGTTGTGAATACGGATTGCGTGCCACGTTGTATATCGCGGCCCGGCGAGGCGATGACTATGTGTCGATCCGCGATATTTCGCGGGACCTGGACATCTCGTTCCACTTCCTGACCAAGATCCTCCAGAAGCTGACCCAACACGGCATCCTCAAATCCTACCGGGGTCCTTCCGGCGGGGTGGCCCTGGCGCGTCCGGTGAAATCCGTGTCCTTGCTGGATGTGGTTCAGGCGATCGAGGACCGGGAACTCTTTACATCCTGCGTGCTCGGCCTGAACGAGTGTGGTGAAAAGACCCCCTGCCCGTTGCATGCCCAGTGGGCGCAGGAGCGGGCGAGGATCCAGCGCATGTTCCGCGGTACCACCCTCGACAAGCTGGCTAAACCGATTGCCGAGGGCACGTTGCGGCTGGCGAACTGATTTTTTTACCCCAATAGAAGACGTGTAACTCTTAAATACACGTGGATGGAGGTTCCGTATGAAAAAGCAGGCAGGTTGGATGGTGATGGTTGCATTGGCGGGTGGACTGGTGGTGGCTGATGACATGACGGCGTGGCCGCGGGTAACCGCAGAGCTGGGGTTTGCCCCGAACGTACCGCCACCGATCACCCGTCGCGAACCTGCGGTGGTGAAGGTGGATCTGGAGGTGCGCGAACTGGAAGGGCGTCTGGCCGACGGTGTGACCTACACCTTCTGGACCTTCGGCGGCACCGTGCCCGGACCGATGATCCGGGTGCGTGAAGGCGATGTGGTGGAATTCAGCCTGCACAATCACCCGTCCAGCAAGCTACCCCATAACATCGACCTCCATGCGGTAACCGGTCCGGGGGGCGGGGCGGCAGCTTCATTCACTGCGCCCGGACACAGTTCGACCTTCTCGTTCAAGGCGATCAACCGCGGCCTGTACGTTTATCATTGTGCCACCGCACCGGTCGGTATGCACATCGCCAACGGTATGTACGGTTGCATTCTGGTCGAGCCGGCCGACGGGCTTCCCCCGGTGGACCGCGAATACTATGTGGTGCAAAGCGAGTTCTACACCACTGGTCGCTACGGCGAGCAGGGACACCAGCCGTTCTCGATGGAAAAAGCGCTGGATGAAAAGCCGGATTACGTGGTATTCAACGGATCGGTCGGATCGATGGTCGGCGATCGTGCGATCAAGGCGAATGTCGGCGAAACCGTGCGCCTGTTTGTCGGGAACGGTGGACCAAACCTGATCTCCTCGTTTCATGTGATCGGCGAGATCTTCGACCAGGTCCATGTGGAGGGTGGCGACCTGCGCAACCAGAACGTGCAGACCACGCTGGTGCCGGCCGGGGGCTCGGCCATCGTCGAATTCAAGGTGGAAGTGCCCGGGACGCTGGTGCTGGTGGACCACTCGATTTTCCGCACCTTCAACAAGGGATCGCTCGGCATGATGAAGGTCGAAGGACCCGAGGACCTGGTCATCTACTCCGGAAAACAGCGTGATGACATCTACCAGCCGGAAGGCCAGGCCACCGTGACCACGCCGGCGGCACCCGCCCCGGAACGCGAGCTGACCAAGGAGGAGCGGATCGAGGCGGGCAAGATCGTGTACAACCAGACCTGCTTCGCCTGCCACCAGGCGAATGGTCAGGGACTGCCCGGCGTGTTCCCGCCCCTGGCCAAGGCCGACTACCTGATGGCCGACGCCAAACGGGCGATCAACATCGTCATCGGCGGGTTGCAGGGCGAGATCGAGGTAAACCATGTCACATACAACCAGGTCATGACGCCGCAGAGCCTGACCGATGATCAGGTCGCAAATGTATTGACGTTTGTCATGAACTCGTGGGGCAATGAACACGAAGCCATCGCGCCGGCGGATGTCGCTGCGGTGCGTGCCGAGATCGAGGCCGGTGGTGGGGTTGGCGAAGTCGGAGGCCACTGAGCATGCGGGAAAACCGGTCATGGTGGTTGATGGCGCTTGGATGCCTCGTCGTCGGAGGTGCATTCGCCGACGAGGCCGCCATGGTCACCGTGCCGGCCGGGGTCTTTACCAATTTGTACCGCGACCAGGGCGTCGTGGAGGTGGCCGCGTTCGCGATGGATGAGCGTCCGGTCACGAATGCCGAATACCTGGAGTTTGTGACCGAACATCCGGCGTGGCAACGGTCCCGGATCAAGCGGTTGTTTGCCGACACGTCATACCTCGCACAGTGGCAGGATGACCTCGAACTCGGCCCGGATGCGCCGCCGGACAGCCCGGTGGTCCGGGTGTCCTGGTTTGCCGCCCGTGCCTTTGCCGAAGCGCAGGGCAAACGGTTGCCGACCCTTGCGGAGTGGGAACTGGCCGCCCAGCCCGACCAGTCCAACAACGTGACCCGGATCCTGGCCTGGTATGCCAAGCCGGTGCGTGGCGCCCTGCCGCCGGTGCGCAGCACATTCCGTAATACGCTCGGATTGTGGGACCTGCACGGCCTTGTCTGGGAGTGGGTCGATGATTTCAACACCGCGCTGGTGACCGGTGAGTCGCGGGCTGATGCCGGGTTGGAACGCGACTTGTTCTGCGGCAGTGGCGCGCTCGGTGCCTCGTCGTTCGAGGATTATGCCGCCTTCATGCGCTACGCGTTCCGCAGCAGCCTGCAAGCCCGCTATACCGTGCCCAACCTGGGTTTCCGCTGCGCAAGGAGTCTCGATCGATGAAAAAGCTGCTCTGTGTTTTCCTGATGCTCCCGTTCCTGGTGCTGGCCGCCGACGAGGAGGAGATCTCCCTGTTTGATCTTGATGCCACCTGGCGGAACCAGCGTGACGAAGCGGTAACCTGGGCGGGCCTTGCCGGCCGCCCCATGATCTTATGCATGTTCTTTTCGCATTGCGGTTATGCTTGTCCGCGCATCACTGCCGATATGCAAGCCATCGCCGAACAGCTGGGCACCGAGACGGCCTGTCGCGTGCACTTCGTCATGGCTTCGTTCGATGCGGAGCGCGATACCCCGGCGATGCTGGCCACCTTTGCCGAATCGAAAGGCATCGATGCGGCCTGGCATCTGCTGCATGGCGATGAAGCCACGGTGCGCGAACTGGCCGCTGCGCTGGGCATCCGTTACCGCCGCGAACCGGACGGCAACATCGCCCATTCCAACCTGATCATCCTGCTGGATGCAGGCGGTCAGGTGGCGTACCGGCACGAGGGACTGGGTGGTGATCTTGATCCGCTGGTGGCCGCCGTCCATATCCTTTTTCCCGAAGTAACGCCTCCGCTCAACCAGGGTGGGGGAATCCCCGAGCCGGGAATCGGGTCGTCACGCGAATGAACGCAACCTAGGATGGAACTGACATGAAACGCGACCTGGACTTTACCCAAGCCCCGCTGCTGCTGATCTGGGAAGTGACGCGCTCGTGCGAGCTGGCCTGCCGCCATTGCCGGGCTTCCGCGGAAAACCGCCGCGATCCGCGTGAGCTTTCCACGGCGGAAGGGTTCCGGTTGATTGATGACGTGGCGAAGATGGGCACGCCGTTGATCATCTTCACCGGCGGTGATCCGTTCCAGCGCGAGGACCTCGAGGACCTCGTCCGTTATGCCCGCGGTGCCGGTTTGCGGGTGGGTACGATCCCCGCGACGACCGACCGGCTGACCCGCGAGCGGTTGGTGTCGATCAAGGAGGCGGGCATCCACCAGATCGCTATCAGCATCGACGGTGCCACCGCGGCCGAGCACGATGATTTTCGCCGCGTCGAAGGCTCGTTCGCCAAGGCGATGCAAGGCGCAGCCTGGGCGCGCGAACTGGGCATCCCGCTCCAGACCAACACGGTGTTCGGCGCCTGGAACCTCGACCGGTTCGATGCCATCGCGAACCTCGTGGAAAGCCTCGGCATCGTCTTCTGGGAGGTTTTCCTGCTCGTCCCGACCGGCCGCGGCTCCGCGCTGGAAGGTTGCTCCGCCGACCAGATCGAGGAACTCTACGGCAGGATCCACGCCCTGTCCAAGCGGGTGAACTTCATCATCAAGATCACCGAAGGCCAGACCTACCGCCGTTTCGTCGCCCGGCAGGAGGGTGACACGGACCAGGCCGCCATCGGCAAGTGTTTCTTCTCGAAGAAGGTGGTGCACGCCGGCAACGGATTCTGTTTCGTGGATCACCTCGGGAATGTCTGCCCCAGCGGATTCCTTCCGATGGAATGCGGCAATGTCCGCGATACCTCGGTGATCGATATCTACCGCGAACACCCGGTCTTCCGGCAATTGAAAGACCCCTCGCGCCTGAAAGGCAAGTGCGCCTCCTGCGAGTTCCTCGCAGTGTGTGGCGGCGGATCGCGGGCCCGCGCCTTCGCGCTGACCGGCGACCTTGATGCCTCCGATCCGACCTGCGCCTATGTTCCGCGGGTGCTGGCAAGCCAATCCGTCCTCGTTTGATTCCATCGTTCCGTTGCCGTGGTGTCCGCCTACCCTGAAGGAGTCATGACATGAACATCCCGTCCCCCCTGGTCCTCCGCCTCGCGGCCCTCGCCCTGCTCGGCCCGGTCGCACAGTCCGCACCCCCGGCTATCCAGAATCTCCGCTACGAGGAAAATGCGGCGGCCTACAAGGATACGACCCCGGGCTTCAAGCACATCCCGCTCAACGACGACGGGTCGATGTTCCTGAGCCTGGGCGGTCAGGGACGGGTGCGGTGGGAGTCGTGGGAATCGTTCAACTTCACGCCGGGGTTGGATGACGATTTCCTGTTGTTCCGCGTGCGCCTGCACGGCGATCTCCAGCTTGGTCCGTCGGTGCGTGTGTTCGTCGAGGGCAAGAGCGCCACCGCGACCGACCGCGACCTGCCGGGCGGACGCCGCACCCTCGATGTCGATGAGCTCGATCTGCAGAACGGGTTCGTGGACCTGCGGCAGGAGCTGGGCGCGTGGTCCGCCACCCTTCGGCTCGGGCGGCAGGAGTTGTCCTACGGCGCCCAGCGACTGGTCAGTCCGCTCGACTGGTCCAACACGCGCCGAACCTGGGACGGTGCGCGTATCATCACGAAAAACGAGGCGTGGCGGGTCGATGCCTTCGCCACCCGCCCGGTCGCCATCGAGAAGTACGATTTCAACGAGCCGGACGACGACCAGGCCTTCTACGGCGTGTACGCCGTCCATGCCGTGCCGGACTGGAAGCTTTCCTATGACCTGTACCTGCTCCGCCTCGACCGCGACGGCCTGGCCGACGGCGACGAGGAACGGACCACCGCCGGGGCACGGATCAACGGATCCTGTCCGCTAACCGGGGTGGAGTACGATGCCGAGGGCGGGTGGCAATTCGGCGATGCCGGGGAGCGCGACATCGAGGCCTGGTTCGCCGCCATCGAGGCCGGCTACACCCTGGTCGATGTCGCGATGAAGCCGCGCGTGTATCTCGGGTATGATTATGCCAGCGGCGATAGCGATCCGGACGACGGCACCGTCGGGACCTTCCACCAGTTGTTCCCGCTCGGCCACGCCTACCTCGGCTACATCGACGTGCTCGGCCGCCAGAACGTCACCGATTTCAGCCAGGGCGTGTCCTTCTGGCCGGTGGAGAAGGTGCTGCAGCTGCGCCTCGATCACCACATCTTCCACCGCGCCGAGACCGGCGATGCCATCTACAACGTGGGCGGTGGCGTCCTGCGCAAGGCCGATGCCGGCACGTCGCGCGAGATTGGATCCGAGGTCGATGTCACGCTCACCTACAAGTTCGACCGTGCTACGACCGCGGCGGCGGGCTACAGCCGGTTCTTCGCCGGTGATTTCATCGAGGAGTCCGGTCCATCGGACGATATCAATTTCCTGTATGTTTCACTTCAGTACACCTTCTGACCAGACCGGGGATTTAAGGATTGTCGATGTTCAACGCCGGGACTAGTCTAAAGCCATGACGACACCTGCACAGCGGCAGGGTGGGGTGGACCGTCGGGTTGCGATCCTCGTCGTGGCCTTCGGCGTCCTCGCCGGTGTAGGCGGATACACCTTCCGGTACGCGGAGGGCTTGTCGTACTTCAGCACCGATCCGGCGGCGTGCGCCAATTGCCACATCATGCAGCCGCAGTATGATTCGTGGCAGAAGTCCAGCCATCATGCGGTGGCGAAATGCGTCGACTGCCACCTGCCGCACGGTTTCATCGGCAAGTACATCGCCAAGGCGGAGAACGGCTACCACCACTCCAAGGGATTCACCTTCCAGGACTTTCATGAGCCGATCATGATCAAGCCCAAGAACAGCCAGATCCTGCAGGACAACTGCCTCTCCTGCCATGGCGACTTCGTGCACGAGCAGGTGGCGGGATCCACCACCGATCCGGATTCGATCCGCTGCGTCCACTGCCACGCCACCGTCGGCCACGGTTCCCGGGCCGGTCTCGGTGGCCGCGAAACCCTCAAGGAAATGAAGGAGCCGTTATGAAAAACCCATCCTCCCAGTCCGGCATGACCCGCGTGGTGGTCGGCCTCCTGCTGCTCGTCACCATCACGGCCACCGCGGTGGTCACCGGCCTGCTGGTCAACATCTTCGAACGCAAGAGCGAGGCGAAGAACCCGTACGTGCGGGTCCAGGAGGTCACCGAGGACACCACCGATCCCGCCCTGTGGGGACGGAACTGGCCCAAGCAGTACGACTCGTATCTGCGCACCGCGATCTCGACCCGCACCCGGTTCGGCGGCCATGGCGGCAGCGAGGCGCTGCCCGACCAGAAGATCGAGCGCGACCCGTGGCTGAAGCGGATGTTCCTCGGGTATGCCTTCTCCATCGATTACCGCGACCGCCGCGGCCACGCCTACATGCTCGAGGACCAGGAGAACACCGAGCGCCTCAGCAAGCCGCAGTCCGGGTCGTGCCTGCACTGCCATGCCTCGATCATGCCGGTGTACCGGGAGTTGGGCGACGGCGATGCGATGAAGGGGTTCAAGGAGAGTTTCCGGTTTTCCTACAAGGACCTGAACGCCAAGCTGCACGAGATGGGCCATGCCCATCCGGTCTCATGTGTCGATTGCCACGATCCGGACACCATGCAGTTGCGGGTCACCCGGCCCGGCTTCATCGAGGGCATCCAGGCCCTCGCCAACTCCGGCGTGCCCACCCCGCACATTCCCTCCATCGAACAATGGCGGCAGGGCAGCAAGGAGGTCGCCTACGATCCCAACGCCGACGGCAGCCGTCAGGAGATGCGTTCGTTCGTGTGCGGACAGTGCCATGTCGAATACTACTGCGCGACCAAGATGCCGCTCGAGTTTCCATGGAGCAAGGGTCTGACCGCCGAGCAGACCGAGCAGCACTGGAACGAGACCACCTTCGAGGACGGCAAGCGCTTCTTCGACTATGTCCATGCCGAGACCGGTGCCGAGATCCTCAAGGCCCAGCATCCGGAGTATGAGTTGTGGAGCCAGGGCATCCACGCCCGCAGCGGGGTGTCGTGCGCCGACTGCCACATGCCGTACATGCGCGAAGGTGCGACCAAGGTGTCCGATCACTGGGTGCGCAGCCCGCTGCTCAACGTCAACCGGGCCTGCCAGACCTGCCACCACGTCCCGGAGCAGGAGATCCTCTCGCGGGTCGACCTGATCCAGGAACGCAACCACAACCTGCTCCAGCGGGGCGGGGTGGCGATCGTCGACCTGATCGATGCCGTGGTCAAGGCCAAGGCCGAGGGAGCCACGCCCGAGCAACTGGCCGAGGCCCTGGAGTTCCAGCGCAAGGCCCAATGGCGGCTCGACTTTATCGCTGCGGAAAACTCGATGGGCTTCCACGCCCCGCAGGAAGCGGCGCGGGTGCTTGGCGAGGCCATCGACTACGCCCGCCAAGGCCAGCTCGCCGCACAGAACTGGAACACCGTCCGGGCCGCGGCCGTCACCGAGTAGGTCGGGTCGGTTGCCGGAACGGTTCCTGCGGGCAAACACCCCTCCGCGCGGCGCAGGGTGAGGGGCTCTTCCTTCGTCCCGCGCACAAAAATCCTTGATAATCCCGGGTTCATGGCCGATTATTCGGCCCCTATCACGAAACAGGGTCCGGCGACCGGACTTGGAGACTGCGAAGACCAAATCGAATGAAAGTTGATCCATCGAGCGACTTGTACAAAATGCGCCACAGTGCCGCGCATGTCCTGGCCACCGCTGTCTGCCGCCTGTATCCCGATGTTCAGTTGGACATTGGTCCCCCGACCGAGGATGGGTTCTACTACGACTTCGACCTGCCGCACCGGTTCACCCCCGAGGATTTCGCGGCGATCGAGGCCGAGATGGCCAAGATCATCGCCGAGGATCAGCCCTTCGAGCGGATGGAGGTCTCCCGCGCCGAGGCCGAGCAGTTGATCAAGGCCAAGGGGCAGAAGTTCAAGATCGAGCGCCTGGCCGACATTCCCGAGGGGGAAGCCATCACCTTCTACCGGAACGGCGAATTCCTCGACCTCTGCCGCGGCCCGCACGTGGAATCCACCGGCAAGATCAAGGCCTTCAAGCTGCTCAACGTCGCCGGATCCTACTACCGCGGCAAGGAGACCAATCCGATGCTGCAGCGCCTGTATGGCACCGCGCAGCTCAACGAGAAGCAGCTCAATGTCTACCTCAAGCAGCTCGAGGAGGCCAAGCTCCGCGACCACCGCAAGCTCGGCAAGGAGCTCGACCTGTTCAGCATCCAGGAGGAGGTCGGCCCGGGCCTGATCCACTGGCATCCCAAGGGTGCGCGCATCCGCTGCCTGATCGAGGATTACTGGCGCAAGGAGCATTTCCGCGGCGGTTACGACATGCTGTACACCCCGCATTGCGGCCGCTCCGCGTTGTGGGAGACCTCGGGGCATCTCGGCTTCTACAAGGAAAGCATGTACGCGCCGATGAAGATCGACGAGAACGAGTATTTCATCAAGCCGATGAACTGCCCGTTCCACATCGAGATCTACAAGGCGCAGAAGCGCTCCTACCGCGACCTCCCGCTGCGCTGGGCCGAACTCGGCACGGTGTACCGGTACGAGAAGGCGGGCGTGCTGCACGGCCTGCTGCGGGTGCGCGGTTTCACCCAGGACGATGCCCACCTGTTCTGCACGGCCGAACAGATGGAGTCGGAGATCATCCGCGTCATCAAGTTCGCCATCAACATCTGGCGCACCTTCGGGTTCGAGGACATCACCGCCTACCTGGCCACCCGCCCGGCCAAATCGGTCGGCGAGGAGCAGCACTGGGCGGACGCCACCGCCTCGCTCGAGAAGGCCCTCCAGTTGGAAGGCATCCCGTACGAGGTCGACGAGGGCGGCGGCGCGTTCTACGGGCCCAAGATCGACATGAAGGTGCGTGACGCCATCGGCCGCGAGTGGCAGATGACGACGATCCAGTTCGATTTCAACCTGCCCGAGCGGTTTGACCTGACCTATGTCGGCGACGACAACAAGGAACACCGCCCCTACATGATCCACCGGGCGTTGTTCGGCAGCATCGAACGTTTCTTCGGCATTCTCACCGAGCACTACATCGGCGCCTTCCCGGTCTGGCTGGCTGCCGAGCAGGTGCGGATCCTCACCCTGACGGAGAACCAGGAGGGCTATGCCCGGCAGCTCGCCGAGACGTTGCGGGCCGCCGACTTCCGGGTTACCGTCGACGACCGCAACGAGAAGATCGGGGCGAAGATCCGCAACGCCCAGTTGCAGAAGATCCCCTACATGCTGGTCGTCGGGGCGAAGGAGCAGGAGGCCGGCCAGGTCGCGGTGCGCGGCAAGGTGTCGGGCGATATCGGGGTCATGTCGTTGGAGCAGTTCATGGCGCAGTTGCGAACCGAGGAATCCACCCGCGGGCAGACCGTGGTGGCCCGGGTCGCCGCGCCGGCAGGTACACAAGCGTAAGGTCGGAGGTCGTTATTCGTAATTTCACCAGAATCAATCACCAGATCCGCGTTCCCGAGGTCCGTTGTGTGGATGTCGATGGCTCGCAGGTCGGCGTCGTTCCCACCCGCGAGGCCCTGAACCTCGCCCAGCAGCGCGGTCTTGATCTCGTCGAGATCTCCCCGCAGGCCCAGCCCCCGGTGTGCCGGGTGATGGACTACGGCAAGTTCAAGTTTGAACAGGCCAAGAAGGAAAAGCAGTCCAAGAAGAACCAGTCCAACACCAAGGTCAAGGAAGTCAAGTACCACACCAACGTGGAGGAGCATGACTACCAGACCAAGTTGCGGCACATCCGCGACTTCCTTGGGGAAGGGCACCGGGTCAAGGTCTCGCTGATGTTCCGTGGCCGTGAAAATGCCCACCAGGAGCTCGGCTACGAAGTGGTACGGCGGGTGGTGGCGGACGTGGCGGACATCGCCGTGGCCGACCGCGAACCCCAGAAACTCGGCCGCTTCCTGTCCGTCCTGATCAACCCCCGGCCGGCCACCGCCCGCGGCAAGTAGGATCGGGATTCTTACGGGGACCGGGCGTCTGCAAAAAAAGCTGGACGTTTCCGGGGCAATCCCCTACATAGTAACGCCTTTTCTCCCCGCGGGCAGCGGGGCGGGATTAACTTGAAGGCCCGGCCAGGGTGCCGGGAAGGAATACATCATGCCCAAGAAGAAAACGAAAAAGTCTGTCGCCAAACGGTTTAAGAAAACGGCTTCCGGCCGGGTCAAGCGCGGTAAAGTAGGCCGCCGTCACCTGCTGGGCAGCAAGTCGCGCAGCCGTAAACGCAACCTCCGCAAGGGCGCGATGGTTGCCCCGGAATTCGAAAAGCAGATCAGGGCCGTCCTGGCCTGATCAGGATAGAGGAGAAACACCATGTCACGCGCAACCAATGCCCCGGCGAGCCGTCGCCGCCGTAAACGTCGTTTAGAGCAGGCCTCCGGTTTCTACGGTGGCCGCAGCCGCCTGTTCCGCACCGCCACCGAATCGGTGGATCGTGCGATGAAGATGAGCTTCGAGCACCGCCGCGCCAAGAAGCGCGACTACCGTGGAATGTGGATCCAGCGCCTGTCCGCGGCCTGCAAGCTCAACAACATCACCTACAGCCGTTTCATGGAAGGCGTCATCAAGGCTGGCGTCACCCTGAACCGCAAGATGCTTTCCGAGATCGCCATCCACGATCCGGAAGGCTTCACCAAGATCGTCGGCATCGCCCGCGCCAAGCTGGCGTAGGCCCCGACCGTTTCGTTGGCCACAGGGCATGGTCCTCCGGGATCATGCCCTGTTTTGTTATCTTCAACTTGCCAATATCCGGCAATTCTGCTTAATTACCGCTCCCTCTTGCGCCCCCATCGTCTAGAGGCCTAGGACACCAGGTTCTCATCCTGGTAACACCGGTTCGAATCCGGTTGGGGGTGCCATACTGAAATACTGGCTATTCTTCACGCACAACTCCCCGAAAATAGAATCACTTGCGACGGTTCGAACTTTTCCTTTGCTGATGGTGATGCCATTCGGGAATAAACTCAAAATCATCCGCGGACGGTCTTTTGGCTCACATTTGGCCCATATCGTTGCGATATTCTTCATGCGTTCCTCGGCAAGTTCCAGTTGTCGATCGTTCATACGGATGGTGCTGTCAGCATCGGAAAGCTGATTACGCGCAGCGGCGAGCTGGCTATCCAACGACCGGCTCTTGCGATCAAAGATATCATTGGAAATGCGGTCGCTGAGCAATGCATCAACCAGTTTGTCTTTCTGTCTTTCCAAGTCAGTGATTTCCGCCGTGAGGCGGCCCTTGTCCGCCAGCGCTTGCGCAGAATCGCGATGGGCCTGATTGTCTACGAACCGCCGGAAAAACGGCATGTGCTCCAGCATGGCGTCGGAGACCTCGACGAGCAGCGCCTCGATGTCCGGCAGGATGTCTTCGGGCCGCACCCTGGACTTATGCCCAGTTACATCACAGTGATAATAGTCGTAATGCTTACGGCGGCCTTTGGAGCGTGACGCTGTCATGGGCCTCTTGCAGGTTCCACAGACGAGCACGCCCTTGAGAGGAAACAAATCGAGCCGCTTGTTGGCGGGACGAACGTTGCCGAGAGCTTTCTGGACGCCGTTAAACAAGAGCGAGTCGAGCGTGGCGTAAATAGGATCCCTGAAGAGTCCATAGAACGATGTCCGGCAGAGATCCGGCATCAGCAAGTCATACGCATCTTTCGGTTTTTCGCCTTTGATGACCATTTCAAAGGCGCGCCGGACAAGAGAACCGGTGATCTCGTCTTCTTCAAGCATGGGAATGCCGTCGGCACGACGGACAATCTTGAAGCCATAGGGAGCCTTGTGGCACCAACCGCCAGCGGCCTTAATGGCTTTCATGGCGGTCTTGGCTCGGGCAGCGCGCACGGAGTTGTCGAACTCTGCATAGGAGGCAAAAATATTTTCCATCAACGCCCCAGCGGCATCGTCGGAAACCGGCTCGGAGACGGAAATGATCTGCACACCGGACTTGCGCAGTTTCGCCCGATATACCGCATAGTCGTACATGGATCGAGCAAAGCGATCCGTGCGATACACGACAAGTCGGGTGATCAGATTCTTTTTGTTGGTACAGGTGTCAATCATCCGAAGAAATTCTGGCCGATCGGCGGTCTTCGCGGACTCGCCGCGTTCGACAAACACTTCGAATACCTCGAAGCCATTACGGCTGCACCACTCGCGGCAATCCCGCTCCTGTGTGGAAAGGCTGGTGTTGTCCACCTGTTCGGTTGAACTTACGCGACAATAAATTACGGCTTTTGACATGGCTCCATCCTCCTGCAAATGTCGAGAAGCACCTTGGCAAGCGTATAGAACTGAAGACGTTTGTCTTCGCACTCTTTGTCGGTAAGATGCATTCCGAACTTAGCACGAATCTCTTCGTTTGTAATCTCTTCAGGCAAAATTTTCACACTTTTGCCCCCCAGTTTTGCCCGATGGCGGCTTCGACTTCTACGGGGACGGTGGGGAAGAGCGCGGACATGGCCTCGATCATCGAGGCTACGAGGATCTGCTTGGCTTGCTCGGCTTTGTCTGCCGGTGCCAGGGCGATGAGTTCATCGTGGACGGTCGACACCAAACCACAGTCGGGCGGCAGTCGCTGGGCGATCAGGATGACGGCTTTTTTGATGCCGTCGGCAGAACCGCCCTGCACCGGAGTGTTGAGCGAAGACGCAAAGCGTTGCCAGCCATACTCACTTCCCGACAGCAGCAATCGCCGCCGTCCGGTTATCGTTCGGATCTCGGTGGCGTCGGCAGAGGCGTATTGGGTTTTATCCTGCCAGGCCTTGAGCATGGGATAGCCGGCGAAGAACCGTTCGCGGATTTCCCTGGACCGGGCTTCCGACATTTCAACGCCATAAACCGACTTGGCATACTTGACCAAGCCGCGCGCGCTCTGGCCATAGAGCAGGCCGAAATTGACCGCCTTGGCCAATTGGCGATCATCCTTGGTTACTGTCTCCGGCTGTTTCTCGAGTACCAAGGCGGCGGTCAGGCGATGCAGGTCAATGCCATTACGGTAAGCCTCGATCATCTTGGGTTCCCCCGCGATGGCCGCCGCCACGCGCAGTTCGATTTGCGAGTAGTCGGCGACGACCAGGGAATATCCCTCCGGCGCGGCGAAGGCGGAGCGGACCGGGCCACGCGGAACGTTCTGGAGATTCGGGTCCCTGCTGCTGAACCGGCCGGTTTCTGTGCCGGTCGGATCGAACCGGGAATGAATGCGGCCATCTGGCGCTACTGCCTCAAGCAGGGACTTGGTCTGCTGAGCCCGCTTGGAGGCTTCCCGGTAAGCAAGAATAGCCGGGATGTAGAGTTGATCTCCGGCCTCAATGAGCGCCTCCTCCCCGGTACTGGCGACATCAATGAACTTATGAGCCAAGGCGGCCTTCAACTGCACAGGTGATGCCGGGTTCAGGTCGGGCCTTCCGAAAAGCTGACGTAGGCGGGCCTGTTCTTCATTTGCCGCCTTGATGGCTTCGGTATGGAAAGCCTCAAGGGTTTCCTTGTCCACCGGGAAACCGCGCGCCTCCATGTCCACGATGGCCGGCAATAGTTCCATCTCCATCCGATACACCTCGGACAACCCGGCCTCGGCCAATGCCTTCTCAAGGGTGGCCTGCAAGTTGTGGAGATGGATGACGTCAGCGGCGGCGTAGCGGATCTGGGCCGGGGCCAGATTCCCGCCCCAAGGAGCGGTCTGGGCGGTTTTATCCAGCTTGATCCCCAGGTGGCGCTCGACCACGGCCTCGAGGCTGTTGCGTTCACGGGTGCCCGCAGTAAGTAGCCGGCTGGCCGTCATGGTGTCCCAGAGGTTGGGCATGGCCAGCCCGCACTTCAACTTGAGCCAGAGGGCGTCAAATTTCAGGTTATGGCCGACTACCACCCCGGAGGACATCACCGGACCCAGCGGGCCAAGGGCATAGCCGATGGCCTGCAGGTCGATCAGCCAGGGGGGCCCGCCGGGCAGGGAAAGGGTCAAAAGCCGGATATTTCCCCGCCAGGGATCGGTTTCGTATCCCTTTGGGCCGTAAGTTTCTAGATCCAGGGCGATGGGGGTGTTGGCGATGGCCAAACGCTCGGCGATTTCAACCAGCCCCGAGGGGTCTTTGACGTACACCATGGATACATTGGACAGGTTCGCTACCTCTATATGATTACCTTCAATTTCCTTTATCTCTTCTCTCTCCAATACAGTGCTACCCTCATAATCGATAGGGTTGGCAACCTGTCCATCCTGTCCGGAGTGTCCTCCGAAAATGGACTCAAGGATCAGCTTTCGGCGGTCAGGGGAATCACCATCGGTGACCTTCTGGAAGCGGTAAGTATGGCGGATGGTGCGCACCGTGGTCTCGTTGGCCTGCAGGCGGATGCCACCCAGAACCCGCCCCACATACTTACGAAAATGGACGCCAAACTTCGTCTTGTCACCCGCTTTATCGAAGTCCATCCAGGCGAAAATATCCCCGTCGGACTCCTTGATCAGCTCGTAGATGGCGTCCTTCTTCACCCACTCCTGGTCGAACTTGGCGTGGCCGGCAATAAACAGAGCCTTCATGTCCGCGGTCAACCGGTCACCGTCGATAGAGGAATCCTCGGTGTGAGGAAGGCAAGGGTCGCCAAGCCCGGCCACATGCATGATGCCACCGACCACGGAGGCCCATTTCGGAAAACTGGTGAAGACCCCCGGTCCGGCCGGACGACCTGCCGCGTCCCAGGCGTTCACCAGCGCGGCCAGCGCCGACACAAATTGATCACGGGTGTGGAGAATCCAACCATGCAGGTCCGGATTGGAAAACCGCCGTGCATTGGCATGCTCCTCCTCGTAATGCAGCATGATGATCCGGCTACGGTTGCCGAAGTCCGGGGTGTAGGTCAGGCCCACGTTTGCCGAGAGACTTATCTCCAGCTCGTTCGGGATGGTCACCTCGATGTTTTCGCCCAAGCGCCGGTCCGTCCACATCGGCGCGGTGACGATCATCTCAAACGCCGCGTTGTTAATATGCCCCCGGCAGTTGGCAAAGTGAATCCGGCGGCGCCCCGACAGCAGGGCGGCGGTGATTTTTTTCCGGGTCTCCGGTTCGTCGGAGTTGAGCGGTGCATCCTCGTTCGGGCGGCCTTCGTATAGCAGGGGACAAAGGGCGGCGAGGAAGTCCTTGCCCGCCCGCTCGCGGTTGGCCTTGTATATCCACACCGGCGTACGCTCGTTCCACCGGCCAAACAATCCCTTGCAGAATGGGGTGATCAACGCGGCCAGGGCATGGACGAGCGCCTGTTCATGGGCAAAACAAAACTCACAAAAAAGCTGACGGAGAAGATCCACAGCCTGAGCTGGCGACATTCGACGGATACTCGGAGCGTTGGGATTCAGAAAGGTGCGGAATGAGGGATCATACCCGGCCTGCGGGTAACCGATAGATCCATCGGCCCGAATGATGGGAACGGGGATGTCCAGAATGCGATCGACCTTGGCCAGATGAGTCCGGAATTGGGGTGACGCCAACAGGGCCTTGGCGGTGTTTTCCGTCATGGACTTTGAGACGAAAACCCTCTGACCGTTACCGTCGGGCATGAGGGCACCGACCTCGGCAAACTTTTCCACGAAGGTAATAGCCCGCACCGGGCGTAGTGCGGTGAAGCCAAGGGTGGTGGCTTTCTTGCTGATCTGCTGCTGGGAAACCTCCACGATTTGATCATGCCGGACAAACAAGCCATCCTCAGCAGTGTGCGCACCGAGGATTTCGCCGGCGTCATTGGCGAAGTCCGACTGCGGACGTCCCGGCCCCGGCAAGAGTAACCGCGGTCGCCCGTCATGTGCCGCTTGGCCGGTCTGCCAAACCCGTTGCTGACGGCAATGCTTGTCCACAATGCCCGGCGTCCGATCCTCCAAATGATTCAGAAAGTCGGCCAGTGACTTTTCCCCGTGGGAGGTGTGCAGGCACTTGAAGCCTGGCCAATTCCCGTCCCTGCCTTCAAAGATCACTGTGCCGCTGTCATTTCGTGGATCGGGTTGGGTGGTGTGGGCGTCGGACCAAGGACACCGGATCGCATACTTTCCTTCATCCGCATCGAGTACACGCGGCTCAAGGCCGGCTTCTGTGACCAACGCCACCATATCCAGCGTAGCCAGGTCGCCCATAAAGCGGTTTTGCCAAAAAACCTTCTTCGAGTACTTGGTAGTGACTGGCGAGGCCGACTGATTCGATGGAATTTCGAGAATACGGGCAAGGTCCGCCCATGCAACCGAAGGCAGCGGACCGAATACCTCCCACCGGTAAGACGCACCGCTTTTATGGACCGAGGGCGCGAGTACCACGTTGCCCCCGAAAAACACCTCGCAGTTCACCGTGTTGTTCAGGGCTAAGATCAGCTTCTGCTGTTTGCCCGCCGCTTGCAGAACCTCCGGCGGAATATCCTGGCAAAGCACATGCAGATGCACCCCGCCGGTGGTGCGTTCACGAGGCCAGGTGTGAACGGCATTACTCGCGGCAACCCAAGACTCAACACTCGCCCCGGCATCCGCCTTGCTGTCCAAATCAATCACGATATGCGGAGGTTGCACCAGCAATCCCAGATTCCGCTGATGCCCATTACTGAAATACTTCAGAAAATATGCATCAGTGGAATCCTCTCGCTTGCGATTCTTCCAGCCTTTCTCCACCGGTTTTTTGCCGCGTTCACTCTCGGTCCCGTCGCCAGGACCATAGAGGGCGTGGACCGTCCAGGCCAGCTCGTCCCGGTAAAGACGGGCTGCATCGAGGACGCTCCGGTGATTGATGTCGGGCGGGATGATCATAGAACTAACAGAACGAAAAGCAGGTGCGCAACGACGAAACCCAGTAGGAACGAATGAAGCACTATCGTGCAGAAAAATAGGTTGTTGATCTCATAGCGATCACCAAGCCATGCGTTGAATTTACCGAGGAATTTCATACGGATTCTCCTTTCTCGCGGGGGTCATAGCCTTTGATGTGACGCCAAATAGCGCACACATGAAGGAAGGTGTCGTACAGTTCGGGAAGATTCGGGTGCTTATAAACCTCGAACCGGCCCGGTTCGGTTGTGCTAATGTAGACGTTCGCGGCCAGCACTCGAGGTAGCGCCTCAATGCCATAGAAGGCGGCGGAGTATGCGGCCAGCTGCATTCCTTGGCCATCATACGGCGTTACGATTTCACCGGGTTTTGTCTTGCGGGTTTTGTAATCCAGAATCCCGATGCCTTTTTTCCCAAACGTGAAGAGTGCATCGGTGCATCCGGCATAACCCTCTTTCAGATTCACCAGAACCTTTTCCCGTTCGGTGATGGTGATGCCGGTGGAGACTTTCCACTTTAGGACAGGTTCAATGTAAACCGCCAATGCAGGATCATAAGGCTCACCGGCGAAAACTAACTCCAGGGCAGCGTGGATCGAGGAACCAAGCTCTGCCGCGTCCTCCACCTGCTTGAATGCCTCGTCATTCACCCTACGGGCCCAGTAATAGATGGGTTCGTTGGGCAAACGAGGTGTACGTTCCGCGGCCTGGATGGCCTGCTCGATTTTCCATTTCGTCAGAGCTGGTTTGTCCACGACGGACAAGTAGGACGTCACTGACGGAATCAAATGCAAAGCTTCGGCATCCGTGATGCGGGTGGGCCGGGTGCCATCGCCCGACTTGGTGGGTTGCTGGTGGGCCGGCTTGCCGTCTGCTGTGTACCAGTGCGAAGCTTGGCCGAATCGGTCTTTCGTTAGAATTGCCATAATCGTTTCCTAGGATAAGACAGCTCCCGGCGGGTGAGGCCGGGAGCCGTTGGGGTAATCAGAACGGCAGTTCATCCTGTTCGGTATCGACCGGATCCGGTTCGGGCGCCTTCGGGGGCGAGGGCGGCGTCGGCATCGTATCGAAGCCTTCAGGCACCGGTGCGATGCTGATGATCCGCGCATAAGAAACGCCTGGGCGCGTCCGTGAAGGTTCATGCGTGATCGTCAACAGCACCTTGCGGCCCTTAAGCGAAGTCAGATCCAGGTTGTAAGCGGGCGGCTCGCCCAGCCAACTGGTCAGAAACTGGTAGAGCGCTGACTTCGGATTGCCGGAAAGCCGCATGGACCGCGAAGCGATCTTGAACGGCTTGCCGGTCTTGTCGCGGAATCCGAAAAGGAAACCCGTAAGGTCAACCTTCTCGGTCTGCTCAGATTGGAATTTCTTGCGCTCGACGCCGTAGGCGTCCTTCGTATCGATGCAGGTCGCAACGAATGTACCCTTGGGCGGCGTATCGCCTTGCAGCTCGAATAGCGAGCCGGCGAGTGAGGGTGCGGATTCTGGTAGTAGTGCCATGACTTACTTCTCCTTCGTGTTGGGTTTGTTTGTTTCGGACATCTTCTTGGTAGGAATCTGGTCGCGCGGGTCACCGTCGCGGTTGAAATCGTATTCGTACTCGGTCCACAGATCGTGGACGGCGGCTTTGTCACCAGCCTTGGCGAGGTCGAGGAGCTGAATAAAACGCGGGTCAAGCGAAGGCATCATTGTGCAGCCCTCCGGTGTTGGCGCAGTTGACGGGCGCGGTTACGAAAATCATCACTGGAAAGGTAGGCAAGGACCTCGGAAGCCTTGAAACGGGGACGTCCGGCGAGTTCGTGACAAGGGACCTGCCAACGCCAAAGTGTCGACGGGTGAAAATTAAGCTTTTCGGCAAGCTCGCGGAGGGTGAGGAAAGGCTCGGGTTCCGAAAGCAGGCTGGTGTCAGCTTGGTCGGAGTTTTCAAGAAAGGCAATGGCCTTTTCTTGTATATGGGCTGGAACTTTCTCCAGCGCGGCTATCAAACGAACTGCTCGGTCGGGCTTCATCTCCACCTCGGGTTGGTTACACAACCCTTGGTGGGTAGATCGGCTTCCCGGGCCGGGAAGCTACTATTCCCGGACTAGGTTAGGCTATCGTCATCGCCACGTAATGCCCTGTGGAGGAACGTATTGCAAGTTATGGCTAATGTTTAAGAATTCACGCGCATGAGACACAAAAGGTTCAGAATGACGATAATTCTTTTCCAGGCTTCGGTAAGCCGTATGAATGGCCTTGCTTATGGGCGACCGCGCTTTTTCCCCGTCATCCAGTGCTTTTTTCTGCAGTTGTTGAAGTTCTGACTCAATGGAGTCGATTTCAGACTGACACTCACTGGCGGCGACATTGTTTCCGGATTCCTGCTCATGGTCGCGCTCGTGCTCGAGTTTACGCTTCTTCATGACCAGTCTGCCTATGGCCGCCTTCTTACTGGGATCGGTAATAACACCACGCTGACGAAGGTCGGTTTTTTCGGGTGTTACAGCTGACTCTAACTCAATGGCATGAATCAGGTTGAATGGGTGGTGCAAGAGATGGTTCAAATAGCGCGCGCCCAGTGTGTTTCTTAAGAACATCTCCTTGGAATGATTGAAAACAATCCGCCACCCGGCCGGATGCGGCTCGAAAATATACGGATGTTCCTTTATTTTTTCGGGAGCAGGTTGTTCGCCAACTAAAACGCTCGGAGGCTGAAGGTTGACCCACGCAGGGCCCGGAATGACTTTTATCAGGTCGGACAGGGTGAAATAACGGTGCCCAGTGCGAATCAAAGTGTTGAGGACCCTTGGGGGCGCGTTTATCGCCGTGGGTGTCAGCATGCAGAAAGCGCCACTGTACTCCTGTTTCAGGGCGGCAATGGCGTTATTAAACAACGCGGGGGAATGGGCTAGGGACAGGCAAACCGGCGTAGGTAGCCCGGACCGGTTTATGGCCACGCCGATCATCCAGGTGAATGATGCGCCGACAACGGCCTCCGACTTGCCTGACAAGGCAAGTGTGCTTGCGATGAATAATAGCAGGGCGTCGGTGTCGAGCCGATACAGCGTTACATCCGTTTTTTTCAATCGGACAAAGTTGCAGGTGTCGTCTCTGGGTACAGCCAGATAGTCTCCGCCCGGATCGGATCGCACTTGATGCGGATATGGGCAATCCGGGCATTTCCAGTACATGGAAAGACCGCACGGAAAGAGAAAGCGACGCGTGGCAGCATAATCCCCTCCCAAAAGACGCTGCCAGTCGGACATGAAGGCTGATTGTGGAAGTGGGTGCGATAAAGCGCCCCAGAGATCAGGCGGCTTTCTCATCCGTCACATCCTCATTCTTGATGATCATTTCATGCTCGCGTAGCCAGTTCTCGACGTGGGCGCTATCCTCATCGCGGATATAGCGGGCACGGTTCGGGGGCTGGATTGTGACCGACCGCTCCTTCTTGCTGTTCTTGAACCGGACCTTGAAGGTAGCGCCGGTAATCGGGTATTCCGCCGGAAAACCTTTGGCGGGATCGGCCTTGGCGTCCTGCTCAAACGAAGCGAACACGTCAGAGGAAGAACGGGACATGTAATCATTCCGGGTGACATCCACCTCAAAATCAATGCTGGTAAGTGTGATTGACGTTATGGCGTCGTCCGTGGCGTGGAGGATCGCCTTCTGCTTGCTGCGAATCGGTTCAAGGTGGTATCTCGGGTTTTCCTTGAAGCCGGCCTTGTCTTCGAACAGGTGGTGTTCGAATACGTCCCGATAAAGGTTTTTCTGCCACTTGGCGGTCACGTTGGTTCGAAGCTCGCCGTACTCCTGGTTGTACACCACGACATCAATTTTCTCGGGCCGATAGAAAACGCTGTCGGATCGGTCATCGACACGCCTGCCGTCTCGCTTGAAGGGCTCCCCATGGGCGACGACATACCACAACTCGCCCCCGCGAACATGACAGGAAATATGGGAGCCCCGACCGCGACTGCGCTTCAGAAAGACCTCGTCAAAGGCGGCCTCCATCGCGGCGCGCACAGATTCCAGAGGGACGGGCACCGGGCGCGCGGCCTTGGTTGGGGACATGTGGACATACGACTTGGTCTGATCAAGTCGGACATCGAGGTGAAGAGTTTTCAGCAGGTACGGATCGTGCAGCCACACGAGGATGGCGCAATCGGCTCGGGTCAAGGACTGCGTTAAGTCAATGGGCAGTCCTTCGGCCATGGCGGCTTCGATGATAAGGTTATGTCCAACTTCGCGGTCCATGTCCCTGATGGTTGCCAGGGCATCATGAAGCTCATCGGGCAGCCCTTCGGGCCGAAAGAACAGTTGCGCGACTTCCGCATAGAAGGTGTTGTCGGAAGCTTCCTGGTCGCCGTCGATGATCGGCGGGTCGGGGATCGTAATGCCGGCGGCGCTCAATTCCGGCTCATGTTTACGGAACAGAGCCGTCAGGTGCGCGCGCGACATGGATTTCAGATTGTTGAGGTCGGTGAACCATTTCGTTTGGTATGCCACAGCTTTTTCTCCTTATTTGAGAGATATAGATGCGGTATACGCAATTCCATGTCAAGAAAAAGCAATTTTGTGCTTGTGTCGGCATTTGTATTGGCTATGTTGATCGATGGAATACATGATTCTGCGAGTATAAAATGATTAAGAACGTCAAGAAAATGAAAAAAAACGCCCGATTGGGGGACCTGGCGGAAATCAAGGGGGGGTATGCACCTCGGCGGGGCGTGGAGGATGAGAAGGCGGGTGAGGTGGCCTTTCTGCAGGTCGGTGATTTCAGCGAGGACCGACGGCGGATCGAGAAGGCCCCGACGCACATTAATCCGGAGGGTAGCAATCCGCGGATGCTTCAGGCGGGTGACGTGCTCTTCTTGGCCAAGGGGCGGAAGCCTTTTGGGTATGCGCTCAATAAGGTCGAGAAGCCGATGATTGCAGCCGGGTACTTTTTCATCGTGAGGCCATCGGATCGCGTGGTCCCTGAGTATCTGGCTTGGTTCCTCTCTCTGGAGAATACACGGCGTCATCTGTTGAAGGAGGCGGGGGGCGGCACGCATATGCCGGTGGTTCGCAGAGATGTTTTGGAGAGCATCGAGATTCCGCTTCCGTCCCTTGAGGTGCAGCGGGCTGTCGTCGAGCTGGCTGAACTTATGGAAGAGGAAGCGGACTTATTGGAGAAGATGAAACGGCTGCGGGCGCAGCTGGTGGGTGGGATGTTGAGGCAACTGATTGAAGAAGGAGATGCGCAATGAATGATAAGGCAATCAAGGATGAAATTTTCAACGTGGTGTGGGCGGCGTGTGACACCTTCCGGGGGGTCATCGATCCTTCCCAGTACAAGGACTACGTTTTGACCATGCTTTTCGTGAAGTACCTGAGCGATATCCGCAAGTCGAAAGCAGCGGAGTATTCGGGAAAGTACCAGAACGACCCCGTGCGGGTGGAGCGTGCGCTGGCGCGAGAGAGGTTCATCCTCCCGGAGGACTGCACCTTTGATTACCTATACGCGCACCGAAACGACAACGAAATTGGACAGACCATCAACGCGGTCTTGGAGAAGATCGAGGATGGTAACAAGGCCAAGCTTCATAATGTGTTTCGGAACATCGATTTCAACAGCGAGGCGAACCTCGGAAAAGCTCGCCAGCGTAACCAGCGCCTCAAAACCCTGCTCGAGGATTTCAATGAGCTGGACCTGCGACCCGAGCGCGTCGGACACATGGACATCATTGGTGATGTCTATGAGTACTTGATTGCTCGCTTTGCCGCGCAGGCAGGGAAAAAGGCTGGAGAATTTTACACGCCGGCCGAGGTGTCGGAAACGTTGGCCCGTTTGGTCGCGCCCGAGTCGGGCGACCGGATCTGTGACCCGACCTGCGGTTCCGGCTCTCTCCTGATCAAGGCCGCGAAACAGGTGGGGTCTCGCGATTTCTCTCTGGCGGGGCAGGAAATGAACGGCAGCACGTGGGCGCTCTGCAAGATGAATATGTTCCTGCACGACGTGGACGCCGCTCGCATCGAATGGGAAGACACAATCCGCCATCCGCTTCTGATAGAAGGCGATGCGCTGATCAAGTACGACGTGGTTGTCGCCAACCCTCCCTTCAGTTTGGACAAGTGGGGCCAGGAGATCGCCGCCAACGACAAGTACCAGCGGTTCACGCGTGGGGTGCCGCCGAAAAGCAAGGGCGACTGGGCCTTCATTCTTCACATGCTGTCCACTGCGGTGGAGGGGAAGGGCCGAGTGGGCGTCGTTGTACCGCATGGGGTGCTGTTCCGGGGCGGCCAGGAGGGCGCAATTCGAAAGGCCGTTATTCAGGAAAATATGCTCGCCGGTGTGGTGGGATTGCCTTCCAACCTGTTCTACGGGGCCGGAATTCCAGCAGCCTTGTTGATCTTTGACAAGAGTCGCAAGCATGCCGACAAGGATAAGGTGCTGTTCATCGACGCATCACGTGAATACGAGCAAGGGACCAACCAGAACAAGCTGCGCCCGGAGGATATCAACAAGATCATCGATACCTTCCATACCCGAAAGGAAATCGAGAAGTACTCGCACCTCGCCACCTATGCGGAGATCGAGGAGAACGAGTTCAATCTGAACATCCCCCGTTACGTCGATACCTTCGAGCCGGAGCCTGAGGTGGATATCGCTGCCGTGCAGAAGGAAATCGAAGACCTGGAGGCGAAGCTGACGGAGACCAGAGCGAAGATGGACGGCTATCTGAAAGAGCTGGGGTTCATCAAGTAGAGATACGCCATGCCGGTCGAATCCATAAAATTGTCAGACTTTTTCGGGAGCATCAAAAAACCGAGGTATGTTCTGGGCACGACGTACACGCTGAGCCTGGCGTTCTTCGAGTCGGTGGTGTTTCCGTATATCGACCGGTCCCGGTTGCGCTCGTGTTTTATTATTGCCGACAAGATTGGGTATCAGCGCGCGATTTCAGAGGCCGCCGCCCTGCAAAGCGCGGGGAATGGTTACATGGTCGCGCCAGCACCAAGGTCGGGCTGTTTTCATCCCAAGGTTTGGCTCGTGATCGGTGAGTCGGAAATGGCGATGCTCGTGGGTAGCGGCAATCTGACGCAATCGGGCTTTATGGTGAATGCCGAGTACTTTGACTCGGTCTTCATCAGCAAAGAGGAGCCTGCCGATGAGCGCCTCGTGCGCGACATAGAATCGTTTGTGGCCGGGCTGGCCGGTATGTGGGGCGAGGGCAATTCTGCGGGGTCGCTGTATGTGGAGACTCTCGATCAGATTCGGCGCGCTATAACTGTGTTTCGCGGCGGCCAAGCCGAAGAAGCGGTCCCCCGGCTGATCCACTCTTTTTCCGGAAAGCTGATCGACGGACTGCCGGAAGTGCCAGACTGCACGGAGCTGTATGCGGCAGCCCCATTCTTTGGCGGGAAGGACGACGGTCTCCGCTTGCTGGCAAGCCGGTATCCCAAAGCAAAGTTGCACGTGTTTCCGGCCGTTCACGGCGCGGAAGCTACAGACTTGCCTATTACCAAGGTGAAGGAGGAATTTAAGCCGAAGACGCTGGCAACGCTGCGCGTTCCCGGAAAGGCGCGTCCGCTCGCGCATCTGAAGCTGTACGGCATCAAAGGCTCATCCGCATCCTGGATGTACTGCACCAGTGCCAACTGCACGGCAGCAGCGTGGTCGGGACCGAACGTCGAGGCCGGGCTGCTCCGCCCGGTCGGTGGGACCGTGCTGAAAGAGTACTTTCGCGCTGATAAGACGAAACTCCCGTCCGGTGAGCTTGAGTACAGCGGCGAATCGGACTCCGTGAATAACTTCTCTCTGACAGCATCGGAATCTGGGCTCGGGTTGGAACTTGTCGCGGCCGGGTCCGAACGTGATCGCCTGCCGATTACCGATGTCCGCCTGACGGTGCGGGTTGGAAGCCACTCGGCGGTTTTTGCCGCGAAGACGCTGTTCGCGGGTCACGGTACGGAGCATGTGTCGTGGGACAGCTTCGTTGGGTGGCACAGGACCCGGAACATGGCGGTCTGCCTAGAGCTCATCGCGAAGGACAAGGCCGGCAAGCCAGTCTCGGCAGCGTGTTTTGTCGAAAACCGCATGCTGTTGACCGCCGACCCAATCCACCGGAGTGCCTGGCGTGGTGCTCTGGCTTTGCTCGACAGTGAGTCAATGCCTGACCTCTCCGATATTGCCGCCATATTTACCCTTGTGGGTAACATTTTCGATGGCCGCATCATCACCAGATCGGTGTCGGTACGGGATAGTGACAGCGACGATATCGAGCCCGATGAAGAGGAGGAATCGAGTGTCCATGTGGCTATCTGGCCGCCGCAGCCGGTACATCATGACCTTCAGCGACAACTAGGGACGACGGGCATCGGTCAACTCCAGTGGTGTCAGAGAATCCTGCAGACATTCCTGAAGCCGGAGTCGGCGCAAGAGGGAAGGCCCAAGGTCGAGGTGCACGAAACGGCGGATGATGCAGATGACGAGGAATCGGCCGAGATAGAAGCGGCCAGGGAGGCCGAGCGCGAGCAGCTTCAGCGATTGGCCGACCGCATCTGGAGCAAGGCGGAGAAAGATTATGGGAGGCTGACGAACCGACTACTGACACTCGAGCCGGATGAAAAGGTCGCGGAGAATCTTTGGCCGGCGGCCGTCTTTGTGTTTCTGGCGACGATGGCCGTTCGGCGGGCCGCTAGCCGTATGGCCAATAATGTCGGTGACATACCGGCCGCCGCAGCGTTGGCGAATGAGTTCCTGTATCTGATGGTCAATCCGCGGGAGCAGCATGAAAACTTCTGCTGCTCCCGGGACATGCGGTACCGGCATACGACGTTTCCGCCGCTATCCAAGGACCTCCGCGATGAGTTCAACATCACAATTCACCCGGACCTGTCTACCGTCATGCTGGCTGTGGTGGCCCAGAAGAAGATGCGGGAGGCGCCGAATGGCGAGTACCCGCTCCTCTGGCCCCGCCTCCTCGGCGAGGTGGTCGGAGAGGGCTTTAATTGGGACGAGGGTGCCGTTGAAACCTGTCGCCATGTGTGGCGTCAGTACCTACGCGAAGACACGTCAAAGGAAACGGACGAAGAGTTCATGGATACCCTGCTTTGGCTGAAAACGACAAGGAATCCGTTGTGAGTAACATGCCCAAATATCCTTTCCTGACGATGGACTTCTCGCCGCGCGGTGGCGGTATCGATTTCCTCGGGCTGCGCTATGTGAACCTTCACATGGTCGGCAATTACCTGATTCCTGAGCTGAACAACGTTACCCGTGATATGGGCATATTCTTCCTCGGTGCCTGGGTTCCGTGGAAGTTCCGCCAACTTAGCGGTGAAGACAACTTCACACCGAAGCAATACCGAGCTTTTCGAGAGAAGGCCGAGGTGGCCATCTCTCTGAATATGCGCGATGAAGCCCCCGCCGCTCAGAAATTCGGCAATACCCGCAACCGCGTCGGCGTGACCCAGAATTGCCGGTTGCCGGGGCCTTTGACTTTCAAGGCGGCATCGCGCAGACCTCAGAACAGCTTCTATGCGGCAGCCATTTATGGACCGGCGCTCGTGGCCTTGCACTGCGTGGACTCCTACGATGTCCGGGCCAGGGATGGTGTGTACCTGAATATCGCCACCGCATCCCCCGATCCCGATACGCGAACGATTGTGGAGACGGTGGACGCGGCGCTCCGCGAATCGGATGCTTACGATAAGCTGGCGTCGCTGGAGGACGAGGCATTCACGGAAGAGGAGGTGGACGAACTCGGCCGCAACGGACTAGCGCCACCCTGTTACCGGCACCAGCGCTTCAATGCGCTCAAGCCACTTTTCCAGAAGAAGCTGCTGCCGGCAGACGCCAATGCCCGCGGCTATGCACGTACGCGGACAACCCGTCTTCTTCTGGCGACTCTGGAACAGCACGATGGCCAAACGAGCGATGAAATCCGCAATGCCTGGTACACCGGGCACTTTGGTGATGGTTCTGTTCTGCGGTTGGCCGATGAGGATCTCGAAGACATGCGGCAGTACTGGTCACACTTCATGGCGCGCCAGTACCAGCGGTATGCCATTGAATTGATGCTGTGGTGTTTTGAAACCGCGCTTGTGAACGGTTGCCGCTCGATTGAGGAGGCTGTGGATTACTGGGTCACGCGAAGTCACGACGCAGGCCAGGCGCTGCCCGTCACCTTCCGACAGATGATCGATGATGTCGCCGGCAAGCTTAAGAAGGATGACGACCAAGCCACCTCGAGGGCATGGAACGACTCAGTTCACGGCGAACATGAGCGGTTCGAATTCGTGTATGAAGCGCATGGTGATGAGGGGTGCGTACATGCGCTTCGTATGTGTGCCGGGTGGTACTGGCGGATGCTTCGTTGGGATAATTCCGGGCCGTACAAACACCTGATGACCCTGGGAGATTCGGACCGCATGAGCATGAGTTGGTTTATCGAGTGGCTTCAGAAGCGGCAGGAACTGCCGATCCGGGACTTCCTCAAGGATGTCTTTTCGGACTTGGTGTTTTCCCAGCATATGCGGATCGCATTGTCGCGATTCGACGGGCGGGCGCAGCGGTTGCGATTTGTCCTCGGTGACAACGGTATCGAGGCGACGGTCAGTGCGCGCGGCGACCTCGGCAATCTCCGGCTCCCGTGGATGCCGGACCGGCTGGATACGTTGATTGAACTTCTATGTGATGTCGATGTGTTGAAGCTGGATGAGAATGGAGTGGTGAGTCTAGGGCGTAGAGCAAGCGGGGTGAAGTAATCATGAATGATCCGAACGAAAATAGGCCAGGGTATAGGAAGACGAAGGTGGGGTGGATTCCGGAAGAGTGGGAGTGCACGACATTAGGTATAATGGCCGCGCCTTTTCGCGCCGGCGTTAGCGTGAATGCGGATGACAGGCCTGCCCGTGACGGCGAGTGCGGCGTGCTCAAGACAAGCTGCGTATACAGCGGAGTCTTCAATCCTCAAGAAAACAAGGTTGTGAAAACCGAAGAGATCGATCGTGTGCGTGTTCCAGTCCAAAGAGGCTGCGTGATAATGAGTCGTATGAATACGCCGACTCTAGTGGGCGCTAATGCATACGTGGACCAAGACTGGCCTACGATGTTTTTGCCCGATCGACTCTGGCTTATAAAACCAGAGAATGATAGTCGAGATGATCCGATATGGTTCGGCTATTTGATGAATGCAACCATCGTACGGAATGCTGTCGCTGCTCGTGCAACCGGAACAAGCGGAAGCATGAAGAATGTCACACAAGAAGATGTGCGACGTATCCATGTGCCTAGACCACAAAAGGAGGAGCAGATAGCGATGTCGTTATTGCTCTTGTTGTGGGGGCAATCTATAGCATGCGTTGAAGAAATGCTGAAAGCCAAAAAGCTGCGCAAGAAGGGGCTTATGCAGCAGCTCCTTACTGGCAAGAGCCGCCTGCCGGGTTTCGCGGGAGAGTGGAAGGAAAGGCGTCTTGGCGACCTGTTTACAGAACGCAGAGAAACAGGCCGATGCGATCTGCCCCTATTGGCAATAACCGGAAGCAAGGGCATTGTTCCAGCCGTTGATCTCGACCGAAAGGATGCATCAAATCAGGATAAATCCAAATATTTGAGAATCTGCCCAGGAGATATCGGATATAACACTATGCGCATGTGGCAAGGCGTCAACGCCGTTTCGTCTCTGGAAGGTATTGTGAGTCCTGCCTATACGATTTGTACTCCCAAGGATTATACGCATGTTGGTTTCATGGGCCACTTTTTCAAGTATCAGTTCGTGGTACATCAATTCTGGCGACACTCACAAGGGCTTGTCGATGATACGCTCAGTCTAAAGTACCACAATTTTGCCTGCATAAAGCTCTATGTGCCGGAGAAGGAAGAGCAGGAAGCCATTGCACTTATCCTAGACGCCGCAGACGAAGAGATCGCCGCCGAAGAGCGACGTCTACTCGCCCTGCAGGATCAGAAACGCGGCCTGATGCAGAAACTCTTAACTGGGGAAGTGAGGGTGAAGGTATGAGTATGGCTGGAAACGATGTTCGACCGCGCAGGATGTCGCGCCTGGTGCGCCTGGAGCGTCCGCGTGTATGGACGACTTATCAGCTCCAAGCTGAGGTGGGTCACAAGCTGAAAAGCGAAGCAGATTTATTTGCTGCTGCTCGTCAAGAGATCACCGATTGGCTCTCCAAAAAAGCGCCTGTAGAGCTGCCTGCATCGGCTGCGAAGGGTGAATCCTTTGTTGTCGATGAACACGGCCAGCGTATTGAGTGCGTGAGTATTCCCGACCACGGTGTGTGGACCTGCCGATTGTCGCATCCCGATATGGGAATGGGCGATATTGAGGCGGTTCCGGGACGGCATTGGACGACGGACCTATGCCTCAGGAGGATCGATGGCAAAGTCATGTTCGGAGTAAACGTGGCCTGCGCGATGCTGCAGACGGATCATAGTATGCTGACCTACGCGCGGCCAGCTATCGTGCGAAATCTTGCAATAAGCACAGGACTGATTCAGGTTCGTCCGCTGATGCACGAACCGTCGGTGCTGTCATCACCGGAACGCATCGACGATCTGGAAAAGTTACTGTTGTCTACGGATCGATCGCTTCCGGTTATTATCTTCAGCATGCCGGACCGTAAGCGGTGGCATTTGACCCAATCGCCACCTCCACCTTATTTGGTCGATGCCCTGTACGTGGCGAAGGAGCTGCAGGGGTACGCTCATGTTATCCAGTTAACATATCCGATGGGATATGAGTGGACGAAGAGAGTTGGTGCACCTTGGGCCGTCTTTGACGGGGCGATTCGGATTTACCAGCCTGGACTAAATTTCGATGAAGATGACCTTCGAGCGCATCCCCTCTATCGGAAGGATATGATCTGGTACCACAAGTACCACGATCACAGCGGGCCCAAGGCATTCACGGATCAACTCCTGGATGTCATACGCGCGCAGAATGCCCGCGGCCGATGGACCATTCCGGAGCTGGTGACCGTCGCGCAGGCACGCTTACTGGCCTCCGAGCTCAACGCGGCCCAGATTCGCGCCTTTACACAGGAGAAAGAAGAGGCCTTTCAAAAGGCGCTTGAGAAGCTAGCCGACGCCGAGAAAGGGATGAGCGTGGCAAGCGATGCCGCTTCGCAGATGCGGGAATTGGTGAAGGCGAAAGACGACGCAGCCAAAGCGCTCCACAATCAGGTTGAGGAATTGACGGCGGCGCTCAAGGAGACCCAGGTGGAGGCTGAGCAGTGGTCTGACCTGGCGAAGCAGGCGGATCAGGACCGGGAATACTTCGAGAAGCTTAACTATAATCTGCGCAACCAGATCAATGTCCTGCGTGCAAATCTTGAAGCGAAAACGGGCGAACAACTGGATGTCAGCATCCCGATTCCGGAATCATACGAAGATATGGAAGAATGGGCCGGTCAGTACTTGGCGGACCGTTTGGAGCTTCACCCCCGTACAAGACGCTCTCTGAAGCGTGCAAACTATGAGGACGTGCCGCTTGTCTACAAGGCGCTGTTGGTGCTTGCGAACGAGTATCGCAACATGAAGCTGGGCCACGGTGACAACACCATGTTTGAGGAAGCGCTCGGAAAGCTGGGATTGAAGTGTTCGGGGTCGATCGACGAAGCGCGGGCCGGTTCGGAGGGCGATGCCTATTATGTCGAGTATCCGCCGGGTAGCCGAAAGCGTGAATTTCTGGCTCTCCATCTCCGTAAAGGAAAGGTCAAGGACGATCGCCATTGTCTGGCTATCTATTTCTTCTGGCATGACGCGACACAACAAGTGGTGGTCGGTTGGCTGCCCTCACACCTGGACAACCAACTAAGCTGATAAAATGAATAACGACAATCCATATCCAGAGCTCCCCAGTTATTTAGAAAAAGTGCAGTCTCAGCTTCCTGCGCTTCAGCTGCTCGTTCAAATGGGATGGCAGTATCTGACCCCTGAAGAATGTGTTGAGTACCGAAACGGCCGCATGGGTACGGCTATACTCGAGCCGATTCTGACGGACCACATCCGTAATCATGCTCGCTACGAATTCAAGGGTAGCGAGAGGGCTTTCACGGAAAACGCGATCCAGAATGCGGTCCAGGCCTTGAAGGGATTCAGGGCCACGGGCGCAAGTCACGAAGACGAGCAGGCCTACGACCTCCTGTGTCTTGGAACCAGTGTGCCACAGACGATCGAGGGGGACACGAAGAGTTTCACCATCGACTATATCGACTGGAAGCATCCGGACAACAACACCTATCACTGCACGGCCGAGTACAAAGTGGAGCGCGTCGGGTACCAGAAGCACTACATCCCGGACATTGTACTCTTTGTGAATGGGATTCCGTTGGTGGTTATTGAGTGCAAGCGCAGCGCCTACACGGATATGAGAAAGGAGCCGATCGACCTGGCGATTGAGGACCTGAAAGACTACCAGGCAAAGGATGGCATCCCTCAGTTGTTCCTCTATTCCCAGCTCGTTCTGGCGTTGGCACGGGACAAAGCTGAATACGCAACCACGGGCACGCCACGGAAGTTCTGGAGCGTGTGGAAGGAAGGCAGGTTGGATGATGAGGTCCGTACCCTGATCGAAAAGCCCATGCCCGGAGATGAATTGGAAAAAATGCTGACCGTTCCATTTGAATTGGTCCGCAAAGAGTATCGCTCGATTCTTGCGCAAGGCAGGGCCGTCTATGAGCAGGATCGCCTTCTGTATGGGCTCTGCCGGCCTGAGCGGCTGATGGAGATTGTCTATAAGTACATCGTGTTTGATCATGGCGACAAAAAGGTCGCCCGCTACCAGCAGTATTTTACCGTTCAGGACATTATGGCGCGGGTACGGTTGGGCAAGGACGATGAGGCCCGGCGCGGCGGTGTGGTCTGGCATACGCAGGGCAGCGGCAAATCGCTGACTATGGTGATGCTGGCCAAGAGCCTGGCTTTGGCGAAAGACATCCTTAATCCAAAGGTCGTCATCGTCACCGACCGTATCGACCTGGATGACCAGATCAAGAATACCTTCCACGCCTGCGGGATGCTGCCCGATCAGGCCGCCACCGGAGAAGCGTTGGTTGATCTGCTGACGGATGAGAAGGCGCACATCGTCACAACGACCATTCACAAGTTTGGAGCCGCCGCCGGCAATCGACGGTTGAGGGGGGCCAGCCGGAATACCTTCGTGCTCGTGGACGAAGGCCACCGGAGCAACTACAGCGAATATCACACGCGGATGAAGATTGCCTTGAAAGGCGCCTGCTTTATCGCCTTTACCGGGACTCCGTTGGCGAAGAATGCGAAGCGAAACACGTTCGCCAAGTTCGGCGACTTGTTCCAACCGGCCTACACGATTGCCCGCGCAGTGGAAGACAAGGCCGTTGTTCCTCTGGTGTATGAGGCGCGGCATGTCCCGCAGCCGGTGGATCAGAGTGCGATCGATAGCTGGTTTGAAAAACTGACCATCGGTTTGAGCGAAGAGCAGCAGGTGGACCTGAAGAAGAAGTTCTCCAGTGAGCGTCAGCTTATGAAGGCGGCCCAGCGAATCAAGATGATCGCTTGGGATGTCTCGGTGCACTACTCCACGACGTATCAGGGCCTCGGGATGAAGGGGCAGTTGGTTGCGCCGGATAAAGAGTCCGCTCTCCTTTACAAGAAGTTCCTGGACGAATTCGGCATGGTGAAGTCCGAAGTGTTGATTTCGGCTCCATCCGTGCGCGAGGGAGAGGGCGAAAAAGAAGCCAGCGAAGAGGAAAAAGCGTTCTGGGACGCGATGATGGAAAGGTACGGTTCCGAGGATCGTTACAACAAACAGCTCATCAGCGCCTTCAAAAACGGAGAAGAGCCGGAGATTATCATCGTGGTGGATAAGCTGCTGACTGGCTTTGATGCCCCGTGTAATACGGTTCTGTATCTGGCGCGGAAGCTCAAGGACCACACGTTGTTGCAGGCCATCGCGCGGGTGAACCGTCTGTATGAGGGTAAGGAGTATGGTTTGGTTCTCGATTACAGCGGTGTCATCGATGATTTGGACGAGGCGATCGGGTTCTATGACAAGCTTGCTGACTATGACCGCGAAGACATCACCGAAACGGTGACCTATCTGGAGAACGAGGCGGCGCGGCTGCCGCAGTTGCACTCTGACTTATGGGAGTTGTTTACGCTGGTGCGGGGGGCGAAGGACCCTGAGGCTTATGAGGAGCACCTTCGTGACGAGGAGCTTCGGAACAGGTTCTATGAGCGGTTTTCGTTGTTCGCGCGCACCCTAGCGCTTGCCCTATCCTCGACGGTGTTCATCGAAAAGACCGCGCCGAAGACGCTGAACCGGTACAAGCAGGACGTGAAATTCTTCCAGAATCTTCGGGCGGCCGTATCACTGCGGTATCAGGAACGGATCGACTTCTCCGAGTACGAGCAAAGGATCAGGAAGCTGCTCGATACCCACGTTGGAGCCGAGGATGTAGTCCATTTGAGCGAGCCGATCAACCTGTTTGACTCGGCTGAACGCCAGAAGGTGTTGGACGACCAGGGCCGGAGCGCGAAGTCGAAGGCCGACCTTATTGCATCGGCGACCAACCGGGCGATCGAGCGGGAAATGGAGAAGGACCCGGCGTTCTACAAGAAGTTCTCCAAGATGCTGGAAGATGTGCTGGAGGCAATGCGGGCCAAGAGGATCGAGGCCTTGGAGGCCTTGGGCAAGATCGTGGACATCGCCACCAAGGTCGTGACCCATACGGATGATGACACGCCTTCGCTACTAGCCGGCAAAGATATGGCCCGGCGCTACTATGGCTGTATTCAGAGCGATCTGGCCGAAGCCGTCGGCATGGATCAGGCAACGGCCGCGGAAATCGCCCTGACGATTGAGAAGCGAATCGCCGCACATCAGATCAGGGACTGGCGGGACAATCACGATGCCCTGAATAAGATGCGAGGTGAGATCGACGACATTCTCTACGAAAGGGCGCATGAGAAGGGAATGACCATCCCGCTCGATGTGCAGGATCGGCTGATTGACCGGTGCGTCGAGGTGGCGGTGGCCAACGAGGATATCCGATGATTCAGCCGGTAATAGAATATGGCAGCAGAAGAATCACCTATTCGCCGGAGCAGGCGACGGGCAAGCGCTTGCGTATCATCGTTACGCCCAGGCTGGAAGTGCGCGTGAGGGTGCCGAAAGGTGTGTCGCCCGTGGACGTGAATAAAGCTGTACAGGGCAAGGCCGATTGGATTGCCCGGCAGCTGGAGCGACAGGAACGGCATCACCCTCTACCGGGTCCCAAGAAGTATGTGAGCGGGGAAACGATTGTCTACCTTGGCCGGCAATACCGCCTGAAGGTAGAGCAGGGGGAGGAACCGTGCGCCAGTATGTACGGGAGGTATCTCCGGATCTTGGTTCCTGACGTGCACGATCGCGAATCTGTCCGGGATGAGTTCAGGGAATGGTGCCGTCAGAGGGCTGAAGATGTGTTTGCCCGGTACGCTGAGAGATGTTTCGAAGTGGGGGCGCGTCACGGGATACCGAAAGTTCCGATCCACCTCCGTTGGATGCGCAGCCGTTGGGGTGCGTGTAGCACAAGGAACAGGGTGACGCTAAACCTTCACCTAATGCAGTCTCCGGTGCATTGCATTGAGTACGTAATCATGCATGAGCTGTGCCACCTCGTTCACCACAATCACTCAAAAGCGTTCTATCGGCTGCTCACGCGGTGTATGCCAGACTGGGAGGTACGGAGGGAGGTTTTGTCAGAAGTGAAAATCGAGGTCTGATTATGGGCAAACGGATAGAGGTAAAAGTTGGTGATTTGAGTTTCCGTACAAAAAAAGAGGCGAAAGAATACTTCGGCGCTATCCTTCGTCGACACGAAGCGGGCGATATGCTTGTCGGAAAAGATTATCAAGAAATAGAGGCACTTTTAATGAATCATCCTCGCGCTAGAGATAAAATTGGCCCGGGGATCGAAGCTATTGTTGTCGAGATCGAGCCACACCATGGCAGCAAGTGTTTCTTTGTATACCGAACTGACGGCACACGCGACGACTTCGGTTATGGTCACTGCATTGACGACGATAGGAGTCCCTTTGCAACGTTTTCAGATGCGGCGAGAAAAGTTGTTCGGCCATACATGAGCGAGTGCAAAAGTGAATGTTTTGAAGGCCGGGTCGAAAACAAGGTTGTCTGCGAAGCAACAGGCAAGGAATTGGCATGGGATGAAGCTGTGGTAGACCATGAACCACCCCTAACGTTCTCAGTAATTGTGAACGCCTATGTCAAGGAACGCGGCATCGACCTGAATGCGGTCGAGTATATCCGTGATATTCCAGGAGGAGTGGAGTTTGGGAACAAAGCGTTGGCCCAAGACTTCGATTGCTATCATCAGCAGCGCGCGAAGCTGCGCGTTATTGATCGAGGCGAGAATCTACGAACGGCCTACAAGGGAAGGTTGAAACTGGGTAAGCAAGGTACGACAAATAGTGTCATATAGGGGAAAGGATGAAGCCTATTATTGAGGTCTTTTGGTGACGTAACGGCTTTACGAAGACGGGATGGTACATACATAATACTGCGAGTAAGCATGAGGAGGGGCCGCTTGTGTCGCAATGCGACAGGGTGGATTAGACGTGACACCGATAAGTTGTGTGTCACGTTTCGTTTAACCTAAGTGCCAGGTTATGAGCGGTCAGCATCAAGGCTAGGGAAAATGATGAAGGGCATAGTAATAACTGATCAAGACCTAAGGCAGGACGGCGAGAATAAACATGCGGCGGGGGTGAAAGTGCACCTGCCGGTTTGGTGGGTCGCTATCTTGGGTGTTCTTGCATTCCTTCCGCCGCTTCTTGTGTTAGCAGTTGTAATCAGCTTGGTCCTTCAAAAAAATAAGCCGATGGAGTTCAGATATAGAGGTGCGCGGGCCTGCATAATAGCATTGATTGCGAGCTGGCTTCTCTGGATGACGGCTGGTGGTATGCTGTTGCGAAAAGGAACTGATTTCAAGATGCCTTCAGTAGGATTGTCGGATTCTATTCGCTTTGATAAGAAGATCTCGTCTTACGCTGGGGATATGACGGCCAAAGATATAGCGAGGTCGAGGATGCCCTTGGTTGTTGTGGTGCATGCAGTTGATGGTCTGCACGGTGGCGCAGACGGTATTGGGCATGAACCAGCGGGCGCAGGTGTCATAGTCGCCGCACTGGAGCAAGGCTGCCTGATCCTTACAAGCCGACATGTTGTCGAAAGCGTATGCAGGCGTGCAGAGCTGAATGCGTTGGTAGGAATCAGCCTCGAGGATGGGCAAAAGGCGGCGGCCTCTGTCGTTGGAGTGCATCAGAATCTGGATATGGCATTGTTGTGGGTCAAGAGGGAGGATGCTGATACTGAGTGCATGCAGGATATTCGTTCATACGATTCGATTGATGTCGGTGAAGTTGTTTATGCGTTAGGACATCCGGGTGGTTTACAATTTACGATATCATCTGGTTTGATTTCGCAAAAACGAGGCGTGGACGTTTTGCAATTTTCGGCGCCGGTAAGCCCTGGCAATAGTGGCGGGCCCATCTATGATGCAAGCGGGAGGCTGATGGCGTTAGTGCAAGCAGTCTATGATAAGGCTAAAAATCCGAACGCCGAAAACCTGAACTTTGGGGAGCGGGTCGATGATTTACATGATCAGTACAAGTGGGTGCTCACAGAAAAGGGGCGTCATGCACTGACAGGGTGGGCTCGTATCAAACAAGATAATCAGGCCGGAGTTATAAATGAGGATGAAAAGGAGAGGTAATATATGCCGTCAATCAATGTGATGGTCTACGACTCAACGGAAAACAAAAGGATACCTGTAGAGCTGCCCGATGATGCTCCTATAAACAAATTAATCGATGTGTTGGTGGGCAAGCTGAATCTGCCGAAATCCGGACCAGATGGAGCGCCGATGAGCTATAAATTTCATCACAAGAATACAGGCCGACAGCTGCAGGATCAGCAAACATTAAGAGCATCGGGGGTCAAAGAAGGTGACATACTTCGGCTGCAGCCAGAAATCACTGCCGGCTAGAACATGGACTCGCTTGAATCCAAAGTGACGGTTACGTCCTCTGAGCTGGAGGAAGATCGGTTTAGTCGCTTTGAGCTGATCGGATGGTGGAAGCAGGATGTTCTCAGCAAGGCGAAGGTGCTTGTTATCGGGGCCGGCGCTTTGGGCAACGAGATACTGAAAAATCTCGCGTTGCTGGGTGTCGGGCACATTGTTGTAATCGATATGGACAATATCGAGATGTCGAACTTGTCCAGAAGCGTGCTTTTTAGAGAAGAGGATATTGGCCGAAGTAAGGCTGAGGTTGCTGCACAACGGGTTTGTGAAATATATCCCCAGTGCCGGATTAAGGCGATTACCGCTAATGTCATGTATGACGTCGGCCTGGGGCTTGTGGGCTGGGCTGATGTCGTTATCGGTGCACTGGATAATCGTGAAGCACGGTTGTGGATCAATCGGTCGGCGTGGAAGATGAATCGACCGTGGATTGATGGTGCGATAGAGGGGATCAACGGTGTTGTCCGCGTATTCATGCCCGGTCGCGCGCCTTGTTACGAGTGCACATTGGGTGAGCGGGACTGGGAAATTCTTGCTAAACGTATGTCGTGCAATTTGCTTACCCGCGAGCAGATGGAGGGAGGAAAGACGCCAACGACTCCGACAACCTCATCTGTGATTGCCGGCATACAGGTGCAGGAGGCTATAAAGCTGCTGCATGGAATGCCTTGCCTGGCTGGGAAAGGTTTTGTTTTTGAAGGCATGAATCATACCTCCTATCTCGTTGAGTACACTGCAAACGATGATTGCATGAGCCATGAAATATTTGAGGCGGTGTTGGAATGGCCGAAAAAATCGGATGAAACCACCGTCGGTGATCTCTTGGATTTCGCCCGGTCAGAGCTACGAGCGGCTGATGTTGTGCTTGAATTTAGCCGAGATATTATTTGGAAGTTGAAGTGCCATAAATGCGGCGAGGAGACCGAAGTATTTTCAAGTGCTGGAAAGTTGCGAACAAGTGACGGGTTATGTCCCAAGGACGGCGAAATGCGAGACGTCATCACTATGCACTCATATGGGGGGCGCGGTGGGCTTGAGCAGAAAACGGTGGCGTCATTAGGGCTGCCGTTGTGGGACGTGATAACCATCAGGTCTGACACGAATGTGCGACAGATCATAATGAGCGCCGACATGTCGGCGGCGCAAATGCCCGACTAACAAAAAGACCCATGAAAAAAATAGCCGCAAAGAAAAATACTGCGAACAATTCGGGCCAGCGCAAAGTGACCATCAGCAGCTCTGTTCTTCAATGCATTCGGCAGCACGCTCGAGAATCAATGCAGGCAGAAATATGTGGCGTATTGATTGGGCGAGAAACGGGTTCTGGTACGCATGTATTTGGATCCGTGAGGGGGGATGGAGCAAGTCAGGGCGGTGCGCACGTCACGTTCACTCAAGAGGCGTGGTCTCGAATTCACGACGGTAAAGATAAGTACTACCCGGATAGCGATATAGTGGGCTGGTATCATTCTCATCCAGGATTCGGTGTATTCTTGTCGGATCAAGACGTTTTCATTCACGAAAACTTCTTCTCGTCACCCGGAAGTATTGCTTGGGTGTATGATCCGCACTCCGACGAGGAGGGGTGCTTTTCCTGGGGCGAGGGTAGAGTAACACCGACAAGAAGATATGAGATCATATCTGATGTAGGGAATGAAAACTCAAAACGGTACGAGGCGCAGATTGATGCGAAACCTGAAACATGGATTGCTCGATGGCGGTATGCATCCAAGAGAAAGAAGGTAAAGGCTGTAGTGACGCTAGTTGGCTATTTGTTGTTGGCGTTGGCAGTTGCGGGCGCGATATGGAAGCGTGACGATATTGCCGAATACTACAAGATGTGGGCTGATGGAAGGATTGAACGGATGCGGGAACGCCGAATGTCTGCAGAGCAATTAGGGCACGGGCCGATCCGCGTCATCCAAGTCACGCCCGAGCAGTTGGAACAGATTATGAGGAATGGCGGCGCGGAAGTACTTCAGCCATTGCAGAAAGAGGGGGCGAGCGGAGATGAATAACGAATCCGGAAAAATCAAAATCACGTGGGCAGATGTTGAAAAAAACCAAGCGACTGAGGCGCCGCTACCTGTGGTTCGGCCCGTGCAGGCAGCCGAGAAGAAAGACTGGGGAACCGTTGCATCTACCAGCACTTCGGCCTCGGTAGATGAAGGTGGGGGTGGTATATGGCTGAAGGGATGGTTCTATCTTGGGCTGGCAGGGCTAGTGAGCGCATTTCTTGCGTGGGCGATCTGTGAACCGAGCTTCTTTGACTATGATTACACTGGATGGGGAAACTACTTCTTATTCCCGTTAATGTTGATATTTATGTCGATAGGGTTTGGCACTGTAGAAAGTATTGTGGAGCGGACATGGACGCGTGCAATAACAAGAGGGCTTGCCTCGATTGGATTGGGTCTAATCTTCGGCATCGCTTTATCTCGTCTGGCAGATTTGCTGTATGGTGCACTACAGTTCTTCATTATACAAATGGGCGCTGATGAGTCGAAACTCTTGAGCAACCCGGTGCAATGGATTGTACGCGGAATTGCATGGGCGGTTTTTGGTATCGCAGGAGGATTGGTCTTTGGGATTGTGAGCAAGTCCGGTAAAAAGACGGCCAGCGGCATTTGGGGCGGAATGCTGGGCGCTGGAATTGGTGGAATGCTGTTTGATCCAATAACGCTGTTGTCGGGTGCGGCGGAACCAAGTCGGGCAATAGGGATGAGCATTTTGGGTTGTGTTAGTGGAATCTCAATTGGCTTGGTAGAAAGCGCAATGAAAGAGCGGTGGCTGTATGTAACCGGAGGACCCTTGGCCGGTAAACAATTTGTTCTGTATCAGGATAAGACGATCATAGGCAAGAGTCAGACAAGTACGATTTATCTTTTTAAGGACCCGTCAATTCAAGAAACGCACGCGGTTATTGAAAAACGTGGGGTACATACATTCATCACCGCGAATGGCCCTACGGTAGTATCGGGAGTCAATCTGCAGCTTGGTGTTGCACGCTTGCTGAGAAGCGGGGATGTGATTCAGGTCGGACGCTATACTTTCACCTATTCAGAAAAAACGGGGGACTAGATGAAGATAAGATGTCCACACTGCGACCGGGAATTAGCAGCCTCTGAGGAGCATAGGGGATTAGAGGTGGAGTGCCCGATGTGTTCGAAGACATTCTCGGTGCCTGCCGTTGATATTGTTGTAAAAGATGCCCATAAACTATCTGGGGAATTAAAGGATTGTCCTTATTGCCGCTCCGCAATTAATACTGGCGATAATGTTGTGCATTGTCCTGAGTGTGGGACACCTCACCATAGGGATTGCTGGGAGGAGAACGGCGGTTGCACAATTTATGGATGTAGGTTAGCGCCTCCCGACGAAGAGAAGATCAGCCTTACTGACTCACCAACCAGTGGTGGGGTGCCCGCAGATGGCGCGGGATTATCTCAGGATAATGGACCGAGAGATTTTGGCGAAACAGGACCGCAGGCAAGGCCATGGGTAAGATATTGGGCAAGATATATTGATATATTAATATTTGCTTTATTAGTAGGTGTCCTGCTTCAAATCATCATGCCTGAGTTGTTAGAAATTAACGACATCATTTTTGGAATAATCCTGACTTTGGTCTATACATTTTTTGAGGCGACAATGTTGACTTCATGGGGGACAACGCCTGGAAAAGCCATTCTTGGAGTAAGCATAAGGAAAGATGATGGCTCTAAACCCTCATATGGAGATGCGCTATCGCGTTCCATGAGCGTATGGGCTGGAGGCATGGGATGTGGAATTCCTGTTGTGACTTTAATTGCACACATTAGTGCATACAACAAGTTAAGCCGTGAGGGAATAACATCATGGGATGCGAACGGAGGCTATCTAGTTCTTCACAAGAAGGTTGGTTTCTTCCGTGTTTTTGCGGTCATAGCAATCTTTTTTGTTTTCCTAATGTTGATCTCTCTTGGGCAAGCGCAATGATTTGTGATGAATAAATGTTTTGCAGAGGACTTCGCATGAATTCGCCAAGGGTTCGTAGATTACTCGGAGATTACGGCAGGTTAACGGCGCGATTCAGCGAGTGGCCGTTGATTCAGGTAGAGGCTACACAAGGTCAGCCACCGGATGCTTATCGTGTTACATATCATTTGCGGGGGCTTTACACTGATGAAGCAGGCGTCATTCGTGAGAGGGCTGAACACGTTCTGGAAGTCGGACTAAGCCTTGAGTACCCGCGCCGAGCACCATCGTTGCGATTGTTGACGCCCATATTTCATCCAAATTTTAATAGGGGAGATGTGTGTGCACAGGATATTTATGCGGCTTCAGAAGGCCTAGACGATCTTGTTATTCGAGTCGGTCGCATGATTGCTTATCAGCAGTACAACATCAAAAGCCCGCTAAATGGCATAGCCGCCAAATGGGCGGAGCAGAACAGTGCGAAGCTGCCTGTGGATTCGCGAGAGGTATCGCCTCCCACAATCCATGAAGTTCCTCGCGCTCCGTCAACTCGGAAGCAACCTGCAGTAGTTGACGAAAGAAAAGTCTCATCGGTGAGGTATCAGGCTCTCGAGCAGGACAGGGACTCAAATGCAAGGTGTTCATTTTGCGGAAATAGCATACAGGCGGATGGTCACTCTAATGTTGCATGGTGTCCCTATTGTAACAAAACAGTTCCGCTTGAACGAGATGGTAATCAAAAAGATGAGGATGATGAGACAACCAAGGTGATTTGCCCTCATTGTGAACAGCACCTTGAGGTCGATACGAATATGATAGGCGAAGTTGTTGAGTGCCCCTCATGCACGAAGTTAATAGTACTCAAGTGAAGCAGCCTCATTCTGACCAAAGATGGATAATAAAAAAGATGATGCAGCATGAATAAACGAAATCTGCGATTGGTAGCGGCTGTTCTGTGGACAGCATTTAGATGTGTTTCAGTAAATGCTCAAGATGAATCCTGGAACACGGTGGAAATACCCGGAATATGCTCGTTTAAAATCCCATCTACGGTCGAAGTACAGGCCGGCTCTTACAAAGAAATAAGCAACAAATATCAGGAGCGAATATTGAGTATTACGGTGTCTCCTGACCGTGTAGTTGCGCAACCAAAGGGAATCAACGAAATGGACCCTGATGCATTGAAAAGATATTGCCGGGTTATAGTCGAGACCAATCGCGACAAGCCCGGAGATTGGGAGAAATTGGGTACGAGAATACGACTTTCAAAACCAGATCTTAAGATGATTGATGACATGTTTAAGAAGGGCGTAGAGAATGAGGCCATGAGAGTATCATCGCGAGGCCTAAAGATGGAGATTCTTTCATGGAATCCAGCCACAGTCGAAAAAATCAACGGTATCGACACGATGAAAATAAGTTATACCCGCAGCACGAACGACGGCCCACCTGTGTTGGTAAACATGCACTCCATTGATAATAATGACTTTCTTCATCGCATCACGATATCATATAGGCTTTCGGAAAAAGAGCTATGGGCAGAAGACTTGATGAAAGTACTTGATACGTTTGAATTCGTTCGGCGATAACCAGTCTGGTCGAGTCGGACCATATTACGGCACCATCAGCTAGAAAACTGATAGGGCGGGGGGCACGAGAGGGGGACTGGATCTCGATCTTGCGGCGGTGAGCCAAGAGCTAGCGGCATAAGTGCTGGCGAACTGGCGACGCGAGCTCAGTCCTAATGCCGTGCTGAGCGTGGCTGGTCAAGGGGAGAGTGAAGCGAATCTGCAAGGCAGTCACATTGCGGTACGGGGCATACGAACACGTAGAGCCCTATGAGTTAATGAGACCTATGAACCCAACCTATCCGCCTTGTTGCTGGGCCAGGATACGGAGAATTGTTATGCCATTGCCGCCGCGCTGCAACGGACATGACGCCACGATACACGTTGATGATGTCGGTCGACCGGTCCGGGAGCACACCCATCACCTGCATGGTGCGCATGGCTTCGGCGAGGGTGAGGTTGACTTCCTTGAAACTCTTGCCGTTGCAAAGCCGGTTCTCCCATTCCCAGTCGTGGATCATAAACGCACAGGCGTAGGACCACCTGGACATACCAGAGAGGACTTGCAGGACCGGGGTGATGGTGCCGCCATCGGTTTCCATCTCGCCCGGCGTGATGACTTCACCGTTGGCCCGGTGAAAGGTCAACGGGTCGTCGTCGGGGAGATAACGAAACCGTTCGGGTCCGAGCCAGCGCAAGCAGAACCCGCCGGTGAAACGGCCGACCGGCAACGACCGGACCCAGGCCAGTTCGCGTCTACTTCGGCGGTTCGCCAAGGTGCGCACGGGCCAAGAGCGTAATGAAGTTGATCGCGGCGGTGAGCCCGACGAATCCAGCCGCTTTCAAGGCCTCCACGTCAAGGGTCTGGGCGGCAACCAGCGCGCCGCCGGCGGCGGCCACCACGGTCCAGAATAGACGAAGGGCGATATCTTTGGTGTTCATGATGCTCCTTTACGGCCAGTTGACTTCGATGAAATTTGAGGCCTGGCGTCCGTCGTAGCTCAACAGCCAGAACCGGACCGGTTCGCCGGACCGGGACACACGTTGATGTAGCCGCATACGTTGTTGAAATCCCGGGATGTGGTATCAGCCCGGACATGATCAAACTTGCCGCCTTCCCAACGCCCGCCGCGCTGCACGGCAAGGCACATGACACCGACCAGTTCCGCGTTGCCCCAGTCGGCCAGCGGGTCGGCTTGAAAACGAATGCCCGTCGGTGAGATCGAATTGAAGGTGAGCCGTTTGGTCACCTTTGCCTCCGGACCGGTGGTGTCGGACCGCAACCAGGTCAGGTCGCGGAAAAAGGCCTCGCTCTCGTTTACGGGCAACTCGTTGGTCGGGTTTCCGGCCTCCGGCACAACCGGCGGAGCATTGGTCACCACGATCGCATTGGTGACGGCTGGCGGTTCCTCGACCACGATGTGGTTGAGGAGATCCACGGACTGCTGACTGGATCCGATCTTGGCCGCGTTGTCGGAGGTCCGCAGCTTCACCACGTCGTCTGAGTCCGCGATGACGACCAACGTCTCGATGTCACGGTTCTTCTCGATGGCCGACTTCAGCACCGCATAGGCGCCCAGGTCGCCGCCCAACCCGGCTCCGAAGCCAATGAGATCCTTCATCGCGCCCGGCGAAAGCGTGGCTGCATTGTCCACATTGACGGCGCTGTCCGGTTCGATCGACATGTGCCGATACTGAAACAGCAACGCCTTATCCGGCGGCAGATTCGCCGACAACTCGGCGACATCGATGTTCTTCACCGGCGGTTCCACCAGGCGCAGGCCATTCGGGCCGAACGCGGCGCAACCGGACATCAGAAACAAGACCATCAAGGCCAACAGGGATTTCATACGGATTCCTTTCAATGGTGGGTAACGTTCGTTCATGGCATCAAGCCAAGCAGGGCGCGGAGTTCAGGCCATTTGGTGGCTGCCAGCGTACCGACGGCGCACAACAGGCCGTACTTCCATTTCTCGAGGCTAGTCACCCGTCCGTTGGTGGTCACGACTTGCTTCTCAATCCGGGCCAGCGCGTCGAGAATGTGCCGGATCTCCGATTGGATGCCGGCATGCGGTTGCTCCTGATGGGCGGTCTCATGATGACGGGACCCAGACATCGCTTTACTCCTTCACTCGCAACTGGTCCATAAACTGCGACGAACCGTTCACGGTCATTTCCACGGTGACGTCATAGAATCGGGGGCTATTGCCGTACAGGGCCGTCACACCGGTGTAATCCCCGAACAAGGCGAACTGCAGGTTGGTATGCGTGTTGTCGTAGGCGTAAACACGCGGGATCAGGTTCAGCTCCCCTCCGGCGGCGGTATAGGAGTCGAGCTGGTTGTGGTACAGGGTGGCCGGAGCACCCGCCGCCCCGTAGGCAACGGTCACGGCATAGGTGCGGAAGTGGCGCAGGTTATAGAAGTTTTCCGTGTACCAAGCCTTCAGCTCTACCAGCGGCCGAGCGTAGGTCAATGCCGTCGCACTATACGGGACATCGGCAAAGGCTTTTCCGAACCGGACGATGCTGGATGCCGCCGTGCCGGAGTTGGTTCCGAAGTATTCGGTCACCACAAAATAATCCCCGGTGCCGGCATGCGTCACCGGTTGATTGGTCACGAATGTCTGGTTCCACGACTTCAGGCGATGGACTCCGGCATAGGTACCGGTGGCGACCCAAACCGGATCACCTGCCTTCCAGTAATTCGTACCCACGGCAAAGGCAAAAGGCCATGCGATGGTCAGTTCCTGGGTATTGGTATTGCCAAACAACGTGCGCACGCTGGTGGAGTTCAGGCCCAGCGACAGAAGTCCGGTATGGATCACGTTATAGCGGGCTGAACTTACCGGACCATCCGGATACGTCCGCCTTAAATGGATTCCATCGGCCAGCGAACGATTGGCCAGTCGAACCTGGAACAATGAGTAAACCGGATATTCATATCCGGCATTCAGCACCGAAGGCGACGCCGTGGTCTCAAAATCGGCATTACGGAGCGCAAACGATCCGCTGCAGGCATAGATATGCAGGGAATCGGACGCCGGCCCACGCACGGTCAGTCCGTCCACCACGAGATTGGTCACCACGTTGTTGGTGTAGCCCCCGGAGGTCGCCCCGACAAATAAGCCGGCACCCGGCACACCCTCTGCCATAACGTTCCGTAACCGAACATTGCGGATAGCGGTGTTACTGTCATCGGGTGCGATACGAATGCCGGTGGCCGCGCCGTTGATCGTGAAGCCATCCACCAGTACATCGGAGACCAGGCGCTGACCGCCATCCTCGGCCGCCTTGATCAACAGGCCGTTCACCCCGGCATTGTTTGGATTGCCGGTCGAAGAACAGTTTCGCACCACCACATTGCTGACCCCCTTCAGGACAAAGGGATGGGCTACCCCGGAAGGCGGCACGTAGGTGTGGACATTTTCAATGACCAACCCGGAGCCGGAAAACTGCACGACATGCGTGGATCCGGTACTCGCATAGATCGATAGATCGCGGAAAACAGACTGGTGATTCGCATTGGTGGCGTTGCTCTGGAAGATGAGCACATCATCGTTGAACGAATTAGTGAGGGTGAAGGACTGCAGGGTGTTGTTGGTGGCCAGGAACACCCACTTGGCATCGATCACGGTTTTCCGGCCCTGACCCTGGATGGTGAGATCGGGCTTAGTGATTCGGAACACGCTTTTGCCGGCCGGGGAAAACGCGGGATCATGGGTGTTGAACTGCCCCTCGGAGAGCAGGAGCAGATCCCCGCTGGCTGCGGCATGGTACGCCGAGGTAAAGGCGTCGCCCCGCGCCCGGGCAGTATCGTTAGTCGGTTCAAACAACCGGGCTGAACCGTCCGGCTTGATGAGCTTCACCGAGCCAGTTGCGCCCTGATACAGCGACAGCACATCAATGCGGTGCTGGTAGCCGTTATCACTGGCGAACCGGACGGTGCCCGCTCCGCCCTCGGTGAACTGCCGCGAACTGTTCCCATCGACGACAAACACGTCGGCCGTAGCCGTCAGACCGGTGAACAGTAGGATGAACAGGACCTTATTCATCGATGGCCACCCGGTGAAGTTGCACGGAGAAGTTTTCAATGGACGAATCCACGACCAACGCCGTGCCGGCCTCGAAAAGATAGCGGGCCTCGGGTACCCAGATGATGTTCGAGGCGGTCACCGAGACCGATGAGAGTAACACCACCTGATCATTGCCATGCCGGTACAAAGAAAGAACCACCGGCGCGACCTCCGCGCGCTGATATACCAATGCCGTCGGGGACCAGGCGGAATTGGCCTGGGTATTTGTGAACACCACCGTCGAGTCCGAGGTGGAGACCGTCACTACCTCGGCCCCGGCGGGTACGAGCATGAACAGCCAAAGGAGGATCAGGATACAAATGACTTTCATAAATCAATCCGGTTGGTGGATGGCGGATGAAGTACGACGAAGTACAGCGAGGTCAGGCTATTCAAGGCGGCGATGTACGAGTTGGTGGAGACCCAGAACCGGGCTGGATTGTTGTTCACCCCGGTGAGGATGGCCTGTCCGCGAATCTCCACCTTGCCGCGCGGATTGTTGCCGCCGGCGTCTCCGCCCTCGAGCACGACGTTTTTCCCCTGGAACGGAGAATAGCCGCCGCGGATGTATAGTTCGTATTCCGGTTCGGACTGAAGCGACGACGAGGAGATGTAGACAAACCCTCTCGATGTGGAATTCGTGCCTGCCCGCAAATACAAATGCGGCGGCGAACTGATCCCGTTGCCCGCCTCAATGACCAAGGGAATATGATCCGTGCCGCGTAGCTGCGAAAGCGCCAACGGTCCCGACATCGAACTTCCGGTACGGGCAACATATCCAGTGCCCAGCACCTCTGGAGCACCGACTAGCTGAAACAAAGATGCCAACCCGGCATTGATGCCGTACAGGTGACCGAACAATGTCGAAGAGATGTTGGTATAGGCGCTCGGCGCATAGGTCACATTGACCCCAGTGTCATAGACCGTTGAACCGGGTTTGATCCATCCTCCGAAGGCCGTTGAAGCCAATAGCATCAACGCGGCCACCATCGGCAAGGCCCGACCGGAAAAGTCTGAGCGAACGGGCACGGTGTATAGCGGGCCAGGTAACGCTGCATCGCCTTCCGTGGTGGTGTTCCATTTTCCATAGGGAATCTGCCGCAGAAAGACATCGGCACTGGTCCGCGCGGAATTACCCGCCGAATCAATATCGACCCCCATTTCCATGGCCAGATTGAAGATGATGATGTTTTCGGCGTGCCGGACCGCCGACTGAGGCAGGTAGGTCTCCCTCGGATCCACCACATTGGCCGGGTTGCTTTTAATGGCATCCCGGAACTCCCGGATGGTGTTGGCGGTCAACGTGGCCAGGCGGTCGGCCTTTTCCGGATAGGTGGCCAGCCATTCATCGTGACGGACCTTGATATCGGTCGGTAGATGCGCGATGACATCCGCCAAGGTGATTTCAACCCAGATCATGCGTTGGTTCCTTTCGAGGACAACGCCGGGGTTGTCCTCACTGCCCGGCGGACTTCATCAGTTCGCCAGGATGTTGTAGCGAATGGCCGCGGTCGCGTTGGTCACGCGCACGTCTTCGGACCAGTCGAACTTGGCCACTTCCACGCGGCCGTCGTCCCGGATATAGCTGCCCGGCACCATGTGCCGGCTCATTAGGCGGAACGTCTTCATAAACGACGGATCGCGGGTGGTAGGACTCGACTTGCGGGCGAAGATCAGGATCGCATTGTCCAAAAGGAAGCTCATGCTCGCCGCCTTGCCCTCCGGCGCGGTGTCGTAAACCATGAAGCTGGTCTTCACCTCGGGCTTGCCCATGAAAAGCTGGCTGGCGATGTCCTCATTCGGCACGGCCAGGCTCGCGCCGCCCTTGCCGGTAACAAATCGTCCGCGTACCTTGTCCGCGTTCTTAAAAATACGGAAGGCATTGGCCCCGAAAAGCACTCCGACCGACATGAACGAACCATAGGTCGCGTTCTTGATGACGGTCAGGATGGCCTCATCGATATCGGCGACCGGATCGGCGGAACTGTTCCAGGTCTTGTTCGTGCCGGCGCCCACCGCTTCAAGGGCCAGGTCAATGACCTTCTTCTCGTGCGACAGCGCGGCGACTTCCGCCACGGCGGTTGCACCTTCTTTCAGGACATCCATGATTTCCGCGCCTTCCAATTGCTCCAGATTATCCACCGGATAATCCAAAGCATGGGGTTCGCAGTTGTAGCTGTTGTCAGTGGCTTCGAAGCGAAGCTGGGTCGCCTGACCGCCGACGGCCCGAAGGGTATCGGGAATCCGGAAGCGGTTCTTTTCGGTATAGACCTTGTAGCGCCCGGTCATCCGGGACACCGGAACAGTTGGCGCAAGAAAGTTGGCGATGGGCTGGATCGAATCCTGGGCCACGCCCTGCGCGTATTCGCGAAGGGTCGGATTGCTGGAAAATTGAGCGAGGCGGTTCATGTGGGATCTCCTTATTCTTCAACAGTGACAAGGCGGGGATTCATCGGGCGGACAAGTACCAACTGTCCGTCAACGCCGGGTTCTTCCGCGACGCCGAACACAGCGTAGGTGCCAGCCGACGTGGGCAGTGCTTGGGCATTGCCCGCGGTATTGGCATCCGGCGCAGAACCGGTAGCCACACAGACTTCCTGGCCGGAGACACAGGTGCCAACCAAGCGGACCCGAACCGGTTGATCCGGGGAAAGCGGAATCACCGACACCAAGGTATCCGTGCTACGACCGTCCAGGATCACAAAGTGAGGGAACTGGGCTGGCGTAGAGCAAGGCGCCACCGGCACCGGAGGAGCGCCGGAATAGATCGTTAATCGGACCAGTTTGCCCTGCCAATCGGCATCGGAAGGAAGAGGACCGTACACACCGGCGTTCAGCCGGCGAACAACAAGACCGCGTTGGGTGTTGGTTTGGCTCATGGTAGTTACTCCTTGGAAAATTCTTTTTCAGCGCGGGAAAAAGCGATGAGGAACGGGACGCCATCGGCCTTGGCGATTTCATGGGCACGGTTGCGGATGCGCACCGCGACCGAAGCATCGTGGGGACTGGATCCGGTGGCCAAGGTCTCGACCGTGCGGTCGATGGCGGCCAGTCGGTTGCGAAGAGGAATAGTCCGGGTTTCGGGAGGCGTTTCCACCGACGCCGGAGCGGCGTCAGCCAGCCGGTTGCGCAAGGCATTGAGCGCCTCAAAGGCCACGCTGCGGTTGGTCAACATCTGCTCCTTCCAAAACGGGATGCTCGCCTCGTCAATGACTTCGGCGAAGTCGGCCAGATCGCGGTTGGTCAGCTTGTCCTCCATCTCGACCGCATCGGTCAGGAGCCCCTCGTACTTCTCCTGCAGATTGGCCACGAGGTTCACCAGGACGGTGATCAGTTCGATATCGGAAGCAGTCGCGGGTAAATCGAGCATCGATTTAATCTGAGCCAGGTCGACTTGCTGATCCTGCTCCGGAGCTTTGAGATTGTCGTTTTCCATAGAGGTCTCCTTACGTTGGTGGCATTATTGATATCGAGTTATCAATACGCAAGAAAAGCACCGATGGAATCGGAAACAATTAGTTACGGATGGCGGACATGGCTTCTTCGACCCGGCGGTCGTAGTCGGTTTTGATGCCAGTCGGCCTTTTTGCCCGTCGCTTGGATGCCCGCCGGGCTTGTTCGTTGTATTGGACCGTACCCAGTGCGGCGAGCACGGCGTTGTAGGTCTGGGCTAACGCGGTTCCGGAACGCGGCATGGCTCCGAAGATGCCAGAGTTGCCGGTGGTCATCAGACCCAGGCCCAACGCCTGCGATACCGGGCCGATACGTTCCTCGGGAAGATCGCGCCCGGTGCTGCGCTTGAAGGCATCGGCGCGACGTTGATCTGTGGTCTTTTCGGTACCCACCCACGGCAACGCCGCACGCCCTTCCGGCGACCAAATGCCGGTTCCGCGTGCCTGCGCGACGGCCCGGGCGGCGTCGTAGGCGTCCGACTTGTCGGTGCGACCGGACAAGTCGCGGTAGTGGATGTCCACCAAGCCTTCCTTGATCAGCTTCTTGTTCACGTCCACGGCGGGGATGACTTTGCCGACGTAGGGAATGCGAAGAAGGTTGTCGAACGGCTTGGGCAACGTTTCGACGACACCCAGTTTGCGGCCGTGTTTATCTAGGCCGCCGGCCTTCGGGTTGGAGTCGGACACAACCCGGACATATTGCCCCGGCTTGATTAACTCCTGAATCCTTGCGGCGGCGACGTCGCCCAAATATTCCGGCGGTTTCTTCGGCGTGGCTTTCAACTCCGGTGCATTGATATCAAGCATCCGGACGCCCTTGGTGGGATTCTTGTCGGTGAAGATGGTATCCCCGTCATAGGCATGTGAAGTCCGTTCCACCGAGGAACGCTTGCCAGTCTTGATCGCGTCGCCGATTTGCCAGTTCAGATACGCCGCGGCGGCGGGAGCGAAGGTCCACAATCCTTTCCCGGCCATGTTCTGCGGTTTGGAGGCAGCCAGTTTCTCCAGGGCTTGTTGGGCCTTGGCCGGAGAAAGTTCGCCACGGGCTTTGGCGTCCATGATGGCGTCGTATCCGGCACGGTACGCGCCCACCTGCGCATGGTACGCCGCAGTACCATATCGGGTCTGCTTTTCAAGCGGGTTGCCAGTGGTGCCCACCACACCGGCCAACAACGTTCCCACGATGCCGCGCGGATCGTCCACTGGATAGCTGAACGGCTTGCCGTCGCGGATCGCTTGGGCGGCCTGCTGTTGGTATTTGGAAATCTGCTTTTGGTCGTAGGCTTCCTTGGCGGTGAAACCCCCGGCCACATAGCCCGCCTTCTTCAGGCCGGAAATCGTATCGGCGCGAAGAGCGGTTCCCTTGGTGATGAGTTTGTCGGCGACCGCGTTCAACCGAGCCGCGCTCCCGGCGCTTTGACGGGCGGCGTCATCGACCGCCCAAAAGGCATCCGCTGCCTTGCGGTAGAGGCGCCCGGCATCGGGTGAACCGGCCAGCGATGCCTTGTGGGCATCGTTTAAGGCGGAAGTGGCTATATTCTGCAACTGTATCTTTTTGCCGGCGGCAGCGCTTTTGATCGCACTGGCCTGCGCCCGCATCCGGGCCGCGTCATCGATAAATCGCTGGGCGGTCTTCAGGTTTTTGGGTGCGCTGATGGCCTTGCCCAACTCCTTCAGCGAGGAGCCGGTGAAATCCGAAAACTTCGTATAACCGGCATGGGCTTTTTTGAGACCAGCCGCGATGGTCGGATTGAGCTTCCCATTGATCCACGTACCAGCCTGGCCCAGCCGGTCATCCACCATCTTCAATCCTTGTTTGGCTCTTCCCAGCGCGGACAGGCCACCACCTCCCGGCAAGGCTTTGAGCAATGCGCCGCCGTACTGCCCGACGGCTTTGAGAGCGCCCATAGAACCAACATACCCGGCCAATTGGCTGCCCATAGCCAGCGCCTTGTCGGTATAGGGATTGATTGTCGGATTCGCCATGCGGTAATCATCGATCACGGACTGCGAACCGAAACCAGCCACGGTGGCAATCGCACCGGCATGTTTGCCGGCGGCGGTACGCGCCAGCGACGTACCTTTCCACGCCGCGCCGAGTTTGGAGGCAACGCCGATACCCGCAGCGGCAAGGAGCGATTCCCGACTGACCGTGGCGGCAGCACGGGAAAAGGAATACTCCGGTCCCTGGTACTGACTTGATTGGGTGATTCCTAGTTTGTCGGAGAGACCAAACGACAACGTGTTGGCGGCGATGGATGCTCCGCCTCGCAACCCTTCCATGAAGCCGCTTACCGCCGCCGCCAGCACGCTTTGATTGGCTGGTGCTGGACGAACATTGGTAGAAGACGGCGATGGAGCCGTAGTCCCGCCAGATGTGGAGCCTTTTGATTTGCCGCCACCACCGCCACCACCACCGCCTGAGCGCATTCTGGCGAACATCGCTTTGCGTTGCGCGTCTTCCATCTCGCGGGCGCGGGCCGGCATGGCATTGACCAAGTAAAAGCTCATGGGTTCATGTGTTGGGCCATGATGCGTCTGGTCATGGCGAGGGAAAGTTGCCGGGCGGAACGGTCATATGTGGGTTTCGCCTCTACCGGCTTGGATTTCAATGCCGGTTTTGAAGGCGATTTATGAACCATGATGGTGCCTCCACCTGCACGAACAAGGAGTTGCGGGCGTACCTGGTTGATGTTGGATTCAAACTTGTTCCGGGCATCGGATTTAACGCTGGCGGCATAAGCGGGTGCACTGCGAAATTTGGCGAACATCGCCTTCAATTGGTTCCGGCTCATCGTCCGATTGACCAGGGGAATCGGGCGCGACTTTAATTCATCCAAGTGCCGTTTAACTTTCCGGTAATCACTGCTGTCCCGGTCGGCGGATTGAATGGCTTTGATGGCGGCCTTCATCTTGCCGTGATCGCCATCGGGATAAAGTTGGGCGGCATAGAAATCATCGCCACTCGCGATGGCGTCGATGTAGGCCGCCCGGCGGCGCTTTTCCGCGTTGTATTGCCGGACCGGATCGGTTTTCGCTTTATCGGCGGCGTGCTTGGCCTTATCTGCTTCACGCTGGCGACGGGCGTTATCCTTGTCGGCTTGAATCTGATCGCGGATGGCCTGCTTGCGAGCGGCATCGGCATCCCGGATGTCGGCCCGGCGTTCGGATTCCTGCTGGCTGATCTTTTCCGCCTCGATGCGCCGATCAATCGCGGCCAGTTCCTGTTGCTGGGCCGTGCGCCGCTTTTCCCATGACGCCTGTTGCTTCTGGTATTCCTTTTCCTCGCCTTGAAAGTATTTGTCGAGGGCCCGGGTCTGCGCCTCTTTGGATTTGTACTGCTTTTTGATGTTTCGCTTGATCGCGTTCAGTTCTTGTTGACGCTGCAGGTTGATCGCCTTGGCCTTGTTGGTTTCCCGGATGATCTCACCAGCGTTGCCGCCGGACGCCATGACCTGGCGCTGCACCTCGCGAACATCGATTTGATCAAAGGTCGTGCGCAAGGGCGGCTGACCAATATCGCGGCTCTCCACGTAATCGCGTTCTTTCTGCAAATTGTTCAATCGGGCTTCGTGATCGCGGGCATAACGGGGTGAAGAACTCGGCGCACTGCTTTTCCCACCACTCCCACCACCGCCGCCCCCTCCGCCTCCACCGCCCATTCTTGCGAAGAATGCCTTACGTTGCTCCTCGGTGAGGCGGCGGTCGGTGCGCGGACTGTAGCCGTCGCTGAGTCGGGCGGCGTTCATGAGCAAAAGATCCCCATGCATTCGAATACAAATCGCCGGTGATGTAATGGGTATTGGCGGCGGCGCGAAGCGCATGGGGATTGTAGTGTCCGCATTGGACAAAGGGAAAAGGCCTTTGATGTTCGGGTCATTGGTGACCGCGCAATTCATCAGTTTCAACGGTCGGATGCGGTCGTCGCCCAGCAGGGCGCAATCGGTGGAGCGCCATACCGGTGAGATGAAGCGGTATCGGCCACCTTCAATGGATTTCTTGCCCAGATCGGACCAACGGATTTGCGCCCAGATTCCGTTCGGGCGTTTTTCCAAAGCGACAATCCAACCGGCGGCAACACTTGGCTTGTCCACGTCCAGCGACTGGTGATCAAAGTCAATGAGCACACCCGGCCAATTGGGTTGTTTGCTGTACTCTTCGAAGCTGCGCACGATGGAGCCAAGCGCCTCGTCATCGAGGACCTGCAGCAAGCCGGTCGGCTTATGCGGCCATTCACCGGGAACGGCGATGTGAAACCAACCGTCCTCCGGCAAGGTGAATCCATGACAATACGATGCGCTCATTTCCGGTCCGTCTGCTGAATAGGTGATGGTTTCGCGCCGGGTTTATTGGGTAGTTGTGGTTGGGCTCCCTTACGCCACTGTCCAATGTCGATGTAGCCTTGTTCACCCGGTTTCGGACCGTAAAACACCGGACCACCCGGATAGGCTTCGCGTGGCGCATAGCCGCCGCTGGGTGTGCGCGGTGCTTGGGCGGGATAACTTCCTGCTCGACTCGGCGAAATACCACCGCCACTTACCGAGCGCTTGATCAACGTGGGCAAGGACGATGCAGAACCGCTTTTCACATAGCTGGCGGGATAAGCGGAAAATTCAGCAGGACGTTCGTTCCAGAACCGCACCCCCTGAAAACCATCTTTGCCGAATGTGCTGTGGGCAACCCAACCTGGCATCAATCCGGCGGCCTGAAGTATCTTGAGCCCTTCGGAATAGAAAGAAGACTCCAACGCGCTGCGTTTGGTTTCATAGTTCTTGCTGCTGGTGTTCCCTGAGACGGCGGGCGCAATCATCTTGTACAGTTGATCGACTGCTTTGGGGTCGGCAAAAAATGCCGATGGATTTTCCCGAAACGGTCGCAACAACACATCCATTTGATAGGCAATACCGCCTTGTTCGTTGGGAAACATGGATTTGAAACTCTCAAAGAGTTGATCAAACCGTGATAAGTTCATCGTGCGCGACGGTCTTTCTGAACCCGGCAACCCGACGCCTTGATCAATGCGGATCATGTCGGTACGCGTGTACAGCGGCAGAGTTGATGTTGAGATCGGCGCACGTGAAACCGTGGATGGTCCAGGTCTCGACTTTGCGAAAACGCCTCGCCCGCCGGGACCACTTGACTTGGCGAACATTGCTTTGCGTTGCTCGTCGGACATCGGACCGGCATTACTGATGAGGAAGTGGCTATTGGCAACCCTGACGGCATTTGAAACCAGCCGAAGACCGGGCGGCAGAAAGGCGGGCGGGATCGGACGGTTTTCCGGATTGGTATCGGGATAATGTTGGGCGATGTAATCGGCGATCTCCTGTTCCGAAACCGGCGGTAGCCCTTGTTTCGCCCGACGCGGGTTTTCCACGATTCGGATGTAGTCAAGATAATCATCCGGCGTCTGAACCTTGATTCCACCGGTCTCACGATAGGGTCCCAGATCGGCGATGCCTACCGTGGACGGGTTCAGCGATGTTGATGTACTTCCTGTTTTCGGGTTGTACGTCATGGGGGCTGGATTTCGCTTCGATGGACCCAATGTAGCTGGCCGCACACGTGATCCAGGCTTGAACGAACCGCCGCCCGTCCCTCCCATCTTGGCAAACATCGCCTTACGTTGCTCGTCGGACATGGGACCGGCGTTGCAGAGTACTACCGATTCGTTCACCGCCGCACGGATGAGTTGCAGTGCGGAACGGTTTCCGATACCGCTTTCGCCAATGACATCAGAGATCGAGCGCCACGGATCCTTAACCATACGCGGCGAAATCGCATCGAGATCCGCCCGCCGGGCATAGTCGAGCAGTTGCGCCCGCCGACTGCCGGATTCCCTGGCCGCTTCGGATCGGAAAATATCACCGGTGCGTGAGGGCGGAATGGTATCGACGCGCGGTGCGACCTTGTCCAGCCAACGCGTTGCTTCGACATCGGTCGGTGGATAGCCTCGTGCCCGGGTTACCCGTTCGGCGATTTTATCGTAGGTGCGGTAGATATCATCGCCCACGGAGCTTCCAGCCGGTTCCAACAGCGGCTTGAACCGTTCGGCATCCCGGCTCATTTGTTCGAGCACCTTGTTGAAATGCTTCTGCGCGGACATATGCTGGGTCAACGCCTTCTGGGTGCGAGCGTTCTTTACACCGGCGGCGAATAGGCCGAGCGCGGCCACGCCGAGGGCCGCATCGACCCATTTGTTGTCGGTGTTCATCCGGGCCAACGAGATGCCGTCCAAACCTTCTTCGATTGCCGATGAGACGAATAGATCAAATGGGGTCAGATCGCTATGAATGCCGATCTGAGCATCACGCACTGCTCGATCATTGCCTTCTGGCGTCACATACATGACCGGGTTTCTGGCCGGACCGCGTTTGCCGCCTCGTGCCCCGCCGGTGTAACCGCGGGCGGCTCCGCCTCCACCGCCCAGTTTCGCCATCACGGCCTTGCGTTGGTCATCGGGCATTTCTGACACGGACCGACCGCTATTCGAGATCAATCGGCCATACTCGTCGAGCCCCACCTGTTGCTCGTAGGATTTGGCATCCCGCCATTCAGGACTTTGAGGCGTCAACTGGCTACTCGGGATATAGGGTCGACCGGCTTGCACCGCCTGAGCCTGCCGCGATTGTTCCTGCGTCAACAGATTCTGGTACATCGCTTGATTCGGGCCGGGAATCGACGCCAATCGTGCCAACTCCTCGACATTGGTGTTGCGTACGGGAACATATTCCACGGGCGTAATAGGCAATGACGACTGAACTGCGGGCGTCGATGGCGCGGCGACGGGTGCAAGCGCTGCCGGCGTCGCCACTGAAGGGACTGCCATAGTCGGTGCGCCTCTGGCGGACGGAGTCGCAACCGGGACGGACGCCGCGTTGGGCGATGGCGAATTATTTGCGGCGGGTGCTGGTGTTGACGGCGGAGGTGTTGCCGTAGCTGCCGGTGTAACCGGGGGCGGCACCGGCTGGACCGGAGCGCTGGCGGTATTCACCCGTGCTTGGGCCAACTTCGCCATGTTTTTGCCCCATTGTTCCAGCCAGGCTTTGTTGTCCCGTTCCATCTGTCGAATGGCATCGGGTCCGGTGTACCGTTTACTTGGTTTGGGCGGCATGGCTTTCATCATATCGTACTGCTGCTGTTTGCTGTTGCCGCCATAGGCCGCAGCCATCAGTTCAGGACTCATGGTCAGCTTGTTGCCCATGACCTGGAAGGAATCCGAATGGGATCGCGAGGTCGAGGTCGTGCCCGAATCTGGACCTCCGGAGCTCGAAGAGCGTCCGCCGCTGCCGCCTTTCAGTTTGGCGAAGATGGCGCGGCGTTGAGCATCCGAGACGGAACGGTTGGTCATCACGGATTTCAACGAGGGATACTGGGCGACCAGATTACTCCATGCCTCGGGATTGCCATCCTTCAGCGATTGCAGGGTTGCCACATCGTTGTGGGCATAACTGATATTGCCCTTGGCGAAGGCGGAGGATCCGGCGGTGTAGGTCAACCATTCGCCTTGGGACGGGTCCGCCTTGGGTGCGAACCGGGTCGCGCCGGCGAGATCCCCGGCCTGTCCCTGTTTCACGACATGAGCACCAACACCAGACGGGGTGCCGCGGCCGGCATGGGGTCGTCCGGTGGCCCGCATCGAGGCGAAGATGGCCCGACGTTGTGCATCGGTCATCGGAGAACTGGAATTGCAAATAGGCGTGGCATGGACCACGCGGATGGAATTGGACAACAAGCGGAGAGTATTCATCGCATGCTCCTCAGGGGTAATGTTCGTTGACGGGCCGAAGCCAAGGAGACGACTCCCCGATTGGTGAGTACGGGCGCGGGGGTAACCTGTGCAGGTTCACCTCCGGGCGGTGCATCCATCAACTCCAACTTCAATCCTAGTTTTTCTTCGAGCTGACCTTGTTCAATCCGATAGCCGGACCATGACAAGCCGGAAGCCGCTTCGATGATTTCTGAGAGGGTTTCCTGGGGTTGCGGCAAATCGTACTGGAAGTAAACGGCCACCGGGTAACCAGGAAAAAAGGCTTGGAGGACCGGCCGGTCGATATGCCGTTGGAACACCTCGGAGATTTTGGCCGCATCGGCACGGGCCAGTCCGATCAGAGTTTCGCTATGCGCGTTGCCGGCCAAAGTGCCGCTGCCGCTTTGGGTCAGCATGGTCAAAAGTCCGCCGGTCGCGGCCATGACAATCTGCTTGTCGGCGTAATCGATGCGCTCGAAGTACGGCATTTTCGACCGGGCGGCTAGGTCGGTGATCTTCACGTCGGCCCCGTTGGGCAAGTAGCCGCGAAGGTTGCTGGTCACATTTTCGGCAAGTGTCAGGTATTCCTGCTCTTTTTCCGGCGTGGTGCCCGGAGGGCCAATGACAAAGATGGATTGGTTCGCACCGTTTTCCAACGCGATATCCCAGTCGGCCAGAGCCAGTTGTTTCGAGAAGAAATGCCGACCGATGGATTTGAACAGAGGATCGCCAGGATGAAATATCACGAGGTCGCGTTCGTCCACCGGTTGGCCATGATGTACACCCGGTTTTGATTCGGGATTGAAATACCAACGTTTCCCCTTGGTGTCGTAAATCCAGTACCAGGGCGGGATATGTTCCAGCCGGGCGATGAGCGGTCCGTATCCGGTACGAACTTTTTCAAGATGGGAGTGTCCAGAGAAAATCCCCAAAGCTATTTTTTCCACTGCCTCTTTCAGGTTCTCGATCCGATCATAGGCGTAACGAAGAACATCCGCCTGTTCCTGTGCCAGTACGGGATCCGCCGTCTCGACAATGCGTATTTCCCAGTCGAGGGAGTTGATATGCGACAAGCGTTTGGCCACTGCCGAGGCAACGGTTACGTCGGTTTGAACCATGTGGTGCCAGAACCACTGGAGGTCGGCCAGATCGCCCCGATTGGCCGATTCTTCCATGGCGACAATACGAGCCATCGTCAATCCTCGGAGAGGATTGTAATGGTCGCGCCAGTTAGGTTGTGGACGGTAATTGGCCATACATGGCGGCATACACGAACGGCGGGGGTGGGGCAATGAAAGCACAGGCATAGCTGGCGACCCAAAATAATAGTATTTCGATACCGAAGATGCTGGCCGATGTGCCGGTAAGGTGATGTAATCAAGGCCATGAGGAATAGCTGCAAGCTCAAGACGCGTACTCGCGGGCAGTCACATCATCCAGCGCAGCAGCTGCAATAAAAGTCATTAGGAGTAGAAATGAATAAAGAAACCAAACCCTTAAAAGTCTTTGCAATCGTCAGTATCGTAATTGCCGTACTATTTATGACTTTTGTAAAACTTACGGTAGTCAATAAAAATAATGACGAAGAAGAAGCGAGAAAAATGCTTGCTGAAATCCAAAAAGAGTTTGGGGGATTAGAGAAAGCTATAGACAGTGGTGATTTGGAAGCAATCGCCAGCCATAAAGCATCAGATCAGCAGGTCGCACAGGGGGAATATGGCGAATATGAAAAATTCACGAAAAAGACGATCAATTTATTCGCTGAGCTACGACAGGCATATCAATTAGAGTTAGAGGCCATTGGTTGGAGCAAGATTCTAGATCCAGAAAGATTGAGCCGAGATAATGGGCTGCATGAAAGTAAATATATAATTGTGCGTGCTAATCAAATCGTCGATAAGTATATACGAAAATCCAATGAACTTATTGATGATATTCCAAATCTTGTGGATGAACTCAAATTGTCGGAATCGAGCAAGGCAGAATTTAAAAGTAGCTATGTTGAGGGTTTGAAGGAGAGTAAGGTAAGAATGCAGTACCAGTGGAGTCTGGAACAGCAAGTCGTCAAAGAGTTTGAGAAGATTCTACCTTTGTTTGAAGACAAAAATAGCTGGAGCGTCGAAAATGATCAGTTTCTATTTGTGCAAGACAATGACGTGGAATTATTCAATAATGCAATGAAGACGATTAATGATTTGGTAGAAAAGCAGTTGGAGTCACAAAAACAGGGACTGCGAGAAGCCCAAGAAGCATTGAATATAAACTAAGCCGTCATCGTTTAATAATTGATCCGTCTAGCTCTTGAAATTAGCAGCGGACTGTGTCGTCGCGCCTGAAAAATTCTTGCCGCGCCCGCCAGTTTGAACTGAAACCGCTCTGAGTTGGCTAGGGCCAAAGCGATGACGCAGTCGTCATGGTAGCCACTTGGTGCGTTGTAGGTGATCGAGCCGTTCGGTGTGATCTCGTACTCGTACCGCTTGAGTTCGTCGGTCACAACGGACCAGGTGGCGGGCCAGCCGATCTGCCGCTGTTCGATGGCGACGATGAGTCGCTGGATCAACTGGGCCTTGCTCAGGTTGGTCAGCTTGACCGGCTGGATCCGGGGCAGGACGTGTCGGAGGTCGTCGTATACCGGATCCCCGATGCCGGTGGCGTCCATGACAAGCAGCCCGTTGTGCTTGCGACAGAAGCTGACGATCCGCTCCTTCTGGATCGGCCAATCGAGATGATTGAATCGTTCTATGTCGAGGCACTGGCCGGTTTTCCGGTCCATGGCGATCAGCACCGTGTGGTCGGTGTGCTTGGCCAAATCGCAACCGATGGCCACATCGTCGGTACGAGTAGCCGGGCCGGCCAGCAGGCAGGCATCGACGTTGCGGAACACCCCGGCGCTGTCCTCGAGGAACTCGGCCATGTACTCCTGCCGGAACACGTCCGCCGGCAACGACCGCCGCGCTTCCTCCCACTCCTTGACCGGAAAGTACGGGTTGGTGTTGCTCGCGAAGTGGAACGAGGCGTAGTCGGTTTCATTCGGATCATTCCCCCGCGTGTGCAGGTCGTAGAACCAGCCGCGGCCGTTCGGGGTGGAAATAAGCGTCGCCCAGCCCATCGTTTGGGCCAGGGTCGGGCGGATGGTGTAGTGCCACACGTCGGCCGGAATCCGCGCAGCCTCGTCGACCACGATGCCTTTGAAGCCTAGACCAAGGATCGACTCAGGGTTATCGGCGGACAGGAATAGAATGCGGGATGTGCCCACCGCGCCGTCCAGCTCGGCCCGGATAGGATTGCGGCCGGTGATGCGGACGAAATCCCCGGCAATGTCCCGAAGGGCCTCGACGCCGCGTTCAGCAATGAAGTAGGTCGGCGCGATCCAGGCGTAGTCGCCCGCCGCCTCCCCGCCGGCGCGGTCTAGGATTTCGGCGGCAAGGCAGAGCGTCTTTCCCCACCGGCGTCCGCAACAGACGATTCGGAAACGTCGATCACGGGAGAGGTGGATGCATTGCTGGCCTTCATGCGGATCATATCGGGAAGCGAGAGCCACGAAAAACCTCCTTCCTCACTCAACCGGACTTTCACGTCCTGGGGCAGTAGCGGCATGATGATGGTTTTGAAAAATCTGACGGGGTCGGCATAAAAATGCTCTTGCAAGGCATTGGCGAGGTACACCTGATTTCTCTCCTTGGCCATGATGGAATCAAGCGTTCTGAGAGCTAATGCACGGCCACCCAACGTGCCTTTGGGGCGGCAGGCAGGCGGAGCGCCACCGGGCACCCAGCGGCCTTTATCGTCGCGGATAATATCGCGTTGTTCTTCGGTAATAACGGGATCTGGCATGGAACACGGCTATCACTGATTTGATCGAAGGACAACAAAAGCACGGGGGCATCTTCAGAGATGCTTACTGGGGAAAGGTGAATGCCCCGGCAGAGGGAAACGGGTTTCAGGGGTTTCCCTGGTTGCGCGATCAGGCGTGAATCGGTTCTTGGTAAACCGGAACGCGGATGAGGGCCCGCAATCCCGGACCGGTCTAGACCTGGTCGGCCAAGAACCGAATGACGCCAAGCGCAGCGGACGGAGCGCCAACAGTCTGTTTAGCGGATTGGCCGGGAAGCAATCAGCAAACAGTCTGGCTGGCGCGGGGGCAAGGCCGAGGGGAGTTCGTGCGGGACCGCGTCACGCCGAAACCCCGAAGGCCGCGAGCGACCGGAGGATATGACCGTGCCGAGTGCGCAAGCCGGTCATGATGCCGGGAGGCTTGCCATAGCCCAAAGGCTGGGCGGTTATGGCATGGGGTTTGGCCAAGGCGGCGCATCGGGCACGAAACCCGCAGGGCGGTGACCAATACCCCGCCATAAAAAATATGGCTCTCAAGACAGATTTGCGGGGTGTTGCCAATGTTGTCACCGTCGAAAGTTTCCCCCGAAAGAACCCCCAGGACTGGTACATTTTTCGGAAGGGGGATTTGCGGGGGTCTGGGGGTGGCTCGGGGGAAACGCGATTTCGTGCCGCGCCACCGCGGTCGAGTGTCCAGCGAGACCAGTTAGGACTGGCGGCCCAGCCGGTCCGTGGAGCGAAACTTCCGCCCCAGCGGAACGAGCGACGTTTCCGCAGCCATCGGGCCGCCAACCTAGGGCGAGACCATCAAACGTCATGCATTTAGCTTATCGAGATCCCGCAGCGGTTTCATGAGAAGCAGCACCCTCTGGTTGGCAAACTTCTCATTTCTGGTTAGTTGGTATGCACGATCCAAATCGGAAAGCTTAATAGGTTGAGTTTATTTTCTATGACAATATGGAAGAAATGCCACAAATTCTTTCCGCGAAGGCCATCGCGATTCGGACCCAGTGGGTCTGAGTGGTGAAGCTAACCAATGAGTAGATGGCGATATCGGTCGGCAACTGCACAAGTCTCAACTCGTCTATCATCACGATGTGCCTGATGGAGTCCAAAATGGTGACCAATGCATGCGCCGAGAAGGGAGCAGACATTGCCAGCCGCAATATCTGTTGTAAGGGTTTTCATATTATTGTGTCACTGGCACCTTGTTTTGCTTCCGAATCGAGCCAGCTCGCGCCTGAAGTTGATTGGCAAGGGATGGATCATTTGATGCTGTTGCAACTTGGGCATAGTTTTCGAGCACTCCGATGAGAAAGGGGTGGTTTGTCCCAAACGCCTTTTCGTAAATCTCTAACGCGCGTTTGTAGTTGGATTTGGCCTTTACGAGGTCTGATTGCATGCCTGCGAGATCGAGGAGACAGCGGCCAATGCGCCAGTGATCAAATCCGTAGACCTTCTGGTACATGGGGATCAAACGAGAGTAGACGCTTTCGGCCTCGGTGGTTGCGCCCTGAGCCGAATATATCTCGGCCATTGTAAGGAGTGTATTGGCTGTCTGCGCATTTGCTTCGCCGATATGGTCTTCAAGGATTGCCATGTATTCCTGAAAGCTCGTCTTGGCATTTTCCGAATCACCCATGGTTCGATATAGAGATGCAAGTTGCTGGTGCAATGATGCCAAATCTTGGTTTCGTTGACCTAGCTTTGAGGCAAGTGTCGCTATTCTGGCCTTAAGCAATGCTTCAAGTTCCGCGTTCTTGTTTTGGGTTTCATAACAGTCGCAAAGCGAATAGAAGCAACGGTCAACGATTGGGTCATTTACCGGATAGCTTTGGGCGGCAAGGCTATAGGCTGTTTTAAAAGCTTCCTCGGCCTTAATGACGCGAAGCTCTCCCGCATAGAAACTGCCGATTGTGAGAAGGTGAGATATCCGGGGCAGAACGGCGTCCTTTGGCATGGCGGCTACAATTGAGTCGATCCTGCCGTAGATCGTTTCGGCGGCTTTTGGATTCCCGAGTGATTGTTCGAGCGTCGCAATCTGATTGAGGATGTCAATCAACTGGGGGCTCTGCACACCAAACTTCTTCTCACGAAGGGCGAGAATCTGTTGAAAAGACTCCTTAGCCTTTTCGTAATTCCCCTGGGTGTTATAAGCGGTGGCCAATGCTTCGAGGTTCGGATCGGCCATGAGCGCTAACACTTCTTCTTTACTGTTGCCAGAGTATGACGCGAGAAGGCGAGAAATGTCCTCTCGAATTATCTGCGCCTTATCCTTGTTGCCCTGAGACTCCTCTATGGTTGCCTGATCGACCAAAAGGCCTATGGTGCGAACTGAATCTGCACCGTAAAGCGACCTTGATGCCGCCAATGCGGCAGCAATCGTTTTTCGTGATTCGGCATTCTTGTTTTGTAAGTACTGTATCGTTGCCAAGCGTCGCAATGCACCTATCAGTTCATCGGTGATCGAGACGGTTCTGTTTGTCTGTGCTTGGACAACCTTGCCATACCACGTCTCGGCTTCGGAGTATTTGCCAACGTCCTCATATGCACTTGCGAGCGCAAGCAAAAGCGGCAGGCGATACTCGGGCTCGGTGATCATGTTTTTTTCAAGAGCTGCAAGCGCCATTGTTCGCGTTTCCATAGACGCCTTTAGGTCGAATCGATTCTCTTGTATATCAGACAACGCCAATGCCATTCCTACGTAAGCATCCGGGGCTTCTTTCGGGTCCAAGTGCGCGAAAGCAAGTTCAAGGTGAGACAAAGCATTTGACTCTACGGCGTCTGTTTTCCAGGCGAGCCACATGTGTGCGCTCGCGGCTTCATGACTTGTCGTTCCGTACGTCGCTTCTTGAATGGATAATACTTTTTGAAAAAGTTCGATTTGGGTATCGCTTCCGTCTGGTTGAAGTGAAGCGAGCTCCAACAAAGCTATGGCCATGTTGGGGTGTGTGGAGCCAAAGTTGGTTTCGACTTGAGATACCAACTGTTGGGCCGTCTTCTTTGCCGCAGAGTTTCTCCCGTTGTTGATCTGAATATTCACGTCCCCGACGGCGGCCTTATACGAAAGTTCCTTTGCCTGTGGATCGTCCTTCATCTTTCCGGTCCACAATTCTTTCGTGCAACCGCACATACATGTGGCGAGAATTAGCGGTGTCAAGTATCGAGATGTCATTTGCGTGTCTCCTTTTCTGCCAACATGGTATTTTGTGTCAAAACATTGTACTACGACTGTGTTTAATTCAGAAAAAGCGTCAATGCCGCATTTATAACGGACTTCGAGTACGATCATTCTATCGTACGTATTGATGTTTTTGACCCTGACGCATATCGATTCAATTGCGTCATGACCTCCTATTGCAAAGGATATTAGCCAGCCGTAAATGAAAGGCAACTAGGCATTGAAATTGTTTTGCATCAGGAAAATTCTGACGCGGTGGCGAGAACCGGACCGCCGGAACCACCACGTATGGTAGGCGAACCCTGCGAGTGAGAGAGACGAGCACGGGAGAAATCTTATTTTTGCCGCCGGCATTGGGCGTGGCAGTGAATGGCGAGCTGTCGAGCCAGAGGGGCGGCGGAATCAAGCCGGGCCAGTTGCCTGAACCTGACCGGCCAGGGGGACCCGCGCGAGACTAGGAACGCCGTCGAGCGCGGGGGATTTTCCCGCCTCCTCGCCGCTGGCATCTGTACTATTGCCGCGTGATTAAGCCAGGAGGCGGGAAATGGTTAAAAGGTGAAAAGCGGCAAGCTGGCATCGGAAAAAACCAAGCCTTCGCCGGTGCCGATGGCCAATCGACAAGCGGCAAGGGTGTTTCCGCTGGTCGTGGTGTTGTCCACGAAGTAAAGGCGTTCGCCTTCGCGCATCGGGATCCAATGGTCCGGCTTGCGTTGGATGTTGTGGGCGGTCACCAGCAACGGGCCAAGGGCGGCGCGGTGTCGGTAGCACGATGACGGGACCGGCGCGGAACGGGTCAGCACGTCGCGGATTTTGGCGGTCGGCTGATAGTAAACAATCGCCTCGGCCAGTTTCCGGTTGGCGGTGGTGCTGCCGGTGCTGCTGGGTACCGGGATCAGCCAGCAAGGCGCGGTGATCAGCTTCGCCATTTCATAGGCGGCGGTAAAAGCGTCCTCAGTGAAATGGTCGGTTGTCCAGTCCTTCAAGGCATACGACAAGCGGCGGGTCTCCTGCTCGTCGAGCGTCAACGGACGGGTTCGGGGGCTGACATACTTTCGGGCGGCGTGGATGTGCATGGTCGGGCCTCCTATCGGGAAAACACGTAGGTTTTGCCTTCGTGCTGCACAAAATTAATCCCGTCGTGTTCGGCTTCTCGGGCGTAGGCGTCGAAGTCGAAAAACCATTTCAGGCGCTCGGGGATGGCGTTAAAAGCGGGGTCTTGTTCCAGCCATTCCTCGGCCCATTCCTGGGGGCTGTCGTAGGCGCCTAAAAAGGCGTCTTGTGCTTGTTCAAGGGTGCCGTCGGGAATGTCCTCGGTGTAAGCAGCTAACAGGTCGCGCTCGTCGTCGTCCATCTCCAGCCATTCCCACAAGCGGGGGTCAAGGTAGCTTTCGCCGTAAAACTCGCGGGGGAATCCCTCGAAGTCCTGAAACATAAGCTCGGGGTCGGCTTCGTCCTTGTGCAATTCAAGGCAGGCGTCGCGGAACGTCTCGGCGTCGTGGTCGTCCAAGTCGATCCAAGCGCCTTCAATGCTTCCGTTGTTGTACTTGGCATACGTGCCGACATAAACACGGGGGGTGGTTGTGGTGGTGTTCATGGTGTGGATTCTCCGGTGGTATCAAGCGGGTTGCGTGTCGTCGTGAAGTTCAAGGCGGCGGTCCTGCGACATGCGCAACGCAAGCGAACGCGCACGGTCAAGGCTGGTGAGGCGGTACACTTTGGAACGGGGCTCGGCGTCTCCGTCTCCGACATAAACCGTCCATTCCGGTATTTCGTCGCCGGTTCTGCGGTCCTGCCGGGGTTCCGGTCCTTGGGCGTAAATGCAACGGGTCATGGTGTGTTGTTCCTTTCGGGTTACGTGGTGGAAAAGCTGACAAGGCCGGATTCGCGCAAGCTGGTGAATCCTTGGGGGTTTCGGTCGTTGGGCTGTCCGATTACGACATGATCTAAAACTTCAATGTCCATAATGCGGCCGGCCTCGATCAGTTGGCGGGTTAGTTTGATGTCCTCCCTGCTCGGGCTGGTGTCGCCGCTCGGGTGGTTGTGGGCCAGTATCACGGCGGAGGCGTTATCCATTACGGCACGGCGGAAAACCTCGCGGGGATGGACTAGGCAAGCATCCACGATGCCAAGACTGATCAAGTGCCGGTCAATCACGCGGTATTTCGTGTTCAAAGTGACCACGAAAAAGGCTTCTTGGGCCAGCGGTGCGCATAGCGGGGAAAGCTCGCGGTGACAATCGGCGGGGGTTCGGACCTCGATGGGGCTGGTCTCGCGCATGATCGGCAAGGCAAGGTTCACGCTAATGGATGGGATGGGTTGGCGTTTCTTTTTCATCGCGTCACCCCGTGAAACTCGGTTATCCGGCCACCGAAAAAGGCCACGGCAAGGCGTAGGCCATTGATCATCTGGCGGCGTTCGGGTTCGGTCCTGGCGGTCTGTCGGGCAATCACGCGCGCCGTTCGCATCTGGTTCTTATATTGTTCGCGGGTCATGGCGGGACTCCTTAAACGTGGGCAGTGTGGAACTTCTCGCCGGTGAACTTGTCCACCATCAAGGCGGTGGTGGTCATGGCGTCGGCAATGGCGCGTTCGCGCTCGCCGGTCAGGTATCCGCGCACAATTGAGTTGCGGACAATCGGGGCCACGAATTGCAACTTGCGGCCATGCCATCCGGCAACAAAGGCCATCGCGTAGGCTTTGCGGTGGTTCTCGCTGATGATCTCGGCGGGAATCTCGAACATCGGGGTTTTGGTTTCGGTCGTTGTCATGTTCTTTCTCCTGTGTTTCTTGTGCTTTGCACCACGCATCGCACTCGCACACTCCATGGCGAATCAGGAGAAAGGCCGGCCCCGTCAGGCCCATCGCGGACCGGATTTCCTTCACCGAAACGAACAGGATGCCCGTCTCCCGGACGGCGACCGAGCGACCCAACTGGGGGCCGGGGGGTTCCACCCGGTTGGCGAGCGACCAAGCCGTCCGAAGGACGGAAGCAAGCGATTGGGAGGGCGGCCCGATCAGTAAAACGGACCGGCGGCAACGGCTTTCCAGGGCCGTCTTTGATGACGCGCGGAGTCTGCGAAGCGAGGCCCCACCGCTTGCGGTATAATCAGGGGCCGTTCGTCACCCGACCTTTTGCGTTCCCGGTTCGGTGTACCGGGCAAGATCCAGCGACGTTCAGGAGCGGAAGCCCGAAGTCATGAGGGGATCACCGGCCTACCGGTGATGGAAATGGAGACCGGGGGAAGCCCCGGCCTTAGCGGGGCCGCCACCTCCGGCGACGACCCGGGATCGCGACCGGGCCGACCAGCGGTGGTTATGTGCTTTTAGCGACCACCGCGGCAGAAGGCCCGACCAAGGGCGCTCTACTGCGCCCGCGGGTATCGCGATGGAACACGAGTGCGGGACGTGTCCGGACCTGCTTCGGATCACACACCACGATGGAGGCCGCTTTGATTGGTGCGGCCTGGAAACCGCCGCTTGGAGCGGTGCGGCGGTCCGCCCATCGCTTTGCGTTGTGCGATGGGCACACCGAGGCGGCGCGTCGTCGTGCCGCCGAAGGTCTTAGCGCACGGTGTCCTGCGCCGGGGTGGAAAGCGTTGAGATCACCCCGATGCGTTGCGCAATCGGGGAAGCTCGACGCGGAGGCGGGCATCCCGCCTCCACATCATGCCTTCTTATTTCCGTGCCGGTAGGCCCGGCTCTTGTTGTGTTCGTGTTTGAGGGAAACAGCGCGTTCGATGTCCACATTCAACCTGCCGCAGGCATCCAACGTACGGATGATAATATCTGCCATCTCCTCTTCGAGGTAGGTCAGCCCGGCATCCTTGTCACACGGCTGATTTAACTGTCCCTTCCGATGGGCTTCCCAAAGCTCCGAAAGTTCGCCGTGGGTGTTGGCCACGAAGCGGGCCATGAATTGATCATCGGCTTCCGGCTGGTCATACCAGCCCTTCTCGCGGGCCAGGGCATGAAGTTCGTCACGGAGTTCATTCAGGTTCATTTTTCGAGCATACCTTTCGCATGGTGGTTGGCAACGTGGAACGGGTCTTGGCGACTTGCGGATGGAATCCAAGGCGTAAGAGTTCGGCTTCAAGCGCTGGCTGGTTGATCTCCCAGGACGGACACCATGCTTTTCGATAGACATCCAGCTGCGGCCATCGTTCGGGGACCTCCCGCTTGCCGAAGTAATCCCACCACACAATGCATGCAGCCTGCACCCGCAGGATGGGGTCGGCAATCGCGTCGATGGCCCTTCGCCATTCCTCGGGCCTACGGCGATTCAGGCGTACCCGCGACTTGCGCAAGGCAAGACGATGACGGTTTTCGGGTTTGGCTTTAGTCATCATGGTGGAAAACCTCCTTGCGGGCCGTCAGGCAGGTTCCGTGCCGGATTTTGGCCAGAGTGGTTTTACGGTTGAGAAGTTCAGGAAGAAATATTTGCGGATCGATGGTAGCCAGGTGCTCGGCATTCATGATCCCGCAACCACATGACTGTGGTTCGACCAGTTCCCGGCCATAGTGATGCCGGCATGACGGGCACCAGTAGATAAACAGCAGATGATCGAAGCGGGTAGTCATGTAACCGCCTCATGTTTGACGGATAAACGAGGCGAGGCGATCAAGCCCAACCAATCATCGGCTTTCATAGTGACAAGCCATTCGCCCCGGTTGCGGCGATGAGCGACAACCGGGGTGTTGTCACAGGCGTCCCGTATTGCTTGGGACATGGCCTTATCTATGTTGAGTGACTCAACCCGCTTCACTTCAAAGTGAAACGGGAGGGCACTCACAACATCAGGTGAGAGAGGAAATCCGGAAAATTGTTGCCCTCGGCGGGCTTCGATGCCGTGGTTGCGTAGAAATTCCGCCCACTCCAGTTCGCCGCGCTTGCCTTTGGATCGCGAGTTCATGCAACCACCTACGCGGCAACGCTTAAGAAGTGGGTGATCGCAGTTTGGAATTTCAGGAAGAGTTCATTAGGGGGTGCCATGAAGTAGAACCTCGCCGAAGCGGCTCGGTTCACTTCATGGCACAGCCTCGAGGTTCTACTTCATGGCCAACGGTGCAGTGAGCCGCTTTGGGCTCTACTGCACCGTGCCAGCGTGACGCTAGAGAAAAAAAGCCAGCGCAGATGAAGAAGCTTCCCTACTGCGTCTACGTCCTCAAGAGCCAACAAGACGGACTCCTCTACATCGGATTCACCACCGACCTCCATCGCAGGTTAACGGAGCACATCCATGGACAATCCGACGCGACCGCGCCCCGTCGGCCGTTCGACCTGATCTACTGCGAATATCATGCCGCGAAAGGCGATGCCCTCCGTCGCGAAGGCTATTTCAAGACCGCAGCATGATCCATTCCGTCTCCGGGCGAGACGGTGCTCGCCCCGTTGTTGCCGGAGTGATCCGACGCGTTCTTCTTTGGGATTGATCGGCGCGGGGGATCGCCGCATAAAGCCTCCCATGACCCAACCTGCGTACAATCCCCGGGATCCGCTGCACGGCATCACCCTCGAGCACATCGTAACCACCCTGGTGGAGCGGTACGGGTGGGAGGAAATGGCGTACCGCGTCCCGGTGCGCTGTTTCACGTATGATCCGAGCATCAAGTCGAGTTTGACCTTCCTGCGCAAAACCCCATGGGCCCGCCGCCATGTGGAGGAATGGTTTATCGATGACCTGCGCGATCAACACGCTGCCAGGCCGGACGCCTCCTGATCCGTAGCGCCGTTCGTTATGCCCAAGACGCCTGAGCAAAATACGAACTTGCCACCCACCTCATCATACGTACATTGTACATATAGGCGATACTCGATTCGAGTGGGACCAGGCGAAAGACCGGGAAAACCGTCGCAAACATGGCGTTTCATTTGAAGAAGCACAAACCGTGTTTCTGGATCAAAATGCCATCCGTTTTTTGACCCCGATCATTCGGAGCGTGAAGATCGATTTTTGATGCTTGGAATCAGTTTCCGGTTGCGTGTGTTGGTGGTTGGCCATTGCCATCGAGACAATGATGCCGTGATCAGAATCATTTCAGCGCGAAAAGCGAACAAGAATGAACAATCAGACTACTGGAACCATGGGTGACATCATGAGAAAACATTATGACTTCTCGAAGATGAAGGGCGAACGTAACCCGTACATCAAGACCTTGAAGCAACCGATTACGATCAGAATAGACAAAACCACTGTTGCATACTTCAAGCATTTGTCTGAAGAACTGGGTATGCCATATCAGAACTTGATAAACCTATACCTCAGAGATTGCGCCCTCAATCACAAGAAACTCGAACTCAAATGGGCCTCATAATGGAGCATAACATGTGGCTTGTGGGGACACTTCGTGCCCCACAGCCTTGTCGTTACATGCCCGGTGTGGTCACCACCGCTTCGCGCTGGTGGCTGACCGATTGGTGTTCCCATAAGCTGTCGCCACGCTATAGGCATGGGAGTCGGCGGTTGTGCTGGATGCCATTCGTCTCGCGGGTGAAGGTAATTGCCACCTTGATGTGGCTGGGCATGTCATGGGGGGGGCCTTGAACAGCACATGTGGACAGGGTTCGCCGCTGATCCTCAAGCGGCTCCCTGCCGTAACGGAGGAACACGGTCCTGTTGGCGGTAAGACGCACGGAACACCCTTGTACGATTCTCCATGGTCAGTGGATGCGCCGTGGCAGGGTCTCGGGACGATTCGCAGCCGGTTTCGCTTGATCGTACTACGGGCCTGATTATTGTCTGGCGAAGGTTGCCATTCTGGCGGCGGGATTAAACACGTCTTGTGCCGGAATGTGGAAATGCGGTCGAGGTGCTCCATGTTGGAAATGTTCAAGAAAACCGAAACGTCCCTTCGTTTCCTGATGGATGCCTTCCGGGAGGTCCTGGAGGATGTCGGGGCTGTTGATGTTGCGCGAACTCTGCCTTGGTCCATGCCTGGCGGTACGGATCCGGATGCCATATTCCCTGAAGCGATCTCCGAGGCGTGTGTCCAGGCCTTCTCCATATCACTCCAATTGCTGAATCAGGCTGAAGAGAATGCGGTTGCGCAACGACGCCGCGCCTACGAGCACGAAGGGAAGTTGGCCGACGATCCCGGATCCTGGGACCAGGTTCTCCAGCGTGGTGCCGCCACGGGTATTCCGCCCGAGCGGTTGGCCTCGCTCCTGTCGGAGGTGCGCATCGAACCGGTGCTTACCGCGCATCCCACCGAAGCGAAACGCCAGACCGTACTCGAACACCACCGGGTGCTCTACCGGTTGCTGGTTGAGCTCGAAAACACGATGTGGAGCGAGGCCGAGCGCAGCGCACTCCAGGACCGCGCAAAAGCCTGTTTGGAGCGGTTGTGGCGCACCGGGGAGATTTTTCTCGAAAAGCCATCGTTGGCTGATGAACGGCGCCTGGTGTTGCATTACCTTGAGCATGTGTTTCCCGCAGTGCTCTCCTGGACCACCGGCAGGCTTCGCTCGGCGTGGCAACGTGCGGGGTTCGACCCGATGCTTGTTGCTGGCCCGGACCATTTACCGCAACTCCGGTTTGGCGACTGGGTGGGCGGTGATCGCGATGGGCATCCCGGCGTGACGGCTCCCGTTACCGAGGAAACCCTGCAGATCTTCCGCCGATCCTCGTTGAAATTGATTGATGATGCCCTGGCGCAGCTAGCCAGCAGCCTGAGCCTTTCCGAGCGTCGCCAGACGCCTCCACCCCTGCTGGAGGAACACCGCTCCCGCCTTGCCGCGTTGCTGGGCGAAGCCGGTCACGAGGCGATCAGTCGAAGCCCCGAGGAGCCCTGGCGGCAATTTGTGAATTTGCTGCGCGCGGCACTGCCGATGGCCGACTCAACCGCGCCATGGCACTTTGCTTCGTCTGCCGACCTCGTCGCCGAGCTCCGCGCCCTGCACCAGGCACTTCAGCAGGGTGGTTCGCCGCGTTTGGCCCGCGTCGACGTGGAACCGGTCATCACCCTGGTGAAAACCTTCGGTTTTGGCTTGGCTAACCTGGATGTGCGGCAGAACAGTGCCTTTCACGACCGCGCCCTTGCGCAACTGCTGGCCTGCGCGGGGATCGAGGATGCCGCGACCTACCCCGATTGGCCGAATAACCGTCGCCGCCGGTTGCTGGAGGATGAGCTGGCCACCCGCCGTCCGTTCAGCGCGCTGAAGGACGTCGAGGGTCACGAGGCGCGCGCGGTACTGGATGTCTATCAGGTCCTGGCCCGTCATCGAGCCCGTTATGGCAGCGAAGGACTCGGTGCCTTGATCATCAGCATGACGCGCAGCGTCGAGGATCTGCTTGCCGTGTATGTGCTCGCGCGCGATAGCGGATTGCTGGAGCGCGACGGGCAGGGCGTGTTCTGTCCATTGGAAGTGGTTCCTCTATTTGAAACGATCGAGGATCTTCGACGCGCGCCGGGAATCATCGAGGAATACCTTTCCCATCATGTCGTTCAACGGAGTCTGGCTTTCCGTGCCGGGCCACGCGGTGAACGGGTGTTGCAGGTGATGATCGGTTACAGTGACAGCGGCAAGGATGGTGGGATCGTAGCCAGCACCTGGAGCCTGAACCGCGTGCAGTGCCAGTTGGCCGAGGTGGCCGTGCGTCACGGGGTTCGGATCCGCTTCTTTCATGGGCGCGGTGGCACGATCGGACGCGGGGCCGGACCGACCCACCGCTTCGTGCGCGCGCTGCCTCCCGGCACCATCGGAAGCGATCTCCGGCTCACGGAACAAGGGGAGACCATTTCCCAAAAGTACGCCAACGTGGTCACGGCAGCCCACCATCTGGAGCTCCTTACGGCCGGGATCTTCTCCGCCTCGGTAGCCGACCTGGCCGGACGGAGCGACCCTCCGGAACTGGTGGCCATCATGGACCGGTTGGCTGATCAAAGCATGGTTGCATACCGCGCCTTGCTGGAGATGGATGGGTTTATCGACTTCTTCGCGCAGGCCACGCCACTTGATGCCATCGAATCCAGCCGTATCGGTTCGCGACCGGCGCGCCGCAGCGGCAAACGCACCATTGGCGATCTGCGCGCGATTCCGTGGGTCTTTGCCTGGAACCAGGCGCGTTTCGTGATTCCCGGCTGGTATGGTGTCGGCTCGGCGCTGCGTGCGTTGCGGCAGGACCGCCCCGGCGATTTTGCCATGCTGGTTGCCGCGAAACGGGAAACGCCGGCGCGGTGGGCACCGTTGCATAACCTTATTAGCAATGCCGCTACCGCGCTGATGACGAGTTCCGCCGAGGTGATGGAGCGGTACGCCGGACTGGTCGAGAACCGGGTGCTGGGTGAACGGTTGCTGAAGCAGATCCTGACCGAGCGGGAAACGACTACCGCCGTGCTGGAGGAGATCTATGGAGGTCGGCTGGCCGAGAAGCGCCCCTATATCCAGCGTTTTATTGATCGGCGCCATCAGGCACTTATCCCGCTGCACAACCACCAGATCCGCTTGCTGCACCGCTGGCGCGTCGCGCAGGCACTCGGTCACCCCGCCGGCAAGGAGGCGGAGGTGCTTCTGCCGCAATTGCTCATGTCCATCAACGCCATCGCCTCCGGACTCGGCTCCACCGGGTAGCCACCCCGTTCCGGGACGTGCACGAGCGGCGTGTCCGGTCGGGCCGAGGCGTCATCGTGGGTGTGGATGTTTCACCTATCCGCTTGTACCCGGCCGGGCTTCTGCTAGATTGCGCGGTCGTTTTCCAATGGTTGGAGAACCGGTGCGTTACGTTGTCCAGATGCTGGACAGGGAGCGTTGCATGATCGCGGCTGGCTTGTTGGTGGTTGGACTGGTGGTGTTGACCATCGGGGCGGAATTCCTGGTGCGGGGTGGGGCGGCCCTGGCCTTGCGTTTCAACATCCGCCCGCTGGTCGTCGGCCTCACCGTGGTTGCGTTCGGCACCAGTGCACCGGAGCTGGCGGTGAGCATCAAGTCGGCCCTGGCTGGTCAGGGCGATGTGGCCGCCGGCAATGTGATCGGCTCCAACATTTTCAATATCGCGGCAATCCTCGGGATAGCCGCCCTGATCTTCCCGCTGGCGGTGCATGCGAAGCTGGTGCGGTACGATATTCCTCTGATGGTCGGCGTGACCGTGGTGGCAATGGTCATGATGCGGGATGCCTCCCTGTCGCGCCTTGAATGCCTGCTGCTGGTGGTCGCATTGATCACCTACCTCGTGGCGACATTCCGCTTGTCCGCGCGCGAGGATGCTGCAGTCGAAGCGGAGGCTGGCGCCGAGTTGCCCAAACCGGGACGCAGTGCCTTACTGGAGGGGATGATGATCCTCGGGGGGCTGGCCGCGCTGGTGATCGGGGCCGACTGGTTCGTGCGGGGTGCGGTGGACCTGGCCCGCTGGTTCGGGTTGACCGAGGCGGTGATTGGACTGACCATCGTCGCGGTCGGCACCAGCCTGCCCGAGTTGGCCACCTCGGTAGTCGCTTCGTGCCGACGCCACACCGATATCGCCATTGGCAACGTCGTCGGATCGAACATCTTCAATATCCTGGCCATCATGGGCCTGACCGGGATCATCCATCCGTTCTCCACGGAGAACATCCTGACGATCGACTCCTGGGCCATGCTGTTCTTCGCCGTGCTGCTGTTCCCGCTCGCCGCCACCGGTTTCGTCCTCAAGCGATGGGAAGGTGCGGTGCTGCTGTTCGGTTATATCGGTTACGTCGCCTACCGCCTGACCATCTGAACCGGGAGATCGCCATGAACCTGCCTGTCACGTTGCAGACCGCCGCCCTGCTGGTCCTGTCGAATGTCTTCATGACCTTTGCCTGGTACGCCCACCTGAAGGACCTGCGCGACAAGCCGTGGATGTTCGCCGCCTTGATCAGCTGGGGCATCGCCTTCTTCGAGTACATGGTCCAGGTGCCGGCCAACCGCATCGGTTATACCGCGCTGAACCTTAGCCAGCTCAAGATCATGCAGGAGGTCATCACCCTCGCGGTCTTCATCCCGTTCAGCCTCTACTACATGAACCAGCCGTTCAAGATGGACTTCATCTGGGCCGGCCTGTGCCTGGTCGGCGCGGTGTACTTCATGTTCCGGTAGCAGGCGGGGGAAGGTGTCGGGTGTCGTGTTTCTGGTGTCGGGGGAGGGGAGTGAGGCCTCAAAGGCGCACGGAGAAAGGGAATGCAGCGCCCTTGGTCCATGGTTGGACTCGCCGCACTCATCCCTTCACTTCCCGGGATTATCCCGAACCCTGAACACTGAAACCTGAAACCCTCAGCCCCCGATACCCGAAACCCCACACCCGAACCGTCTTCAGGTTCCCACGATCTCCTCGAGCACCATGTCGAGGGTAACAAAGCCGACTACATCGTACTTCTCGTTGGCGACGAGTACGATGGGCTGCTTGGTCACGCGCATGCGCGGCAGGATGTGGTCCACCGGAGTGGACGCGGCGACCAACTGCGGGGGCCGCATGTAGTCCTTGGCCGATTTGCCTCCGGGGGTGGGATCGGACAGGATATCGACCATGTACACGATGCCGACGAAGGTCTGCTTTTCGCGGTCGAGCACCGGGAACTGGCTCACCTGCTGGGCGCGGGCGAACATGCGGATGTCGTCGGCGCTGGTGTCCTGGTGGATGTACACCATGTCCTTGCGCGGCACCATTAGTTCGGAGCAGGCCGTCGCGCGCAATTCAAACACGCCCTTGATCATCCGCACTTCGTCGTTGGAGAGCGCACCGGCCTTGTGGCCTTCGCGGACCAGGTGCAATACTTCATCACGGGTGATCGTAGCCTTGTTCGTGTTTTCTTCGGATTCCTTGACGAAGGGCGTGAAGGATTTCACCACACTCATCAGCATGCGGCTCAGTGGATGCAGCACCCGCCCGATGATGCATAACGGTGTGGCAAAGGGAAGGCAGCGGCGGCTGGGGAAGCTGCTGAACCAGGCCTTGGGCAAGTATTCACAGAAAACAAGCAGCACGGCGGTAACAAGGATGCTGCCGATCCAGGATCCGCTCGTACCAAGCAGTCGGGTGCTGACACTGACCGTGACGATCGACAGCACGGTGTTCACGATATTGTTGCCAACCAGCGTGGTCCCGAGCAGGTGGTCGGGCTTGTTGAGGAAATCCTGCAGGATGTTCGCACCCTTGATCTGGTGCCGGACGAGGTGGCGCAGGCGCAGGCGGTTGATCGAGATCAGACCGGTCTCAATGCCGGAGAAGAAGGCGGAGCCGATCAGGCAGACCGTGATGATGATGAGTTCGAGGGCCGTCATGGTGCGTCCTCCACGTCCTCCGTGGTCACGGTCTCCAGTTTTTCGATCATCGCCAGCGTGACGCGCAGGCGAACGGTTTGCAATACGGTCACCCGGCATCCCTGCGCCTCGACCACATCATCCTTCTGGGGCACATGGCCGGCGTGTTCGGTGATCCATCCGGCCAGCCGGTCGCCACCGTCGCTGTCGAGCTCGAGGTCAAGCCGGCGGTTCAATTCCTCAAGGCTGAAATTAGCATCGACCAGCCAGCGGTTCGGTCCGGCCGGCTGGAACAGCGGGCGCGGCTTGTTCAGCTCCTGGTAGATCTCGCCGGTGATTTCCTCGAGGATATCACCCCGGGTAACCACGCCGGACGTGCCGCCGTATTCATCGACCACGATGGCGATTCGGCGTTGTTCCTTCTGGAACTGGGTAAGCAGCCGGTTCAGCGGGATGCTGACCGGCACGAAGTAGGGCTTGATCAGCGCGGCCTGCAGGTTGTGGTCGGGATCGAGCAGGAAATTGCGTACATTCAGGAATCCGACGACCTGATCAATCGTGTCGCGGTACACCACCAGGAAATTGCGCCGGGCGGTGCGTGCCTTGGCCAGGTGATCCGCCGCCGCGAGGGTATCGTCACCCAGATCGATGCCGACGATATCCACCCGGGGTGTCATGACTTGGCTGGCGGTAAGATCTTCCAGTTGGATGATCGCCTTGAGCATGGCCAGTTCATCGGCATTCAAGACTCCGGCCTCGTTGCTGATCTCCAGCACCGTCTCGAACTCCTCGCTGCTCAACGACTTGCCGTGCGGTCTCAACAGCGGTTCGAATACCTTGGTGATCCGCTCCAGCAACATGCGAAGCGGGGTGAGCACCACGGTGATGAAGCGCATGATCGGCGTGTACACCAGGCTGAGGGTTTCCGCATAATGCAGGCCGATCCTCTTTGGGGCGACCTCGCCGAACAGGATCAACAGGACCGTCACCACCGGAATGGCGATCACTTCGCCATAGCCCTTGAACAGGTTGTTGGCGATGGCGAAACCGACTGCGGCCGCCGCCACGTTGACGATGGTGTTGCCGATCAGGATGGTTGATAGCAACCGGTTCGGATTCGCCACGATCTGGTGGACCCGGGCCCCCATGGCCGGATGTTTTTCATTGATCCGTCGAAGTTGTAACGGGTTCAACGAGAAAAAGATGGTCTCCGCGCTGGAGAAAAAGCCGGACATGACCAGCAACAACAGCAGAACCAACGTTTCTTCTAGAATGATCAGATTCACGGGGTGCCAAAAAGAGGGCTCAAACCATCGCAAAAAAATAGGTGAAAAAGAAGAAAAAACAAGCAAGGCCATGCCGCGCAAGTGAATGCATCGGCGGTCGGCCGGCTTCCCGTTTACACCAGCGGGGCTTCCTCGATCAGGGTTTCACCCAGCGCGATGGTGACCAGATCGGACATATCGCGGAAGGAGAAGGGTTTCTGGAGCAGGAAGGTCTTCCGCAGCTTCAGGGTCTTCTTGATCTCGGGGTGGTCGGGGGTGAACCCACTGACCAGGATGACCGGGAGGCGATGGCCTTTTTCGCGCAGCCAACGGCAGACTTCGAGACCGGTCACGTCGGGCATGCTGAAATCGTAGATCAGCAGTTCCGGGCGTTCCTCCTCGTTCTCGAAACGCGACATGAATTCGTGCCCGGTGGTGACTTCCTCGACCTCGTGCTGTTCCTCGGTCAGCACGCGCTGGCACATCTCGCGCATGACCGCATCATCGTCGGCAACCCAGATCCGGCTTGGGGCAAGGCGGCGGCGGATCCGTTTCTGCGGTGCCGACTCATCGGCAGCGGTGGCGGCGGGCAGGGTGATTTCGAGGGTGGTGGACTGGTCCTTCTCGGACTTCACCGTCACGGTACCGTCGAGGCTGGCCACCTGGCCGAGCAGGCTGGCGAGTTTGGGAGCCAGCCGCTCCTCGGCGCTGGTGTCCTCGGCGGTCTGGGATTTTCCCTTGCGCAGCGGGAATAGGCCGGAATCGGTTACGGTCAGGCGGACGAAGTCGCGCCGGGCACCGCGTTCCTCGGTGGTGATGTTTTCGGATTTGATGAGCAGGCGTCCGCCGTTCGGCATGCTGTCGATGGCATTCGCGATGGCGTTGAAGGCAATGTGGTGGATGATGCCTTGCGGCGCGACCACGCGGTCGTTCTCCGCTGCGAACTGGCTGGTGAGCTGGATGCCTGCCTTCAAGCGCGCTTGCATCAGGGTCAGTGCTCCTTGCACACGTTCGTGCAGCGAGATCACCGTCGGTTCCTCGTCGGTGAATGACTCGGAGAGTGACAGGATTTCCTCGGTGAACCGGCGTCCGCGCTGGGCCGCTTCGGTCACCTTGCGGATGGCCTCGGACGTCTCGCCCCGCACCTCGGCCCGGTCAAGGACCATCGAGGAGTAGCCGAGGATGATCGACAGCAGGTTGTTGAAATGGTGGGCCATGCCCTCGGCCAGCGACCCGAGCGCGCTCAAGCGCTCGTTCTGCAACTGCATCGCCGTCATCTCCATCAGCCGGATGTGCTCACGGAAAGCCAGCTTGATGCTGTCGCGTAGCCGCCCGTAGGTCCGCCGCATGTCGTCCACCTGCTCCGGGGTGTAGATCGGCAGCACGGCCACAGCCTCGCGCACCTGCTTGAGCGGAACGTTGCAGAAAAAGGCGAGGTCCTTCAGGTCCTTCTCGGTGAACGGGGCGATCCGGTACTTGCCGGTCCGCAACAGGTGGATCACGTTGCCGCGCACCCGCACCGGGAAAACCGACTCGAAAATATCGTAGGGACCCTTGTGCTCCTGATCCGCCGCGGTTTCCTTCACCTTGCGCAGCAGGTCGTTCTCCGAGGCGTAATACAACTGCTTCGCCTCGTCCGACCCCATGAACACCTCGGTCATGATCCGGTTCTTCGGATCAAACACATCCTCGCTGCCCCACGGCTGGTCCATGCCAATCAACTCGCGGGCGAACGACAGGTCGAAATGCTTGTACTCGCTGCGCGATTCCAGCGTCAGCACCGAATCCGGCAACCGCATCGCGTGGACCAGTTGCTTGTGCTCGCGCTCCAATTCCCTCAACACGGACTTCGTATTCATGCGTAAAATCTCCTGGGGATCGGCCCGGCCTTATCTCGGTTCGAATCGATGAACCGGTTTTTTCGCCTCACGCGATAATGCCTCTTTTTTGTGCCAGATCGTTGCCATTGCACACCATCTCCCGCGGCTTGTCGATGCCGAAATCGCGACTCATGATGGGTGTAACTCTTTGCCAAAATGAGGTTTGCGATTTTACTAAAATATACCCGGAGCCTGCCGCGCTGTATATGCGGCAGGAGCGAAAAGTTTGCCGGGCTGGCGTGTGGCACCGGCCCGGCAAGGGTGTGGCATGACCGCGGCGGTGCGGTCAGGTTCGGATGGCCTTGCTGATGATCGGGATCAGTTCGTCGACCTTGACCCGGGTCTGGGCCATCGTGTCGCGGTCGCGCAAGGTGACCGTTCCGTCCTCCAGCGTCTGGAAGTCGATGGTGATGCCGAACGGCGTCCCGATCTCATCCTGGCGGCGGTAGCGGCGGCCGATCGCGCCGGCCTGGTCGTAGAAGGTCGTGAACTCGGGGCGAAGCAGCTGGTAGACGTCCTGCGCCTTCTTCACCAGTTCCGGCTTGTTCTTGAGCAGCGGAAAGACCGCGGCCTTGACCGGGGCGAGCTTGGGGCGGAAGCGCAGCAGGGCGCGCACCTCGTAACCGGCCGGGGCGGATTGGCCCGGTACGGCCGGGACCGGCGCGCCACCCTGTTCCGAGGTCGGCACCCACTCTTCGGCGAACGATTCGCAGAGCACGACCAGCACGGCGCGGGTCAGGCCGGATGCCGGTTCGATGACGTTCGGGATGAAGCGCTGGTTCTTTTCCTGGTCGAAGTACTCGAGCTTCTGGCTGGAGTGCTCCTGGTGCTGGCTCAGGTCGAAGCAACCGCGGTGGGCCACGCCCTCGAGTTCGCCGAAATCCGGCGCGGTGAACGGGTACAGGTACTCGACATCAACGCACGCCTTGGAGTAGTGGGCGAGTTCGTCCTGCGCGTGGTCGCGGAAGCGGAGGTTCTCCTCCTTGATGCCGAGGCCCTTCCACCAGGCCATGCGCTGGTGCTTCCAGAACTCGTACCAGTGCAGGGACTCGTCGGGATGGCAGAACCATTCCATCTCCATCTGTTCGAACTCGCGTGAACGGAAGATGAAGTTGCGCGGCGTGACCTCGTTGCGGAAGGCCTTGCCGACCTGGGCGATGCCGAACGGCACCTTGACGCGCATCGTATCGAGCACGTTCTTGTAGTTCAGGAAGATGCCCTGCGCGGTTTCGGGGCGAAGGTAGGCCTTGGCCTCCTCGTCGCGAATCGCCCCGACGTAGGTCTCGAACATCAGGTTGAACGCGCGCGGCTCGGTCAACTGGCAGTCGGCGTGTTCGCCCGCCTTCTTGCTGGGCTTGCGCGGGCATTCGTAGGTGGCGAGCTGGTCGGCGCGGAACCGGGCCTTGCAGGCGCGGCAATCGATCATCGGATCGTTGAACCCCGCCACGTGGCCGGACGCGACCCAGGTCTTCGGGTTCTGGATGATCGCGGAATCAAGACCGACGATTTGCAGGGCGTCGCCGTCGGGGCCGATAGGCGGACACTCGACCATGTGTTTCCACCAGTCGTCGCGGATGTTGTTCTTGAGCTGGATGCCGAGCGGTCCGTAGTCCCAGAACCCGTTCAGCCCTCCGTAGATTTCCGAAGCCTGAAAAATGAACCCGCGGCGCTTGCACAGCCCCGCCAGTTCCTCCATGAAAAGTTTGCCGGATTTTGACGTCATAGTGCGCGCAGTGTGGGCGAACCGGGGGGCGGGGGTCAAGAACAGGATGGATCGCCATCCGGGTGAAGGTCGCGGCTCACGGGGAGGCTCGCCCTTCCGGTCCTGTGATTGTCGCCATGGCTGGGTTCCCCGGGATCTTGCGCCTTGCCCCAACCGTTTGTTTGTCTAATGCCCGACGATCCGTTATCATCCCTCCCGCATATGTACCGGCTTCTGTTCATCAACGGCAAATTCAAGGGCAAGCGGCTGACCATCCAGCAGGGGGCGGTTCTGATCGGGCGCGATCCGGAATGCCAGATCGACCTTGACGATGACGACGAGGTGTCGCGCCACCATGCCCTGATCGAGAGCCGCGGCGGAAGCCCGGTCATCCGTGATCTCGATGCGACCAACCGCGTCCTGGTGAATGATCAGCCGGTGAAGGAGCATCGTTTGCGCTCCGGCGACCGGATCGAGATTGGCCGCACGCTGATAGAATACCAGGCCGGATCCTCTGCGGCACCTCCCAAGCACCGCCGCCGGTTCAGTAAAATGCAGGCGACCTCGTTCGCCGCGATCGGCCTGATTGTCTTGTTGCAGGTCGTCTTCGTCATCCTGTTTCCGCTCTGGCAGAAACGGGAAACCGTGGCCATCGACCCCGCTGCACATCGTCCGCCTGCTCCGCCTCCCGTCGCCACCGCGCCGGAGGCCCCCTCATTGGAAAAACCCTTGCCGCCCGCGCCGGAAACATCAGTCGCACCGCCAACAACCGTGGCCATGTCGAGCGAACCGGTCGCCCCGGTTGCCGTGGTGGATGCAGCCGACGCGGGGGAACCACCCTTGCCACCCGCCATGCCCGCCCCGGCGATGGAGCCGACGCCGTCTCCCGCCGCCACCGAGGTGATGGAACTCCGCTCCGAGATCGAGGGTCTGCGCAAGATGGTGGAGAACATCGGGGTGCCGCCAACGCCGCCGGAACGGGAGGCTGTTCTGGCCAGGGTTCCCTCGGCCGATCCGTTGCAGGAAAAAGCACGGGAAATGCTGGTGGATGCCCAGAAGGAAATCCAGCGGATGAATTATTTCCAGGCGGATAATATCCTGGAACGCATCCAGATGATGACGCCGAAGTTTGTTCCCGCCTTCCGTGAACGCGCCGTGCTGTATGAACAACGGGGTATGCTCATGCAGGCCGGCGAGCAATGGCAGAAGGTGATGAACCTGACCGCCGGAACCCCGCTGTATGAACAGGCCGCCGCAGAGCGCCAGCGCATCGCCCGCCTCGAGGTGACCCGCAAGACGGTGGAGGGTCCGGCCTCGCCGCGCGATGCCTCCTCGGCCCGCCGCCTCGAGAAACGCATCCGCATCGCCTCGGTCGAGCGCGAGCGGTTCCGGGCCAACGAAGAGTATGACGAGATGCGCCTGATCCGCATCACCCTGCGTCCGCGCAACAACGAGCGCGATATCAATGCGGATCAGGTGCTGGTTTCCGTGACCTTCTACGACCGGGTGGCTGGATCAGACCGTGTCGTGCCGACCCGGGCCCTGGTTCCCGAGGATGGTCTCCGCATCAGCGGGGCCTGGGCTCCCGGCGAAGCGCGTACCGTGTCTGCGGCCTACATCGTCGGGAAGAACTTCCGCGCCGAGGAGCAGCGCATGCTCGGGGAGCGACGGGATTATGAGGGATACCGGGTCCGGGTGTATTACCGGGGCGTGCTGCAGGACGAAAGCGCGATGCCCAATCGCATCCTTGATCTCGAGCCGCCCCCGGCCCCCGGTTCGTCGAGATGATCAACCCCCGCCCAGCTCCGCGTATCGGCCTCGCGCTCGGTGGAGGCGGGGCGCGCGGTTGGGCCCACCTCGGTGTCTTGCGCGCGTTGGCGGATCGCCAAGTCCGTCCCGCCGCGATCGCCGGCACCAGTATCGGCTCGCTGGTCGGTGGTTTTGCGGCGGCCGGACAACTGGACGCCCTCATCGCGGAACTGCGAGGCATGGATCTGAAGCGGGTGATTGGTCTGTTTGCTGAACGAAAACTTCCCCGTGCCGGCCTGGTGGATGGTCGCCACGTCATCGCGCTGATCCGCGAGCACCTCGGCAATCCGGTCATCGAATCGTTGGCCTTGCCCTTTTATGCGGTGGCCACCGATGCGGAAAGCGGCGCGGAGGTCGTCCTTGATCGCGGCGATCTGGTCACCGCGATCCGCGCCAGTATCTCCATCCCCGGCATGTTTTCGCCCGTGCCCTGGCAGGGTCGTTACCTGGTGGACGGCGGACTGGTCAACCCGCTGCCGGTCAGTGTGCTCGCCGCACGGAGGGACCTTGATGCCGTGATCGCGGTAAATCTTCACGGTGATGGCCTTACCCCGTTCGAGTGCGGCCATACGTCCGCATCCGCGCGTGTACGCCTGCCTGCCGGTTCCACCGTCCGGTAGCTCGACCGGCAAAAGGTGAAGCTCGAAACCTCTGCCCGCACCGCCATGAACCGGTGGCTGGCCGGGGCCGAGGGCCCGAACATCTTCCAGGTCATGACCCGCACGGTGGACATTGTCTCCGCGCGTCTGACCGCCGTGCGGTTGTGTGAAACGCCGCCGGCATTGCTGATCGAGCCGCGGGTCGGGGGCATCGGTCACCTGGAATTCCACCGCGTGGAGGAGGCGATGGTGGCCGGGTATGATGCCGCCACGAGGGCGCTGGCCCGCTGGCCCGGGCCCTGACTGGTCCCCGTTCAGGGATTGCGGATGAACGAGCATCGGCCGATCGGCTTCTTGTCGATGTACCACAATTCGAAATCGGTGCGCTCTTCCGGAGTCGGCACGAACGGTTCGGTTTCGGTGAACCGGGCATCCGCGCGCAGGATCGCGGCGATCTCCTCGAAATAGGGCCAGTGGTCGGTGGCGAGATGGACCACGCCGCCCGGTTTCAGTGTCCGGTGCAGCGCATCAACGAAGCGAGGGTTGAACAGCCGGTGATCGTGGTGTTTCTTCTTCGGCCACGGATCGGGAAACAGGATGAAATAGGTGTCGATCGCCGCCGGCGGGAGCAGGTAGCTCACCGCATAATAGCCCTCGATCCGCATCAGGCGGATGTTGGCCAGGCCGAGTCGGCGCGCTTTGTTGTCGTTCTTGCGGATTCGCCGCAACATGCGGTCGATACCCAGGAAATTCACGCCGGGAAACGCCGCCGCCCGGGCCATCAGGAATCGGCCCTTGCCGCATCCGAGGTCCACATGCACCGGACCCGGGCGTCCGAACACCGCGACCAGATCGACCGGATTCAACCAGTCCTCCGGACAATGGCGGAGGGTGGCAGGCATCGCGGCTGGTTCATGCTGGTTCATGCGCCCGACACTGGTACGAAAACCGATACCGCACTGTCGATCAAAATGCCACCTTCCTTGACGTCAAACCGCTGTTTATGCACCATGATCGGGTTTCACCCGTGGTGTTGACCGATTTATGCGCGAATGGCTCGAAAAACTGGAGGCGTATGTCCTCACAATCATTGAAGGACGTCAGACCGGCAAACGCCACCTGCCGGTGCGCATCTTCCTCTACGCCTTGTCGCTGGTGTTTGCCGCACTGGTCCAGACCCGGCTCTGGCTGTACCGCAAATCGATCTACCGCCCGCATACCCTGGGATGCCAGGTCATCAGCATTGGCAACCTGACCGTCGGCGGTACCGGCAAGACGCCGGTGGTCGAGGTGTTTGCCCGGACCCTGCAGCAGAGCGGACGCAAGGTGGCCATCCTCAGTCGTGGTTACAAGCGCGATGAGGAGTCCCGCTGGAAGCGCCTCAAGCGCAAGTTGCAGGGCGAGGAAGCCCCGCCGCTGGTGGTTTCCGATGGTGAACGTCTCTTGCTGGACTCGGTATGGAGCGGCGATGAACCGTACATGCTGGCCAGCAACCTCAAGGATGTCGTGGTCATCGTGGACAAGGACCGCGTGAAGGCCGGACGCTGGGCCATCACCAAGTACGGATGCGACACGCTGATCCTCGACGACGGTTTCCAATACCTGACCCTGAAGCACCGCCTCGACATCGTGCTGGTTGACCGCACCAATCCATTTGGCAACTGGCGCATGCTGCCCCGCGGCATCCTGCGCGAACCGGTCCGCAACATCAAACGCGCCGGCTTCATCTTCATCACCAAGTCAAACGGCGACGGTGCCGAGGACATCAAGAAGATCCTCCGCCAATACAATACCGAGGCGGAAATCGTCGAATGCCGCCATTGCCCGCGTTTCCTGAAGAACGTGTACACCGACGAAGTCCTGCCGTTGGATTTCCTGCGCGACCAGTCGGTCGCCGCCATTTCGGGTATCGCGCGTCCGAAGGGGTTCGAGGACGAACTGACCCGCCTCGGCGCGAAGGTCCTCTACCACAAGCGGTACGCCGACCATCACCGTTACAGCCAGCAGGAGATCCTCGACATCATCAACAAGGGCATCCAGCGCGGCGCCTCCTGCATCATCACCACCGAGAAGGATGCGGTGCGTTTCCCGATGATCGAACGCCGCGACCTTCCGGTCTACTACCTCCGGGTGGAGATCGAGATGCTGAGCGGAGAAGAGAAGTTCCATGAGTGGATCAACCGCATCTGCTTCCGCTGATCCCGCGGCACGCGAACTGGTCGTCAGCGTCAACTGGATCGGCGACGCGATCATGGCCATACCCGCCGTGCAGGAAACCCTGCGCCGCCGCCCGGACCTCCGCCTATCCGTGCTCGCCCGCGGCGGCTTGGCCGCCCTGTGGCGGTTGTTCGACGGACCCATCGACGTGATCGGCTACCAGGGCCGCCCCGGCCTGCACCACCCGGTATTCAACGATCTGCGCCAGCGGCGTTTTTCCCGTGCCTGGATCCTGCCCAACTCCTTCCGCACGGCCTGGATCGCCACCCGCGCCGGCATCCCGGTACGCACCGGTTTCGGCCGCGGCCTCCAGTTTCCGCTGATCAACGACCGTCGCGGCGTGTCTTCCTCCCCGGATCGTCGCCACCAGGCATGGGAGTACCTGGAGCTGATGGATCCCGATCCGTCACGCGCCGCCATTCCGTTCCCGCGGCTCGCTGTGCCCGCCGCCGCCGCCGCCGCCACGTGGACGCGCCTCGGCGCATGGAGCGACCCGGTCATCGGCATGATCCCCGGCGCGGCCCGCGGTCCGTCCAAACGCTGGCCGCCCGAACATTTCATCGCCACGGCCCGCCGGTTCGCCGCCGCGGGTTGCCGCATCGCCCTGTTCGGCGGGCCCGATGACCAACCGGTCTGCTCGACCATCGCCGCCGCCCTCGGTCCGGCCGCGCTCGACTATGCCGGCCGCACCAGCCTCGCCGAGTGGGCTACGTTGCTTTCCGCCTGTGCGCTGGTGGTCGCGAACGACAGCGGCGGCATGCACCTCGCCGCCGCCCTCGACCGGCCGGTCGTCGCCCTCTACGGCATGACCGACCCCGACCGCACCGGGCCGCTCGGCCGCCGCTGCACGATCCTGCAGCGCGGTGGACCGCGCGCCCGCGACATCCCCCGCGATTCCACCGAGGCCCGCGCCCGCCTCGCCGCCATTTCCCCCGACGAGGTCATCGCCGCCGCCCGCGCGCTCGGCCTGCCCGTGGAGGTGACATGAAGAAACTTCCCATCTCCGCCTGCGTCACCACGTTCAACGAGGAACACAACATGCACCGGTGCCTCAAGAGCCTGGCCTGGTGCGAGGAGATCGTCGTCCTCGACAGTTTCAGCACCGACCGCACCGTCGAGATCTGCCGCGAATATACCGACAAGGTGGATCAGCACGCCTGGCAGGGCTACATCGGCCAGAAAAACCTCATCCGCAAGATGGCCACCCGCGACTGGCTGCTGTTCGTCGATGCCGACGAGGAGATATCCCCGGAACTGCGCGACGAGATCTGCCGCGAATTCGAACGTGGTCCCGGCGACACCTGCGGCTATGAGTTCCCGCGCATGGTCAACTACATGGGCCGGTGGATCCGCCACGGCGAGTGGTATCCCGACGTGAAACTGCGCCTGTTCCGGAAAGATCGCGGTCGCAGCGGCGGGCAGGAGCCGCACGACCAGGTCTTCGTCAATGGCCCGGTCCAGCGGTTGCGCGGCCACCTCTACCACTACACCTACGACGACCTTCACGACCATGTCGAAACGATGAACCGCTTCTCGACCATCACCGCCCGCGAGAAGTACCGGGAAGGTCAGCGGTTCGCCTGGATCGACTTCATCTTCCGGCCGCCCATCCGGTTTGTCCGGGGCTTCATCCTCAAGCGCGGCTTCCTCGACGGCACCCGCGGATTTCTCATCGCCTTGATCAGTGCCGTCGGGGTATATGTGAAGTACGCGAAGTTGTGGGAGCTGGAGATCAGCGAGAAGCACGGCACCCACCGCGTGCGCGGCGCCGGAAAATGACATGAGCCGAAAAACCCCCGCACCCACCTTGACCAAGCCGGCCTGGGAAACCTACCGCCGCCTGCTCGACTACGCCTTCCGCTACCGGGGCCGCCTGCTGCTCGGCCTGGCCTGCGGCGTGCTGTTTGGCGCCTCGAATGCCCTGATCATGTGGGTCATGAAGGGCGGACTGGACCGCGTGTTCAACGTGATCGAGGCCCCGACCCGCGACGTGATCCTCTTCCTGCTCCTGTTCCCGCTGCTCGGCCTGCTGCGGGGCCTGACCGAATACGCCAGCAAGTATTATGTGCAATGGGTCGGGAACCGCGTGGTCATGGACCTGCGTGACGCGATGTTCGCCCACCTGAACCGCCTCTCGCTGGGTTATTTCGTGCAGAGCCGCACCGGCGACATTATCGCCCGCACCACCAACGACACCACCGTCGTGCAGAGCTCGGTCTCCACGGTCATCGAGGACATCGCCAAGGAACCGATGACCATCGTGGCCATGACCATCTACATCCTGACCCTCGACCCCATCCTCGCCCTGATCAGCCTCGTGCTCTTCCCGATCTGCATCCTGCCGGTCATGATGTTCGGCCGCCGGGTGCGCCGCTACGCCCGCGAGGCCCAGCAGCGCATCGCCGACCTCGTGTCGATCATCCAGGAGAACGTGGCCTGCGTCCGCATCGTGAAGGCCTTCGGCATGGAGCAGTACGAGCAGGGCCGCTTCCACGAGCAGAACGCGAAGTTCTTCAGCCGCATCATGAAGGTCACCCGCGCCCGCGCCGCCATCGAACCGATCATCGTCTTCATCACCACGATCGGCGTCTGCTTCCTGCTGATCTACGTGCGCAGCGTGCAGATGACCGCCGGGGAATTCTTCACCTTCGCCGGTTCGATGGTCATGCTCTACACCCCGGTGAAGAAACTGAGCCGCGTGCACCTGCAGATCGAGCAGGCCGCTGCTTCCGCCGAACGGATCTTCGATGTGCTCGATACCCCGGTGCAGGTGGTGGAACGGCCCGAGGCGACCGGTTTCACCGGCACCGTGGACCGGATCACCTTCGAGCAGGTGGCCTTCCAGTACGACCACAAGCCGGTGCTCGAGGACATCTCGCTGGAAATTCCGGCCGGAACCCGCGTGGCCCTGGTCGGTGGATCCGGCGCCGGCAAGACCACCCTGCTCAGCCTGCTGCCGCGCTTCTACGACCCGGTCACCGGCGCGGTGCGCATCAACGGGCGCGACCTGCGCGAATTCACCCTGGCCTCGCTGCGCCGCCAGATCGGCCTGGTCACCCAGGATACCGTGCTGTTCAACGACACCGTCGCCCGCAATATCGCCTACGGCACCGACGGCGCCGACCGCGAAGCCATCATCGAGGCCGCCCGCCGCGCCAACGCGCACGACTTCATCACGGTCATGGATGAAGGGTACGATACGGTCATCGGAGAACTCGGCTCGCGCCTGTCCGGTGGACAACGCCAGCGCCTGGCCATCGCCCGGGCAATGTTGCGCAACCCGCCGATCATGCTGCTCGACGAGGCGACCAGCGCGCTCGATACCGAATCCGAACGCCTCGTCCAGGCTGCGCTGAACGAGCTCATGAAGGGCCGCACCGTCTTCGCCATCGCCCACCGCCTCTCCACCATCATCGGCAGCGACCTGATCCTCGTCATGGACAAGGGCCGGATCGTGGAGCAGGGGAACCACGAGGTCCTGCTGGCCCGCGGCGGTCTCTACAAGAAACTCTACGACCTGCAGTTCTCCGACGGCGCGGCCGCCGGGAGCTGAGCCGCCGACGCATGGACAACCGCCGCGTCATACGCTCCGCCCTGGTCATCGGCGCCTTCACCTCGATGAGCCGCTTCCTTGGCATGGTCCGCGACTTGCTCACCGCCGGCGTGTTCGGCACCTCCCTCGCCATGTCCGCATTCGTGGTCGCCTTCCGCATCCCCAACCTGTTCCGCCGCCTGTTCGGCGAGGGAGCCTTGTCGTCCGCGTTCGTCCCGGTCTACATGGAGACCCGCCGCAACGAGGGCGAGGCCACCGCCTGGACCCTGGCCGCGCGCGTCCTCTCGCTCGCCTCCGTGCTGCTGATCGCCCTGACCGCGCTCGGTTGCCTCGCCGCCGGCTTCCTGCTCACCCGCGCCGATCCGGGGTCGCAGCGCGCGATGATCCTCCCGCTGACCCAGATCATGTTGCCCTACATGATCTTCATCTGTCTCGCCGCCCTGTGCGCGGCCATCCTGAATTCGCACCGGCATTTCACCATACCCGCCTTGTCGCCGAGCCTGATGAACCTGACCTGGATCTTCTCCGTGCTGGTCATCTGCCCGCTGATGGGCAACACCCTCGAGGAAAAGATCTACGGCCTCGCCTGGGGCGTCCTGTTGTCCGGGCTGATCCAGTTCGCCATGCAACTCCCGGTGCTGCGCCGTTACGGGTTCGCGTTCCGGTTCACCCTGGTCTGGAACGATCCGCGGGTGTGGCGGGTGTTCACCCTGATGGGACCGGCCACCCTCGGCCTCGCCGTCACCCAGATCAACACGATGGTGAACAGCCTGCTCGCCGCGTGGATCGGACCGTGGGCCCCGGCCGCCCTGTTCTACAGCGAGCGGTTGCTGTATTTCCCGCAGGGCATCCTCGCCACCGCGATGAGCACGGTGTTGCTGCCGGTCTTTGCCGGGTGCGCCGCCGAGAAGCGGCTCGACGACCTGCTGCGCACGATGAACCACTCGCTGCGCCTGTTGTCGTTCGTGATGATTCCCGCCTCGATCGGCCTGTTCGTGCTCGCCCGGCCGATCGTCCAGATGCTGTTCGAGTGGGGCAACTTCAGCGCGCAGTCGACCGACCTCACTACCATCGCCCTGCAATGTTATGCCCCCGGACTGCTGGTGTTCAGCCTGTCGAAGGTATTCGTGCCCGCGTTCTACGCCCACCAGGATACCCGCACCCCGGTCAAGGTCGGCATCGCCTGCGTGTTGCTGAACCTGTTCCTGAACATCCTGTTTATCCTGACCCTGCCGACCTACCTCAAACACGCCGGCCTTGCCGCCGCGACGGTCATCGCCGAAGCCTTCAACGGCTTCACCCTGGCCTGGCTGGTTCACCGGCGGTTCGGTTCGCCGGGTTGGCGGCCGATGATCCACAGCGCCGGCAAGGCGTTGCTGGCCTCGCTGGTCATGGGCGGGTTCATCCTGCTGGCCCTGCCCGCGACGATGGACCTGGTGGGTCGCTGGATCCCGGTGGAGAAAATCACCCAGGTGGTCGCGGTGCTGGTGGTGATCGCCGGTGCGATGGTCATCTACCTGTTCGCGGCACGTTTGTTGCGATGCCCCGAATGTGGCGAGGCGCTGGATGCCATGCGCCGCCGGAGGAAGCCGTGAGCGAAGGACGGCAGGAAGTGATCTACCTCGAGGTTGACGGGCTGCGCCGTCGGTATGTTTTGTACCGGCCGCACGCGGTGGTGACCAGCGGTCAACTGGCACCGCTGGTCATCATGCTCGACGGACGCGGGGGGACCCCGTGGACGGCGATGAAGATCACCCGGTGGAACGACACCGCCGACCGGCATGGCTTTGTGGTCGTGTATCCCGAGGCAACCCGGGTTGATCCGAAAGGGCCGCTGCATTTTCTGACCAACCCGCAGATGTGGAACGCCGGGGCGGGGGGCAGCGACACCGAACGGCCCGAGGTCGATGACCTCACCTTCCTGCGCAGCATGGTGGACCATGTGGTGCTGCACGCCCGGATCGACCGCACCCGCATCTACCTGACCGGGTTCTCCAACGGTGCGGCGATGACCTACCGGTTTGCGCTGGCCTTTCCTGAAACACTCGCGGCGATTGCTCCGGTGGCCGGTCACCTGCGCCAGCACGACCAGGTCCTGGCCGCGCCGGTGCCGATGCTGGCCTTGTTCGGCCGCCTTGATCCGCTGAGCCCCTACGAGGGCGGTCCGGTGGATCTGCCCTGGGGCGTGCGCGAAGTCCGCCCGCCCGCGCCCGCCTCCGTGCATGCCTGGGCCGCATTGAACGGCCACGATCCTGCGGAAGGTCGCATCACCACCGAGCCGGGGCTTTCGCGCCTCGCCTATGGCGAACCGGGGGCGCGCGACGAAGTGGTGTTCATCACCATCGACGACCTCGGCCATGTCTGGCCGGGCGGGCACCGGTTGCTTCCGGAGCCGCTGGTCGGTCCGACCTCCGACCGGCTCGATGCGAATGCGGCGATCTGGACCTTCTTCCAGCGTCATCAACGGTGACATGCAAACACCCGAACCAGATGCCCGTCCGTGGACGGGCCTCGCCGCCCTCGGTATCGTCTACCTGGTCTGGGGCAGCACCTACCTGGCCATCCGGTATGCGGTGCGGGAGGGCAGCGGGTTTCCGGCCTTCTGGATGGCGGGTTCGCGGGTGCTGCTCGGCGGACTGATCCTGCTGGTCATCGCGGCGCTGTTGCGCAAACCGCTGCGCCTCGCCCGGCGTGACTGGACGATCACGGTGGTCACGGCGATCCTGCTGTGGAACGGGGGCAACGGGTTGGTCACCTGGGCGGAACAGCGGGTTTCCTCCGGGTATGCGGCCCTGGTCATCGGGACCACGCCGCTGTGGGGAGCCTTGGTCGAGTCGATCCTGCACAGGCGTCGGCCGGGTGGTAGGCTGGTCGTATCGCTGCTGATCGGTTTTGCGGGGTTGGTGGTGCTCACGTGGCCGATGCTCCAGCAGGGGGAGCGGTCGGATTGGATGGCCACGCTGGCGTTACTGGGTGCGCCGATCAGTTGGAGCATTGGTTCGGCCTACCAGAAACGGCACCAGATCCGGCAGCCGATTCTGGTCAGTTCGGCCTACCAGCAATTGATTGGCGGGATGATCTTCCTGCTGCTCGCGTTGTTGACGAAGGAACCCGCGCCGGATCCCACGCCGGAGGCCTGGTGGGCATGGGGGTATCTGGTGGTATTCGGGTCGGTGATCGCCTTCACGGCCTACGTCACGGCATTGCGGGCACTGCCGTTGCCGATAGTGATGACCTATGCGTACGTCAATCCGGTGATCGCGGTATTCCTGGGGTGGCTCATCCTTCACGAGCCGATCACACCCTCCACGCTCGCCGGAACCGCCCTCATCCTTGCCGGCGTTGCTGCGCTCTTTCACGACCGTTTTCGCCGGTAAGGTTTCACCTCGAAGCCATGCGGCCATGGGTTATGGCTGGCGGAGAAAACGCAGGTACCCGGCCGGAACAATAAAAAACGGGATACCCGCTGGGGTATCCCGTTGTCGCTGAAAAGGTGGACGAATCAGCAGCCTTCGCCCTTCTTTTTCTCGCCGCATTCCTTTTTGCACTCATCGGCGCTCTTGTCCTTGGTGCACTTGCCGCAGCTCGACTTTTCCTTGTCGCCGCCGCCGCAACCGCCCGCCTGAACAGCTCCCGCCACGCCCAAGGTCAGGGCCAGCGCCAACATCATGGATAGGTACTTCATCGGCATTCTCCTTATGGTAATATAATCCTTTGGACGTTTATACCATACCCGTGTTCAACCATTTTTCAACCAGGCGGCCAGAACGGCTATGGATTACGCGCAACTAGCGAATTGGCATAGGGTAAAAAATGACGGTCCGGCTCAATATCGCGCTTGTCAAACCCCGGCTCCTTTACTACGTTGCCTCCCTGTTTTCGGCGGTGGGATAGCGAAGTGGCCAAACGCATCAGACTGTAAATCTGACGACTCACGTCTTCGAAGGTTCGAATCCTTCTCCCACCACCATCCTTCGCTCGCGAAGGATGGTGGAGTCCTCCTAAGGCATTTGGCGAAGGTGGACCAGTTGAAGCGAGTCGCAAGCTACGGATGGCAGGCCATCCCCCATGCATTACACCGATCTTCTCGGCTGCCAAACCGATCCGGCGCTACGGTTATCTAGGTCGTACGTCCGACCTGAACATTCGCCTGGCTGACCATGCTGGAAAAAGCCCGTCACCGAGGAATCAACGCCCGTGGCGGTTGAACATGGATCTCGCGTTCGAGACCCCCGAATCGGCCCAAAGGCGATGACGCAATCCTGACTGCTGCCGGCTTTTGCCGGGGGTGCCCCGTGATGGGGCTTGAGCGGATTGTCTGCGGTCTATCCTCGCTGACGGAAACCGGTATGCGGCGTTCCGCTATCTGAAACAAGACCAAGGCATCGGCGTCTTGAAGCAAGCGGTGACTGGAAAAGAGATGTTGTTTCAACATCTGACGTTCATGCATCTGTTGACCCAATTGGGCCATACCTTTGTGCCCTGCGAATGGGCTACGCCAATTGCATCGTATGCGCGGTGCTGACGCATGGGTTCAGTCGCCGGGCGGGTGATTGGTTTCCCTGGTGCCGGTGACAAACCGGCGGGGGAGTTCGCCCAGGGCACTCAGCCACCAGGCCAGACGGGCCGGTTTCCGCAGGTGGATTCGTTGGGCTTGGTAGATGCCATGGTGGCCCGAGCAGTAGTAACTCATGAAGCACGCCACGAAGGCGAAGGGAGCGATCCGGTATCCGAACAGTTCCGCGGCCATGATCGTGCACGCGATGGGCGTGTTGGACGCCCCGCCAAACACCGCGGCAAACCCGAGCGCGGCGAGCAGGGAGAATCCGACCGGAATGTACTCGGACAGGGCGCTTCCCAGCGTGGTTCCCATGAAGACCAGCGGGATGAATTCGCCGCCCTTGAACCCGGTTCCGATGGTCAGCGAGGTGAATACGGACTTGAGGAACGCATCCTTGACCGAGGCCACGTTTTCCAGGGCGGACTGGATGTGCGGGATGCCAAGGCCGGCATACCGGAAGGATCCCTCCCACTGGTAGAGCACGACGAGGAGGAGTCCACCAAGCAGCGGCTTGAAGGGCGGATACCGGACCAGGCGATTTCCGATACGCTCCACCCCGTGGGTTGTCATGACAAAGAATTTGGCCGCCAGCCCGAAGATGACCCCGGCGAGCATGATCCACAACAGGACGGGCACGGTGATGGGCGGAAGTTCCGGGAGCGGGTAGTGGGTGTGAGGAGCGCCGAGCAGGAGAGTCGTGCCATAGCCCACGAACGATGCCACCAGGCACTGGAACAAGGCGAAGAGGCGGAGATGACCAATGTGGATGACCTCCATGCCAAAGATGACGCCGGCCCACGGAGCGCCGATGGCTGATCCGAACCCGGCGCCTGCTCCCGCGGCCAGCAGGATGCGCCGTTCCTCCGGCTCGATGTTGAAAAAGCGGCCGAGCTGGTCCGAAAGCGAGGCGCCCATCTGGACCGCAGTGCCTTCCCGCCCAGCGGATCCACCGAACAAGTGGGTGACCAGGGTGCCGCCCAGGATGAACGGCGCCATGTGGAACGGGATGATGTTCTTCGGGTCGTGGATCTCATCCAGGATCAGGTTGTTTCCTGCGGCGATGTCCTTGCCGAACCGGTAGTACACCCAACCAATGCCAAAACCGGCGACCGGCAGGAACCAGAGGAGGGCCGGGTTGGCATACCGGGTGTTGGTCGCCCATTCGAGCAATACGAGAAATACGGTTGCGGCGATTCCGGAAAGAATGCCGCTCAAGCTGCTAAACAAGGCCCAGCGAAGTTGCCGTCTAACCGTACGTTTGCTGCTCACGAACCGTACCGTCCTGATGGGTGTACGCGGCATGAATCCATGGCGTGTGGTGATCGATCACGGGTGTAACCTACCGGATGGCCGACCAACTGGGAAGGTTTTTGCCAGATTGGAAACGGGTACGCGTAACCTCGTCTCGTGCGCCCGCGATTCGTTCCGTTCCAGGGGGTTAGGCTCCGAGCACGGTCAGCACGATCTCGCGTTGGTGGCCGATGGCGCGGTGTTCCCAGAGGTAAACGCCCTGCCAGGTGCCGAGGAGGAGGCGGCCGCGTTGGAACGGAATCGTTTCGCTGGTGCGGGTGAGGGCCATCTTGATGTGGCTGGGCATGTCGTCGGGGCCTTCGAGGGTGTGGGTGAAGTCCGGATCATTTTCGGGAACGAGCCGGTCGAGAAACCGCTCGAGGTCATGGCGGGCCGAGGGGTCGGCATTCTCCATGATGACCAGGCTGCAACTGGTGTGGCGGCAGAAGACGGTGACGATTCCTTCCTGAAGTCCGCTTGCCCGCACCGCGTCGTGCACGGCGTCGGTGAATTCCAGGGTGGATTTGGGAATCGAGCGAAGGCGGATGATCTGGGTGTAGGGGGTCATGCGGGATGTTTAACAGAAGGACACGAAGAGCGCGAAGGGGGAATGATATTTTCGCGTGGACTTCCGGTAACGATGCTGTCTTACGACCGCACTACCAGCGCAAGCATACGGTTTAATACGGGTTTGTAGTGACGCCGTGAGGCGTTTGGATCCGTGGTGCGGGCAAGCGTGTTGAGGCAATTCCGGGCCGCAGGCTTTCCTGCGGCCCGGCCGTGTCTTGATCAGGCGTGGAGGTCGAACCGGTCGGCGTTCATGACCTTGGTCCAGGCGGCGACGAAGTCCTTCACGAACTTCTCGCGGTTGTCGTCCTGGGCATAGACTTCGGCGTAGGCGCGCAGGATCGAGTTGGAGCCGAAGACCAGGTCCACGCGGGTGGCGGTCCAGCGGGTCTGACCCGAGGCGCGGTTGATGATGGCATACTGGTTCGGGCCGGTGGGCTTCCAGGTGTAGGCCATGTCGGTGAGGTGGACGAAGAAGTCGGTGGTCAGCGCGCCGGGGCGGTCGGTGAACACACCGTGTTTCGTGCCGCCGTGGTTGGTACCGAGCACGCGCAGGCCGCCGACCAGCACGGTCATTTCCGGGGCGGTCAGGCCCATGAGCTGGGCGCGGTCGAGCAGCATTTCCTCGGGGCTGACCACGTAGTCGGCCTTCACCCAGTTGCGGAAGCCGTCGGCCAGCGGTTCGAGCACGGCAAAGGAATCGACATCGGTCATGGCCTGGGTGGCGTCACCGCGGCCGGGGGTGAACGGCACGGCGACGTTGAGGCCGGCGGCCTTGATGGCCTGTTCGAGGCCGACGTTGCCGGCGAGCACGATCACATCGGCAAGGCTTGCCCCGCTGGCTTTCGCAATGGGTTCGAGCGCGGCGAGTACCTTGGCGAGGCGAGTTGGCTCGTTGCCGGCCCAGTCCTTCTGCGGGGCGAGGCGGATGCGCGCGCCGTTGGCGCCGCCGCGCAGGTCGGAGCCGCGGAAGGTGCGGGCGCTGTCCCAGGCGGTGGCCACGAGTTCGCTGATCGACAGGCCTGTGGCGGCGATCTTCGCCTTCACGGCGGCCACGTCGTAGTTTTTCGTTCCAGCCGGAACGGGGTCCTGCCAGATCAGATCCTCGGCGGGCACATACGGACCGAGGTAGCGGGTCTTCGGGCCCATGTCGCGGTGGGTCAGCTTGAACCAGGCGCGGGCGAACACCTTCGAGAAGTAGGCGGGATCCTTGTAGAATTTCTCGGAGATGACGCGGTAGGCCGGGTCCATCTTCATGGCCATGTCGGCATCGGTCATGATCGGGTTGTAGCGCTTGGAGGGATCCTCGACGTCGACGGGCTTGTCCTCCTCCTTGATGTTGATCGGCTCCCACTGGTTGGCGCCGGCCGGGCTCTTCTTCAATTCCCACTCGTAGTTCAGCAGCAGGTGGAAGTAGCCGTTGTCCCACTTGGTCGGGTGGGTGGTCCAGGCGCCTTCGAGGCCGCTGGTGACGGTGTTGCGGCCGATGCCGCGGCCCTTCTTGTTCAACCAGCCGAGGCCCTGGGCCTCCAGCGCCTCGCCTTCCGGGTCGGGACCGAGGTCGGCGGCGCTGCCGTTGCCGTGGCACTTGCCGACGGTGTGGCCGCCGGCGGTCAGGGCGACGGTTTCCTCGTCGTTCATGGCCATGCGGGCGAAGGTGATGCGGACGTCATGGGCGGTGCGCACGGGGTCGGGCTTGCCGTTCACGCCTTCGGGGTTCACGTAGATCAGGCCCATCTGCACGGCGGCGAGGGGGTTGGCGAGGGATTCGCGGTTCTCGCCGTCGTAGCGGGTCGAGGCCAGCCATTCCTTTTCCGAGCCCCAGTAGATGTCGAGTTCGGGGTGCCAGATGTCTTCGCGGCCGAAGGCGAAGCCATAGGTTTCGAGGCCCATGGTCTCGTAGGCGACGGTGCCGGCGAGGATCATCAGGTCGGCCCAGCTCAGCTTGTTGCCGTACTTCTTCTTGATCGGCCAGAGCAGGCGGCGGGCCTTGTCGAGGTTGGCGTTGTCGGGCCAGGAGTTCAGGGGGGCGAAGCGTTGGTTGCCGGTGCCGCCACCGCCGCGTCCGTCGGCGATGCGGTAGGTGCCGGCGGCGTGCCAGGCCATGCGGATCATCAGGCCGCCATAGTGTCCCCAGTCGGCAGGCCACCAGGGCTGGCTGTCGGTCATCAGCGCGGCCACATCCTTCTTTACGGCATTGAAGTCGAGTTTCTTTACCTCCTCGCGGTAGTTGAAACCGGGGAGCGGATTGGATTTGGTGTCGTGCTGGTGGAGGATCTCCAGTTTCAGTGATTTCGGCCACCAGGCCATGGCGGAGTTTGCTTCGGTGGTGTTGGCGCCGTGCATGACGGGGCATTTTCCTTGTCCGGACATGTTGCTCTCCCAGGTTGACGTGTTGATCGGTCCGCCGTGCGTACAGGCGCAGGGCGGGAGTCGGAGTTTACGTCAGCCGGAAGGTGACGTCAATCAACCGGGATGCCGCCTGGCAGGTAGCGCGTGGTGTGCGATGCCGGGGTCAGGAGCCGTACTCGTTGTACTTGCGGGCATCGCCGCGGACCTTGTTGGCGGGGTACTTGGCCTCGTTCTGGCGGATCTTGGCGTGGGCGGCGGCGGGGATGTCGATCCCGAGCTGATCGGCGAGCCGGATCAGGTAGTTCTGGACATCGGCGATTTCCTCCGCGACGCGTGCCTTCTTGTCCGGGGGGAGGTCGCGGGATTGCGCTTCGGTCAGCCATTGGAAATGCTCGAGCAGTTCGCCGGTTTCGGCGGCGAGGGCCATGGCGAGGTTTTTCGGCGAATGGAACTGCTCCCAGTCGCGTTCCGCGGTGAATCGACGCAGCGATTCGGTGAGCGCCTGGAAGTCGTTGCCCACGGGGGATGGCCGGTTTACTGCCGCACCCAGGTTTCGCCGGTCTGGCGCCAGGTGGTTTTGCCGCCGGAGTGGGTCAGCACGATGCTGTCGATGACGCGGGCAATCATCAGGTCGCCGTTCTTGGTCCGCCACTTGCCGTCCTCGCCGAGGATCCAGGTACGGTTGGTCGATTTCTCGATCCATCCGGCGGACACCTGGGTGAAGGTGGTGATTTCGCGGTCACCATCGGTGATGCGGTAATCGAGGCCGAACCGGTCCACGCTGAGGGTCTTGCCGTTGTCGAGGATGATCGAATAACCGGACCCGAACGCCTTGATGGTCTTGGCCTGCGGGGTAAAGAGGAACGGGGGCAGGGCAGCCAGGGCGGGAAGGGCGGCGATCAACAGGGCGGCAACGGCGAGCAGTCGTTTCATGGCGTTCTCCGAAGTGATGTGATTACAAATCTTCCTGCTCCTATCAGGTTTGCCCGCGGTTTGCATCAAGAATCAGTAACGCGGAAGCCTGTTGCGGGATCGAGCACGGAAACGAGCGCTGGCAAGCCAAGCAGTAGCTTGGAGCGAAGCGGAAAGCGAAGGCTGGTGCCGGAGGAGGGACTTGAACCCACACGCCCGTGAAGGCGGGAGATTTTGAGTCTCCTGCGTCTGCCATTTCGCCACTCCGGCACGGGAGCGCGATCAAAGCATGACGCGGGGTGGGAGGCAACCCAATTTTTATGAAAAGAAGGTGGTTCGCGCGGCCGTTGCGCACACGCTCGTGGAACTAGTTGGCCTTGCCTGGATCGATCGGGCTGAAGGCGCGCGGGGCGCCGAGGATCAGTTGCGCGGCCACGAGGTTGCGGAGGGTGTCGGGGTTGCGCACCTGCTCACGGCGCAGGATGGGCCGGGCGGGTGGGGGGCGGTTGGAGGCGAGGGCGTAGCGGAGCGAGGGCAGGGGTTGGCCGGCGGTCTTGAACAGGTTGCCGTGGCTGCTCAGGCTGGTGGAGAGCGAGGAGGCCATCGAGGGGGCGGCATCGCGCAGGTCGCGGGCGACGGCTTCGAGGTCGATGATCGGTTCCGGTTCGGGGGGCAGGACCCGCTGGACGCGGAACGGGGCGGCGGGCGCGGAGGCGAAGCTTTGCTCGGATGGATCGAACACCGGGCGGCGGTGGTGGGGCCGGATCCGACGGGCGGGTTGGGGGGCCGACATCGGGGCCGGTGCGGGGCGGAGGGGCTCTTCCGGTTCTTCCTCGGTCTTCGGTTCACCGGCGAGGTTTTCGAGGAATTCGCGCAGTTCGGCTTCGGCGGTGGATTCGCCGGGGCGGGGGATCGGGGGTCCACCGCCGCCCCGTTGTTCCTGGCGTTTCTTGCGCCGCTTGGCGTTGGAGAGGAAGTTGCCGACGACCCAGAAGAAGACGACGATGATGTAGATGATCGTCTCCAGCCCGGCATCCGCCATATGGAGCGGTTGGGTCATCGGCATGCTCCCGGATTACTTCACGCCATCCGGCTTGCCCTTGTCGCCCTCCGCAAGCGACTCGCGCATGGAGGTGTCGGCCATGATGTTCTGCAGGCGGTAGAAGTCCATCACGCCCAGCTTCCCGTCGCGCAGGGCCTGGGAGATGGCGAGCGGGACTTCGGCCTGGGCCTCGATCACCTTGGCCTGCATCTCCTGGACCTTCGCGCGCATTTCCTGTTCGGCGGCGATGGCGGTGGCGCGGCGGCCTTCGGCTTCGGCCTGGCGGAGTTTCTTGTCGGCCTCGGCACGTTCGGTTTCGAGCAAGGCGCCGACGTTGGCGACTTCGCGCGCACCGCTGACACCGGCCACACTGACGTCGGCGATGTCGATGGAGACGATCTCGAAGGCGGTCTGGGCGTCGAGGCCGCTGTTCAGCACCTTCTGGCTGATATGGTCGGGGTTCTCGAGCACGTTCTTGTAGGTCGGGGAGGAGCCGATGGCGCTGACGATGCCCTGGCCGACACGGGCGATGATGGTGTCCTCGGTGGCACCGCCGACGAGGCGGTCGAGGTTCGCGCGCACGGTCACCCGGGCCTTGACGAGGAGGCGGATGCCGTCCTTGGCCACGGCGTCGAGCATGGTGGTGCCCTTGGCCGGATCGGGACAGTCGATCACCTTCGGGTTCACGCTGGTTCGCACGGCGTCGTTCACGTCGCGGCCGGCGAGGTCGATCGCGGCGGCGCGTTTGAAGGTCAGCGGAATGTTCGCCTTGTCGGCGGCGATCAGGGCGTTGACCACCTGGATGACGTTGCCGCCGGCGAGGAAGTGCGCTTCGAGGTCGTTCGTGGACATCTCCAGTCCGGCCTTCACCATGCGGATGCGCGCGTCGACGATGATCTTGGGCGGTACGGCGCGCAGTTTCATCGCGATCAGCGAGCGGAAGCTGATGTAGGCGTTGGAGGTCCAGGCGCGTATCCACACGCTGAGGAACGAGAAGATGACCGCCAGCACGATGAATACAATGATCGCGCCGACAACGGCGACCAAGGTGAGGAAGGTTGAGCCCATGGTTGTTACTCCTTATCCAGTTGATCCAACGGTTTCCGGTTTTACGCCCACCCGTCCGCGGCCGCTCCACACGGCCAACACCAGCGCACCGGCCCCGAATGCCGTGGCGGTGGCCTGAAGCGATGCGCCGATGACGGGAATGAATGCCATACTATAATACAAAAACAGTCCGGTCACAAGGGAGAGCAGCGCACCGGCGAGCGAAATCTGCCCGCGCTTCTGGAGCAGGGCGGAGCCGATGGCGAGGGCGGTGAAGAATTTGCCGAGGTAGATGACGAGTCCGTAGAACGAGGCGAGCACGGCGGCGAGGGGTAGTCCGAGCACGGTCAGGGCGATCGCCAGCAGCAACATCGGCGCACCGAAGAGCAGGGCGATGCCGAGCAGGCCGCAGCGCCACAAGCTGAAGCGGAGGTTGCGCACGGCGTGGCCGGTCAGGTTGGGGAAGGCGAGGATCCACGGGATGCCGACGAGCAGGGCGGCAACGAAGAAGAAGGTGGCGAAGACCAGTTCGGTGGCGGGATCGCGTGCGCTGACGGGTGGGGCTGGAAGGTGGCGCAGGTTGCCGCTGACCTGGCTGTTCGCGTCGAGCACGATGCTGCGGTTGGTGGTGATGTAGTGGAGGTCGCCGATGATCGTCGTGCCGGGGCGGATCACGATGTCGTCCCCGATGAGGTGGACGGAACCGATGATGGTACCGCCGAGGGTGACCGAGCGGCCACGGGCATAGACCGGGCCTTCGATGTGGCCGAGCAGGGAAACCTGGTCGGCGACAATGAACTGGGCGCCGCCGAGGTGGGCGTTGGTGGCTACGGCGACCGAGCCCCCGAGGGCCCAGAGTCCGTTGCTGACCACCCCATCCACGGTGATGGTCTGGGCGGCCACACGGGCGTGGTCGCGAAACGTCCCGCCAAGGTGGGCGGTCATGGCCAGCGCCCAGGCGTCGTTGCCGAAATCACCGTCGAGGAGCGCCCGCCCCTGGGCCAACCAGAACGAGTCGTCGTGGGTGCGGCCGCGCACTGCGATATCCGGAGCGATCACAAAGGCCACCGAATCGATCGTGTCCATCGGGCCCAGTTCCCACTGGTTGGTGCTGGTGGCGATGGGGAGGGCGGCTGGTGCGGACAACACGGCGCAGCACAGCAAAAGCGTGGCGGGCAGGAGGCGGGACGATGTCATGGCGTGACCGTGTTCGCGGTGGGCTCCAGGGCGCGCACGACGACCCGGTTGCCGGCGACCTGAATGACCTTGACCGGCGTGCCCTTGGTCACGAAGCCGGCCTCGGAGAGCACGTCAATCTTCTGCTGGCCGATCATCGCGATGCCGGATGGACGGAGGTCGGTGTGGGCTGTGCCGGTCAGGTCGAGCAGGGCGTCGAGGTGATTGTCGTAGGATTTGAATTCGCGGCCATCCTCCTTCAGCGTGAACCAGCGCCCGAAGAAGGATGTTGGGCAGTACTTCACCCACAGGCCGAGAAAGACCGTGCCGCCGATCAGCAGGCCGATCGCACTGATTAGTCCGCCGGACAGACCGAACACGGAAAAGCCGAGCACGCCGGCGCTCAACAGGGCAATCACGCCAACGACGCCGAGGATGCCTCCGGGAATAAAGATCTCGGCGGCGATCAGGACAAAGCCGCCACCCACCAGCGCGATGTAGGTTGTGAGGTCGGGACTCATGGTGATTCCGCCCGGGTCGGTTCAACGACGACGCGGTTGCCGTGAACTTCGACTATCACCACGGTCTCGTTGTTGTTCACGAATTCGCCGCGGGTGATGACATCCAGCCGTTGCTCGCCGAACCGGGCTGCACCACCGGGGCGTAACGGAGTGACGGTACGGCCGGCGCGACCGATCAGGTTTTCGTGCGAGTCGGAGGACTGGTAACCGTCGCGGGCGGCCGTCGATTCCTTCAGCACGAGCCAGCTCGCCGCGCGGGATTTGGGCAGGTACCGGGATACCGCGAGCATGCCGATGCCGCTCATGATCAGCGACATGACCATGTTGCGGATCGGGATCTTCAGGTCGGGCAGGGCCGGAATCAGCGGGCCTTCGCCGAAATTCGGGGCCATCGAGACCAGAAGGCTCCACATCATCAGGAAGATGCCGGTGAGGCCGATCAATCCGAAGCCGGGCAGGGCGAAGATCTCGATCAGCAACAGAATCAGACCGATCACGAACAGCAGGATTTCCTCCTGGCCGGCAAGTCCGGCGATGTGATGCCCGAAGAAAAAGAGGCCGAGGCAGACCGCGCCGACCACCGCGCCCCAGCCAATGCCGGGGGTCTGGAACTCGATCCACAGGGCGAGCATGCCGATGGTCATCAGGATGGGTGCCATCATCGAGATGAAGCGGGCAATTTTTTCGATGTCGCTGATTTCCAGTTCGAGGACCACGGCATCGCCGAGGCCGATGCGTTCGAGCATGGCGGGAACATCCTGGACGGTGCCTTCGGAAAGAAGGGGCCGCTCCACGCCGTCGATGGTGAAACGCCGTTCGGCCTCGATGTGGGTCAGGGTGAGGATTTCACCTTCCTTGGAGATCACTTCGTCGCCAATCTTGAATTCGATGCTGCGCCGGACCATGGCCGAGGCGAGGTTCTCGTCGCGTCCGGTGCGCTGGGCGACGCCGCGGATCAGGCTGTCCACATAGGATTCGATCTTCTCGCGTTCCGCATCCCCGAGCGATTGCATGCCACCTTGGGGCGAGGCCATGACCGGCATGGCATCGCCGATCTTGCTGCCCGGGGCCATGAAGATGGTGTCGGTGGAGAGGGCGATGATCGCCCCGGCGGAAATCGCGTTGTGCTCGACGAAGGTGTAGGTGGGCGCCTCGATCTTCTCGATCATGCGGATCAGCTTCTCGGTGGTGTCCACCCGGCCGCCCGGCGTGTCCATGACAAACACCACGGCGCGGGCCTTCGCGTCCTCGGCCTCCTGGATGCCGCGGCCGATGATGTAGATCAGGGACGGTTCGATCATCTCGCGGATCGGGATCAGGTAAACGGGGCCGCCCGCGGCGTTCGTGGTGGCAGGTTCGGGGGCGGGCTCGTCCGCGGCGACGCGTGGTGGTGCGAGCACGAGCAGCGCCAGGGCCATGAAGGGGATGGCGGCACGCCGGAAAGTCCTGAAAATATTTGGCACGGGTGGCATGATCGTGTTCATTATAACACGTGAAGGACAAAAGACCAGACATGCATGTTCAGGATGTAACGGAAGGTGCCCTGCGTACTGCCATCGTCACCGGCGGCGCGACCCGGGTTGGCCGGGCCCTGTGCATGCGGCTGGCGCGGCGCGGGCATCCGGTGGTGGTGCACTACCGGACCTCGACGGCCGAGGCGGAATCGCTGGTGGCGGAGATCCGGTCCTCCGGTGGCCAGGCCCTCGCCGTTGCGGCCGACCTGGTCAACGAGGCGGCCTGCCGGACGGTGATCGAGGCTGCGGTGGCCTGGCGGGGGGCTCCGGGCATCCTGGTCAACAACGCCTCGATCTTCACCCGCCAAACCTTGGCCGAGACGACCGAGGCGTCGCTGGTGGCCGAGTTCTGGCCGAACTTCTTTGCCCCGGTGTTGCTCAGCCGTTCGTTTGCCGCGCAGGCGTCCGGAGGTGGTGTGATCATCAACCTGCTCGACCGCCGCGTGAAGGCGAACGACACCCGGTTTTTTGCGTACACGTTGGCGAAGAAGGCGCTGGCCGATTTCACCGAGCTGGCCGCGGTGGCGCTCGCACCCGCCATCAAGGTGTTCGGAATCGCCCCTGGCCCGATTCTGCCGCCGCCTGGTCAGGACATGGCATATCTGAAGGAGAAGGGGGGCAAGCGGCTGCTCGAGGACGCGTTGGATCCGGACGCGATCGCCGACGCGATGGACGCGTTACTGGGCCTGCGCGGGTCCACCGGACAAACCTTGTTTATCGACGCGGGACAACACTTATTGGGGAATGGCGTATGAGTTTCGACAAGATTTACGTACGGGACCTTCAACTGCGGTGCATCATCGGGATTTTCCCGGAAGAGCGGAAAAACCGGCAGGATGTCGTGGTCAATCTTCTGCTCGAAGGGCCGTTTTCCGAAGCGGCGCGCACCGACAGCATCGAGCACACCGCCAACTACAAGACGATCACCAAGCGGATCATTGAACTGGTGGAGGGCAGCGAGTTCTTCCTGATCGAGACCCTGGCTGAACGGATCAGCGCGGTCTGCCTCGACGACCCGCGGGTGCACCGGGCCACCGTAACCCTGGACAAGCCGGGGGCGTTGCGTTTCGCCCGCAGCGTGGCGGTCGAGATCACCCGGTCGCGGTGAGGCGGGTGCGGGTTGTCCAGTCCCTGGACAACGCCGGGATGGTGTTGTCCAATCCCGGGACAAACCGCAGACACCGCGCATCCGGCACTTGCACGGTCCCGGTTTTCCCTCTATAAACCTCGCCCAATCATGGACGTGAATGCCAATGCCCCGGCCTCGCCGGAAAAAATAGATGTCGCCTACGTCGCGCACCTGGCCCGCATCTCGCTGGCGCCCGGCGAACAGGAACTGTTCCAGCAGCAGCTCGAGCACATCCTCGATCACGTGAACAAGCTGAACGAGCTGGATGTCTCGGGGATCGAGCCGATGGCCCACGCGATCCCGGTGAAGAATTGTTTTCGCGAGGACGTCGAGCGGCCCGGCCTCGCGCACGAGGCGGCAATGCGCAATGCGCCCGAGGAGCGCCACGGCCAGTTCTTCGTCCCCCGCATCCTGGAGTAACATGGCCGAGCTGACCCAGTTGACCCTGCACGAGACCCTCGACGCCCTGGCGCGCGGGACCTGTTCTTCCGAGGACGTGACCCGTGCCTACCTCGACCGCATCGCTGCGGTGGACGACCGGATCGGGGCGTTCCTGCACCTCGACCGCGATCAGGCCCTGGCCGATGCCCGCGCCGCCGATGCGCGCCGCAAGGCGGGGCAGGGCGGCCGCCTGCTGGGTGTCCCCCTCGCCATGAAGGATGTGCTCAACGTCAAGGGCCATCCTTGCACCTGCGGTTCGCAGATCCTCAAGGGCTATGTCGCCCCGTACGATGCCACCGCGGTGGCCCGGTTGCGCGCCGAGGGCGCGGTGATCATGGGCCGGCTCAACATGGACGAATTCGCGATGGGCTCGAGCAACGAGAACTCGTCGTACCACCCGGTGCGCAACCCCTACGACCTCGGCCGGGTGCCCGGCGGCTCGAGCGGCGGTTCGGCGGCGGCGGTGGCGGCGGATGAAATCACCGCGTCGCTCGGCTCCGACACCGGCGGCTCGATCCGCCAGCCCGCCTCGTTCTGCGGTGTGGTCGGCGTGAAGCCCTCCTACGGGCGCGTGTCGCGCTACGGACTGACCGCGTTCGCCTCCTCGCTCGACCAGATCGGACCTTTCACCAAGGAAGTCGCCGATGCCGCCTTGCTGACCGAGGTCATGTCGGGCGGGGATCCGTTGGACTCGACCAGCGTGCCCGGTCCCGCGCCGGAACTGCTGGCGACCATGAAGCAGGGGATCCGGGGGTTCAGGATCGGGCTCCCGAAGGAGTATTTCCAGGGCGGGATGGACGCCGCGACCGAGGCGCTCGTGCGGGCTGCGGTGAAGCAACTTGAGGCGCTTGGCGCCGAGCCGGTCGAGATCTCGCTGCCCCACACCGAGTACGCCATCGCCACCTATTACATCATCGCCACCGCCGAGGCCTCGGCCAACCTGGCCCGGTTTGACGGCGTGCGCTACGGCAACCGCATCGCCGGGGTCGATCCGATCGACATGTACGAGAAGACGCGCTCCGCAGGCTTCGGCAACGAGGTCAAGCGGCGCATCATCCTCGGCACCTACGTGCTGAGCAGCGGGTATTACGACGCCTACTACAAGAAGGCCCAGAAGGTGCGCGCACTGATCCGCCGCGATTTCGACGAGGCCTTCAAGACCTGCCAGGCCATTGTCACCCCGGCCACGCCGAGCGCCGCCTTCGGGTTCGGGGAAAAGACCGGCGATCCCTTGCAGATGTATTTGAGCGATATTTTCACCGTCACCACCAACCTCGCCGGCATCTGCGGCATGTCGGTGCCGTGCGGCTTTGCCGGCGGCACCTTGCCGGTCGGCCTGCAGATCCTCGGGCCGGCCTTCCGTGAGGACAACATGTTCCGCGTTGCCCATGCCTATGAGCAGGCGACGGCCTGGCGTGGGAAGCGTCCGCCGCTGGCCGTGGACGCGGGGAGGACCGGCGCATGATCGCCTCGATCGGACTGGAAGTGCATGTGCAGTTGCGCACGAACACCAAGATGTTCTGCGGCTGCCCCAACCGCTACGGCGGCGAACCGAACACCCACGTCTGCCCGGTCTGCCTCGGATATCCGGGGGCCCTGCCGGTGATCAACGCCGAGGCGGTCAGGCTGACCGTCATGACCGGCCTGCTGCTCGGCTGCCGGATCAACCTCAAGAACAAGTTCGACCGCAAGAACTACTTCTATCCCGACCAGGCCAAGAACTACCAGATCAGCCAGTACGACCAGCCGCTGTGCGAAGGCGGCCAACTCGAGATCCAGCTCAAGGACCGCACCAAGATCATCCGGATCACCCGCATCCACCTCGAGGAGGACGTGGCCAAGAACACGCACTTCGGCGACGGCAGCGGCATCGATTTCAACCGCGCGGGCACGCCGCTGATGGAGATCGTCACCGAGCCGGACATGGACAACGAGGACGAGGCGTTCGCCTTCCTGACCGCGCTCAAGCAGATCCTCGCCTACGCCGACATCAGCGACTGCAACCTCGAGCAGGGCAACATCCGCTGCGACATCAACACCTCGGTTCGGCCGACCCGCGAAAGCCCGCTCGGCACCAAGGTCGAGATCAAGAACATGAACACCTTTCGCGGTGCGCACCGCGCGCTGGCCCACGAGATTCAACGCCAGATTCGCGAGGTGCAGCGCGGCCGGGCCATCCCGCAGGAAACGCGCCGCTGGGACGACGATGCCGGCGTGTCATCGTCGATGCGCACCAAGGAATACGCCCACGACTACCGCTACTTCCCCGAGCCGGACCTGCTGCCGGTCGAGTTGACGCAAACGCAGGTGGACACTTGGGCGGCGCTGCTGCCCGAGCGACCGCCCGAGCGCCGCGAACGCATGGTCCGCGACTACGGCATTCCCGACTACGATGCTGGCGTGCTGGCTGCCGACCGGGCCATCGCCGACTACTTCGAGAAGGCCGCCCGGTTGAGCGGGAAGGGCAAGGCCGTCTCCAACTGGATGATGTCCGAGATGATGCGCCTGCTCACCGCCACCGGACAGGAAATCGGCGCGGTCAAGATCACGCCCGAAGCTCTTGCCGCCCTGGTCGCCCTGGTCGAAGCCAAGACCATTAACCAACCGGCCGCCAAGGAAGTCTTTGCCGTGTTGTTCGAACAGGGCGGAGACCCGCAGCAGATCGTCCAGGACCGCGGGTTGGTTCAGGTCAGCGACACCGGGGCCATTCAGGGATTGGTCGATCAGGTCCTCCGCGAGAACGAGCGCTCCGTCCAGGACTACCGGAGCGGCAAGGAAGCCGCCCTTCAATTCCTTGTCGGGCAGGTGATGCGTATCAGTAAAGGGAAAGCCAACCCGCAGTTGGCGAGAGAGTTGCTCCTCAAGGCAATCGGATCGTAACGAAGCGTTCGCACTCTAGCAAAAAACAAATAAAACGATTGACCTCGCCTGTCGATGCACTATGTTGTTCTAGGCAGAGTGGAACCGAAAACGAGGGAAGTTTTTCGTCATGCCGAAATACACGTATGTAGCTCTGGACGCCCGAGGCGCGGAAACGCGGGGCGAGATCGAAGCCGACAACCAGACGACGGCTCTGTCCAAGATACGTGAAAAAGGTATGTTTCCTACTAGCGTGAACGAGGCGACGGCCGCTTCAACACGTCCCGGCAAGGGTAAATCCGCCAGTCGCGGCAAAACGGCGGCTGGTTCCGGCGGTGGCCTGAAGAAGGAAATCAAACTTCCCGTCCTCTTCTCCCGCGTCAAGACCAAGGAACTGATGGTATTCACGCGCCAGTTGGCCACGCTGGTGGACGCCGGCCTGCCCCTGGTACGCAGCATGCAGGTGCTGGAGAAGCAGGAAAAGAATCCCGCGCTGAAAAAGGCGCTCGGCGAGATGGCCGACGCGATCCAGTCCGGCAGCACCTTTGCCGAGGCGCTCGCCCAGCATCCCAAGATCTACAACAAGCTCTATGTCAACATGGCCAAGGCCGGTGAGGTCGGCGGCGTGCTGGACCAGGTGCTGGTCCGTCTCGCCGAATTCATGGAGAAGGCCCAGAAGATCAAGAACAAGGTCATGGGTGCGATGATGTACCCGCTGGTGGTCATGATCATGGCCCTCGGCATCCTGACCTTCCTGATGATCGTGATCATCCCGAAGTTCAAGGAGATCTTCTCGGAGCTGCTGGCCGGCCAGGCTCTACCCGGCCTTACCCAGTTGGTGATGAGCGCGAGCGAGTTGATGACCAAACGGCTCCCGTTCCTGGTTGTCGGGGTGGCCGGCGTGATCTTCCTCGGCAAGATGGCCGCGAAGACCAAGCAGGGTGCGTTGATCCTCGACCATGTGAAATTGAACATGCCGATCTTCGGCAACCTCGTCCGCAAAACCGTGGTCGGTCGCTTCACCCGCACCCTCGGCACCCTGATGGCGTCCGGCGTGCCGGTACTCCAGGCGTTGAACATCGTGCGCGATACCGCCGGCAACGAGGTGGTCGCGAAGGCGGTCAGCCAGATCCACGACGCGGTGAAGGAGGGCGAGAACATGGCCCCGCCGATCGAGGCCTCCGGCGTGTTCCCGCCGATGGTGGTCAGCATGGTCCAGGTCGGCGAGGAAACCGGCGAGCTGCCGGAAATGCTGATGAAGATCGCCGACAGCTACGACGACGAAGTGGACAACGCCGTGGCCGGCCTGACCTCGGTGATCGAGCCGCTGCTGATCGTGTTCCTCGCCCTCGTGGTCGGTACGATCGTCATCGCGCTCTTCCTGCCCCTGATCTCGATCATCGGCAACCTGAGCTGACATCCCGCGCTGCGCTTTCCGTTGGCCGCGCCGGACCTCTCTGCTACACTGCCATCATGCCGTTGCGATTCGGTCATTGCCGTGGAGTATCACGGCCGGAAATCCTGCTCATCCTCTCCATCGTGTTGGGCGTATTGTCCCTGCTCGTCCCCGCGTTGCTCGATCTACGCATCCGGCGCGACACCCGGACCGCCTACCGGGACATCCGCCTGTTGATTGCCGCCGCCCAGGGCTTTAACCGCGAGTACCGGTTGTGGCCGGTTGTAGAACCTCCCGTCAAGGGCGATGCCCGTTTCGGGTGGCGGGAACCCAATGCCCGCGTCATCCGCGTCCTCGGTGCCGTTGCCGGGGATGGAAACGAAGGCCATCGTGGTAATCCTGCACAGGTGGACTTCCTCGCCGAGGCAGGTGAAGGCATGGCGCGTCTGCGGTTGAGCCCCACGGGTGAGGCCTTGGATCCATGGGGCCAACCCTACCAGATGGTCTTCGATTCCAATTACGACTCGGTCTGCACGGTGGATAACAATCCGATCGGACCGGTTGTCGGGGCCGGCGTGATCATCTGGTCGTATGGCCCGGACAAGCGACCGGACACCGATGATGACGTGCGTTCATGGCGTTAAGGTCCGTTTGCTCCGATCGCGCGTACGGTATGCAGGATGATCAGGCCCAGGGCTACGAAACCCTCGATGACGGCAGCCTTCCGGACGTGTCGCGCCGGCCAAATACGGGCGAGTCGCGGCTCGAACCACAAGGCCGCACCGGCATCCAGCAACAGGACAATGGCGATCCACAGCAGCATGTTTTTGACTCGCGTTTCCAAGCGGGACATTCAACCATCCGCCATGAACGTACACGAAAAAATCGCCGCCTTCGATCCCAACGACCTCGGTCGCGCGGGTTCCAACCTGTTTGGTCTGCCGTTCACACCCGGTGAAGCCCGGGTGGTCGTGATTCCGGTGCCGTGGGAAGTCACCGTCTCCTACGGCGGAGGGACGCTGCATGGACCCAGGGCGGTGTACAATGCCTCGAAGCAGGTGGACCTCTTTGATCCCTACCTGCCCGATGCCTGGAAGGTGGGCGTGGCCATGGAACCGATCCCGGTCCGCCTCGCCGCGACCAGCCGATCCCTGCGCGGCAAGGCCGAGCGGTACATCGCCAAGCTGGAGCGCGGGATCGACCCCGCGCGCGATCCCGCCATGCGCCGTACCCAGGCCGCCATCAACAACGCCTGTGCGGCGATGGTCGATGACGTGGAGCGCCGCACCGCGCGCCGGCTCGATCAAGGCAAGCTGGTCGCGTTGCTCGGCGGCGACCACTCGACGCCGCTCGGCTTCCTGAAGGCGCTCGCCGGCCGCCACCGCTCGTTCGGCGTGCTGCAGATCGACGCCCATGCCGACCTGCGCGATGCCTACGAGGGCTTTACGTATTCCCATGCCTCGATCATGTTCAACGCCCTGCGCATCCCGCAGATCAAGCGGCTCGTCCAGGCCGGCATCCGCGACTACTGCCAGGCCGAGGCCGAACTCATCCGCGCCTCCAAGGGCCGTGTCGTGACCTGGTTCGACCGCGATCTCAAGCAGCAGCTATACCGTGGCAGGACGGTTGCCGCCCTCCACCGCGCCATCGTGAGCAAGCTGCCGGACAAGGTGTATGTCAGCTTCGACATCGACGGTCTCGATCCGAAACTGTGCCCGAATACCGGCACCCCGGTGCCCGGCGGATTCGAGTTCGAGGAGGCGGTCCAGCTCGTGCAGGCGGTGGCCGACAGCGGCCGCACCATCATCGGCCTCGACATCAACGAAGTCAGTCCGCGCAAGGACGAATGGGACGCCAACGTCGGCGCCCGCCTGCTCTTCCGTCTGATCAACATCATGGCGAAGTCGCACCGCATCCGGCCATGAGAGGACATGCCCCCCGCCACGCCCGTGACCGGGGGGCTCGGGCGGGCGATCAACGGTTGTCCGCCGTCTCGGATAACTTGCCCCAGGCGCCGACCCCTTGCGAGCGAGCCTCCTGCTCCAGCCGCTTGAGCCGGGCCTGTTTGCGGTCGGCGTCCCGGCCGTCGATGGGCATGCCGTACTGCCGCACCAGGCCTTCGCGGGTCAGCAGTTCATCGAGGTCGCCGTGTGACGTTTCCACCAAGGCGTAATACCGGGGCAGGGAACTGTTGCCGCGGGCATCCTCCCACCGCGTGTACACGGTGAACGATCCGGAGGCGAGCACGCTGGTGGTGAATTTCGCGGCCTCCCGGCCGAGCCGCACTGTATCCTTCTCGTCCAGCCGGAAGTAGCGGGCCTGGTCCTTGACCCGGTCCGGGAAGGCGTTGTCGGTTTCGGCGGCATCGACCAGGTAAAGCCGGAAGATGTATTCCTTTCCGTCATGGATCACATGGAAGGAATCGCCGTCGTTCGATCCGGTCTTCAGCAGCCGGCAGGACTCGAGCACGGTCCAACCCTTCTTGTCGCCGATGTCGGCCGCGATCGAGTCGGTTTTTTTCGCGGCGGTAACGCGCTGTGGCCGCACGCGGGCAAGGGCATGCGGATCGATGCCGGACAGCTGGCGCGCGAGGACCTGGTCGGCCGGGGCGAGGCGGTTCAGCGCGATGCGCACCATGGCACCATCGGGTTGCTGCAGGACCACCATGTCAAAGACGCTTTGAATGAAGGCGGCCTCGATCTGCTGGCCCGACGCGCTGGTCCATGTGCGGAAGTCGGTGGAAAGCAGGATGGCCTCCGGGATCACGGCGGCGGTATCCTCGGGCACGGTCTCGGTCACCGGCCGGGCCAGGAAGCGCGCCCGCGCCTCCACCAGGTAGTCCGCCGTGGACGAGTGTCCCATCATCATGGCGAGATCGAAGGGGGTCAGGCCATCGAAGTCGGCCGCCACCGGATCCGCGCCGGCCTCGACCAGCAGGCGGCAGATTTCCGTGCGTCCGTCGCGGGCTGCGATGTGCAGGGCGGTATGGCCGTTCAGGTCGGCGAGTTTCGGGTCCGCCCCCCGCTCGAGCAGCGGACGGAGGAACAAGGTTCGCCCGTAGCGCGCGGTCTCGATCAGCGGGGTCGTCTGTTCGGCGCCGCGCAGGTTGATCAGGCTGGACGGGTCGGCGATCCAGGCGTCGAAGGCCGCCGCGTCGCTGACCCGGATCGCATCAAAGATATCCGGCTCGGTTTTCGCCGCCGGGGCCGGGGGCGTGGCGGCCGGAACGGGTTCGGGGGCACGCCGGTCGCACGCTGCGGCGATCAGCAGCAGTAGCGCCGCGCTGGCAGCGCGAAGGGCTGGGCTGGGATTAAAACAGGTCGCGTTGTTCATAGATGGTCACCGGTTCCAGCAGGGCGGCTCCTTCGGCGGAGGACCGGTTCACCCGGTCGCTGACCGGATGGCAGGCCATGGCCGACGAGGGGAACGGTTGCAGCAGCGCCTTCAGGGTTTCCGGATGGACCTCCGGAGCGAGCCACAGCGACGCGCCGTCGGGATGCAGGATTACCGGCATGCGGTCATGCACCGGATGCATCACCTGGTTGGCCTCGGTGGTGATCACCACGGCGGCTGCGCCGGACGCTTCGGGTATCGGTGACCACAACCCGGCGATGGCGAACGGTGCGCGGTCGGTGCGGTAGAAGAAATACGGTTGCGGACGAGGAAGGCCGGCCCGTTTCCATTCGTAGAAGCCGTCGGCCCAGACCAGGCAGCGGCGGTGGCTGAACGCCTCGCGGAAGGAAGCCAGTCGATCCACCGTCTCGGAACGTGCATTGATCAGCAGCGATCCGCCGTCGCGGTGCGCCGGGGGGAAGCCCCAGGTCATGGGCGTAAAGGACGCCATGGAAGGATCGGTCATGGCCAGAAGCGGTTGGGTAGGGGCCACGTTGTAGCGGCCGACCAGGCCGGTCGGTACGTCCAGGCCGCCGAGCAGCGCCTTGATGCGTTCGGTGATCGACGAGGTGAGGACCAGTCTACCGCACATCGGTGGCGTCTCCCGTAACCCAGGCTGCCGCGGCGGCCAGCGAGGAAAACACCGGGCATCCGGAGGCCTCCAGGCGACGCCGGGCCTGATGTCCGCCGCGGATGAGCAGGCAATCGGCACCGATGGAGCGGGCCACCTCCGCATCGTGCAACGTATCGCCGATCAAAGCGATCTTGCGCGACGCCGGCAGCTGCGCGCGCAGGACATGGGCCTGTTTGGTCTTGCCGCGCCCATAATGATCCGAGGCGCCCACGACATGCGTGAAATGCTGGTGCAGCCCGCGTTCACGCAGCACGGCGTCCAAGGTCAACTGCGGGTAGGCCGACAACATCGCCTGCGCGATCCCGGCCTGTTGCAGCCGGGCGAGCGCCTTGCGGGTACCGCTGCGCAACCGGCAGGTATGCCGGGCCCGTTCGTATCCGGCCATGAACTGCGAACCCAGATGCTCGAAGGCATGGGTATCCAGCGCGAAGCCGATCCGCCGGTAGTACACCTCCACCGGGAAATCAAACACGGCCTGGTAGCGATGCACGGAAAGGCGGGGCAACCCGGCCTCGGCCAGCAGGCTGTTCATCACGGTGCGGCAGAGCGTTGCATCGTCGAGCAACGTTCCATTCCAATCCCAGATGACCGTATCATAACGCACAAGCAAACACCCCGCTGGAAACAACCGCGGCACATGGTACAGTAACGCCATGAAACGTTGTCTGACAATCCTGCTGTTGATCGTGGTGGCCTTCGTGGTGTTGGTGCGTTCACTTGACCGCACGCCCAAGGTTCCTGAAACCGATTACGCCGGGGCGATCAGCCGGACCGATCCCGTGGCGGTGCAACTGGGATCCGAAGGCGTCCCGGCGGCCGACCAGGTCTTCACCCGGTTCGGGTTGCTGTGGTCCAACCTCACCGCGGCCTCCGTGGCGGAGCATGCCACCAATGTCTATGCCGAGGCGGTGTGGTTCAACGACACCCTCAAGACCTTCGAGGGTCGACCGGCCGTGGCGGACTACCTGGACCAGACCGCGCGCCGTGTCGATGCCTGCACGGTGGAGATCGTCGATGTGGCCTCCTCGGGCGTGGAGTATTACGTCCGCTGGCGCATGACCGTGCTGCCCCCGGAAACCGATCCGGCCGATGCCTGGCGATCAATCGGCGTCACCCACATGCGTTTCGACCGCGAGGGCCGCGTACTCCTGCACCAGGATTACTGGGATGCGGCGGGTGGTCTTTATGAACACCTCCCGGGAATTGGATGGATCCTGCGCAACATCCGCGCCCGCTTGTGATGCCCGCGCCTGCGTAACACGTATCGGATGAATCGTGTTACGAGGCGAGATCGGCCATGATCGCGGCGTACGCGGCCGCCGGATCGTCCGCCTCCAGGATGGGCCGGCCTACCACCAGATGGGTCGCGCCCGCATCGCGGGCATCGCGCGGCGTACCGACGCGCTTCTGGTCACCGATGGTGTTCGAGGGCAGGCGAATGCCGGGGGTCACTATCAAGGCGTCCGGTCCCACGGCGGCACGGATGGCCGACGCTTCGTGCAGCGAACACACCACGCCGTCCACGCCGGCTTCGCGGGCCAGTACGGCCAACGCCACCGCCTGGTCGCGGGGGGAGCGGGCAACGCCGACCGCCTGCAGATCCGATGTGTCAAGGCTGGTAAGCACCGTGACGGCAAGGAGTTTTGTCGATGCATGGCCGCCTGCGCGGGCCGCCTGGACCGCCGCTTCCAGCATTGCTTTTCCGCCGCCTGCATGCAGCGTCAACAGATGGACCCGGTGCCGGGCGGCCGCGCTCACCGCGCGTTCCACGGTGCGCGGGATGTCGTGCAGTTTCAGGTCCAGGAAGATGTTTTTCCCCAATGTTTGCAGGGGTTCCAGCACACCCGGGCCCTCCGCGCAAAACAGCTCCAGGCCGACCTTGTACCACGAAATCGCAGGGGGAAGCCGTTCTACCGTGGCGGCGAGAGACGGGCGATCCGGGACATCCAGCGCGACAATAACGGGGGTATGCATAAAAAACTCCAATAATATCAAGGGTTCCGTGCGTGGATGGGCCACGAACCGCCGATCCGTCGCCCATCATGCCGCAGGAAGGCGTATGAGGGAAACGCGATTTTGGGCAAAATTTCTTCACGCGTAAATGCCTTGTGGGCAACTTATTGCAAAACGGTGCCAATGATTGTTTGTTTTTTTATAATTCCCCGTTGACTCTGAGAGGGGTGCGCCCTATTGTGTCGGCCGCTTCGTTGGTTCCCGCTTGCGAGCGGGACACGGCGAAGAAAAAAAGTTTTAAAAAGTTCTTGCACAAGCGAAGACGATTTGAGACTTTATCGATCCCGTTCTTTGAAAAGAAAATATTGCACAATCATTGCTTCGTGACAGAAGTGATGTGGTTTGTGCGAGTATA
>CALMUP010000036.1 GCA_937872895.1 uncultured Verrucomicrobiota bacterium
AAAGGGGACATTTCAATTGAGTTAACGATGGGGACATTTCTAAAGAGCTTTGACAATGCCACTTCCGGATATTGACGAAAAAGGGGTTCCACGCTAGCTTGTCCCCCTTCATCCGATTGCCGGATGGTGTAATGGTAGCACAAGAGACTCTGAATCTCTTTGTCTAGGTTCGAGCCCTAGTCCGGCAACCAACACCGCGCTTCGCACGGTGCAACGTTCAACATCCAACGTTCAATGGCGGACACCTTCAGCGGGCTTGAATGAAAAGGCGCGCGATCACCGCGCGCCTATCCACAACTGAACGTTGGATGTTGAGTGTTGGATGTTGCAAGTTGCGTCTTCGCTTACCGGATCCGCATCGGCATCAGCACGTACAGGAACGGGGCGTCGCACTTCATCACGCCGGGGCTGAGTTCGTCGCTGAACTCGAGGGCGACTTCGTCGGTGGTGAGGTTGCGCAGGCAGTCCATCATGAAATCCGGGTTGAAGGCGATGCCCATCGCCTTGCCGCGGTACTTGATGGCCATCGATTCACTGGCTTCGCCGACCTCGGCCGAGGAGGTGGAGATGGTGAGGTTGTCCTTCTCGAAGGCGAGGGTGACCGAGCTGGTCTTGTCGTTGACCAGCGAGACGCGGCGCACCGCGTTGAGCAACTGCTCGCGCTCGAGGCTGACCCGCTCCTCGCACTGCGAGGGAATGACCTGGCGGAAGTTCGGGAAGGTGCCGTCGATCAGTTTGGTGATGATCAGCAGGTTGCCGTAGGCAAAGGCGGCCTGGTTGTCGCCGATCATGATCTTCACCGGACCTTCGGCGCCGAGGGTCTTGACCAGTTCGACGATGGTCTTGTTCGGAATGATGAAATCGCCGGATGAGGACTCGGGAAACTCCACTTCCTGCTCGAACAGGGCCATGCGGCGGCCATCGGTCGCCACCACGGTCACCTTGTCGTCCTTGAAACTCAGCAACACGCCGTTCAGCACGTAACGCGACTCCTCGTTCGAGGACGAGTAGTAGGTCGCCGCGAGCATCTTCTTGAACAGGCCCTGGTCGAGGGTAAAGGTGCGCTGGCCCTCGAACTGCGGGATCGGGGGAAACTCCTCGTCGGAAATGCCGATGATCTTGAAGACGGAGGAACCGGCCTTGATCGTCGCGGTGTCCTTGTCGTCCACCGTCAACTCGATATCCGAGGCCGGCAGTTCCTTGATGATGCTGAACAGGCGGCGCGCCGGTAGCGTGGTCGCGCCCTCGCGGGCCACCTTGGCTTCAAAGGTCGTCTGGACACTCACCTCGAGGTCGGTCGCGGTAAGCTGCACCGAGCCGTCCTTGGCGCGCAGGAGGACGTTGTTGAGGATGGGCAGGGTGTTGCGGCTGCTGATACCCGACTGGATCTTCTGCAACCCTTCCAGGATGTTCTCTTTGCTGGCGGCCAGTTTCATGCGGGAGTCTCCAACGCGTTGTTATCCACTACGAGAATAATGGAATTCTTTTATCTATAGATTCCGTAGTAGTAGTATGTCTTGTGTACAGATGCAACAACCAACCTTGCCCCTTTTCCTTGCGCTGGTTACGGCAATGAAAACCCTGTGCAGAAAGCCCGCCGAACCCCCCGGTTACCGACAGGTCCGCACCTTGTCCACAGCCATGCACAGGAAGCATGCACCTGTTAACAGGTCATGGCGGGTTTATGAACAGGCCCGGGAGCATGGAATGAAGTTGGGAATGGGGATGGACTATGGTTGATGGGAAATGGTTGATGGATCATGCAGCGATCCCCATGCCCATCAACCGTTCTTCCCTCATCCCTTACGGGTGAGGCGCTGCTGGAGGAGCACCATCGATTGCCGGAAGGTGGCGTCGCCCTTCAGGCGTTCGGTCACCAACTTGCAGGCATGCATGACGGTGGCGTGGTTCTTGTTGAAGGCCTGGCCGATCGACGGGAGGGACTGGTTGGTCATCTCGCGGCTGAGGTACATCGCGACCTGGCGCGGGAAGGCGATGGCCTGGGGGCGGCGATTGCTGGACATGTCGCCCATGCGGATGTCGTAGAACTCGGAGACGACCTTCTGGATCTCCTCGATGGTCAGGATGTGCTGCTGCTCCTGGTCAAGGGTGTCGCGCAACAGGTACTCGACCGACTGGATGGTGATCGGTTTGCCGGTGAGCGAGGAGAAGGACACCACGCGGATCAGCGCGCCCTCGAGGCGGCGGATGTTCGCGCGGATGTTCTCGGCGAGGTAGTTCAGGACGTCATCGGGCAACTTGATGTTCAACTGGTCCTGCTTGTTCCGCAGGATGGCGATGCGGGTCTCGACATCGGGCAACTCCAGCTCGGTCACCAGGCCCCACTCGAAGCGCGAGACCAGGCGGTGCTCGAGTCCCGGGATCTCGCTGGCCGGCCGGTCGCAGGTCATGACGATCTGCTTGTGGTTGTCGAACAGCGCGTTGAAGGTGTGGAAAAACTCCTCCTGCATGCGCTCCTTGCCGCCGAGGAACTGGATGTCGTCGATCAGCAACACGTCGGCAGTCCGGTACTTCTTGCGGAACTGCACCAGCCCCTTCTTCTGGATCGCGTCGATGTATTCGTTCAGCAACGCCTCGCTGGTCACGTAACAGACCGCAGCCTTGCCCTGCGTGTGCACATGGTTGCCGATGGCCTGCATCAGGTGCGTCTTGCCCAACCCCACCCCGCCGTACAGGAACAGCGGGTTGTAGGCGCGGCCGGGTGACTGCGCGACCGCGAGCGAAGCGGCATGGGCGAAACTGTTGGAGGAACCGACGACGAACTTGTCGAAGGTGTACTTCGAATTCAACGCGACAGTGGACTTGGCCACGCGGGACGAAGGGGCCGGAGCCGGAGCCGGGGACGAAGCTGGCACCTCGGGTTGTTCGGACAACGGCGTCACCAGGCCACCACCAGCCAGTGCCGGTTGCGAACGGTCCACTTCCAACGTGACCTTCAGTTCCTGCGGACTCGCCGCCGTCACCGCATCCTGGATCAGCGAAAGGTAATTCTCCTCCAGCCAGTTCTGGTAGAAGTTGTTGGCGACGCGCAACACCAACTGGTCGCCCGTCTGTTCCTTCACCTCGATCACCCCGATCCAGCGATCAAACACATCCTTGGACAAGGTTTCGCGCAGATGCTTGCAAGCCTTCGACCATATCGCGGCAGCGTTCATGTAATGTGACCCAACTCGACCAACCAACTTCAATGACCCAGGTCACGCAGCAAAACCGACGCACGTTTCAACCAAAAATTACCCGTGTCCGCAGCCCGAAAAATCACGCTTCCCCACCGGAAGCCAGCCCACGCGCACCACGTTTCTATCCCCTTGCCAGATCGGTTATTAACAAGTTGTTAACAGCCGCGTTGTCGCCTCTTTTTTGCCTGTGACGGCCCGACACTATGCACCGCGGGATGGGCGAACAAGGGAAAATTTTTTTTTGTTCATCCTTTTTTTCATACCCACCACGTATCGGCAAGTTGTCTTCGTTCATCACTACATGTAGTGTTGGACGTTAAGGCTCGGTGAAGGCGTGGTTTGTACACGGTAAACGGGAAAAACAAGGCGATTTGCGGTGGAGCATCGAGACCGAAGCGAGAGGCTCCGGCGTATGGCGGGTCGATGAGGAGGATTATGGCCAAAGAGTTAACAGGCACGAAAGTACTCGTGGAAGGTGCGGGTCAGTGCTCCGACCTGTTGTATGGCAGCGGCTTCCATCCGGTGGATCCGGTGGTGTTCGTGGACGGTGGTCGCCGCAGGACGCTGGTCGTGCCGATGCTGGAGTACGGTCGGGCGAAACTGGAATGCCCGGGTGTGCGCGTGGTGTTGCCGGAGGAACTGGGCATACCGAAGGAGCAACGCCGCCGTCTCGCCGCGTGGGTGGTGGCTGCGGTGCAAGCGCACCGGGTGAAGCAGGTGGTGGTCGGCGCATTTTTCCCCGCAGCGATGTTGCGCGCGCTGGAGGAGGCCGGCATCGCCGTGACCGTGTGGGCCGGGGCGATGTACCCGGACCGTGCGCGCAAACGGCCGGATGAAGTGGCGCACATCACGCAGGCCCAGCGCGCCGCGGTGGCCGCGATGCACACCGCGGAGGCGATGTTGCGCACGGCAACGGTCGGGCGCGGCGGCGTGTTGCGCCTCGGCGGCCGCGTGCTGAGTTCCGAGCGTGTGCGCGAGGAAATCGACCTGGTGTTGCTGCGCCACGGCTGCTCCGCGCGCGATACCATCGTGGCCGGCGGCGCGCAGGCCGCCGATCCGCACGACCGCGGGCACGGTCCGCTGCGCGCCGGCACGACCATCGTCGTGGACATCTTTCCGCAGCACAAGCAATCGCAGTACTGGGGCGATATCACCCGCACGTTCTGCAAGGGACCGCCCCCGCCCGCGCTGGCCGCGCTGTACCGCACGGTGAAGACCGCGCAGGCCCGCGCGCTGGCCATGATCCGACCCGGCGTGAAGGGCCCGGCGATCCATGGCATGATCGCACAGTTCTTCGAGGAGCAGGGCTATCCGATGACGGTGAAGGATGGCGTGGTGCGCGGCTTCTTCCATGGCACCGGCCACGGCGTCGGCCTGGAGATCCACGAGGCCCCGTCGATCAGCACCGTGGATTCCACGCTGGCCGCAGGCCACGTGGTGACGGTGGAACCGGGCCTGTACGACCCCGACCTGGGCGGCGTACGCATCGAGGACACCGTGCTGGTGACCGAACGCGGGGCGAAGATTCTCCGCTCCTATCCGAAACGGTTCGAGGTCTGATCGTGGGGGTGCTGTTGTTCTTCGCGGTGATCGGCCTGCTGTACGGCGGCGTGCGCTGGTTTGAATGGAGCAACACGTTCAAGCCCTCGCGCCGCGATGAGGGACATCCCGGCCAGCGCGGCCTCGGATACGAGCCGGTCGACTTCCTGGCCACCGACGGGACGCGGCTGCACGGCTGGTGGATCCCCCACCCCGCCGCGCGCGGCACCGTGCTCTACTGCCACGGCAACGCCGGCAACATCACCACGCGCCTCGATGTCGTCGAGGGCCTGCACCGGCTCGGCGTGAACACGTTCGTGTTCGACTATCGCGGCTACGGCAGGAGCCGCGGGTTCCCGACCGAAAACGGATTGATGCTCGACGCACAGGCCGCCTACGAGGTCGTGCGTGCGCGGCACGGCGATGCCGATGATCCTCCGGTGCTGGTCTATGGCGCGTCGCTGGGCGGACCGGTGGCGACGCTGCTCGCCGCGGTGAAGCGGCCGCACGGGTTGATCCTCGAAGGCGCGTTCACCTCGTCGATCGATGTCGGTGAACGCTGGTTCCCATGGCTGCCCATCCGCGCGATCGCCCGCTACCGCTTCGACGCGCTGTCGGTCATCATGGCCTTGAAGATCCCGGTGCTGATCGCACACAGCCCGCGCGACCGGGTGATCCCGTTCGACCTCGGCCAGCAACTCTTCACCGCCGCACCCGGCCCGAAACAGTTCGTCACCCTCGACGGCGAACACGGCGAGGCCGGCTGGATCGACACCCCCGCCTACTTCACCGCCCTGCAGCGGTTTGTTGAAACCCGGCTCCCCCCCGCACAATAAATCCACTCCACCCGCGTTGTACGACCAGAACCGCCGACTCCGGTTCACACGAAAGGACAACGCGATGAACAAGATACTGACGATTGGATTGCTGACGGCGCTGACTGCGGCCGTCGCCTCGGCCCAACCGGGCCAGGGCCAGGGTGGATTCAAGGGCGACAAGGCCATGAAACGCGGACCGGACCACGCGAAGCTGATGGAACAGCTCGACCTGACCGCGGAACAACGCAGCGCGCTCGACCAGGCCCAGCGCGACTTCCAGAAGAAGATGGTCGACCTGCGCGCCGAGGTGAAGAACGCCCGCGACGCGATGCGCGACCTGGCCGATGCCACCTCGACCACCCGCGACCAGGCCATGGCCGCGGTCGAGGCCGAATCCGCCGCCGAACTCGCGCTGCGCAAGGCGATGGTCGATCACCGGCTCCAGGTGCGCGACATCATCGGCGCGGAGAACGCCGCGAAGCTGAAGGCGATGCGCGAGGAACGCCGCGACGACCGGCGCGAACAGCGTGGCGGACCCGGCGGACCCGGCGGCAAGGGCCGTGGTCCGGATGGCGGCGAGCGCCGCGGCCCACCGCCCGACGCGTTCGAATAACCAAACGGAACGACCACCCCTTCGTTCCGTGCGACGGACCGCGTTACCCGCGCGGTCCGTCTTTTTTTTGATCCCGTGTGTTACGCCGGATGAGGACGCAATCCGGACGCAGCGCGCGGGCTATTCCGGCGAGTATCGCCGGAACTACAGAGACCTTGTTCAAATCGGCTTGTGTAGATCCGGCGCTCTACGCCGGATAGCGAACGATTCGCCTACCGCCGCTCGATATCGGCCCCGAGGGCGCGCAGGCGCTCGTCGATCGCCTCGTACCCGCGGTCGATGACCTCGGCGTTGTCGATCACGCTGGAGCCCTTGGCGCAGAGCGCCGCGATGAGCATGGACATGCCGGCGCGGATGTCCGGGCTGGTCATGTGGATGCCGTGGAGCCGGGCCGGGCCCTGCACAAGCACGCGGTGCGGATCGCACAACACGATACGCGCCCCCATCTCGATCAGGCGGTCGACGAAGAACATCCGGCTCTCGAACAGCTTCTCGAAGAACAGCACGCCGCCCTGGGCCTGGGTGGCGAGCACGATGGCCACGCTCATCAGGTCGGACGGGAACGCCGGCCAGATCCCGTCCTCGATTTTCGGGATGGCCGCGCCGAAGTCCGGAGCCACGCGCAACCGCTTGCGGGCGGGCAGGTGGATGGACCCGTTGGCGCGCGGGGTCCAGCGCGCCCCGAGTTTCGTGAAGGCGCGGCGCACGACCTCGAGGCTCTGGTCGGCCACGACGCCTTCGATGGTGAGTTCGCCGCCGGTGACCAGCGCGGCGGCCATGAAGCTCCCGATCTCGATGTAGTCGGGACCGATGGTGAACTCCGCGCCGCCGAGTTTCTTCGCGCCGTGCACCACCAGCCGGTTCGTGCCGACCCCCTCGATGCGCGCTCCCATCGCGATGAGCAGGCGACAGAGGTCCTGCACGTGCGGCTCGCAGGCGGCGTGGTAGATCGTGGTCGTGCCGTCGGCCAGCGCAGCGGCCATGATCAGGTTTTCGGTCGCGGTCACGCTCGCTTCATCGAGCAGCAGATCCGCCCCGCGCAGCTTCCGTCCGCGCAGCAGGATCGTGTCGGCGGTCTTCACCGTGACGCCCAGTGCCTGCAGGCCGGCGAAATGGGTGTCGAGGCGGCGGCGGCCGATGACATCGCCGCCCGGCGGATAGAACTCGGCGCGGCCGCAGCGCGCGACCAGCGGGCCGGCGAGCAGGATCGAGGCCCGCACCCGGCGGCACAGGTCGCGGTCGAGCTTGACCGGTGCCACCTGCCGCGCACACAGGGTCACCGTGCGGTCATGCCGCTCGACCGTCACGCCGAGCGAGGCCAGCAACTCCAGCATCACCTCGACGTCCTTGATCAGCGGGATGTTCCGCAAGGTCACCGGTTCCGCGGTCAGCAGGCACGCGGCCAGCGCCGGCAACGCGGCATTCTTGTTGCCGGTCGGCGTGTAGCTCCCGGAGACCGGGCGGCGGCCGTTGACGACGAGGGTGGTCATGGGACAACAACTTCCAACGGCCAACTTCCAACATCCAACTTCCAAACGAAGAATAAGGCTCCGCACGTGAACGTTGGGAGTTGAACGTTGAATGGTGAATGTTGCGTCATCGCCTCATTCCACGGTCACGCTCTTGGCGAGGTTGCGCGGCTTGTCGATGTCGGTGCCGCGGGCCTGCGCGGCGTAGTAGGCGAGCAGTTGCAGGGCGACCACCGCGACCATCGGCGAGAATTCGTCGCGGATGTCGGGCACGTACATGATGTCCTCGGCGAACGACTTGACGTGGGTGTCGCCGTCGGTAGCCACCGCGATGATCCGGCCGTGGCGCGCCTCGACCTCGCGCATGTTCGAGATCATCTTCTCGTACACCTCGTCGCGGGTCTTCGTGCAGATGCAGATGACCGGCAGGTACTCGTTGATCAGCGCAATCGGTCCGTGCTTCATCTCGCCGGCCGCGTAGCCTTCGGCGTGCTGGTAGGAGATCTCCTTGTTCTTCAAGGCGCCCTCGAGCGCGGTCGGGTAGTTGAACTTGCGGCCGAGGTACAGCGAGCTGGGTCCGTCGTGGTGCTTTTCGGCGATGGCCTTGATGCTGTCCTTGCGGTCGACCACGTAGTGGATCGCGTCGGGGATGGCGCGCAGGTCGCGGATCAGCTCGGCCTCGCCCGCCGCATCGAGGTCGCCGCGGGCACGGGCGATGGCGATGGCGAGCAGCGCGAAGGCCATCTGCTGCGCGGTGTAGGCCTTGGTCGAGGCGACGCCGATCTCCGGGCCGGCCTCGGTGTACAGGACCGCGTCGCTTTCGCGCACCAGGCTGCTGCCGGGGACGTTGCAGATCGCGAGGCAGCGGCAACCGCGCTCGCGGGCCATGCGGACCGAGGCGAGGGTGTCGGCGGTTTCACCCGATTGCGAGACCGGGAGGATCAGCGTGCCGGGCAGCAGTTTCGGATCGCGGTAGCGGAACTCGCTGGCCAGGTCCACCTCGACCGGGATGCCCGACAGGTGCTCGATCAGCAACTTGCCATACATGCCGGCGTGGCAGGCGGTGCCGCAGGACACAATCATGATGCGGTTGATCGCGCGCAAGGCCGCGGCATCCATGCCGGGAAGCTGGAGGGTCAGGTGGTCGTCGGTGACATGCCGGTTGAGCAGGTTGCGCAACACGCGCGGCTGCTCGTGGATCTCCTTCAGCATGAAGGTCTCGAAGCCGGCCTTCTCGGCGGCCTCGGCCTGGATGGTCACGTCGCGGATGACGGGCACGACGGGGGTGCCGTCGAGCTTCATCACGGTGATGCCGTCGGCGCGCAGGCAGGCGATCTCGCCCTCGTCGAGGTAGATCACGCGGCGGATCCGGTTGACGATGGCGAGCACGTCGCTGGCGATGTAGTTCTCGCCCTCGCCCACGCCGATGATCAGCGGACTGCCGAGACGGGCGGCGATGATCTGGTCGGGTTCGTCGGCCGAGAGGACGCCGACCGCGTAGGCCCCGCGGGCGCGCTGCAGGGCGAGGCGGCTGGCCTCGAACAACGACACGCCGCGCGTCGCCATGACGTGCCGGATCAGGTGCGGGATCACCTCGGTGTCGGTCTGCGAGACGAACGCCGCGCCGGCGGCGGTCAGTTCCTTGCGCAGTTCCTGGTAGTTCTCGATGATGCCGTTGTGGACGACGGCAATGCGGCCGGTGGTGTCGCGGTGCGGATGGGCGTTGACCTCGGACGGCTCGCCGTGGGTCGCCCAGCGGGTGTGGCCGATCCCGCGCGTGCCGTTGACCGGTCGGCGGCGGAGCTTGTCCTCGAGGGCGGCCAGGCGGCCGACGCTTTTCGATTCGGTCAGTGCGCCGTTCTCCAGGACGGCGATGCCGGCGGAATCATACCCGCGGTATTCCAACCGGCTCAGTCCGTCGATCAGCAGCGGCGTTACCGCCCGGTCACCCACATATCCGACAATTCCGCACATAGAGGAGTCCCCTTCGTACTCGGGTGGCTAAACTAAAACTCGCGCCGGACCATGTAAAGCCCGACGCGAGTTGCGCGAACAACGCGGTGGCGTCAACCGCTTACAGGATGCCGCCCTTCGGATAGAGGGCCAACGACTGGACCGCAGTCGGATTGAAGTTGGTGGCGAGTGCGGTTTCCTGGTCGATCGAGTAGGCATTGCCGCCGTAGCCCACAACGACCGCCGCTCGGTTCCCGTAGGGTTTGGCCTGCTCGTCGAGCGTATCGAACTGAAGGATGTCGCGGCCGGTCAGGCGGATGTTCTGGGTGAACAATACCGGGGTGCTGGCCTTGAAACGATCATCGACATCCAGCGAGACGCACCAGGCATTGCGCAGGTTGTTGATGAAGTCATTCTCGTCTGCGGCGACCCGGATGCCGGGGGCAATGAAGAAGTTGTAGCTCAGGTTGAACGAGGAATTGGTCACCAGCGTGGCGAAATACGCCGAGGAGTCGGACCAGTTGTCGTCGGTGATCGGCCAGGCGGCGGAACCGCTCTGGGTCTGCAGGCCCAGCGGGTTGTCCATCTGCTTGGCAAACAGCAGCACGAACAGGTTGCGGCCGTTGTTGATCGTCTGGGCGACCTGGCCCTTGAGCAGCGCCTTGGTCACCGCCGGGGCGAGAATCGCCGCGAGCAGCGCGATGATCGCGATAACGACCAGCAACTCAATGAGGGTGAAAGCCTTTTTGCGTTTGGAACGAACGGACCGATTCATGGTGATCTCCTGTATACTCGACTCAATGCAGGGTTTCTGCGTAGTTATCCTATTGATACCCCAAGCATTCCAAAGACGTCAATGGGCGAGATTGGCGGTTTCCGGTGTCCCGCCTTCGCCTGGTGGCTACGGTGGGCAGGCAGTTTTCAGGATTCGGATTATTATTTGCTTCGTTCATTCTTCTGTAGTGGCCTATTTTACGTCCTACTGAAACCCGAACACCGAAACCTGACACCCTTTCCTTGAAAACCACCGATTTCGATTACCACCTGCCGGAACACCTGATCGCCCAGCATCCGGCTGAACGCCGCGACGGAGCCCGGATGATGGTGGTGCACCGCTCCACGGGGACCTGGGAACACCGGTTATTCTCCGACCTCCCGGCGTACCTGCGCGCCGGCGATATCGTGGTCGTAAACAATACCAAGGTCATTCCCGCCCGGCTGATCGGCCGCAAGCCCGGTACCGGCGGCAAGACCGAGATCTTCCTGCTCGAGGAGAAGGGACCCGGGCTGTGGGACGTGCTGCTCCGGTCGCGCCGCCGCCCGAAACCCGGCGAGCCGCTGTCGTTCGGCGACGGCCGCCTGATCGCCCGCATGGAAGAGGAAGGCCTGCTCGGCCGCGCCCTTGTCCGGTTCGACACCGACCGCCCGGTGCTCGACTGGGCCCACGAACTCGGCGATACCCCCCTGCCCCCCTACATCCGCCGCACCGCCGGCAGCCTTGATGCCGACCGCGACCGCTACCAGACCGTCTATGCCCGCCACCCCGGCGCGGTCGCCGCCCCGACCGCCGGCCTCCACTTCACCCCGGACATGTTCGCACGGCTGGCCGGCATGGAGGTTTCACGCGCCGAGGTCACCCTGCACGTCGGCCTCGGCACCTTCCGCCCGGTCACCGCCGACCAGGTGGACGACCACCGCATGGAAGAGGAACGCTACGTGGTCGAGGAACCCGCCGCCGCCGCGATCCGCGCCGCCAAGGCCCGCGACGGCCGCGTGCTCGCCGTCGGCAGCACCAGCGTGCGCACCCTCGAATCGGTGGCCGCCCGCCACGGCGACCTCGTGGCCGACACCGGCCGCACCGACCTGTTCATCCGCCCGCCCTACCCCTTCCGCGCCACCGACCTCATCCTCACCAACTTCCACCTGCCCAAGTCCACCCTGCTGATGATGATGAGCGCCTTCGCCTCCCGCGACCTGATGCTCGCCGCCTACGCCGACGCGGTGCGCGAGGAATACCGCTTCTTCAGCTACGGCGACTGCATGCTGATCGTGTAGCGAAATTGATTCAACCGCGGATACCGCGGATGGTCGCGGATGGGTTTTACGCCTTGCGTCCCGTGCAATCACGAGGGACAGAGGTAATCGCACGTGAACGGAGCCAAGGTGTGCACGCATCCGCGACCATCGGCGCCATCCGCGGTTCCTGTTTCAAAACATGGTTCATTCATCCGCTCCGTCGTTTCCTTCAGGCCGGATTTGGCGTATCGTCGCGCCATGACCGAGTTGGATACCATCGCCGCCATCGCCACCGCACCGGGGGAAGCCGGGATCGCCGTGGTCCGGATCTCCGGACCCGCCACCTACCGCATCGCCGATGCGGTGTTCCGCAGCCGCGGCACCGCCCCCTCCGCCCGCCCGCCCTTCACCTTCGCCTACGGCGAGATCGTCGACGCCGAAGCGCGGCGGATCGACGACGTGCTGATGCTGTTCATGCGCGCCCCGCGCAGCTACACCGGCGAAGACCAGGTCGAGATCCAGGGCCACGGCGGCACAATCTCCTGCCAACGCATCCTCCGCCGCATCCTCGACGCCGGCGCCCGCCTCGCCCACCCCGGCGAATTCACCCAACGCGCCTTCCTGAACGGACGCCTCGACCTCGTCCAGGCCGAAGCCGTACTCGACCTCATCAAGGCCCGCAGCGAACGCGCCGCCCGCGCCGCCGTCGAACAACTCGCCGGCACCATGTCCACCGAACTCGACACCCTCTACGATACCACCCTCGCCGTCCACGCCGACCTCGAAGCGACGCTCGACTTTCCGGAAGATGAACTGCCGGAGGCGGTTATGGATGACATAGAATGCCGACTGGCCGCGGTGCGCACCCGCGTCGAGACCCTGCTCACCACCTGGGAGGACGGCCGCCGCCTGCGCGACGGCGCCCTGATCGTCATCGCCGGCCGCCCGAATGTCGGGAAATCCACCCTGCTGAACACCCTGCTCGGCCACAACCGCGCCATCGTCTCCCCCACCCCCGGCACCACCCGCGACACCATCGAGGAAGGCTACACCCTCAACGGCATCCCGCTCCGCCTCGTCGATACCGCCGGCCTGCGCTCCACCACCGATACCATCGAACAGGAAGGCATCCGCCGCTCCCGCTCCCTCGTCGAACAAGCCGACGGCATCCTCTACCTCATCGATGCCACCACCGGCCCCACCGCCGACGACCATACGACCCTCGCCCAGCTCGACCCGGAAAAGACCATCATTGTCATAAACAAAATAGACACGGTAGAAACATGTCCATCCGTGGAATTTCACACCACCAAGGTTGTTTCGGTAAGCATGGTCGCCCCACCGTATGCCGCACCGGTGCGCGATGCCTTGGCGGATTTGCTGCACACGTCGTACCGGCAAGGGGCGGATCAGCAGGCGGTGATCGCCGAACGGCACCGGGCGATACTGGTGGAATTTCAACGGCAGCTCGACGCGGCGGCGGAACGGGTCGCCGTGCGGCGCGACGACCAGATCCCGCTGGCCGGCGCGCACCTGCGCGACGGACTCGAGGCCCTCGGCACCGCCACCGGCCGCGTCTACCACCAGGAACTGCTCAACGCCATCTTCTCGCGGTTCTGTATCGGTAAATGAAGAAGATCAGCCACCCGCTGCGCTCGAGTAAGAAGAGGAAGAAGAGAAGGGTGTGGACGGTTTTTCCATCGCCTCTCCTCCCGCTCCTCCCCCTCATCGTACTCTAGCGCAGCGGGTGGTTGATTTTCTTCTCACGAACCTTTGCGTCCTTTGCGTCTTTGCGTTACAAGCGCATCGTATGTCAGAATCCCCCCAGTTTGATGTCATTGTCGTCGGGGCCGGCCATGCCGGCTATGAGGCGGCACTGGCGTCGGCGCGGCTTGGCGCACGGACCGCCCTGGTCACGATGGAGCAGGACGCGATCGCCCGGATGTCCTGCAACCCGTCCATCGGCGGCATCGCCAAATCCCACATGGTCGTCGAACTCGACGCCCTCGGTGGCGAAATGGCCCGCAACACCGACTACACCGGCATCCAATTCCGCACCCTCAACACCCGCAAAGGCCCGGCCGTGCAGGCCCACCGCGCCCAATGCGACAAGGCGGCCTTCCCGCGCCGCATGCAGGCGGTGGTCGCCCAAACCCCCAACCTGACCGTCGTCCAGGCCCTCGCCACCGCCATCTGGACCGAAAACGGACGCCTGCGCGGCATCGCCACCCGGGACGGCTCCCGCCTCGCCGCCACCTGCGTTGTGATCGCCTCCGGAACCTTCCTGCGCGGCAAGATCCACATCGGGGACCGGAATTTCGAAGGCGGACGCGCCGGCGAACAGGCCGCCTACGAACTCAGCGACTCCTTCCGCGCCCTCGGTTTCCGGATGGGCCGCCTCAAGACCGGTACGCCGCCGCGGCTGCACAAGGACAGCATCGACTGGGACAAGATGGAGATCCAACCCGGCCTCGAGCCGCCGCCGTTTTTTTCGCTCGCCGCCCGGGACGACCGGGCCATGTTCCACGTGGAACATCCGGACCCCGATGCTGCCGCCCGGGCGATGTTCCACGTGGAACAAACCGCCGATCCGTTGCGTCCCTGGGTGCCCGGCACGAACCAGATCCCGTGTTACATGACCTATACGACGGCGGAAACCCACGCGATCATCGCCGCGAACCTCGGCCGGTCCGCCATGTACGGCGGCCACATCGACGGCACCGGCGTCCGCTATTGTCCGTCGATCGAGGACAAGATCGTGAAGTTTGCCCACCAGCCGCGCCACCACGTGTTTATCGAGCCGGAGGGGCGCCAACTCGACGAGATTTACCCGAACGGCACCTCGAACAGCCTGCCCGAGGACGTGCAGCACGCAATGATCCATTCGATTCCGGGGCTGGAGCGGGCGGTTTTCCTGAAGCCGGCTTACGCGATCGAATACGATTTTGCCGATCCGACCCAGCTTTTCCATACCTTGGAGACGAAGCTCGTGGAGGGCCTGTTCCTGGCCGGGCAGATCAACGGCACCACCGGATACGAGGAAGCCGGCGGGCAGGGCTTCGTGGCCGGGGCGAATGCCGCACTGAAGGCACTGGGGCGTCCGCCCTTGGTGTTGAGCCGCCACGAGGCCTACATCGGGGTGTTGATCGATGACCTGGTGACCAAGGGCACCGAGGAGCCGTACCGGATGTTTACCTCGCGGGCCGAGCACCGCCTGGTCCTGCGGCAGGACAATGCCTTGTTCCGGCTGCACCACCATGCCCAGGCGCTGGGCATCCACACCGAGACCCACCTGCGCCGGGTATCGGGCTGGATGGCCGAGATCGAGGCCGAACTGGAGCGGTTGCGCCGGGTCTTCCATGACGGGACCTCGCTGGAGCAGTGGTTGAAGCGCCCGGAGGTCGTTTACGCCAGCATGCCGGAATCCCGGCCGGACCTGCACCCGGAAGTGGTCCAGCAGGTGGAGGTGATGACGAAGTACGACGGCTACATCCGCCGCGAGCTGGAGCGGATCCGCAAGGCCGAGCACAGCGAACACGAGTTGATCCCGCCCGGCATCGACTACCAGGCGATCACCGCACTGCGCCGGGAATCGCGCGACAAACTTTCCCTCATCCGACCCGAAAACCTCGGCCAAGCCTCCCGCATCTCCGGTGTGAACCCCGCCGATATCGCCATTTTATCCGTCTGGATCAAGCGACAACGCGGGTAGGGCGCAAGGGATCAGGGACACAAGGGTGCAAGATGGCAAGGGGGATTCACTCGAAAAACGACATTGAAACCACGGATGAACACGGATGGACACCGATTCACGGGGGTGGACCCTGAATACCACGGTACGGAAAAGGACAGGGCTCCTTCCCGTGATGAACCCGTCCCGATGCCATGATCCGTGTGAATCTGTGTTCATCGGTGGTTTCGTCAACTTCGGTTTTCGGGATTAACCCATCCGCGCAAACCGCGGTTCAGTTTCCTGATTCCGGATAACGACAAGGTCCGTGTTGGAAATACAAGTCGTTGACATTGAATCAATTGTGTAGATGCGGCCGCTTGATTTGATCCGCAACCACCCTCGGCCATCCAGGGCGTGCGGGGTGGGTTACCCCTTGGCGAGACCTCGTACGATGCGCTTCATCTGCCGGTGATGGAGGTGCATGTGAAACCCCGCCATGACGTGCCATGCCGCCGCGTCCATCGGACCAAACCATGGATGCGGAAACGCCAGCGCCGTTTTTAATTCCGCGACGCTGGCCACCGTGGCGGCAAACGCGCGGCATCCGTGATCAAACGCGGCGACCACCGCGTGTGTCACCTGCGGGCTGGGTTTCACCGCGGCGATGCTGGCTTCGCGGTCCGGCCGATGCCCCCGGCCAAGATCGGCAATCACCTGGGCGATCTCCCGGTTGACGATGCGCAGGTGGTCCACCACCATCAGCAGCGACCAATACCGGCTGCTGTCCTCCAGACCAGGCAGCCGCTTGATCAGCACCGGTTGAGCCTGTGCGCCCGGATCCTGCCCGTCGAGCAACCGTAGGATCGCCACCCGCTCCGCCTCAAAGGCGATCGCCGCCTGCTCCCGGCTCGTGCGGGCCGCCTTCCAGCGAATCATCGCCTGCGCGACCAAACGCTCGATCGTCGGCAACCCCGCTCCGGGCGGGGCCAGCCGGGGAATGGATGTCGGATTCGGGTTCATACTTTTGTTTTGCAAGTAATAAACAGCAGATACTTGTTGAATGCAAGCAACAAAAGGAACATGGTTTTCCCATGCCCGCATCCAAACCGAAACCGTCCGCCCGCGTCGCATCGGCGCGATCCGTCGTGCGCCGATCGCCATGCCCCGTCGCATGTGCGCTCGATCTCTTCGGTGACCGCTGGACGCTTCTGGTGGTCCGCGACCTCATCCTCGGCAAAACGCGCTTCAAGGATTTCCTCTCGTCGCCCGAAGGCATCCCCACCAACATCCTCGCCGACCGCCTGAAACGCCTGCTGGAGCAGGGTGTCGTCACGCGTGTCAACGACGCCGAAGGCTCCCGCCACCGCGCGTACCAGTTGACCGACAAAGGTTGCGCGCTGTTGCCCGTGGTGAAAGCGATGAAGGACTGGGGCCTCGTCTGGGAAAAAGGCACCCGCGCCGCGTTCGGCTGATGGCTCTCCGCCTCCGCTTTTCCACACGCACGATCACTCCCGTTGACCGATCCGCATGCATCCCGTGAACGGTGCCATCAGCGCCGACGCGGAACGGATATCAACAAGGTGTTGATCAGGTACAACACCACCGCATTGAGCAGGTGCCACAGGAAATGGGTGCCGAAGGGCAGGGTGGGGCAGAGGGGTTGATCGAGGGTGCGGAAGGTAAGGGAGACGGCGAACGTGATCGCCGCCGCGGTGAGGGTGGGGGCGGCCGCCGGATTCCGCCACCGCGCGACCCAGGCGCACACGGCGAGGGTGGCGAGGGCGGGGAGGTAGGGCTGCGACAGGCTGAACCGGTCCGGCGGCAACAGCACCACCGTGGCCGGGATGGCCGCGAGGAACACCAGCAAGCCGAGAGCCACACCCGTCGGCGACAGGCCCAGGGTCCGGCGGAGGATCGCCCCGACCGCGAGCAGCATGTACACCCCGATCGGCACGACGTCGGCCAGCATCGCCCAGCGCGTGGCGAAGGTGTGGAACAGGAAACTGCCGCACCCGATCACCGCGGTGAGAACGATCATGACCGCACCGAATCGCGAACGCTGCGCCGCCGGTAGCTCGGCGCGCTGCTGCCAGCAGATCCACGCCGCGAGCAGGAACGCGAGGTTGGTCACCGCGTTGAGCGGTTCGGCCCAGAAGGCCGCCGACGTCCGTTCGCAATACAGCCCGGTGATCGGATCGTTCCACGATGTCCCCATGCCCGCAGCCTACCGCGCCCCCGCACCCCGCCGCAACCTTTCCCGCCTGCGCGCGACCGATCATTCTGTCCGCCGGACAATATTCTGTCGTCGTGTCCGTTGAAGGGGTAGGGTGGGGGAATCTGGAGCACGACGACATGGCGTTGGATGGTTTACCGCAGGAACGATGGACGCCGGAAATGGCGGCGCATCTGCTGAACCGCGCCGGGTTCGGCGGAACCCCCGCCGAGGTCGAGGCCCTGTACCAGCGCGGCCACGCCGGCGCGGTGGACTGGCTGCTCGACATCCCGCCCGGCGATGGCGTGGCCGCGCCACCGGTCTGGGCGAATCCCTTCACCGCGCGGCGCGATGAACTGCTCGGCCCGATGCCGATGCGCGGCTCCGACCGCGACGCCGACCGACAGGCCCGCCAGCGGGTCGTGCGCCAGCGCGAGGAGTCGTGGCTGTTCGACCTGCGCGCCTGGTGGCTCTACCGCATGCGCCACACCACTACGCCGCTGCAGGAGAAGATGACCCTGTTCTTCCACGGCCACTTCGCCACCGGCTACGAGAAGGTGCGCAGCGCCTACGCGATGTTCCTCCAGAACCAGACCTTCCGCCGCCACGCCACCGGCAACTGGCGCGCCCTCGTCGAGGCGGTGACCCGCGACCCCGCGATGCTGATCTACCTCGACGGCATCGAGAACGCGAAAGGCGCACCGAACGAGAACTACGCCCGCGAGGTCATGGAATTGTTCACGCTGGGGGAGGGGCACTATACCGAAGCCGACATCCGCGAAGCCGCCCGCGCCTTCACCGGCTGGCGCTTCAACCGGCGGCTGTTCACGATGGAGTTCGTGCCGTCGCGCCACGACGCCGGCCGCAAATCGTTCATGGGCAAGAAAGGCGCCTTCACCGCCGAGGACATCGTCGGCCTCATCCTCGAACAACCCCAGGCCGCCCGCTGGCTGGCCGCGAAACTGTGGACGTACTTCGCCTACGAGAACCCCGAACCCGCCGTGGTCGATGCCCTCGCCGCGACGCTGCGCCGCGCCGACTACGACCTCGCCCCCGCCCTCCGCGCCGTGTTCATGAGCCGCGCCTTCTACGGCACACGCGCGTTCCGCACCCAGGTGAAAAGCCCGGTGCAGTGGATGATCGGCACGCTGCGCATGCTCGATGCGCCGATGCCGGAAACCCTGCAGGTGCAGCGCACCCTCGCCTCGCTCGGCCAGCAACTGTTCGATCCGCCGAACGTGAAGGGCTGGGACGGCGGTATCACCTGGATCACCACCGCCAGCCTCGCCCTGCGCTACGAGGCCGGCGCGCGCTTCGCCCACCAGCGCGGCCAAGCACGCGCGCGCGACCGCATGCTCGATCACCGCGAAACCATCCTCGCCGAGGCGCGTGCGCTCGACCTCGATATCGTGCTGCCCTCGACCGATACCCCGTGGCTGCGCGAAGCGTCCGGCCCCGCCCTCGACTGGGCACGCCTGCTTCCCGACGAGGTGCGCCACTCGAAACGCGCCGCCCTCGACAACCTGTTGTGGCGCCTCTACCAGACCGGTCTGCGCGAACGCGAACGCGCCCTCTTCGCCGCCTACCTCGACCAGCTCCCCGACACCGCCCGCTGGACCGAATCCACCTGCGGTGACGCCCTCGCCGCCCTGATCAACACCCCCGCCTTCCAACTCACCTGAGGAACCCGCCATGCCGAACGACATCCTCTACACCCGCCGCGACTTCCTCCGCACCGGCCTGCTCGGCGGCGCGATGACCTGGTCCGCGCCGACGTTCCTGCTCTCCGCGATGAACGCCCTCAGCGCCTCCGCCGCCGATGCCGCCACCCAAGCCGTCACCGGCCGCGATGGCCCGATCCTCGTCGTCGTCCAGCTCAGCGGCGGCAACGACGGACTCAACACCGTCATTCCCTACACCAACGACTTCTACCGCAAGGCCCGCCCGACCCTCGCCGTTCCCGCCCGCGACGTGCTCGCCCTCGGCGGCGACGTCGGCCTCCATCCCGCCCTCGCCGGTTTCCGCTCCTTGTACGATGACGGCCTCGCCGCGGTCGTGCAGGGCGTCGGCTACCCGAACCCGAACCGCTCGCACTTCCGCTCGATGGAAATCTGGCACACCGCCGTCGATGCCAACCGCGCCTCGAACCGCGGCTGGCTCGGCCGCTACTTCGACAACGCCTGCGCCGGCAGCGACCCGACCGTCGCCATCAACCTCGGCAAGGAAAACCCGCAGGCCTTCGCCGCGAAGATCCCCAAGGGCATCAGCTACCAACCCGAACGCCCCGTCGCGTTCGAGGATCCGCTCGGCGGCCTCGGCATGGCCGCCGCCGCCGAGGACGAAGCCGCCGGCGGATCGATCACCACGCTGCGGGGTGGGGGAGGCACCGAACAGGTCGACGCCCTCGACTTCATCGAACGCACCGCCCTGCACGCCCAGGTCAGCTCCGACCAGATCGGCCGCATCAGCAAGGCCTACACCCCCCGCGAAACCTTTCCCAACTCCGGACTCGGCCGCGACCTCCGCACCGTCGCCCAGCTCATCGGCGGCGGCATGCCCACCCGCATCTACTACGTCTCGCTCGGCGGCTTCGACACCCACGCCAACCAGGCCGGCTCCCACCGCAACCTGCTCGCCACCCTCGGCGACGCCGTGCGCGTTTTCATGGCCGAGATGAAACGCCAGGACAACCTCGACCGCGTCCTGCTCCTCACCTTCAGCGAGTTCGGCCGCCGCGTCGATGAAAACGCCGGCCAGGGCACCGACCACGGCGCCGCCGCGCCGTGTTTCCTGTTCGGCGGCGCGATCAAGCCCGGCCTCCACGGCACCGCCCCGAGCCTCGATCCCTCCCGCCTCGTTGACGGCGACCTCGCCTTCACCACCGACTTCCGCGCGCTCTACGCCTCCCTGCTCGACCACCACCTCCGCGCCGACAGCGCCACCATCCTCGGCCGCCGCTTCGATCCCTTGCCGGTGTTCCGCGACCAGCCCGAACGCATGCGCTCCTAGCACGGCCCGGGAAGCCGGGCCGCTCCCGCCCCCGTTCGCCGGTTCGTTCGTCGCGCACCCATCAACCATGAACCATAAACCATCCCCATCTCCCATCCAGCCAAAGGCGGACCCGGGCACCCATTAACCATGACCCATCACCCATCAACCATTTCTTCCCTTCCCTCCCGCCCCTAGGCATTTCCCTTACGCCCACAAAGGTGTTTTTCGCGTGCAAACCGGCGATCCCGCCCGGCGTAGGATCATCCGTAGAAGCACAGGTTCTGCCCACAGGGGGGTGATGGCATGAAGGCGGCTTACAAACGGGTTCGGACGTCGCGGAAGCGGGTGCGCCGTCATGTTGTTTTCTTCTGGATGTTCAGTGCAATGGTGCTCGGCGGCGCGATTTTCTCCCACCCGTGGACACTCGGCGGCCTGCGCATTGCGCCGCTTGATCCGATCGACTACGCCGCCTTCGTGAAGAAGTATAACGTCAACGACCGACCGCTGGTGCGCGCCCCTCGCCTTTCCTCGTCAGTACTCAAGGATGGTCTGAACGGCGTGGACGGACTGGTCATGGATCCCTACACCGGCTCGATCTACTACTCCGAGGAAAACCTCAACCGCATCGTCCGCCTCGATCCCGACGGCGTGACCGAAGTGGTCGTCGCGCCCGACACGCCGGTGATGGTGCTCGATGGCACCCAGTGGGTCCGCACCTCCGGTCTCCGCTCACCCGAAGGAATCGCCTTTGATCCCGCCGGGTACCTGTATGTCGTCGAGGATATTCCCGGCGGTCGCCTGCTTCGTTACCCGCTGCGCGACTACCACCGCGACACCGTCGTGCACGGCCGCGTTGTGCCGATGCCCGCACCTGCCCCGGACTACGCCTGGGAATCGGTCGCTCTCGGTCCGAACGGCGAACTGCTCGTCGCCGGCTCCAACGTCGAAGGATTTATCGCCAACCGCGGCGAGTCCGATGTGTTTTCCGGTGCGATCCTCTACCGCGATGCCGATGGCGCCTGGTGGATGCCGCTGTTCCAGCGCCTCGAGAGCTACTCTGGCGTCTGCTTCGATCCCGAAGGCATGTATGCCTACTTCACCAGCGAGATCATGGGCGACATCGGTTGCATCGACCTCGGCACCCGCGTCGTCCGCACCTGGTACGCCGACATCACCATCACCTCGCCCGAAAGCGTGACCGCGCTCTCCGACGGCACCGCCGTCGTCGCCGCCGAGGGCGGCAAACTCTACTGGATCAACCCGACCGATAGCCGAGCCGTCGAAGTGTACGATTTCAAACAGGACATCGAGACCGTGGTCTGGGATCCCGCCCGCAACCGCCTGCTCGTCTCCTCCGACGGCGGGGGACGTATCGTGACCCTCACCGCCGATGTGTACCTCAACACAACCCAGGAGCTTCAACGCAAACTCCCGTTCGACAAGGCGGACTTCGGGGTGCCCATTCCCGACGCCTGTCCCGACTACCTGAACAGCGTGCTCAACCTCTGCGGCTTTGATCCCGCCACCGCCGACCCGAACATCAAGTTCAACAAGTTCGCGAAGAACGTCTCCCTGTTTGCCATCGATGGCGAAACCACCCTGCTTCCCCTCAGCGACCGCCCCGACGATCCGGTCGTGCGCATCCAGTTCGTCATCTTCAAACCCAAGTTCTTCGGCGTCGACCTCAGCGACCTCGCCGGCCCGGTCAGCGGCTTCGTCGCCGTGCACGAATCCGGCAGGATCACCCGCACCCGCATGCACGACCGAACGATGATGGTCGTCGACCTGTGGGAAGGAAAGTTCTCACCCTTCACCCCCGAACGCGTCGCCCTCCCGCACCCGATGGCCGCCCGCCTCACCCCCGAAGGCACCGCCTCGGTCAGCTTCATGGGCTTCGGTGAAGCTCCCGACTACCACATCATCCTCAACATGAAAGCCCCCTCGCAAAGCTACATGGTCGTCATGCACCTCGACGGCTCCTCGCAGGAATACCGCATCCGCGTCCCCGACGGCAAAACCATCGAACACTGGATCATCGCCATGCGCCCCGACGCCCGCGACGCCTGGACCCGCATGGAACAAGCCCCCGAACGCACCCGCCGCAACTGATCCGAACGCGGTGTGGGCCACACCTACGGCGGGCAAACACCGCGCCTCCACCAGCGTATTCCCCGCCCCCGCATGAACCATCAACCATAAACCATCCCGCCAAAGCCAGACGCGCCTCCGGCGATCACCCATTCTTCTTCTGCATCCCCATCAACCATCAACCATTCTTCCATCCCCCTCTTCCGTTCCCCGCGTCTCCGTGTTCCTACCCCTCTTCCTCGAAACCCGAAACCCTCCCCATCAACCATCTCCCATTCTTCCCTTCCCTCCCGCCGCCTCCTGTGCGAACAATCATGCATGGACCGCGCCACGTTCCTCGCCGCGATGGCTTCCCGCGCCACGCCGTACGACCTGCTGGTCATCGGCGGCGGTGCCACCGGCTTTGCCTGCGCGCTCGATGCCGCGAGCCGCGGCTGGTCGGTCGCCCTCGTCGAGCGCGCCGACTTCGGATCCGGCACCTCCTCGCGCAGCACGAAGCTGATCCACGGCGGCGTGCGGTACCTGCGCCAGGGCCACCTCGGCCTCGTCCATGAATCGCTGCGCGAACGCGCCTGGTTCTTCCGCGCCGCCCCGCACCTCGTCCGCCCCCTCGAATTCATCATCCCCTGCCGCAACCCCCTCGACCACGTCGTCTACCGCGGCGGCCTGCACCTCTACGACACCATCGCCGGCGCCGAAGGCGACCTCCGTTCCGCCGGCCTCACGCCCGACGAAGTCCTCGCCCGCGTGCCCGGCGTCGCCCCGCATCGCCTCACCGGCGGCGTGCGATACATCGACGGACAAATCGACGACGCCCGCTGGCTCATCGCCTCGCTCCAACGCCTCGTCGCTGAAGGCGGCCACGCCGTGAACTACGCCCCGGTCACCGCCCTGCTCAAACAGAACGACCGCGTGTGCGGCGCGATGATCACCGACACCGAGACCGGCCGCTCCTTCCCCGTCCATGCCCGCGCCGTGCTCAACGCCACCGGCGTCTACACCGACGCCGTCACGCGGCTCGACGCCCCCGCCACCCCGCCGCGCATCGCCGCCAGCCAGGGCATCCACCTCGTCCTCGACGCCGCCATCCTCGGTGGCACGTCCGCCCTGATGATCCCCAAGACCTCCGACGGCCGTGTCCTCTTCGCCATTCCCTGGCACGGCCGCGTGCTCTTCGGCACCACCGACACCCCGCGCGACACCATCGACGACGATCCGCAACCGCTCGACGCCGAGATCGACTACCTCCTCGACCACGCCGGCCAGGTCTTCGCCCCCCCCCCCCCCCCCCCCCCCCCCCTTCCCCCCCCCCCCCCCCCCCCCCCCCGGCCCCCCCCCCCCCCCCCCGCGGGGGGGGGGGGGGGGGGGGGGGGGGGGGGGGGAGCCGCAGGCTCGCTCCTGCG
>CALMUP010000037.1 GCA_937872895.1 uncultured Verrucomicrobiota bacterium
GCGATCGGTGATCGCGGTGGATCGATGCTGGATCGTGTCCAGGATCAGCGGGATCACCGATCCCGCCTACAGGAAATCCCCTCCCCGGAGGGGTGGCCGCAGGCCGGGGTGGGTGGCGCGGCGGTCCGTCCCCAATATCCGACCCTCGTCATCCTAATCGTACTCGTACTCGTAATCCCGCCGGACGATTACGATTACGAGTACGACCAGTCCGAACATCCCCCCCCGAAACCCGAACAACGACACCCGAAACCCATCAACCATTCTTCCTCCCGCCGCCCGCGTTTTTCTTCCTGCAAATACTCCCGCGCCGGCGTATAATACCGGGCCATGACGGAAGAATGGTTCGACATCGTAAACGCGCAGGGCGAAGCCATCGGCTCGGCCCCCCGGTGTGTCTGCCACAAGCTCCCCGGCCTGCTGCACCGCGCCGTGCATGTGCTGGTGTTCGACCGCGACGGCCGCCTGTTCCTCCAGAAGCGCTCCGCCCGCAAGGACATCCAGCCCGGCAAGTGGGACACCTCGGTCGGCGGCCACCCGAACCTCGGCGAAGCGATCGACGCCGCCGCCCGCCGCGAGATGCGCGAGGAACTCGGCGTGGAACCCGCCACCCTGACCTTCGCCTACAGCTACACCTGGCGCTCGCCGGTGGAAACCGAACGCATCACGACCTACGCGACCACCCACGACGGCCCGTTCACCCTCGACCCGGTGGAGATCGATGAAGGCCGCTTCTGGACCCTCGACGCGATCCGCGCCGCCCTGCCCGGCGGACCCTTCACCCCGCAGTTCACCCACGAATTCGACCGCATCACCGCCTGGGTCGCCGCCCACCGCACCGCGCCCCGCTAACCACCCGACCCGACCCCCATGACCCAAACCCCGCAACCTCGATACGCCATCGTCGGCGCCGGCGTCGCCGGCATCACCGCCGCCCACCTGCTCCAACGCGTCGCCTCGGTGACCCTCTACGAGAAAAACGCCCGCCTCGGCGGCCACACCAACACCATCGTCATCGAGGACGGCCCCGACACCGGCACCCCCGTGGACACCGGCTTCATCGTGCTGAACGACCACACGTACCCGCTGCTCCACCGCCTGCTCGACGACCTCGGCTGCCCCGTCCGCGCCAGCGACATGTCGTTCGGCTACTGCTCCGAAAAAACGGGCTTCTTCTACGCCGGCACGAACCTCGCCGGCCTGTTCGCCCAGCGCCGCAACCTGCTCCGGCCCTCGTACTACCGCTTCCTCGCGGAAATCCTCCGCTTCGGCCGCGACGGCATCCGCGACCTCGAGGCCGGCACCGTCGGCGACCAAACCCTCGGCACCTACGTCCGCCACCTCCACCCCGACACCGTTTCCCGCTACATCATCCCGATGGCCGCCGCAATCTGGTCCGCCACCCAGAACGACATCCTCCAGTTCCCCGCCCGCACCCTGCTCGCCTTCTGGCGCAACCACGGCCTGCTCGCCCTGAACGACCGCCCGCAATGGCAAACCGTCGCCGGCGGCAGCCACGCCTACGTGAAAGCCTTCGCCCGCTCGTTCTGCGGCGTGGTCCGCCTCCGCGCCGACCTCGCGGAAATCCGCCGCCACCCCGACCGCGTGGAGCTGGTGCACCGCGACGGCGAGACCGAATCCTACGACGGCGTCATCCTCGCCGCCCACGCCGACGAAGCCCTCGCCCTGCTCGCCGATCCCACCCCCGACGAACGCCGCCTGCTCGGCGCCTGGCGCTACCAGGAAAACCGCACCCTGCTCCATACCGACACCTCGTTCCTACCCGCCCGCCGCGCCGCCTGGGCCTCGTGGAACTACTACGACCGCCGCGATACCCGCCCCGACTCGCCCGTCCCCGTCACCTACCACATGAACCGCCTCCAAGGCCTCCGCACCCACGACGACTACCTCGTCACCCTGAACCCCGACCGCGAACCGGCCCGCGGCACCCTGATCCGCGACATCCTCTACCACCACCCCGTCTTCACCAACGAGGCCGTCGCCACCCAATCCGCCCTGCCCACCCTCCAAGGCGTGCACCGCACCTGGTTCTGCGGCAGTTATTTCGGCTACGGCTTCCACGAGGACGCCGTCCGCTCCGCCTTCGACATGGCCGCCCTCCACGGAGCCACGCTCTGACCATGCCCCGCGCCGCCGACGCCTCCGCCACACCCCACCGCGTCTTCCACGGCTCGGTGTACCACCACCGCCTCGCCCCCGCCGGCCACGCCTTCCACTACCCGGTCTGCTTTTTCGCGTTCGACGTCGACGCCCTCGACCACGCCCCCGCCGCCCCGTGGTTCGGTTACAACCGCCGCGCCCTCGCCACGCTGCGCGACCGCGATTACCTCGATGACCCCGCCGCCCCGCTCGCCGCGAAAGCCCGCCGTTTCTTCAATGATCCGCGCATCGCCCGCATCGACCTCGTCACCGTGCCCCGCGTCCTCGGCACAGTCTTCAACCCCGTCTCGTTCCACCTCGGCCGTGACACCTCCGGCCGCCTCCTCGCCGCCCTCGCCGAAGTGAACAACACCTTCGGCGAACGCCACGTCTACGCCCTCTCCAACCCCTCCACCGACCCCCAGGGCTTCCTCCACTTCGCCGCCGCCAAGGCCTTCCACGTCTCGCCGTTCAACGACCGCCTCGGCGACTACCAGTTCCGCCTGCGCGAACAGGACGGCCGCCTCGAGATCCACATCGACATCGCCCGCGACGGCGTCGTCGTCTTCCGCAGCGGCCTCGTCGCCCGCACCGCCGCCCCGCTCACCACCCGTTCCCTGCTCGGCGCGCTCGCCCGCTTCCCGTTCCAGAACCTGCTCACCGTCCCACGCATCCACCTGCAGGCCGCCCGTTTGTATTTTCAAAAAAAGATGCGATATTTTCCAAAACCCGGACCCGACAGTGCCATGACCATCCAGATCGCCCCACCGACCTTCCTCGAAAAAACCGGACGCCGCATCTTCAACCGCCTGCTCACCCGCCTCGACACCGGCCGCCTCGCCGTCACCACCCCCGACGGCGTCACCCGCGAGTACGGCCCCGGCGGCGACGGCCCCACCGCCGCGATCCGCATCACCGACTACACCTTCTACCGGCGCATCCTGCTCGACGGCGACATCGGCCTCGGCGAAGCCTACATGTACGGGCAATGGACGACCCCCGACCTCACCGGCCTGATCGCCTACCTGATCGCCAACCGCGACGCCCTCGAAAACGGCGAACTCGCCTCCGCCCGCCTCAAGTGGCTGCTCCACCGCATCAGCCACCTGCTCCGCTCCAACACCAAACGCGCCAGCCGCAAGAACATCAGCGCCCACTACGACCTCAGCAACGACTTCTTCCAACTGTTCCTCGACCCGACCATGCTCTATTCGTCCGGCCTGTACCTCCGCCCCGACGACACCCTCGAGCAGGCCCAGCGCAACAAGATGCAGGCCCTGATCCGCCGCGCCGGCATCCAGGCCCACCACCACGTGCTCGAGATCGGCTCCGGTTGGGGCGGCATGGCCATCGAAATGGCCCGCACCACCGGCTGCCGCGTCACCTCGATCACCATCTCGGAACAACAACTCACCCTCGCCCGCGAACGCGTCGCCGCCGCCGGCCTCGCCGACCGCGTGCGCATCGAATTCTGCGACTACCGCGACGTTAAGGGAACGTTCGACCGCGTTGTCTCCATCGAGATGCTCGAAGCGGTCGGCCACGAACATTTCGACAGCTACTTCGCCACCATCGACCGCGTGCTGGTCCCCGACGGCCGCGCCGCCATCCAGGTCATCACCATCCCGCACCCGCGCTACGACGCCTACCGCAACAGCGTCGACTGGATCCAGAAACACATCTTCCCCGGCGGCCATCTCCCCTCCGTCGAAGCCCTCGCCGAATCCATGCACCGCGTCTCCGCCCTGCGTATCGTCGAAACCGACGACATCGGCCCCCACTACGCCACCACCCTGCGCGCCTGGAGCCAGAACCTCGCCGCCCGCCGCGCCGACCTCACCCGCCTCGGCTACGACGACGTCTTCTACCGCACCTGGCAGTACTACTTCAGCTACTGCGAAGCCGCCTTCGCCACCCGCACCCTCGGCGACCACCACCTCGTCCTCGCCCGCTAGCAACGAATGGGGATGGGGATGGAGATGGGGATGGGGGTTTCGGGTGTCGGGTGTCAGGTGTCGGGGAAATACGATACGGGATGCGGGCATCGGTCCTTGCGTCCGACGCTTCTCCCCCATCACCCATCACCCATCAACCATTCTTCCTCCCATCCCCATTCTTCCTCCCGCCGCACTGGCCGAATCCCCGGCACCTGTGGTACAGTGGCGTTTTTAAGGAGTACGACCTATGGTAAACATGATGAAGTTGATGCAGCAGGCGCAGTCGATGCAGCGGAACATGGAGAAGCTCCAGGCCGAACTGGCCGCGCGCGATTACGAGGGCACCAGCGGCGGCGGCATGGTCAAGGCCTCGGTGAAGGGCGACATGACGCTGAACCAGGTGGTGATCGACCCGAAGGTCGTGGACCCGTCCGACGTCGACATGCTGCAGGACCTCGTGGTGACCGCGGTGAACAGCGCCCTGAGCAACGCCCGCGAAAGCGCGGCGGCCGAGATGGGCAAGATCACCGGCGGCATGAAACTGCCCGGCATGATGTAACCGGCCCGCGCCGGATCGCCCGCCGCACCCCGCCATGAAATCGACCGAAAGCCTCGACCGGCTCAAGCTGCTGCTCGCCAAACTGCCCGGCGTCGGCCGCCGCTCCGCCGAACGCCTCGCCGTGGCCATGGCCCGCAACCGCGACGGCTACCTCGGCGACCTCGTGGCCACCCTCCAGGCGGTCGGCCGCGAGATCACCACCTGCTCCCTCTGCGGCTCGATGACCGCCGTCGCCGAAAATCCCTGCCGCCTCTGCACCGACCCCCGCCGCGATGACCGCACCGTCTGCGTCGTCGAAGATCCCGGCGACATCGACCTCGTCGAACGCGCCGGCCTGTTCCGCGGCCGCTACCATGCCCTGATGGGCAAACTCTCCCCCGCCCGCGGCGACGGCCCCGCCTCCCTGCGCATCCAGTCCCTGCTCAACCGCATCCAGAACGGCACCGTCACCGAAGTCATCCTCGCCCTCAACAGCGACGTCGAAAGCGACGCCACCGCCATGTACCTCGCCGAACAACTGCGCGGCCGCCCCGTCCGCGTCACCCGCCTCGCCCGCGGCATCCCCGCCGGCAGCGGCCTCGCCTACGCCGACCCCGTCACCCTCGCCGCCGCCCTCAAACACCGCACCACCCTCGACCAGGAATAGAGGAAGCATGGGTGATGGTTGCCCGCCGGAGGCGGGTCCGCCTTCGGCGGGATGGTTGATGGGGAGGGTGGCCGGTTTCGGGTGTCGGGTTTCAGGTGTCAGGAAAGAAAACACACCACGCGCCCGGCGGGTAAACCCACGCGAACAAACCACGCACCCCTGTAGCTCCGCCCCCTCAAACCTCATCGTTAACGACAACCGTTGGTTTGATCAGGATCAACGATCCCGCCGACAGGAACACACAAAATCCCCTCCCTGGAGGGGTGGCCGCAGGCCGGGGTGGGTAGCGTGGCGGCCCGACCCCGATGTCCGACCCTCGTCATCCTAATCGTTATCGTAATCCTGCAGGACGATTAGGATTAGGATTACGACGAGGATTCCGGCCAGTCCCAACATCTCCGCCCCCTCAAACCTCATCGTTCACGACAACGGTTGGTTTGATCAGGATCAACGATCCCGCCGACAGAGCGCGTGCGGGGGTTGGAATCGGTGCGTGCACATTCCCGAAACCCGACACCCGCCACGCCGACCACAATCCCCTCCCTGGAGGGGTGGCCGCAGGCCGGGGTGGGTGGCGCGGCGGTCCGTGAGCGGCAGGCGGCGAGTAGGTGTGTACGAGTAAGGGTGTACGAGTAAGGGTGTACGAGTAAGGGTGAGCGAGTCGGTGTGTACGCTTTCCCGAAACCCGACACCCGAAACCCGACACCCGCCATGCCGACCACAATCCCCTCCCTGGAGGGGTGGCCGCAGGCCGGGGTGGGTAGCGTGGCGGTCCGTGAGCGGCAGGCGACGAGTGGGCGTGTACGAGTAAGGGTGTACGAGTAGGTGTGTACGCTTTCCCGAAACCCGAAACCCGACACCCGAAACCCGACACCCGACACCCGCCCGCCAAAGGCGGACCCGCCTTCGCAGTTGCCAAACCCCACCGGGTCGCGGTACGGTGGCGGTTCTGACTGATGCCGCGTCCAGGCGGTTCGGGTCGGGCCCTATGCGACGGCAGCAGGTGAACCCCGCCAGGACCGGAAGGTAGCAACGGTAACCGTCGTTGTCCGGGTGCCGTAGGTTCACCTGGCCCGGGCCGTCTGGCGTGGTTCCATTTTCAAGAAGGCGGATTCTCATGGCGTACGAAGTTTTGGCGCGGAAGTGGCGGCCCCAGCAGTTCGACCAGGTGGTCGGCCAAGGCCATGTAACCGGCACCCTGCAACGGGCGATCGCCACCAGCCGCGTGGCCCATGCCTACCTGTTCGTCGGCCCGCGCGGCGTCGGCAAGACCTCCATCGCCCGCATCATGGCAAAAGCCCTGAACTGCCAGACCAACCGCGACGGCATCCCCTGCGATACCTGTTCCTCCTGCCGCGAAATCGCCGCCGGCAACAACCTCGACGTGCTCGAGATCGACGGCGCCTCGAACAACGGCGTGGACAACATCCGCGACCTGCGCGACAACGTAAAGTTCCTCCCCGCCCGCGGCCCCTTCCGCGTGTACATCATCGACGAAGTCCACATGCTCTCCATGGGCGCGTTTAACGCCCTGCTGAAGACCCTCGAGGAACCGCCCCCCCACGTGAAGTTCCTCTTCGCCACCACCGAACCCCAAAAAGTCCCCGCCACCATCCTGTCCCGCTGCCAACGCTTCGACCTCCGCCGCATCTCCACCGGCGACATCGCCGGCCACTTGGCCAAGATCGCCACCGCCGAAGGCATCACCATCAGCGACGACGCCGTCTACGCCCTGGCCCGTGGCGCCGAAGGCGGCCTGCGCGATGCCGAATCCGCCCTCGACCAGGTCATCGCCTTCCGCGGCAAGGACATCGCCGAGGAGGACGTCCTCTCCGTGTTCGGCCTGGTCTCCCGCCGCCAACTCGACAGCCTCTGCACCGCAGTGATCGACGGCGACATCCCCCAGCTCCTGACCGTCATCGCCGACCTCGATGCCGCCGGCAAGGACCTCCAGCGCCTCGCCGCCGAAGTCCTCGACTATTTCCGCCAACTCGTCGTCATGGTCTATGCCCCGAAGGTGCTCAGCCGCCAGGAAGTCCCCGAACACCAGTGGAAAATCCTCCAGGACCAGGCCCAGCGCATGGACGCCGGCCGCCTCAGCCGCGTCATGGAACAGTTGATCGCCATGCAGGGCCAGTTGCGCTTCGCCCTGTCCCGCCGCGTCGTGCTCGAAATGGCCCTGATCCGCGCCGCCCGCGCCGCGCAGGTCGCCACCCTCGATGAAGTCATCGCCGCCCTGAAGAACGAGGCCGGGGACGACGCCGGCGACGACGAACCCGTCCCCGCTCAAAAAAAAACGGCTGAACCCGTAACCTACGACGCCCGGTCCTCCCGCACAACCGACGACCCGCCGCCCCGCGCCGATGCGCCCGCACCGACGCCCACCCCGGCCGCCGCCATCGGCAGCCCCGACGAACTCGCCCTGCTGCTGAACCACTGGCCGCAGGTCTGCCAGAAGGTCGGCACCATGACCCCGCTGGCCAAGGCCCACGTGCGCGACACCAAACCGATCGCCCTCGGCGAAGTCGATTGCACCATCGGCCTCGACGCCGAATTCGCCGACCGGATCCCCATCCTCAAACACCCCAAGTGCATCCTCGCCCTCCAACACGCCATCGCCGACGTGCTCGGCCGCAAGGTCTCGGTCCACCTCACCGAACTCGCCGCCCCCCAGGAAGGCCAGCTCCCCACCGATACCCCGATCCCGGAACCCGACCCCGACGCCCCCCCCAGCGAAACCCAGGTCAAACGCAAATGGGCCGAAGACCCCTCCGTCAAAAACGTGATGGAACTCTTCAACGGCCGCATCAGCGATATCCGGCAGTAGGAAGGCAAGGTGTCGGGTGTCGGGGAAAAGGGAAGCGGGATACGGGATGCGGGCGTCGGACCCGGCGCTCCGGTTATCCACGGCGATTCCGCCTCCCTGTAGCCGCGATCGGTGATCGCGGTGACGCAGGTCCGGATCCCGATCAGGATCAGCGGGATCACCGATCCCGCCTACAGGAAATCCCCTCCCCGGAGGGGTGGCCGCAGGCCGGGGTGGGTCTGCACGAGCGCGAGGTTCTTCCCTGTAGCTCCGGCGATGTTCGCCGGAGGGGGATCCTGCATCAGATCCGGATCCCGACCCTGGTCACTTCCGGCGTACAACGCCGGAACTACAGGAAGACCTTGCCGTCGGACTTGTGCGGCGAGTTGGGGTGTACGAGTACGACGCCACATCCCTGTAGCCGCGATCGGTGATCGCGGTGACGCAGGCCCGGATCCCGATCAGGATCAGCGGGATCACCGATCCCGCCTACAGGAAATCCCCTCCCCGGAGGGGT
>CALMUP010000038.1 GCA_937872895.1 uncultured Verrucomicrobiota bacterium
ACCTCGTCTCCCTCCGGCGAATATCGCCGGAGCTACAGGAACCGTCTCGCCGCCACGCGGGCCGACCGGCTGTCGCGTGTGGAATCAACCCGCCGTCGGCGGCGCGCTGGCCCAGCGCTGCACCAGCTTGAGGCACACCTCGGTCGATGCCGCCATGTCCTGCAGGCTGACCCACTCGAGCGGTCCGTGGATCTCCTGCATGCCGGTGAACACGTTGGGGGTGGGCAGGCCCAGTTCGGTCAGCCGCGAGCCGTCGGTGCCGCCGCGCACCGGTACGGAAAACGGCTCGACGCCGGCCTGCCGGCACGCCTCGCGTACCAGCTCGACCGGGCGCATGTCGTTCTCCAGCCAGTAACGCATGTTGCGGTACTGCGGGGTGATGGTGCAGGTGATCGTCGCGCGCGGTTCGCCGGCCTGCACGGCGGCGCATACCGACTGGAGCAGTTCGCCCAGGCGGGCCAGTCCGTCGCGTTCGAAGTCGCGCAGGATCAGGTCGATGGTCATCTCGGCGGCGGACCCTTTCATGCCCACGACGTGGAGGAACCCCTGGCGATCCGCGGTGGTCTCGGGGGTGAGGGTGGCCTGGGGCAGGGTGTTCACGATCCGGGCGGCGAGGTGCGTCGCGTTGACGAGCTTGTCCTTGGCCCAGCCGGGGTGGATGGACACGCCCTTGATGGTGATGCGGGCGGCATCGGCCGAGAAGGTCTCGTAGACGATCTCGCCCCGGTGCGCGCCGTCGAGCGTGTAGGCGACATCGGCCTGGAGGTCGCGGGGAAGGTCGGGGTGCACGCCGCGGCCGATCTCCTCGTCGGGCGTGAAGGCGATGCGGACCGGGCCGTGCGGCAGGTCGGGGTGTTGCAGCAGGTGCCGCGCCACCGTCATGATGATGGCGACGCCCGCCTTGTCGTCCGCGCCGAGCAACGTCGTGCCCGAGGCGGTCACGATGTCGTCGCCGATCCGCTGCGCGAGGTACGGCAGTTTCGCGGGCGACAACACCTGCTCCGGATCATCGGGCAGCACGAGGTCGCCTCCGGAGTAGGCGCGGTGCACGATCGGTTTGACGCCGGTGCCGGAAAACTGGGGGGCGGTGTCCACGTGGGCCAGCAGGGCGATGGTGGGGACATCGGCCGTCACGGTGGCGGGGATGGTGGCGAGCACGGCCCCGTAGCCGGTCAGGCGCACCTCCTTCGCGCCGATCTGTTTCAATTCCTCCACCAGCAGGTTCAGCAGATCGAACTGGATCGCCGTGCTGGGCGAGGTGGAGGAGGCCGGGTCGGCGGTGGTGTCGATTTGAACGTAGCGGAGAAAACGATCTTCGAGTTCGGCAACGTGGGACGTGTTCATGGTGCGTTGGTTGCCGGGTGATCCCGGAGGCTAGGTGCGCATCAGGGTGCTTTTCCCGAACAGGCTTTCGATCATGTCGACGGCGGCGATGGCGGTTTGGTTGCGGACATCCAGGATGGGATTCAGCTCGACGACATCGAGCGAGGCCAGGCGACCGGTGTCGGCGATCATTTCCATGCAGAGCAGGGCTTCGCGGTAGGTGGGGCCGCCGGGGACGGTGGTGCCGACGCCGGGGGCGATCGAGGGGTCGAGGAAATCGACGTCGAAGCTCACGTGCAGGTGGGTGTCGGCGTCGACGCTGGCCAGGGCGCGTTCCATGGTCCGGTGCATGCCGGCCTCGTCGATGAAGCGCATGTCGAACACCTCGAGCCCGGCCTGGTGCACGAGGCGTTTCTCGCCGGGATCGACACAGCGGATGCCGAGCTGGCGCACGACGCCGGGGTGGATCTCCGGGGTCGTGCCCCCGAGTCCGGTCAGGGCGTGCGGGCCGATGCCGCACAGGCAGGCCACGGACATGCCGTGCAGGTTGCCGGTGGGGGTCAGTTCGTTCGTGTTGAAGTCGGCGTGGGAGTCGATCCACAGCACGCGCAGTTTCCGGCCGGTTTCGCGGCAGTGGCGCGCCACCGCGCTGATCGAGCCGATGGCCAGGCTGTGGTCGCCGCCGAGCAGGATGGGCAGGTGGCCGCCGCGCAGTTCCGACCACACCGCGTCGTACACGGCACGGTTCCATGCCACCACCTCGTCGAGGTGGCGGTATCCGGCGACCGGCGGAAGCCACGGATTGGCAGGCCCGGCCAGGTTGCCCCGGTCCACCACATGGCACCCGTATTTCTCGAGCGCGGGCTGGATCCCGGCGATGCGCAACGCATCCGGGCCGAGGCGGGCGCCCCGGTGTCCGGCCCCCACATCGGTCGGGGCGCCGATCAAGCCAATGCGTGGGGTGGCTTTGGTCATGGTGCGAAGGCGATCAGGTGTGGGCCTTGGAAACGAACAGGTCCATGCCCAGTTGCTGGGAAAGGTACTTGGCGGCGAGTTGTCCCTTCACGCTGTTGCCCGCCTGGTCCAGCGGGGGGGCGAAGGTGCCCAGCCCGCCCTTGCCGGGGGACACGGCGAGGATGCCACCGCCGATGCCGCTTTTGCCGGGCAGGCCGATCTCGTAAAGCCAGTCGCCCGAGGTTTCATAGAGGCCCGCAGTGGCCATGACGGCGAGCACGTAGTGGCAGATGACCGGATCCACGACCTGTTCCCGGGTCACGGGATTGAGTCCGCCATCGGCCAGCGTCGCCGCCATGACCGCGAGGTCGCGGGCGGTGACGTTGAGCGAACATTGTTTGGTGTAGAGGTCCACGGCCTCGGCGGGATCGCAGTAGATGCTGCCGTAGCTTTGCAGCATGCGCGCGATGCTCTGGTTCCGGAAATTGGTTTCCGAGGCGGAGGCGTAGACCTCCTCGTTGAGGGAGAGGTCCCGCCCGGCGAAACGGGAGAGGGTCCGGTGCAGCAGGTGCCATTTCTCCTCGCGGTTGGCGCCGGATACGAGGCTGGTGGCGGCGATCGCGCCGGAATTCACCATCGGGTTGGTGAGGCCCTTCGGATGCCGCTCGATGCCGGCCAGCGAATTGAACGGATAGCCGGTGGCATTCACGCCGAGTTTGGCGCGCGCCTCCTCGACGCCGACGAGTTCGCACACCAGCGCGAACACAAAGGGCTTGGAGACGCTCATGATCGAGAATTCAACCGAGCAGTCGCCGACGGCATAGACTTGTCCGCTGATCCCGACAATACAGATGCCGAAGAGGTCGGAGGGAACCCGCGCCAGCGCCGGATACACCTGCGAGTTCACGCCGTCCGAATTGGTGCGGTAACGGGTGTAGGCCTCGTTCAGGGCCTGCTGGACGAATTCGGGACTCGGCAGCGAGCCGCTCGATACGAAGGGGGCGGGTTGGGCCATGGCCTTGCTCGCGGTTTCCGGTCTGCGCGGTTTCGTTTCGATTCCCGGCCGACAACCCCGGAACGTATCCCGGGTTTGTGCGGGGGGTGCGGGCGAAGGTTACTGGACGACGCGCACGCCGCCATCGGCGCGGCGGATGACGCGGACTGAATCGCCAACGTCGAAGACTTCATCGGCGGCCTGCACCACGACCACGATTTCGCCGCTTTCGAGTTCAACGGAGACCTCGACGCCGGCGACGGTGGTGACGCCGCGTTCGATCGCGGTTCCGGCTGCCGCGCCGGCGATCGTTCCGCCCACCCGGGCCACGTCGCGTCCGCGTCCGCCGCCGACCAGGTTGCCCAGGGCCAGGCCCATCGCACCACCGGCCAGGCCGCCGAGGCCTTCGGACTCGCCTTCAATGGTGACCTGGCGCACGAAGATGACTTCGCCCCGTTCGAAGGTGTGGGCCTGACCCGTTTCGCTGCGGCGTACGGTGTTGGCCGAGGTGGGGCTGGTGGCGCAGCCGGACAACACGAGGGACGAGCCGATCGCGAGCACCGGGACGAGCATGAGGAACGGACGGATCTTCTGGTTCATGGGGAAACTCCGGGGGTTGTTGAGGATGTTCTAGAGGAAGGGGTGGTGCATCGTCAAGATGAACAAATGGCGTGCCGCGGCAAAGGCCGTAGAATTCCCCTTTCGCCCGACCCGGCAACGGTGTACGGTGATTGCTGGAAGGAATCATCCCATGTCAAAGCTGTCTGTGCGTTTCCGGTTCGGTTTCACGATGATCGAGTTGCTGGTGGTCATCGCGATCATCGCCATCCTCAGCGGGTTGCTGCTCCCGGCGATCACCAAGGGGCGCGACAAGGCGCGTCAGGCCCAATGCGTCAGCAATGTGCGGCAGATCGCCACCGGGCTGCTGATGTTTGCCCAGGAGCCGGCGAATCGGCTGAAATTCCCCAACGGACCGGTTGCCTTGAAGGAGCGGGTTGGTGGAGCGTTGCCCGGAACCAAGAACCTGGATCCGGCCCGGCCGCTTGCGTCGTTTGTCCGGGACGTCAAGGTATTCGAGTGTCCGATGGACCGCAACAACCAGTTCCGGACTCACGGCAACAGCTACTTGTATCCGTTGGAAGACGATAACGGCCCGGCGCGGGTTGGCGGGGTCGGCGGCGTGAGTCTCACCCTCTTCACGTCCCCTTCGAAGAAGGTTTTGGTCTATGAGCCGCCGCTGCAGCAGAGTGGCAACAACATGCAAGCGCAGTTCCGTTGGCACGACACCCGTCCGGCGAGTGTGCTTGGCTTCGTGGACGGCCACTCGGAATTCCTGGTCCGCACCAACGTGTTCTCGTCTATCAGCGAAAACAACCTGTACTATTGATCCAGGCGCAGCGGTGTGACGGTGGTCAACTGGGCGTCGCGCACGGCGGCGACCAGGGCGCGTGCGGTCTCGTGGTATCCCGCCTCGACCAGGACTCCGCCTGCGGTGTCCTTGATGAAATCGCGCACGGCGGACGGCGGTGTCGCCATGACCTGGTCGTAGCGGGTGGCGCCGAGTCCGTTGCGTACCCCGATGCCTCCGGCCCCGAAACCCAGCGGCGAAACGGCCACGACATCGTCATTGACCAGGAACGCCATCTGCTGTGAGTCGACGGCGAGGGCGCTGATTCGAAACGTCGCGCCGGGTTCCACCGGGGCGCCACGGCTGAATACGCGCTCCTCGTTGCCGTCGCGCTTGCGGACCAGCACCCAGGCGCTGAGCTGGCCATCGAGTCCCCAATACATGTAATTGTTCTCGTCGAGGTAGTTGAAGACGAGGCCGCCGTGATGGTGGTTGTTTACCGCGTGGCCACCGGCGATGGTGAAGCGGGCGGCCAGTTCGCGCAGGCGGCTGGGTTGGGCGACCGGGTACACGGCGCAGGCGAGGCGGTTGGTGGCGGCGAAGGTCAGCATGCCGTCCGTGGTGAGGGTGAGGATGTCGCCCGGGTTTGCCACCACCGGGGCGGGTCCCTCCTTGACCAGGTTCAGGAACCAGAACTTGGTTACCGGATCACCGTCCGGATCGGATACGGTGGAGCTCGCGACGAGCTGGCCCTGTTCGTTGGTGGCGGCACGGGTGGCTTCGATGACCGGGGCACGGTTGAGCGGCGCGATCTCCAGCAACAGCGGTTCGCTGCGCACCGGCTCCTTGCCGTCGTAGGCGACCACGGCCTGGAACGATACCGGGCCGGCACCGACGGCGAGCGGGTGCACCTCGATGGCCATGTCGTTGGTCCAGGCCGCGCGGGCAACGATGCGTTCCTGGACGACCAACGCCACTTCCTGCGGTTGGCCGGCTGCGGTCACGGTGAAACGCAGTGGGCGGTAGAGGTCCACCTTCTGGCGTGGTTCATACCCGCCGAGCTTGGACCAGCGACCGCGGTTCCGGGTGGTAAAGCGGAGGATGTCCATGCCCTGGTGGCGCACGTGGTCGTTGGCATAGGCCACCACGCGCAGCTCGTGGTGGCCGTCATGCAGGCGGGTGGTGTCCATCGACAGCGAGGGTTGGTTGCCGGCATGGTTGACCGGGCGTCCATCGAGGAAAAAGATCATCGTCGGCGGGGGCTGGCCGAGGCCGCCCCAACTGCTGGCCAGGAATTCGGCGCGGTCCTTCAGCGGGGCGTTCTCGTCGTCCGCCATGTTGAGCAGGCTGACTCCGGGTGGTCTGCTCCACGGGCTGCACAGCGCATCGCCGACAAACAGGGTCTGAAGCGGCGACCGGGTGGCGAGGTACAGGCTTTCAATCATCGTGGCTCCGCTCGCGTAATGGGTGAGCAGGCGGGCGGAGGGGAATTTCGCCCACAGGCGGACCGGGACCTCGAGGCTGCCGGGTTCGGTCACCGTGCCGGATGAGGCGGCGGCGCCACGGGCCAGCCAGGTGGTGAGTTTTGATTGGTACGGATCGGTGAACAGACCGGCGAAACTGGTCAGGTGATCGGCATAGGCGCCGGGGGCGGGCGTGCCGAAAACAGGATGATGGACCTCGGCCCGACCGGCAAAGACACCGATCAGGTCGGCGCGGGCGGGCGGCGCGTTGGAGCCGGTGAATGCGGCGATGCCCAACCCGGCCAATTCGCGGGTGGCCGGGTCGAACTGCCAGGCGCGGGTAGTGGAACGGACATTGTCGTTCAGTTCGAAAAAGGCTGCGGCCGAGGGTTGTGCGGCATCGGCGGCGATCGAGCGGCGCAATTGTTGTTTGATGGCTTCGACCGTCATGCCGCGGCTGCCCGACCAGCCGAGCATCATCGAGGGGACCGGCATGTTGGTGCCGAGGGGAATGGTGAATCGCTCAAAGCTGGCGGGTGGCGAGGTCGGCCCGTCCGGACGGTCGGGGCCGGCGAATAGCGGGCTCAGCCAGTTGCCCGATTGGATGTCGTCGCTCGACGGTGGCTGGCCGCGCACGAAGGTGATCCCGGTCAGCGACATGGCGGGCGTGGTGGCCACGGTGGCGGGAAAATCCAGCGAGTACAACCAGACCAGGGTGTGTCCGAGCAGGCCGCGGTCGCGCAGAACCTTGCGGGTCGGTTCGAGGATGACCGAGCGGAATTCCTCGACGGTGATGGAGGCATCGGCCTGGAGAAACCGCTCCGGCAGGTCGAGGTGGATGATGTTGGGTGCCGGAATCTGCCGGAGGTCGGCGTACACGTTCGCGAGCTCGATCGAGTCGCGGGAGGCCCGGTTGACGAGGATGATGCATTCCTGCGGACCGAGGGCCCGGGCACACGGGGCCAGGGCGATCAGGGCGGCCGCGAGGACCGCGCGCAACGGATGGTTCATGGCGTGAGGGTTCCTGTTCAGTACGCGCCCTTGGCGGAAACCACGGCGCGGATGGTTCGGACGAAAATGACCACGTCCAGCCAGATCGACCAGTTGCGGACGTAATAGGTGTCCCACTTCGGCATGCCGGCATGGCCGGCCTCGCTGCGGCCGGAGACCTGCCACAGGCCGGTCATGCCGGGGCGGGCGCGCTCGCGCAGTTCGCGGGCGCGGGCGGGGAGCTCCTCGTGGTGGTAACGCGGCAGCGGGCGCGGACCGACCAGCGACATGTCGCCGCGCAGGATGTTGATGAACTGCGGAATCTCGTCGAGCGAGGTCCGGCGGAGCAGGCGGCCGACCCGGGTGATCCGCGGATCGTGGCGCAGCTTGAAGTTCGCCTCCCACTCGGCGCGCAGGACGGGGTCCTCGCGCAACGCCTGCTGCAACACCTGTTCGGCGTTCGGGTGCATGGTGCGGAACTTCCAGGTCTTGAAATGGCGGCCGCGGGTACCCACGCGGTCCTGCAGGAACAGCGGGTTCCCGCGGTCCTCCAGCCAGATCAGCGTGGCGATGAACAGGCACAGGGGCAGCCACAGGGGCAGGGTCAGCAGCACAAAGGCGAGGTCGAAGCCGCGCTTGATGAAGCGGGCGAGCGGATCGATCAGGTTGCTGGGGATCTCGAGGCCGAGCATGCCGACGAGATCGCGCGGCTTGACCCACAGCGAGGGGACATCGGCCATGTCGGGGATGATGACCACGCGACGGTACTGCGAGAGGCAGTGCTCGATCAGGTTTGCGGTGTCCTGGCTGGAGAGGTTGGGCAAGGCGATAATGGCGGCATGGGCGATGCCGGATGCATCGCCGAGGCGGCCGAGCACCGGCAGGTCGGCCATGCTTGCGCCGGCCGGATAGGCCGGGTCATTGATCATCACCCCGACCGGGATGTAGCCGAGGCCCGGCTCCTGCTGGATCGCGGTGATCACCGGCGGGCCGCTGTGGCGGTCGGTGAAGATCACCGTCGGCGCCCCCCACAAGCCCTGCCCGATCAGGAACCGCTTCATCTGGATACGGACCAGCGGCACCGAGATGAGCGAGATCAGGAAGCCGAGGGTGAGGGTAAAGCGGCTGGTCTCGTGCGCGGCCTTGCCCCAGAACAGCATCGCCGTGGTGCCGGCGAATACCCCGACCAGCAACATCACGGTGCGGCGCAATTCCTCGACCGGGCCGAGGCCCCACCCGGGCAGCAACTTCATCGTGAACGAACCGAGCAACCAGGCCACCACCAGGTAGAGCATCCACGACGAGATCATCGGGTCGCCCTTCAGCACATAGCGGATCACGCCACCGATGAACAGGGAGCTGGTGATCACTACAGCCTCGCCGAGGCCCATGACCAACCCGTTGACCCCGTAGCGGTACGAGAAGGCCATCGACGCCTGTTGCTGGAGCAGCGGCGCGGCGACCTGCTCGGAGGCGGCGGGGGTTGAACGTTCCACGGTCATGCCCCTACCGTCGCATTGATTCGCAGGGGATTCAATCCCCAAGCGTGGCGAGGCGGGGGCGGTGGCTGACACCCGGGAAATCCCGGTGGTCATGCACCATCAGGCCTCCGGCGGGTAAACGTCGCGGCATTCGCTGATCAACCAGACCTGGCCCGGATTATTCACGAACGTGAATAATCCGCCGCTTCGCGGCCGTGATGGATGCGGCTATGCCGCATCCAAACGGGGCTGCCACGTTCGCAGCGCGGTGGAACACCGCGCTGCGTCACGTCCTGGCGCGCGACATGCTTCGCATGGCCGCGTGCCAGGCGGATTACTCATGAACGCCGGAGCGTTCATGAATAATCCGGGCTAGTTCGTCCGAAGGGCGGCATTGGAGGAACGTGCTCGGCTCCTTTTGGGTTTCATGGCCGATCGTTCGGATCGGATTCCCCACGATAAATAGAGCTTCGCCAGGCTTTGGTAGGGTACATCACGTTTGTTTGCCAATACTTTCAACTCATCAACCATGTCTTCCGGCAACCGAATTGAAATGGATTTCAGGGAGGGTTTCACGTTGGGAAACGTGGCCCTTTTTGCCTTGGTGATGTCAAAGTAATCCAGGGGGGAATGGGTGTCCCAGAAATCCCGCTCTTCGTCTTCGTTCTTGAAGACCGGTAATGCGTTCTTAGTGGTTTTCATAAAAGCCTCGCGCCCTCTTGTTCATGTCTCTGGCGGATATCACCCGGATGCGCCGTTTTCTCATGGTGTATACAACGACGAGTAGGCGACCCGCATCCGTGTATCCAAAGGCCGCAAAACGGTCTTCAACCATCGAGTGTTTTGGATCATCAAGGACAAGGAGGGGTTCGTTGAAGAAAACCTGCTCGCACGCCCAGGCATGAACGCCATGTTTTTGGTTTTTCTCTCGATTGCCGTCATCCCAATCAAAACCTTGAAAATCAGGGTATTCCGTTGCCATCCACCAAGCGTATATGTGTCATATATACATGTCAAGGGCGAGCCGGCCGCGGCGGGGTTGAGGTGTGGGGATCTCGAGCGCGCGACACCTCCTCGGATACAAAACCGACGTGCTTCCGCGTCGGTTACGACGTTCGGGCAAGCGAGTCGGACAAGGGTATCCGGGTAGGTGTGGCGGGTAAGGGTTTGGAGCCGCGGCGCCACCCGGGCCGGGCGGGTTCAGCGCGGCTGGATCAGCGCGGGGTGGGCGGCGGCGAGGAAGGCGTCGACCTCGGCGAGGTAGGCGCGGCCTTCGGGGGGGCGGTGGCCGGCGAGGGAGATGTAGGCCCAGCGGTGGCTGCGGTTGCGGAACAACCGGTCACGCGCCATCCACCACATGCGTTCGTAGTGGGAGGGCGTTTCCTGGCCGATGCCGGCGAACCAGTAGGCGTAGTAGGATGTGGCGGTGCGGACCTCGCCGCCGCTGGTCCGGTAGGTCAGCAGCATCTCCAGGACCTTCACGTCGAGCCAGCCGCCGCCCTTCAGCGGGACGCGGTGAACAAAGCGGTGGGCGATCTGGCTGTTGGGTCCGACGAGGCACACTTCGGGACGGTGGATGCTGGAGCGGTCCTTGCCGCTCAGCACGATGGAGAGGTACACCGGCGAGCCGCCGTCACGCATGTAGCGGTTCTTGCGCACCGTGGTGTCGGGCGGCAGCAACGAGCGCTCGATCGTGCTCATCTCGTGGAGCGGCTCGCCGCAGTCGGGGCACGCGTCGCCGGGACGCAGGCCCGGGAGCAGTTTTTCCCCGCCGTCGGCCGGATTGTGGCAGTACAACACCACCGCCCCGCTCCACGCGCCGATTTCCGCAGGCAGGTCGAGGTTCACCCCCGCCTCATCGAGATGCACGATGGTGAGGTTGGTCGGGATCCACCAGGTGGCCATGAGCAACAACCCGATGGCAAGGGCCATGGCGGTATCCGCTCCGGTTGCTGGTTCCTGGGCGGTCAGGGGTCCGGTCATCGTTCGGGGGGAGCGACGGCTCCAGAGCCAACCGAGCGCTGCCGGCAGTGCAAAGGCGATGAGGAGCACAACCGGGCCCGAGACCGCAGCAAATACCGCCTCGGCGGCGGGACCACCTGCCACCGCCGCAGTGAGCGTTCCGATAAGGCCGCGCACGACGTTGGCCGCGACGATCAACGGCAGCGACAGGGCGGCGAGCACCCCCTTGCGCAACCACGATACGCGGGCGAGGTGGGCGACGAGGATGCACCAGGCCACCGCCGCGGTGATCGCGTAGATGCCGCTGCGCGTGTCGGCCAGCGACAGCGTCGCATTCACCGGCTCGGGCAGGGCGAGCACCGCGCCGGACCGGACGAGGTCGATCCCGAGACCGGCGCTGATCCCGCCGGCCAGGGCCGCCGCGATGATGCGCAACGGGTAGGCCGCCGCATCGAAGAAGTTCAATGGCAGGCTGAAGAACAGGAATCCGCACGGGAAGATCAGGCGCCGTGCCACCGCCGGCCCGCAGATGAACAGCGGCAACGCCCAGGTCAGCAGCATCAGGCCGAGGATGCTGAGGCGCGTCTGCTGCGCCTTCGCGCCGGCCCAGTGGAACACCAGCGCGAGCAGGACCAGCGCGAGGCCGGGCAGGAACATCCGCTTGGGCAGGCGGGCGAGGACGCGGCGTTCGCGCCAGACCAGCCACAGGCTGATCAACGGAACCAGGTGGCTGTGCGCGAACTTGGTCTGCAGCAGGTCCACGTACCAGCGGTCGTACATCCAGTCGAACACCGAGCGGGTGGTGTCCTTGATGTCGTACCCGACATCGGTGACCCCGAAGAAGTGGAAGAGCAGGAACACGCAACCGATCAACAGCGAGGCGAGTCCGAGGTGACGCCAGGTCGCCGGGGAGAAGCGCAGCAGGGATGGAGGGGTGGTGGTCATTCCGGGGAAGGACGCGCGGCGAGGTAGTCGTCGTAGGAGACGGCGGGTTCCCTGCGCTTCAGGCGTTCAAACAGGTCGATGTAGAAATCGGTGATCCACTCCCAGTTGTAGTACCCGGTGATCCGGCCGCGCGCCTTCGCCTTCATCGCGGCGACCCGCTCCGTATCATCCACCAGCTCCTGCAGCACCTCGGCCAGGCTGTCCTCCCCGCGCGTGCGATCAAAGGTGAACCCGGCGTCGCGCACGACCTCGACGTTGACCGTGCTGTCGCGCACCAGCACCGCGTTGCCGAAGCCGAGTTGGTCGAGCAGGGCCGGCCGCGTGCCATCGATGCCGGACGGTTGGACCACCAGGTAGGCGTGGCTGCTCAATTGCGCGTAGTCGGCGCCGAAGGCATAGCCGGTGAGCAGCACCCGCGGGTCGGCGGCGGCAAGCTCCTGGATCTGCTTCTTGTAGTCGTCCATGTACGGGGCGTCGCCGACGATGACCAGGCGGCGCGTGGTGCGGACCCGGCGGAAGGCGCGGATCAACAGGTCGATGGCGTTCTCCGGCACGAAGCGCCCGACGTAGTAGATGTAGTCCTGCGGCGCGAGGCCCCACTTCGCCAGGGCATCGGTCCGCTCGTCGCCGCCGGCATTGCCCCCGTAGGGAACAAAGATGCTGTCGGTGCGGTAGAGGTCGCGGTAGCGCCGCTGCACCGCATGCGCATCGGCGATCAGGGTGTGCGCGGTGCGGCAGGCCACCGCCTCGCACCGGCGCTGGTACCACTGCGCGAAACGCCCCCACTTCTCGCGCGCCCAGTCCTCGCCATCGACGTTGAGCAGCACGCGGCTGCCGGCCAGGCGCGGGATCCACACCAGCGGGCTGTTGCCGACGATGCAGAAGTAGGCGATGTCGTAGCCCTGGGTCAGGGCATGCAGCGACGACACCAGCGTGTGGGTCAGGGTGTCGAGGTGCTTGGTCGGGATCGACGGCAGTGTGACCAGCCGGACGCCCCGGTACGAGCCGCGCACATCCTTGATGAAGTGCGAACGGTTGTACACCGTGACGTCATGCCCGCGCGCGGCGAGGCGCACCGCGAGCTGTTCGTAGAAGGTCTCGAACCCGCTGTACCGCGCCGGAATGCCGCGCGACCCGATCAGGGCGATCTTCATGCTGTCTGTCCGTCCGTGTGCATGCGTCGTTCCTACCTGCTCAACCCGGCCACGTCAAATCCCGCGTGCCAGGCCGGCGCGCTGCCGGGACCAGCGGAGCAGCGGGACCTCGATCCACCGGTAGGCGTACCACGAGGCGGCGACCGACACCGCCAGCAGCACCGCGCCGCCGGTGAGCGGCCACGCGGCCATGGTGTCGCGGCCGAGGGCGAGGTTCATGATCCGGGCGAGGATGAACATCAGCGGGTAGTGCAGCAGGTAGGCGGTGTAGGAGGCATCGCCCAGGCGCACCAGCCAGTTCGGCGGAGCACGCACCGCGCCGGGTCGCACCTCGAGCGCAACCAGGCCGGTGGTCAGCAGCAGGCCGGCCAGTCCGTACTGCCCGAGCCGCTGGAGTTGCGAATCGTCGAAGACGATGTCGGACCAGGAGCCCGCGACCAGCACGGCGAGGCCCGCCACCACCATCGACCACGCGACCGTCGCACCCGGTGGCGCGCGGCGCACCCACCAGCCCGCGAACACGCCGGCGATGAAGGCGACGTTGTACGGGCCGATCCAGTAGGCGTGCCAGGCATGGTCGAACAAGCCGCCGGTCGCCGTGATCCATGCGGTGACCCCGAGGTTCGCCGCCACCAGTGCACCGGTGATCAGCAGGTTCCACGGACGCCGGAAGGCGAGCAACAGCAGGAACATCGCGTAGAACTTCACCTCGTGGAACAGCGACCAGCCGGGCGAGATCACCGGCAGCTCGGAGTAGAAGATCGGCACCATGGTGAACGTCTCGAGCAGACGGAGCGGCTCGAACTTGTGCGGCTTGATCGCACCGTCGATAAGCAGCGCCGCCCCGAGCACCAGCGCGGTGTAGAACCAGTAGAGCGGATAGACCCGCACGAACCGTTTGCGGGTGTAGGTCCACGCGGTCTCCGGTTGGCCGACATCGTCGAGGTGCAGGTACATCAGGATGAACCCGCTGAGCACGAAGAACATGTCGACGCCGCCGCGCCCGAAGCGGAACCAGTCGTAGAGCCGGCCATCGCCGAAGTTCAGTTCAACGATGTTTCCCGCATGGTGCAGCAGGACAATCAGCACGCTGAAACCGCGCAGGGCCTGCAGCCAGTTGAAGCAACGGATGGGCGGGGCGGTGATCACCGGCGGATGACCTCGTGGTACACCGCGACGAGGTTGCGGTAGAAGGTGTCGAAGGCGAGGTGGTTTTCGTAATGGGTGCGGGCGCGCCGGCCCATCGCGGCCGCTTCGCCGGGATCGGCGAGCAGGCGCGCCATCGCATCCGCCATCGCCGTGTCGTCGCCGGGCGGCACCAGCAGGCCGGTCTCGCCGTCGCGGATCAGTTCCGGGGTGCCGCCGATGCGGGTGCCGATGACCGCGCGGCCGAGCGCCATCGACTCGATGGTGACATTGCCGAGCGGTTCCGGTTGCACGCTGGCCATGACCGAGATGTCGAGCGCGGCGAGTCCGATCAACGGGCGGTCGAGGTGGCCGGCGAATCCGACGCGGCCCTCGAGGCCGAGTTCGCGCACCATGTCCTTCAACGTGTCGAGGTGGCTCTCGTTGCCGGTGAACGGGCTGCCGATGACCACGAAGCGCGCGGAAGGAAAACGGTCCTTGATCCGTGCCGCCGCGCGCACGAAGACATCCTGGCCCTTGCGCACGAGCTTGATGCGCCCGGCCACGCCGATCAGCGGGCCGTCGCCGGCGAACCGCGCCCGGAACGCTGCGACCTCGGCCGGATCGATCCCCTCGAACTCCTCGCGCGGGATGCCGTTGTGGATGACCTGCACCGCGCGGCTGCGCTGCGCGGCGGTGAACATCGAGGCGACGAAGCCGGAGATGCAGAGGATGCGGTCGGCCGAGCGCACCAGCCATGCACGGTAGGGCGGCCACAGCGGCCCGAAGTCGAGGAACGATTCGCGCAGGTGTTGGATGCGGGCGATGCCGAGACGTCGGGCCACCGCGCCCGCGACCGGCAGGATCGCCCCGGTGTTGGTGTGGATGACATCAGGATGGAACGACTGCATGACCTCGGTGATGCCGCGGCGAAAGGTCCTTGCATCGCGGAGCAGGCGCAGCACCCCGGCCGGCGAGGTCAGGCGGTTGCGGTGCAGCACCGGAAGGTCGGGCCGCACGGTCACTCCGACCCCGCGCGTGGCGAGGGCGGCGCACAAGGGGCCTTGCTCCGGCAACACGACCATGACCGCATGGCCGTCGCGCACCAGGCCGGAGGTCAGGCGCAGCAGCGACTGGCTGGCCCCGTAGATGTCGGCGACGTGATGAAGGACGAGGATCTTCATGGGGATGGGCGCACGTGCCGGTTGATCACATACTGGAATTTTCCGGTGCCGGTTTCCGCGATGCGGTCCACCACGGAGACGGTGATGTCTGCATCCTCGCCGAGCACCGGTAGCAGGTCGCGGCGGATCGGATCGGCCAACGTGGCCGCGGTATCCGCGGCCACGCCGGTTTCCGGTTGCAGGGCGAGGGTGAACGAGACCGGACCTTCCTGCACGAGCTGGAAGCGGCGCACCTTTTCACTGCCGTGCACGACACCGACGAGGTGGCGGATATAGGTGGGCGAAACGAAGCCGCCGCGCGTGCTGACCAGGAAGTCGACGGCGCGGCCCTCGAGCCGCTCGAGCACCGGGAACGGACGGCCGCACGCACAGGGAGCGGCCGAGGCAGCCGCGCGGTCGGTGATGTCGAAGCGGATCAGCGGAAATGACGGGTTGCCGAGGAAGGTGACGAGCACGCGGCCGGTCACGCCGGGCGGGCAGGGACGTCCCTGTTCGTCGACAATCTCGATGATCAGGTGCGGCAGCACGTGCAGCGATCCGTGATCGCAGTCGCACGCGAGTTCGCCCGCATCGCGGCTGCCGTACTTGTTGTGCACGCGGCACTGGAACACCTTGGCCATGGTGGTGCGCATCGCGTCGGTCAGCGTGCCGCCGGTGGCCATGATCGAAGTGAGCGGGCGTACGGCGATGCCGTGCCGCCAGGCGAACCGCGCGAGTTGGTACCCGGCATCGGCGTAGGTCAGCAGGTGCTTCACGCGGCTGCGGTGGAGCAGGTCGAGGTACGCGCGGAGGTGTGCGTCCTCCATCATGAACGCATTGAGCAGCGTCTCGTTGGCCAGCGTGGCGATCACCCTTTGCTGTAGCGAGGCACGGGTGCGCTGGATGTCGTGCATCGAGCCCCACAGCCGCACGTGCGGGGTGCCGAACGGGAAGCCGGCGAGGTGCAGTTCGTACAGGCGGGCCGCTCGGTCCTTGTCGCGGAAATCGGCATCGTGGATCACCGTGGTGGGCAGGCCGGTGGTGCCGCCGCTGGTGACCTTCACCCAGGTGTAGCCGCGCGCCGGTCCGCGTTCGTAGTCGGTGCGCATCGCGTCGGACATCAGCGCCGTGAAGTTCCCGGCAAGTTCGCTCTTGGTGATGATCGGAAACGCGGCGAGGTCGTGGTGCGTGCCTGGTGCGACGCGTTCGCGGTAGAAGGGCACGTCCTGCACCGCGGCGGCGGCGAGGTGCTGGAACTCCGCGTCCTGCCACGCGGCAAACCGGTCGCGCGGCCAGGTTTCCTGATCGAGCAACCGGCGGTACGCCGCCTGCGCGTGCGACCCGAGTGCACGTTGCAGGGCGAAGAAGGTTTTCTCGCGGAGTGCGCGCATGTCAAGTCGCGGGCGGGGTGCGTTCGAGATGGCCGCGCCAGCCGGGAGAGGGCAGGTAGGTGCGGAGCGGAGCGAGGGATTCGAGGCCGGTGACGGGGGTGCCGTGGTCGTCGAGGTGCAGCGCGGCCGGATCGACCTGCGACCATTCCGGATCGCCGAGGTCGCGGTAGCGGGCGCAGCAGGGGATCTTCCGGTAATCGAAGCCCATCAACTGGGCCATGACGAGGTCGGCGACGAGCGGATTCGCGGCGGTCCACACCACGCCGGAATCGACGGGCAGCGGTTGCAGCGGGCCGTTGCCTTCGCCGGAGACCACGCCGTCGACGATGGCGAGGTAGGCGCGTTGCGGGGTCGCCGCGAGGTCGCCGCCTTCGGGCGGGGCGAAGCGGATGATCCGGTTCAGGTCGTACACCATGCGCCAGATCGTGTCGTTGCCGTACCACGCGCCGGCGGCGAGGTAGAAGGTGCCCTTTTTCAGGTTGTCCTGCGTGCCCTCGGTGCGGATGCCGTAGAGTTTCTTCATCGCGCGCCACACCGGGCGCAACAGCGAAAAGAGCAGGCGCGACCGTTTCTGCAGAGCCTCGCGCACGCGGACCTGGAGCAGGATCGGCCAGGCGATCGAGGAGGGGAATTCGTCGCCGCCGGCTTGGTGGCGGCCCTTGAGGTAGTGGACGAGGAAGGCTTTTTCGCCGTTGCAACCGACCAGGTTCTTCAGCGCTCCGGTGAGGCCGGCCTTCTGGTGGGTCTTCATCTTGGGCAGGTTGATGAAGAGATCGGCGGCAAGCACGGAACCGGCGATCAGGTAGCGGTGGTGGCCCTGGCGGTGGCTGCTCTGGATGCGCTGGACGTCGTAGTCGGAGACGCGGAACTTCTCGCGCTGGCCGGAGATCGGGTCGAGGAAGCTGGCGGCGTCGAGCCGCACTTCGCGGTAGCCGAGGGGGTCGCCGTAGTCGCCCGGAGGTTCGGCGACCATGAAACCGTTCTCGAGGCGGAAGCGTTCGCGGCGCAGGTCGCGGAAGACGATGCGCGGCGCGGTGCGATCGCGCCATTTCGCGATGACCCGGTCCATGCCCGACTGGCGCATCATGGTCTCGAAGTCGCAGCTCTGCAGCGGCACATCGCCGACGGTGATGGTCTCGGCGTTCGGGTAACGCGCCACGCAGGCCTCGATGACCGCGTCGATCAGGGCGGCGGAGGTGATCAGCGCGCGGATCGGGAAATCGGGCGAGACCTCGTGGTGGACCCAGTTCGGCTTGAGCATGATCCGCCGGAAGTCGCCGGTGGGCAGGCGCTCGGCGATCCACGCGACGGGTGGTGCGGCGGAGGCCACCCCGCGCAGCAGGTGGGCATCGACGGTCATGGTTCGCCTTTCGGTTCATCCGGCCGGCGTGCGCGGATCACCTTCGCCGGCACGCCGCCGACCACGGTAAACGGGGGGACGTCGCGGGTGACCACCGCGCCGGCGGCGATGATGCTGCCGCGTCCGACGGTCACGCCGGCGAGGATGGTCGTGTTCGCGCCGATCCAGCAGTCGTCCTCGATGGTGATGAACGAGCGGGTCACGCCCTGCTCCTTCATGAGCACGTCGGTGCGCTCGAAGTTGTGCTGCTCGGCGAGCAGGTTCACGCGCGGACCCATCATCACGTGGTTGCCGATGCTGATGAAGCCCGAGCAGCCGATGTAGGCATAGGGTCCGATGTTCGAGTGGTCGCCGACGTGCAGGCCTTCGCCGGGTTCGCCGAGCAGCGGGTTGCTGGGGGCGATGGTGGCGGAGCGGCCGACGGTGCAGCGGTCGCCGAAGGTGACGCCGCGCTTGGACAGGGCGATGATCAGGCAGCCGTCCTCGAGGCTGAATTGGCGGCCGGCGCGCAGGTGGCGCGGGAACAGCACGCGGGCGCGGGCATCGCAGAGCATCCAGCCGTTGATGTGGCGGGCGCGGAGTTTCAGCCACGCGCCGCGGAGCAGGCGGGTACCGGCGACGAGGAAGAAGCCGCACCATTCCGGGAGGCGCCAGTCGCGCAGCGTCGCGGGGTCCACGCCCTTGGCGCGGGCGAGGCGGTGCTGCAGCCAGCGGCTCAGCGGTCCGGGCGGCGGGGCGTCGGGGGTCATGGCGTGGATCCTTTCAATGTGCGCAGGGCGCGGTCGTAGGTAAAGCGGAAGCCGAGCGGCACGCGGTCGAAGGTGCGGTAGGTCGGGGTGGCGTCGAGGGCGAAGGCGTAGCTCACGGTGTCGGTCGCGTAGCAACCGCGGGCGGCGCGTTCGAGGCAGCGCAGGGCGTGGACGGCGCGGCGCAGCGGTTTGGTTCGGTAGGCGCCGAAGGCGCGCTGGATGACCTCGCCTTCGCGGGCCATGCCTTCGGACAGGCTGAGGTTGCGGCCGTCCACGCCGAAGAGCGAGAGGTAGCGCGGGAGGTGCAGGCAGCGGGCGCCGCGGCGAAGGAGGCGGAGGATCAGTTCGAGGTCGCCGGCGACGCGGTAGGTGGTGTCGAAGGCAAGGTCGCCGGCGGTGCGCAGGCGGCCGCGGAAGAAGATCGTGCAGGAGAGGGCGTAGAGGAACGTGTTGGTGACGTACCAGGCGCGGAGCGGGATCTCGCGGCGGGCGGCGAGGGGGTTGCCGGAGGGATCGACGATGATGGCGTCGCCGAAGACGATGTCGATGTCGGGGTTGCGGGTGAAGGCGTCGCGCACCGCGGCGAGGGTGCCGGGCAGGTATTGTTCGTCGGAGTTGAGCCACGAGTAGACGTCGGCGTCGGCACGCGACCAGGCGCGGTTGATGGCGTCGTACATGCCGGCGTCCTTCTCCATCACCGCGGCCACGCCGTCGGCGCGGGCCAGCCAGTCGCGGGAGCCGTCGGTCGAGCCGCCGTCCTGCACGAGGTGGGTGCGGTCGATGCCGGTGTCCTGACCGCGCACCGAGCCGATGCAGGCGGGCAGGTGGGGCATTCCATTGTACACAGGGGTTGCTATGGCAAATCGCATACGCGCTCTATCGTCTTCATCGTAATCGTAATCCTACTCGTAATCGTAATCGCCCGCGCAGAATCTTCGCCGGTGTGGATGATACCTGGATTCGTCAGGCCGCTTGGCGTGCGGCCGGATTCACGGCGCTTTCTGCGTTGGAGCCGCGGGGGCGGACGGGAGTCCAGCCCCCGCGGCTCCGCCTTGAAATCACCGCAAATCCGACCACCCACCCGCTACGTTCTTCGCGCTTCCAGCGCGAAGAACGTACCTGACGAATCCAGGTGGTCACGCATCGTCTCGCTTCGCTCGCCGATTAAACCAAGACATCATCTGACACGTTTCCATGTATTCTCTGTTCGGTTGGAAGATTCTGATCGTTCAATTTGCTGCGGCGTCATGCCGATGCGTTTTAGATTAGGACGGAGTTGGAACAACGAACCACGCAGAGTTATTTCGGTTTGCGGGCGATGACGAGGAACATGTGGCCGGTGAGGGAAGGGGGTAAAAGGGCGCGGAGGAGGCGGCCGAGCGGGTTGAGGCGGACGCGGCCGGCGACGTGGTCGTATCCACCGGCGATGGCACCGAAGGTGTGCAGGACGCCCTCGTCGTGGAAGTCGGCGTAGGCGTCGTCGTCGACGAAACCGGCGGCGCGGATTTCCGCGATGATCTGCGCGGGGGTGAACAGGTATTGGAAGAAACTCCAACGCGTTCCGTCCCGCAGGTAGTCGACCGCCCACGCGGGTTGGTGGTCGCATTGACCGCGCGGCGGCTGGCCGAGGAAGCGCCATCGCCCTTGACCGCTTCCAGCACCCGGCGCAGTGGCGCCTTGAGGCCGCGCACGATCCGGCGCATCGGGCTCAAGTACGGCACGGTGATCAGGGCGAGGCCGTCGGGCCGCAGCACGCGCAGGTATTCACGCAGCGAGGCGGCGGGGCCTTCGGAGGCGTGTTCGACCGCGCTGAGCGACAGGATGCAGCCGATGCTGTTGGCCTCCACCGGCATCGCGCGCATGTCGGTGGCATGGAAGACGCCGCCGGGAATGGTCGTGCGGGCCTGGGCGCAGAGCGCCTCGCTCCAGTCGATGCCGATCGAGGCCCAGCCCTGCTGCACTGCCCAGGCCACCCACCGCCCGGAACCGCAACCGGCCTCGAGCATCGGCTGGTGGTCCGGAATGACGCGGCGGAACAGCGGGGCCAGTTCGTAGTGGTCGCAGTTGGCGATCTGTTGCGCGAGCGGGACGGAGAGGAACGAGGCCTCGAAGTCGTCGCTGATGCGTTGGGCTTCCTGGTCGAGCGGGGTCGTGGTCATGCGAGCAGTTCCTTGTAGAGCGCGAGGTAACGCAGGGTGATGTCCTTCCAGCTGGCCACCGGGAAGGTCATTTGCGGTCCGCGGTGGGCGGTGGCGTAAAAGGCGGCGAGGTCGCGGGCGATCCGGTCGGGCGAGGCCAGCGCCGTGAACTGCACCCCGGCGTGGCCGTGGTACACGCGGTTGGCCCAGGGCAGGTCGGAGAGCAGCAGGGGCAGGCCGGCCGCGGCGGCCTCGTAGGCGGCGAAACAGCCGCTTTCCATCTCGCTCAACAGTACGAACCCGCGGGCGCGCCGGAGCAGTTCGTGTTTGCGTTCGCGGGAGACGAAGCCCTCGTAGCGGGTCAGGGCGGGATCGAGCGAGGCGAGGAAGGCCTTGAAATACGGATCGTCCTCGCCGTACGGACGCCCGACGAAGCGCACCGGAACCTTCGCGCGGTTGGCGGCTTCGGCGAGGAGCAGGGGATTCTTGCGCGGGTGGATGGTGGCGAGGCAGACGAGGTAGTCCTCCTCGGTGTCGGGTGCGCGCAGGCTGGCGATGTCCTCCTCGGGCAGTCCGTGCGGAATCACATGCAGCTTCGCGCGCGGGGCGCCGAACAGCGATGCCGCGACCCCGGCCTCGAGGTCGGTCACGTACACCAGCGCGTCCATCGACCGGTACACGCCCCAGCCGAGGCGACCGGTCCAGGCGGGCATCAGGTTCGCGGCGACGGTTTTCACCGCGCGCTGGGCGAGCAGGGCGGCGCGGGAGCGCGAGGCGGTGCGGTCGAGGAACTCGGTCATGACCACGCGGTAGCCCTTGCGCTGGGCGAGTTCGACATGCATGTCGAGCGGACGGCCGATGTAGTGGAGGATGTCGCCCTTCTGGTGTTCGTCCCACCAGCGCTCGGGCTCCATGTCGATGCCAAGGGCGGCGGCCTGCTGCATCAGCGACTCGATCAGCGTCTGCGTGCCGCCGTGGGCGAGGGCGAAGGGGAGTCCGTGGGAGAGGATGATTTTCATGCGGCGTCCAGGAGCGAGCGGTAGAGGTTGTTCCATGCGGCGAGCACCGGTTCGGCGCCGCAGCGGGCGAGGATGTGGTCGTGTGCGGCGGCGCGCGCGGCCGGTCCGGCGGGATCGCTCCACGAGGACCAGGCGCGTTCGAGGGCGTCGTCCATCGCCGCGACCGAGCGGCCCGGTACGAGGATGCCATGTCCGTGTTCACACAGCCAGGCGGGTCCGCCGGCCTCGCGCGCGGCGATGACCGGGATGCGCAGCGCCATGGCTTCGGCGATGGGTGCACCGAACGATTCCTCGAGCGACGGGTGCAGCAGCACGGTGGCGCGGGTGATCACCTCGAGCGCGGCCGGGTACGGAATGCGGCCGAGGAACAGCACGCCCTCGGCGAGGCGGTGGCCGATGGCCCAGTGTTCGGCGGGGCCTTCCGGTTCGAAGCCGGGACCGGCCAGGATATACACGGCGCGCGGATGGCGGCGGCGGAAGCGGGCGAAGGCGCGCAGCGCGGTGGTGGCGTTGCGGAAGTTTGCCCAGGTCAGCAGGCTGATCACCTGCGGCTGGTCCGGGTCCGGGGTGAACGGCGGCAGCGCGGGCGGTTCGGGCACGAGGTTCGGGATCACCGGCGAGGCGTCGCGGCGCAGGCGGTTCACGTAGGCGGCGATGTGGGGCGAGACGGCGGTGCAGCGCGGGGCGCGGGCGATCACCGCGCGGCTCATCAGGTAGTGCGGCGCGTAGCGCCAGCCGAGGTGGCGCAGCATGCGGGCGGCGTGGTCGTGCACGGTGATCACGGCGGGTGCGGTGGCCTGGGCCAGCGCGGCGCGGCCGTACTCGTAGGTCCAGTTCGCGTGGCATACCGCGGGTCGGCTTTCGCGCAGCGCGGCGACGAGGCCGGCGACTTCGCTGGCGTAGCCGTCGCGCAGGGCGCGGCGGGTGCGGCGGCGGATGATCCACAGGCGGACGAGTTCGCCGTCGATCCGCTGGATTGCGGTGGTCGCCGTGGGATCAAGGGTGATCACATCGGTCGGCCAGCCCCGCCGCAGGCGGGCGAGGACGAGGTTGACCAGGCAGCTTCCGCCCATGCCGCGCGGCAGGTCGGCGGGCACGCGGCGCGGGTCCAGGAACGGGAGCAGCGGCGCGGTCTCGAACGGACCGAGGATGGCGATGCGGGGCATCATGCGTGGGCCTTGGCGAAGCGCTCGAGGGTTTCGCGGTAGAGGGTGGTGTAGCGCGCGGCGACGGCCTCGACGGAAAAAGCGGACTCGGCGCGGGCGCGGGCGGCGGCGCCGATGCGGGCGCGTTGTTCCGGGTTGCGGAGCAGGTCGGTGATGATGCGGACGTAGGTGTCCACGTCGTTGCCGGCGACGCGGAAGCCGACAGTTGGGTCCGGGTAGATATCCGACGACACGCCGGGCAGGTCGTTCACCACGCAGGGGAGGCCGCAGGCCATGGCCTCGATCTGCACGGTGCCGAAACCTTCCTGCCGCGACGGGAAGAGGAACACGTCGGCGCAGGGCAGGTGGTGGGCGAGGTCGGGCAGTTTGCCGGTCTGGTGCACGTGGGGATGGTTCGCCCATTCCGGCGGGAGGTCGTGGCGGGCGAGGAATTGTTCGAGGGTGGGATGGTTCGGGTCGACCTGCATGTAGTTGCCGGCGAGCAGCAGGTGCAGGTCGGGGAACGTGTCGCGCAGGCGGTGCCAGGTGCGGAACAGGATGTCGGTGCCCTTCACCGGGCCGAGGTAACCGGCGTAGGCGAGGATCGGCTGGTCGGGCGGCAGGCCGAGTTCGATCCGGCGGGCGCGCCGGTCTTCCGGGGCGAGTGGACGGAAGCGGGTGACATCGACCGAGTTCGGGATCACCTCGATCTGCGCCGGGATGTTGAAGCGCCGGCACGTGTCGGCCTGGCCGGTGGTCATGGCCACCACGGTGGTGAGGCGGCGGTACAGCCACAGGGCGATGCGGCCGTGGCGGCCGGCCCGCACGCCATCGGGGGTGTCCCAGCCGTCGAGGGTGATCTTCATCAGGGTCGGGCAGCGCAGCACGCATCCGACCACCCAGGCCAGCAGCAGGTTCATGTAGGGTCCGCCGTGCACATGGAACAGGTCCACCTGGCCGCGCCGGGTGCGCAGGAAGCGGAGCAGGGCGAGGAAGCCTTTTAGCTTCCGTCGTTTTCCCGGATGGGTCAGCGGGAACGACTGCACCGGGAAGCCCTCGTAGGTGCCACCGTTGATCCATTCCGGTCCCAGCGCCTCCACGAGGAAGGCGACCTCCACGCCGCGTTCGCGCAGGCCGCCGGCCAGGCGAAGCGCCGAATGCGAAGCGCCCCGGTCGTGCGGGAAGAAGGAGACGATGAAGTGGAGGGTTTTCATCGGGTAGGCTGGCGGACGGTGTGTCGAGTGCCGCTGTTCATGCGCGTCGAAGCCGCTTCGCCCTTGGGTGGGGATGCACCTGACATTTTCCGGGCCTCGTGTATTGCGGTGGTGCGGATACCCTCAAGGATGGCCAATTGAACGAATAAGGCGATAAACGTCGAGCGGACGTCGCCATGGATCAGGAAGTATGAAAAACAACCGAATAACATTTTAACCCGGAATACCGTGTGGGCTCGGCGGATGAACGGTTCGGCATCGACCGGGAGAGGCTTTAACGAGTAGGCAATACACAGCAGAAGAAACAACGAGCCAAGGACGAGGCCGGGAAGGCCGAGGTCGAGCAGCAGGCTGATTATGCCGCTGTGGTAATTGTGGGTAACGTACGCCTCCAGAATCATGTCCATGCGTGTGCCGTATGACATGATCTCGCTGATGTGGAAGGTGAATCCCCGACCGATCCAGAGATACTGAGGCACGAACTTCAGCGCATATTCCCAAACCTGCAGTCGCCATTGTGCGGAGCCGGTAGCATCAGCTTGAGCAAGGTAGGAGACTTCGGCGAAGGGTAACCAGGAAAGCGCGCGCTGTACCGGATAGGGCAAGTGCGGCATCAGCGGGATGGCCAACGCGAACAACAGCAGCACGGCCATCACGAAAAAGGCGAGATACTGGTAACGCATGGAGCGTGGCGCTGAGAAGAGAATGTACAGCATGGTTACAACCGTGATTTCCACGACCATGCTGCGGAATCCAGAGAGCAGGCCCATCACCATACAAAGGCCGATGACGACAAATAGCAGCAATCGTTTATTGCCGCGGAACGGCAACAGGATGAGCGCGGTAACCAGAAGGGTGCTGCTAACGCCGGCTAATCCGTGCAGTCGGAACGTGCCTGCCCCCGACTCGCCGGCGAGGTTTTCAATCAGGCCGTACACGTAGGGTTGAACAAAGTTGAATTGCTGGTAGATCGTGCCACCGGAAAGCATGAAGAGCAGTTGGGCGCTGATGGGCATCAAGCTGCCGAGGAACATCAGGATAAACAAGCGACGCCATTGGCGGGGACTCAGCGTATAGTACCTGGCGCAGAACAAGAAGAACGCCGCGAAGATCAGCTTGATGTACGAGGCGCCGCCGATCAGACCGCTGCCGGTGGCGCGGAGGCCGAGGCCGCGGAAGTAGATCACGATCCCCAGCAGGATCAGGAAAAAGTACAGGACCCGATGCGCGGGGGGCACAGATGTGGCCGATGGTTTGGAGATGATATTCCGTGCCACGGTGATCCCGACAAACAGGATCATCATGGCGTGTACAACCTGAATACCTTGGGGCAGGCCGGGCATCATTAATCCGCTGTAGAAAAGCGCATAGGTGGTGATCAGCAATCCGGTCGGATTGTTGACGAAGTAGATGCCGATGGGGGCGGCGAGGAGGAGGAAGTGGACGAGGAAGCCGCGCGAGGTGAAGCCGTAGAAGGCGACCAGCACGACGGCGATCACGCCGATGATGGGGATGAGGAACTGGGGTATCATGGGGTCCGCCCGTGGGGTGGTGGGGTTGTCGGGGAATCGAGGAGAAAGGCGAATTCGCGTCGGGCGTCGCGCCGCGACCAGGCGAAGGTGCGGTACCAGGCGAGGCCGCGTTCGCTCTGCCGCCGCCAGGTGGCGTCGTCGGTCAGCAGGATACGCAGACGGTCGGCGGCTTCGCCGGGTCCGGCGGGATCGACGAGGAAGCCGTTGCCCTCGTGGTCCACCGCGTCGGGCACGCCGCCGGATCGGCCGGCCACGACGGGCAGGCCTTCGCGTGCGGCTTCGAGGAACACGATGCCGAAGCCTTCGACATCACCGTTGCCGAGCTGGCGGGGCAGCAGGCAGAAGACGCGGTGGCGCCGGAGTTCCGCGCGGATCTGCTCGTCGGTCAGGCCGGACCGGATCACGACCTGTGCGCCGAGGCCGAGTTCGGCGGCGCGCTGCATCAGCCAATCGCGGTCGGGTCCATCGCCGGCGAAGGTGACCGGGACGTCGAGGCCTTCGCGCCGGAGCCGGGCGGCGGCCTCGAGCAGGGTGTCGAAGCCTTTGCGCCGGACCAGGCGGCCGACGGCGATGATGCCGTGGCGGTTCCCGAGGCCGGGCACATCCGGTGCGCCTTCCTCGATGCCGGGCGTGATCATCTGCGTGCCGAGCAGCGGAAGGCGGCGGTGGACGAGGCGGCGGGTTCCCTCGCTGATGACGATGCGGTGCCTCATCAGGGCGGCGGTGGCGTAGAGGCGGGCGTGACCGCGCGGGGAGCGGTGGAAATTGATGTCCGCGCCGTACAGGAACACGGAACACGGAATGCCGCGCGTGCGGAAGGCGCGCACGGTGCGCGGGCCGGCGAGGTCGATGTGGTTGAACAGCACGTGGGTGACGCCGTCGGCCTGCAGGCGCGCGGCGACCCGTTCCGGATGGTCGTGCAGTTCCTGCGGATCGATGCAGCCGTGGTGCGGATGGTCCGGCCACGGGGCTGGCGGGGTGGTCACGCGGAGGTAGACCCGCCACGCCACCAGGGGGGCGAGGAAGCGCACGATATCGCCGGTGTAGCGGGCGATGCCGCCGAGCATGGGTGGGTAGTCCACCACGATGAAGCCGAGGGTGCCCATGGGGTTACGGTGCGGGTTTCCGGGTCCAGCAGATCATGTTCTCCGACCAGATCGTCTGGGTTTTGCCGGATTCGACCCAGCGGCAGAGGTTGGTGATCGCCTTGATCACCGGCCAGAGTTTCCGGCGGAGCCATTCGCGTTTGCCGCGGCCGAAGAAGGTGCTTTCGCGGAACACCGGTTCGGTGAATCCGGTCATGGCCAGCAACTGACCGAGCGATCCGGGGTTCAGCATGGTCGTGTGCGTCACGTCCCCGTACATCACCTGGCCCTTGAACAGGCCCTGTCCGTTCACGGTCTTCACGATCAGCACGCCGCCCGGCTTCAGGGTGCGGAGGGTATGGCGCAGCAGGTCGATGATTTCGGGCTTGTTGAGATGTTCGATGATGTCGATGGCGACGACGAGGCCGAGGTGGTTGTCGGGCAGGGCGGCGAGGTGCTCGATGCCGTTCTCCAGGCGTACATCGACCTGGCGTTGCCGGGCGTGTTCGACCATGGGGGCGCTGAGGTCGACCCCGTAGGCGCGGGTAAAGCCCTGGTCGCGCAGGTAGGCAAGGAAATGGCCTTCGCCGGCGCCGATCTCGAACGCCGGGGCGGCGCGATCCGCCGCGGCCAGCGCATCGCCGTAGAGCGCCGCGCCCAGTTCGGGCGGCATGGCGTTGGGGGTGTATCCCCGCGCATCGGCATTCTGCGGCCGCTGCAGGTAGTTCGTGTAGGCGATCTGTCGGTAGTCGGTGTTTTTCATGGTGTGACGGGAGCCGGTTCGTCCGCGATCGGTGGTTGGTGGCGGGTGCGCAGGGAAAGCAGGGCGTGCCGGGCTTCGGTGGCGGCGGTGGTGCGGAAGGCGAACAGGGCGTAGGCCAGGATGCCGGTGATGGTGCTGGCGGCCAGGCGCAGGGTGGCGGAGGAACCGGCCATGGCGGTGTTGACCGCGGTCACCAGGCCGGCCATGGCCAGTGCGGCGGCGGCGGACCCGGCAAGGCTGGCGACGACGCGGCGGAAGGTCAGCCGGGCCAGCGGGGCGGCGACCACGAAGGCCAACGGGGCGATGATCAGGCTGCTGCCCGCGTACCAGATGGCGACGCTGTTGATGGATCCAGCCAGGGCGCCGATCACGATCGCCGGGATCGAGATCGCCGCGGCGAGGACCGACCAGGCGAGCATACGGCGGGTGCGGCCGGAGGCGAGGTACAGCCAGCCGAGGGTGGACACCGGGGTTTGCAGGAAGCCGGCGATGCAGAGCCATTGCAGCGGCGCGACGGCGGGTTCCCAGGCCGGGCCGAACACCACGACGACGAAGTCGGGCGCGGTCACGGCGAGGCCGACCATGAACGGGAAGCTGACCAGGGCGATGATCCGGAGGGTGCGCAGGTAGGCGTCGCGCAAGCGCTCCGGGTCGTGGGCGCAGCGGGACAGGGCCGGCCAGAGCACGCGTTCCAGCGTGCCGGTGATCTGGGACTGGGGCAGCAGCATCGTGGTGTACGCGCGGTTGTAGTGGCCGAGCGCGACATCGCCGAGCAGTCGGCCGATCAGGAACTTGTCGAGGTTGCGCAGCCAGTAGTTCAGCAGGTTGAAGGCCTGCAGGTGCAGGCTGAAGTGCAGCAATTCGCGCAGGCTCGCGGCATCGAACCGGAACGACGGACGCCACGGGTGCAGGAACAGCATCGACGCGGCCACCGCGGTGGCGAAGACGAGGTTCTGCGCGACCAGGCTCCACGCGCCCCACCCGGCGGCGGCGAGCAGGCAGGCGGTCAGCCCGGCGAGCAGCAGGGCTGCGGTTTCCTGCACGGCGATCAACCGGAACTGCATCGCCCGGACGAGCAACACGCGGTGCACGCCGGACAGTCCCTTGATGATGCACTCCGTCGCGGCGACCGCCAGCAGCGGGGCCAGGGCCGGGGTCTTGTAGAAGGCGGCCAGCGGGCCGGCCACGGCCACCATGCCGGCGGCGAGGGCGATGCCCAGGCCGAGGTTGATCCAGAACACGGTGTCGAGGTGGCGCGGTTCGATCTGCGCGCGCTGGATCAGGGCCGCGCCGAGGCCGACATCGCCGAGCAGCGACGCGAAGCCGGTGAACACCAGCGCCATGCCCCACAGGCCGAAATCCGCCGGGGAGATCAGCCGGGCCAGCGCGATCATGAAGCCGATGCGCGCGGCCTGGCTGACCACCTGCGAGAGCGCCATCCAGCTGGCGCCGCGTACGGTCTGGTTGCGGAGATCGGTCATCGGGGGGGGGGGTGTCGTGCGGGTGCGGATTTTGCGATCAGGTTTTTTCAAGGGTCGCAACGACCACGCCGGCCGCGCCGAAATTCCGCTGGTCATGGTAGCTGGTGTAGGCCAGCTCCCCGGAGGGTACCTGGTGCCAGCCACGTTTTTCCGTGTGCTTGAAGTACCATTCAGTAATGCGTACGCGATCGCGTACGACATCCAGGAGGGCGCTCCAGTGTGCGGCATCGTAGTTGATGAACCATTCGTGGTTCTCGTACCGGCCGAACGGCACGGTCAGCAGCAGCTTGCCGCGGGGTTTCAGCGCGGGGATGATGGCTTGGAGCGCGTGGCCGGCCAGTCCGGCATCGCGGGTGTACTGGTCGTTGTACATCGCGATGTCCATGCCGAAGTGCTCGAGTGTGGAGATGCACCAGATCGTATCGAACGTGTTGTCGGCGAAGGGATGCCGGGTGATATCGGCTCGAATCGACTGCTTGTAGTACGGCGTGGTGTCGTAGATGGGTTCGCCGAGGTCGATGCCGGTCAGGTTGTCCCTGGTGGTGAACCGGGCGAGGAAGTCGAGGTGGCTTTGCTTCGCGTTGGCATGGCCGATATCGAGTACCTCGGCATCCTTGCGGTAGAGCAATTGCGCGAAGGTCAGTTCCACGGCGCGCTCGTTCAATCCCCGTGCGAACGGCGAGGGTAGCGTGAAGGTTGCCGGGAACGACCCCTGGTTGGCTTGCGCGGCCTGCTGGGCGCTAGCCTGGATGGCGCGCTCGCGCTGGCGGGCTTTCCACGGGTGAATCAGGTGGTGGCGGACCATGTTCAGCATACGGCAACTCCCGGGGATGGGGTGGGTGATCGTTGTTTGGATGGCAAGGCGGGCGCATGATGCAGGTCAAACCGCGCCATCCAGCGGGCGACCTGGTGGATGCGCCAGATCATCGCGGGTTCCATGGTGTCGAAGTCGCGGGCGAGGATGTCGGTGTCGACGAATCCGCGCACGCGTCCTTCGCGGACCTCGGCGAGGATGGCGTCCTTGCCGGCCCGCATCCAGGCGGCGAGCGGGACGGGGAAGCCCATCTTCTCGCGGCGGCCGGTGATCGCGGCGGGCAGGCGGCTGCGCATCGGTTCGCGGAGCACGGCCTTGGAGAAACCGTTGCGGATCAGGTAGTCCACCGGGAGATGGAACGCGAACTCGACGAGGTCCGGGTCTAGGAACGGGAAGCGCACCTCGATGGGCAGCGACATGGCCAGCTTGTCGCCGTGGGTCATGTACATCGGGATCGGGAAGAAGTTGATGTTGTTGGGCAGGGTGTCGCTCAAGCGCGCGTGCGACATGGCGAGGGCGTCGATCATCAGGCGCTCGTTGTCCTGCAGGTGGCAGGGGCGCAGCACGGAGAACGCGGGCAGGCCGAGCATGCGGTTCAGGTAGAGCCGGCGGAAGGGTTTGGGCAGGCTGAACAGCAGGTGCCGGCGCATCGCGGTCGGATGGATGTACGGGAGGCCCTGCCAGGCACGGGCTTCGGCGATGGCGCCGCCGAGGTTGCCGCCGAGGATTTTCTCGAAGATCAGCGGGGGGAGGTGCTGGTGGAGGTAACCGCCGATCAATTCGTCGCCGCCGCCGCCGTTGAGCACCACGCGGATGCCCTGGCTGCGGAAGTGTTGCCAGAGGGTCAGGCTGCCGAGCAGGTTGGGGGACTCGTAGGGTTGTTCCTGGATGCGCAGGAGATCGTCGGCGCTTCTCCAGTAGTCGGCCGCCTCGAGGGTCAGCGCCTGCCAGGGAACGTCGCAGGCGCGGGCGACCTCGGCGGCGAGCGGGGATTCGTCGCAGGCCGGATCGTGGTACTTGATGGTGACGGTCTGGAGGGTGGGCAGGGCCTGTTCGCGGATGATGCGGCTGGCGATCTGCACGATCGAGGTGGAGTCGAGGCCGCCGCTGAGTTCGGCGGCGATCGGGACATCGGCGCGGAGGCGCAGGGCCACGCTACTGGTCAGGCGGTCGAGGAAGCCCGCGCTGGCTTCGTCGAATGAAAGGTCGCGGGTGGACCAGCGGGTCTCCGGCAGGCGCCAGTACTTCACCAGGTTGCGCGATCCGTCCTGGCGGATGCGCAGGTAGGAGCCGGGCGGGATTTGTTCGATGTCCTTGAAGAACGAGCCGGAGCGGTGGTCGCGCAGACCGAGGCCGAGGTAGGTGATGACGCGGTCGGGGTCGGGGGCGCGGCGGGCCCAGATCGCCGGGACGGCGTGCAGGGCGCGGATCTCGGAGGCGAAGTACAGGACGCCGTCCTGCTCGGCGTAGAACAGGGGTTTCTCTCCGATGCGGTCGCGGCAGAGGATGGTCTCGCCGCGCCGGAAGTCGGCGAAGGCGAAGCCCCACATGCCGTTCATTTTCGGCAGGGCGTCGACACCCCAGCGGGTCAGGGCGGCGAGCATGACCTCGGTGTCCGACTCGGTGCTGAAGGTGTCGCCCGCGGCGGCCAGTTCGCGTTTCAGTTCGCGGTAGTTGTAGAGTTCGCCGTTGAAGCAGAGCAGGGAGCGTTCGCGGTGGTCGAGCATCGGCTGGTGGGCCCGGGCGGCGGTGTCGATGATGCTGAAGCGCCGGTGGCCGAAGGCCCAGCGGGTGGGGCGGTCGCACCCGACCTCGGCATCGGGCAGGACGGCGCGCAGGGTCGGGCTGCTGTCGCGGCCGCTGAACAACTTGGCCAGCCCGTTGTTCTCCATGACGTAGCCCTCGTCGTCGGGACCGCGGTGGGCGAGGGCGCGGGTCATGGCGACGACCGCGGGCATCAGGACGCGCAGGCGTCCGTCGAGGATCAGGGCTCCGGCTATTCCGCACATGGTTGGCTTCCTCCCGGATGTTCCGGGGCTGGGTTGATTTCGCAGTGGCCGCGCCATCCGGCGGCGGGTTGGAAGGTGAAGGCACGGGCCCGGGCGAGGTCCTCGAGGGCGACGGGGGTGCCGCCGCTGGTGACGCGCAGCGCGTCGGGGGGGTGGGCAATCAGGCCGGAATCGACCGGGTCGAAGGCGCGGCGCACGATCGGGATCGCGGCGGGATCGAGGCTCATCAGGCGGGTGGTCACCCAGTCGTGGGCGGCGGGATTGAGGGCGGCGACGATGCCGCCGAAGGGCACCGGGTCGGGCCGCAGCGGGCCTTCGCCGTCGCCGGCGATCACGCCGTCGGTCACGTGCAGGGTGGCGCGTTGCGGGGTGTCGTGCAGCCGGCCATCGGTGTCGGCGAAGAGCAGGATCTTGTTCAGGTCGAGGCACATCCGCCACACCGTGTCGTTGCCGTGCCAGCCGCCCTCGACGTTCACCGGTTCGCCGCGGATCTTGTCGAGCCAGAGCAGTTTGTAGGCGAGGCGTGCGCCTCGGCCGTAGAGGCGGGGTTTGTCGAGGTGGTGGCGGTTGAGCCAGTCGAGGATGCCTTCGAGCGCGCGTTTGGGCAGGGTCTGCCGGGCGTAGTTGTCGCCGCCGCGGTTGGCGGCGCCCTTGCGGTGGTGGGGCAGGAATTCCTTGCTGCCGTTGATGCCGACGAGGTTCTTGAGGGCGAGGGTCACGCCGGCCTTCATGTGGGTCTTCAGTTTCGGGGCGTTGATGACGAGGTCGGCCTCGAGGATGTCGCGGGCGACCAGGTAGCGGTGGCGTCCGGGGGCGTGGTGGTCGCGCAGGGCTTCGGGGTTGTACATGGTGACGCGGAACTTCTCGGCGTCGGGGGAGATCGGTTCGAGCAGGCTGCGGGTGGCGAGGTCGACGAGCACGTAGTCGGAGAGCGGTTTCTGTTCGGTTGAGACTTCGAGGGAACCGGGTTTGCGCGCGGAGACGGTGCGGCGGAAATCCTTGGTGACCAGGGCGACGCCGCGTGCGCGGTAGAACGCGAACAGGTCGTTGAAGCCGTCGGTCAGCAGGGAGGGCAGGTCGCAGACCTGCACCGGGGCGTCGCCGACGACGAGTTGGGCGGGGCGGGCTTTGAGGGCGTAGTCGATCAGCGGGCGGACCACCGAGGCGTGGGTGTAGAGGCAGGCGCGGCCGCCGGGGCCTTCGTTTTCGTGGAGCACCCAGTTCGGTTTGATGACGATCTTCGCGCCGGGGGGGACGAGGGCGCCGATCGGGTTCCACTCCGGGGTGCCGAAGCGGGCGGTGTCGAGGCCGAGGTCGCGCAGGGCGGCGCGGACGGCGTCGTAGACGCCGTTCGGGGTGGTGGCGACGGGGCCGTCGTACTCCGGGTACGCGCGGTCCGGGTGGAACGGTGCGGTGCGCGGGTAGGCGGGGTCCGTCCAGGCGACGGCCACGGTGGCACTGGCGCGGGGATCAAGCGTGGGGCTCATGTGCAGGGTTGGTGTGGGTGAGGCGTTGTTGGCGACGTTTGTGGTCGCGGTGGTTGTGGATGATACCTGGATTCTTCGGGCCGCGGAACGGCGGCCGGATTTACCCCGCCTTCTGCGTTGGAGCAACAGGGGCGGACGGGAGTCCAGCCCCCGCTGCTCCGCCTTGAATTCGGGGCAAATCCGACCACCGCTCCGCTAATCCCGCTTTCAGCGGGATTACCCGAAGAATCCAGGTGGTCACGCATCGTCTCGCTTCGCTTGCCGATGAAACCAAGACATCATCCGTAATCTTATCTGTTCCTTTTCCATAAGGAAAATGTCTAGCCGATCCGACGTGCCGCATTGTCCCTCCTTCGGAGGGCTTGTCCGCCGAGGGCGTGGCCCTCACCATCGGCCGGATTCGGCTTGGCGTTCATTTGAACAGCACGCGGATGAGGGGGCTGTTCCAGAGGTAGTGGGCGCGGTTGCGGAATTCCCGGATTTTCTTTACGCGGTCGGCGAGGAAGTCCATGTCGGCGGGGGTGCGGCCGTTTTTCTTTTTGGTGGCCAGCCAGGTTTCCGATTCGGTGAGCAGGCTGTCGGCGGATTCGGTGGTGCGGCCGACGAGGTCGATCAGGGCCTTGCGCATGATGCGTCCGAAGTCCTCGCAGGCCTCGTAGAAGTCCTTGCGTTCGCCCTTGATCCAGACGTGTTTCACCGCGCCCCATTGTTCGAGCTGGCGGACGGACATGCTGGCGCTGCCCTTGCTGATGCCGAGGGATTCGGTCAGGTTGTCGAGCGACTGGGGGTCGCGGCTGAAGTAGATGTGGGCGAAGATCTGGCCGATGTTGCGGCCATAGCCCAGGGCCTGGGTGAACTCGCCGGCGGCGGCGACGAATCGTTCCCGGATGTCGGTGGCGTCGTTCATCAGGAAAACTCCGTCCGGGTGCGGGGTGTGAAACGGGCAGACTTCGTCCCGGTCGCGTCCCGTGCGGGTTGCCACCAGGCGAATCCATCCTGTCGGCGCCATGGTTTCAAGGCGTTCAATTTGAATTGAACACAAGGATTGGCCTGGTGGGTAGTAAAAAATCGCGGTGGGAGGGGATATTCGTGGGTCGGCGCGGTCGGGGGGAGGGGTGCATCGGTATTTGACCGCAACCGGTTCAACGCGTAAGGTCGCCGGACGGTCGAACGAGCTTATGGATCAGGAAATCTGGAATGAGCGGTGGCGATTGGCCACCTTGAACAGGGACGATATCATGCGCTCCCTGTTCATCGCCTTGGTCATTGGCTGGGTGTTCCTGCTGTTTCACTATCAGGGTAACTCGCTGGATGTGAAGGTGTTCGGCAGGTCGGCGCTGGTTTGGATGGTCGAGCGGTGGACCGATGACATCGAGTATGGCGGTGATTATTCCCATGGGTGGTTGATTCCGGTGCTGTCCTTGTATGTCGTATGGACGCGGCGCAAGGAGTTGGCGGCGGCTCCGAAATCGGTAAGTTATACAGGTCTGGTGCTGGTGGTGGGGTGTCTCTTGATGCACTGGCTGGGAGCCAAGGCGCAGCAGACCCGGCTTTCGCTGTTCGCGCTGGTCGGGTTGATCTGGACGATTCCCTATTATTTGTATGGGTGGCAGGTCGCCAAGCGGCTGATCTTTCCGTGTTCCTACCTGATCTTCTGCATTCCGTTCAACTTCCTGGACAGCGTGACCCATCCGTTGAGGATTTTTGCAACGGCGGTGGCGTCGTTCCTCTTGAACGGTGTGGGCATCGGGGTTGAGCAGTCGGGTGCGCGCCTGCACTCGTTGTCGCCGGGTGGTTTTGACCTCGATGTGGCCGATGCCTGCAGCGGCATCCGCTCGTTGATTGCGATCACGGCGCTCACCGCGATCTACGCCAACCTCACCCAGCGGTCCGCGTGGCGGCAGTGGGTCATCTTCTTCATGTCCATCCCGCTTGCCCTGATCGGCAATGTGGTGCGTATCTTCACCACCGGGATCGTGGCCGAGGCCTTTGGCACCGACATGGCCATGCAGTTGTACCACGACTTTTCGGGATTCATCATCTTCATGGTCGTCTTCATATTGTTGATCAGCATCGGCTCGATGTTGGAGCGAGCCTGGCTGGAGGAGAAGAAACGATGGTGGCTCGGACATCTGCGCACTACCTGATCCTGCTGGGATTGCTCGTCTTGACTTCGGTGGCTTTGGCGTTGACGGTGGATACCTCGACGTCGGACGAGGCCGGCGTCGTTCCGGAATGGCCGGACCTGGTCGGTGACTGGGTCGGCGATGAAATCCGCTTCTGCTGGAACCCCGAACACCAGAAGATCTTCGGGGCCAGCCAGCTTGAGGACATCAACCAATGCCCGGACTGCGGCGGACAACTCGGCAGCATGACCCTGATCGAGAAGTCGATGCTGCCCGCCGATACCATCATCAGCAAGAAACGCTACCGCCACCCCGACGGCCGCCAGATCATCGCCACCGTGGTCATGAGCGGCAGGGAACGCGCCAGCATCCACCGCCCCGAACGCTGCATGGTCGGCCAAGGCAGCGAAATCGCCCACTCCCATGTCATCGAGGTCCCCTTCGCCGACCGCGAACCCTTCGACGTCCGCATCCTCGACATGCTGCGCCACGTCCGCGTCCAGGGCATGCCGAAATCGGTCGGCAGCTACTACGCCTACTGGTTCGTCGGCAAGGACCGCGAAACCGCCAGCCACAACGCCCGCCTGTTCTGGATGGCCGCCGACCGCGTCCTCTACAACAAGTCCCACCGCTGGGCCTACATCGCCTTCAGCGGCGACCGCCACCTCGAAGGCGACACCGAAGCCTACGTGGACGAAATCAAGGAGTTCGCCTCGTTGGCCTACCCCCAGATGAAGCTTGTGAAGTGACGACTTTCTGGGCCTTGATGCGGGTTATTCGTGCGCTCGGTGCATGGCTGAGCGTTATGGCATTGGTTTGATAGGGACCGTAGCGTTGGGAGCAAGTCTTGCCAACCTGGTGGTCGGCCGATCCGCCTGGGTTGATGGTGCGGTCAGGGCGCGGCCGGAGCCTTCTCGGCCGGGGCGTCCTTCGGCGTGCTGGCCTTGGTGATCAGGTCGATCAGCTCGTTGGCGTCCTTCAGCTCCGGCTTGTTGTTGGGCCAGTCGAAGACCGGGATCTTGGTGGGCCAGCCCGACGACTTGACCACATACACCGCCGGGGTCTTGTTGAACTTGAATGCGCCAAAGGTCTCCAGCTCCTTCTTGCGGAACGGCAACTGCATCTTCACCTTGATGTAGTCGTCGAGGAACTTGCTGACCTTGCCGTTTTGCAACCCGTGCCGCTCCCACCAGGTGCACAAGCCCTTTTCGTCCTTCTGGTCGGTCCGGAAGAAATACAACAGGATATCCGCCCCGGTGGCGGCCTGGATTTCCTTGGCCTCGAGGTAACCCCGTTCGCCGTCCAGCCAGCGGCCTTTGGGGACCTTGAGTTCCTTGGGCGGCGGTTGGGCCAGTGTGGAAAGGGCGGTAGCCAAGGCCAGCGTGGCCGTCATCATCCATCGCATCGATCGCTTCATGGTGCATCCCCCGGGGTTGAGCGGAGGCCGGTCCGGTCGCGGGATGCAGCCGGTGGCCGGGACTCCTGACGGTTCCCAGTGTAGGCGGTGGTGGTGAACAGGTCAGTCACAAATTCCGGGTGCGCGGCGTCGGGTCAATAGACCACGGGGGCGAACAGGTCGTAGCCGGTGAGCTTCGTGCGGCCGTCAAGGAAGGACAGTTCGACGAGGAACTCGAGGTCGACGACGGTGGCGCCGCATTTTTCCACGAGGTGGGCGGCAGCGAGGGCGGTGCCCCCGGTGGCGAGCAGGTCGTCGATGATCACCACGCGGTCGTTCCGGCCGACGGCGTCCTCGTGGATCTCCAGCGTGGCGGTACCGTATTCGAGGGCGTAGCTTTCCTCGAGGGTGCGGTAGGGCAGCTTGCCTTTCTTGCGGATCGGCACCAGCCCGAGGCCGAGGGCGTGCGCCACCGGGGCGCCGAAGAGGAAGCCGCGCGATTCAATGACCGCGACCTTGGTGGCCTTCTTTTCCCGTACCCGTGCGGTGAAGGCCGCGACGGCCTCGCGGAACAGGGCGGGGTCGTTCAGGATGGGAGTGATGTCCTTGAACAGGATGCCGGGTTTGGGGAAATCCGGAACATCGCGGATGGCGGAGCGGACGGACTCAAGCATGATGGACCTCGTGAACAACGGCGTGCCGGGAGGCTCGCCCTCCCTCACGGCCTTGCTGTTGCGCGGGAGGGCGAGCCCCCCGGCGAGCCGTACTAATGAATCGCCAGTACTCGTTCGTTTTCTTCCATCATTTCGCGCAATTTGGCAATCGCGGAATTCTGGATCTGGCGGACGCGTTCACGGGTGATGTTGAATTTGGCGCCGACATCCTCGAGGGTTTCCACGCGGCGTTCGCGCAGGCCGTAGCGCATCATCAGGATCTCGCGCTCGCGGTCGTCGAGGCGGTCGAGCAGCAGTTCGAGCTCGTCGCGCAACTGGGCGTCGTTGATCAGGTCGTAGGGGGTGCGGGCCTTGTCGTCGCCGATCAGGTCGCCGAATTCCGCGCCATCGCCGTCGCCGATCGGGGCATCGAGCGAAGCGGGCTTGAGCGAGACGGTCTGCCAGTGGCCGACCACGGTCGGGGAGACACCGAGTTCGGTGGCCAGTTCGTCGGTGGTCGGTTCGCGGCCGAACTCCTCGGTCAGCCGGTGTTCGGCGCGGCGCAGCTTGGCGATCTTGTCGACGAGGTGGGCGGGCAGCCGGATGGTCTTGCTCTGGTTGGCGAGGGCGCGTTTGATGCCCTGCTTGATCCACCAGGCGGCGTAGGTGCTGAGTTTGCCGCCCTTCTTGGGGTCGAAGCGTTCGACGGCCTTCATCAGGCCGATGTTGCCTTCGGAAATCAGGTCGAGCAGGGGGAGGCCGTAGCGGGCGTAGTCGTGGGCGATCTTCACGACGAGGCGCAGGTTGGCGCGGACCATCAGTTGCCGGGCTTTTTCATCGCCCCGCTTGATGCGTGCGGCCAGCTCGATCTCCTGCTGGGGGGTGAGCAGTTCGGTTTGACCGATCTCCCGCAGGTAGATCTTCATGGTTTTGGTGTCGGATTCCTGCGTCATGCACCACAAATCGTGGAACCAGGGAAACCCTTACAGAAATAATTGGAACTTTTTTGACACCCTGCCCGGGCTGGGCGGGGGTGGCTATGTGCCGGAGGGGGCCACGCCTTCGGCGGGTAAACGCCGGGTCAGGTGAGGCGTTTGAAGACTTCGTTCAGGCTGCCGCGGCGGTAGCCCTGGAGGTCGAGGGTGGTGTAGCGGAAGCCGCACGTTTTCATCAGGGTGACGATGCGTTCGCGGAGGTCGGGGTCGGCAGCGCGGGCGATCTGGTCGGCGGGCAGCTCGATGCGGGCTACGTCGTGGTGGATGCGCACGCGGAGGTGGGTGAAGCCGAGGTCGCGCAGGCCGTTTTCCGCCTGTTCGACCTGGGCGAGGGCGTCGCGGGTGATGGCGATGCCGTAGGGGAAGCGGGAGGCGAGGCAGGAGAAGGCGGGTTTGTCGTGGGTTTTCAGGCCGAGGCGGCGGGAGGCTTCGCGGATGTCGGCCTTGGTGAAACCGAGTTCCTGGAGCGGGCTTTCCACGCGTTGTTCGAGGGCGGCCTTGCGGCCGGGGCGGTAGTCGGTCAGGTCGTCGGCGTTGGTGCCGTCGACGATGTGGGCGTAACCTTCGGCGTCGGCGATGCCGCGGAGCAGGCCGTAGAGCTCCGTTTTGCAGTGGTAGCAGCGGCTGGACGGGTTGTTGGCGTACGCGGGGTTGGCGAGTTCGTTGGAGGCGATGATGCGGTGGTTCAGGCCGAGGGCGGCGGCGAGGGCGCGGGCTTCCTCCAGTTCGCGGGCGGGGAACGACGGCGAGGTGGCGGTGACGGCGAGGGCGCGGTCACCGCATTGTTCGCGGGCGAGGGCGGCGAGCAGGGTGCTGTCCACGCCCGCGCTGAAGGCGACGATGACCGAGTCCATGGCGGCGAGGTGGGTACGCAGCCGGGCGAGTTTCTCCTCCGGGCTGGGCGGCCACTCGACGGCGGCTTCGGGTTGTGGGTGCGCGGTCATGGGGGAACCATACGGCCAACCGGTGGAAAAGTACAAGGGCGAGCGTGGGGCGGGTACGAGCGGGCGGGGGTTGTTGCCGGTCGTGGCGGTGGGTGGATGATACCAGGATTCGTCAGGCCGCTTGGCGTGCGGCCGGATTCACGGCGCTTTCTGCGTTGGAGCCGCGGGGGCGGACTAGAGTCCAGCCCCCGCGGCTCCGCCTTGAAATCACCGCAAATCCGACCACCCGCCCGCTACCTTCATCGCGCTTCCAGCGCGATGAAGGTACCTGACGAATCCTGGTGGTCACGCATCGTCTCGCTTCGCTCGCCGATCAAACCAGGACATCATCCGGAAGTTTTCCGTGCATTCTCTCTGACATGGAAAACGGCCGGCTGACGCCGCGTGTACGAGTACGGTTGCGGGGACCGGTTCGGTGATTTGGCCGTACTCGTTAGTGCGGATCGTTTCTCGTGCCGATCTACGCGGGGGTGTCGAGGGCTTGTTCGATCCAGGCGCCGCCGAGGACGGCGTCGCCGTCGTAGAACACGGCGGCCTGGCCGGGGGTGATGGCGAAGACGGGTTCGTCGAGGGTTACGTGCAGGTGGTCGGGGTCGGTGGTGCGCACGGTGGCGGGCACGGCTTTCTGGCGGTAGCGGGTGCGGACGAGCAGGCGGGCTTCGGCGGCGGGTGGGTGGCCTTTGACCCAGTAGGTGTCGTGGGTGGTGAAGGCGCGGCGGAGCAGGTCGGGGCGTTGGGCGACGACGATGCGGTTTTCGGCGGGGAGGATTTCCTTCACGTACACGCGTTCGCCGGTGGCGATGCCGAGGCCTTCGCGCTGGCCGAGGGTAAAATGGTGGATGCCGCGGTGGGTGCCGAGTTTGCGGCCGGTGGTGTCGGTGATATCGCCGGGGCGGGCGACCTCGGGGTGGAATTGTTCGATCAGCGGGGCGGGGCCTTTGCCGGTGATGAAGCAGAGGTCGGCGGTTTCGCGGGCGCCGTCGGTCGGGAGTTGTTTCGCCTTGGCGAGGGCGCGGACCTCGGGTTTGGTCAGGTTGCCGAGGGGAAAGAGGGCGTGGGCGAGCTGGTGCTGGGTCAGGCGGTGGAGGAAGTACGACTGGTCCTTGTTGGTATCGCGGCCGACGCGCAGGAAGAAGGAGCCGTCAGCCGGGTCGCGGTCGATGCGCACATAATGGCCGGTGGCCATGTGGGTGCAGCCGAGTTGGAGGGCGCGTTCGAGCACGGTGCCGAACTTGAACAGGCGGTTGCAGTAGATGCACGGGTTCGGGGTGCGGCCGGTGGCATAGGCCTCGGTAAACGGGCCGACCACCTCGTGCATGAAGCGGTCCATCACGTTCAGCACGTAGTGGCGGATGCCGAGGTGGTCGCAGATGCGGCGGGCGCGGTTCACGTCCTCGATCGAGCAGCAACGCGATCCTTCCTTGAACATGTGCAGGGTGAAACCGATCACCTCGTAGCCCTGGTCCACCAGCAAGGCGGCAGCGACGGAACTGTCCACCCCGCCGCTCAGGCCGATCGCCACCCGCTTTGTAACCTGTTCCTGTTCATGCATCACGGATCACCCTACTACGCCTTCTAAAAAACGAACAGTCCGCTCATACAGAACCAATCAAACGGCTGTACTATTATTCGGGTAAAACGTTTCGATTGCAAACCCTTGATTTACAGGGTGTTGCGGGTTGACGTGGCGCTGGTGCATCGGTAGGTTGCTTCTCTGTTGATGGTGCTGTTGCGGTAAATGTACAGGAGTGTGATTATGAAGAGTCGTATTTTCGGCATGTTGTTCGTTGCTTGGTTCGTGGTTGGAATCGCCACCTCACACGCGCAGGTTGGAGGTGGTACGGTTATCTTTTCCAATGGCTTCGAGGGTGTGGAGACGTGGGCCTATACCAACTCCGGTACGACGGGTTCTGGCGCCACCAACATCGTGGACGGCGGCACGGACAATCCCACCAATGCCCGAATTCGCTCCGGCTCGTTCTCCTGGCAGAACCGCTCGTCCGGCTCGCCGGGAACGGCGTCGAATATACTGACCTTCGCGAGTGTGGATATTTCGGCCTCTACAAACCGCCAGGTTGTTTTGCGTGTCGCATCGATCTCCGGTACGGCGGGCAATGGCGCCGAGCAGTCCGATTCATTGTTTGTCTATGTAGCGCTTGATGGCGCGGCCTTTTCGGCGACACCGGAAATCCGGTTGCAAGGCAACAACAACGCGCGATGGGGTTTTAACGCGACGAACTTCATTCAGATTCTGGCCGGGTCGACGGTTTCAAACAATGCGCCACAAGGCGGTGGGGCCAATATCAACAATTACGGTTCGCTCGCGATCGATCTTCCGAACAGCGCGACCTCGGTGGCGGTTCGCGTGATTACCCGAAACAATGATGCGGCCGAAATCTGGTGCATCGACGATGTGGAGATCCACGCGAATGCCCCCGGCTGGATCGGCCCCTCGGAGAATCCTCCCTCCGTGATTGTCACTACGGCGGACAATACGGTTCCTTTTGCCACGACAACGTTTGACGTCGAAGGAACGGCGAATACCAACACCGTGGGTGATTTGATCTGGACCAACGCCCTGGCTGGCGCCAGCGGGGTGGAGCCCGCCGCAGCTTCGTGGACGATCACCGCGGTTCCCTTGGCGGTCGGCACGAACATCATTGTCGTGCGTGGTACCAATACGGCAGGGGTTTCCTCGCAGGACTCCGTCACGGTGATCCGCCAACCTTCGCCCCCGCCTGCGGTAACGATTACGACGCCGGTGCAATCGGTGGTCAATGCGATCAGCTCCATCGACATCCAGGGAACGGCCAATGCGGAAACCGTCGGCGAGTTGGGTTGGACCAATGCGCTGACCGGTGCGGCGGGAACGATTCCGGTCGCGGCGAGCTGGACCGTTCCCGGTGTCGCGCTCTCCGTGGGCGCCAATGCGATCACCGTGCGCGGCAGCAACGCCTTCGGCACGGTGGTGAGCTCCAGCGTAACGATCACCCGCGATGCCCCGGTCCTTCCGGTTGGCACGAATGTTCAGGTTCGCCAAGGGTTTGAGGTCGGTGATACCTGGCCGATCCTGGCCGGTGGCGGGTTTGCCTCGACGGAAACCGGTGCGGCCTATACGCCGGCCAATGCCTTGATCCGCACGGGCACCAGCTCGTGGCAGAGCGTTGGTTCGGCCACCAACACCCTGGACCTCGACGCGATCTCCATCGCCGGCAAAACCGACGTGGTGGTGTCGGTCCGTCTGGCCAGCATATCCGTGAACGGCTCGAATGGCGCGGATGCCGGCGACCAGGTGCGTGTATTCGTTTCGCTCGACGGCGCGGCTTATGCCGACGCCCAGACGGTGGTGCGCGGCAACTCCAACGCCCGCTGGGGCTACGACGCGGTTTGGGTTGCGAACCGGATTGTCGAGGCGACCCCGCCCAACACGAACGTCGCTACGGCTGGCACAAGCACGAACAACTACGCGCAGATCCGCCTGTTTGTGCCGTCAACGGCCACGTCGGTTGCGGTACGCGTGGTGGCGATCAATAACGCCCCGGAAGAGATCTGGGCGATCGACGACATCGAGTTGCTTTCCAGCGACATCGAGACCGGCGGTAGCGGTTTCAGCCAGGAGCAGGAGGATTGGATCGTGGCGAACTGGGGTTCCATCGGTGCATATCCCGGCGATGGCGTGGACAGCGATCTGGACGGTTACCTGAACGTCGAGGAATTCATCGCCGGAACCAATCCGACGGATGACACGTCCTTCTTCGAGGTGAGCAACCTGACCGCTTCGGGCAGTCCCTCGGTGGTGATCACGCCGTCGGTGACCGGCCGCGTGTACGATGTCGAGGCCACCGCGAACCTGATCGCGGGCTCCTGGACGGTGATCGCCACGAACGTGCCCGGCACGGGTGCCTCGCTGAACATTCCCGACACGGCCGGAGCCACCTCGCGCGCCTACCGCGTGGTGGTTGAATTGGCCCCGTAATCGGCGTCGTCCTGATCGATGCAACCCGCGTCCGGCCTTCTGCCGGGCGCGGGTTTTTTTTGGTGTGCGGCGTGTTGACCGTGCGGTGGCGTGCGGGTTAAGCCAGAATTCAGGAATTCAAACCGCTGATGTCGCCGATGTGCACGGATGGCTTTGCGTTGCGCGATCATGACCCCGCATCATTTCGTGCACCATCCTTGAATAGATGGGTCTTATCACCCTTTCCATCTGCGCAATCCGCGGTTCATGAATCCAGGTTTTCGGTTTAAGCGGAGGAGGGTTGATGGAATGGAGCGAACCGCCTAGGATGACCGCATGATGCGGTACCTGTTGGCCTTGGATCAGGGGACGACGAGTTCACGGGCGGTGCTGGTGGACGAGACCGGGCGGATGTCCACCCCGGCGCAGCGGGAGTTCGCCCAGCATTTCCCGCAGCCGGGCTGGGTGGAGCATGACCCGGAGGAGATCTGGGCGACCCAGCTCGAAACCGCGCGCCGCGTGGTGGCGGCGATTCCCGGCGACCAGCTCGCCGCGATCGGCCTGACCAACCAGCGCGAGACGACGGTGATCTGGAACCGCCGCACCGGTATCCCGGTCGCCCCCGCCATCGTCTGGCAGGATCGCCGCACCGCCGAGGTCTGCGCGGCCCTGCGCGCCGAGGGGCACGAGGCGGAGGTCCGCGCTAAAACCGGCCTGCTGCTGGATCCGTATTTCTCCGCGACCAAGATCCGCTGGCTGCTGGATCACGTGCCGGGTGCGCGAGCGGCGGCGGAGCGCGGCGAACTCGCCTTCGGCACCATCGACACCTGGCTGGTCTGGAAGCTCACGCGCGGGGCGCGCCATGTGACCGATCCGTCCAACGCCAGCCGCACGCTGCTGTTCAATATCCATACGATGGACTGGGACGAAACGTTGCTCGACGTGTTCGGGGTACCGCGGTCGCTGCTGCCCGAGGTGGTGCCGAACCACGGGGCGATCGGCGTGGCGGACCCGGCGTGGTTCGGCCGCGCGGTACCGATCACCGGCATGGCCGGCGACCAGCAAGCGGCGTTGTTCGGGCAGGCGTGTTTCACGCCGGGTCTGATCAAGAACACCTACGGGACGGGGTGTTTCCTGCTGCTCAACACCGGTGGGCGGCCGATGGATTCGGCGCACCAGCTCCTGACCACGGTGGCGTGGCGCGGCGCGGAGACGGCGTATGCGCTGGAGGGCAGCGTGTTCACCGGTGGGTCGGTGGTGCAGTGGTTGCGCGACGGGCTGGGGTTGATCCGGCATTCGTCGGACGTCGAGGCGCTCGCCGCGTCGGTGCCGGATGCGGGTGGGGTCGTGCTGGTGCCGGCCTTCACCGGGCTCGGGGCGCCAGTGTGGGATCCGACCGCCCGCGGCCTCGTGATCGGATTGACGCGCGGCACCACGGCGGGACACCTCGCGCGTGCCGCGGTGGAGAGTATCGCGTTCCAGGTCGCCGATGTGGTCGAGGCGATGGTGCGGGACAGCGCGGTGGAGCTTGCCGAGTTGCGGGTCGATGGCGGTGCGTCGGTCAACGACCGGCTGATGCAGTTCCAGGCCGACCTGCTCGGACGGCCGGTGGTGCGGCCGGCGGTGGTCGAGTCGACGGCGATGGGCGCGGCATTTCTCGCCGGGCTCGGCGCGGGGATCTGGAGCGGGACGGCGGAGCTCGCGGGGTTGTGGAAACCGGCGCGCCGGTTCGAACCCGCGATGTGCGAGGCCGAGCGCACCGAGCGACGTGCGCGGTGGTGCAAGGCCCGCGACCGCGCGATGTATTGGGCGTAATGGATGGCCTTCGACGCGCGCCGTGTGCATGCCGGAATCGAATGCACCACGGATGGACACCGATGGGGGATGAATGCCATGGGACCGTTCAACACGCCACGCCCTGCATCCGTGTTGATGTCTACTGCCGACAAGGAAGAACCGCGGATTACGCGGAAAACGCGGATGGGAGCGAGATGAAACGCGTCCGGTCATCGGTTTCCGGGGATACCCCTGCGCCAACAGGCGTGAACAGATAGAATCTCCATCCACGACATTCGCGGTTCCACCATCTGCATCCGTGTTGATCCGTGTGTATCCGTGGTTCCACCTTCTGAATGCGGTGTTGATCCTTCACCGCGTTCATCCGGCAGCGATGGATCAGACGTGGCCGAAGAGGGGGATCAGCAGGGAGGCCAGGCCGAGGAAAAAGAAGAAGCCGGCCACGTCGGTCACCGTGGTCAGGAAGATGCTGGAGGACAGGGCGGGATCGAACCGCAGCGCGCGCAGGGCGAGCGGAATGAGCACGCCGGAGGCGGCTGCGGCAACCATGTTCAGGAACATGGCGAGGAATACGATCAGGCCGAGCAGGAAACTTCCCTTCCACAGGTAGCCGATCACGCCGACGGTCAGGCCGAAGGCGACGCCGTTCAGCAGGCCGAGGATCAGTTCCTTCATCAGCACGCGCCGCGCGGCGTCGCCGTCGAGTTCGCCGAGGGCCATGCTGCGGATGGTCACGGTCAGGGCCTGCATCCCTGCATTGCCGCCCTGGCCGGCGATGATCGGGAGGAACACGGCCAGCGCGGTCCATTGGGCGAGGGTGTTCTCGAACCAGGCGATCACTGCGGCGGCCATGAAGGCGGTGAGGAGGTTTACGTACAGCCAGGGGGTCCGCTTGCCGATGGCGCGCCGCCACGGGGTGTGGGCGCTTTCCTCGCCGGAGACACCGACCATGAGCTGCATATCCTCGGTGGCTTCCTCCTGCAGCACGCCGATGACCTGGCTGGCCTCGACGAGGCCGACGAGGCGGCCGTCGCGTTCCACGACGGGCAGGGCCATGTAGTGGTACTGGGTAAATTGCCGGGCGACTTCTTCCTGGTCGGTATCGACGCGCACGAAGTGGACGCGCGGGTTCATCACCTCGGCGAGGCGACGGGCGGGCGGACGGAACACGAGGTCGCGGATGGAGACGACGCCGGCGAGTTTTCCATGTTCATCGACGATGTAGACGTAGGTGACGCCTTGGAATTCCTCTTCGCCGCGCTGGCGGATCAGGTTCAGGCCCTCGCCGACGGTCAGGCGGGCGGGCAGGGCGATGAAGGTGTCACGCATGATGCCGCCGGCGGAGTCTTCCGAGTAGCGCATCAGTTCCGAGACCTTGGCGGACTCGGGCGGATCGAGTTGGGCGAGCACGGCGACCTGCTGTTCGGGGGAGAGGTCGGCGGCGATGTCGGCGGCGGCATCGTGCGGCAGTTCCGCGAGCAGCGACGAGAGTTCCTCGTTGGAGAGCTGGGCGGCGATGTCGTTGGCGACTTCGGTATCGAGTTCGGTCAGTACTTCCGAGGCGGTCTCGGCGGGCAGGGCGCGCAACGCGGCGGCGGCTTCGTCGGTGGTCAGCTGTTCAAGTTGGTCGGCGATGTCGGCGGGGTGCTGCTTGGCGGGCGTGTTCGGTGTGGATTCATCGCTCATGACAGGGAAGGTCTATGGGTTTTGCGGCGGAGCGAACAGGAAAAAGTGGCACGATCGGTGAAAAGGCGCCATGACGCCTTGCGGTGTCACGACCAACGAGAGGCCTTCATCTGCGGCGGTGTGGCCGCGACCGCCGCGTCGAAGGTATAGCCGGCGGCGTGGTCGCAGGGACCGATCAGCGCGACGGCGGCGGCATAGCCGGGGGCGGCGTCGAGGGCGAGCAGGGTCCATGCGGCGAGATCGGCGTGGTCGCGGCGCAGGGCGAGCAGGGCGGCGTGGTGTTCGTCGAGGCTGACATCGAACGAGGCGAGCGGGCAGGCGAGGCCTTCACCGAGCGCCTTGATGACGGCTTCCTTGCGGCTCCAGGCGCGGAAGAAGGCGGCGGTGCGTTCGTGGCCGGTGTAGTGTGCGAGTTGGTGTTGCTCGGCGGGCGAGAAGAAGCGTGCGGCGATGTCGTCGGCGGCGCGGCGCGGGTCGATGTGTTCGATGTCGATGCCGACCTCGGTGCGGCGGGTGATGGCGAGCAGGGCGAGGTCCTCGCTGTGGGAGAGGTTGAAGCGGAACGGGGAATCGGCGAGGGCCGGTTTACCGTGGGGACCGGTGGTGAAGGCGAGGTCGTGCGGGGGCCGGCCGGTGTAGCGGGCGAGCACGGTGCGCAGGGCGGCGCGGGCGAGGGTGAAGCGGCGGCGCGGGGCGTCCACGGTGAAGCGGTCGGCGCGGGCGCCTTCGTCCGGGGCGAGCAGGGCGCGTGCGGTGTCGAGGGTGAGGGCGGGGGCGTCGAGCGGGATCCGCCACACGTGCAGTTCGCGCGTGGGGAGCGACGGGTTCGCCGGGCCGGGTTGCCAGATGGCGAGGGGCGGAATCATGGAGCGAGCAGGCGGTTGACCGCGGCGGCATCGAGGGTGCCGCTGCCGTAGCGGACGGTGGCGGTGGGGGCGGGGCTGGCGGTGCGGAGCAGGGCCTGTTTCGCCTGGGTCGCGGTGGCGGACGGGTTTTCGCCGAGGTAGAGGGCGACGTTGCGGGCGACGTAGGCGCTGGCGATCGAGGTGCCGGCGTAGCCGCCAGGCGGGCCTTGGTGGCCGACCGGGAACGACGCGGTGCCGGGGGCGGCGATGGTCACCGAGGCGCCGTGGTTCGACTGGTCCCACGGGGTGCCGTCGCTGTTCAGCGCGCTCACGCTGATGACACCGGGGTAGGCGGCGGGGTAGACGGGTTTGCCGGTTGGTTCGTTGCCGGCGGAGGCGACGACGACGAGGCCGCGGGCCTGGGCGGCCTGCATGGCGGTTTCGAGGAACGAGCTGTCGGTCTCGGAGCCCCAGCTCATGTTCAGCACCTTCGCGCCTTGCGAGGCGGCGTAGTCGATGGCGCGCATCAGGGTGAAGTTCGAGGTGTAGCCGTTGTCGTCGAAGGTGCGGACGGCGATGACCGGTACGCCGTCGGCCGAGCCTTCGGAGCCGTAGGGGGCGATGGCGCCGGAGGCGATCAGGGCCATCTGGGTGCCGTGGCCGGCGCGGTCCTCGATCGAGCGTTCGGGGCGGATCGCGTCGTAGGCGCCGGCGACGAGGCCGTCGAGGCCGGGCACGGCGCGCAGGCCGGAGTCGAACACGGCGACGGGGGGGACGCCGGGTTTGGCGGCGGCGGCGACGGGGGGCGCATCGCCGATGGCGGCGGCGAGGCTGGGCGCCTGGCCGGGCAGGCGGTAGGCGTAGTTCGGTTCCACGCGGCTGACGATCGGGTTGTTCTTCAGCAGTTCCACGAGGGCGAGGATGTTGGTGTTCAGCGGGAGGCGGATGCGGTAGATGCCGAGGTCGGGAGCGCTGTCGATCACCGTGCCGCCGATCTGGGCGATCAGGCGGCGGAAGGCGTCGATGTCGGTGCCGGGCTTGAAGGCGATGAGGATTTCGTCGGCGACGAACTCGGGGCTTCCGGCGGCGGGGCCGCGGGTGATGCGGAAGTTCGTCTCGGGCATGAACGGTTCGATGCGGCGGGGGCCTTCGCGGCGGAACACCTGGATTTCCTCGAGGCGCTCGAGGTTGCCGAGCGGTCCGGGCACGACATCGAAGATCAGGGCGTAGCCGAAGGGGCCGAGCAGTTCATCGAGGGCCTGCGAGAGGTCCATGTCCTTCACCGAGCCGGTCACGCGGGCATCGAGGTCGGGGTCGGCCTTCACGGTCACGCCGGCCTGGACAAAGGCGGCGAGCACGTCCTGCAGCGGGGTGTTGCGGGCCCGCAGGGTCAGGGTATCGCCGTCGATACGGACCACGAGTCCGGTCGGCGCGGCGGCCGGCGCGGCGGTCAGCCAGGAAACGGCGAGCAGGGTGAACAGCGATGTCATGGGTCTACCGTAGCACACGAAGGGGCTGCGCCCAACAGAATGCGCGGGTTCTTGTGCTAGACAGGCGCGGGGACCGTCGCGTTCAACCTGAAAACCGGAATGGAAGAACCGCGGATTCCCCGGATATCACCGATGGGAATGACGTTATGAAGCTGCATTGGTTAAAGGGCGGTGCACTGAACCCGAATCCGGACGTTGAAACCACGGATACACACGGATCAGCACGGATGTACAAGGGGGCGCGCGGTGTTTGCCGGTGCACGGAAAAAGCTTGGTTTTATCGCGGTGGAAATCATCTTCGGAAACCCGCATCCGAGTGCATCCGTGTCTATCCGTGGTGAAATCAATATCGGTTTTTGGGCTAAAGCAACGACCTGATGATCAGATACCATGAAGCCATCGGCGAACATCAGCGAGATCCGCGGTTCCGGCTTCTGAATGCGTGTTCAATGAAGGGCTGTATTGGCCGGTCGTTCGCGGGGTCAGGGTTTGCGGCCGCGGGTGATGAAGCCGGTGATGGCGGCGAAGAAGGTGCCGTTGCGGGTGCGTTCGGCCAGGTCGTGGTTCCAGCGGTCGCGTTCCCCGCCGGTGATGACGCCTTCGGCGACGGCCCGGGTGGTGATGGCGTCGAGGCCCCAGATCATGGCGGCGAGGGGCCATTCGGTGACGCAGACGGTTTCGCCGTAGGTTTCGACCTCGGCGAGGCCGGCGCGTTGGAGCAGGCCGTGGAGTTGGATGCCGGCGGAGGCGTTGACGTGGTGGCGGTGGTGGTAATCGAGGATGCGGCGGGTCAGGGTGCGGTCGCCGGCGTCGATCAGCACCGAGCCCCAATCGACGTCGAGCAGGGAGATCCAGCCGCCGGGGCGGGTCACGCGGATCATGTCGGCGAGGGCGGCGGCGGGATCGGCGAGATGCTGGAACACGCGGTCGGCGCGGGTGCGGTCGAACGAGGCATCGGGAAACGGCAGGGCGTGGGCCTCGCCGCGGGTGAAGGTGACCGGGGCATTCAGGGCGGCGGCGCGGGTGGTGGCGGCGGCGAGCATGTTCGGGTCGGGGTCCACGCCGCAGACGCGGCCGGTGGGGCCGGTCAGGCCGGCGAGGGCGAAGGCGTCCTCGCCGGTGCCGCAGCCGACATCGAGGATGTGCTGGCCGGGGGAGACCTGGAGGAACGTGAAGCCGCGCCGCTTGTAGCCGCCGAACAGCTGGATGATCTTGTTGAGGTAGGTGACGCCATCCTGCTGGTAGGCGGTCTGGCTCGGTGGTGTCGGCGTTGTCATGGGCGATCCTTGTGCATTAGCCCACGATGCAAGCGTAGTGCCGCCGGGGCGTCAAGCGTGATCCGGGGATTCCGCCGGTGTCGTGGTGGCATCCGCGGCCTGCGCCTTCAACGCGGGGAGGCGCACGATGGCGCTGGTGCCGCAACCGGGGGTGCTTTCAATCGCGATCGAGCCGTGGTGATCCTCGATGATCTTCTGGGTGATGAACAGGCCGAGGCCGGTGCCTTTGCCGGAGCCCTTGCTCGAATAAAATGGTTTGAAGATGTGGGGCAGGTGTTGCTGGGCGATGCCCTCGCCGTTGTCGGCGATGGTCAGCTCCACCGCGTCGAGGTTGACCGAGCAGGCGATGCGGATCATGCCGGAGGATTCGTGGAGGGCATCCAGGGCGTTCACCACGAGGTTCTGCAGGGCGCGGCGCAACTGCACCGCGTTGCCGAGGATGGCCACCGCATCGGCGGGGATCTGGCTTTCCACGCGCACCTGCTTGGTCTGGGCGAGAGGGCGGACGGCTTCGAGCACCTCGCCGATCAGCGCGGACAGGTTCAGGGGGACGAGGGTCATGCGGTTGTTGCGGGAGAGGTCCAGCCACGATTCGATCAGTTCCTTGCACCGTCGCACATTGGACTCGATGGCTTCGACGTACTCCACGGTTTCGCCGTTGTTCGCGGCAGGCGGGAGGTTGGCGCCGGTGATATCCTGGGCCAGCAGTTGAACATAGCCGAGGATGATCATCATCGGGTTGCGAAGGTCGTGGACGAGTTCGGCCGAGGCCTGGCCGAGGGCGGCGAGGCGGTTGGTCTTGTTCATCTCCTCGAGCAATTGCTTGTTCAGTTGTTCGAGGGTCTGCCGGCTCTGTTCGCGGCGGCGGATCAGCTCGGCGCGTTCGACGTTGCGCCGGATGATCTCCAGCATGTCGGAAGCATCGAACGGCTTCTTCATGTAGTCGTTCGCGCCGAGCCGGATCGCCTCCTGGGCGGTCTCGAGGGCGCCGTAGCCGGTCAGCATGATGACCGGCACGTCGCTGTTGATCTCGCGGATGCGTTTCAGCCCCTCGATGCCGTTCACGCCGGGCATGCGGATGTCGGATACGACGACGTCGGGGTTGTGTTCGCGCAGCAGGTCGAGGCCGCGCTGGACCGAGTCGGCGGTGAGGACATCATACTCCTTCTTCAGGAGGATGCGCAGGCTTTCCCGCGGCCCCAGTTCATCGTCGATGATGAGGACGCGGTGGTTCTTCTGTTCCGGCATGATCATGGCATCACCTTGGGGCGGTTAGAACGAGTAGGCGTAGGAGGCGCCGATCAGGTGGGCCTCGAAGTCGTAGCTGCCGTTGAAGGCGGGGTTGACGTTGTTGTCCACGTCGCGCCCGTTGAACAGGCCGTAGGCGTAGGCGACGTCGATCTGGTGCGGGCCGGAGGTATAGCCGGCGCCGATGGAGATGACCGACTGGTCCTCCTCGGAGATCGACGGGAGCATGGTCTTCGAGGGGATCGGTGACTCGAGGTAGATGTAGCCGGCGCGCAGGACGAGCTGGTCGTTGAGCTGGTAATCGAGGCCGATGCCATAGGTCCAGTTGTCATCCCAGTCGGCGGGGATCGTGCTGGCGGGCAGGAACGGGGTATTGCTGCCGGCATCGATGTCGAGCTGATCGAAGGTGGAGTGCTCGACCCATTCGATGTTCACTTCGACGCGGAGTTTGTCGGTCAGTTCGATGCCGTAGCCGGCGGCGACGACGCTGGGGAACTCGATGGTCGTCTCAAAATCGCTCTGCGAGGTCACGAGGGCCGGGATCGGGCCGGCGATCGGGGTTTTGGTGAATTTTGAGTCGCCCTCGTAGTCCACCTCGATCGATGAGCGGTAGGTCAGTACGGCGCGTTGTTTCTCGGTGACGTCCCAGGAAAGGGCGAGGTTGATGCCGATGCCGCTGCCATCGCCTTGGAAATACGAGGTGCCGTCGGGCGCGGAGGGATTGCCGGTGGCCACGCTCCACGGGTAGATCTGGCGCAGGTCGAGTTCGGAATAGAGCAGGCTGATGCCGCCGCCCACGGAAAGCCGGTCATTGACCCGGTAACCGAGCGAGGGGTTCAGATTCACCGCGATCAGTTCGGTGAAGTACGGGGTCGAGTAGCGCAACAGGCTATCCTTCGGGAAGGTGGTGGCGCGGCCATAGGGTGTGGTCAGGCCCACACCGGCGACCAGGCGGTCATTCTCGCCGACCTGCCAGGCCGAGAAAAAATTCGGCAGCACGGCCCATGGGTCCTTCGACTCGGCCTTGCCGCCGGTGGACGGTTCAAATTCGCGTTTGCCGTAGCCAACGGTAAACGAGGCCATCAACTGGTTGTTCGTCACGTTCGGGAGGTTGGCGGGGTTATGGGTCAGGGTTGAGGCGTCGTCGTTATAAACAATCTTGCCGCCGATCTTGCCGATCGCGGTCATGCCTTCGGGGGGATTGCGGAAGCCGTCCGCCATTGCCACGCCACCCGCCACCACGAGGGCGGCCACCCAACTGCCAATTTGATGATATGTCTTCTTCATGCCTTACGTGTCCTTTCCGTGCTGTTCCAGGCTAACGGTGCAGAGGTAGAGCACCTTCCGTGCCACGGGTAGAGGGGATAAATTTCCCGGTGTAAATCCTTGCCAAAGCGCTTTTCCGGTGTTCAAATACGTACAAGTGAATGCCTCGTGCAGGTTGGGTGCACGGTTTTGTACAGGTGTTCACGGGGGGTGTTGATAACGTGTGAATAACCTGGGGTTCAATCTGGTACAGCGAGCGGATGTGCTGGTGATCCGCGGTTTGAGGATTCGGAAGGGAGCGGGGTCGCGGTGACGTGGCCGCAACCGCGGGTGGTGGTTACCGGCATGGGGGTGCTGGCGGCCAATGGGATTGGCGTTGAGGCGTTCTGGGACACGGTTTCCCGCGGGGTGAGTGGCATCGGGCCGATCACCTTGTTTGACGCGCGTGCGTTCAAGGTGCACGTGGCCGGGGAGGTCAAGGACTTCCATCTTCTTCATTACCTCAACGGTGGCATCAAACCCAAGCGGTATGGGCGGCACACGCAATTTTCCCTGGTGGCGGCGAAGATGGCGGTGGAGCAGGCCGGTTTGTCGTTGGAGGAATTTGATCATCGGGTGCCGTTGCCGGTGGCGATGGGGGTGAGTACGAGTGCGATGGAGGTGATCGAGTCCAACGAGGACCGCTTGCGCGATCGCGGCCCGGAGGCGGTGAGTCCGTACGGGGTAAGTTCCTGTCAGCCGCATGCGACGGCGCTGGCGGTGGCGGAGGTGCTCGGCCGTTCCGCCCAGCCGATCACCGCCTCGTCGGCCTGTCCGGCGGGGTTGGATGCGTTGGCCATCGGGTTTGAGTTGATCCGTTCCGGGAAGCACGATGTGGTGGTGGCGGGCGGGGCGGATGCTCCGGTTACGCCACTGGCCATGGCGTCGTTCAGCCTGGCCGGCCTCGCCCCGGACTTCGAGATCCCGCCGTCGAAGTGTAGCCGGCCGTTTGACCTGCACCGGCGCGGCGGCATCATTGCCGAGGGCGCGGTGGTCATGGTGCTGGAGAACCTGGCGCATGCCGTGGCGCGAGGCGCGGAGCCGTTGGTGGAAATCCTGGGGTATGCGGCCAACGGGGATGATCCGGGCACGGAGTCCGGGGCCGGGCTCTACGACACGATGGCGCTGGCCATGGCCAATGCCGGATTGCGCAAGGAGGACATCGATTACATCTCGGCGCATGGGCCCAGCCATCCGGTGATCGACCGGGTGGAGACGCGCGAGATCAAGCGACTGTTCGGGGCGAAGGCGCGGACGATCCCGGTCAGTTCGATCAAGGGCGTGGTTGGCAATCCGTTGGCTGCCGCCGGTCCGATGCAGGTGTTGGCGACCGCGCTGGGCATGCGGCACGGCCTGGTGCCCCCGACCGCGAACTACGAGGTGCCGGATCCGGCGTGTGATCTCGATTATGTACCGAACCAGGGCTACGCGATGTCGTTCGACGCCGCCTTGGTGAATGTTCACGGACTCGGAGGTGGCAATACGACCATGGCGCTGGCCAGGGTCGTGAGCGCATGAACCTGTTCCAGTTATGCATCCTGGTGTCGATCGCCGCCACCGCCGCCATGGGCGTGGTGACGTTCTTCAACCAGCGCACCCGCCGGGTGAACCAGTTTTCGCTGGTGTTGACGGTGGTCTTGTCCATGTGGCTGGTCTCGCTGACCTTTGCCTCGCTGGCCCGGACGGTGTTTGATGCGATGTTCTGGATCCGCATGTCCACCGTGACCTCGGCGCTGATCCCGATCGCGATCTACCTGGTGCGCCTGTCGATCATGCGCCCCAAGATCACCTGGCGCGAGGTTGGCCGCCACGCCGCCGTGTGGATGGTCGGTTACGCTGCGGTGTTCACCTTGTGCCAGACCACCTATTTCCTCGAGTCGGCCACCTTGCCGGAAACGCGGAACCAGATACCGGTTCCACATTACGGGCCGGGGTTCGTCCTGTTCTCCCTGTACATGGTCATGGCCTGGACGACGCTGGCGATCTTTTTTGTGCGTGATCTGACGCGGGCCCGCGGGGTGCAACGCGCGGAGTTGCAGTTCATCTTCCTGGGCAGCATCCTTGCCCTGTTCTTCGGCATCCTGCTGCTGATCATCCCCAACTTCACCGGCTTGACGGACCTGGTGCAGTTGTTGCCGCTCTCCGTCAACATCTTCGTCGCCGCGATGGCATATGGCGTGGCTACGCGCAACCTGCTCGACGTGCCCAATGTGATCCGGCGCATCCTCGCCACCGTCGCGTTGCTGGCCTACCTGACGTTGTTGTACTTCATCGCCTGGTATGCTGCGGACCAGATCCTGGGCGGGGTTGTCGGCAAGAGCACACCGGTGGCGAACTTCGTGGCGACGGTGGTCGTGGCGCTGGCCATGACCTCGGCCCAGGGCCGGATGAACCAGATCGCCAACCGGTTGTTTGTGCGGTCGCCGCCAATCGACGTCGGCAAGACGATCCAGGAGGCCAGCCGCATCCTCAACACCATCGCCACGGTGGACGAGTTGCTCGGCCAGTTCGCCGCGCTGATCACCCGCAAGGTGCAGAGCGAGCACCTGCGCATCATGCTGCTGGAGGACGAGGTGTACCGCACCCGCCAGGTCGTCAACGCCGACCCCGAACCGGCCGTGATCGATCCCGCGCATCCGCTGGTCCGCATCCTCTTGGAGCAGTCCGAGCCGCTGGTCCGCGAGATGATCCAGCGCCAACGCCCGACCGACCTGCTGGGTGAGGCGGAGGCCTGTATGCGGGACCTCGGCATTGCTGCGCTGGTCGGGGTGTACGTCAAGGGCCAGCTCATCGGCCTGATGCTGTTCGGTCCGCGAGCCACCGCGCGCATCTATGGTTCGATCGAGGTGGCCCTGCTGCAGGGCCTGGCCGACCAGTTGGCCATCTCGCTCGACAACGCCAAGCTCTACACCGAGGTCCAGAACAGCCGCATCTACAACGACATCCTGCTCGACCGGCTGGTCAGCGGGGTCATCGCGGTGAATCCCGCCCGCCGCATCACCGTGTTCAACCGCGAGGCCCAGCGCATCACCGGCCTGCGCCACGAGGATGTGATCGGAGGGGGCTTGTCCCGGCTGCCACCGACCATTGCCAGCGCACTCGACCAGACGTTCGACCTCGGCGGCAGCCGCGATGTGGACACCAGCCTGGTCGTCGGCGACCGCGAAGTCCCGGTACGCTTCGGCTGTACCCTGTTCCACAGCTACACCGGCAAGGTGCTGGGGGCGCTGCTGGTGTTTACCGACCAGACCGAGATCAAGAAGCTCGAGCAACAGGTGCGCCGGACCGACCGGCTGGCCAGCCTCGGCACGCTGGCCGCCGGCATGGCCCACGAGATCAAGAACCCGCTGGTTTCGATGAAGACCTTCACCCAGTTGCTTCCGGAGCGGTACGACGATCCGGATTTCCGAAACACCTTCTCCGGCCTGCTCGGCGAGGAGGTCTCGCGCATCGACCGGATCGTCAACCAGCTCCTGCGTTTCGCCCGCCCGGCCAAGCCCAGCCTGTCGCCGGTCAGCCTGCACGCCATCGCCGACAACACGCTCAACCTGGTCAAGCAGCAGCTCCGCCAGCGCAACATTGCCTTGAACCGGCAGTTCGAGGCTGAACCCGACCTGATCCTGGGCGATCATGACATGCTCGCCCAGGCGCTGTTGAATTTCTTCCTGAATGCGATTGATGCGATGGGCGAACGCGGAGCGCTGACCGTGACCACGCGTGTCGTTGAAGTGCCGACGAAGCAGCTCGACCTGTGGGGCCATCCGATCACCGTGCGCCGGCTGCGGCTGAGCATCGAGGATTCCGGTCCGGGGATCGATCCGGAAAACCTCCCGCACGTGTTCGATCCGTTCTTCACCACCAAGGCCTCGGGCACCGGGCTCGGCCTGTCGGTATCCCACGGCATCATCCAGGAGCACGACGGTGTCATCGAGCTTGATAGCGAACTCGGCCGTGGCACGGTGTTCCACCTCGAGTTCCCGTTGTTGGCGGAGGAGGTCCAGGCATGAACCGTCCGATTACCCTGCTGGTCGCCTCGACGGACGATCGTTTGTTCCGCGTGCTCGGCGCGGCCCGATTCCCCGATCTGGTGGTTGAGCCGGTCCTCACCTACGCGGACGTGCTTCGCCGGCAGGAGCTCGACGAACCGGCGGCGCTGGTCCTGGACGTGACCAGCGACGAGGTGTACCGCCGGATGGATGCCTGGCGCACCCGGTTTCCGGATACGCCGCTGATCCCGGTGGGGCCGCCCCGCTCCGACCGCATCCTCGCCCTCGACCGGTTCAACCTCTTCGCCGCGCTCGACGCCGGTGCGGATGTGCAGGCGTGGCAGCGTCTGCTCCGGCTGGTGGAGCGCGATTACCGCCACCGTCATGAAGCCCAGCGCTGGAAGGAGCGTGCCGCCGCCAGCGTCCAACCCGAAGCCGTTGCGCCTTTGCCGGAGATCGCCCCGCCTCGCGCCACCCCGTCGATCATTGCCCATGTCGCTGCGGCCTTCCGTCATTTCGAACATCTGGACCTGATGCTCGACCGCGTGGTCGAGGGCCTGGCCACCGCCGCCCATACCACGCGCGTCGGTCTGTTCACCTTCGATGAGACCGTCGGGCAGTACCGGATGAGCGCGGGCCAGCGCACGTTGCGCGAGACGGCCGGGTTGCGCTATGCGGCGGATGATCCGCTATCGCGCTGGTTCGAGCGCCATGCCCACATGGTCACCCGCACCATGGCCGGGCAGTTGCCCGATGCCGATCAGCGCCGCCTGCTTACCCGCGCCCTCGAGGAGTGCGGGGCCGAGGTCATGGTTCCGCTGCAGACCCACGGACGCCTGCTCGGCTGGTTCTTCATCGGTTACCGCGCCACCGGGCAACCCTACGACGTGCACGACCTCGAGGAGCTTTCCCTCGCCGCCGACTACCTCTCGATGCTGCTCGAGAACGCCACGCTGTACCGCGAGGTGGCGATGCAGAAGTCGCTTGCCGAGACCCTGCTGCACGCACTGCCGACCGGCATCATCGCGGTGGACGGCCACGGGGTGGTGCGCTGGTTCAGCACGGCGGCGCAACGCATGTTCGACCGCGCGCCCGGCGACGTGACCGGCAAGGCGGTCGAGGCCCTCGGTCCACGGTTTGCCGATATCATCCGGCGGGCACTGCAAGGCCAGCCCGCCCCCTCGGTGCGCGCGTGGGAGGAGCCGGTCTCGCGCCGGTTCCTGCAGATCGAGGTCCAGGCCTTCGGCGCCGGACAGCAACTCGGCGTGGTCGCGGTCATCCAGGACCTGACGTCGGTCCGCCGGTTCCAGGAGAAACAGGCGCAGGTCGAGCGCACCGCGTTCTGGACCGACCTCGCCGCCGGCCTATCCCACGAGATCCGCAATCCGCTGGTCACCATCAACACCTTTGCGCAGCTCCTGCCCGAACGCTACCAGGACGAGGAGTTCCGCAGCGAGTTCAGCACGCTGGTCACCCGTGAAGTCGCCCGCCTGGACGGGATCATCAACCAGATCAACGATTTCGCCCATCCGGCCGAACTCGTGCAGGGCCGCGTCGATGTCCGTCAGTCGCTGCAGGCCGCGCTGCGCCGCGTGTTCCCGCAGGGACCGGAGGCCGCCTCGGTCCAGGTGTCCTCGCGGTTCGACGGCAACCTGCCGCTGGTGCGTGGCGATGACCGCTCACTCGCCGAATGTTTCACCCACCTGTTGCAGAATGCCGTCGAGGCGCTGGCCGGTTGTCCGGGCCCGTTGATCACCTGCACCGCGCGCGCAGCGGCCGGTCCGGGCAATGAGCCGCTGGTCGAGGTTGCCATCCAGGATAACGGCCGCGGCATTCCCGCCGAGGTGCTCGACAAGGTGTATTCGCCCTTCTACACGACCAAGGCCCGCGGCATGGGGCTGGGTCTGCCCATCGTCAAACGGACCGTGGTGGATCACAACGGGCGGCTGTCGATCGACTCGGGCGATCACGGCACCAACGTCGTGATCCAGTTGCCGGTCGCCGAGGAATCCACCGCCGGAGGGCAACCATGAAACGCCTGCTGATCGTCGATGATGAAATGGGCAGCCGCCAGTCGCTGCACGCCGTGTTCAGCAACGAGTACAAGGTGTACCTCGCCGAAAACGCGAAGAACGCGCTGGCCCGGCTCGGCGAGACGCGCGTCGACCTGGTGCTGCTCGACTACATGATGCCGGACATGGATGGCGTGACCCTGCTGCGCGAGATCCAGTCGCGGTACCCCGACCTGCCGTTCGTCATGGTCAGCGCATCCTCCACCTTGCGACCGGTCGTGGATGCGATGCGCGCCGGCGCGTTCGATTTCGTGTCCAAGCCGTTCGATGTCCAGGAACTGCGCGCCGTGGTCGCGCGCGCCCTCGAGCACAGTTCCCTCAAGCGCAAGGTCGAGGTGCTGCAGGAGGAGGTGGCCCGCCGTTTCGCCGTCGATGCCATCATCGGCCAGTCGGCCCCGATGCGCGAGGTGCTCGACATGGTCCAGCGCGCCGCGGTGGCCGACGCGACCGTGCTGATCTGCGGCGAGAGCGGCACCGGCAAGGAGCTGATTGCCCGCCAACTCCACAACGCCAGCCCGCGCCGCGACGAGCCGTTTGTCGCCGTGCATTGCGGCTCGCTTCCCGACTCGCTGATGGAGAGCGAGCTCTTCGGCCACGAGAAGGGCGCATTTACCGGCGCCGATCGCCGCAAGCCGGGACGCTTCGACATGGCCGGCTCGGGCACGCTGTTCTTCGACGAGGTCAGCGAGATGTCGCTCTCCACCCAGGCCAAGCTGCTCCGCGTGCTGCAGGAGCGCGAGTACATGCGCGTCGGCGGCACCCAGGTGCTCCGCACCAACGCCCGCCTGATCGCCGCCTGCAACAAGGACCTCGCCCGCGAAGTGCAGGAGAAACGGTTCCGCGAGGATCTCTTCTACCGCCTCAACGTCGTGCCGGTGGTGATGCCGCCGCTGCGCGAACGGCCCGGCGACATCCCGCTGCTCGCCCGCTACTTCCTCGACCTGTTCCGCCGCAGCATGAACGTGCGCACCGAGGATTTCGCCCCGGATACCCTCGCCCTGCTCGGTGCATACCGATGGCCCGGCAACGTGCGCGAGATGCGGAATGTCATCGAGCGCGCCGTCGTGCTGCACGGGCACCACGACCTACTCCCGCCGGAAGCTCTACCCATCGAGTTCCGCACCGCCGCGTCGGTTGCCGCACCGGTGGTTCCCGTTGCGGCCAACGCACCCGCAGCCGTATCATCCGCCCCGCCCGCGGCAGTCGTGGCGCCGTTGCCGGTACCCGCGCTCGGTCAGCAATCCCTCGCCGACGCGGTCGCCACCTTCGAGCGCACCCTGGTCGAACAGGCGCTGCGCGAGGCCAACGGGGTCCAGACCCGCGCCGCCGAACTGCTCGGCACCACCCGGCGTATCCTCAAGTACCGGATGGACAAGCTGAAGATCTTCGAGCCGGCGACCGTGGCCCCGCCTCCGGCGGCCGCCACTCCCGAACCGGAACCGCCTTCCGCCCAAGCGGTAACACCACCATCGCCGCCCGAGGCCTTCGGGTTTGCGCCGCCGGCCCCTCCGGCGGACACCGCGCCGCCGGACCTCATCACCCCGCCGGCGGATGCCACGGCGGGGTGGCGCTAGGCGGGTGTGCCTGTAGGCCGGGTGGTCCGGACCGCCCGGCCACCCGTGATTTTGCGCTTGTCAGGACCCCTCCTTCCCTCTACCGTCCGCACCCCTAGTCCCGCTGTGCGGGATGGAAGCGAGTGCCCGGTCCCCTCTGGCCTGGGTCAAAGCGGATTGTAACGCCTCAAGGACAAGCGGACCGCGCGTGTGCGCAGGCCGGTGGCTGCGGGGCAGAACGAACAACTGAGGATAGACACATGGAAACCGGTTCCCTGACCGTGAAAGTAACCGTCCAGGACCTGCTCGACGCGGGCCTGCACTTCGGCCACCAGACCAAGCGCTGGAACCCGAAGATGAAGAAATACATCTTTGATGCCCGCAACGGGATCTACATCATCGACCTCGACAAGTCCCTCGACTGCCTCAAGAAGGCCCAGCAGTTCATCTACGACACGATTTCGCTCGGCCGCAGCGTGCTGTTCGTCGGCACCAAGAAGCAGTCGTCCGGCCCGGTCAAGGCCCTTGCCGAGAAGTACAACCAGCCGTACATCGTCAACCGCTGGCTGGGCGGCACGCTCACCAACAGCACGACCATCCGCCGCAGCGTCGCCCGCATGCGCGAGCTCGACGCGATGGAGCAGAGCGGCAACTGGGGCCAGCTCAACAAGCAGGAAGTGTCCCGCCTCCGCCGCGAACTCGAGAAGCTCCGCTTCAACCTCAGTGGTATCGCCAGCATGGAGCAGTTGCCGGGCGCGCTGTTCATCGTCGACACCAACCGCGAATCGATCGCGGTGGCCGAAGCCCAGCGCCTCGGCATCCCGCTGATCGCACTGGTCGATACCAACTCCGATCCGGACGCGATCGACTACCCGATCCCGGGCAACGACGACGCCATCCGCGGCATCCAGCTCATCCTCGATATCACCGGCGAGACGATGGAGAAAGCGGTCGGCGAATATTCCCGCATCGCCGCGGAAGAGTCCCGCAAGCGCGCCGCCGATGAAGCCGCTGCCGAGGCCAAATCCAAGGCTGCCGCCTCCGCCCGTGCCGAGGCCGCCGCCAAGGCCCTCGCCGCCGTGAAGGAGAAGAAGGCCAAGGCGAAGGCGAAGGAAGCCGCCGCCGCGACCGAGGTCGCTCCGGCTCCCGAAGCCCCGGCCCCCGACGCCGCCGGCGCCTGATCCACCCCCTCTCTGCAAGGAAACATTTATGGAAATCACCGCATCGTTAGTGAAGGAACTGCGCGAGGAAACCAACCTCGGCATGATGGAATGCAAACGCGCGCTGCAGGAAACCGGCGGCGACAAGGAGAAGGCCGTGCGCCTGCTCCGTGAACGCGGCATGGCCATTGCCGGCAAGAAGGCCGAACGCGTGGCCAAGGAAGGCCGCGTGGCCGCCGAGATCTATGACAACGGCAAAACCGGCGTCATGATCGAAGTGAACTGCGAGACCGACTTCGTCGCCAAGAACGAGAACTTCCAGGCGTTTGTCGCTAGCCTGGTCAACGATGCCAAGGGCATCGATGGCAGCCTGGCCGAAGCCGCCAAGGACAAGGTCGTGGCCAAGATCGCCGAGATCGGCGAGAACCTGATCGTGCGCCGCAACGTCAAGTACACCGTTTCCGGCAACGGCGCGGTGGCCGGCTATATCCACCTCGGTGGCAAGGTCGGCGTGCTCCTCGAAGTCGGCTGCGGCAAGGCGGAAACCGCCTCGGCCGAGCTCTTCAAGGAGACGATCAAGGACGTGACCCTGCACATTGCTGCGGCCAACCCGCAGTTCCTAAACCGCTCCGACGTCGCCGCCGAGGTGATCGCCGCCGAGCGTGAGATCTACGCGAAGCAGGTCGAAGGCAAGCCGGCCAACATCGTTGACAAGATCGTCGACGGCAAGCTGGAGAAGTACTACAGCCAGATCTGCCTGGTCGAGCAGGGCTTCGTCAAGGATCCCGACCAGACCGTGGCCGACATGCTGGCCGCCCGCGGCAAGGAACTCGGCGACACGCTGACCATCCGCCGCTTCACCCGCTACCAGGTCGGGGTGTAGTCACCCGCACGAAGGCCCCCGGGCCGGACGCGCAAGGCGGCGATTCCCTCGCCGCCTTTTTTATTGCGCGGCCCGGCCCGTTGCCGGATAAACCCGAAAACGAACGTGAAACCACGGATGAACACGGATAGACACGGATTCGCGGGGGTGTACCCTGAATACCACGGTGTTGAAAAGGACCGGGCTCCTTCCTGTGATGAACCCGTTCCACGGTCTTTATCCGGGTGAATCGGTGTTCATCCCCGCCGAAGGCGGATCCGCCTATGGCGGGCGTGGTTCCTTCAACTCCTGTTTTCGGGATAAAGGCTGGACGCCCGGTTTCCGCTCCTGTTATACCTAACGCCCGTTTTTTGAGGGACCCGCCATGGATGAATTGCTGAAATTGCTGAAGAAAAATGCACTCGAAACCCCCGAGGACCTCGCCAAGATGCTCGATCTGCCGGTCGCCGCCGTGAAGGCGAAGATCGCCGAGTACGAGAAGTCCGGCGTGATCCGCGGCTACCAGGCCGTGGTCAACCAGGACCAGCTCGACATCAACCTCGTCACCGCGGTGATCGAGGTCAAGGTCACCCCGGAACGCGAGGGCGGCTTCAACCACATCGCCGAGCGCATCAGCAAGTTCGAGGAGGTCCAGTCGCTGTACCTCATGTCCGGCACCTTCGACCTGCTGATCTTCATCTCCGGCCAGTCGCTCAAGGACGTGGCCTTCTTCGTCAGCGACAAGCTGGCGACCATCCCCGGGGTGATCTCCACCTCGACCCACTTCATGCTGAAAACCTACAAGGACCACGGCGTCCTGATGGAGACCGAGGACGAATATGAACGGCTCAAAGTCTCGCCCTGACCGCATCGCGTCGCACGTGCGCACGATGCCCCCGTCGGGCATCCGCGATTTCTTCGACATCGTCAGCACGATGAAGGATGTCATCAGCCTCGGCATCGGCGAACCCGACTTCGTCACCCCGTGGCACATCCGCGAGTCGGCCATCTATTCGCTCGAGCGCGGCATCACCAGCTACACCTCGAACCTCGGCCTGCTGAAGCTGCGCCAGGCCCTCGCCGGCTACGTCGAGCGCGTGTTCGGCGCGTCCTACAACCCCGCGAACGAGGTGCTGGTCACCGTGGGCGTCAGCGAGGCGCTCGACCTTGCCATGCGGGCCATCCTCGAGCCGGGCGATGAAGTGATCTTCCACGAGCCCTGCTACGTGTCCTACGGTCCGGTGATCGCCTTCGCCTACGGCAAGCCCGTGCCGATCCAGACCGATCCGCAGGGCGGCTTCGTCCTCACCGCCGCGCAGGTCGCCGCCGCGATCACCCCGCGCACCCGCGCGATCATCCTGAACTACCCGAACAACCCGACCGGGGCCTGCCTGCCCGAGGCGGAGCTGAAGGCGATCTGCGACCTCGCGGTGAAGCACGACCTGATCGTCATCGCCGACGACATCTACGCGGAACTGTCCTACGACCACCCGCACACCAGCGCGGCGTCGCTGCCCGGCCTGAAGGACCGCACGATCTTCCTGCACGGCTTCTCCAAGGCGTGGGCGATGACCGGGTTCCGCCTCGGCTACGCCTGCGGCCCGGCCGACCTGATCGGTGCGATGATGAAGATCCACCAGTACACGATGCTCTGCGCCCCGATCACCAGCCAGGAAGCGGCCATCGAGGCGCTGAAGCACCCCGACCAGGATATCAACGGCATGAAGGCCGAGTACCAGCGCCGCCGCAACTTCATCCACGCCTCGTTCACCGAGATGGGCCTGCCCTGCCCGCGCCCGGCCGGCGCGTTCTACGCCTTCCCCAACATCGCCGCCACCGGCATGACCTCCAAGGCCTTCGCCTACGGACTGCTCGAGGCGGAGAAGGTCGCGGTCGTTCCCGGCACCGCCTTCGGCCCCTGCGGCGAAGGGTATGTACGCTGCTCCTACGCGACCTCGATGGACCAGATCAAGGAAGCCATGGTCCGCTTCAAGCGCTTCGCCCACCAACGCATGGCCGCCAAGGCCTGAACCGGGCAATTTCCGGCCGCGCGCGACCGGGAAAACCACCCGGAAAAGTTATCCACAGGGAACCGCGTCCCATCAACGGGTTACGCAAAAAAGCCCGGTCGATCGGGCCGCGTAAGCGCTTGGTGGGGAGCGTGATGCGGTGAAAAAAGCCCGCGAAAAACAGGCGTTGGAATTATTAACAGTCCGCACGAATCCCTGTGTACAAGTAAAATAAGACGTGGACGTTTGTGCGGCTGCGACAAAAACGTAGCGAGGTCGGTTGGTGGTCAGTTCGAGGGGCTGCGGGTTTCGACCACTTCGGTGATCCGGTCGAGGGCGGCCTGGATCAGGGCGAGTTCGTCACCGATGCGTTTGATGCACTGGTTGTCGGTGCGCTGTTGTTGCTCGAGGCGGGCGATCTTGGCCTGGAGCTGGCCGAGCATTTCCTCGATTTCCACGCGGTGGCGCTCGTCGTCGCTCGGGGTTTCCGCGTCGTGTCCGGCGTTCCAGGCCGGGACCTGGATCTCGTTGTGGCAGTCGGGGCAGACAATCAGGTAACCGGCGCCGCGGGCGTCGATCTCCAGGCTTTTACCGCACTGCGGGCACTCGAACAGGATGGCGGTGGCGACGGGTTCGGCGGCATCCTCGGAATGGTTCGTGTTCATGGCGCAACTCCCTCTGCTGGGTGAATCATACCCGACACGGGCCCTGTTGTGCATTCCAAAATCCCCGGTTGTGCGGCGAGGGTGTTCGTTTGTGATCGTCGCGGCGAAGCCTCCTCCCGTAAGCTATGTCCCGCAAACCGGAGGTAGGTATGATCTTGGCGGGCATGTTGGCGGCGGGGTTGGTGCTGCTGTATTTCGGGGCGGACTGGCTGGTGCGCGGATCATCGCGGTTGGCCTTGCGGGCTGGAGTGGCCCCGTTGGTGGTGGGGTTGACCATTGTGGCCTTCGGCACGAGCGCCCCGGAGTTGGTCGTCAGCACCAAGGCGGCCCTCAACGGGCAGGGTGGCATTGCCATCGGCAACGTCATCGGCTCCAACATCTTCAACATCGCGGTTATCCTGGGCTTGTCCGCGGTGATCCGTCCGTTGGTGGTGCAGTCGCAGTTGGTGCGGTTTGACATGCCGGTGATGATCGGCGTCAGCCTGGTCTGCTGGTGGCTCTTTTCCGATGGAACGCTGGTGCGGTGGGAGGCCGGGTTGCTGTTCGCGGGCATCGTGGCCTATACCGGATGGAACATCGTGATGGCTAGGCGTGAAAGGGCGCCGGTGGTGCTCGACGAATTTGCCGCTGCGGCGCCGACCGGCGCGAAGGAGGGTTCCGCCGGAAAAGACCTGCTGCTGATCCTCGGCGGGCTGGTGTTGCTGGTCGCGGGCTCGCGGTTTCTGGTCGATGCCGCGATCCAGATGGCCCGGATCTGGGGGGTGAGCGAGGCGGTGATCGGATTGACCATCGTCGCGGCGGGCACGAGCCTGCCCGAACTTGCCACCTCGGTCATCGCGGCCTTCCGCAAGCAGGATGACATCGCCATCGGCAACGTTGTCGGTTCAAATGTATTCAACATCCTCGGCATTCTCGGTGTGTCCGGTCTGGTACAGCCGCTCGACGCGACCGGTATCAGCACGATGGACTTCAGCATGATGCTGCTGCTTGCGGTCATGCTCTGGCCGCTGATGCAGACCGGCATGCGGATCATCCGCTGGGAGGGTGCGTTGCTGGTCGCCGGTTATGGCGCCTATCTCGCCTGGTTGTGGCCGTGACGCGATCCGGGCGCGGGCGTCCGGAACTTCATCGGGTCACGAGGTTGTGGGGTGGACGACTTATTCCCACGGAATGAGTAGCCACGCGCCGGATACCAGCGGCCGGGAGGGATCCAGGCCGGGGTTGTGGGCGATCAGGTGGTCCGGCGGGGTGCTGAATTTCAACGCGATGGACGCCACGGTTTCGCCCGTCTTGATCCGGTAGGGAAAGGTTTCCTCGCTGGTGGATTCCGGCATGGGAAACGAATGTTCGTACTGCTCCTCGTACGGAGGCGGCGGTTCCCAGGGTCCGTAGTAATCGCGCGCGGTGAGCCGGTTGACGCCGCCGTGTGCATAACCCCCCTGGGCATCCGGGAAATCCTCCGCGCGCCACCGCGCCGGATTGATCCAGCTCATAGCCTCGGCCGGGTTCTTGGCGACGCCGACGTACATGGTTGGATGGAATGAGCGGGGTTTGCCGGACTCGGTGCTCTGGATGATCAGGTCGAGCAGCTCCTGCTGCTGGGTATCACGGGCGCTGTGGCGTGCGCTCTTGAGCTGGGGCAATGCGAGCGGGCCGAGCTGGCGCAAGGCATACGCGGCCGCGCCAGCGTCACCGGAGAGGTCGTTGTCGGAGAGGTGGGGCAGAAGGGTGCGGACCAGGCCCGGGGCGAAGGCGGCCTCGCGGTGGTTCGCCGCGAGCAGGCTGGAGTATAAGCGAACCGCCGGGTCCGGGTGGTTGAGTTGATTCAGGATGCGCGAGCGGGCCAGCGGATAGACGTTCGAGCCGGCGAGGAAGTCGTAGGCCGCCGCAGTGTAGGCCAGTTCGCCGTCGTAGGATTCTTCGCCGCCATTCAGCAACTGCAGGGTCACCTCGATCAGGCGCTCGCTGGCCGGATGTTCAGGGCAGAGGGTGCGCAGCAGGTTCGCGGCGATGTGGCGGCCTTGGGGGTCATCGCTGAACAGGGCCTCCTCGAGGTATGGAACGGCGGTGCAACCGAGTTCCAGCAGGCGGTAGTAGGCATCGTGGGCGTTCCAGCGGATGTCGTCGTCGCGCAGGTTCCGAACCAGTGCGCGGATCTCGGCGGCGGAACCGGGATCGGTGGCGGGCGCATCCGAGCCCAGCATGACCGCATCGCCCAGGCGGTAGTCGCCCTCCCCGTCGGATTCATACGAGAGCAGGAAACTCACACGGAGCCGGTCGAGCAGTTGTTCCAGGGGCAGGTCGCGGAAGGTCGCGTGGACGGTGCGGTCGGTGTTGCTGTAGAACCGCAGCGTCGCTGTTTCGTGCCGGTCGATCGCGGCGAGGATCTCCGACAACGGCGCGCCGCTCGCCACCAGGGTGTAGCGGCCTCCCGCCTTCTCCAGCGAAAACGAGGCTCCCCGCGCGGGCAGCAGGCCGGCCAGGATCAGCAGGAGGAGGATGGTGCGCATGGGATGCCATCAAGGAACACGAAAATCCCGCGCGACGGAATCCTTTTCTTGCGGAAATAATCCACTGGCCCGGGCGGCCTACACGCGGAAGATCGCGCCCATCTTCTTGCCGAGGATCAGGCTGCTGCCGATGATCGTCACGGTCAGGAACATCATCGCCCAGACGCCGAGCGCGGAAGCGATGTACTTGCCGGTGCCGATGAGCTGGAATAGCTCGTAGATGGTCTTGGTAATGGGGTAAAACTCCTCGCGCTGGGCGAGCATCAGGCTGTCCGAGACCTCGAGCATGCTGAACGAGAAGGCGAGCAGGCCGCCGGCGATCAGGTTGGCCATGATCAGCGGGATGGTGATCTTGCGGAGCGTCGTCCACAGGCTCGCGCCAAGGTTGGCCGCGGCCTCCTCGAGGGTCACCGAGGTCTGCTGCAGACCGGCCACCGCCGAGCGCACCATGTAGGGCAGGCGGCGGATCGCGTAGGCGACCACGAGGAACAGCGTCGGGTTGGTGCGCACGTCGAGCAGGTTCTGCCAGAACGGCTGTTCCTTCACCCAGTCCTGGTTGCTCAGGTACGAGCTGATGGCGAGGTAGCCGAAGGCCATGACCAGGCCGGGCACGGCGAGCGGCAGCATGGCCAGCGCATCGAGCACGCCGCGCAACGGGATGGTCGATCGCACCACCACGTAGGCGATGGCGATGCCGAGCACGGTATTGAACATCACGGCGAGAACCGAGTAGAACAGGCTGTTGCGGATGCTGCTCACCGTCATCGAGTGGCCGAGCGCCTCGATGTAGTTCGCGGTGGTGAATTCCTGGGGCAGGATGCTCTGGTACCAGCTTCCCGGCACGCTGAAGCTGGTGGCGATCACGCCGAGGTGCGGGGTCAGGGCGACGAAGATGACGAAGGCGAAGGGCAGCAGCACCAGCCAGCCCTTGAGCCCGCGCGCCTCCACGGTGGCCGACACCGTCGCGGCCTTGCTCTGCATGGCGTAGGCCTTGCCCCCGAACACGAACTTGCCGAACGCGTAGAGGGACACGCTCATCGCCAGCATCACGAAGACCAGCGCGTAGGGGAAGGGGTTGGTCCCGATTTCCTTGAGCGCATCGAAGACCTGCACCGAGGCGCACTTCGTGAAGTTCATGATCAGCGGGGTGCCGAGTTCGGTGAAGCTCCAGATGAACACGATGGTGCCGCCGGCAAACAGGCCGGGCATGATCAGGGGTAGCGTGATCTTGAAGAACTTCTTCGCGCCACGGCAGCCGAGGTTGGCCGCCGCTTCCTCCATCGCCGGATCAATGTTGGCCAGTGCCGCCGAGGCGTTGAGGTACATGATCGGATAGAGCGCGAGGGCCTGCAGGCTGATCACGCCCCAGTACTGCAGCTTGCCCAGCCAGTCGATCGGGCCGAGACCGAGCATGACGTTGAGTCCTCCGTAGAGGCCGAGGATCTGCTGGAAGCCGATCGCCCCGACGAACGGGGGAAGGATCATCGGCACCAGGATCAGGCCGCTGACCAGCTTCTTGCCGGGGAAGTCGTACTTGTTGCCAAGCCAGGCCAGCGGCACGGCGATCAGCGTGACCAGCGTGGTCGTGCCGATGGCGAGCAGCAGGCTGTTGATCAGACCCTCGGTGTACACCGGGTTCTGGAACACGCCGCGCAGGTAGGCCAGGGTGAAGCGTCCATCCACGATGAACCCGCCCTTCACCACCATCCACAACGGGGCGATGAACAGGAACCCGAAGATCACCGAGACGAGGATGAAGATCGACCATGAAAGTTTGGCGCGCATCGGGATGAGAGGGTTAATGGTTAATGGGGGATGGGGATGGGGAGGGGACGACCGCGGCGGCGGCTTCGCGGTAGCTGTCGCGGAAGAACAGGGTCCAGGTGCGCATGTAGTCCAGGCGTTTGCCGGGCACGTTCAGCGACGGTGCCCAGGTGAAGGGGACGGGCGTTTCGGGTAGGCGATGGAGCAGGGCCATGGCTTCGGGTTGGGCGGCCGGGCCGCCGTGGTCGATGATCGTTTGCCACGCGGCCTTCAGCTCCTCCGAGGAGTCCATGCACATTGCCCGGATCAGGTCGCGCAGGATGCCGAAGTGGCCGCCGGTCCATCGCCGGTAGTAGGTGAAGTGCTGGGCGAGTTCGTAGGGGTTGATCGCCGGGTCGGCGAGGTCGTCGGCGGCATGGCGGAGGTGTTCCTCGTGGCGGGCCTGGATCTCGGGGTGGTCGGATGGATAGAAGTCGCGGCGGATGGGTACGCGGCGCAGCGCGTATTTTTCCGGTCCGCCGGGGGTGCCGGGCCGGTAGGTCCAGAGCCGCTGGCCTTCCGGGCTGAGCACGAATTCGATGAAGCGCACGGCGGTTTCCCGGTTCGGGGCACCGCGCAGCAGGCTGATCGGGTCGCAGCTCACCCCCGAGCCGCCGAGCGGGGTCAGGTAGGCCATGCGGGCGACGCCATCCGGGGTTGTGCTGACCTGGGCCTGGTAGCGGCCGTAGAAGTCGATGGCGATGCCGGCGGCGGCGTTGCCCATGCTGACGTCGATCGGGACCTTGGTGGCGGAGTCGGTGAAGTAGCGGGCGTTGGCACCGATCAGCTGGATCATGCGGATGCCGTCCAGGAAGCCGGCCTCGATGGCCTGCTGGTAGGCGGCGGGCACGTCGGGGAGCAGTTCGCCGTCGGGCAGTTTCGCCTTGGCGATCGCGGCCTCGAACGCGTCGATCTGGTCCTGGGTGAAGCCGGCCGCATCCACCGCTTCGCGGACGGCGGCGTGGAGCATCAGTTCGAAGGCCTTGGCCACGCTGCCGCTTTTCGTCGGGTCGGCCATGCCGAGCTGGCGGAAGTAGGCCGGGTCGGTCAGGTCGATCCACCGGGCGGGCGGTGCGGCCTTGCCGAGGTCGGCCAGCCGGTCCATGTTGTAGCAGATGCCGAAGGTGCTGACCGCGTTGCCGAAGAACGTGGGCGTACGCCAGGTTTCCCCGCTGATCTTCGCCGGGATCAGGTCCGTGCCGTCGGCGGTGCGGTACAGGTCGGCCGGTTCCTCGCCTTCCGGCCATGGTGGGACGGTCAGGCCCTGGCCGTGGACGCGGCTGTGGTCGTATTCGCCGCCGCCGAAGAAGAGGTCGATGCGGCTGCCGAACTGCGCTGCGTCGTCGGTGGCGCGGAAGGCGGCGTGCAGGTCGCGCAAGGTCTCCCATCGCGGCACCTCGGCCGGGTCGGCGGGCGGTGTCCTGGTGTTGAAGCGGCGGTCCACTACGGCATCGCTCGCCCCGTTCGGCCAGTCACGGCCCTGGTTGCGCCACCAGGAGCGGAATGCGTTGACGTATTCGGCGACGAGGTAGCGGGCGATCTCCGACGTGCCGCCGATGGCCCGCCAGTCGATCTTCACCGGAGCGCCGTAGCGTTCCTGGTGCCAGCGTGAGAAGGCGGTGGCGAACTCGTACCGGATCGCCTCGTTGTGCGCGGTCACGATGACCAGTTCCGGATCGCCCGGTTTCCACGCACCGACCGGGGCCGGCCGGCGGAAGATGAATGGAAGCGAAACCACCAGGGCGGCGAGGAGCAGGATGGCGAGGTTGCGCTTCATGGCGGCGGACCGGTCAGTGTTTCAGGATCACGACGTTGTTGGTGCGGAACCAGATCTTGGCCAGCTGGCGTTCGCCGTCGAGGGCGACGATCTTCGGGTTCATGTCGAACACGTTCAGTTTCACGTCGCCGGCGTGGCCGGACGTCCGGTTCATCACGTTGACCTCGTGCTGGGCCATCTCGCCGAGGTAGATGGTGTCGTGCACGGCGGCGTCGAACACATTGCCCGCATCGTCCGGCGGTTCGTAGCCGACGTGGATGACCTCCGGGCGCACCGACAAGGTGACCTTCTGGCCTACCTCGACCGGCTCGGCGGGGGTGCCGGTGCTGGTGATCGGGCCGATCGGCGAGGCGAGGTGGATCGCGCCGCCGGCGATCCGTTCCACGGTCGCATCGATGAAGTTCGTCTCCCCGATGAAGTGGGCGACGAAGCGCGAGCGAGGTGTCTTGTACACGTCGCGCGGCGAACCGCACTGCTGGATCTTGCCCTTGTCGAGCACGGCGATGCGGTCGGCGATGGACAAGGCCTCCTTCTGGTCGTGGGTCACATACACCGCAGTCAAGCCGAACTGCTTGCAGATACGGCGGATCTCGCCGCGCATCTCCAGGCGCAGTTTCGCGTCGAGGTTCGACAGCGGTTCGTCGAGCAGCAGACACTGCGGGCGCACCACCAGGGCGCGGGCCAGCGCCACGCGCTGCTGCTGGCCGCCGGAAAGCTGGTTCGGTTTGTAGTCGGCCCGCTCGGTCATCTTCACCGCAGCCAGCGCCTCGGCGACCCGCTGCTGGATCTCCGCCTTCGGCACCTTGCGCAGCTCCAGGCCGAAGGCCACGTTCTCCCGCACCGACATGTGCGGCCACAACGCGTAGCTCTGGAACACCATGCCGGTGTCGCGGTCCTCCGGGGCGAGGGTGGTCACGTCCCGGTTGCCGATGAAGATCTTGCCGGAATCGGGGATATAGAAACCGGCAATGCAACGGAGCAGGGTGGTCTTGCCGCAGCCGCTCGGACCCAGCAGGAAAAACAACTCCCCCGGCTCGATGGTCAGGTCGATGTCGTCCACGACCCGGTTGTCGCCGAAACACTTCGTGACATGCTCAAATCGAATCGATACCGCCATAACACCCCGGATTGGTTCACGTTGAAGTCCGTGGCATCATCGCGGGAGGGCTGAAACGGGTCAATGGCGAACGCCTTTTTAACGGTTTTCTAACCGCGGGGGATGCGCCGTTGGCAACCCGTTGATGCAACGCGAGTAAGGGCGCGGCGTTCCGTGTGTGGGGTCGCCAAGAAGCGGTCCTGTCTCGGCAGAGAGCAATCCCGGGATACAAAACCGCCGGGAAGCGGTGGGCTTCCCGGCGGGGAGGGTTTCAATCCAGATACGATGCGCTTACGCGGCGGCTGCGGCTTTCATGCGCTTCTGTTTCTGCATGACCAGGAACATGGCCACGCCACCGAGGATGCCGAAACCGGCCATGATCACATACCAGAACAACCAGCCATGTTCAGCTTTCGTGGCATCCAGCACGCGGCCGGTGACGATCAGTGAGATTGCCCCGCCGTAATACTGGAATGAGTCGATCACGCCGGCGGCGAAGCCGGCCATCTTCTTTCCACCGATGTCCATCGGGGCGGCCGCGCCGACGATCGAGTGGGTCGAATTCGCGGTCAAGGCGATCATGATCAGGATGCCGCACCCGGTCAGGATACCAGCCGGGGTCGGTCCCACCAGGCCCTTCAGCAGCAGCACGGCGGCGAAGCCGATGACCACGGCCTCGAGGAAATAGAGGCACATCGCCACCGGCGACCGGTGGCCCTTGAAGAACTTGTCGGAGATCCAACCCGAGGCCAGCGATCCCACTACGGCGGCCATCGGCATGATCGCCAGCGTCCAGGCCACGGTGGCCGGGATGTTCTTCTTCATGTCCATGCCGAGTTGTTCCTGGAAGTACAGGATCGACAACTGGTCGGAGCTGGTGCGTACTGCGCCGGTACAGGCGTAGGCACAGGCGTAGAACCAGACAAGGGGATGGGTGAAGATCGTCTTGAACGATTCCTTCAGGGTCACGGTTACGCCTTCGGAATTGTCGAGTTCGTCCTCGATCACACCGGGGTAACCCGCCTCATCGGGCGAGGGCTTGGCTGCCCACGACATGAAGATCGCCGCGACAAGAGTGACTGCCGGGGGCAGGATGAACAGCCAGCGCCATTCTCCCTGGGCGATGGCGAGGCCGCCGATGGCAAATCCGGCGAGGATGGCCCGCGACAATTTCGCGCTCAGCACCTGACCCAGCTGGATCATGAAGCCGAAGATGCCTGCGAAGGTGCCTCGCTCGGTGCGCCGGAACCAGGCCGCGTTGATCTTGACCATGCCGGGAGCTCCGAAGGACTGGAACCACCCGTTGATCAGCCAGATCGTGGCGATGGCGACGAACGCCGGATCAACCCCATCCACCCCGAGCACCTTCGCGCTCGCGGCCAGGGCACCGCCGATGGTCAGCAACGGCAGCAGGCCGAGCATCAGGTTGACGATGATCGTACCGAATGCACCGATCTGCATCGAACGTTTGCCGCCGATCTTGTCGGTCAGCAGGCCGTTGACCAGTTGGCCGGTACCATAGGTGAGAGACCAGATCGCGAGCATGTCGCTGATCTGGGTGGTGGTGAAACCGAACTCCGCTTGCATGCCGGGAGTGGCAAACCGGAAGTTGTAGCGGCACATGTAATACGCCGCGTACATCAATCCGAGCGATGTCCAGTTAAGTCCCCGCCGACCCCGAAATCCCGGGGGATACGAACCGTGCGTTGTAGCGTCAGGCATGGGCACACATCATAAGGAGTCGCTCATCGATGGCTAACAAAATCGGCGGAACTTCGAGGAAAAACGTTTTATACCGGCCGGGTTGGCGGTGAGGCGGTTTATTGAACCGGGCGTTCGAAGATGACTTCGCGGCCCTGGTTGTTGATGACCAGGTCGAAGCGTTCGAGAAGTTGGCGGCCGATACGGAGCGGGGTGTCGCGGCCGAGGCCGAGTTCATAAGCGGAGTCCACATTGACCTGGCGGAACACGAGGTCGCCGAGGCTGAGTTGGCGGATGACCGGTTGGTCGGATGAACCCATTGCGACTTCGAAGTCGCCGGCGATGTCGAGGATGGCGGGGGTCTTCTCGCCATTTACCAGGGCTTCGACGGCGATAGCCCCGTTGAGGTCGATGGTCGGGAGTGTGGCCAGCGGGGCGGCGGGTGGCGGATAGGCATCGGTGGCCGAGAAGACCAGGTAGCGGCCGCGCAAGCTGATGCGGGTGAACCGGAACGTGCGCAGGAAATCCGCCCCAAGCACGCCATCGAAGGGTGGTGATTTTTCCCAGCGGGTCAGGGCGCCCAGCGGTCCGCGGGCATTGCGCGCATACGCGATGACGTTTCCGACATGCAGTTTGTCGATGGTGAGGCGGGGCACCACCGTGGCGAAGCCGCCAATGGTGTCATAGACGTGCCGGGGTGTTTTCTCGAATGGATTCGGGCCGGCGAGGGCGATCGCCTTGAGCGTCGCCACCGCCTCGGTGGTGATCCAGCTTTCGCTGGCGCTGCTGTCCAATAGCATGATGAGTTTGTCGTCGTTGACCTTCACCGCCGGGGTCGTTGTGTTCGGGTCGGAGGCGAAGGCTACCCGCGCGACATGGCCCTGGTGCTGGCGGAACCCGCCGGCAAATACCGCGCCCTCCGGCGAGGAGTAGGCGGTGAGTCCGAAGACCTGGGGCGCTTTCGCGCGGTTGAGCAGGGCGGCCTTTTCCTGGGTGCCGAGCGGGACCGGGGTTTCCAGGCGCGGTGTGGAGCAGGCGGTGAGCAGGGCAAGACCCGCGAACGTCAGGGCGAGTGAAGTGAAGCGTTTCATGGCGTTAACCTGTCCTTTGCCGACACGGCGGGCAAGGAGAAAGCGAATGGAATGAGTGCGAAATCACTTGCCCGAACCGCAAACCGGGGCCTACCATCCGCCCCCGTATGAAAATCCACGAATACCAGGCAAAACAATTGTTCCAGCAGGCGGGCATCCCGGTGCCGACCGGCGTGCTGGCCACCACGCCCGATGAGGCGGCCGCCGCCGCGGCGAAACACGGCGGCATCGTCGCCATCAAGGCGCAGGTCCACGCGGGCGGTCGCGGCAAGGCCGGCGGCATCAAGGTCGTGAAGACGCCCGACGACGCACGCGCCGCCGCCGCGAAGATCCTCGGCATGGACATCAAGGGCAGCACCGTGCGCAAGGTCTGGGTCGAGGCCGGTTCGTCCATCGCCCGTGAAGCGTACCTCAGCGTGATGCTCGACCGCTCGACGCGCTCGATCCTCTTCATCGCCAGCGCGGCCGGCGGCATCGACATCGAGGAGGTCGCCGAAAAAACCCCCGAGAAGATCCTCAAGTTCAGCACCACCTCGCTGACCTTCCCCGAGGCCGAGGCGCGCGCCGCCGCCGGCCAGTTGTTCGAGGACGCCGCCTACACCGAGTCGGTGCTGGATATCATGCGCAAGTTGTTCGCGGTGTTCGTGGAGAAGGATTGCTCGCTGGTCGAGATCAACCCGCTCGTGCTGACCCACGACAAGAAGGTCATCGCCCTCGACGGCAAGGTGAACTTCGACGACAACGCCCTGTTCCGCCACCCCGATATCGAGGAGCTGCGCGACATGGGCGAGGAGGATCCGAACGAGATCCTCGCCAAGTCGAAGGGCCTCAGCTATGTCCAGCTCGACGGCGACATCGGCTGCATGGTCAACGGCGCCGGCCTGGCCATGGCCACCATGGACATGGTGAAGCTGTTCGGCGGCCAGCCCGCGAACTTCCTCGACGTCGGCGGCAGCTCGAACCCGGAGAAGGTCATTCACGCCTTCAAGATCATCCTGAGCAAGGGCAACATCAAGGCGGTGCTGATCAACATCTTCGGCGGCATCACCCGCTGCGACGACATCGCCCGCGGCATTCTCGAGTCATTCAAGCAGATCACCATCGATGTCCCCGTGGTCGTGCGGCTGACCGGCACCAATGCCGAGCAGGGCCTGGCGCTGCTGGAGGGATCGAAGCTGATCCCGGCCGCGACGTTCGCCGATGCCGTGCGCAAAGTCATCGTCGCCTCGGGCGGCACCGTGGTGGAGGAGCACAACCAATGAGTATCCTACTGGACCAGAACACCCGCGTGCTCGTGCAGGGCATCACCGGCCGTGACGGCTCGTTCCACGCGAAGCAGATGATCGACTACGGAACGAAGGTCGTCGGTGGCGTGACCCCCGGCAAGGGCGGCCAGTCCATCCACGGCGTACCCGTGTTCAACGACATGAAGGAGGCGGTGGCCGCGACCAAGGCCGATGCTTCGGTGATCTATGTGCCCGCGAAGTTCGCCCCCGCCGCGATCATGGATGCGGCCCATGCCGGCATCAAGCTGATCATCGCCATCACCGAAGGCATCCCCGTGCTGGACATGCTGGAGGTGTACCACGAGGTGCGCCGCCTCGGCATCACCCTGATCGGCCCGAACTGCCCCGGCCTGATCTCCCCCGGCAAGGCGAAGATCGGCATCATGCCCGGCTCGATCCACCTGCCCGGCCGCGTCGGCGTGATCTCGCGCAGCGGCACGCTGACCTATGAGATCGTCTATGCGCTGACCAACCTCGGCCTCGGCCAGTCTACCTGCGTGGGCATTGGCGGCGATCCGATCGTCGGCACCGGCCCGATGGACCTGCTCCCGCTGTTCGAGAAGGATCCTGACACCGACGGCATCGTGCTGATCGGCGAGATCGGCGGCGACGAGGAGGAACGCACCGCGGAGTTCATCCGCCAGCACATCACCAAGCCGGTGTTCGCGTTCATCGTCGGCCACACCGCCCCCGAAGGCAAGCGCATGGGCCACGCCGGTGCGATCGTCTCGGGCGGCAGCGGCACCGCCGGCTCGAAGATCAAGGCCTTCTCCCACGCCGGCGTCCCGGTCGCGAATACCATCGACCAGCTCGCCGCGATCACGCAGATGGGCCTGAAAAAATAGCGCCGCGCGAAGACGCGTGGCGCTATTTTTTCAACCTTCAACATCCAACGCTCAACATCCAACATTCAAGAAGGATCATCCACCGTTGGATGTTGGCTGTTGAACGTTGAAGGTTGAACGTTGTGTCTTCAACCTCTCCGCGTCCCCGTCCCGTTCCCCATCCGCGCCATCTTCGTAATCTGCGGTTCATGGTTTCAGGGCTTCGGGTTCACGGGTTGGTTTCCAACCTGCAACGAAGGATCATCCACCATTGGATGTTGGCTGTTGAACGTTGAAGGTTGAACGTTGTGTCTTCAACCTCTCCGCGTCTCCGTCCCGTTCCCCATCCGCGCCATCCGCGCCATCTGCGTAATCTGCGGTTCATGGTTTCAGGGCCTCGGGTTCACGGGCTGGCTTCCAACCTGCAACAAAGGATCATCCACCATTGGATGTTGAGTGTTGAACGTTGAAGGTTGAACGTTGTGTCTTCAACACCTCCGCCTCCTCGTACAGCTTCTCCGGCGGCGGACGCAGGTCCCAGACGACCCCGAGCGCCTCGAGTCCCTTGAGGAGGTAGTAGGTCGCGTCGATCTCCCACCAGTAGAACCCCTGCCGGGTCGAGACCGGGTACCGGTGGTGGTTGTTGTGCCAGCCTTCGCCCATCGTAACCAGCGCGAGGGCGAGGCTGTTGCGGCTGTGGTCGTTCGTGTTGTAGCGCCGCGTGCCGATCATGTGGGTGAGCGAGTTGATGCAGAACGTCGCGTGGTACACCAGCACCGTGCTGACGAAGAACCCCCAGGCCACGAGCTGCCAGCCCGAGGTGTTGAGTCCCGGATAACGCGGACCGAGGAATTCCCCGAGCGCATACAGCCCGACCCCGAGCAGCACCGGCGGCACCGCGTGGAACCGGTCGAGGAACCGCAATTCCGGATACTTCGCGAAGTCCGGGATGCGCGCCAGTTCGGTGGTCGCGTACTTGCGGCACAACAGCCAGCCGATGTGCGACCAGAAGAATCCCTTGCGCACCGGCGAATGGATGTCCTGTTCGGTGTCGGCATGCTGGTGGTGGTGGCGGTGGTGCGCCGCCCACCACAACGCGCCGAGCTGCGCGGCCATGCCGCCGGTGAAGGCGATGACGAACTGGAACACCCGCCCGGTCTTGTAGGAGTTGTGCGAGAAGTAACGGTGGTACCCGCCGGTGAGCGCGAACACGCGCAGGACGTACAGGAACGCCGCTACCGCCACCGCGAACCAACTGAACGGCACGAAGAAGACCATCAGCAGGCCGAGGTGCATCAACGCGAGCGGCGTGCTGTCGATCAGGTTCGCGTTCTCGTCGTCGTGGAGGATGTTGTCGCGCAAACGCGCGAAAAGCGTGCCGGATTTTTGTTCGTTCATGCAGTCACCGTGTGGATGCGGCCTGACGTCCGCACTACCAACGCAGCATGAACCGCGGGCGTTCGTAGTGACGCCGCCAGGCGTCAGGTTCGCCCTATTGCGCGTTTTCCGTCAGGAAATCAAGCACATCTTCCGGATGCTCCTCGGCCTTGCCGACCTTGGTCCAGTGCTTGATCACCTTGCCGGTGCCGTCGATGACCACGGTCGAGCGGATCGTCCCGGTGACCGGCTTGCCGTACATCAGCTTCTCGCCCCAGGCTCCGTAGGCCTGCATCACCGTGGTCTCCGGATCGGATAGCAGCACGAAGGGCAGCTTGAACTTGCCGATGAATTTCTGGTGCGAGGCGATGGAATCCTTGCTGACACCCAGCACGACGGCGCCCATCTTCGCCATCTTGCTGAAATGGTCGCGGAAACCGCAGGCCTCCTTGGTGCAGCCCGGGGTGTCGTCCTTCGGATAAAAGTACAGGACCACCGTCTTGCCCTTGTAGCCGGCCAGGGTGTGGGTCTTGCCGTCGCTGCCGGCCAGCGAAAACGCCGGCGCCTTCTTGCCTTCGAGGTTGCTCATGCTGAAACTCCCGTGTTGGTGGGGCAATCTACCCCGCAATGGGCGGAAGTGCAAATGGCCGGGTGCGGAGCAGGCGCTGGACGGGTCGCGGCGGACCTTATTCCTGCCGCTTGATGTTCAGGCGGATCGGGGGGCGCTGGGGCAATTTGCGGATGCCGGGGCGGACGGGCGGGGTGGCCACCGCGGCCGGGGCGGGCGGCGGGGGGGCGGCGGGCTCCTGGGAATCGTTGACGATTTCCTTGAGCAGGGTCGAGTAGCCCTTGCCGAGGTCCATTTCGTCGCTGATCTCGCGCAGGGCGGTTTCGGTACCGGTGCCGGCGGGTTGTTCAAAGGTGAAGGTGTAGCCGCCCACCTTGATGATGTCCGAGGCTTTCAGTTTGGCGACCTCGACGCGGCGTCCGTTCACGAAGGTGCCGTTCTTCGATTTCAGGTCCTTGATGTAGAACTCGCCGTCCCACAGCCGGATACCGCAATGCACCCGCGATACCTTGTCGTCGAGCAGGATGATGTCGGCGTCGGGGCTGCGGCCGATGGTGATCGAGCGCTCGCCGATGTCGAACTCCTTCGAGATGCCATCCTGTTTGCTGTAGTGGAGTTTCATGGGTCGGTTATCTCACAACGTGGCGGGTTCAGCAATCAGAGTTCGCCGCGATCGATCAGGTTGCGGAAATAGGCGATGGTGGATTCGAGGCCCTGGTCGAGGGTGACCTTCGGTTCCCACTTCAGCACGCGACGGGCCTTGGTGATGTTGGGTTGCCGGATCTTCGGGTCGTCCACGGGCAGTGGCTTGAAGATGATTTCCGATGAGCTGTTGCAGCGGCGGCGGATCGTCTCGGCGAATTCGAGCACGCTCATCTCGGTCGGATTACCGATGTTGGTCGGGTACACCTCGTCGCTCTGCGACAGCGCGTAGATGCCCTCGATCAGGTCGGACATGTAGCAGAAGCTGCGGGTCTGGCTGCCGTCGCCGAACACGGTGATCGGTTCGTTCTTCAGGGCCTGGGTGATGAAGGCGGGCACGACGCGGCCATCCTTCGGGCGCATGCGGGGGCCGTAGGTGTTGAAGATGCGCACGATGCGGGTCTCGACGCCGTGGTAGCGGTGGTAGGCCATGGTGATCGACTCGGCGAAACGCTTGGCCTCGTCGTACACCCCGCGCGGTCCGATCGGGTTGACGTTGCCCCAGTAGTCCTCGGTCTGCGGATGCACCAGCGGGTCGCCGTACACCTCGGAGGTCGAGGCGAGCAGCAGGCGCGCCTTCTTGGCCTTGGCCAGGCCGAGTGCGTTGTGGGTGCCGAGCGCGCCGACCTTCAGGGTCTGGATCGGCAGTTCGAGGTAGTCGATCGGGCTGGCCGGCGAGGCGAAGTGGAAGATGTAGTCGATCGGGTCGGGCAGGTCGATGTACTTGGTAACGTCGTGGTGGACGAAACGGTAGTCCGGATTGCCCTTGAGGTGGGCGATGTTGGCGAGGTTGCCGGTGATCAGGTTGTCCATGCCGATCACCGCATGGCCCTTGGCGAGCAGGAAGTCGGTGATGTGGGAGCCGAGGAAGCCCGCGCCGCCGGTGATCAATGACAAAGGTTTCGCTTTCGCAGAGGCCATAACGTACGCTCTTTCCGTTAATGATTGGACCATGAACCTAATCCAACCTGTTTCGGCAAACAACTTAAAAGAGTGCTGGATGGCGGCGTTCGCGGTTGTTCCGGAGGGCGGTTGACCGTGTGGGCGCGGCGCTGGCTGGCGAAGGTGGCGTTGGCGGTGGTGATCCCGCTGTCCGGGCTGGTGGCCGTGGAGATGTTCCTGCGGTGGGTCCCGGTCGGGATCGAACCTTCGTGGACGGTGCACGAGGAGGTGGCGACGGGTTCGGTCTGGCGCGATAATCCGGACATCGGCCGCCTGTGGTTCGCGCCTGGCCAGGTTCGTTCGCCGGTGCCGTTCCGCTCGTCCGGTGCGGAGCCGGGCCTCCGGGTCGTGGTGCTGGGCGAGTCGGCGGCGATGGGTGATCCCGCACCGGCGTTTGGCTTCGCCCCGCAACTGGAGGTGCTGTTGCGTGCGGCGTATCCCGGCATCTCCGTGGAGGTGGTCAATGCGGCGATGACCGCGATCGATTCCTCGGTGATCGTGGACATTGCCCGGTCGATCGCCCGGCTGAATCCCGACGTGGTGGTGGTGTACATGGGCAACAACGAGGCGATCGGTCCGTTCGGGCCGGTGCCCGGAACCCGCTTTCTCACGTCAATCGAGCCGTGGTACGCCCGCGCCGTGCTGACCGCGCGCGGATGGCGGATCGGCCAGTGGTTGCGGGGCTGGTACGGTGATCTGGTGGAGAACGAGTCGACCGGCTGGCGCGGATTGGCCCAGTTTTCCGACCGCATTATCGAACCCGATTCGCCGGTGCTCGACGCGGTCCATCGTCGGTATGGCGCAAACCTGGCGTCCATACTCGCCGCGATCCGCCGGGCCGGTGCCGAGCCACTGGTAGCCACGGTAGCAAGCCAGCCCTTCCGCGCCCCGTTTGCTCCGCCGGCTACCCCGGGCGGCGTGGCTGCCCTGGCGGCATACCACGAGAGCCTGGACCTGCAGGCGCGCGGCGAGGAAGGGGCGGCGCAGGCTGCGTGGCGGCGTTCGCGCGATCTGGATCCGCGACGCTTCCGTGCGGATACCGTGATCAACGACCAGGTGCGCGCAGTGGCCGGACACGCGACCGTGGTCGATGTGGAGGCGCACCTGCTGGCGCGTCCGGATGCGGCCGGCCTGTTCTGGGACCATGTCCATTTCACCCCGCACGGCAATTACGAGGTCGCCCGCCTGCTGGCCGAAGGGCTGGTCCCGTTGCTGCCGCGCCGGGGGGTGGGTGAATCACCGCGCGCATGGCTTTCGCGCGAGGAGGTGCTGGAGGCGTTGATCTACACGCGGTGGGATGATCTCAATACCACCAGCGTGATGCATGCGCGGTTGCTGCGGCCGCCGTTTGCCGAGGTGGCCGATCACCCGGCCCTGGTTGCAGCCAGCACCGCGCGGTTGCGCGATCTGCGGGCCCGGATCGGGTTGCGCGAAGTGACGGGGGTGCGGGACCGGTTGATGGCCGCGTGCCAGGTCGCGCCGATTCCGCCGCAACACGGCGTGCGGTTGTTGCGGGTGTTCGAGGAGCTGGAGCAGTGGGACGAGGCGTGGGGGGTGGCCCGGCGGTTGGCCGCCGAGTGGCCGCACGTGCGGGCGCATCACCATGCGCTCGGGCGGCATCTGGTGCGGCGCGGGCAGGTTGCCGAGGGGCTCGCCGCGCTGGAGCGCGGGGATGTTCCGGGCGGGCGACGTCCGGCCGCTCTGGCCCGGATCGAAGCGGCCACGTTGCTGGCGGAATTGGGGCGCACGACCGAAAGCCTCGACCTGTTGAGCCGAGTCGTCGCGGAGACCCCATGGCTGGGCAAGGCATGGTACAACCGCGCCGTGGTGTATGGCCGGTTGGGTCAGCTCGACCTCGCCGAGCGCGATTTCCTGCAAGCCCTCGCGTGCGAGCCGGACATGGTTGAGGCGTTCAACAACCTCGGGGTGATCGCGCTGAAGCGCAACCGGTTCGAGGATGCCGAGCGCCATTTCCGGCAAGCCCTCGAGCAGGTGCCCGGCCACGCCAGCGCCTTGCGGAACCTGGCCCTGGTGCTGCAACGGCGGGGTGCGCATGCCGAGGTGGCGGAGATCGGGCAGCGGTTGGCCGTCTTTGATCCGGATCGGGAGTGAGCTGCGCGGCGTCGGCGGGACCGGCGCAGTCCGGGCGTGACGGCAAGTCGGTTGAGGCCTACAGTGAAGGAAGGAGAACAGGTATGGACATTAAAAGCGTTACGGGTTCGTTGTACCGGGTAAAGGGATGGATCACGTTTGCCGGGGTGTTGTCCATCATTCAGGGCGCGATTACGGCGATCAGCATTGTCGGGTTGCTGGTCGCGTGGTTACCGATCTGGATGGGCGTGATCCTGCTCAAGACCAGCAAGGCGCTGGCGGATGCCCATGAGCACGAGGACGAGGCGGCGCTGAACGAGGCGCTCGGTCGGCTGGCGCTGTACTTCAAGATCCTGGGAATCCTGTCGCTGATCGGCCTGGTCGTTGCCGTGCTGGCCCTGATCGCCGGGATGCTGGTGCCGGCCTTCTTCGCCGCGTTGCAGGCTGCGGGGTCGTGAGGTTTTCAGCCCGCCGGCGACGGCTCGTTTGACGCGGGCGGGTTTTCCGGTGCCGCAGGGGCTGCCGTCGCGATCGCGGCGGCGGCAGGCATGCCGATGCCGAGCAATTCGTTCACTTCCTTCTGCACATCCTCCAGTTGGTCGAGGCGCAGTTCCGGGTCGGGAACGGTGAAGATTTCCCCGGTCTGCTTGTGCTCGTAGATGCGCAACTTCGAGCCGTCGTCCTTGCGTTGCACGTCGCGTTCGATCAACACGCGCTTGCGTTCCAGCATCACGGTCAGGATGTACACCACGTTGATGCGCGAGTAGTCCTCGCGTGACATGTACTGGCGCAACAGGGTTTCGACGGTCTCCTTCTTCAGCGGTTCCTGGGCGGGGGGCGGTGGCGCCTGGTACACGGTGCGCCAGAAGCTGACGATGCCGTCGCGCGGGGCGTCGGGCCAGTGCGCCTCGCAGATATCAAGGCGCTCGAATCCTTCGCCGCCCCGGTTCAAGGTGGAGTAGATGGTGGCTCCGTCGGTAAACGGCTCCCCGCTGATGGCGCACGCATGGGCGCGGCTTTTGATGACCCAGTCCTGACTCATGGCGGCACGTTACGGGAATCGGCGGTGTTAATCAACGACTCGTTCGCGGACGGGATGTTCAGGGTTGTGCCGGCCACCGTTCCAGCGAGCGGGCGGCCCAGTCGCTGGTCGGGAAGCGTTGGCGGAGTTCACCGAGCACGCGGTCGCGCTGGCCACCGAGCTGGCGGGCGTGAAGGGCCCCGGCGGCGCGGTAGAGGCTTTCCGGGGTGACCGAAGGATCATCGAACAATACGCCGACGCTGAGATAGTAGCGCGAGGCCTCGGCCCAGTTCTCCAGCGCTTCGTAGGCGAGGCCGAGGTGCAGGTAGCTGCGGGCGCGGAGGTCCATCATCGTATCGGAGCTGGCGCGTTCGGCGGCGCGGCGGAAGTGGTTCACGGCCTGGTCCGGCTGGCGGGCGGCGAGGGCGAGTTCACCGAGCTGGTAGGCGGCGTCGACGGCTTCGCGGGCGTTGAGGGGCGAGGCGTCGGCCTGGGTGAAAGCGGCGATGGCGGCGTCGGTCTTGTCCTGGCGGCGTGCGGCCACGCCGGCGATGTAGTGGCCGAGCAGATTCCAGCCCGGGGTATTGCCGTGCCGGGCGAGCAGGAGGGCGGCGGCTTCGGCCTCGGCATTGGCGCGTTGCTCGAGGTTCCAGCGCGCCAGCCATTCCAGCAGGGCGGGGGGCAACTGGCCACCGGCGCCGTCGCGAATCAATTCGTTCATCAGGGCGGCGGCTTCGGGGTCGCGCTGTTGCCGTTGCAGCACGGCCACGCGGCGGAACTGGATGGTGCGGGCCAGGGAGGCGGGAGGGTCGCAGGACAAGGCCGCACGGTACGAGGTCTCGGCGGCGGCCGGGTCTTCGGCCTGTTCGTGCAGGGTCCCGCGCAGGTAGTGGGCTTCCGCGAGGTAACGGCGGTTGGTGGAGATGGCGATGACGGCCTCGAGGGCGGTCGCCGCCGGCTTGGCGCGTTCGAGGGCGATTTCGGCGCGGGCGCGGCCGAGGTGGGCTTCGTCCAGGCCTGGATACGCCGGGTGTTCCTCGACGAGTTTACGGAAGGCCGTCGCGGCTTCCTTCATCTGACCGGCGCGCTGCCACATCGTGCCGGCGGCCATGCGGGCATCCGCGGCGAGGGCGTGTGCGGGATAGGTGGTGGCCAGGGTGGAGAAGGCGGTGGCGGCGGCCGCGAAGTCGCCCTCCTCGTCAAGCATCAGGGCGAGCTGGTAGGCGGCGGCCGGGGCGCGGTCGGAGTCCGGGAAGGTCGCGATGAGATCCTGGTAGGCGGCGCGGGCCTCGTCGGTCTGGCCGAGGGCGCGGTGGGCGCCGGCTTCCATCCACAGCAGGGTCAGGGCGCGATCCGCCGGTCCGCGGGCGATCGGGATGAGTTCGAGGACGCGCGCATACTGGAGGCGCTGGAAGGCGAGGCTGCTGGCTTCGAACGCGGCGGCTGGAGCCAGTTCGTGGGTCGGGGCGGTGGCGAGCATCCGGTCGTAGGCGACGAGGGCGGCGGCGTTGTTGCCGGCGCGGCGGGCGATGTTCGCCTCGAGGTACAACCAGGCGGGGGCCTCGTCCGGAGACGCCGCGGCCAGCCCGTCGGCGGTGAGCACGCGGGCCGCCTCGGTTTGGTCGGACAAGAGGAATGCCCACGCCGCCTCGAGCCGGGTGCGGGCGATCCACGGCGAGGTCGGGTAGCGTTCCGCCAGGGCGGCAAACCGGGCTGCCGCATCGGCGTGGCGTTCGGCGCGGGATTGAACCAGGGCGGCCTTGGCCAGGGCCTCCGCGCCGAGGGCCGGTGTCTCGGGATCATCCGCGACCTCGATCAGCCAGGCTTCCGCCTCCGTTGCGGTGGCATCACGCGCCAGCACGAGATCCGCCAGCGCGATGCGGCCATAGTCGGTGTAGGGCGAGGCGGGATGGGCGCGGACCAGGCGGCGCAGCGATTTTTCGGCGGGGCCGGTGCGGTCGAGGCCGAGTTGACAGAGGCCTAGGTGGTACAGCGCGGCGGCGGCGATGTCCTCGGGCGGGTCGCGGGCGAGCACGGCCTCGAAGCGGGCGGCGGCGTCCTTCATGCGGCCGGCCTGCCAGTCCAGTTCAGCGCGGCGGAAGCCGGCGCGGTGTGCGAACAGGCTGGCCGGGTGGTCGGCGATGACGCGTTCGTAGGCGATCGCGGCCTCGTTGGTCAGGCCGAGCTGGCGTTGGCATTCGCCGATCCGGAACCAGGCGATGTCCTGCATGTTGGTCGCGGCGGGATCGGCGAGCAAGGTCTGGAATTCGGGGATGGCCAGTTCGTGGAGGCCGCGGCGGTAGAGGCCGTTGGCGAAGAGCAGCCGCTCCTCGCTGTCCATGGCCGCGGCGCGGTCGGAGGCGGCGAGCGACCCGAGCAGCAGGATCGCCAGCAGTTTCTTCATGGTGCTTCCGGGACGCCGGTGGCGAAGGAGATGTTCCAGATGTCGGCCTGGCGGCAGAGGTCGAGTACGCGGATCACGTGGTCGTAATCGGTCGTCTTGTCGGCGCGCAGCAGGACGGGCTGGCCGGGGAACAGGGCGGCGATGTTCACCAGCATCGCGCCGAGTTCATCGGGGCCGAGTTCGCGGCCGTTCACGATGGTGGTGCCGTCGTCGCGCAGGTTCACGATGATTTCACCGGGCAGGCGCTGGGGCAGTTGGCCGGTGCGGGCGGTGGGCAGGGTGATGTCGATCTCGGTTTCCCACTGCGCGTAGAGCTGGCTGGTCACGAAGAAGCAGAGCAGCAGGAAGACCACGTCGATCATCGGGGTCATCTGGAAGCCGGGCGATTCCGGCCGCTGGCGGGCGCGGAATTTCACCGGGATTCGTGCTCCTGCAGTTCGGCGGCGAGATCGGCTGACGCGGCTTCGAGGTCGGAGATCAGCCGCGAGGCGCGGTTGCGGAAGTAGGCGTAGGCGACCATGGCCGGGATGGCCACGATCAGGCCGGCCACCGTGGTGATCAGGGCCTGGGACACGCCCTCGGCGAGGGCGAGGGGGCGGGCGCGGGCCATGTCGAGCGCGACCGAATTGAAGGCCTTGAGCATGCCCATGACCGTGCCGAGCAGGCCGACCATCGGGGCGATGATGGCGATGTCGAGCAGGTACTGGGTCTGGTTCTGGATCAGCGTGGCCTGGCGTCCGCCCTCGCCTTCCATCGTCTCGCGCAACTGGCCGGGTTCGGTGGAACCGACGCGCAGTTTGTGGCGGATCGCGGCGAGGGCGATCGCGGCGAGAGCGCACGGGCGGGCCAGGCAGGTCTTCTCCGCGCCGACGAAGTCGCCCTTCGCGAGGTGCGCCCGGAGTTCGTCCTGCAGTTTTGCCGGGGCGATCTGTTCGCGGCGCAGTACGAGCACGAAATAGATCACCAGGGCGAGGCCGATCACCGACATCGCGGCGAGCACGTAGATCAGCACGCCGCCGGCGTCGAGGATCTGGGCCCAGGTCATGGTTTCCGCGGTGGCGGTTGCCGTCGCGGCAGCATCCGTTTCCGCATCCTGTGCGGTGGCGGTCAGCGGGGCCAGGGCCAGGGCGGCGGCGGTGAAGGCGAGGGTGAGGGTGGTGCGAAGGTTCATGGTGCTCCTGCTGGTGGCATCAATATGCGGTGGTCCGGGTCAGCGCCGGTTCATCAGTTCCTGGTGTTGGCTGAAATAGAGGTATCCCGAGGCGACGGTGATCAGGGCGATGGCCACGGCGATGGCGTGCGAGGCGTAGATGAAAATGAAATCGAAGGCCGCCCGCGCCTCGTCGCCGGCGTGGCGGAGCAGGTCGGAGCGGTAGGAGAGGCCGATCAGCAGCAGCACAATGGCCACGATCTGCCAGACCGTCTTGTGCTTGCCCCACTTGCCTGCGGCGATGACGATGCCCTTGTTCACCGCGAGCAGGCGCAGGCCGGTGACCAGGAATTCGCGGGAGATGATGATGACGGCAATCCAGGCGGGCACCAGCGGCACCACGTTGACCCCGTTCACCACCACGCCGCCATGCAGGAAGGTGCCGGGATGTGCGAACGAGATCTCCACGAAACTCACGAAGGCCGCGCAGACCATGACCTTGTCGGTCAGCGGATCCATCAACTGCCCGAACGAGGTGATCAGGTTGTACTTGCGGGCGATGTAACCGTCGAGGAAGTCGGTGATGCCGGCGATGGCGAAGACGATCAGTGCGGCCGTCTTGCTGAACGGGAACGACATGGTCAGCAGCAACATCATGATCAGGGCGAGGAACAGGCGGCTGACCGTGAGCAGGTTGGGCAGGTTCATGGCGTGGTTTCCTCGGGGGCGGGAAGATCGAGGTGGCGGACCGGCGGTTCCTTCAGGATGGCCGAGCGATCCATTTCCATAGCCGACGAGGGCGTCGGTTCGGGGCGGGAGGACATCGAGGCCGTGCAGCGGGAGATACCGACCACGACCAGGACCAGCGCGGCGGCAAGCAACAGCTTGGGGATGAGCGGCGCGATCCGTTGCATCGCGCGGGCGATGGCCGGGCCGGGGCGCCAGTTCTTCCACGGCGGACTCCACGGCTTGCGTTCCCGCGCGCGACGCGGCGCGGGTTCCGGCACGTCCGTAACGTCGTCTTCCGGTTCTTCCAGTTCGAACGCCGGCGGGGGGGGTGGCGTGGCGGGGGTGGCGCGGCGGGCCGGTTTCGGGGCGGGCCGGTGGTCGTCGGCGGGATTCAGGTGGCGTTCGACGTACTCCTCGACGAGCGGGATCGGATCGAGGCCGAGGAACGAGGCGTAGATGCGGATGAAGCCCTTGGCGTAGGTCGGGGCGGGCATCTTGGAGAAGTCGTCGTTCTCCATCATCTCCAGATGCTGCACCTTGATGCGGGTCAGGGCGGCGGCCTTCGAGATGTTCAGCTTCTTCTTTTCGCGGGCCGCGCGAAATTTCTGTCCCATCGTTTCCATCGTTACGTCGGCTCCTGGTCCTGGTGGGTCGGCACCTCGCCGTCAAGGTCCACCAGGATTTCCCGCGGGTCCGAGCCCTGGGCCGGTCCCACGACGCCCTTCTCCTCGAGAATATCCATGATCCGGGCTGCCCGTGTATAGCCGATCCGCAGCCGGCGTTGCAACGACGAGGTGGAGGCGCGTTTGGTCTGGCGGATGATCTCGACCGCCTGCTCGAGCAGGTCGTCGTTCTCTTCCATGTCGGGCAGTTCGGCTGCGGTGCTCTCGATCTTCTCCTTGATGGCCGCCTCGAAGACCGGGGCCACGCCCTGGGCCTTGATGAAATCGACCACGCGGTGGATCTCCTGGTCGCTGGTGTAGGTGCCCTGGGCGCGGGTGAGTTTGCCGCCCGGCGACAGGAAGAGCATGTCGCCCTTTCCGAGCAGCTTGTCCGCGCCGGCCGCGTCGAGAATGGTGCGGCTGTCCACCTTCTGCGCGACCTGGAACGAGATGCGCGCGGGGAAGTTCGCCTTGATCGTACCGGTGATGACGTTCACCGAGGGGCGCTGGGTGGCGATGATCATGTGGATGCCGGTGGCGCGCGAGAGCTGGGCGAGGCGCGCGATGTAGCCCTCGATCTCGGCCTGCGCGACCATCATCAGGTCGGCCAGCTCGTCGATGACGATCACGATGTACGGGATCTTGTCCGGTACCTGGTCGGCCGGCGGCGGAACTTCGGCGGGCAGCAGCGCATCGCCGCCGAACAGTTCCTCCTGCTGCACCTTCGGCCGGCTGTTGAAACCCTTGATGTGGCGGACGCCGACCTTGGCGAACATCTTGTAGCGGCGTTCCATTTCGGCGATGGCCCAGCGCAAGCCGTGGGCGACCTTCTTCGGATCGGTGATGACCGGCACCACGAGGTGGGGCAGGGTGTTGTAGTTCGAGAACTCGACGATCTTCGGGTCGACCAGCATCAGCTTCATCTCGTCGGGCGAACGCGCCATCAGCAACCCGGTGAGGATCGAGTTCATGCACACCGTCTTGCCCGCGCCGGTCGCGCCGGCGATCAGCAGGTGCGGCATCTCGGCGAGGTCGGCGATCAGCACCTTGCCGCCGACATCCTTGCCGAGGGCGAGGGGCAGGGCCGGTTTGCCGCTCTGCCAGTAGGCGCTCTCGACCATCTCGCGGAAATAGACGGTGGTGCTGGTGCTGTTGGGGATCTCGATGCCGACCACGCCCTTGCCGGGGATCGGGGCCTGCACGCGGATGCTCTCGGCCTTCATGGCGAGGGCGATGTTGTTGCTCAGGCCGGAGATCTTCTCGACGCGCACGCCGGCTGCGGGAAGCAGCTCGTAGCGGGTGACCACCGGGCCGCGCTCGACGTTGGTGACCTCGACCTCGATGCCGAACTCGGCGAGGGTCTCCTTGAGGATCAACCCGGAGTCGGTCATGTCCGTGCCGAGATCGCGGTTCGCCGTGGCCGGGATGGTTTCGAGCAGGCTCAACGACGGTAGCTTGTACCCGTTCGCCTTCTCGGTCGGCATCATCACCACGACCGGTGCGGGCTCGGGCGGCTTGTCCTTCGGCTTGCGGTCGAACAGGGCCGGCATCTTGGGTTTCGGGGGCGGGGGAGGGGGCGGGGGCTCCACCTCGTCGGCCTCGTTCTCGAGCTCGTCGGCTTCCGGTTCGTCCTCGTCCGGCGGGGGTGGAGGCGGTTTCGCGACCGGTTTCGGCTGCGCCTTGGCCACCTTCACCGGGGTCTTCATCGACTCCTCGAGCTGGCGACGCCGGCGGGCGATCTCCTTTTCCTCCTCCTCGAGCTGGGCCTTGCGGTCCATCCGGCTGCGCCGCCACGCGGCGATGCGTTCCTGCACCGCGCCGAATCCTTCACGCGCCTTGGTCCACAAAACGGCCGGATGCACTTCCAGCAGCATGACCAGCGCCACCACGAACAGGGTACCGGCGAGGATCCCGGTACCGATGCCGCCAATCAGGCCGGCCAGGAAACGCTGGGCAATCACTTCACCGAGCAGACCGCCGGCAAACCCGATGTTCAGGTTCGCACAGCGCTCGCTCCAGCCATCGGGATTCAGCGCCATTCCCATCGATACCGCCAGCAGCAACAGGCTCAACCATCCGGCCCGCCGACCGGTTCCAATGTCGGGTTTGAGCAGGCTGGCCAGCCCGAGGTACAGCAGGCCGGCCGGAAACAGGTACGCCGTGATGCCGATCAGCCCGAACAAGCCGTACGAGAACCAGGCCCCGACCGGACCGATGTAGTTCACCGGCGGATCGTTCGGCGGCGTCTTCAGCGTCGCGATATCACGCCATTCGTAGGAATACAGACCCAGCAGGCACAACGCACCTGCCGCCAGCAACAAGATCCCGATGGCTTCCTGCCAACCGGTCCGCAAGACTTCTTTCTTAACCGCCATAATCGACAACCACTTCCTGATGGGTCCACCCTGCGCCAGCCGTGGCCGGACGCGTGGTTCATTCCACCACAAATGCATAGGGCTTGCAACAGATGGTTGCACCTTCGCGGCCGTGCGTGTGGCCTCAGGCGGTTTTGCTCCCGGTCGCCTGCGCGGTCCCGCACCGTAGGTCTTTCGCCGCGCGGAGCCGCCGTCGGGCTATCGGTTCGATCCGGCCTCGAGGGCGAGGGCGAGTGCGCCGAGTTCGCCGATCTGCGGACCGAGGGCGCTGGGGGCGATCTTCAGGTCCTTCAGCGCATCCGGCCAGGCGTAGCGGGCGAGGCGTTCGCGCAACGGGTTCAGCAGCAGGTCGCCGGTGTGGATCGCCGCGGTGCCGAGCACGATCGCCGACGGATTGAAGCACATGCACAAGGTGCCGATACCCTGGGCGAGCCGTTCGAGGAAGGTGTCCCAGTAACGCAGGGCCAACGCATCCTGCCGCGCCGCCGCCCGGGCGATGGCCGAGAGGGTCAGGCCTTTCGGATCGCCGTTCGATTCATCGAGCACGGACGAGGTCGAGCCCGCCGCGAGCTCCGCCTGCACCTGCAGGATCACGTTGCGTCCGCCGCAGTACATTTCCAGGCAGCCGCGTTGGCCGCACGGGCAGGGCAAGCCCTGCGGGTCGAGCACCATGTGGCCGATCTCGCCGCCGAGGTCCCGCGCGCCCTGCACCAGGCGTCCGCCCGAGATCACCCCGCCGCCGATGCCGGTGCTCATGGTCAGGTAGATCAGGTCCGGGGTGCCGCGGAAGGCACCGAACCGGTACTCGGCGAGGCCGGCCGCGTTCGCGTCGTTGTTGATGTGCACGGGCTTGCCGGTCAGCGTCTCCACCCACGCACGCACCGGCACATTCCGCCAGGCCGGCATGTTCGGCGGGGTCAGCACCAGGCCGGCGGCCACGTTCATAGGGCCGGGCACCGCCAACCCCACGGAAACGATGTCGCGCAGCGGGACTCCGGCCTTGACCAGCACCGCATCGATCAACCCGGCCAGCCGATCGCGCCAGAGCGAAGGCGGGGCGGACGCCTCGGTCGGCATGCGCTCGCCATGCACCAGGCGGCCGGTGGCATCCCCCACGCACACCGCGGTCTTCGTGCCCCCGAGATCAATGGCGAGGTAAAGGTCGGTAGGGTTGGACATAGACATGGCGCAGCTCCTGCATCCCCGACCCTACCACGGCACCTCCCCGGGAACAGAGCAAAGAACGATACCCAACAATGCCACTCCGCCACCTCTCCGTGCGCCACACACCTCGTTCTCAACGCCAAGGAGAAGACGGAACATGCAACCAAGCTTCGCGCTCGACCCATAACCGGTCCATCCGGCCAAAGGGGCCTCTGGACGGATCATGGCGATGACCGAGCGATCGTGATCCCGGACGACATGCAGTCCCGCCGCGTCCCATTCCGGCATGTCGCCGATGAGGGAGGCATGCGTGAACGCCAGGTCGAGCGAGGTTCCGTTCAGGTCGGCAATTTCCCGGGCGAAGGCCTCCGGGTCGTCAGGGGGATCGATCATGGAGGCAGTAACGCTCACCCGGATCTCGGGTCAAGCGGAAGCGGCGGTTGAGCCGGTTGTTGGCGGGTGGGTGGAGGCGGACGGCGGGACCGCGTGCCTCAGAAGCGACGTTTTGCGAATGAGAGGCCTGATCCGGCCAAAAAGGAATTGGTGCTCGGGACAGGACTTGAACCTGCACAGCCTTGCGGCCACTAGCCCCTCAAGCTAGCGTGTCTGCCATTTCACCACCCGAGCACGGGGGGGAACGTTGCGAGGTGGCATGGTACGCCAACCGGACGACGGGGCGCAAGTGCGGAATTCGGGCCGGATCCGTTGCGCCCCATCCGGTCTCCAACGGTGGAACTGCCGACCCCGGCTCGGTCGGGCCTACAGGTTGTTGAGCATGGTTTCGGTGGGAAAGCGTTTCCCCGGGCAGGCGGTCGGCTTGGTGTTGATCTGTTTGTGGGTGCGGACGGCGCTTTTGGGGATGTTGCAGCGGCGGCTCAGGTAGGAGACCAGGGCGTAGAGGTTTTTCATCTGGGCGGCGGTCGGGCGATCCACCTCGAAGTTGCCGACGAGGCAGATGCCGATGCTCACCTCGTTCAGGTCGTCGCTGGCGAGGTGTCCTCCCTTGATCTGGCGTTTCCAGCGGTTGCCGACCTCGATCTTGCCGTCCGGCATGCCGTTGCCGTTGCCGATGACGAAATGGTAGGCGAGGCCGTTCTCCATCTTGCGCTTCTGGCGGTGGTACATGTCCATACCCTGCAGGGAGCCGTTTTTCGAGGCGCTGTGGTGGATGACGATGAATTTCCATTTTCCCTTGGTGACGGGCATGGCGTCGAGGAGCCGCTTCATGCTGGCGGGCAGTGGATTGGCTTCCTCCGCAGCTTCCCGGGCCGAGGGGGATTCGCGCGGAATCTGCAGCACCTGCCCGGCACGCAGGGTTTTGGGGTCATCGATCTTGTTGTGCAACCCCAGGGCGGCCGCCGTAGTATTATGGGCGACGGCGATCGAACCGAGGGTGTCACCCGGTTTCACCGTGTAGGTGATCGGTGCGTTCGGATTCGGCGGGACCTTCAGGGTCATGCCGGGTGCAATGCGGTTCGGGTTGTCGAGGTCGTTGAGCTGGGCGATCGCCGCCGGGGCGACGCCGAACTGCTTGCCGATGCCGTCGAGGGTGTCGCCCGGTTTCACCGTGTACGTCGTCTGGGCCAGGGCCAGGCCGGCTGCGACCAGGCAACCCGCCAGCAGGAGCAGGCGGAGGACCGGATGGTTGGCGGGGCGAAGGTTCATCGGCGGGGTGCGGTTATTCCATGGATTCAGCTTCTGCATCTATCACCGGAGTTCCATCATCGTCAAGGAACTGCGTGATGCGGATTGGCCGGCAGCACACCTCGCAATCGGTGGTGAAGGTCTGGCGGCGACCGCCCGAGGCATCGACCGGCAGGATGTTCATCTGGCCGCAGACCGGGCAGGGGAATTCGAACTCGGTGATCATGGTGGTGCGGGATTTTACAACATTAGCGTTTACAAGGCCGTCCGGGCGTTTCATCCTTCCCGTATGAGCTTCAATATACCGGTCAAGGACAACGTCAAACTAAAGCAACTCGTCGATCTGATTCAAGCCGATGCCGAGCTGAACCAGTTGTGGAAATGCGCGAACATGAATGCCGTGGACCGTTGCGGCATCAGCGATCACGGCGAGATCCATATCCGCATCGTCGCGAATTCGGCGCTGCGCATCTACCGGTTGCTGGTCGAGGGCGGCGTCGTTCCCAGCGTGGTCAAAAACTACGGCCTCACCGCCGAGGACGGCGAGCTGGTGGTGGTGACGGCGGCGGCCATGCACGACCTGGGCATCAGCGTGCACCGCGACCAGCACGAGCGCTACAGCCTGTGGCTGGCCTATCCGAAGGCCCGCCAGTTGCTTGGGCATATCTACCAGGAACCGCAACTCACCATCATGGTGGCCGAAGTCCTGCACGCGATCATCGCCCACGATTCGGACGAGCGTTGCCTCACCATCGAGGCCGGCGCGGTCAAGCTCGCCGATGCGACCGACATGTCCGAAGGCCGCTCGCGCATCCCGTTCCAGCAGGGGCAGGTCAATATCCACTCGGTGTCGGCCCGCGCGATCGACAGCGTGAAGATTGAGAAGGGTGAAAAACTGCCGGTGCGCATCACGGTCAACATGGGCAATTCGGCCGGGGTGTTCCAGGTCGATGACCTGCTGCGCCACAAGCTCAAGACCAACACGATCAATGCCTATGTCGAGGTGGTGGCCCGCATCACCGGTTCCACCGAGGGCGAAAAACGCCTGATCGACGAGTACAAGTTCTCCGCGCACTGACGCGGCGTCGCGCTATTCGTCCACGCGGAACGGGAAAATTCCCATCGGGCCCAGCTCGGCGATCTCGATCCGGTAGTCGCCCGGCGGCAAGGGGTCGATCGTTCCGTCCAGCCGCACTGTTCCGCCTGGCCCGGCATCGGTCTCCCCCTCGGCATGCCCGCGCGCCCGGATCCGCACCACCGGCGGCTGCACGTTGATGTCGAAGCGGGTGAAGGTGAAGCTGGGCGAGGGGGCGGTGCCTTCGATCGAGAACCGCACCGGCTGCCCGGCCTGCACCACTTCGTCCACGCGCACCGACCGGATTGAAACCTGGCCCTGGTGGCGCGGCGGCAGGTGGCGCATGATCGTGCCGGGATCGTTCACCGTCTCCTCCGGATAACGCTGGGCGCGGATCTTCTGTTGCGCCTCCAGCATCTGGGCCATCGTGTAACCCAGTTCCTCCTGCCATTTCGCCGCGATCTCCGAACGCAGGAAGGGCGTCATCTCCGCCTCGCTGATTTCATCCGCAAGCACCGGGGCCGCCGTGACCGCATCGATTGCTGGCGAAGCCCCGCCGTTGCCGGCCGGGGTCGCTGGCTGGGTCGTCGCCACCGCTGTCGAAGACGCATCGGGAACGCCCGCGCCGGGTGCGGCCTCGCCGCCTCGCCACCGAGCCACCACCATCGCGACCACCACGCCCACCACCGCCGCCAGACCGCCCATCACCCATTGTTTCGATGCATGCATGCGCGCATCCTACGCAGTGCACACCCGACCGGCCAACCCAATTCGTTTCCGGGACACAAAAAAGTAGAGCGTTTCGATAAAATCAGCGCCCGCGCAAATCGAAACGTTGTACCTCGCAAAAAATTCATACGCTTTACCATTTTCTGATAACACGCTCACAATGCATTGTATCTATATGTAGCTCAAATATTTATGCGACATAATGTTTTCATAAAAAGCAGTGCAGATCATCCGTTTGTGTCCCTCGCAAGGGCGAAAATCATTAAAACGCTTTACAGTGAAGCGTGTTTCCGTATCGTCTATCCCTCCATACGGAGAAACAGGTGTTCTGGCGGGTGTCCGGAACGTGGTTTTTCCGGGTGGGTGTGATCGACAGGAATGTGGAGATACGACATGAAAACGATGCGAAACAAATGGATGATCGGGCTGGTTGGTCTGGCCCTGTTGACGGGTCAGTGGGCGCACGCGGCCATTCAGGCGGCGGGCTCGGTGACCGCGGCGACGGTGACCACCGATCCGGTGAACGGCAACAAGAAGGTGACTTTCACGTTGAGCACGGGGGGCGCCCTTGAGGTGGCTCCGTATGCGCCGGACGTGGTGCGGGTCCGTTTCCACTGGGACGGGATCTGGGCGAAAGAGGATGTGGCCATCGCCAAGCCGTTTGACCAGTTCCCCGGTTTCGCCGCGACCTTTTCCGACCTCGGCGCGACCTATGTGATCGCGACGCCCGAGCTGGACATCGAGGTCGTCAAGAGCCCGAACGTGCTCGTGCACTTCAAGTCGAAGCAGGGCTTCTACCTCTCGCGCGACTACCGCATCGAGTACGAGACGCTCTACGATCCGATCAGCGATCCTTCCTACGACAACGTCCGCTACACCCATGCCTTCCCGGTCCAGTTCAAGCTGAAGAACATCCGCGAGATGCCCGCCGGCGAGGCCTACTTCGGCCTTGGCGAGTACCCCGGCCCGATGAACCGCCGCGGCCGCGACATCCAGATGTGGAATGCCGACACCTTCAGCTGGCAGGAATTCTGGACCCCGATGTACATGACCATGCCGATCATGTACGGCGTGCAGGGTGCGAAGCCCGGCCGTCCGTCGACCACCTACGGCATCTTCTTCAACAACCCGGCCCGCCCGATCTTCCGCCTCGGCACCCAGTGGGGTGACCGCTATTCGTTCGAGGCCGCCGACGGCCAGGTCGACTATTTCTTCTTCGGCGGTGGCGCGAACCACCAGATGCGCAAGGTCGTCGACCGCTACACGGAAGTGACCGGCCGCCCGACCATGCTGCCCAAGTGGGCGTTCGGCTACCATCTCTCGCGCTGGTCCTTCAACTCCCAGGGATGGGTGGAGTGGCTGGCCCAGGAGTTCCGCAACCGCGACATCCCGCTCGATGCCATCTACCTCGACCTCGACTACATGGATATCGACCGCAACGATTACTACCAGGACGGCACCCTCCACCAATTGACCTTCAACAGCAACTTCCCGAACGTGCCCGGCATGATCAACTACACCGGCCAGCGCGGCGTGAAGCTGATCCCGCTGATCGAGCCCTGGCTCTCCACCGGCGACGGCAAGTGGAGCCAGGCCGCCGGCCTGTTCCACTTCATCAAGGACTACAACCTCGTCCAGATGATCACCCCGATCTACTTCGGCAACGTGTCGTGGCTGGACTTCAGCAGCACCCCCGCCCGCAACTGGTGGAAAGGCAAGCTGCTCGGCTTCCTGAATGCCTATCCGCTGGCCGGCATCTGGAACGACCTGAACGAGCCCGCCGACAACGAGGCGATTCCGCGCAACGGCCAGTATTACCTCGACGGCAAGTACCCGAACCAGTGGGACAGCCGCCGCTTCCACCTGAACGAGAAGAACGTCTACAACATCCGCGAGACCTCGCTGACCTACGAGGCGCTGCTCGAGAAGTATCCCGGCAAACGCCCGTTCGTGCTGAGCCGCGCCGGCTACCCCGGCATCCAGCGCTACGCCCTCGGCTGGAGCGGTGACAACGTCGCCTCGTGGGACCACTGCCGCCACAACATCGGCCTCGGCGTCAGTGTCATGATGTCCGGCCAGGCGAACTTCGGCCACGACGTCGGCGGCTTCGTCGGCAATCCCTCGGCCGAACTGATCACCCGCTGGCACGAATGGGCCTCGCTGACCCCGTTCTTCCGCAGCCACTCGATCAAGGGCAACGACGAACGCGAACCCTGGCGCTACGGTGCCTTCCACGAAGGCCTGATGCGCAACGTGATCAAGAACCGCTACCGCTTCATGCCCTACATGTACACGCTGGCCCACCGCTCGACCGTGGACGGCATCCCGATGAACACCCCGCCGGTGTTGCATTTCCAGAACGATCCGGAAACGCACTACCGCAACGACAACGATTTCATGTTCGGCGACTGGATCCTCGTCTCGCCGGTGTACGAACCGGGCAAGAGCGACCGCTGGACCTACCTGCCCGCCGGTTCCGACTGGTATAACTACTACACCGGCACGAAACACGCCGGCGGCACCTGGGCCAACCAGGCCGCCCCGCTGGGCACGCTGCCGCTCTACGCCCGCGCCGGCGCGATCGTGCCGACCGGTCCGTCGATGACCCACGTCTACCAGTTCCAGCCGGACTTCCTCGACATCAACATCTGGCCGACCCCCGCCGGTTTCGGGTCGAGCTTCACCCTGCACGAGGACGATGGCGAGACCTTCAACTTCCTCGCCGGCGCCTTCGCCCAGACCACCTTCTCGGCGACCAACCAGGGCACCGCGTTCGGCGTGAAGATCGCCGCGCGCCAGGGCACCTACAACCCCGGCACGCGCAACTTCTTCCTGAAGGTCCGCGACCTCAACGCCCCGGTGTCGGTGACCGTGAACGGCACGGCCCTACCGGTCGATGCCACCCACGCCGCCCCGACCTGCTACAGCTACGACGCAGCCAAGCGCACGGTCATCGTGAAGGTGCCCGACAACGCCGCGGCGAAGGATGTGGTGATCAGCTTCATCAATACCATTGATACCGATGGCGACGGCATCTTTGATGCGAACGACAACTGCCCGACCACCCCGAACGCCAACCAGGCCGATACCGATGGCGACGGCGTGGGCAATGCCTGCGACAACTGCCCGACCGTGGCCAATGCGAACCAGGCCGACGCCGACAACGATGGCATCGGTGACGTGTGCGACAACGATTCCGACAACGACGGCATCGCCAACCACCTCGACAACTGCCCGAACACGCCGAATCCCGACCAGGCGAACTTCGACGGCGACGCCCAGGGCGACCTGTGCGACACCGACGATGACAACGACGGCATGCCCGACACCTGGGAAATCCAGTACGGTCTGAATCCGTTCTTCGCCGGTGACGCCGCCCTCGACCTCGACGGTGATGGGCGCTCGAACCTGAGCGAGTACCAGAACGGCACCGACCCGACCGTGCCCAACGCGTTCGTCTCGAACTACACCTCGATGACCCTTGCCGGCACGTTCAACAACTGGGTGGCCAGCCTGAACAACATGGTCCTGGTCAATGACTACACCTGGCAGCGCGACCAGGTCCTGACCGGTGCGACCAACGTGAAGTTCAAGTTCACCGCCAATGGAACCTGGTCGCCGAACTGGGGTGAGAACAACCAGTCCGACCTCGACATCCCGCTGCAGGGCGGCATCGCCGAGGCGTCCGGCGCGAACATCCTCGCCAACGGCACCCTGACCGGCACCTTCCGGTTCACCTTCAACGAGCAGACCCGCGCCTACACGGTGGTGAAGCTTGCCGATACCGACACCGACGGCGATGGCATCGCCGATATCGTGGACAACTGCCCGAACACGCCGAACGCGAACCAGCTCGACACCGACGGCGACGGCATTGGCGACGTCTGTGATCCGGATGTCGATGGCGATGGCGTGACCAACGGTGCGGACAACTGCCCGACCGTGGCGAATCCGACCCAGTCCGATCTCGACAACGACGGTGTCGGCGACGCGTGTGATTCCGACCGCGACGGCGATGGTGTCGCGAACGACTTCGACAACTGCCCGAACACGATGAATGGCAACCAGGCCGATCGTGACGGCGACGGCATCGGTGACGCCTGCGATTCCGACGAGGACGGCGACGGCATGCCCAACGCCTGGGAGCTCCAGTATGGCCTGAACCCGCTGAATCCCGGCGACGCCGCCCTCGATCCCGACGGCGACGGCCGCACCAACCTGCAGGAATACCAGCTCGGCTCGAACCCGAACGTGCCCGACGCCTTCGCGTCGAACTACACCACGATGACCGTGGCCGGCACGTTCAACGGCTGGAATCCCGCCGCGAACAACATGGCCCTGGTCAGCAACTACGTGTGGCGCTTCACCGTCACCCTGACCAACGCCAGCGCGCCGCGCTTCAAGTTCGTGGCCAACGGCGCGTGGTCGGTCAACTGGGGCGAGAACAACCAGTCCGACAGGGACATCCCGCTGCAGGGCGGCATCGCCGAGTTGTCCGGCGCGAACATCGAGATCAACGGCACGCTGAACGGGACCTACACCTTCACCTTCAACGAGCAGACCCGCGCCTACACCGTCACCACGCCGCCGCCGGCGGACACCGACGGCGACGGCATGCCCGACGCGTGGGAACTCCAGTACGGCCTGAATCCGAACAGTGCGGCCGATGCCTCGCTGGATCCGGACGGTGACGGGTTCACCAACCTGCAGGAGTACCTGAACGGCACCAACCCGAACGTCGGCGAGTCGTTCAACTCGAACTACAGCGCGATGACCGCCGCCGGCACGTTCAACGGCTGGAACCCCGCCGCGAACAACATGCGCCTGGTCACCCACTACATCTGGGAGACCACGGTGACGCTGAACCAGTCGGGCAACATCCAGCTCAAGTTCGCCGCGAACGGCGGCTGGGGCACCAACTGGGGCGAGACCAACCAGTCCGACTTCACCATCGATGTGTTTGGCTATGCCGAACAGACCGGCGGCAACATCACCGTGAACGGTCCGTTCAACGGCACCTACAAGATCAAGTTCAACGAAGTCACCCGCGATTACGAGGTCAAGTTCGTCCCGTAACGGGCCGCGTTCCGCGACAACGCAATGAGGATCTGCGGGGGTCTCCTGTCCATTCCGAAGCAGGCATGGATGGGAGGCCCCCGGTTTTTTGGCCCAACCCTGAAGCGCAGGACCTTCATGACGCCATGTCCATCTGAGCGATCGTCACCATCGGGCATCGCATGGCTACGCCCGGACACGTCCGCGGTCATCCATGCAGGTGTCCGGGTTTGGTCCGAAAACGGGAATGGGTCGTTCGCTGCAGGCTTGTCGTCATCCGAACGTTTTGTCGCTGAATCGGTCTCGCGGGAGCTCGAGCCTCCTGCGCGGCGAAACCGTCTGTGCCATCACGGGAGGGGCAACCTCCGCGTTGCGGATCAGCGACCTGCGTGGTGTTCCCAGCGGGTGGGGAGTTGGAACACGCCGAGCGCGCCGGCCTCGGCGTTCTTCACCGCGAAGGGGTACCAGTCCTCGCGGCGGTGGTACTGGGTCGCGTGGTCCCACGAGTGGATGGCGAGGGAAAGGAAATACTTGCCTTCCATCAGGGTCAGCGGGTCGATGGTCAGGGTGACCGTGCCTTCGCCCTCGATCGCGTCGATCGGGTATTGGAGGATCTGCGTGTTGGTGCCGAAGAGGAACATGCCGGTGCCGGTCTTCACCGAATAGCCGAAGACCGGTTGCTCGATGCGGCGGTGGGCGCGGTAGCGGATCTCCACGGACATCGGCGCGCCGGACTCCATCGTGGTCGCGGGTTTGCCGTGCTTGTCGCGCAGGGTGACGTCGAGGAATTCGACCTCGCGGGTGCCGTGTTCCTCGACGTTGAGGTGGCCGATGCGGGTCATGTAGGACTTCAGGTAGGTGAGGACGACATCGGACGGATTGCCTTCGGCGACGAGGCGGCTCTGGTGGATCAACTTCACCTCGTCGCAGAAATTCTCCACCGCGACGAGGTCGTGGGTGACGAGCAGGATGGTCTTGCCGCGCTTCTGGAAATCCTTCACGCGGTCGAAGCATTTCATCTGGAAGGCCATGTCGCCGACCGCGAGCACCTCGTCGATCAGCAGCACGTCGGGGTTCATCTCCACGGCGACGGCGAACCCGAGGCGCACGTACATGCCGCTCGAGTAGTGTTTCACCGGCATGTCGATGAAGTCGGCGAGGTTCGCGAAGTCGATGATGTGGTCCATGCGGCGGGCGATGTCCTCGCGCGGGATGCCGATGACCGAGGCGTTGAGGAACACGTTCTCGCGGCCGGAGAGGTCGGGGTGGAAGCCGGCGCCGAGTTCGAGCAGCGACGAGATGCGGCCGTGGCAGGTGATCGAGCCTTCGGTCGGGTAGATCGTGCCGGCGGCGAGGCCGAGCAGGGAGCTTTTGCCCGAGCCGTTGGGGCCGACCACGCCGACGGTGCAGCCGCGCGGGATGGTGAACGACACATCGCGCAGCGCCCAGAACGGTTCCGGTGCGGGCGGGCGGCGGCCGGCCAGGCGGCCCATCAGCGTCGGGGCGCCGATGGTGCGTTTGCGGTAGGCCTTGCCGAGGTGGTCGGCGATGATCGCGGGGGAGCTCATAGCAGGTCGGCGAAGTCCCGTTGCAGGCGTTGGAAGTTCCGGTAGGCGACGACGAGCAGGGCGAAACAGCCGGCGATGGCGACGAGCACGGCGGGCGACCACGGGAAGGTGGCGTCGGGCAGCAGCGCGGCGCGGTAGCCGGTGGTGATCACGGCAATCGGGTTCAGCAGGTAGGCGTGCAGCAACCATGGGTGGTCGCCGGCGAGGCGTTCGACGAACGACAGGTTGTACATCACCGGGCTCACGAAGAACCAGGCGCTGAGGCCGACGCCGACCAGGTGTTCGGTGTCGCGCAGGTACACGTTGCTCGAGGCCATCAGCAGGGCGAGGGCGAGGTTGAACACGAATTGCAGCGCGAGCACGGCGGGCAGGGCGAGGGTCCACGGGCTGAGGGTCTGGCCGGCGAGGGCGAGCAGGACCAGCAGGATGGCGAACTGCACGACCAGGCTCAGCAGGTAGTTGATGGTGTTGGCGAGGGTGGCGGAGAGCGGGAGGATGAAGCGCGGGAGGTACACCTTCTTCACGAGGTTGGTGTTGCCGGTGATGCTGTGCAGGCCGCTGTTCACACACTGGACGGTGAACTGCCAGGCGAAGACGCCGATGATGATCTCGGCGAGGGGCACGCCGCGCCCGGCCATCAGGCGCAGGAAGCCGACGTAGATGATGGCCATGAACAGCGGGATGAGCAGGGTCCAGAGGAAGCCGAGCACCGAGCCGCGGTACCGGATTTTCAGCTCGCGCTTGACGAGGTTGGCGAGCAGTTCGCGGCGTTCGCGTATGACGGCCAGCGGGTTCATCGGGCGGATGATGCGTCCTTCGGGGCCAGTTCGGCAAGCGCGAGTTGCAGGGTGAGCTGGCCGGGGGCGGCGGGGGCGGTGGAGACCTGGATGTCGATGAGGCGCACCGGCGGCCGCGCGTTTTCGCAGGCGGCGAGGAAACGGGCGGCGGCGGGACCGTTGATGCGTTCGATGCGGAGGTCGTAGCGGGCGGTGAACCATTCGCCGCCTTCATCGCGGCGTTCGCGCAGGGCGAGGTCGTGCGGGGCGCCGTCGAGGTGGCGGCGTACGAGTTCGGCAAGTCGGTCTTCGGGGCGGGCGGTGGCGGCGAAGGTGTCGTGGGCGCGGCGGAGGTCGGCGAGGGAGCGGGCGCGCTCGGTGAGGGCGGCGCGTTCGAGGGCGCGGGCGGCGAGTTGGCGGTCGAGGAAACGCAGGCGTTCCGCGCCATGCCAGGCGGCGGCGAAACCGGCGAGGACAAACGCGGCGGTGATTGCGGTGCGGAGGCGGTCGCGGTTCATCGTCCGGCCCTCACCGTGTAGTGGACGCGTTCATCGAGGCCGGCCTCGGCGCGTTCGATCTCCACCGGCCAGCCGGCGGCGGCGAGCGGGCGGGCCAGGCGTTCGGGGTCGGACCAGTCGGTGCCGGAGCCGCGGATCAGGGCGGAGGCGGCGCGCACGGACAGGGTTTCGAGGCGTTGGTCGCGCGCGGCGGCATCGGTCAGCAGTGCGGCGAACAGCGGGTAGGCGGTCGGCTCGAGCCAGGCGTTGAACGGGGCGTAGCGGGAGCGGGCCTCGGCGATGACCTGATCCACGACGAACAGTTCCTGGCCGCGCGGGGCGCGGATGCCGTCGGTCAGCTTGAACGCCTGTTCCTGCACGGCGGCCTGGGCGCGGGTGTGGCGTTGTTCGACGAGGGCCGGCAGGCCGAGGCCGGCGGCGATGGCGAGCAGCGCGGCCAGGCGGACGCGGGTGTGGCGGCGGGCGCGGTGCGCGGTGCGGCGGCGCGGGAGGTTCGGGTGTTCGTGGTCGCCGGTGCGGAGGTTCACCGACCAGGCGTCGGGGGCGAGGGCGGCGCGGGCCAGCGAGCGGGCGAGCATCGACTCGGCGTGTTCGGCGAGGCGGATGTGGTCGGCCGGGAGGTCGAGGCGTTCGGCCACGGAAGCGGTGGCGGTACGGGCGAGCGGGCCGGCGAGGATGAAGTGCGGGTCGGGGGCTTCGGAGCCGGCGCGTAGGCCGGCTAGGAACGGGCGGAGCCGGGCGAGCAGGCGTTCGGTGGAGGCGTGGTCGCCGGTGCGCCACCCGGTGCGGGCGCTGAACACGGCGGCGGGTTCACTGCGGCCGCTCACCGCCACGGTGCGTTCCTCGCCGAGGTAGAGGACGACGGTGGATTCGCCGGGGGGCGGTGCGGCTTGACGCCACAGCGCCACGGCTTCGTGGTCGATCAGGTCGGGATCCAGACCGGCGGATTGCAGGGTGGCGAGCAGGGCGGCCACGCGGTCATTCGGCATGGCCACGGCGGTGGCGCGGACCGGTTCGCCGCGCGGTTGCGGGGCGAGAATGAAGTGGCAGGCGCACTGTTCCAGCGGGAACGGGAGTTGCACGTCCAGCAGCGAGGGCAACACCGCGCGCGCCTTGGCGAGGGAGGCGAACGGGGCGTTCAGGGTGCGCAACACGCTGTCCTGGGCGGGTGCGGCGAGGGCGATGGCGGCCTTGTCGCGGGCCTGTTCGGCGGCGAGGCTGCGCAGGGTGTCGGCCAGGGCCGGGAGCGGTTGGTGCGAGGCCAGGGTTTCGAGGTGGATCGAGCGGCCGCGGCGGCGGGCGCGGACGATGGTGGCGTGGCCGCCATCGAGGTCGAGGCCGTAGGCGATGGTGGGGGTGCCGCTCATGGATCAGAAGATTGCCTGCACGGCGCTGACCCGGCCATCGCGGGTGCGCCGGGCGACGAGGTCGAGGCGGGCCATGCGGCCGTCGCGGAACGCGCTGGATTGGACGAGGAAAAATTCACTGCGCACGTCGAGGTAGGGTGCAAGGGCGGCATAGGACGGGGGGCCGAGCAGTTCCGCGAGGAAGGCGGTGGTGCGGTAGGGGGTGTCGGCGCGGCGGGCGAGGATGCGCTCGACCAGGCCTTCGCGGCCGAAGCCGAACAGGCCGTGCAGGGTCGAGGGGGTGGCGGTGTTCAGGTTCACCGGGATCACGCGGGTGCGGGGGGCCGGGATCAGGGTCAGTGCCTCGCCGAGGTTGTGTTCAAACGGTGCGCCGGGGCGGCGGTAGGGGGATGGCGCGAGCAGGTCGGGGGTCCAGGCATGGACTTGGTACAGCTCGCTCCAGCCGTAGAGGAGGCGGTTGGCGATGCGGGCGGGCGGGTCCTGTTCCAGGTAGTGGCGCGATTCCCACGGGCCGCTGTCGTCGGCGTCGAGCCAGTCGCGCAACGCCTCGATGGCGGTGCCGGGGCGCATCTGGCCGCCTTGCATCATCACCGAGGTCAGGACGTCGCGCGGGGACATCGCATCGCCGGTGGGATCGACGGCCAGGTTGTTCAGGTCGAAGGCGCGTTGGGCATCGGTGATGCGGACGAGGCGGGTGATGCCGGCGGGATCGGTGGATTCGCGGGCGGTCGCCCACGGTTCGTTCAGGTGATCGAGTTCGAGGTCCGGATCATCGGCCAGTTGCTGCAGCGCGGCGCGGGCGCTGTCGAGGGCGGCGAGGCGGAGCAGGCCCTGGTCGGCGCGGGCCCGGGCGAGGCGCAGGTCGGCGCGGGAGGTGACGATGGCATGGGTGGCTGCCGCGGCGACCAGCCCGAGCAGGACCAGCACGACGACGAGGATGCCGCCGGACTCCCCGCGACGAGGACCGGGGGGCGGACTGGCTTTTGCGGGTCGCTGGTAGGCGCGGGCGACGGCGCGGCGTCGGGAGGACGTTCCGGAGCGGCGATCGGACAGGAAGTCCGGCACCGCGAACAACACGCCGTACAGGCCGAGCAAGGCGCCACCACCACCGAGGAAATACATGCCGAGGCGCAGGAACGGTCCGCGTTCGTGTTCCATGCGCAGCATGGCCGCGAAGGCGATCATCAGGCCGATGGCCAGGCACAGCACGCTGCAGACGACGAGCAGGGTGACCAGGCGTTTGCGGTATTTGCGCAGGCTGGTCCGGCGATGCACCACGGGTTGTTCCATGCGGCGAGTATGCCCGAACGCGGCGCGGGAGGCCAAGGGATTTTCCCGGTGTGGCGGCGCTTGCCTCGGCGGGGTGATTCGTCATACTGCGACCATGCCGAACGACGTTTCCTTCCAGTGTACCGCGTGTGGCCAGTGGCTTGAAGCTCCGCCAAGCATGGTCGGTTTGTTTGTCGAGTGTCCGACCTGCCAGGCCATCATCAAGGTGCCGTCGGCGTCGGAGCCGGAAAAGCCGTTGCCGCCGCGACCTCCGCCACCGCCGGATCCGAAGGGGACGACCATGCGCATCGACTTGCCGCCGAACCTCGGCATTCCCGTGCCACCGCGCCGGCGGTTTGTCATCCGGAGAAAAGGAGCGGGCGATGCCTGAGACGGGTACCTGGACAACGGTTTGTGCGACCAGCGTGGCGGGCGGCGAGGAGGCCTTTGCACGGCTGGGCAGGGTGGTGATGGTGCCGGAGGCGGAGATCAACGCCTCCGTTCTTCGCGGCGCGCAGGCGCTGGTCACACGGTCGAAGGTCAAGGTGACCGAGGCCCTGCTGGCGGATTCCTCGTTGCGGTTCTACGGGACGGCGACGGCGGGAACGGACCATGTGGACATCGCGGCGCTTGAGCGGCGGGGCATTGCCTGGAGCGAGGCGGCGGGCAGCAACGCCAACAGCGTGGCCGAATACGTGCTGTGTGCGCTCGCCCATCTCGGACTTGCCCGCGGGATGGTCTGGCGCGGCAAGACGCTTGCCATCATCGGCGCGGGTCATGTCGGTTCACGGTTGGCCGAACTTGCGCCGTCGCTCGGGCTGCGGGTCTTGCTCAACGATCCGCCGTTGCGCGACCGGACGGGAAATCCGGCATACCGGCCGCTGGCCGAAGTGCTCGCCGAGGCGGACCTGGTTTCGCTGCATGTGCCGCTTACCGATCACGGACCGCACCCGACGCGCGGGATGGCCGACGCGGTGTTCTTGGCCTCGATGAAGCCGGGAGCCGTCTTCATCAATGCCAGCCGGGGCGAAGTGGTCGTCGAGTCCGCATTGCGCCTCGCCGCCGCCCGCGGTGCGTTTGCCGCCGTCATCCTGGATGTGTTTGATCATGAGCCGGACATCGACCTCACGACCCTGCAGCTGGCCGATCTGGCCTCGCCCCACATCGCCGGCTATTCCCTCGACGGCCGGCTCAAGGGGACGGAGCTGGTGTACCGTGCGGCGTGCCGGTTGCGGGGGGTTGATCCGGTCTGGCATCCACCCTCGGCCGCCCATCCGACGTCCATCGAGCTTCCGGCCGGGGTGGTCGGGGATGTCCTGGTCCAGCATGCCCTGCTTGGTGCCTACCACCCCATGCGCGATGACGAGCGGTTGCGGGCGTTGCCGGTGGGGGTACCCATGCGGACCCATTTCCAGGCCTTGCGCCATGCCTATCCGGAGCGGCGCGAATTTCCGCATTTCCAGGTCGATGCCGCCCGGTGTGATGATGCGGCGGCAATGGCCTTGCGCCGCCTGGGATTTGCCGTAACGGATTTCCGCTTCACCTCCTCCGGCGGACGGCGTAGCATGGCGACATGACGCGGATTTTTGCTGTCCGGTTGGTCGGGTTGCTGCTGGTGATGGGTGCTCTGGTCGCCGTCTGTCCATCCTGCCGCCGGGCTGAGGATCCCCTGGTATCCGCCGCGATGATGGATCGGTGCATCGTGCTCGGGGCCGCGGAGGAGGAGCGCGACGCCTCGGGGTGGACTCGCTGGTTGAACCGGCATCTTCCCGGCGCACCCCGGTTTACGGTGGAACGCATCCATGAGGCCACCACGTCCGCACTCGCGGATGACCGGATTCTGTTGGTCACCGGCGGGCTGACCGACTCGGCAACCCTCATCGAGTCGCTCGGCGATTTCCTGTTCCAGGGCGGGCGTTTGCTCGTGCTGGGCGCCCATCATCCCCTGGAAAAAGCCACCTCCGAGGAGGTGCGCGCCGCCGCGGGCTTTGCCGCGCCGGCCTTTTCCGCCACCGGACAAGCCTATCGTGTGCGGGGTCATGACGGACCGGTGAACTGGCCTGGCCGCACGGTACGCAGCATGATGCCCGGCCCCACCGGATCGGGTGGTGAGCGGGCGGGGGATACACGGTGGATCCCGCTGGTCGAGGTGCTGCGGGATGATGGCCAGGCCTCGGCCTGGCCCGGTGCGGTGTGGCTAAGTCCACAAGCACTGGGGCGGCATGCGGTCGCCGGATGGGTGGGATTTGATCTGGTGCGTGAGGAAGGACGCGCCCTGATCGCGCCCATCAACGCCATTCTCGGCTCGATGAGCCAGTCGGTGTATATCCAGCGGTACGGCTTGCCGTACCACGCAATGGATGACAAATCGCCGCACCATGTGCACCTGCGCCTGGTGGACCGCCGCCTGCAGGATCTGGTGCCGTTGCGTTTGGCGGTGGAGTGGATCAACGAGCGGGGCCAGGAGGTCCGGCGGCACATCTCCGCGCCGATTGATGCCCTGACCGGACAGGTGACCCTCAACATCGGCCTGGCTCCCGGCCCTGCTTCAGGATCCGAATACTACACCCTTCGTTTCGTTGTGCGGGATCGCAACGACCAGCGCACCCTCGACACGGCGGAACAATCGGTCAAGGTGTTTGCCAGCGAGGCCGGGGAAGCACCAATCGAACCGGTCACCGTCCATATCGGCCAGTTGGCACAGGGTCGCCGACCGGTTTTCCTGATGGGGGCCAACTACTGGCCCCGCCTGTCGGTCGGGTTGATGGAGCAGGGCCGTCACTGGTTGCATCCGGCGAATTTCCACCCGGCGACGGTGCAACAGGATCTGGACCTGCTGGCTTCGGTCGGCTTCAACGCCATCGCCTTCGAATACACCGATCCCGACCAGGCCCCGCAGGTGCGGTTTGTCCTCGATGAATTGCGGCGGCGCTCGATGATGGCCAGCATCTACCTGCCCGCGCTGAACCCGCTGGACCTCCGGTTTGACGATGCCCGGGTCATGCTGGACGCGGTGCGCCTCAAGCACTGGCCGGAGGTGGCGGTGCTGGAAGTCGCGCGCGGGTTCGCCATTCCGCCCCGCGCCGAGCGCCGCCGTCTGGACGAAGCGTGGCGGCACTGGATCGAGGAGCATTTCAATTCGGTGGATGAGGCGGAGCTCAAGCTGGCCTTGACCTTGTGGCGCGAACGCGGCCGGTTGGCCGGTCCCCCCGACCACGAATTGCGACGCGGGCCCTCCCGCGACCGGGCCGTCGCGCTCTACCTGTGTTTCCTGCGCGATTATGTTTCCCGCCGGGTCGGCCTGATCCGCCGGTGGCGGGAAGAATCGGGCTACCAGGTCCTGCTGACCGCCCGCTCCGCCTACGGGTGGCCGGGCGACGCCCCGCCGGATGTTCTTGATGTCCTCGATATCTCCACCGGGGCCATTCACCTCGACCTGCTGTTTCCGGATGCCTGGTCGGTGCATCCCTTGCGCGCGATGCAATCCGATGGCGATCTGCTCGCGGCGTATGCCAGGGGGGCGGCGGCCGGCAAACCGATCGTCTGGTCCGCCTATGGCCAACCGGTCGGGGTCACCGCCGATCCCTCGTCCTTGCAGCGCCAGCAGGAAGTGTTCGCCCAGAGCCTCAACCAATTCATCAAGCACGAAGCCGCGGGAGCCTTTGCCTGGTGGTATCCGCCCGGATCGGGCGGGCCGGTGCGCGACGACTGGGGCCTGGTCGAGCCGTCCGGTCGGTGGCGTCCGGTTGAACGCGCCCTGCGCGCGGCCCGGTTGCAGATACGGCAGTTGCGCATGCAGCCACGCTCGGCGGTGCGGCAGGGTGGCCCGTTGATGCTGGCGGCTTCGCAGTGGATGGACCTGTTGCGGGAACGACCGCCCATGCTGGCGGCGGCAACCCAGGCCGGCGTTACCGATTGGCTGCCGCCCGGCGTGGGTTCAGACACCTCGGCCTTGCTCGATCCGCGGTTTCGCCGCTCCTGGACCGAAATCGATGCCTTCAGCCTGCTGAACGCCGAATGGGGCCGGGTGCACGTGGGAGGCACCGCCACCGCCCGCGCTCCGGGCGATCCGTTGCGCAGCTACACCGGCCGTCCCATCCGGGCCGAAATCATCAACACCGGTTCCTTGCGCTGGCTCGGTGCCCCTCAGCGCAACCATGGCTCGGTCTGGGTGCGCATTTCGCAGGCCGGGCATCAGGATGAGTGGCTGTCGGTACCCGCCACCGAACGCGGCGATCGCCGGGAAGTGACCTGGATGCCTCGCGAACCCGGCCTCTGGGAACTCCAACCCTTCCTCGTCGGGTACGGCAAGTTCGGCGAACGCCTGCTCGTCGAGGCCTCCGCTCCGCCCCGCCTGTTCTGATTTGCCAGTCTTGTCTGACCGCACCCCCAGTCAGGTAGCATTCCCCTTGAATCAGGGTAACCTGAAGCCCCGCAACTAAGTAGTTATCCGGATTGTTTATCAGAGTTTTACGGATTTTACTTATTTGGTTATCTTCCTGATTAACAGGGGAAAAGTGAGGTGTTATGCTGCTTTTTGACATGAACGCGTCGCCCAAGAAACCGGCCAGGCCATCAAATTCCCTTCGTCCGCCGCCGTCCCAACCCAGCCCCAAAGATTCCGCTCCCTCCGATATCTACCGCGTCCCATCCCGCCCCAAGGCCATTCCACCCCGCGTAAATGGCCGCCGGGTAGAGGGTTGATGGGAGCGAATTCCGGGGCGACACCTCCGGGACTCCTTTTGTAAATCGCTTTACACAATCCGTTCGCGCCGGTATGTTGTTCCTTTTGGAGATACGGCTATGGAACGAGCGGTTTGGGTAATTTCGGGTTGGGTGCTGGGCGGAGTAATCGCAATGTTGGGGTCAACGGCCGGAGCGATCACCATCGGGGCCGGTCCGGCGGTCGGTATCGATAAGCGGGGCACGGTCTGGTACCAGGAATTTCAGGACTGGAAGGCGACCGACCTGCGGGCCCTCGACACGAACAACGACCAGTACCTGTTCAATACCAGCAAGGACCCGGCCCGTGACCTGGTCGCCTTCTATTCCCATGACGACGGCACCAACGTGTACTTTCGCATGGATCTCTTTGATCTCGGCTTGAAAGACTGGGAGGCCGAAGTTGACCTGTACCTCGCCATTGATTGCGCTGCCGGTGGCGAGGAGTGGCTGCCGGACTTCTCCGACACCAAGACCGACCGGCCCTGGGAGGCGGCGGTTGCGGTATACGGTCCGTCCTCCGGCAAGTTGCTCGCGGCCGGCTGGACCGAACATCCGGCCGATTACCTGGGTTCCTACTGGAATGCCGACCTTGATGCCGTCGAGTTCGGGATCAAACGATCCTTCCTGACCGCCCGCGGCTGGGATGGCAATCCGGCGAACCTGCGCATGCAAGCCTTTACCACCCGCCCCGGCACGAACAATGGCGGCGGTGAGATCAACGGTCAGGCCAGCGATGTGGTCGATGCGATCGGCGTCCAGCTTGTGCGCGGATCGGTTTCCTCGAATGGTTGGTTGCTCGGATCGGTATCAGCCGCCGCCTCCACCGGACGCGCCAAGTATGCGATCATCGCCCACGCGAACCAGTCGGTGGCCCCGCAGACCGGCACCCAGGGGCATATCTATACCGATCGCAGCGACGTCAACCTCCACCCCGGCTTCATCCGCCTGCTCGATTCGGCCGAGATGTTCGACACCCCGATCAACCTCCATATCAGCGGAACGCTGATGATGTCGTTCCTGTGGGCGAAACAGAATCCCTCCGAACCCGGTTACCCCAGCCGCGACGGACCGACCTTCATGCAGCGCTGCAAGGACTTCGTCACCACCGGCCCCGGCTCGCTGATCGGCGGCGTGCTCGCCGAGCACATCATGCCCTACTTCGAGGGCGAGGTGAACCGCAAGAGCATCGAGCAGAACAGCCAGCTCATCGAGCATTACTTCGGCCTGACCGAACAGGACATGAAGGTCATGCACGTGCCCGAACGCGTCATCCGCACCCAGACCAACCACCCGCGCGTCTCCGCTTCCGGTCCGCTCACCGGCAAGACCTTCGAGGACATCGAACAGAGCGGCTTCACCGCCACCTACCTCGACGAGGTCACCCACCTGCACTGGTGGTTCTACCCGAACGAGCAGAACAATCCCGGCTGGGACGACTTCAACTGCGGACGCTGGGCCGGCGGGCAGGGCAACGACGAGGAGCCCTACCACCACAAGGTCCACAAGATCAACGGCGTCTATACCTTCATGATCAACGACCGCGAGGACCAGTCGAAGTTCGGCAACGACGACGGCGGCATGGCCCTCGACACCCGCTATACCCTGCTCCAGAAGGCGCTGAACCCCGATTCGTCGCAGATCACCATCGTGTTCGACGACTGGGAGGCCCTCGCCGGCAACTCGTTCGCCTCGCCCCTGCCGAACAACAACGCCGACCAGTTCCACCGCACCCTCCGCTGGGCTGCCAACAAGCCGTGGATCGACATCAAGAACCTCAAGGATGTCCTCGACTGGGCGGTGAACGATCCGAGCTGGGTCATCGACCACGGCTATGTCTATGACAAGTCGTCCCAGACCTACGAATGGCTCAAGCGCGCCAGCGAACAGGACTACGACCACTGGTACTACGGGCTCACCGTGAACGGAACCAACCGCGAGGAAAGCTTCTTCGACCGGCACGCCCCCGTGATCTACGGAACCAATCTCTACACACACAAGAAATACGGCGATATGAACACCCCCGGTACCTTGATCCGTGACTCGTGGGATGCCATCCAGCAGATCACCAATTCCCCGTACCTGAAGATGATCTCGGAATGGTCGTACAGCGCGATGATCTACGAGACCGCCTGGCACGACGAGGACGCCAACCCTGACCGGTACAAGTCGCGCAACTACCAGGTGGATTTCAACCGCGGTGTCGCCCAGGGCAACTGCGACGAGTCGGTCGCCGACACCACCTACGACCCGATCTCCGGCTGGGCCGTGCGCCTGCACGGCCACGTGCGCGACATGGGCGTGATGAAGGCCGCGTCGGATTGGATCGCCGCGATCAAGTCCGGTGCGCAGGGACCGGAAACCACCGTGTACGCCGCCGATATCGACGACGACCAGCTCCACGAGTATGTCCTGTGCAACGACAAGGTGTTCCTCTGCATCGAGCGCTGGGGCGCCCGGGTCATCAAGGCCTTTGTCTATGATCCGTTCATGAACGGCGGCGATGCCCGCATGGTCATCGGCGTGCCGGTCAGCAACCCGCCCGAGGAATCCGAGAACGAAGGCGCCAGCAACAACCGCACCTCGGTCTTCAAGGACCACTGGAGCACCGGCCAGAGCACGGGTGCCTACATCGACATGGATTACGCCGCGCCGGTCGCGCCGGTCGCCGGGTCCGATTCCTGGACCTTCCGCTCGCGGGACGGCCGCATCCTCAAGCGCATCCAGCTCCCTCGCGGCCGCGACCTCGCCGTCGCCACCTACACGATCTCGAACAGTGTCGGCACCGTGTACGTCCGCAACGGCCTCGGCCCGAACCAGCTCGACATCATGTTCAACGGCAGCGACAACCTCGTCCGCAGGAGCGACGCCTCGTTCAAGGGATTGGCCAATACCCAGGGTGGCGAGGCCTACCTCGTCCGCGCCACGAATGTCGCGCTCAATGCCGGCCCGGTCTTCCAGGGCGGGTGGGATAACCGCGAGCTTCCGATGATCGAGATCTACGAGGCCAACAACACCGGCAACGCGACGAACTTCTCGATGGCGATCGCGTTCAGCGAGGCCACCGCGCGCGATGCCGACGGCGATGGCCTGGCGAACACCAACGAGTACCTCGTCGGCACCGATCCCTTTAACGCCGACAGCGACAGCGACCAGATCCCCGACGGCTGGGAGGTCGCGCGCTCCCTCAACCCGCTCAACCCCGCCGATGCGATGCTCGACCCCGATGGCGACGGCCTGAACAACCGCGACGAGTACATCGCCGGCACGCTGCCCGGTGATGGCACGTCGTACTTCACCGTCGCGGATACCCGCCCCATGGCCGAGGGCGCTCGCCACGTGATCGTCCATCAGGCGCAGAGCGGCCGCTGGTACCAGGTCTATTTCGCCGATCAGGCCCTCGCCGGCGCGTGGCAGTGGCAGGCCTTCGCCAACACGAACGTTCCGTTCGGGCGCTACTACCACGGTGCCGTGGCCGGACAGCACAGCTTCACCGATGATTTCAGCGCCGCGACGTCCGGTTCGATCCCCACCAATGGATTGCGCCTGTACCGGATCGGCGTGACCGTTCCGTAGGCAATGGTTTGCGCGGGGCTCGGGACGGGTCGCCGTCAGGATTGCTCGAGCACATCGCGCAAGGTGGTCAGCAACTGGAAGGCGCTCACCGGCTTCTGCAGGTAGCGCCAGCCCTGTTCGCGGATTTCCGCCCAGCGGGTCCGGTCGTCGGTGTAGCCACTCACCATGATCACCCGCAGGTGGCCGAATTCCCTGGTCAGCTCGGACACCAGATCGAATCCGCTCCGGCCGGGCAGCACCACGTCCGAACAGATCACATCGATCGGCCGGCTGGCTTCGCGGAACACCCGCATCGCCTCCTCGGCATCCGTGGCCAGCAGGACCTCGTACCCGTGCTGGTGCAGCAGGCGGGCCATCATCGACCGCACCATTTCCTCGTCCTCGACCAGCAGGATGCGCTCCTGCTGGCCGCGCGGGGGCAGGGGTGATGCTCCCGGTTCCTCCGTCTGGGTGCCCGCTTGGTGAATCGGGAAATACACCTCGAAGCTGGTGCCGCGCCCGATTTCGCTGTCCACGTTGATCCAGCCGCCGTGCTGTTTCACGATGCCGAAGACCGTGGCCAGGCCGAGACCGGTTCCCTTGCCCAGGCCCTTGGTGGTGAAGAACGGTTCAAAGATGTGGCGCTGCACGTCGGCGGTCATGCCGGTTCCGGTATCGGTCACGGTCAACCGGATGAATCGCCCGGGCTGGGCATCCGAGCGGGTCGCGCACACCTCCTCGGTCACATCGATCTCGCTGGTCGCGATCTGCAGCCTCCCGCCCTCGGGCATCGCATCGCGCGCGTTGACCACCAGGTTCAGGATCACCTGTTCGGCCTGACCGGGGTCGACAAAGACCGGGCGGATGCGCGGCGAGAGTTCGAGGGTGAGCTTCACGTCCTCGCCGATCACCCGGCGGATCATCTTGCCCATCCGCTCGACGAGTTCGTTCAGGTCGAGCACCTTCCGCTCCAGCACCTGGCGGCGGCTGAAGGCCAGCAGTTGGCGGGTCAGCGCGGCGGCGGAAAGGCCGGCCCGGTGGATCTCCGGCAGGTAGGTCGAACGCAGCGTTTCCGGATCCTCCTCGGTCATGGCCAGTTCGGCGAAGCCGAGCATCGACTGGAGGATGTTGTTGAAGTCATGGGCCACTCCGCCGGCGAGCTGGCCGATCAGCTCCATGCGCTGGGACTGGTTGAGCTGGTGCTCGACCTCGGTCTCGCGGGTGATGTCGCGTTTCACCGCGACGAAACAGTTCAGTTCGCCCTGCGCATTGAACACCGGCGAGATGGTGGCGTCCTCGAGGTAGATCTCGCCGTTTTTCTTCTTGTTGTAGAGGCGACCCGACCAGGCCTGGCCGCTGGAGATCGTCTTCCACATGCGCTGGTAGTAGGCATCGTCCTGGCGACCGCTTTTCAGGATGCGCGTATGCTGGCCGAGGGCCTCCTCGCGGGTGTAGCCACTGACCCGGGTAAAGGCCGGGTTGACATACTGGATGAACCCTTTCGCGTCGGTGATGACCACGGTTTCCGCCGCCTGCTCGATGGCCGAGGCGAGGCGTATGCGTTCCTGTTCGCCGCGTTTCTGGTCCTCCAGCACACTCAGCAGGGCCCGGCGTGATTGCTCGGCCCGTTGCAACAACCGTTCGCGCTCCTCGTTCGCGGCACGCTGCTCGGTGACGTCGGTAAAGAACCCGATCACCATCGCCTCGCCGTCGATCTCCGCCAGGCTGGCCCGGATTTCCATCCAGAGGATCGTGCCATCCTTGCGCCGGCAGGGCAGCGTTCGGTTGCGCATGGTTCCTTGCTGGTTGAGGCTCTCGAAATCCTTCCGCACGGCTTCGAGGTGTTCGGGAGGGTGAAGGTCCCGCACGGTGAGATCCCGGAGGTCGGCCTGTTCATAGCCCAGCATGCGGCACAGGGCCGGATTGGCATAGCGGAGGTGCTGGGTCTGCCGATCCACGACCAGGATGCCCTGGCTGGTTCCCTCGAAGATGGCCATGAACCGCGTCTCCGAGTTGCGCAACACCGCCTCGCGCTGCTTGCGTTCGGTGATGTCGGTGAAGGCGGTGGCGAATATACCGTCGGCAACCCGGAAGGCGTGCACCAAAAAAAACCGCTGGAGCGGCGTGGAGAAGAGTTCGTCCATCCATGGTTGCCCGGTGATCGCCACCGCGCCATACCGCGCGATGACATCGTCCTTGCGGATGTCGGGAAGCACCTCCGTCACGGTGCGTCCGATCAGCCGGTCCGCAGCCAGGCCGGTGATGCGCTCAAAGGCCGGATTCACGGCAAGGAACGTGTAGTCGACCGGCGTCCCGGCGGCATCGAGGATGATCCGGTGCAGGGCGAACCCCTCCAGGCTGTTCTCGAAGATCAGCCGGTAGATGTCGCCCTCTCCGGGTGGTGGTTCAGATGTGTTCATACACCGGCGGTTTACCCGCCTCCTTCGACCAGCGGTTGACTTCGCGCTTGAGCTCCAGGATCCGGCCTTCGCGGTCGAGCATGACATCCTGCCAGCGCTGCAGTTCCTCCATGTTCGCCCGCAACCGTTCCTGGTTGCCCTTGATGGCGGTGATGTCGGTGGAGATGCCGCACACGCCGGTGATGGTACCCTGCTCGTCCCGAAGCGGGAACTTGATGGTGAAGAACCAGCGGGTCTCGCCGGTAAAGGCCATGGATTCTTCCTGTTCGCAGATCGCCCCGGTCTGGAAGACCTGTTGGTCGCCCATGGCGAAATGGGAGGCCAGGTCGGGCGGAAACAGGTCGGCATCGCGGCGGCCAAGGGTACGTTCGCGGGAAATACCCGTGACGGCTTCCCACCGTTGATTCGCCAGGGTGTAGAGGCCTTCCCGGTTTTTCACGAAGATCAATGCCCCGCTGTTCTCGACCAGGCCGGAAAGGAAGCGGCGGTTCTCTTCCAGCGCGATCTCGGCTTGTCGCCGTTCGGTGATGTCGCGGGTGGTGCCGCGGATTTCCAGGCGGCCGTTCAGGGGGTTGCGGGTGAAGCTGGTTACCACCTCGGTCCAGAAAACCTGGCCGTTCCGGTGGCGTTGCAGGATCTCGTCGATGAAGTAGTTCTCCGGGCCGATTCGTCCGGCCACGAAATCCGTCACGCGTGTCTTGAGCTGGTTGATCAGGTGTTCGCGTTGCGATTCCACGAGGGTGAAGTCGGGTGGCTTGTCCATCATCTCCTGCGCGGAATAGCCTCCGATCCGCTTGATGGAGGGACTTATGTAGGTATAAACCCATTGTTCGACATCGACCGACCAGACCACATCCCGCATCGACTCGGCGATCATGCGGAATTTCTGTTCGCGTTCACGGATGGCGTTGGTCTGTTCATCGACCAGCCGCTGCAACTCTTCCTTGCGCCGCAACGGGGCCCCGATCATGAAGGCGATAGCGGATGTGATGGAGCCTCCCGCGACGGCGGCCAGCATCGGCGTAATCGTGGCGGTGTTGCCCAGGGTGCGGGCCGGTTGGTGTGAGGCAATCAGGAAGGTATGTCCGAACGCGCTCACCGGGCGGATGACCTCCAGCATGGCATCGCCGGAGCGATCGATATGGTCAAGGGTAAGGGGCGCATCGCGACCGCGAAGCACCGACACGTGGTGATGGATGCCGGATAGGCTGTTGGGGCGGGGGTTGATGCCGTTCAGGTCCAGATCGAGGCGGATGAATCCCTTGAGGCCACCCGCGGAACGATCGTAGACGAACATGCGGTGCGGGTGGGTGTTGATTTCGGGGTCGGGCAGGGTTCCGTGCGCCAAGCCATGGCCAGCCGCGCGTTCAATCGCGGCCCGGTGGGCCGGATGGTCGGTATCCCGCCGCAGTTCGGTGTCGGCTGCGGTCTGCGGCGGGTTGGACAATGCCGGAGGGCGATCGCCGACGGATTCGGGTGATGCAGGTAACCAGATCCAGCGTGTGATCATCGGATCATCGAGCAGCCCGGAGGTAAAGGTGATGAATTCCTGCTCGGTGACGTGGTGGCTTGATTCGATATAGCGCCGTACGCTGACCAGGTGGTTGTCGCGGATGTTGCGGATACGCTCGGCCAACATGTCGGATTCGCTGGTGGCCAACTGGTCGAACTTGAGGCGGACCTGCCGCTGTTCGAAGCGTAGCAGGTACAGGCAGAGGAAGCTGGTCAACAGCAGGCCGGTGGTGATGACCGCGACGACTTCCAGGCGTGTCGACCAGGGTACGTTCAAGGCGCCCCGGGATCGGCGCCGGAACAGCAGGCTGAAGGTGGCGATGGCCACCAGCAGCAAGACGAAGACCAGTGCCAGGGGCAGCGTCTTCAGGATCAAGGTGCGGTGCCAGGTGGAAGCATCGATGTCCATGCCGAACAGCGCCAGCACCTGTTTGCCCGACGGATCAAAGACCGGTACATACCCCGTCACGAAAACGCCCCAGCGGTCCGGGGTTGGTCCGAGGACCATGGCGATCCCATGGTCGAACACGGCCTGCTCGTCCTGGTTCGCCTCCGCGTACACATCGCCTGGCGGTGAATGATCCGGCGAGTCCTCCGGTTCATCATCGGCAAGAATGACCACCGTACCGTCGGTGCGTCGTCCCATCAGGTAGGTAAACCGCAGATCCGGATAGATCAGCTGGTGTTGTGCCAGTTGCCGGCGGATTTCCTCGTAGGCGGGATTTCCCCGGTCGCTTTCGCTGCCGGTCAGGCTGCGGATCAGCGAGGGATTGATGCTTTCCGCCGCACGTTGCGTCCGGTTGAGCAGGGCCGTGCGCATCTCGGCTTGCTCGTTGTCGTAGCTGGCAAACAGCAGGAAAAGGCCGGTGCCGATGATGGCGGCGTGCAGGAGAATGATCACCGAACGCGGAACAAGGGTGGACGAGGACGTCACCGCAGGGCGGGGCGGGTTCTCGGGCGGTCGTTCGGTCGATGGCCGCGACGCGTTCACCCGGTCAGCATCTCCCCGCCGGGGACAGGAGGCAAGTGCAGAATGGATAGGGGTTTGCTTTGTCTGGGCGGAAATTTACCTGCAGGCGGGTAGTTGGTGCGGGTGGCCTGGCATCAAGCGGCGCGCTGGGGGTAGGCGATGTTGATGTCGGGTTGCTCGTCGCGGGCGAAGACGAACGTGAGTTGTTGCGCGCCGAAGGCCTTGCCGATCGAGGCCAGCACCGCCCGGGCCGAGGCCTGCACTTCGGTCTGGAGCGAATCGATCAGCTTGCGCGCCTCCTTTTCGGCGTGGCTCTTGGCCGAGCGGACCAGGTTGTTCTTGTCCTCCTCGGAGAACCCGGCGCCGAGGAAGCCGTTCAACAGGTCCGGTACCAGCCACGGCATGAACTTCGCGCCTTGCTCGTCGTAGAAGCGGATGTCGCGGATGTGTACTTCGTACTGGCAGGGCGGCAGGGTCAGTTCGTAGGATCCGGCCCCGCGGTCCACGATCGCGAAGTCCGAGCGGCGCAGGTCGTAGCGGAAATCGATCTCGAACTCGAAGATCATCGCCATCTTCTTCTGCGACAGCACCCAGCTCAGGTACTTCTTGCCGAACGAGCCCCAGGAGTGGTCGGTTTCGGTCACGATCTCCTTGGTCACCGCCTTGAAGACGGAAAGCTGGCCGATCGCCTTGAGCTGCTCGATCGAGGAGAAGATCGTGATCGCAGGGGCCGGATCCTTCCGTCCCTTGCGCATCAACCAGACCCCACCCAGCACGCCCACCGCCATCGCCAGCAGCAAAACCATGAATTCCATCCCGTCATGCTACCCCTCCGGAACCAGCGCGACAAGTACGAGGTTCGGAACAACCCCGGAGTACGGGCAAGCCGGACCCGGGCCGATGTGACCGGGGTGGGATACCGGGTGCAGTGAACGAACCTGGTCCCGTTGTTGTTGATCCGGTGGTGATCCGGATTCGCGGATGGATCCTGATGGCCAGAACGTTCGTCGTCATCGAACCACCGCACCGACTCGAGGTCGGTTGTCCAGGCATTGGAAACGAACGGCGAGAATCGTTCCAACCGTTGGAATGCCATGCGTTGCCCCAGCGACACGGATCCCGAAGTTCCCGGGACGCGCATTCGGATTCGGAAACGCGAACCATGGCTGGCCGCAGGTTGGCGTCATGGGTTCTTCGGTCGGGAGCGTATGCCCCCGTTAATGGTGTAGAGCCCCCGTAGCGAGCTGGTGGCGGAGGAGGGATTTGAACCCCCGACCAAAGGCTTATGAGTCCTCTGCTCTACCGAACTGAGCTACTCCGCCGCACGAATGAAGGGCCGATACCCTAGGAAACGGGGGGGCGTTTGTCAATCTTGAGGGCAATGGAAGAATGGTTGATGGTTGATGGGGAATGAGCGGTACAAGGGGGCTGTAGTTCCGGCGTTATACGCCGGAAGGGGATGAGAACGGGGATGGGGAAGAATGGTTGATGGGGGATGGACGGTGCAAAGGGACAGGGTGGCAAGGGCGCAAGGGGGGGAGAATGGGTGGCCGCCGGAGGCGGGTCCGCCTTTGGCGGGATGGCTGATGGTTGATGGGGATGCCTAGGTGGTTGGTTCGAACTCTCCGGCGTACAACGCCGGAGCTACAGGGGTGTGGTGATGTGCGGAGCTGTTTGCTGTAGTTCCGGCGTTATACGCCGGAAGGGACCTGTCGCTTAACCGAACGAGGGGTCGAGGACCCAGCGTTTGTTGTACCAGAAATACTGGCCGGGATCGCGGCGGATCTCGGCGTCGAAGCGGGCCATGATGATCGTGAGCATCCGGGCGATGTCGTCGTGTTTGTCGAGCGATGGATCCGGGAAGATGGGGTCGTGGACGACGATCTGGTGGCGGGTCCAGCCAACCCGGCGCACGTAGGCGGTGATGACCGGGGTTTCGGTGTGGCGGGCGAACAGGCAGGTGCCCGCATTGAGGTACGCCTCGCCGCCGAGGAACGAGACCCGCACCGCGCCGTCGGGCGATTTGGCGCGGATGTCGGGCAGGATGGTGAAGACCTCGCCGGCGCGGATCCGCTTGGCGATCTGGCCGAGGGCCTTGCTGTGCCGCTCGATAGCCCCGACCCCGGCCGCCTCGCGGATCCGGTTGAGGTAGGCGGTGACGAGGGGGTTGGACTGGCCGCGCATCATGACGAACAAGGGAAGGCCCAGTAGCCGCACCGTGAACCCCGCGAGTTCCCAATTGCCCATGTGGCAGACCGCCATGGTGAAACCGCCCCGGGTCCGCTGGCGCTCGAGCAGCTTGCCGACCTCGGTGTAGTCGACCAGGCGGTCCACCTCGGCCCGCGTCCACCGCGGCGCACGGGCGATCTCGACGACATTGAAGAAGATGTTGCGCCAGGAGGTCCAGGCCCAACGGCGCAGGTCCCGCTCGGGGACGTCCGGCCCGAGCACCGACCGCATGCGCCGCCGCGCCTCGGCCGCGCGCTTCGCGACAAACGGATACATCAATGCGGCGAGCACCCAGCCCAGCGCCAGCGCCCCGCGCAACGGCAACACCTGCATCAACGCGGTCGCGCCGCGCAGGAAGCCGTATTCAACGATGTGCTTGGTCCGGTAGGCCATGCGGCCAGTGTGGCAGAACCGGGGCAAGGGTTCAACGGCGCAAGGGGACAAGGGGACAAGGTGACAAGGGGGCAAGGGGACAAGGAATGGGAGGAATGGTTGATGGTTCATGGTTGATGGGGATGGGGAGGGGGAAGAATGGTTGATGGGTGATGGGGATGGGGAATGAGCGGGGCAAGGGTGCAAGGAAACAAGGGCGCAAGGGGGCTGTAGTTCCGGCGATATTCGCCGGAAGCGAGCACGGGGGGATGTGGTGAGGAGCGGCGTGGGGCTGGGCGACGGGTTATTCGATGACGAAGCGGAAACCGACGTCGGCGTCGCGGTAGGTGCGGGGCAGTTCCATGCGGTGGCTGATGCGGAGCAGGGAGGGGGAGCGTTCGGCCCAGCTTCCACCGAGCGCGGGGGCGGTGGGGGAAGCGGGATCGGCGTGGCACCACTCGGCGAGGTTGCCGGCAAGGTCGTGGAGGCCGGCGGGGTTGGGCGGATAGGAGGCGATGTCGCGCGCGTGGGGGAGGTCGAAGGCGGCGCGTCCGTCCGGGGCGTTCCATCCCCACGGATACGGAACGCCGGGGGTGCCGGCGCGGGCGGCGGCTTGCCATTCGTCGGCGGTGGGCAGGCGGATGGCGAGGCCGGTATGGCGGCCGAGCGCGGCGCAGAGGGCTTCGGCCTCGGCGTGCGAAACGTAGGCGGCGGCGCGGCGCGGGGTGGAGGTCGGGGCGCGGCCTTCAAGCTGATCACGCCACGCCTGCGGGAACTCGACAGGCCAGATGCGGAAGGCGGGCAGGGTGGTGCGGCGCGGCGGATAACAACCGGGTTCGCGGCTGCCGACGGTGTGTTCACCGGCGGGGATCAGGACTGCTGCGCGCAGCAAGGACGCGCGGGTGACGGGCCAGCGGGTCGGGTCGGGCGGGCGCTGGTGCGACCAGGCCCACGTGCCAAGGGCGGTGAGCAGTACGAGGACGATGGCGATTCCGATGAACGCGGGTTTTGACATGGCGGGGAGGGTTGCTTTACGGTGTCACCGTACTTCCGGTTCTATTCACATCAGGAGGCTTGGCCATGGATACGATGACGATTGCAGTAGCGGTGGTGGGGCTGTTGACGTTGGTGGTGCTGGTGATGGCCCTTACCAAAATCCAGGCGCTCAGTAAAAGCATTCAGCGGTTGAGCGAGCAGATTCCGGGCACCGGGGCGACCGCGCAGGAGATCGGGGCGGCGCTGGGCGGCTCGATTGAGTCGTCGTTCCAGAAATACATGCCGCAGCCGGAGAAGGTGTCGGCGGCGATTTCCAGTTCGGTCGAGGCGTCGCTGAAGACCGCGTCGGCCGGGGTGGAGTCGATGCACACCAAGATGCTGGCCAGCCAGGGTGCCGTGCTCGAGAAGTGGGCGGCGCACGAGAAAAATGCCGGGGCCGGGCTGGAGGCGATCCGCAAGGCGCTGGAGGGTGCGACGCAGCAGTTGGGGATCGGGCTGACCGGCGGGAGCGACAAGATGACGGCGTCACTTGATGGCGGCGCGAAGAAGCTGGGCGAGACGCTGGGTGCGGTGGCGGCGAAGCTGGAGGCTTCGTTGAACGACCATGCGGAGAAGACCGGCAAGGCGAGTGCGCAGCTCGTGGCCCAGCTCGACAAGATCGCCGCGCTCGAGAAGGAGATCGACAAGCTGCTGCACCTGCAGCAGAGCACCGAGGGCACGATCAAGTCGGTCGCGGCCAGTGAGGAGTTCAAGAGCCTGGTCAAGGCGTTGCGCGATCACCTGCAGCAGTCCGACGCGGTCCTGCGCGAGGTGGCCAAGCCGCGCACCATCCGGTTGGTCGAGTCCGATACCTGAGGTCCGTTACCCGCCGCTGGCGGATCAACAAAAGGCGCTGGTTATGTCGATTGAACAAATCGTGACGATGCTGGTGGTGGGTGGCGTGGCGGGCTGGCTCGCCGGCACCATCATGAAGGGTGGCGGCTTCGGGGTGGTCGGGAACGTGGTGGTGGGTGTGTTGGGCGCATTGGCCGGTTCGTACCTGTTTGATGCGCTGTCGATTTCCATCGCCAGCGGATTGCCCGGGTCGTTGATCCGCGCGGTGATCGGATCCGTGGTGGTGTTATTCGTGATCGGATTGATCAAGAAGTAACCGCGCGGGGTGGTGCCGCGCGCCGGGTAGGTGTTTCACGCGGAATCAGGGGGCATGGCCTCCCAGGGCACCCACGAGGGTGAGGTGGTGGCGCAGGCCGGTGGCCACCCAGAGGGAGCGATCCCGTGCCGCAGCCGCTCGCTCCATGCGCGCCATCCTCCAGTCGGATTCCTGGATGAGTCCGGCCGCTCGTTTCCGCGCGGAGGATTCCTCCTCGGCGGCGCGCAGGTCTTCCCGCTGCTGCATGTGTTGGATCATGGCTTCGGTGCGTTCCCGGTCCGTGCGGGCCGCATCAATTTCCTCCATGGCGAGAAGGCTGGCTGACTCGAACCGGGCGGCGGCTTCATCGGTTTCGGCGGCGGCACCGCGTGCGCGGCTGCCGCGTCGCGGTTCCCACAGGGGGACGGTCAACATCGGGCCGGCCCAGGCCTCCCAGCGTTCCGGGTCGGTCGAGGCATCGCCTTCCCCGGCGGCGCTGGCGACCAGCGCCAGTGAGGGTAGCCGGTCGCGCGCCACGCTGCCAGACCGGCCGGCTGCGGCTTGCCAGGCGTGGTACGCGGCGACGATATCCGGGCGGTTCAGGTAGAGGTTGGTCCGGGTCAGGTCCGGAACGGGCGGGAGGGTGAAGCCGGCGAGCGATTCAGGCGGCACGGCGGGTGGTTGTCCGCCGAGCAGGCGGTGAAGCATGGCGGTAGCCTTATCGCGCATGGCCTCAGTCATCATGCGTTCATGGTCCATCAACTGCGCCTCCGCTTCGGCGCGACGGAGATCCGCCGGGTCATCAAGTCCGGCCTGCACGCGCCGTGCCGTGCGGTCGCGCAGGGCGTGGGCATCTTCGATTGTCCGGTCGAACCAGGCGATCTCCTCAGTCCGTTGGGCGATTTCCACATAGGCCCGGGCGATCTCGAGGGACAGGGCAAGGCGGATGGCTTCGGCATCTGCCACTCGCATGGCGGTTTCCGCCTCGGCGGCCTGAACCGCGGCACCGACCCGGCCGAAGAGGTCGATTTCCCAGGACAGCCGGGCGGAAGCCATCAGCGGGTCGAGGTCGTCCGTCATACCGTCGGTCATATCGGATTTCTCCCGCCCAAAGCGGTAGGCCGCTTCTGCCATGGCCATCGGTCTGCGCTCGGACCGTTCCGTCTCCGCCATGGTGGCGGCGGCGCGGATGCGGGCGAGGGCGCCGATCGGATCGGGATGCTCGTTCAATCCCTGTTCGATGGCGGTGGTCAGGCCGTCGTGGCCGAACGCGAGCCACCAGTTGTCGGCGTGGACCGCCGGCGCGAGCAAGCCTACCGCCAGCCCCACGCGCAGCCCGAGCCGCCTGCCGCGATGACCGACGGGCGCGATCACAGGAGTTCGATCCCGGTGGCGTTGATGATCAGGGCGTCGACGGACGATTGCGGGGCGACCACGCCCTCGACGCGGACGCGGCTCAGTTCCTTCAGGCCGTTCACGCCGCGGAGGCCGTGCTTGAGCACGTTGCCCGCCGCGTCCACGACCTGGATGGTGGCGGTGCCGGCGCGGATCGCGTCGGGGTCGTCGCAGCAGTTGTCCCACGGGGTTTTGCAGGTATCGCCCTCGCGCAAGTCGCACGAGGTCAGCGTGCCTTCATCGCCGACCACAAACAGGGCGCGTTGGTCCACGAACGGCGTTTCCGTGCCCATGACCTTGGCTTCGAGCACGACGGTGTCGCCGGGGGCGACCCGGGTCCGCAGTTCGGGGATCGGTTTCACCGCGCCGGTCACGGCGACCGGATGGAAGACCGCGGTGAGCGCGGCGGCTACGGCCTCGGCCGGTGCGGAGCTTTGCGGTGCGGGGGCCCTGCCGCACCCGGCGGCGAGCAGGGTCAGCGCGGCGAGGCCGGCGGCGAGGCGGATCGTGTGTGTATGCTTCATGGCGTGTTCTCCTGTTCAATCCCGCAGGGCTTGCGGGAGGTTGGGTTTCAGACAACGGATGGCGGGCGGGATCGCGCCGATCAGGCCGAGCGCCGCGCCGGTGATCAGGCCGGCGAACAACGTCTCCGGCCCGAAGCCGAGGCGGAACGCGCCGGCACTCAGGTACACGACGCGGTCGGCGAGCACGAGCACGGCGGTGATGGCGCCGAGCAGGGCGCCGAGCAACGAGGTCATCAGCGATTCCTGGATGAACGAGACGACGATGGCGACGCGGCGGAAGCCGATGGCCTGCAGGGTGGCGATCTCGCGCACGCGCGAGGCGAAGGCGGCATAGAGGGTGTTGAAGCCGCCGAACACCGCGGCGGCGGCGATCAGGGCGGCGGTTGTCCAGGTCATCGCGCGCACCGGGGCGTAGAACGCGGCGAGGCGCGCGTAGTAATCCTTCTCGTTCACCGCGCTGAGTTCGAGGTCGAGCCGCTGGCGGGTGAACAGTTGCACGTCGGCGGGGTCGCCGGTGTCGAGGCGAACGACCACGGCGCTGATCGTTTCGCGCTGGGCGAGGGTGCGGAGGTCGTTGAGATCCATCCACAACTCGGACTCGAGCACGGTGCCGGGCGCGGCGAAGGTGCCGGACACGGTGAGGGTCGCGGTGTCGAGGTTCAGCGTGGTGCCGGGGGCGAGATCGGCCGCGTCCACGCCGAACCGTTTCCAGGCGAGCCGGCCGACCATCAGTTCACCGGGGCCGGGAAAACGACCATCGATCACCGCGACCTCCGGATGGGTCAGCAGGGCCTTCGGGTTCACGCCGCGCACGAGGCCGCGCAGGCGGCGGCCGTCGGGTAGCGCGAGGTCCGCCATATGCACGATCTGCGGCGAGACCGCGCGTTCGCCGAGCGGCGCGTAGATGCCGGACAAGCTCGCCTCGGCGATGCCGGCAGCGCGTTCGGAGACCTCGCTGCGCTGGACGCTTTCCTCGCTGCCCTTGCCGATGATCAGCATGTTGTGCGGCGAGCCGGAGGCGTTCAGGGTGCGGCGCATGCCCTCGTTCAGTGCGTGCGCGCCCATGACGAGGAACACCACCAGGGCGCTGCCGCCCAGGGTCTGGAGCAGGCGTGTCCGGTCCCGGTACAGGTTGCGCACGGCGTAACTGAAGGGAAGCAGCATGGTCAGGCCCTCAGGCTTTCAACGATGGGTCGGCGTGCGGCCTGCCAGGCCGGATAGGCGGAGGCGAGGCCTCCGAGCAGCAGCGCGAGCGACAGTCCGGAAACGAACAGCGCGGGATCGGGTGAGATGGCCATGATCTGGCCTTCGTTGCCGAAGGTGATGCGGCGGAAGGCGAGGAAGGCCATCGCCCCGCCCGCGCCGAGCAGGCCACCGGCGAGTCCGAGCAGAAGGCCTTCGAGTACGACCAGCCAGGCGATTGCGCTGTCGGGATACCCAAGGGTTTGGAGCACGGCGTTTTCGCGGATGCGGGTGCGGACGACGAGCAGGACGGCGTTGGCGATCAGGCCGAGTACGGCCACGACGGCGCCGAGGCCGATCCACCGGGTGAAGCCGGTCAGCTCGATCAGTTCGCGCGCGGCCTGGGCGAAGAATGCCTTCTCGGGCTGGGTGTGGGTCGGTTCCTCGGCCGACGCGAAGCGCGCGTCGATCGCCGCGGCGATCTCGGCGAGTTGTGCGGAATCCTCCACACGCACATTGAACTGGGTGACTTCACCAAGGCCGCGGCGCGAAGCCTGCTGGAGGAAGGGTAGGTGGACGTAGGCGACGTCGTTGTCCTGCAGGTTCGGTGAGTCGAGCACACCCGAAACGCGCACGCGCACGCCGGCCGCCTCGAAGGCATCGCCGGGGCCGAGGGCGCGCCGTTTGGCGAAACTCTTGCCGATCAGCGCGCCGTCGTCGGTGCGTTGCCAGTCCTCCAGGGTGCCTTCGACGATACGGATTTCCGGCGCAAACCGCGCGAGCTGGCGCGGCGGCACGCCCCGGAAGGTCACGATGTCGAGGCTGGCCCCGCAGTTGTTGACGGTGATCTGGATGGGGATGACCTCGCGCACGCCGGGGATGCGGCGGATCTCGTCCTCGTAGTACAGCGGCAGCCGGCTGGTCGAGGGGCAGTAGCGGTTCTCGCGGTACACGACGAGGGTCAGGTCGGAGGCCTCGATCGAGGTCGAGCGCGCGACCGCGGCCTGCATGTTCTCGACGAGGGCGTAGAGGAACATGCCGGCGGCGATGCCGAGCACGGTGAGCAGGGTGCGGATCCGGTGCCGGACGAGCTGCTTGACCGACAGCGGGACGAGGCGGAGGGCGGAGCGAAGGTTCATGGCGCGGTCTCCAGGAGTTTTCCTTTTTCAAGGTGCAGGATGCGCGTCGCGGCCTCGGCCGCCTTGGGATCGTGGGTGACCATGACGATGGTCTTGCCCTGCTCGCGCGCGAGGGTCTTCAGCAGCCCGAGCACGGCATCCGCGGCGTGGCGGTCGAGGTCGCCGGTCGGCTCATCGGCCACCAGCAGCGGTGGATCGGCGACAAGGGCGCGCGCGATGGCCACGCGTTGTTCCTGGCCGCCGGACAGCTCGCGCGGGAAGTGATGCATGCGGTCGGACAGGCCGACGAGCGACAGCACGGCCTCGACCTTCTCCCGGCGTTCGCGGCGGCTCATGTCGTCCAGCAGCAGGGGCAGCTCGACATTCTCGAACGCGGTCAGCACCGGCACCAGGTGGTAGAGCTGGAAGATGTAGCCGACGTTGCGGGCGCGCCACGCCGCGAGGTCGCGGCGCGAGAGGGCGTGGACCTTCACGCCGTCCACCTCGATCGATCCGGAGGTCGGCTGGTCGATGCCGGAGAGCAGGTTCAGCAGCGTGGTCTTGCCCGAGCCCGACGGACCCATCATCGCGAGGAAGTCGCCGCGCGGGATGGTCAGGTCGAGCGCCTCGAGCGGGGTGACGAGGTTGTCGCCCTTCCTGTACTGCTTGGTGACGCCCTGGCAGTGGATGAGGATGTTGTCCGGGTTGTTCATGGCGTTGCTCCTCCGTGTGCGGTGACCAGCGCGCCGGGGCGCAGCCGGTCGGCGCCTTCGATGACCACCTGTTCGCCGGCCCGCACGCCGTCGAGCACCGGGCGGTAGCCGTCGCGCTGTTCCGCGCCGAGGGTAATCGTGCGTCGGGAGGCGGTTTCATTGACCGGGTCGATGATCCACGCGGCGGCGTTTTCGCCGTTCTCCTCGACGAGCGCGGCGGCGGGGATCCAGACCAGGCGCGTACCGTCGGTGGCGGCCGGGCTACGGGTGGGCGCGCCGATGAATTCGGCGCGGCACAACATTTCGGGGCGGAGGCGGGGGTCGGGGTCGAGGATGGCCACCTTCACCTGCAGGGTGTTGCGGGTGATATCGGCTTCGCCGGTAATGCGGGTGACGACGCCGGTGAAGATGCGGTTGGCGAAGGCGGCGGTCACGATACGGGCGGTCATGCCGGTGTCAATGCGGCCGGCATCGGACAGCGGGACATCGACACGCACCTGGAGGCGTTGCGGGTCGTAAAGGGTGACGGCGGATGAACTATCCATTTCCTCCATGGCGGCCATGCGTTTCATGCCGGGGGCGGCGTGGCGGGCGAGCACGACGCCGTCCATCGGGGCCACCACACGGGTGCGTTCGAGATCGAGGCGTGCCTCGTCGAGCCGGGCGCGCAGCGAGGCGATGCGGGCATGCTGCTGGTCGGCCATCGCCGAGGCCTCGCTCGCCATGCGTTCCGCCCCGATGCGCTCCACCGCGGCGACGTCGTCATCGCCGAGCTGGCGCAGGCGTGCCACGCGGTCGGTCGCCTCGATCACGGCGGCCGCGGCCGCGCGTTGTTCCGCCTCGGCCATGGCGAGGTCGGCCTCGAGCATGGCCACGCGCAGGAGGTGGTTCGAGGCGTCGAGGGTGGCGATGAGCATGCCTTGCGTCACGGCCTCGCCTTCGAGCACCAGCACCTGGTCGACGAAGCCGTCGGTCTTGAACGGAACGCGGACCGGGAAGGGGTCAGGTTCAATCCATCCCGAGGCCTGGGCGATCAAGCGTGCGGTCGCGGGGAAGGATGCTGCGGAGGTGACGTCGCCCGACGCGAGGTACAGGGCGGGGGTGGTGGTGACCGCGATGCGCGGGCGGAGTCGGTCGCCGAAGAGCAGGGCGGCCAGGGCCGCGATGCCGAGGAGGAAGAGGAGCAGCACCAGCAGCGGTCCGCTGTTGCGGCGGCGGGTGCCGGGTTCGTGCGGTTTCCGCCGCAGGGAATCCAGGGAAGATGGTGTTGTTGTTTGCATAAGCCTGATGTACCACGTGGACGAACGAAGGATCGGAGGCGATCCGGGGAATTCACGCATGGACCGGTCATGACCGGCGGCGGGTCTGGCTTACAGCAGCATCCGGCACAGAACGAGGTGTCGTCGCGCGCCGGGTGTGGGATACGCGATGGCGGTCGGATGGGAGGGGGAGGTTGGGTGGGCGATGGACGCGACCGATTCGGCGTGGGCGAGGATGACTTCGACGGGCGGCTGGGTGTGATCCCGTGCCGGCAGCGGCATGGCGACCGGAAGATCCGTGGCGGTGTAGCAGCAGGTGGGTGCCGGTTGATCGGCGAGGTTGTTGCCGGTGCAGCAGGTTGCGGTGTCGGCGGTGGTGGTGGCGCAGCAGCAGGACGCGGACTCGGCGGCGTCTGGCCGGAGGCAGGCGTGGAGGGGTGCCGGCAGCGCGAACAGCACCAGCGCCATGACCAGCATCCATCGGGCGAAGCTGCTTGCCGATTGGTTATGACTCGTGCTGCACATACTCCGGCATCCTACGCAGGGCGGCGCGGTCTGTCAAACCAGGCCCGTGGCGCGAGGTGGGTTGATCGGCCGGGCCGCGGAAGATCACGCTTCGTAATCGACGACGTGCCTGGCGGTTACCACGCTGCGCACGAAGCCGACGACGGCCTGGTGGGCGGGGTGGGTCATGTAGGCCTCGAGGTCGGTGCGCGAATCGAACTCGGAATAGAGGGCGACATCGAATGCGGCGTCCGACGGGATGCAGTTCACGCCAACTTCGAGGTGGCGGATGGCCGGGATCACGGGTCGCAACGCCTCCAGGTCGTGTTTCATCTTCGCGGCAATCTGTGGACGGTCAAGACCATCCGCGAGCTCCTTCACTTTCCACAGGACGATATGTTTGATCATTGGTGCCTTCCCTCGTTATAGATTGCGGCCATGAACCGTCAACTGAACCGGACTCTACACCAACTGATGCGCGGGAAAAACCCTTTGTCGATCCTCGTGCTGGCGGGTCTGCTGGCCTTCGCCTACTGGCTGGAACCACCGACGCCCAGGCGCGGTCAGGACGAACATGCGGCGGCGCGCGGCCGCTACGAGGGGCGGTGTATCCGGGTATTGGACGGAGACACCATCGATGTTCGGGCCGATTCGGGCGAGGAATTCCGGTTGCGGTTGCTGGGTGTCGATTGCATGGAGACGCACAACGAGGAGAAGCTGGCCGAACAGGCGCGGCGGCTTGGGCGAACCACCGAGCAGGTCCGACGGCTGGGCGAGCGGGGGCGTGACCGCACGCGTGCGTTGCTGCTCAGGCAAGCAATCGCCTGGGAGGTGCCGGAGGGCACGCCGCTCTTTGATCCCTATGACCGGATGCTTGCCTATGTCGAGCGCGACGGGGAGGATGTCGGGGAATTGCTGTTGCGCGAGGGGCTTGCCGAATTGCGTCGTGATCCGCATCCCCGGTCCGTCCGCTACCGCGGTTCGGCGGCGCCACTCGCCTGGTGAGGCCGGTGCGGTGGCGGGATCAGGTGCGCGCGTTGGTTCGTTCGACGTGGGCGACCAGCAGGTACAGCGCCGCGGTCAATGGCCCGAAGCATAGCCCGAACAAGCCCCAGAACGTGGGGTGGTCGCGGTGATCATCGATGGCCAGGTCCTTGAGCCAGCGACCGATGCCGATGTGCACGGCGAACGCGGGCACATACAGCAACAGCCAGCTGATCTGGTTGACGCCATACGGCTGGAGGATCGTGTTGAACTCCGGCATGGCCAGTGCCATCGGGCGGCCCAGGAGGAGGCCGATCGCGGCGATCAGGCTGAGTAGCAGGGCTGTTTTGTCCAATGCGCCGGTAGCGGCGGGTGAGGCGGTTTCAGGAGGTTTGGCGTGGCATCCGACCATGAGCAGGGCCGGTGCGACCGGGCCGGCGACCAGGCTGAACACGCACCAGCGCCATGGCGTGGCTCCGCGTGCGATGGCCAGTCGAACCGTCCATGCCGCGATACCGAGAAGCACGACAAGCGCGGTGAGGCCCTGCGCAAGGGAGATGCCACTCAGCGCGACATAGGCGGAACCGGCCGGTCCGCTTCCCTGCGACACGAGCCATGCCGGAAGCGCGATGCGGCCGACCATGCCGGTCAGCGCCACCAACGCAAGCAGTATGATCAACGGTACCAGGCGCCGGTTCATGACGGGGTTCCGGCCGGTTCGGATTGCCGGGTATGCACGCGGTGCAGGCGCCAGGCAAAGAGCAGGATCGGTGCGAGAAACTGGAAGGTCAGCGCCAGCAGCACCCACAACCAGGGCGATTCGCCGCCCTGTTGTGCCTCGCGGTAGATCCATCCGGCAATGACCAGGCGGATCAGCAGCGAGACGAAACCCTGCACGGCAAACATCACGGCCATGGCTTGATTCATCTCCAATCCACCCTGGTTGACCAGGAACAGGGACAGGGGTTTGGCGCTGTATTGGACAACCAGGCCGAGCAGCATCAGCACCGAGGCAACGACGATCAGCGATTCGAGTTTCTTCATGGGCGCTCCTTGATGGCACACAGGCTAACGCCCGCCCGGGGTGTGGTCAAATGATTCGCGTTGGCGCGGCGTTCCGGTGGCGCGTATATGCATCACATCCGGCCCGGGTACCAGCTGCCGCCGAAGCGGACAACGTCGATGGCCGGGCGCAGGTCTTCGGTCAGGCGGTCCTTCATGATGAACCCGGCGGCGCCGGCCTCCTGTGCCTTGTGGGCGAACGACTCCTCGTCCTTCATCGTGATCACCACCGTACGGATATCCGGGTGGTGGGTGTGGAGATGGCGCACGAGATCGAGCCCATCGCGCCCGTGCAGCATCAGGTCCACGAGCACAAGGTCCGGTTGGTGCTTGGCCACGAGGTAGATGCCTTGTTCGATCGAGTCGGCCTCGCCGCACACCGCGATGCCGGAGTGGCGGCGCAACAGGCCGACCAGCGCTTCGCGCACCAGGGGATGGTCATCGACGACGAGGATGCGGTCCACCTCGGAAGGGTCGGGTTGTCGGGGGGTGTTCGTGTTCATGGTCAGGTTCCCGTATCGATCGGATGCCGGCACACCACTTCGGTGCCACCGCTGGGGCGCGGGTTGCAGTGCAGGGTTCCCTGGATCATCAATGCGCGTTGGTGCATGATGCGCAAGCCCATGCCGGCGGCGGTGCCGTCGCGGCGTTGCGGGATGCCGCGTCCGTTGTCGCGGATGCTCAGGACGATCTCGTTCGTGGTGCGCCCGAGGTGAAGATCGATCCGGGTGGCCGAGGCGTGGCGGACCGCGTTGTTTACCGCTTCCTGGGCGATGCGGTAGAGTTGGTTCGACGCATCCTTGTCGATCTCCGGGAGCGGGCCGGTCGAGGTGAAGCGGCAGGTCAGGCGCGCATACACCTCGGTGGAGGCGGCGAGTTCCTCGAGGGCGCGCAATAGCCCGCCGCGTTCAATGTCAACCGGGTTCAGCCCGTGGGACAAGGCGCGGGCTTCGCGGGCCGAGCGGTTGACCAGCGCGGTGACGTCACGCAATTCGGCCTTCATCGCCTCGTCCCCTTCGGGCGCGGCATACTCGAGCGCCTTGATCCGCATCGCCGTCGCGGTCAGCAACTGGCCGAGGTTGTCATGCAGGTCGCGGGCGAGCCGCTGTTGCTCGCGCATGCTGACATCGACCAGCTCCTTGCCGATGCGGCGGATCTCGGTGATGTCAAGCAGCACCCCGATCAGGCCGGCCGAGGTTCCGGCCTGGTCGCGGAAGAGGCCGAGTTGTGCGCGGTACACGCGCAGCTCGCCGTTGGCGTCGTGGCCGGTCACCTCGAACGAGGTGCTCATGCCGGAGGAGCCGAGGTCGGCCTCCCGTGCGGCGAGATGATCCAGCATGCCGGCATCATGGCCGTTGCCGGCTTGTTCGCGGTTGCGCCCGATGAAGACCTCCGGTTTGTCGCCCAGCACATCGAGGGCATACCGGTGGTTCATGGCGATGTAGGTGCCGGCGAGGTCCTTGGCATACACCGGCATCGGGATCGTGTCGAACAGGGTGCGCTGTTGCGACAGGCTCTGCTCAAGTTCGCGGCGCGAGCGTTCAAGGGAATCGAGCATGGTGTTGATGCCGCGGGCGAGGTCGCCGACCTCGTCCGGCGAGGCGATAAAGTCCCCGGTGTCCACGCGCCCGCGGTCGGCGATCATCCGCACCATCGCGGCCAGCCGGGTGATCGGACCGGTGATGGTGCGGCCGATACGCGCGGCCAGGAGCACGGCGACGAACAGCGTGGCCAGGAATACGGCGATGGCGCTGCCCACAACGGTAATGACCTGCCGGTTCATGCCGGACAGGTCTTCCTCGATGTGAACCTGGCCGATGACCCGGTCGTTCAGCACGATCGGGATGGCCGCCCGCATGCGCGATCCGGCCAGGTAATCGACCATGCCTTGTCCCGGATCGTGGTGCAACGGCGGCGAGCCTTCGGCCATCGCCCCGGCCTCGGCGAAAACCGACCCGTCAGGTCGCCGAATCGCCGCATACAGGATGCTGCTGCCGCTTTGAACCAGGTGCATGTCCTCGCGTGCGGTGTCGAGGTCGTCAAAAGCCAGCGGAGCCGCGCTGTTCAGGGCGACCAGATTGGCCATGGCCACGAGCTGCTGCTCGAATTGGCGGCGTTGCAAGGTCCATCCGTACCAGCCGAACAGGGTGGTGGCGAGCGCGAGGATCACCGCGCTCATCGCCACCAGCAGGATCAGCAGACGGAACTGGATCGATCGTCGGGTTCGCTCAATCAACCTCATGGCGGCTCCTCGTCATTCATTCCCCCTTTCACCACCCGGCCGAGGCGGAGCAGGCGCGAGCTGATCGACAGCCCGGCCTGTTCAGCCGCCTCCTGGTTGATGGCGAAACGAATCTTTCCATCCACGGTAAAGAAGTTGATTGCCGCCCCGAGGCGCGCTCCCGCCTTGAGGTCGGTCACGACCAGTACCGGTACTCCGGCAAGTTCCTTGAGGTAATTGGCCAGCACCGCTCGATCAGGGCTGTTGATGAAAACGATGTGACAGCGCCGGGCCTCCTCGGGTGAGGTGATGGGAATCACCTGGCAGGGACGGTGTTCCGGGGCCACGGCGGCAAACTCGGTATCGATCGCCGCGCGGTAGGGTTCGTACGAAACGATGCCAATGGTGATCGTTCCGGTTGGAGCCGTAGCCGGCCAGGTGACGAACTCCGCGAAGCGGCACAGGTAGGCGGTCTTTAGGCGGTATTCATCCGCGCGGTTGGCATGGACCTCCGCGGCCAGCAACTGGCCGAGGGCCAGCGCCAACGGAATACATGCTCGAATGACCCGGCGAATATCCATGCTGCCTGCTCACGAACGACACGCCAACCGGACGCCGCTGCCGGGCGGCATCGGATCACCGCCGTCCTGACCTCCCGGACGGCGGAATCAGAAGAACCAGGTCGCCTTCGCGTACACGCTGCGTTCCACTTCCGGTTCGATGCCGTTGTAAAAGGCCGCCCGGAATTCCGCGTGGCGGTTGTCGATCAGGTTCTGTCCGACCACGGCCAGTTCGAGGTCCTTGCGGGCCATCCAGCCGATCCGCGCGTCGGCCGTCCAGTACGACGGCACATCGAGCGCGGACAGGTCGTCGATGTACCGCACCCAAACGTCGAACTCGACGGTTCGCGTCACCTGGAACATGGAGCGCAGCGACACCTGGTGCTCGGGCGTCTTGCCCTCGTTGAGCAACGCCACCGTGTCGCGCCCGCCGTCGGTGTTGCGCAGGTCGAGTTGGGCCAGGCTGTAGGCGGTCTGGAAGGACAGCCAGTCGGTGGCGATCCAGTTCGCCGAGACCTCGCCGCCGTAGGATTCGCCCTCGTTCTTGTTGTCGGCGACCAGCGGGCGCACGATCTGGCCGGTGGCCGGGTTGACGACGTCCTTGCCTGGCTCGGCCGAGACGAGCTTGTCGTAGTCGTAGTAGAAGAGGGCGAGTTCAAGGGTCAGCGTCTCGATCGGGATGGCCCGGTAACCGGTCTCGTAGGCGATCAGTTCCTCGGAGACCTGGTCATCGTCGCCGACGATGGTCACAAAGACGGGCTTGCCGTTTTCGACATCGATGTCGAGCAGGTAGCTGCCTTCGTATTCGACGCGGGTGGGGATGCGCACCGCGCGGGCGACCGAGGCCCACACGCTCTGGTTCTCGGTAAGCTTGTACAGCACCCGCGCGTCCGGCTGTACCTCCCAGTCGGTGAACTCATGGTGCTCGAATTTCGACCCGACGGTCAGGGTCATCCGGTCGTCGAGCAGCGAGATGTTGTCCTGCACGAACAGACTGTAGAGGTGGAGGTCGCGGTCCTCGGGATCGAAGGTGACGAAGCGGCCGCTCTCGTTGTTCTCGCGGGCGAAGCGGTAACCCGCGCCGTACACGAACTGCTGGTTGTCGGTCAGGGCGAACTCGTGCTGCGCATCGACGTCGAAGGTGTGGCGTTGTTCCTTGAATGCCGGCAGCACGTCGCGGTCGCTGTAGTCGTAGTAGGATTTCAAGCGCAACGTGGAGGTGTCGGTGAACACATGGTCCCACGACCCGATCAGGTTTGCACCCACATTGTCGGCATCCTGGTATTGGATGGAATCGGATCCTGGCGGGGCGCTGGCGGGACGGGCCGCGATCTGCGGCTTGCTGTTGTAGGCATCACCCTGGAGGGTCCACGTATCCCACGCGGTCGGTTCGCTGTCGATACGGAAGCCGCCCTGCACTTTATCCCATCCGGCATCGATGTCGTTTCCGTCCTGGTCCACAAACCCGTCGCGTTCAAAGGCCATGACGTACGCCCGGTAGAAGGTGTTCTCGTTGATCTGGCCACCATACCGCGCCCGGCCGAACGCCTGCTCGATGGTGCCGCCGCCCAAGGTCACGGCTCCGCCCTGGGTGTCCTTGGCCGACTTGGTGATGATGTTGACCACCCCGTTCACCGCGTTCGCGCCCCAGGTCGAGGCCCCGGGTCCGCGCACGACCTCGATGCGGTCGATGTCCTCCAGCATCACATCCTGCTGCTCCCAATTCACGCCCGAGAACAGCGGTGTGTACACGCTGCGGCCGTCGATCATGACCAGCAGGTGTTTCGCGTATTGGCCGTGGAACCCGCGCATACTCACCGCCCAGCGGCTGACGTCGATGCGGGACACGGTCAGGCCGGGAGCCATGCGCAACGCGTCGGGGATCGAGGTCACGCCGCTGCGCCGGATGTCCTCGCTGGTGATCACATACGCCGCCGCCGGGGTGTTCAGCAACTCCTCCGGCCGTTTCGACGGCGTGGTGATCTCCATCCGCATCAACTCCTCCAGCGTCGAATGATGCAACGGCGCCGCCGCCGGCTCCTCCGCGCCCGTCGACGTCACCAGTCCGGCCATCAGCAACCCGATCCCCACGATGTACTTCCCGTGCATGTGTGCTCTCCTTGGCGATACGACAGGAAGGCCATTCGCCCGCTCGCGCCGGCGTAACCCCGTGATGACCTCCCTCTCCATGTGCATCATGCTAAGGAACATGCACCATGGAAACAAGCGAGACCGTCCTCGCGGTCCCGTCACACCTCAAAATCAGCGCGCGGCCGATGCACATCTAGGAAAATGACCTAGATTCGTTGCGTGCGGCCTCGGCTGGTGATGGTTTGGCGTGGCGCGATGGACACCGCGCCGCCGCGCGCGGGACGAGCGACCGCGAAGCGACGATGCGTGGATGATCCTTTCCTGCACGAGTCCGTCCATGCGGTGGACGATCCTCGCGCGATAACAGTTCCAGGTCTCACCGCAGCATGCATTTCAGCCGCGCCAGCGAGGGTGATTCATGCTTCCGATACCCTGTTGCGGAGCAGCACAGACAGAAACCCGTCACCGCGCCGGAATCCTCCGTGCGGAAAAATAGGGGAGCCCATCGGGGCGGTCGATCCGTTGAGGAGCCAACGGTTTGATGGGACGCGACTAAGACGTCGGCGCCCATCTAATCCAAGCACAAAAAAAGAAGTGCGCAGAAGCGCGAAAAACAAAAAACGCTTGATCGGTGAATCGCTCTAATAAATCATTTCTTCGCGGCAAAGGGAGGTCGCACTGTTTCAAATCTCGCAACGTAGGGGGGAACCTGCGGGGCCAATCAAGGAGGCCTGAGATGACAAGGATGGGATGCATGATGGTGGTGTGGTTGGCGGCGGTTTCTACCGAGGCCATACCGAGCTGGATGGGCGTGTATGGCTCGTACCAGCGGCACAACGGAGGAAACCCCGGCACGTTCACCGTGTTGATGAACCAGGACTATTCCGGGTTGCGCGCGGAAGTCGGGATCAAGGTCGGCTCGGGTGCGTGGTCGGTGGTTCCGATGACCCGCACCGGCGCGGTGAGCATCAACTCGATCTGGAGCTACACGCCGTCCGCGCCGTTCCCGGTCGGTGCGACCGTGCAGTACTTTTTCCACGGCTACGACACCGCCGGCGGACATATCTGGGATAGCCGCAACGGACAGAACTATGCGTTCACCGTACCCGGCCCGCTTCCGGTCCAGTGGCTCGGCAACGCCAGCCAATGGCCGCTCCACGGCAGCGTGAAGGCGGCCGATGACCTGTGGCTGAACGTCGAATCCTGGCCGCTCAACGCCGCCGTCTCCGCCACCGCCGTGTTCACCACGAACCGATGGATCACCTACCGCGCGATCGCTATGAACAAGGCTGGCGTGAAGGGTGCAAACGACTGGTGGAACCTGAACCTCGGCACCTTCCGCGGCGGAACGGTGATCGAGTACGCCTTTTCGTGCATCGACGCACAGGGAAAAATCCTGTGGGCGGTGAACGGCGGCACGAACTACACGACCACCGTGAACCCGGGCCCGAGCGTGCAGTGGGTCGGCAACCAGGCACCATGGCCCACCGCCGGCAATGTCACCTCCGCCGATGACGTCTGGCTGAACGTCGAATCCTGGCCGCGCGGGTCCGCGGTGTCCGCCGACGTGCTCTACAGCGTGAACGGCGGCGTGTGGTTCAGCGAACCGATGCGCCTGGCCGGCCAACGCGGCAACAACGACTGGTGGCACCTGAACCTCGGCAAGTTCCCGCCCGGCAGCCGCATCCACTATGTCACGACCGCGACCGACCACAACGGCGCGGTGAAGGTGGCGTCCTCCGGTCAACAAACCGCCGTGGTGAATGCATCCACGGCGGATACCGATGCCGATACGCTGCCCGACGACTGGGAACGTTTCTGGTTCGGCACGCTCGCGGCCCTTGCCGCCGGAAATCCCGAGGCCGATGGCGCACCGAACCTCCCGCTCTCGACCCACCTGGAGTACCTGCTCGGCACCGAGCCGATCCACAGCAACGCCCTCGCCGCGATCGCCCTCGCCTGGTATCCGTCGCATCCGATCCAGCAAGGGTGGCTGCGGCTGTCCTATGCGCCCGATGCGACCCGCACCCTCTCCGGCATCACCACCGGCACCCGCTTCCGCGTGCTCTCCCAGCCCGGTGCCGTCGTGCGCGAGGTCGGACCACCCGCCCGCAATACCGCGACCGGCCGCTTCGAGACCAACCTCGCCGTGGCCGCGAACGCCACCAGCCTCGTCGTGTCGGTGATCGATGGCGCAGCCACCGACAACAACCGCGGCCTGTTCTGGACCATCCCGGTCAAGCCACTCACCGGGGGTCCGGTCGACTCGGATGGCGACGGACTCCCCGATGTCTGGGAGTTGCTGCACAACCTCGACGTTCTCGATGCCGGCCTGGTCAGTCCCGCCCTCGGCCCGCACGGCGACCTCGATGCCGACGGCGTGACGAACCTCGACGAGTTCCGGCTCGGATGGCATCCGCGCCAGGCCAACCCGCCCCCAGCCATCTCCATCCTTTATCCGGCCCACCGCCAAACCCTCTAATCCCCTCGCGGAGTTCTTCCCATGATCGCACCCCGACACCTCGCCGTTCCCCTGCTCGCCACCTTGTGCGCCCTGTTCGTCCCGGCCGCCCCCGCCGCGGTCGGCCCCGGTTCGACCCCGGCCCCGGCTGCCATCCCGCCAGCCGATTTCGCCCCCCTCGCCGCCACCGTGCTGCGCGGTGGTGAAGCCCTGACCCCCGCCAACAACCACGGCGTCTTCGACCGTATCATCCTGCGCCCGCGCGAGCGGGTCGCCGTCACCTTGCGCGGCCACGGCCTCGCCCCCGGCGAAAGCGTCTTTGCCTACACCCTGCACGGCGGATGGATCGACGGCGAACGCACCCGGCACCTGCGCGCCGACACCAACGGCGAGATCAACCTCGTCGTCGAAACCGGCGCATTCTACGGCAACTACCCGATCGTCATCCGCACCCGCGGCGGCGAACAGGTCCTGACCTTCTGGGTGCAGGACGAGAACGACCGCCTTCCCGGTGCCGCACCCCAGGAAGACGGCGGCGCACCCGGCTGTGGAAACCCACCGCAACCGGATCCCAATCCGTGCGATGGCCTCTCCGGGGCCGAACTCTGCGCCTGCTGCGAGGAAAATCCCGATGCATGTGGTGGTGGCTCCGGCGGCGGCTCGGGTGGGGGATCGGGTGGAGGCGGCAGCGGACCCGCTACCGCGTCCACCGGCTGCGGCGGCGCGGCCCCGGCGAACGGCATGAACCCGTTTAATCCCAGCTCCGGCACGGTCAGCCGCGAAATCACCGACCTCGCCATGACCCACCTCGCCGGCCAGTTCCCGATGGGCATCGCCCGTACCCACATCAGCCGCCCCGATGAACTGCCCTCCGTGCTGCGCGACCTGCCCTTCGGCGACGGCGGCCACTGGCGGCATTCGTTCCAGTGGACCATGGGCCTCGTCGGCAAGAACAGCATCAGCAACGATGTGTTGCGCGTGATCTATCCCGATGGACGCCTCGGCAACTTCGAGCGCAAGAACCAGAACGATCCCTACCTGATCTTCGAACCGAGCACCCACGAGCGCATGGAGGTGAACGGCACCAACTACTCGCTGATCATGCTCGACGGCACCCGCCACCAGTTCGAGGAGACCACACAGAACAGCCAACGCCTGTTCCGCGCCGTCCGCACCATCGACCGCTACAACAACGTGTACCAGTTCCACTACGCCAGCAACGCCCTCCAGCGCGTGGTCGCCCCGAATACCAACCAGTGGATCCATTTCGACTACGGCACGTTGCCCGGTTCGGTGCGCCCCGGTTTCGTCCGCTTCACCTACACGAACCACCAGGCCGTCGCCGTGGCTCTTAGCGGTTCGTTCAACGGCTGGGCCCTCGCCACCATGGGCCGCGCTACCGGCGGCGTGTGGACGATCGAGTGGCCGCTCGGCCGCGGCGTCCACGAGTACAAGTTCGTCGTGCACGACGGCGCGACCACCCGCTGGGTCGGCGATGACGAGAATCCGTACTGGACCGCGCCCGACACGAATGCCGTCGTGCTCGTCGATCCGTTCCCGGTTATCACCCGCATCCGCAGCAGCGACGGCCGCAACGTGGACTACCGCTACGCCGTGCTCCCCGGTGACCGCACCGTGCACGTCGCGTTGACCAATGTCGTGTACGGCGACGGCACCGATGCCCGCTATACCTACTACAGCTACACCAACGAGACCCGCACCTGCCTGCTCAAGACCGCCGATGATCCGATGTACCGCGGACCCGGTCGCAGCATCGAATACCTCTACCAGACCAACCGCCTCTACGCCGGCCAGATCATGGAGGAACGCAGCCTCGATACCGGCGCACTCTACGCCCGCCTCGACATCAGCCTCGAGAATCCGCGCCTCCGCGTGGTCACCCGCGCCAACGGCGAGAAGCACAGCATCGCCTACACCGGCAACAGCGGTGGCCGACCCCACACCTTCACCAATCCCGTCGGCCGCGTGCACCACAAGACCTACTACGGCGGCAACGGCATGACCGCCAGCCGCACCGACGACCTCGGCCGCACCACCACCTACCAGCGCACCCCGCTGTTCGGCGCGGTGACCGTGGCGTCGAACTCCGTCAACGGGGTCGTCCGCTACACCTACACCGACGTGAACCGCCCGTTCCACCTCGCCTCGATCACCGACGAACAGGGCCGCGTGACCCGCCACACCCGCGATGCGAACCACCGCGTGACCCGCACCGACTACCCCGACGGCACTTTCGAGACCTTCACCTATGCCGCCAACGGCGCGCTCACCGCCCAGCAGTTCCGCGACGGCACCACCGAGTCGTACCAGTACAACGCCAAGGGCCTCCGCACCGCGACCACCCGAGCCTCCGGCCTCGTCGAAACCTTCAGCTACGACGCCCACGACCGTCTCGCCGTCCGCAGCAACAGCCTCGGCCAGGTCTGGACCACCACCTACACCTGGCGCGGCCTCCCGCTCGTCCAGCGCCACCCCGACGGCACCACCGACCAGCACAGCTACAACCGCTACGGACAGGTGACCCAGACCATCAACCGCATCGGTGCCCGCACCGTCTTCACTTACGATGCCCACGGCCACCTCGCCTCCACCCGCGACGCCCTCGGCCACACCCTCACCGTCAGCAACAACCTGCTCGGCCTCCCCGTGCAGACCACCCTGCCGTCCGGCCTGACCGTGCGCCGCACCTACGACGGCCTCGACCGCGTGCTCAGCGAAACCTGGTTGTCCGACACCACCGCCGTGCGCAAATCCTACGGACCCCTCGGCCTGACCAGCCAGGTCAGCCGGGCCGGCGCGGTGCACGCCATGACCCGCGACCTCGACGGCCGCGTCATCGCCGAACGCGATCCGCTCGGCCGCGTCACCACCTTCGCCTACGACACCGATGGCAACCGCATCTCCGTCACCAACCCCGACGGCGGCATCCTGCGCTACCGCTACGACCTGAACAACCGCCCGGTCTCCGCGACCGACTGCCAGGGCCACACCACCAGCAACGTCTACGACCAGGCTGGCCGCCTCGTCCGCCAGATCAGCGCCACCGGCATCGTCACCTCCAACCGCTACGACGCCGCTGGACGTTTGGTCAGTCGCCACCAGGGCGGGCTGCTCCTCGCCAGCAACCGCTACAACGAAGCCGGCTGGGTCGTGTGGTCGCGCAACGAGGACGGCATCGCCGTCACGAACACCTACGACCTCGCCGGTCGCCTCGTGCGCGCCACGCTGCCGGATGGCACCTACACCGAACAGGTCTACTCCAACGGCCTGCTCGTTGCCACCTACGACCGCGCCCGCCGCGTGACCCGCTACCAGCACAACGCCCTAGGCCGCGTCACCAACCAGATCGACAACGCCTGCCACGCCGTCTCCTACACCTACAACGCCTCCGGGAACCTCACCGAGTTGCGCGACCAGAACGGCCAGCGCACCCGCTTCGTGTTTGATGCCGAAGGACGGCAGACCATGAAGATCTACGACGACGGAACCGTCCACACCTATGCCTACGATGCCGAAGGCCGCCTCGTCGCGCGCACCGATGCCCTCGGCCGCACCACCCACTACCGCTACGACCTCGCCGGCAACCTGCTCGAAGTCGATTACCCGACCGACGCCGACGTCGCGTTCGCCTACGATGCCCTGAACCGCCGCATCCGCATGGTCGACGGCATCGGCACCTCCGTCTACGCCTACGCCGAAGGCTGCACTGCGATGACCGGCGAGGACGGACCGTTCAGCCAGAACGACACCCTGGCCTACACCTATGATGGCGACAAACGCCTGACCGGCGTCGCCCTCGGCACGACCGCCTGGACCTACTCGCCCGACGCCCTCGGCCGCATCGCCGCCATCGGTTCCGCCGAAGGCGCGTACAGCTACACCTACGCCGCCAGCGGACGCCGCCCGCTCCAGCTCACCCGGCCCAACGGCGTGCACACCCACGTCGCCTACGACGCGTTGATGATGGCCACCAGCCTGCTGCATCGGACCGTGGACGGGGTGATCCTCGACGGCCGCGACTACCGCTACGACGCCGCTGGACAGCGCAGTTGGGAACGGCGCAACGGCGAGGAGATCGATTACGGTTACGATCCGATCGGCCAGGTCGTCTCCGCGCAAAGCCGCTGGGCCGGTTATGACTTCAGCTACGCCTACGATCCGGCCGGCAATCCGGTCCGCCAGAGCAAAAACGGCTTTGTCATGAGCAACGCCTTCAACCGGCTCAACCAATTGCTCACCGGCACCTGGTCGGGCACCGCCACCGTGCTGGGGGAGGTCGATGCCAACGGCGCCACCGTGCGGGTCAACAACCGAATCGCCACGTTGCTGCCGGCCGGACGGTATGCCGCCACGGGGATCCCGTTGGTCGGCGGAACCAACAGCCTCGCGGCGGTGGTTACCGACGCCGCCGGACGCAGCGCCACCAGCCGTGTCGAGGTCGTCGCCCGGAACAAGGCCTACGGCCACGACCTCAACGGCAACATGACCAACGACGCCGACAAGGTGTATGCGTGGGACGAGGAAAACCGATTGGTGCGGGTCACCGAACGCGGCACGGGAAAACTGTTGCTCCAGAACCGCTTCGACGGCCTAAGCCGCCGCCGCGAACGGATCATGCTCGAGGCCGACGGCCGTTACTCCACCAACCGGTACGTCTACCAGGGCTGGCTCGTCAAAGCCGTGCTCAACGCCCGCAACGAAATCCTGGAAACCTACACCCACGGCCCCGACCTGTCCGGAAGCCTCGAGGGAGCCGGCGGCATCGGCGGCATCCTCGCCGAACGCATCAGCGGCACCACCCGCTGGTACCATCCCGACCTGATGGGCAACATCACCCTCCTGACCACCACCTCCCGCACCCCCGCCACCCGCATCGCCTACGACCCCTTCGGCCACGTCCTCGAACAAAAAGGCGCACTGCCCCGCTACCAGTTTTCATCCAAAGAGTACGATGCGACGGTGGGGTTGAATTATTACGGCTATAGGTTCTACAGCGCAGTTATAGGAAGATGGATATGTAGAGATCCAGCCGAGGAGTACGGAGGCAAGAATCTTTATGAGAACAATAGAAACAACACGCTCAAGAATATTGATTACTTGGGACTATTAGTTCAAAATAATATTCCAATTTATGACTGGCCAACAAATATTCAAGTTGGAGGTGTTAATGTAGACATTGATCTAAACTGCAACGAATGTGAGATTAACAAAGTCACAATTAGTAATTACGGCGCTCAAATTTCAGGATCATTTGGAGGAATAAATATTGGTTATGGTTGGTCAGCCGAAGTGATTGAGGAAAAGGCAGAGGAGACCGCGTGCACCAAGGATGGTTGTCCCGGTAAAATTTGCAATTACACGGTATCGGTAAGGGTTCAGTTAATATTTCTTATTGTAACAACTCCTGGTTATGTTGCGACTTTTGATGGGGATTGCGGACAATGTAAGCTGGATGGTGGATCTTGAAAACTTTCATTTTTTCATCTTTGTTAATATACTTGGGCGGTAAGTGTGTATATGAAAACATAAAATATTTAATCTTAATTGACAGATGGAATATTGTGGCGATGGGTGGGTTGGTTTACGGCGCAGCAATTGTTGGCGTCGGTATATGGATGATTTACATTCGTTATAGAAAAGAAAGGAACTAATTGAGATTGGTATGATTGCATCAGCGGCACCACCCGCTGGTACCATCCCGACCTGATGGGCAACATCACCCTCCTGACCACCACCTCCCGCACCCCCGCCACCCGCATCGCCTACGACCCCTTCGGCCACGTCCTCGAACAAAAAGGCGCACTGCCCCGCTACCAGTTTTCATCCAAAGAGTACGATGCGACGGTGGGGTTGAATTATTACGGCTATAGGTTCTACAGCGCAGTTTTGGGAAGATGGATCAATCGGGATCCAATAAGTGAGGTCAATGATTGACGGTCACCTTCAGCAAGCAACTCGTGCTAAAAGAGTAACGCTGAAATAGCTGTTGAAATCATGCCTTAGGCGCGTTTTTTGGCCCTGAAAACGGGCGCCAAGCAAGGGCTCGCAGTTGAAGGAGTTGATCCATGGCGAGAGCCTCGGAACATATGGTGGTCGGATATACGTATCACCTCACCCATCGCTGCCATGACCGGCGGTTCTTGTTGCGCTTTGCGCGGGACCGGGATGTGTACCGGGAGTGGTTGCGGGTCGGGGTCGCACGGCATCGGGTGCCGGTCTATGGCTATTGCGTGACGAGCAACCATGTTCATGTGCTGGCGCGCGCGGAGAACGAGGAGGCGATCAGTGGGTTGATGCATCTGGCGGCCGGGGCAACGGCGAAGTGCTACAACCTGCGTAAACAGCGGCAGGGAGCCATGTGGGAGCATCCGTATCAGTGCACCCTGATCCAGGACGGTGAGCATTTGTTGAATTGCCTGTGTTACATTGATCTGAACATGGTGCGTGCGGGCGTGGTATCTCATCCGCGTGCCTGGCGGTGGTGTGGCTACGATGAGCTCTCGGGCACACGCGTGCGATATCGGTTGATTGATCGAGAGGGATTGGTTGAGCGCCTCGGAATGTCCGACCTTCGTTCGTTCAGGATGATGTATGCAGAGGCCATCGAGCGACGGCTGTCTGAAGGCGGTCGTGCCCGCCAACCGCACTGGACCGGAGCCCTGGCTGTTGGGTCGGCCGACTTTGTGCACATCATGGAGTCGCACTATGGTCACCGGCGCATGCTTCAGATCGATCCCTGCACTAGTGATCGATCAACCTGGATGGTCAAAGAGCCCTCGGCTCGTTACGAGGCAATTTCCGGGGGTCAAAACGGCCGCTAAGGGTCGTTTTGGGGTCGAAATATGAAGCAAGTCGTTGATCGAAAAGAGCTAGTCTATGGTAACCGTCGATATTCCTCCAGGGTCCTTGAAATATGAGATTCCTTTTGGTATGCCGAATGGCGTGATCGATTCCATTAAGGTTATTCGCCGAGAGCAAGCCCGTGTGAGTTATGTCTGGGGGCTTGACCTGTCGCACAGTCTTCAGGGGGCTGGAGGTGTGGGTGGTTTATTGGCCACGGTGCGTGAAGGGAATACGTTTTATAGCACTTACGACGCCAACGGGAATGTTTCCGAATATGTGTCGGGTAGCGGTGCCATCGTCGCGCACTACGAATACGAACCTTTCGGGAAAGAGACCGTGGCTACTGGATTAAGCGCTGATGATTTCTTGTTCAGGTTCAGCACCAAGAAGCTTGAGCCAGAGGCTGATATTTATTATTACGGCTATAGATTTTACTCACCCCAGCTCGGTAGGTGGCTGAATCGGGATCCGATTGGAGAGAGGGGCGGGATCAATCTGTATGGGTTCGTCGAAAATGATTCAGTCAACAAGTGGGATTATCTCGGGCATTATACTCTCCAGCAGGCTTTGGCTTCGCTTGGTGGGTGCAACTCTTCAAGTGGACGAGGACAGACGCGTTGTATTGAATTGGCTCGCGAAAGATTTACCGACCAACAAGTTTTCGATGAATGGTATCGACTCGAAGGAACACAAGGTTCGTGGTGGACGAGTTTGCCTAAATGCCCGAAGAAACTTTGTGTAGGCAAGAGGGATGGACGCGGACCAAATAGAGACTGGGCGAAAAACAGTTTCGCGAAAGACCCTTCGCAATGGCACCAACCCGGGAAACCTTCAAGCGCTGAGTTAAACCTTCATCCTGGTACCGTGTGGAGCATGCGAAGTAAAGCAACGGGCGCAGGGCATGCCAATCAGTGTACATACGATAGAGACGGTCTTCTATTAAGAGAGCCAACTGGTGCCGGTACAGTTGACTGGTATCGCGCCGGTACGTTGGCGCACGTTTACCACGATGTATGGCCCATCTATTTGGCGAACAGTTTAGATGGCGGGGCACACATGAGTCTGATTAGCAGTACAATCAGGGGTGGGCCTGCAATACTGAGTAGCCCGGGCAACAATCTGCGAAAGTATTATGATGTGCGGCCTCTTTGGGCAGAGTCTCCATGAGTGCCCGCAAAGTAGTCGCACTTGCAGGCTATCTGTTGGGAACATTGGCAAGTTGGCCTTTGATGGATACGGCGTGGCTTGCTTCATTGATTTTGGGTCCTCTTCAGCATCTCGCACTTGCAATTCAACGACTCGATAACTCGAATGAATATCTGGACGGAGTGTCTAGGGTTACCGGTGAAGATTACGTGATTTCGCTGTTTCATCTGGTCGTTTGGATCGTGGGTTTCATTGCGGTCTATTCATGTTCACGTCGAGAGCCTGTTCCCAAACAGAGCATTATATTCATTGCCGGGCTCTGGTTCATTATTGGGTTAGTTAATGTAGGGTTGTTTGCTGTCCGAAGTGTCTAGTTGATCTCTTATGGATATGATGGTCACTTCTATGCATTGTGCATTTACAACCTCGGCCCGCTGGTCGCTCGTACCCACCCCCTCCGCGCATCGCCTCGATGACGAGGCCATGCGCTCAGCCCCCGGATGACTCGCTCCTTTCAGTCGCTCTCGTTGAAGCGCGCGCCCCGCAGGAGCCGCGCCGAAACAAAAGGCACATTATGAAGGCATCGGGGTCAGGCATTCACTATTCACTATTAAGTGATCACTACAAAACAGGAGACATGATCGTATGAATAAAAAACTAATCACACTTATAACCGTTGGCATATTCTCTTTCGCGCTATCAAGTACATCGTTTGCCGACAGTGGCACACTTGGCAAATCCTACATTCTCCCGGAAGTCTTGTACGGACAATTCGGGGACAACCAGCTTGATGAGGACTTGGATGCCTATTATGGAGGTGGGGTAACCTTAAATGTGAATTTGGTCCCGCACCTTGATCTTCAGGTTGGTGGCGGCTACTTGTGGGCCGATGGCGACCGAGGTTCGGTTGATCTCTCGTTGGATCAAATGGCAGGCGCCATAGGCCTGCTTGCCTTTATGGACCCTGAGGCCCAAATGACCCCTTACGCATTCGCCTCATTCAACATCGTTGATTGGGAGGTCGAGGCCAAGGGTCCGGGCGGAACAAGCAAACAGGATGATACGGACGAAGGATTTGGCGGTGGCGCTGGCGTCCAGTTCAAAGTTACGCCAAAATTCATCATCGACGCATCCGGCAACTATCTTGATGTCGGAGATTCAGATAGCTGGGGCGCTGATCTCGATTTCGGCTACTGGTTTAGATCGAACATCCAGGGCACACTCGGCGGATCATACAACTTCGACAGCGAAGACATGTCCATACTCGTGGGGGCACTTTTTACGCTGTAGAAATGAGTTTGACGACAAGGTTGTATTCGAAAGCTAGTTAGCCAAATATTTTCGCATTTGTAGCCCTTAAAATAGGAGCTGATCGCACAAAGGGGAGAGCCACGAATCACAGGTGTCGTGCGACGGTGATTGACGGTCACCTTTGGCAAACAGCTCGTGTTGAAGGAATAGCGCTGAAACATCCCCTCAAATCATGCCTTGGGCGCGATTTTGGCGCTGAAAACGGGCGCCAAGCAAGAGCGCGTAGTTGTAAGGAGTTGATCCATGGCGAGAGCCTCGGAACATATGCCGGGTTCGGGGTCGGCCCTTAAACAATAATTACGTGCAACGTATGTGTTTGTCTTTTGATGATGAATAAATTTGGGCTGACCCCGCCACCGAGCGGGATCGTCAGCCTAGTCGTTCGGCAAAATCCCATGAAGCACATTCTGTTCTCGATACTTTTTGCATGCATTTTGTGCTGCGGAGCAGTTGCCCGAACTGACTCGCAACGCGTAACGAATGTTGAGCAACGCGTTTCAGCGCTTGAGGGACGTGCAAAGCAGTTCGGTGGCGAAGGCCTTGAGTTATTTCTAGTCGGTGCGTTCTGTGCGTTGTGGGCGCAGAATACAGGCAGAAATGCGTGGCTCTGGTTTTTCCTCGGTCTCTTCTTCAGCGTGATCACAGTGATCGCCTTGTTAATCAAAAACTCCAACGATCGAGCGGATTCTCCCTGCGGCAAGAAACCCTTCGATCTCCACGACTATCGAAAGCTATGAAGAACCTGGAGCTGGTTTATGGTAACCGTCGATATTCCTTCGATATTCCTGCGAGTTACCCGGGTAACCTTGCCGGTTGAGCGGGGAGTTCAGGAGGCTTTGTATGAAACGCGGCAAAGGTGAGGAGAGGGTGAAAGAACCCTGCTTGGGTCGACTCGTGACGCACATCGTCTGGGTGCTGGTGTTGTTCGTGGTTTTGCTGGTGGTGATGTACCAGGGACTCAGCGCCGGAGGCCGGTCGTGAAAAGGTGTCGTCGGCTGCGCCTCGCGGAGGCGCTACTACACCGAGGCGCGGGGTGTAGTGGCCGCTCCGTGAGCGGCAGGCGGCAGGCGGGTCGGGAAGGGAGCCGATGATGCGTGCATGGTCGATCGTTGCGTGGGTGTTGATGTGGATGTGGTTTTCGGTGTCGGTGGTGGCGGCGATCCGGTTGTCCCTCCTGCATCCCGACCGCCCGGTTGGATACCTGGTCGGCATCTGGATCCTGCCGGCTTGTTTTGGCGTGTTGGTCTGGCTGCAGGCCCGGGTGGTGATCGACACGTTCCGGCGCCGACGGCGTTTAGGCCGGTGTGGGGTCGCGCGGATGAAGGGAGGGATGTCGTGTACCTGGAACTGATCCTGATGGCCGTGATGTTGACGGTGGCGGTGGTTGGGCTGTTCGCGCTTCCGGTAGGTGTGGGGTGGGCGGTGCGGAGATGGATATTTCCGAGGGCCCATCCACGTTGGCTGGCGATCGGGTTGGCGGTGGGCCTGGTGGCGGTTTCGTCCTGGTGGCGAATAGCGTCCGGGCGGTTTGAGTTTGAACCGCTATGGATCCAGGTGTTGAGTCTGGTGTTTAAGGTCGCCTTCATCCAATCCCTGTGCCGGTATGGGATATGGCGGGCCGATGCGCGGGCAATCCAGAAGAGGTATGACCTGTCGGGTGTATCAAATAGTTCAGGCAGGGAGGTCCGGTGATGATCGCGATGTCGATGATGGGAACCATGTTCGGTATGGTTGCGTTTGTGATGGTGTGCGCCACCGCCCGGCGGGTCAAGCGGTAGGAGGAGGAGTTGGAGCGATTGCGCCGGGAACGTTCGTAGAGCGTGGTGGTTGAGTGCGTTGATGTTCGGTGGTTTTGGCGATGGTGGAGGTGGGTCGGGTCGATGGGGTGTACGAGTGGGTGTAGGAGTAGGTGGGGGCGTGGGCGTGGGCGTACTCGTACACGAACTCGTACACGCAAATCGCTGCCGGTACGAAACGCGCGGATCGGCAGGGATGCCGATCCCTACCAGCGCAGGGGAATGTCCGGCCGGTCGGTGCTGTCATTGTCCATGGGTTGGACCATTGTGAAGGCGGGTTGTCCAGAGGCTGGACCCATGGGCGGGTGGGAGGTAGGATGATCCGTGCGATGAGAACCCATCAGGAAATCGATCAGCGCAGCCTGGCGTTGGCTCGCCGTATCGTGGACCGGTTGGATGCCGGTTCGTGGTCGGGCGGGGTTGAGAGTGCGCGGCTGGTGAACCGGCGTTGGCGGGCGATCCAGGATTCCGGGGTGCACCGTGCGTGGGCGGCGTTGCTGGAACAGCCGTGGCCGGCCATTCGCGCTGCGTTGCTTGATCCGTCGGAGGCCGGCGTGCAGCTGCGCCAGAACAATCCGTTTTGCGGCATCCTTTCCCCGCAGGAGCGGTGGGCGGTTTACCGGGAGTTTGCGCGTCATGCGGCGTGACCAGATGGAACATGTGTTGCGGGCGGCGGCGGCGATCACCAAGGAGCGGGAATTCGTCGTGCTCGGCAGCCAGGCCCTGCTGGCTTCGGTGCCGGATCCGGCGCCACCGTTGGATCAGTCGATGGAGCTGGATGTATATCCGCTGAACAATCCGGCGGCGGCCGACCTGATTGACGGCTCGATCGGGGAGTTGTCCCCGTTTGGCGAAACCTTTGGCTATTACGCCCATGGCGTCGGGCCGGAAACGGCCATTCTGCCGCGGGCGTGGCGGGACCGTGCGCGCATCGTCGAAAACGAGAATACCGGCGGGGCGCGGGGGATCTGTCCGGGGCCGGCCGATCTGGCGATCGCCAAGCTGGCGGCGGGACGTGCGAAGGACCTCGTTTTCGTCCGGGCGATGCTGGAACAAGGGATCGTGCACCGACGTGACCTGGATGCCGTACTGCCCGAACTGGATCACGCGACGAGCACCCTCGTCGCCGCGCGGCTCGATCGGCTGTAGCCGGGTCGTCCGATTCGCTGTCGGCGTAAACGCCCGGATCGATTTGGGTGTACGAGCGGGTGTAGGAGTAGGTGGGCGCGTGGGCGTGGGCGTACTCGTACACGCACTCGTACATGCGGATCGCTGCCGGGACGAAACGTGCGGATTGGCAGGGGGGGTGATTTCTGCCGGTGCACACACCCGGATCGAT
>CALMUP010000039.1 GCA_937872895.1 uncultured Verrucomicrobiota bacterium
AACGTGCGGATTGGCAGGGGGGGTGATTTCTGCCGGTGCACACACCCGGATCGATGGGGGTGTACGAGTAGGTGTAGGAGTGGGTGGGGGATGGGTATGTGACGTGTCGGCGGGGTCAGGCGAAGGCGGGGGTGTAGAGGTGGGTGCGGTAGGCGTGGGCGGCTTGTTCCCAGCTGAATTTGTCGAGCAGTTTCCAGCCGTGGTAGATCATGGCGCCGTATTCGTCCGGGTCGCGGTAGAGGGTGATGGCGAGGCGGAGGGCGGCGGCGGCGCTGGCGGCGGTGTGGCGGAAAAGTTCGGTGCGGCGGCGTTCGGCGAGGCGGTCGCCCTTGGGGTTCTGGTTCCAGTAGCCGCAGTCGATGATGTCGCGCCAGCCTTCGACTTCCTCGGCGAAGTTGACGTGTTCGCGGAAGAGGAGGCCGGTGGGGCGGCTGCGGGCGCGGTGGTACTTGCGGGCGATCATCCGGCCGTAGAGGCTGAGCACGGCCTCGTCGGCGAGGCAGGATTCGTGGGGGACGACCTGTTGGACGAGGCCGCCGGTGGCGCGGGCGATGCAGGGCATGCCGGCGAGGTAGGCTTCGTTGGCGGCGCCGAAGGGTTCGTACATCGAGCCCATGACCATATAGGAGCAGCCGCCGAGCAGGGCCTGGAAGACCTCCTTCTCGACGCGGAAGGGGAAGACGCAGACTTCGTCGGGCCGGTCCTCGGCGAGGCGGCGGAGGAAGCGGAGGCCGAGCTGGCCTTCGTCGCCGGGCATGACGGCGAAGAGGTAGCGGGCGGCCCCGCGCGGCATGGACTGGATGGCCTCGACGATGACATCGAATCCCTTCTGGCGGGGGTCGTCGCGGCCGAGCATGAAGAACACCGGGAGGTCGGGGTTGTCGAGCTTCAGCGGTCCGCCCCAGCAGGCGTGGGTGCGGGTGGCGCGGAGGCGGGCGAGGTAGGGGTTGACCACGTCGGCGAGGGCGGCGCGGCGCTGGCGTTTTTCCGCGACGAGCGGGGTCGGGTCGCCGCGGCGCGCGGCGGCGAGGGCTTTGGCGCTGAACGGGGTTTTTTTCTCGCCGAAGATGCCATTCTCGATGCCGATGAGGCCGGCGCGTTTGAAGGTGCGCTGGAGGTGGGGGCAGAAGATCTGGGTGTAGAGGACCTCGTTGCGGAGTTCGTGGGCGAAGTGGGAGGAGACGGTGGAGACGGGGGCGTCGAGCAGGGGGATGGTTTGCTCGAGCACGGAGTGGTTCAGTTCGAGGCCGAGGTGGCGGGCGAAGTCGCAGGTCAGCGGCGAGTTCATCGCGTGCAGGGGGCGGTCGTAGGGGTTGTGGATGGTCAGCACGCATTTCACGGCGGTGAGGCCGGGTTGGGTGGCGGTGACGAGCAGGGCCTGGGCGATGGCGGCGGTTTCCCAGTCCTGGAGGTGGAGGACGAGTCGCCGGGTGCCGAGGCGTCCGTCCTTGGCCAGTTCGGCGAGCACGAGCGGCGCGGCGATGCAGAAGAACAGGGCGTCCTCGGTCAGTTTTTCGCCGTTGATCGGGTTGCGGTACGGGTCGAGCGGGGTGCCGGGGCGGCACGGGTTCACGTAGGGGTTGTCCACCGCCTGGAAGAACGTGGGCGAGGCGATGAAGAAGGTGCGCAGGCCGTGGCGGTTCACTGCCTCGATGACCTCGACCGGGTAGGCGATGCCGCGCACCAGCACGTGCTGGGTGAACAGCGAACGCCAGGAGGCGACGGTGCCGCGCTGCTTCAGGGCGTCGAGGTCCACCAGGTTGCGGAACAGCGGGGCGAGCACGACGCAGCGGTTCTTGCCGAGCGCGCCGGGGAGCAGCTTCATGACCGCGCCGAGGCCGCCGAGGGCGAAGTATTCGGTTTCAAAGGTGGCGAAGACGACGAGATCGCGGGGGGCGGTGGTGCGTTTCTTCATGGCGGCATGGTACCGCACGGCGAGGGAACCACCCACAGTTTTCTCGGCGGACGGGTGCGGGGATGGGGACGGAAGGTGCACGGCGGGAGACGGGATATGTGATACGGGATGCGGTGGGCGGGGCGGGGATAAGCTTGGTTCGGGGAGCGGGTTGGCGTAAAGATGGAGGCATGATCTTTCGTTCCGCTTCGATGGCGCGGCGGGGTTGGTCGTTCCGGTGGTGGATCCGGTCGGCGGGTGCCTTGGCCCAGCGCATTGTGTTTTACCAGCCGTTGTTCCTGTTGGGCGTGGCCCTGGTGATCGGGGTGGCCTGCGGGTTTGCCGCAGTGGGGTTCCATCACTTGATCGCCTTGTTCCAGGGGTGGTTCTGGGGCATCGGCGAGTGGACGGTCGCGGCGATCCGCGAAGTGCCGTGGTGGCAGCGGCTGCTGGTGCCGGCGCTGGGTGGCTTACTGGTGGGGCCGGTGATCCGGTTCCTGGCGCCCGAGGCGCGGGGGCACGGGGTTCCGGAGGTGATCCTGGCGATGGCGCAGCGGAACGGGATCATGCGGGGGCGGGTGGTGATCGGGAAGACCCTGGCGTCGGCGCTCACGCTGGCGTCCGGCGGATCGGCGGGCCGGGAGGGTCCGATCATCCAGATCGGGGCGGCGATCGGTTCCAAGACCGGGCAGTTGTTGCGGGTCACCGGCCAGCATGTGCGCACGTTTGCGGGGTGTGGGGCGGCGGCGGGGTTGGCGGCGACGTTCAACGCGCCGATCGCCGCGACCTTGTTCACCGTCGAGGTCATCATTGGCGAGTACAGCGTGCTGCAGTTCACTCCGATCGTGATTTCGGCGGTTATTGCCACGGTGGTGGCGCGGCATTTCAGCGGGAGCGAGCCGGTGTTCCGGGTGCCGGACTACGATCTGGTCAGCACATGGGAGTTCGTGCCGTATGTCGCGCTCGGGTTGCTCAGCGGGTTGCTGGCCATCGGATTGATGAAGGTCCTGTTCTACACCGAGGACCGGTTCGAGCGGTGGCGGGCGCCGGGCTGGGTCAAGCCGGCGGTGGGCGGTTTGCTGCTCGGTGTGATCGGCCTGGTCTTCCCGCAGGTGTTCGGCGACGGGTACGACACGGTTGATGCGGTGTTGCACGGGGGGATGGGCGGGGTGCTGGTGGTGCTGCTGGTCGGGGCCAAGCTGGTGGCCACGGCGCTCACCCTCGGGTCGGGCGGGTCGGGCGGGGTCTTCATGCCATCGTTGTACCTCGGGGCGATGACCGGGGCGGCGATCGGTTCGTTGTCGGGGTGGGTGCTCGGGGATGCGGCGGGCGGGAGATCGGGAGAGCACACGTCTGAACTCCAGTCACTAGCCTATCTCGGATGCCGTCT
>CALMUP010000040.1 GCA_937872895.1 uncultured Verrucomicrobiota bacterium
GGGGTGGGTGGCGTGGCGGTATGTCCCCGATTTCCGTCCCTCGTACTCCCTGAGTACGATTAGGATTACGATTACGACCAGCTCATTCCATCAACCATCAACCATTCCTCTTCCCATATCCGCCCTGTAGCCGCGATCGGTGATCGCGGTGGATCAGGTCTGGATTCCGAACAGGATCAGCGGGATCACCGATCCCGCCTACAGGAAATCCCCTCCCCGGAGGGGTGGCCGCAGGCCGGGGTGGGTGGCGTGGCGGTATGTCCCCGATTTCCGTCCCTCGTACTCCCTGAGTACGATTAGGATTACGATTACGACCAGCTCATTCCATCAACCATCAACCATTCCTCTTCCCATATCCGCCCTGTAGCCGCGATCGGTGATCGCGGTGGATCAGGTCTGGATTCCGAACAGGATCAGCGGGATCACCGATCCCGCCTACAGGAAGGCCCCTCCCCGGAGGGGTGGCCGCAGGCCGGGGTGGGTGGCGTGGCGGTATGTCCCCGATTTCCGTCCCTCGTACTCCCTGAGTACGATTAGGATTACGATTACGACCAGCTCATTCCATCAACCATCAACCATTCCTCTTCCCATATCCGCCCTGTAGCCGCGATCGGTGATCGCGGTGGATCAGGTCTGGATTCCGAACAGGATCAGCGGGATCACCGATCCCGCCTACAGGAAGGCCCCTCCCCGGAGGGGTGGCCGCAGGCCGGGGTGGGTGGCTTGTCCACAATGCCGAGCAGGTGCGGCGAGGGGGTGTGTACGAGTATGTGTACGAGTGCGAGGTTCTCCCTGTAGCCGCGATCGGTGATCGCGGTGGATCGGGCCTGGGTCCCCGTATTCTCGCTTCCCCGAAACCCGAACACGGAAGCCCGAATCCCATCTCATCCCATCGCCATGAACCCTTCTTCCCACGCGGCCCCGGGTTGTGGTAGTGTATCCGCCGATAAGGAATACCCTATGACCATTCATCGCATCCGTGCCACGGAATTGCTGGCCGCTTGTCGCGGGAAAAAGATCCTCGTCGTCGGCGACCTGATGCTCGATCGCTACATCATCGGCTCGGTCAGCCGCATCTCCCCCGAAGCCCCCGTGCCGGTGGTCCATGTCCACTCCGAGAAGGCCGTGCCCGGCGGCGCGTCGAACGTCGCCCTGAACATCGGCTCGCTCGGCGGGGCCGGTGGCGTGGCCGGGGTGATTGGCGACGACGCGGACGGCCGCGAGCTGTCCGGGCTGCTCGCCACCCGCGGCATCAGCACTTCCGCCGCCCAGCGCGATACCTCCATCCGCACCACCGTCAAGACCCGCGTCATCGCCGAACGCCAGCAGGTCGTCCGCATCGACTGGGAGGACGCCTTCCACTACACCCCCGAGCTGCTCGCCGCCTTCCGCGCACGCCTCGAGTCCGAGATCGCCCAGGCCGATGGCGTGATCCTCGAGGACTACGGCAAGGGTGTGATCGTGCAGGAGGTTGTGGACACCGTGCTCGCCGCCGCCGCGAAACGCGGCATCCCGGTCGGCCTCGACCCGAAGGAGAACCACATCCTCGATGTCGCCGGCATCACCCTCGCCACCCCGAACCGCAAGGAGGCGTTCAACGGCGCCGGCGTGGCCGAAACCCGGCCCACCGCCGACCCCCTGACCGACCCGGCCCTGCGCCGCGTCGGCGACATCCTGCTCGAGAAATGGCGGCCCGAGCTGCTGATGATCACCCTCGGCGCCCAGGGCATGCTGCTGCTCGAGCGCGGCAAGCCCCCGGCCCACGTCCCGACCCGCGCCCGCGAGGTGTTCGACGTCAGCGGGGCAGGGGACACCGTCATCGCCACCTGCGTGCTCGCCCGCGCCGCCGGGGCCTCGTTCCTCGAGGCCGCCGAGATCGCCAACTACGCCGCCGGCGTGGTCGTCGGCAAACTCGGCACCGCCACCTGCACCCCCGACGAACTGCTCGGCTGGATGCCGCCCGCGCCGTGAGCACGGTCGGCGTCATCCCCGCCCGCTACGGCTCGACCCGCCTGCCCGGCAAGAGCCTGGTCAAACTCTGCGGCAAACCGCTCGTCCAGTGGGTGTGGGAACGCGCCCGCCAGGCCACCCGCCTGTCCCACCTCGTGGTCGCGACCGACGATGTCCGCATCGCCGACGCGGTCGCCGCGTTTGGTGGCACCGCCGTCATGACCCGCGTGGACCATCCCTCCGGCACCGACCGCATCGCCGAGGCGGTGGCCGGCCTCGACGCCGACACCGTCATCAACATCCAGGGCGACGAGCCGCTGATCGATCCCGCGCTGATCGACCAGCTCGCCGCGCGCCTCCAGCAGGACGACGCCTGGGACATGGTCACCGCGGTCTGTCCCATCACCGACCCCGCCGACCTCGCCAACCCGGCCGTAGTCAAGGCGGTCTGGGCGGCCGACGGACGCGCCTTGTACTTTTCGCGTTCGCTCATCCCGCACCTGCGCGATCCCAAGGATCCGCCGCCCGGCCTGCGCCACTGGCGGCACATCGGCATCTACGGCTACCGCCGCGCCTTCCTCGACCGGCTCGTCGCCACCCCGCCCTGCACGCTCGAACTCACCGAAAAACTCGAACAACTCCGCGCCCTCGACCTCGGCGGCCGCATCAACATCGTCACCACCCGCGAAGCCGGCCTCGGCGTCGACACCCCCGACGACGTCCCCAAAGCCGAAGCCGCCCTGCGCCAGGCGGGCCTGGCGTAGCTTGGTTGCCCGCCAGAGGCGGGATGGTAGATGGTTGATGGGAAGAGTGTTCGGGTTTCGGGTTTCAGTGTTCAGGGAAAAGATCGCACCCACCGATACGAACACCCTTACTCGAATACCCTTACTCGTACACCCCTACTCGCCGGAGATGCTGGGGACACACACGTGCTCGTTTGGTTGTGAACCGGGGACGGATCGCCGCGCCACCCACCCCGGCCTGCGGCCACCCCTCCAGGGAGGGGATGTTCAGGCTCTTCCTGTAGTTCCGGCGTTATACGCCGGAAGCGACCAAGGTCACGACCCGGATCCGATGCACGATCCCTCTCCGGCGATTATTGCCGGAGCTACAGGGTGCGGATGGGTTAACCGCAGAGGACGCTGAGCACGCAGAGGTGAGACGGTGGGGACACACGTACTCGTACGCTCTTACTCGTACACACCTACGCGCTCGGAGACGGTGGGGACACACACGTACTCGTTCGGTTGAGAACCGGGGACGGATCGCCGCGCCACCCACCCCGGCCTGCGGCCACCCCTCCAGGGAGGGGATGTTCAGGCTCTTCCTGTAGTTCCGGCGTTATACGCCGGAAGCGACCAAGGTCACGACCCGGATCCGATGCACGATCCCTCTCCGGCGATTATTGCCGGAGCTACAGGGGGCGGATGGGTTAACCGCCGAGGACGCTGAGCACGCAGAGGTGAGATGGTGGGGACACACGTACTCGCCCACCCTTACTCGAACACACCTACACGGCCCGGTGCCGCGACCGCTGATTGCGGTGCATCTGGATGGATCGCGGATGAAAAGCCCTCTTCCCTGAAACCTGAACACTGACACCCGACACCTCTTCTTTTTCCCCATTGATTCTTCGCTTTCCCGTCGTTCGCCTTCGGTGTACGGTTTTCCCCATGAAACAAACATCTTCGTCCCGTTCCGGTTTTACGTTGGTTGAGTTGCTGGTCACCACGGCGATCATTGGCATTTTGATCGGCATTGTGTTTGGGGTGTCCGGGCTTGCCGCCAAGAAGTCGGACAACAGCAAGGCCCTGGCCGAGATGCACAAGATCCGCAACGCCCTCGAGGAATACCGGCTGCAGTTCGGGTCCTACCCGACCCAACTCACCAACATCGTCCAGCGCATGGACGAGCCGTTCAAGAGCACCAAGCTGATCGATCCGTGGGGCCGGAATTACATCTACTCCAACAACTCCGCCTACGCCTACACCCTGATCTCCGCCGGTCCCAAGCCGACCGACATCTCCGACGACATCGACAGCGCCAGCGGCAATTTCTAGGGAGGGGCGGGGTAGGTGTCGGGTGTCAGGGAAGAGGGGTATTCATCCTTAATCAGTCCTTCTGCGTCCTCTGCGCCCTCAGCGGTTAAAACTCCGAGCGAATCCTTGTCTGTCCCTGCATTCCGCTAGGTGGAGCGGCTTGCCCTCAAGCCGCTGGGATCACGTCCGGGCCATCCGCGCTGGCGTGACGTTTCCCCAACGCGTTGAGGGCAACGCGTTCCACCTCGATAGAACCGATGGTCCAACCTATTTCATCCGCCATTCATCCATCCTTCTGCGTCCTCAGCGCCCTCTGCGGTTAAAACTCCGAGCGGATCCTGCTCTGTCCCTGCCTCCCATCCGCGATTCCGCCGTTTCCCCTCTCATTCCTGCCAAAACCACACTATGTAGTGGTACTTACAAAAACTGTCGCTATACTGCTAAACCGATTGCGGGTATTCTTATCTACAGAGGTAAAAATGAACTATCGTGTTAAACAGCAAGGCTTTACGCTGGTTGAGCTTCTGGTCGTCATCTCGATTATCGCCATTCTCGCCGGAATCCTGCTTCCGACGGTGATCGGGGCGTTCAAGAAGGCCAGCGATGCGCAGGTCCGAACTGAATTGAAGTCGATCGAGACGGCGGTGAAGGCGTTTGTGAACGAATACAGCAAGTTGCCGTTGGAGGATGCGGACCAGGGCCGTTCCCCGGATGTGCACCTGAACGACGATGCGAAGTCCAAGTTGTTGATTCGCAAGTTGATCGGCGAAAATCCCCGCAAGATCGTGTTCCTCGAGGGCAATACGTCGGACGGCACCTTCCTCGATCCGTGGGATGTCCAATACAAGATGTACCTCGACTCGAATTACGACAACCGCGTCGAGTTTGGCACCAACCGCATCTATTCGCAGGTCGTGGTGTACAGCACCGGTTCCGGCACCAACATCTTCTCCTTCAAATAATGATCGAGCCCCTCCAGCTGCCCGCCGCCCCGGCGGGATCGCCCCACCCACCGAACACCGTCCGCACCCGAAGCCGGGCCGGGTTTTCGTTGGTGGAGCTGAGCCTCGCCCTGCTGGTGGTCAGCATCGGCTTGATCTCGCTGATCGGCCTGTTCCCGGCCAGTCTGGACATGAGCAAACGGGCGATCGACGAGACGTATGCGTCCTTTCTCGCCGATTCCGCGTTCAGCTCGTACCGCGAAGCGGCGAAGCTGGTTCCCTGGGACGCCCTCAATACCTACCAGCCGATCGCGCCGAACACCATCAGCCGGAACGGCGCCGTCAACAACGATGTCTTCTGGGAGCGTTCGGTGGACCTGCGCCTGGTTCCCGACAACACGGTGCGGACACTGGTGTTCACGGCCGGCTCGACCGAGGAAAAGTGGAAACCCAGCGCCGGGTGGGTGTTGCCGGATAGTTGGTCCATGGAAGACCACGCCTTGCGCTACCGGTTGCGCATCGAAAATGCCTCGCCCGCCCAGGACCCACGCATCAAACGCGTGTTCCTGGAAGTCTGGATGGGCCAGTTTGGCAACATCAACAACGAGCAGCCCGAGCGGTTCTACACGGAAATCTTTCGCCACAAGGTGGTCAACTGAGCATGAACGCCCCCCTCCAACGTCTTCGCACCCGCGCCGCGGGAGGGTTTACGCTGATCGAGATCCTCGCCGCGATGACCGTGCTGGTGTTCCTGGTGATGATGCTGACCCAGGTCTATACCGAGGGGGCCAATGCCTGGAAAACCGGCACCCGCAATACCTACCGCAACATGCATGCCCGCGCGGTCATGGATTTCATGGCGCGGGAGGTGTCGATGGCCGCGTTCGAGTTCGGCAACGACCCGGCGAAGAACTTCCTCAGCATGGCCTACAACGCGAACGTGACCCTCGACAATTTCGGCCTCGAGGGTGCCGATGAGCTGTTTTTCGTCCGGTTGAACAAGACCCCGGTGAATTTGAACGACGGAACCCGTCGCTCGGCGGAATTGATCCGGTATTACGTCAGCAATTACCTGAATGCCCAGAACCAGCCGGTGCAGGGAGCGCCTCCCAATCCGCGTTACCGATTCCGCTTGATGCGCACCCAGAACCATCCCGCCATCGGTCCGACGGAACGCCTGGGCGTCTACTTCAACAACGTGGATGGCCTGTACTGGATGGGGCGCACCCCGGGTGACCGTATCCGTCCCGGTGGTTCCGATGGCGATGGCGAGATGGTCCCTTGCGTCCGTACCTTTGAGGTGTTTACCTACACCGATGCGAACGGTCGCAGCCGCGCCGACTGGCGTTCGTTCGATACCGCGGGCACCGACCGTCTGGCCTTCCTCGATATCTACCTGGAGACGATGGACGAGTCCGATGCGATCCGCGCTGCCGAATTGGCCGCCAACCTCGGCCCGAACAATGCCGCCGTCGTCGAATACGTCGAACGCGCGGTTAAACGGAATTACCGCCGGGTGTATCTTTACAATAAGCAAGGCTATCAGGATTCATGGTGATGAGCGTACACCGCACAATCGAACGCCGGACCCGCGAGCAGGGCATCGCCCTGGTCATCGTGCTCGGCTTCCTCGCCATCATGACGATCATGGCGGTCTCGTTCACCATCAACATGCGGACCGAGCGCCTGACCTCGCGCCTCTACCTGGATACCGTCCGCTCGCGGCACTTCATCGACACCGCCCTGGCCCGTGCGCTGTCCGATCTGGATTACGCGATGAACAACGCCTCGCCGGCCCTGGCCGCGCCGAATTTCGATTTCTATGCCTCGAGCGGCGGCACCAGTTCGAACGTGACCCTGTTCACCGGGATCGTGTCGAACTACCTGCCTTCCGGCTGGGTGGGCAACATTCCGCAGGCCCGCCTGGTCAACATCCCGGATCCGTTCACGGCCGCCAACCCGCCGGTCGGCCAGTACGCCTACCTTGCGGTGAACCTGACCGGCTTCCTCGACATGAACCATGCTGGCCTCGGCACCAGCCGCGACAAGGGCCGTTCGCCCGCGGAAATCCGCATCAAACCCGCGCTGCTTTCCGATATCGATACCGACAGCTCGTGGGAATCGTTTGCCAACAACCTGGACACCCGCTGGCGGCGCATTGAAACCATCGCCGAATACCTGGCGGTCTGCGGCGGCACCATCATCAAGTCGAACCTCGGCTCCCGCAGCTTTTTCCCCGCCTCCCGCAGCCTCGTCGAGATGCGGCCGCTGGTCGGCACGAACACCAGCGCCAAGGTCGCGATCGGCGGCAACAAGGCCGCCCTGCAGGCCACCGTGACGAACATCCTCGACGGCTTCGTGTCCTCCGGCCTGACCGCCGCACAGGCCCAGGATGCCTACAACCAGTTGCTGGATTTCGTCGATGACGACCTCATCCCGGAAAACGCCGCCGGCCTCGCCGCCGAACCGGTCCCGATGATCAACGAGATCGTGGCCAGCGGCACCCTCGAGCGCAACTTGATCGACTCGAACAACAGCACCTACGAGTTCACCCTCCGCGATTTCAAGGTGACCGTGGAGCTGTGGTATCCGTTCCCGTTTGATGCGAACAACCCGGTCGATTTTCGGATCGACCCGAACTCGGTGTTCAGTTTCCAGACCACCCGCCCCGGCCTGCCGCCCCCGTTGAACGTCCTGTTCGAGCAGCTCAATCCCACCAACGGGCAGTCCGCCACCATTGATCCCCCGACCATCACCATCAACCAGCGTGGCTACCGCAAGGTCGAGTTCCGCTACGGCAACAAGACTGCCACCGCCACCGGCGCGGGCTTTGGCGGCCCGGCGGCTGGCTTGTCGATGAACATCATCGTGCGTGACCTGGCGGTGTTGTTCGATAACCAACGCGTGGATGTGGTGGCCAACCCTGAGTTGATCCAGCTCCAGATCCCGCCCGGCGCTTCCCGCCAGGCCGCCATCGCCTGCCTCGATCCACGCCTGAATCACCGGACCGGGGCTCCGTTCTGGAAAACGGAAAACAACCCGTCCCTCGAAGCGATCAATGCCAACACCGCCGCCTACAACGCCGGCGAAGCCATCGGCCCCGACCCGGTCATGTACAGCCGCAACTTCCCGCTCGGCCTCGACAAGGCCGGGGTGGGGTTGGGTTCGGTGGCCGACCTCGGGTACCTGAGCCTGGGCGATCCGTGGCGCACCATCGCCCTCTACGACCGCCCCGGCGTATTCACCCTGAACCCGGTGCTCGATTACTTCTCCGTCAACAACCCGACCGGCAGCATTCACGGCCTGGTGAACATCAATTCCCGCCGCCGCGACATCCTCGCCTCGGTGTTCCTCGAACAGCCGATCGATGCCGCTCCGGAGCGGGAGCCCACCCTGGGCCGCCTCGACGTCAACACCGCGCGCACCTTCGCCGATGCGATCATCGCCCGCACCTCGACCACCCCGTTTGACCGCCTGTCGCAGATCGGGTCGCTCCCGACCATCTATTCCTCGTCGTTCAACAACAACCTCACCAGCGATGCGCGCATCGAATCGCTGATCCGCAATTCCATCAACCTCTTCACCACCCGGCAGAACCTGTTCGGGATCATCCTGCAGGCGAACACCCTCAGCCCGGACGGGGCGGTCACCTCGGTGGACCGCGCCCTGGCCGTCGTCTGGCGCGATCCGGTGGCGATGAACGGGGTCAACAATACGATTGTCCGCTATTTTGCCTGGCTAACCGAGGAATAGGCGATGAAGAAGCTGATCCACAAGGTCCAACGCGGATTTACCCTGATCGAGCTGCTGATCGTGGTGGCGGTCATGGCCGTGTTGCTGTTGCTGACCCTGCCGGCCTTCCTCGACATCGGCCGCGGCTCGAAGATGGAGTCGGCGGTGAGCCAGTTGCACGCCACCATCAACCTCGCCCGCCAGTGGGCCATCACCCACCGGGAAATGGTGCACATCGTGTTTCCCGACGATTGGGCGCAGATCTATTCCGGCCTGAACACCAACGAATACCGCAAGGCCCTGCGTGCCTATGCGGTGTACACCCCGAGCAAAGGCTACATCACCGAATGGCGCTACCTGCCCAGCGGCGTGTATTTCGTCGATACCTACAATTCCCTGAACCTCGGCATCCGCGGCAACAACAGCGGGATCAACACCAACGTCAACCTCGCCGTGAACGTGTTCAACCAGAACAACCTGACCAACCTGCCGTTCCCGACCGCCACCTCCAGCCGCCCGCCGATCAACGCCCTGACCATCGGGCCCGACGGCAAAATACGCCGCGCCGGCATCCTCACCCGCGAGATCTACCTGTCCGAAGCCATCGCCCTCGACGGCACGGCCGGCCGCGTGGTCAACCTGATCTGGAAAGACAACCCGGTCCTCCGCGGCATCGCCGTGAACCCCTACACCGGCATGGCCCGCGCCATCGACTTCTCCCAGCTCGGCGCAGCGAACTGAGGAGACGGGGAGCGTGTTCAGGTGTCAGGTGTCTTTCTTCGCATCGGAAAGCGCGTGGATGTTTTTAGCGGGCGTTGGTGCGATCCTCTTTCCTGAAACCTGAAATCTGAAATCTGAAACCTGAACACGCTTCCCGAGTATGGGCCCTTCTGCGTGCTCAGCGCCCTCTGCGGTTCGATTCCGATTCCGATACCGATACCGAGGGAATGATGGTGTGTTCCTTGTGTGCGCCGGAACTACAGATCGTTTTTTCACGGAAAATGCTTCTGTAGATCCGGCGTTACACGCCGGAGGGAGACGAGGGTCGGAATATGATCCTGTGCATGCGCGCTTCCGGCGTAGATCGTCGGAACTACAGGGTGGCTGTTTGCATCGGAAAACGCGTGGATGTTTTAGCGGACGTGGGTGCAATCCGCTTTCCTGAAACCTGAAATCTGAAATCTGAAACCTGAAACCTGAACACGCTTCCCGAGTATGGGCCCTTCTGCGTGCTCAGCGCCCTCTGCGGTTCGATTCCGATTCCGATACCGATACCGAGGGAATGATGGTGTGTTCCTTGTGTGCGCCGGAACTACAGATCGTTTTTTCACGGAAAATGCTTCTGTAGATCCGGCGTTACACGCCGGAGGGAGACGAGGGTCGGAATATGATCCTGTGCATGCGCGCTTCCGGCGTAGATCGTCGGAACTACAGGGTGG
>CALMUP010000041.1 GCA_937872895.1 uncultured Verrucomicrobiota bacterium
CGACCGCTCGCGCAACGTCAACACTTAATAATTACAGTCTGACCCCGATGCCACCGGATAGGCGACGGCGAGCAGGTTGGAGGCTTCGAGGCTGTAGGCGAGGTTGGTCATGCGGATGAGGGCATCATACCCGAAGGTGGCGAGGATGTCATTGGGATAGTGGATGGAGGTTTTTCGGGGGTTTTGCGGAGGCCGTGTTCGTGGTGGGCGAGGCGGTAGATGACCCAAGAGAAGGAATGCCTTGTAATACGCGCCCGGCACACAAGGCAATCACCATAAGGCGAGTGCATAGTAAATATAACCTCCCGAATACCTGACAACATCAATTTTGTCTCTTCCGGGATGATGTTGAAAATATACACCACTCATATCTTCAGGCGGGTCCCACCACTCAACGTGAACACCACCGAAGGAAAAGGTCACACGATATTGGCCATGCGCCACATGATCATACTCTACATATTTAGACGATGAGATGTTGCTGTAATATTGAGCCTCGTCTATTCGGCCCTTTGCCAGAAATATCCCGTCAGCACCCAACTGACCACTCCCCCCTTTGTGTACACGAATATCTTTTGCGCCATAAAATAACTCTGGAGGATAAATAGTGCCAGAACTGCAACCCATAAAAGTGATTACAACATAGAGTATTAATAGGAATTTCCAGTGAATATATTTCATTGCGCTCCACCCGTGCACATTAGCCCTGATGTAAAGCTTCTGTTGCCGCGATGATAAAATTCACGCCACCCGCACCTTGAAGCTTCCTGAGCCGCCCTTACCATAATAGTTTTCAATTCATTAGCTGGAGTGCGCGAAGTTTTAAGAAAAGGATTTTCCAATAGTTCAATGTTAAAGTCGAATCGATCCTCTATTGCGACATTCCACCGTAAACATCCATTACAGCATGATGAATTTATTGTTAACGTCGTCCTTCCAATGGCGACACTCCATGGATGGCCGATATCGTCGGACACGTTGTGAACACTGTTCTCCCATTTTGCGCCTTTATGTGCGCAATCAGCCATCAAGGAGTCTATGTGTTGAAGATATTTCGAGCTTAAATTCACAAGATTATCGATTTCTTGATTATTAAGATCAACGTCTTTTTCTGTGCCTGATGTAAACCTATCCCATGCCCGCTTATCTTTATCTGAAGGACAGAACGAGCGAATCTGTTGCTCAAGCTGTTGGCATGCTTTCAAGTGCACTCCCTTAAGTGAAGAGAATTCTGAAGGAAACATTCGGCGTGGTATTTCATTGGGGAATAATCCGTTTGCACTTAACATGCCCAGCAAATCATATGAGTTGACTCCAGCGTTGTATACATAGTGATACAAATTGACTCCCCCCTCCTCTTCAATCGGATCCCGGTTCACCCACCGCCCCAGCCCTGGCGAGTAGAACCGGTAGCCCCAGAAGCGCATACCCGACGCGGTTGTCGTAACGGTGGGGTGATTTTCCGGGCGTGAACATTGGGTTTCCGACCACATGGACCCGGTGCCGGAGAACGAAAAAGCGTCGAGACCCATGACGCGATTTTTCAGGGGGTGGGTTCCGGATTTTCCGGCGCGATCTTCCGAAGCTGTGGCGTAAAATCCCATAGCGGAAAGCTACTAAAATCAGCAGCTAAGGGAAAGCGGTTTCAGCCAGTTATTTCGGCTTTTTTATCGGGGCCAGTTTCGCGTGGGGATGCGTCCGGGCGTGGACTTCGCGCAACTGGATGATGCTGACTTCGGTGTAGATTTGCGTGGTGTCGAGCCGGGCGTGTCCGAGCATCTGCTGAATGAACCGGATGTCGGCGCCGTTCTCCAGCATGTGCGTTGCGCACGAGTGACGGAACACATGACAGCTTCCCAGGTGGCCGATCTTCGCGGCCTCAATGACCCGGCGCACCCAGTTGCCCAGGTATGTGGAACTGAACCGTTCGCCGTAGCCGGTCAGGAACAACGCGCGTTCGCTCGCCGCCGTCTCCAACAACGGGCGGGTTTGTTCAAGATATTTTCCCAGCCAGTACACGGCGCGTTCTCCGACCGGAACGATTCGATCTTTTCCGCCCTTCCCTTTTCGCACGGCGAGCACGCCGCGTTCGCGGTCGAGATCGTCCACATCAAGCCGCACGACTTCACTGCGCCGGATACCGGTCGCGTACAGGGTTTCCAAGATGGCACGATCACGAACACCAAGCGCGTCGGTGACATCGGGCACATTCAGCACGGTTTCGACCTCGACCAGGCTGAGCGCTTTGGGCAACGAACGATTCGGTTTCCTGGGCAACTCAAGATCGGCGGCGGGGTTCGCGTCAAGCCGGTGATCTTTGCACAGCCAGGCGAAGAACCGTTGAACCGCTCCGAGCCTCATGCGTTGGGTGGTCACGCCGAGCGGCTTGCCGTTGTCCTGCCGATACCGGAACAACCAGCGTTGATAACTTTCGAGGATCGGGCGCGTGACCTGAAACGCGGTGCGCAAGTCTCGTTCTTCGGCCCACCGGACGAACATCCGGAGCGCCCACTTGTGGGCCTCGACGGTGCGCAACGAGTACGCGCGTTCTTCCAGACGGCGGAACCATTCGTCAATGAGACTGGCGAGCGTGTCGGAGCGCGAACGGTCGAACCCGTCCGGCGTCGCCTCGTAACCGCCTTTCTTGTCGGCCCACCGGCGCATGTTCCGGGCCTTGGCGTAACCTTTTTTCGGGGTATTCATGGATACGATTACGATGCGGGATGTTCTGGCTTCCAGATGTGCGAACCGGTCAGGCCGTCAGGTTGACGACAAGACGCGGCCCTTCAACGGGTTGACCCTGACGGGCCGTGGTCCGCCATCCCCCCGTCAGGTCGGCTTTTTTCCCGTCAGGTTTGTGTCGTACGTGTAATTTTTCCACGTTCAACAGGCCGATGGCGGCGGTGTCATTCGACGCCCGGCAGTCGGTCAACAGTTCGTACTGGAACGCACTGCCGGGGCGGCCGTACCGCGCGGCGATGATTTCGAGTTCGCGCAGACGGTCGAGGTGGACGCGGATTTGCGTCACCGACCAGCCGAGTTTTTCCCGGATTTCCCGGCGACTAAAAAAGCAACAGGACGCTTCGACTTTTTCCGCTTCGCATCGTTCGCGCACGATCTGCCGGACCGCATCGAGCAGCCGCCGCGTCTGCGGCGGGAGTTCGTCGAGGGAACGGCCCAACAGTTCCGGGGCGAGTTGGTTGGCGAGCGCGATGTCATCGAGGGTCACGCGGATAAACAACTTTCCATCGTCGTCTTTTTCCGTGCCGCGTTGGTGCTGGTGCAACAGCGCAATGGCGTCGATCAAGGTCAGATATTTTTCGTGGTCGCGACGCGTGCGCGTCCGCTCGGCGGTGAAGGTCAGTTGATCCGCCCAGGGATTGACCACGTCCACCGGTTCAAGCAGTCGCTGGGCGTTGCGCATCAGGGTCAACAAGCGTTGCTTCTTCTTTTTTAGCCGCAGACCTTCGAGGGTCCGGGCTTGTCGCTGCAGGTGGTGGATGCGTTCGGTCTGTTCGCGGGATTCATCCACGGTCAACGTGAGGCAACGGTTTTGCAGTTCTTCGTCGATGTCGATCGCGGTGGTGGTGAGGAAGATCATCACCGGTCCTTCGACATGATATTCCTGCGTTTCCATGCGCCCGGTGGTCGGGTCTTTGCCGGTGCTCGCGATGGTCAGTTCCCCTTCCGACTGCAACAGCTTGAGCGCGTAGGATGCTTTTTCCGCGCCTTCCTCCTCGACGATGGCGAGGATCTTGTGTTTCAGGTCCGACTCGCCCAGGTAGTACAGACTCTGCCCGGTCATCGCGCTGTATTTCACGCGCTCTTCGTCGGGGAACATCGACAGAACCGAGTCCATCAGCGTGGATTTTCCCGCCGCGCTGGTGCTCTGGATGATCACGGCGAGCGGCTTGTCGAGTTTGCGCGACGTGCAGGCCAGATACGCGGCTAAACGATTGGCGGTTTCTCCGACCAGGCCGCACGCGTCGAAGGTCTCGCCGATTTTTTCCACCAGGTCCGGGGATTTCAAAAACGCTAGCGCTTCCTCGCGCTCCGCGCTCGTAAGCTCGGGTGTCGGTGTTCGGGTTTCAGTGTTCAGGACAGAAGAAAGGCGTATCGTTTGTTCTTCTTCCAACGCCAACAACAACTTTCCGAGGTCGCGCTTGATCAGGTCTTTTTCAAGGTTCGTTTCTTCCGCCGCGCGTTCGATGAACCGGCGGCGTTCTCCGTCGCGCAACACATCGAAGCTGTCGAGATGGAACATTTCCCCGTGACGGATTCGCAACGCAACTTTCATCACTTCGAGGCTGTTGTTTTTTTCGAGACCACCGACGCGGTATTCACGCGAACCAAGCCGCATGACGTGATACTCGCCCACACGTTCGAGGTTGAAGGTTGGTTCAGCAACAGCAGCTATTTTATTCCCGCCTGAGGCGGGTCCGCCTTCGGCGGAAGCAGCTTTTTCATTAGCAGCTAAAGAAGAAGAAAGAACGGGCGCGGGCGTGTGTGCGTGAGGTTTCGGCGGGGCGTTCCCGCCCCGCCCCTCAGCAGCGGCGCGGATCGCCCCCCATCACCTCCGGGGGGGCCGTACTTTTTTCGCCCCCCCCCTCCCCACCCGCCTCGAACTGGCCCCCCTCCTGGCAGGGATCCCCTTCGC
>CALMUP010000042.1 GCA_937872895.1 uncultured Verrucomicrobiota bacterium
GCAGAGCGGGACCGGACGGGGACTGTGTGGAATGCATTCGGCGGATGTTTTGCGGTGGCGTCGGCGGGCGAGCGGTTCCGGGTGGGAACGGGAGCGCAGCGAAACCATGGAATGCGTCGCGGCGATGCCACTGCACACTTGCCAATCGGAGTGAACGGTGGTGGAGTGGGCGCGATGATGGAGCGGTCGTGGTCACTGGAAGCTTGGTTGTCGCCGGAGGGCATCACCCGGGTCTTGCCCTGGGTGAAGTATGCCTTCTGGGGCCTGCTGCTTGCCCTGGTGGTGATCCTGCTGGTGCGGTCGGTGACCGGGCGGAGCCAGAAGGCGATCAGCCGGGCCTACCGGGTATTCTTCTGGCTGGTGGCGCTGCTGTTCGCGGGTTTGTTGACCTACCAGGCGACCTGGCAGTTGGCGGGGTTTGTGCGGCCCGAGTTCGTGACCTTCATGAAGCGGTACAACCGGCGTCCGGACAATCCGGCGGCGAACCTGTTGCGCGGCAGCATCCTCGATGTGCGCGGGCGCACGCTGGCGACAACCGATCCGGATGTGCCGGGGCGGCGGTGGTATCCGGGCGGTGCGCCGTTTTTCCACATCATCGGCTACGAGCACCCGGTGTACGGCATGTCCGGGGTCGAGGCGGCGGATCATCCGCGCCTGAGCGGGATGACCCGCGACACGACGCCGGAGTGGGAGAAGTTCCGACGCAACCTGATCACGCGCGCTGAGATCGAGGGCACGGACCGCGTATTGACGCTGGATGCGACATTGCAGCGCAAGGCGCATGCGTTGATGAAGGGGCGGCGCGGGGCGGTGGTGGCGATCGATCCGTCGGATGGTGCGGTGCTGGTGCTGTACAGTTCGCCATCCCTGAATCCGGAGAAACTCGATCCCGCGGTGTTCACGCGCAAGGATGCCGATGCATCGCTGTTGAACCGCGCCCTGCAGGGGTTGTATCCGCCGGGATCGACGTTCAAGGTCCTGATCGCCGCAGCGGCGTTGGAGCGCGGGGTCAATCCGCAGATCGACTGTCCGGCCGACGGATACCGCTTCGGGACGGGGAACAAGCCGATCCGGGACCACGAGTTCTACGATTACCAGCGCAACGGGCGGGTCTGGCCGGGGCACGGGCGGATCGGGATGCGCGAGGCGATGGCCAAGTCGTCGAATATCTATTTCGCCAAACTGGGCACCCAGATCGGCGGCGAGTCGGTGTACGGGATGGCGGTGAAGTGCGGGTTCACGCGGCCGTGGCTGGTGTTCGAGGGTTCGGCGGCCAACCTGTCCAGTGCGGCGGCCCGCTTCCCAGCGTTGACGGACCGCGATGTGGCGAAGACGGCGCAGATTTCCATCGGGCAGGGGGATATGCTGGCCACCCCATTGCACATGGCGGTATTGGCCGGGGCGATCGGACGGCAGGGCGTGGTGTGGTCGCCGCGGCTGGCCGCGGATCAGCCGCCGGTCCCGCAGGAAGCGATGTTCTCGGCCGACACGGCGAAGGCGTTGACCGCGATGATGCGGCACACGGTGCTGCAGGGAACGGGACGGGCGGCGGACATCGAAGGTTTGAGCGTGGCCGGGAAAACCGGCACGGCGCAGAATCCGCACGGGGATGACCATTCGTGGTTCATCGGGTTCGCGCCGTCGGTGAATCCGCGGATCGCCTTCGCGGTCATCGTGGAGAACGGTGGCTACGGTTCGCGGGCGGCGGTGCCGGTCGCGGCGGAACTGCTGAAGGCGGCGCAGGTCGATGGCTACTTCACACGCGCGGCGGGCGCCGTGCCGGCGGGTGGTGTGCCATGAGCGGGCGGCGGAGCGTCAAGAGTGGCGAGGCGGGGGTCGGGTTGTTGTACCTGATGATCTGGCTGATCTTCGTGTCGGCCTACGTGATGATCATGGCGGTGCGGTGGGCCAATGCGCCGGTGGTGCGAATGCCCGACCTGTTGCCGCTGCTCGGATTGACGGTCAGCACCCTGCTGTTCCGGGTCGTATTCCGGCCGGGGATGTACCAGGGCGACCGCATCGTGCCGCCCATGGTCCTGTTGTTGTCGGGTCTCGGGTTGTTGCTGCAGTTCCGGCTGGGCAACATCGATCTCGCCAACCTGACGCTGGCCTCCACGCACGCCTATCCGATCGGCATGGCGGCCTACCTGGCGACGTGGCTGGTATTCCGGCGCGGCCGGGCGGCGTTGCTGGGCCGGTTGGCGTTGCCGGCGCTCCTACTCGCCTGTGCGGTGCTGGGGGTGATCCTGGTCATGGGCCAGCGTTACCGCGGTGCGGTCTTCATGGCGGGCCAGGTCAATCCGGCGGAGCTGGTCAAGTTGCTGCTGGCGGTCTTCATGGCGGGGGTGTTGACGGATTTCCGGAAGCCGTTGCAGCAAACGGTCTCGGGCATTCCGGCGCCACCGATGCGGTCGGTGGTCACGCTCGGCCTCTTGTGGGCGGTACCGATGGGGTTGCTGGTGTTGCAGCGGGATCTCGGCATGATCATCCTGCTCAACGTGACCTTGCTCGTGCTGTTGTTCATGGCGACCGGACGGTGGGGCTACCTGGTGCTGGGGACGGGGTTCGCTGCGGGTGCGAGCGTGCTGGGGTTCCGGTTCTTCAGCCATGCGCAGGTTCGTTTCCAGGCGTGGCTGGATCCGTTTGCCGATCCGACGGGCAAGGGCTGGCAGATCCTGCAATCGCTCTCGGCGATGTTTTCCGGTGGCCTGATGGGGAGCGGACTGGGGTCGGGAGCGCCGACGGTGGTACCGATCGCGGCGTCGGACTTCATCTACGCCGCTTATGCCGAGGAACTCGGTTTCATCGGGTGCATCCTGCTGGTGCTGGTGTACCTCATGTTGTTCTACCGAGGGTACCGGATTGCCGACCAGTTGCGTTCGCCCTTCCCGCAGACCTTGGCGGCGGCGATCACGACGCTGCTGGCCATGCAGACCCTGATGAACATGGGCGGGGTCACCAAGGCGATTCCATTGACCGGGATCACGCTGCCGTTGCTCAGCCACGGGGGCAGCAGCCTGATTACCACGCTGCTGATGCTGGGCCTGCTCACCGCGCTGTCGGAACCGGGCAAGAAAGGCTGACACTAGCCGGACGGGACGATCACCCTTCGCCGAGGGATTCCTCGCGTTGAACCGCGCGTTTGCGCTGGGTGGCGTTGAGGATCTTCTTGCGGAGGCGGAGGTTTTTCGGGGTCACCTCGACGTACTCGTCGCTGGCGATGTATTCGATGGCGTGCTCGAGGGACATCTTGATCGGGGGTTCGAGGGAGATCGCCTTGTCCTTGCCGGAGGCGCGCATGTTGGTGAGCTGCTTCGCCTTGGTCGGGTTGACGGGAAGGTCCTCGGCACGGGGATTTTCGCCGATGATCATGCCTTCGTAGACTTCCTCGCTCGGGCCGATGAAGAGTTTGCCGCGTTCCTGGATGGTGTCGAGGGCGTAGCCGGTGGCGGTGCCCAGTTCCATCGAGACGAGGGTGCCGGTGATGCGGCCGGCCACCGGACCGCAATGCGGGGCGTATTCCTTGAACATGTGGCTCATCACGGCGCGGCCGCTGGACATGTTCACCATTTCCGTCTCGAGGCCGATCAGGCCGCGGGTCGGGATGACGGCCTCGATCTGCACGCGGTCGGCGTGGTGGGACATGTTCACGACCTGCGCCTTGCGCGCGGCGAGGGTCTGCAGGGTGTCGCCGAGCACGTCGCCGGGCAGGTCGATCCAGAGGGTCTCGTAGGGCTCGAGGGTGGTCGTGCCTTCCTTGCGCATGATCACCTGCGGCCGGGACAACAGCAGTTCAAAGCCTTCGCGGCGCATCTGCTCGACGAGGATGGCGATCTGCAATTCGCCGCGGGCGCTGACCAGCAGCACGTTGGCGGAGTCGGTGTCTTCGACCTTCAGGGAGATGTTGGTGCGGGTCTCGCGGAGCAGGCGGTCGCGGAGGTGGCGGGCGGTCACGAACTTGCCTTCGCGGCCGGAGAAGGGTCCGTCGTTCACGCAGACCTGCATCTGCAGGGTGGGCGGATCAATATCGGTAAAGGCGATCGGGGTGCGGTCGTCGCGGTCGCACAGGGTGTCGCCGATGTCGAGTTCCTTGAAACCGGAGAGGCCGACGATGTTCCCGGCCTCGGCGGCGATCGATTCGGAGGATTTCATGCCGCTGAACTCGAACACCTTGGTGATGGAGGCCTTCTCCTTCGAGCCGTTGCGGCGGAGGGCGACGATGGTGTCACCGACCTTCGCGCATCCGCCGAGCACCTTGCCGATGGCGATACGGCCCACGTAGTCGCTCCAGTCGAGGTTGCTGATCAGCATGCTGAAGTGGCTGTCCGCCTCGACCTTGGGCGGCGGGATGTGCTTCACGATGGCTTCGAACAGCGGGACCATGTTCTTCTTCTCGTGGTCGATCTCGTGCATGGCGTAGCCGTTGCGGGCGCTGGCATAGACGAACGGGGCATTGAACTGGTCGTCGCTGGCGTGCAGTTCGAGCAGCAGTTCCAGGACCTGGTCGTGGACGCGGTGGGGATCGGCATTGTCGCGGTCGATCTTGTTGATGACCACGATGACCTTCAGGCCGTGGTGGAGGGCCTTCTTGAGCACGAAGCGGGTCTGGGCCTGGGGTCCGTCGAGGGCGTCGACGAGGAGGAGCACGCCATCGACCATGCCCATGATGCGTTCGACCTCGCCGCCGAAGTCGGCGTGGCCGGGGGTGTCCACGATGTTGATGGTGTAGTCGTTCCAATGGACGGAGGCGTTCTTCGCCTTGATGGTGATGCCCTTTTCCTTCTCGAGGTCCATCGAGTCCATGGCGCGTTCCTCGACCGCCTCGTTCACGCGGAAGGCGCCGCCTTCACGGAGGAGCTGGTCGACGAGGGTGGTCTTGCCGTGGTCGACGTGGGCAATGATGGCGATGTTGCGGTAGCGGGAGCTGCTCATGGGAATGGGTCCTGTTCTGGGAAAGCGCGGCAGTCTAGGGGAAACGGGGGCAAAAGCAAGCTGTTTGCCGAACCGCGGAGGGTTTACGGGGCGGGAGGCGGTTCGGCAGGCAGCAGGCGCACCACGGCCAGCCGGTCCATGATGAACAGGTCGGCGGCGGCCTGGCGTACGTCATCCGGGGTGACGGCGAGCAGGCGGGCGGGCAGCCCGAAGGTGTGGTCGTGGCCGAGGTTGTAGAGTTCGTTCAGGGCGCAGAGCTGGGCGAGGTCGCCGGTGTTCTGGAGGCTCATGTCGTGGCTGGCCAGCAACTGGGCGCGGGCGCGTTCGAACTCGTCGGGGCGGAGGCCTTCGCGGGCGATACGGGCGACCTGTTCGCGGATGAGCTGTTCGACCTCGTCGATCTGCGGCGCGGTGGTCCCGGCATAGAAGGCGAACAGGCCGGGATCGAGCCCGCTGACCGCGGAGGCGCCGACGAAATAGACGAGGCCGCGTTTTTCGCGGATCTCGATGGCGAGGTCGGACGACAAGCCGCTGAGGGCGCGCTGGAGGATGTTCAGGGCTTCATTGCGCGGGTCCTTCAGGTCGATGCCGGGAAAACCGGCGAGGAGGATGGCTTGCTCAAAGGGCCCGTTGGTGGTGATGGTGGCGGGAAGTTGCGGAGCGGCGGTGATCGCGGGGCGGGTGGCGTCGCGTTGGCCGGAGATCGGTCCGAGGTGGCGTTCGGCGAGGGCGCGGGCCTCGTCGGCGTCGATGTCGCCGAAGATCGCGATGGTCATTTTATCGGCGGTGGCGTGGGCCCGGTAGTAGGCGGCCACGGTCTCGCGGTCGAGGGAGGCCAGGGAGTCCATCGAGCCGAGCGGGTTCAACCGGTAGGGATGACCGTCAAACAGCAGGGCGCGGAGGTGGTCTTGCGCGACCGACATCGGTTGTTCCTGCTGCTGGCGCAGGGATGCCAGTTGCTGTTGTTTCTGCTTGGCCAGTTCGGCGTCGTCAAACAACGGGTGCCTCAGGCAGTCGGCCAGCACATCCATCAGGAGTTCCCGGTCTTCGGTCAGGCCGTGGGCGTTCAGGCCCATGCTGTTGCGTCCGCCATAGCCGGACAGGCCGGCCCCGCGGCTTTCGATCAGGCGGGCGATGTCCGCGCTCGAGCGGGTCGTGGTGCCGCGGGTCAGCAGGTCGGCGGTCAGTTGGGTGATGCCGTTGTTGGCATCGGATTCGGAGAGCAGTCCGCCTTCCATGGCCACGCTGATGTAGACGAAGGGCAGGCGGCGGTCTTCGCGTACGATCAGCGGGATGCCGTTCGAGAGGACGAGCCGGGTCAGGGGCGGCGGGGCGGTGAGTTCGGCGGCGGTTGCGTGGGCGGAGGTGTTGGTTGGTTCCGGCGAAAGCAGGGCGATGGTCTCGTGGGTGGAGAGGATGTAGCGCTCGAGCACGTCGTGCAGTTGACGGTCATCCACGCGCAGGATGGCTTCCAGGTAGTTTTCGGAGAAGCGGGGATTGCCGGCGTAGTACTCGCCGGAGCCGTAGCTGCTGGCCTGGCCGCTCATGGTCTGGAGGGCGGCGAGTTCGTTGATCAGGTAGTTGCGGCGGGCCTTTTCGATCTCCTCGGCAGTGAAGGGGGTTTCGGCCTGTGCGGCGAGGACCCGGCGGATCGCGGCGATGACGGCTTCCTCCTTGTCGGGATCGAAGGTGGCGGAGAAGCCGAAGAGGCCGCCATCGGCCGGCGTATGGGACCAGGCATTGATCGAGTGGACGAGGTTTTCCTGTTCGCGTAGGGCGTGGTACAGGACGGAGCTGCGGCCATCGCCGAGGATCGAGGCGAGCAGGTCGAGAGCGGGGGCATCGGGGTGGTCGAGGCTGACGGTGTGGTACACCCAGTGCATGCGGGTGACCTGGTAGTTGCCGGTAACCCGGCCGGTGCGGGGCGTCAGCTGGGCCGGCTCGCGGGGCAGGACGGGGGCCATGCGGGCGCGGCGCTTGAAGGGAGCGAAGGTGGCCCTGATGTGCTCGAGGACGGAGGCGGTATCGATATCGCCGACGACCACGATCATCATGTTGTCGGGAACGTAGTTTTCGTGGAAGAACGCGGCGAGGTGCTCGCGGGTCATGGTGCGGAACACGTCCTCGTAGCCGATCACGGGTACGCGGTAGGGATGGACGCGGTAGGCGGTTTCGTAGAGGAGTTTTCCATGGACACGGGGAGGGCTGTCGTAACCCATGGCGAATTCGCGGAGGATGACCTCCTTCTCGCGCTCCCACTCATCCTCGGGCAGGCTGGCGTGCATCACGGCGTCGGAGAGGACATCGACCCCGACCTTCCAATTCCGGGAGGGAAGGTCGGCGTAGAACACGGTGCGGTCGTGGGCGGTGTAGGCATTGATTTCGCCGCCCGCTTCATCGATGGTGCGGGTGATGTCGGCGGGGCCGCGGGTCGGGGTGCCCTTGAAGATCATGTGCTCCATGTAGTGCGACAGGCCGGCGCCGAGGTTCGGGCCTTCGTGGATCGAGCCGGTCCCGACCCAGATCTGCACGGCCACGACCGGGGCGCTGGTGTCGCGTTTGAGGAGAACGATGAGGCCGTTGTCCAGAACATGGCGCTCGAGCGGGGCGTTTCCGGTGCGCAGCTGATCGAGGATGGGATGCGAGGCGGCGTCGGCGGTGATGCGATGCGACAGGGCCATGGTGAGCAGGAGTGCGGACGCGAGGACCGCGATGCGGCTAACGGATGGGAAGGGAGTCCAACGAAGAGGCAGCGACAACACGCTGGGTGGTCGGACGGAAGGGTTTGCGGAATGCCGTGTCGAAGTCATAGCCACCTGAAAAATCCTCTTTGCGATCCTCGTCGGTTTTTCCCAGTACACCTTTTTCGACCATGGTGAAGACGATTTCGCCGAAATCCTCGCAACGTTGGATGTTCCACCGGTTCAATACGGTTTTGGTCAACGGACCAAATTCCTGCAGGGCATACTTGCGGATTCCGTCGAGCAATTCTCCCCCGGAAACATGCCGGGCCGGACCCTCGACGGGTTTCTCGAACAATTTGATGGTGAAATCAAGGGCTTCGCGCAGGAAATAATAGGCTTGGGCGTCGTACCGCGGTTGCTCGGAAACAATGCGATCAACCATCTCCTGGAAGCTCACCTTCTTCATACCCGACACTATACGCCAGAAAGGGTATGCCGGTCAATGGGGCAACCGACCGCCAATCATTCGGGTCTGGCTAGGAAAGGATTAGGCGCGCGTTTGCGGTGGGATTGGATCAGCGGGTGTTGCGGGTGGGCGGGGGTGGTTGATCGGGTACGGCCGGGGTGCGCAGCAGGCGGGCGGTCATGCCAACCAGGGCGATGGCAAGGATCCCGGCGATCAACAGGCGCTCCTCGCGGGTCAGGGAGATATGGCGTTTAATCCAGGAGTTCATGGGCGCATGACATCGGGCCAGGATGCGTTGGGGTTGGCTTGGTGGTCGGGAATCAGTCGGCTCAGGACGTAACCGAGGGTAAAGGTCAGCAGGGTGGACAAGGGGAACAAGTGGATTTCATCCATCAGGTCCAGATGCTTGATGGTAAGGATGGTGGCGATGGAAGCGAGGGTTGCGAGTATCCAGCCGAACGCGTTGGCGGAGCGCGTCAGCATGCCAAGCAGGAACAGGGCCAACACGGGGGCACTGAACAGGCCCATGTAGGTGTAGAAGGCGCGGATAATGCCCTCGATCCGCTGGTACACCAGCAGGGCGACCAGGCAGGCGGCCAGGCCCAGCAGGAATGTCAGCAGGCGGGCCCGGTTCACGGTCAACCATGCGGAGGAATGGCTGGAACGGGCAGCCAGGGGGGCGACGATGTCGTTCAGGATGACTGTGGTCAACGAGTTCAATCCGGAATCCACGCTGGACATGGCGGCGGCAAACAATGCCGCGATGAGCAGCCCGGAAACACCGGCGGGCAATTCATGAAGGATGAACCACGGAAGGACGCGATCGGGGCGCAAGTCAGGCGGGAGCTGGCCGGGATGTTGCTGGTAGAACACGTAGAGGCCAAGTCCGACGAAGAGGAGCAGCGCGATGATCACGAAGTCGGTAATGGCATTGAACAGGATGGCCTTGGTGACACCACGGTCGTCCTTGATCGCCATCATCCGTTGTACGGTGACCTGGTCCACCCCGTAGTCCTGGATCAGAATGAAGAAGTAGGCGATGGCGACGCCGAGCGCGGTCATTTCGCCGAGTTGGAATGACCAGTTGAAGGCGACCAGTTTATCGGAGGCATGGCCTTCGGCGAGAATGCCGGTAAAACCGCCGGGGACGGACAGGACGATTTCCGCGGCGATCCACGTTGCGCCGCCAATCATGATGATGAACTGGGGCACATCGGTCCACACCACGGCCGAGAGTCCGCCGAGCACGCAGTAGAGGGTGGCCATGCCTCCGATCAGCACGATGGCCAGACCGAGTGGCACATCGGTCGTCACGTGCAGGGCGAGGGCCGGGGCGTAGATCACGGTCGCCAGCCAGCTCAACCGGGCAGCAACGAACAAGCCGGCCACGGCATAGCGGGCACGGGAACCGAAGCGATGAAGAATGTATTCGTAGGAGGTTGTAACCCGCAGTTTGCGGTAGAGCGGATAGATCAGGTAGATCAGGACCGGTGCGACAAGCGGGCTCATCAGGCTGACCACCAGCAACGAGAGGTTCTGGCGGTAGGCCATGCCGGGAAGCCCCATGAAGGTCATCGCACTGGTAACCGATGCATACATGCTCATTGCAACGGCGATCCAGGGAAGCGAGCGACCAGCGAGCACGTAGTGCTGGAGGGAGGACTGGCGCCCGGCGAAGGCCAGGCCGATGGCCATCATTGCGGTGACATAGGTTCCCAGCACCAGATAATTGAGGGCCCCGAATGCAGTGGCCTGTTCCATTATGGTGCGGCCTCGTCCGGGGTGGTGGTCGTCGTGTTCGATTCGGAAAGGGGAGGCAATGAAAGGTCGATGATCTGGCGTTTGTGGTCGCTGTACCGGGCGACGAGCAGGAAGTAATCGTTCACGGTGATATCGGGGCTGATCCAGGTGTGGTCGATGGCGAAGACGGGGAGCGGCACGGGCCAGGTGTATGGCCAGCCACGTCCGCGCACCTCGTACGCACGCTGGAGGTGCTGGCGCAACGGTGCGAAGGCGGTGGCATCATGGGGTGTGTTGAAGTCGCCCATCAGCACGACCGGCAGGGTGTTGGTGCGGGCGGCAAACCAGTCCGCCAGAGCCTTGAGCGGAGGGTGCCGGTTCAGGTCGGGACGGGAGACAAGATCTGCGGCGACGAATTCCAGCGGACCATGGGGGGTGTCGACGCGAACATGCCAGGCCGCACCGAGGGGAAAGGGGACATGGCCGAGGTAGGTGATCGGAAAATGGGAGGCCAGCGTCATGCCCTTGTCGGTAAAGATGTGCTCCATGCCGAGGGCGTGGTAGGCGATGTCCGATATCATGTCGAGGCGGGGAGGTTCGGAGATCAGGACGATGTCCGGTTGGTCATACGACATGGTGCGGACGATGGATTCGACGCCAAGAACGCCCCAGGCCGTATTCCAGTGCAGGATGCGCAGGTTGTCCGGGGGCAATTGCCGGGGTGCACGGTTCCACCGGTGATCGATTAACAGCACCTTGACGAAGCAGGCGATGACGGTGGCGAAGACGAACAACTGGACGACTCGGAAGCGGTTGCGCAGGGTAAGGAAAAGCCAGCCGAATCCGAACAGAATCACCGCCAACGGGGGGATCAGGCTGAACCAGATCGTGGCGCGGGAGGAGTCCTTGAAGATCCAGCCGACCCACCAGGCGGTGCAGACACCAACCGCACCCGCCACCCAGGCCAGGTCCAGGAGGAACAGCACGCCGTGGCCACTTTTGCGCAGCGCTCGTTTCATGGCATCAGAGCAAGGTCGCGGCGAGATCGGCAACCTCCGACCGCACGCCCTTGTTCAGCACGATGTGGGCGGCGATGGATTGGTTGCGGAATTTCTCGACAATCGAGGTGAGGCCGTTCGACATGCTGTCCACGTAGGGGTTGTCGATCTGGTAGATGTCGCCGGTGAGCACGATTTTCGTGCCGGGCCCGACGCGGGTCAGCACGGTTTTCGCTTCGAGCGGCGTGAGGTTTTGTGCTTCATCCACGACGATGTACTGGTTGGGGATGCTGCGGCCCCGGATGTAGGTCAGGGGTTCGATGGCGATGCGATCCGATTCCTCGGCCATGGACTTGCTTCCCTTGAAGCCGTTCTTGCGGCCGTTGGCGAGCAGGTCCATCGCATCGAAAATCGGTTGCATCCACGGATTGAGTTTTTCCTCGACGGTGCCTGGAAGGTACCCGATGTCCTTGCCCATCGGTATGGTCGGACGGCATATCAGCATACGCCGGTAATTCTTTTGATCCATGGTCTTGTAGATGGCAGCGGCCACGGCAAGCAGGGTTTTCCCGGTACCAGCCTTGCCGATGATGGTCACCAGCTTGATATCATCGTTCAAGAGGGCATCCATCGCAAAATGCTGTTCCTTGTTGCGGGGCTGGACGGGGCGAACCTCGTCGGGTGCGGGGATCAGCGGGATGAGCCGGTTGGACGGCGCGTCGAAACGCGTCAGCAATGCGTGGTTGGTATCGTTCTGGTCGCGCAGGAGAACATACTCGTTCGGGGAAGGCGTGAAGCCGGCCGGCTCGATGAAGCCATTCTGTCGGAAATGGTCCAGGACATCGGGTGAGACGTCGTGGGTAGAGTGGCCGAGGAACAGTTCATCAATATTCACCTGACCTGTTTCGTAATCCTCCGCTTCGAGGCCGAGGGCGTCTGCTTTCAGGCGGAGGTTGATATCCTTGCTGACAACGATGATGGGCGGATTCTCGTTCTTTTCGCGGAGCAGCATGGACAGGTGGAGGATCTGGTCATCCGCGGTGATGCCTTCCGTATAGGAATGGCGCTCACCGGGAAAAGCGATGCAGAGGTTGCCGCCACCCGGCATGTTCACGCCCTTGGAGAGATTGCCCTGCAGCCGGATTTCGTCGAGCATCCGGGAGACATGGCGGGCATTGCGGCCGAGTTCCGTCTGGTCGCGCTTGAAACGGTCGATCTCCTCAATCACTTTCAGCGGGATGACCACATCGTTGTCCTGGAACTGGAACAGGGCTTTTGGATCGTGCAGCAGGACGTTGGTGTCGAGGATGTAGCGTTTTCTCATGTCGTGGCGGAATGCTCCTTGATTACAACCATCGTTTCAGGCGGAGAAAGAAGTAGATGATGCCGGACGAAATCACGGTCAAGCCGAGCACCCACAGGTAGGGCCAGCGCCATTCAAGTTCCGGCATATGGTTGAAGTTCATGCCGTAGAAGCTGGTAATTACCACTATCGGCAGGCTGAGGGTGGCGAGCACGGTGAGGATCTTGATGACCCGGTTGACTTCCATCTGTTGAAGGTTCAGGTGGATCTGCAGGATATTTGTCAACGTCTCGCGGTAGAACTCGGTCAGGTCGCTGACCCGTTTCAGGCGATCGAGCAGATCCCGGTAATACGGGAGAAGGTGAGGTCGAACCAGCTTGAATTCACCCCGAGCGATGCGAGCAATGACTTCGCGCTGGGGATTGACCACCTGACGGAAATTCCGGACTTCCGTCTTGAGGTTGAGCACCGTACCGAGAATGTCCGAAGAGCGGGATGCGAGCACCTCGCGCTCCAGTTCGGCGATGTCATTCGCCACCGCTTCCATGGCGGGTTCGTAGAGATCGAACAGCAGGTCGAGGATGGTGTAGGCCAACCGGTCTGACGCCTTCGCTACCGCCGCGGTGTTCCGTTTGATCCGATCCACGGTCTGGCGGATGCTCGGTATCGCCTGATCATGGTGCGACACGAGGAAGTTGCGGCCGATGAACATGTTGAGTTCGAGGGTTTGCACCTTGCGCTCGGCGTTTATGGTCAGCGCATGAATGACCGTGAAGAGGTACTTCTCGTAGTCATCGATCTTCGGCTGTTCGGTAACGGCAATGCAGTCTTCAATGGCCAGCGGGTGAAAACCGAAGATGCCCTCGAGGACCGAACGCGCCTCCTCGGGTGATGGTGCTTCGAGGTCGACCCAGATCTGGGCATCGTCATCGAACAGCATGGTCTTGATAAAATCCAAGCCGGGATCTTCACCTACCAGTTTGCCGCCGCTGAATACGAATGATTTGATCATGTCGTCCTCGCAAAGACCGATCCAGCCTGTTGACCTGGTCGCGGCTGTTTGTTGGCAATGGTGGTGCAGGTGTTCACAGGGTGGTGTAATCGAAACCCAGGCGGCGGGCTTCGGCGCGGTCATAGAAATGCTTGATGTCAACGAGGACGGGGGTCCTCATCCTCGACTTCAGTTTGTCCAGGGTCAAGCCGCGGAAAGCCTCGTGCCCGTTGATCAGGACCACGGCATCCAGGTCGCGTACATCGTCCGGTTGACAGGTTGGCACCTCGAATTTCCGCTCGATATGGGACGGATCCATCATGGGTTCCCAGACGGATACGGACGCGCCGTGGCGTTGCAGGTGGCGAACAACGTCGATGGCCTTGGTGTTCCGGATGTCCGGAACATTCTCCTTGAAGGTCAGGCCGAGGACCCAGATGTTGGCATGGCGGGGCAATCGGTCGTTGCGGTTCAAGGCGTCGATGACCAGTGAGCCGACATGCTTGCCCATGCTGTCGTTGATGCGGCGGCCGGCGAGGATGACTTCGGGGTGGTAACCGAGTTCGACGGCGCGATGAGTCAGATAGTAGGGATCCACGCCGATGCAATGACCGCCGACGAGGCCCGGGTGGTACTTGTGGAAATTCCACTTGGTGCCGGCGGCGGCCAGTACCTCATCCGTATTCAAGCCGAGCAGCGAAAAAATCTTGGATAACTCGTTCATCAGGGCGATGTTCAGGTCGCGCTGGACATTTTCGATCACCTTGGCGGCTTCGGCGGTTTTGATGCTCGGTGCCTTGTGGATGCCAGCGCGGGTTGCCTGGGCATAGACGGTCGCGGCCCGCTCGCAGGAGGCCGGGGTGTGACCGCTGACGATTTTGACAACCGTGCGGACGGTGTGATGCTTGTCGCCCGGATTCACGCGTTCGGGTGAATAGGCCAGGTCGAATTGTCCCAGTTTCAGGCCGGATTTGGCTTCGAGGATGGGCAGGCAATAATCCTCGGTCAATCCCGGGTACACCGTGCTCTCATAGGAAACCAGCATGCCGGGTTGGAGGATGGATCCGACCAGTTCGGAGCTGGTGCGGAGTGGTTCAAGATCAGGCTGAAGAGCCGGGGTGACCGGCGTGGGTACGGCGATGATGATGAAGGTCGCTTCGCGCAGTGCGTTGACGTGATTGGAAAAGCGGAGGTTGGGGTTTTTCAGCTCTTCGGCGGACACTTCACCGGTGTGATCGACTCCGGATACAAGTTCGGCAATCCGTCGTGCATTGATGTCGAATCCGATCACCGGATACCGTTCGGCAAGTGCGGCGGCGAGGGGCATGCCCACATAACCCAAACCAACCACACCGATGATTTCCGATCGATCCGTCATGTTCTGCTCCAGCCGCCACTATAGACAAACGCGAAGGGGTGTAAATTGGATAATCCCTTGTCCTGAAACGAAAAAAGCGCCCGGACGGGCGCTTTTTCGTCATGACCAAGGAGGCGGATCAACCGAACTCGTCGTAGGCGATCTGCTCCTTCTCGACACCGAGGTCGAACAGCATCTTGTTCACGGCGGCAATCATTGGCGGCGGACCGCAGATATAGAACTCGATCTCGCTCGGATCCTCGTGGTTCTTGAGGTAGTTGTCGAACAGCACCTGATGGATGAAGCCGGTGTAACCGGTCCAGTTGTCCTCGGGGCGCGGTTCGCTCATGGCGATATTCATCTTGAAATTGGGGAATTCCTTCTCGAGCTTGCGGAAATCCGGCTCGTAGAACATCTCGTTCGGGGAACGGGCACCGTACCAGTAGCTGATCTTGCGGGTGGACTTCTTGGTTTCCAGGAGGTCCATGATGTGCGCACGGAGAGGAGCCATGCCGGCACCGCCACCGATGTAGACCATTTCCTTGTTGGTGTCCTTGGCGAAGAATTCGCCATAGGGACCGCTGATCCAGACCTTGTCGCCCGGTTTCAGGTTGAAGATGTAGCTGGAGGCCTTGCCGGGCGGTACACCAGGCATGCTGGGCGGGGGCGTGGCGATGCGGACGTTCAGCATCACACAGTTGCCCTCGGCGGGATGGTTCGCCATCGAGTAGGCTCGGAAGCATGGTTCATCGTTCTTGGCCTTGATATCCCAGAGCTTGAAGTTGTCCCAGGCCTTCTTGAAGCGATCCTCAATGATGAAGTCCTTGAACGAGAGTTCGTACTTGGGGATGTCGATCTGGATGTATCCGCCGGCCTTGTGGTTCAGGTCCATGCCCGGGGGCAGATCGACGATGAATTCCTTGATGAACGTGGCTACGTTGTGATTCGAACGAACGGTACCCTCGAACTTGCGGATCTCGAGGACCTCGTCGTGGACGTGGATCTTCATGTCGTTCTTGACCTTAACCTGGCAACCGAGACGCATGCCGGCCTTGGCGTCGGCCTTGCCGATGTGACCGGTTTCCGTGGGTAGGATCGATCCGCCACCTTCAAGCACGTGGCATTTGCACATGGCGCAGGTGCCGCCACCACCGCAGGCGGAAGGCAGGAATACGTTTTGGCCGGACAGGGCGGAGAGCAGGGTGACCCCGGGTTCCACCTCGATCACCTTCTTGCCGTCGTTGATGTCGATCTTGATGGTTCCCGCCGGTTGGAGTTTGCGCGAGGCGATCATCAGGCCGATGACGAGGGCGAGAATGACGCCGGTAAACACGGCCACGCTGGCGGCTACGAAGATCGGGTCAAAGATCGCGAACACTGGCAGTAGGGTAGGACTCATGTCAGGACTCCCGGAATTGGTTTACAACGATATACCCGAAAAGCACAAAAATCCAATGGCCATCAAGCCGGTCAGGATGAATGTCATGCCGAGGCCTTTCAACCCGTCGGGGATGTGCGAGTAGCGGATTTTCTTGCGAATGGCGGCGAGACCGACGATGGCGAGGAACCAGCCGATTCCGGAACCGAAACCGTACACTACCGACTCGGCAAAGCCGTACTGGCGTTCCACCATGAACAGGCAGCCGCCGAGAATGGCGCAGTTGACCGTGATCAGCGGGAGGAAAATGCCCAGCGCGCTGTAGAGCGGCGGGAAAAACTTGTCGAGGGTCATCTCAACGAGCTGCACCGTCGAGGCGATCACCGCGATGAAGCAGATGAACGTCAGAAAGGAAAGGTCAAGGCCGGCCAGGCTGGGGTTCCCCGTCCAGGCGAGGGCGCCATCCTTGAGCAGGTAATTGTAGATCGCCCAGTTCAGCGGGACAGTCAGGGTCAGCACGAAGGTCACGGCGAGCCCCAGGCCGGTGGCTGTCTCAACCTTCTTCGATAGGGCAAGGAACGAGCACATGCCCAGGAAGAAGGCCAAAACCATGTTTTCGATGAAGATTGATTTTACGGCAAGACTGATGAGTTCCATGATGGTGCTCCTTATTCCGCCTCGAATTTTTTGATAATCGTCCGTTGGGCCCAGATCAGCAGCCCGATGATGATGAAGGCGCCGGGGGCGAGCAGGGCAAGACCGTTGGGCTGGTACCCGCTAGGCATGACATGGTAGCCGAACCAGGTGCCGGAACCGAGCACCTCGCGCAAGGAGGCGACGGTGAGCAGCACGGCACTGTAACCGAGTCCGTTGCCCAGACCGTCCAGGAAAGCGAGCCCGGGTGGGTTTTGCATGCCGAATGCTTCCATGCGGCCCATCACGATGCAGTTCGTGATGATCAGGCCGACGAATACGCTCAATTGCCGGCTGACGTCGAACATGTAGGCGCGCAGGAACTGGTCCGTCACAATCACCAGGGTAGCCACCACGGCCATTTCGACGATCATGCGAATGCGGCCCGGCGTGATGTTGCGGATCAGGGAGATGGCTACGTTCGACAGGACCAGCACAACGGTCAAGGCGATGCACATGACCGCGGAGGTTTCCATTTTCACGGTTACGGCGAGGGCCGAGCAGATTCCGAGAATCTGGATGGTGATCGGATTGTTGTCCGACAACGGATCGAGCAGGATGTCCTTGTTCTTGGCCATGATCAGGTCCCCCGGATGCGGCTGAAGTACTTGTTGTAGTAGGAAATGTCGCGGTTGATGAAGGTATTGAGGCCGTTGCCGGTCATGGTGGCACCGCTGATGCCATCGACTTGGTGGTTGCTTCCTTCGGGCGCGCCGCCCTTGACGACTTCGAGGCGGATCAATGATCCATTCTCGTAGATCTTCTTGTCGGCAAACTGGTTTTGGAACCACTCGGTGGATACTTCGCCGCCGAGGCCGGGTGTTTCACCGTGCTTGTAGAAGGTCACGCCGATCACGGTGGCGAGATCGCGGTCCAGGGCGAGGTAACCGTGAACGATCGACCACAGACCCATGCCCGAAGTCGGGAAGGCATATTTCGTGGCGACACCGTCATCCTTCCACACGTAGAGCGGCAACAGGCTGCGGCCTTCGTGGGTGCGGGCTTTCGCTTCCTTCTTCAGCACCACGGGGTCGGGATTCTCAACGACATCGCCGGTTTCCTTGGCAATGAAGATCTCCGAGATGTGGTCGGTGAAGTAGCGCTCCACCGTTTCCTTCGAGATCCTTGCGCCGGATTCATCGACCAGCGAGACGCCAAAGGCCTTGAGGACATTCATCTTCCGGTCGAGTTCGACCTGTTCATCCTGCTTGTCCTTCAGCGACTGGGCGGTCACGGAAAGCAACAGGCTGCAGATCACACAGACGATGGCAGCGAAGGTAATTACGCGGATGTCATCTTTACGCATGGCGGAACTTCCCCAGGTAGGCTTTGCGTTGACGGATATGGGACTGTACGACGAGGTGGTCGATCAGCGGGGCCATCACATTCATGAACAGGATGGCAAGCATCACGCCTTCCGGATAGGCGGGGGTGGTGACACGGATCAGCACAATCATCACACCGATCAGGAAACCGTAGATCCACTTGCCGCGTTCGGTAGCGGCGGCGGATACCGGGTCGGTGGCCATGAAGACGGTACCGAAGGCAAAGCTGCCCATGACCATGTGGTAATAGAAGGGCAGTTGGGTGAATCCTTTGTACTTGTCGGCGGGGAGCAGGTTCAGCAACAGGGACATCGCGATCAGGCCGAACACGCTGCCGAGCATGATGCGCCAGGATCCGACACCCATGGCGATCAGGATGACCGCACCGATCAGGCAGGCGAGGGCGGATGTTTCGCCGATACTGCCGCCGATGGTGCCGATGAACAGGCGCATCCAATCGAAGCCGGCATAATCGGCGTTGTGGAGAGCCTCCAACACGTTCTGTCCGGCCGGAACGAGGGCTGCGACGGCCAGTGGGGTGGCGCCAGTGAAGCCTTCGATCAGTCCGCCGGCTTCCGAGGTGACCTTGGTCCAGACCGTGTCGCCGGAGAGTTGAACGGGGTAGGCGAAGAACAGGAAGGCGCGGGCGGTCAGGGCGGGGTTCAGGACATTGAACCCGGTTCCGCCGAACACCTCCTTGCCGACCACGATGCCGAACGAGATGCCGACGGCAACCTGCCAGAGCGGCACGGTGGGAGGCAAGGTGAGGGGAAACAGCAAGCCGGAGACCAGGAACCCTTCATTGATCGGATGTTTGCGAACGATGGCAAAGGCTACTTCCCACAAGCCGCCGAAGATGTAGGACACGAGGATGATCGGCATGACGATCATCGCGCCGCGAAGCAAATCGGGAATCAGTCCGGCAACACCGGTCTGGTTGACCAGGTTGTATTGGTGGCCGACATTCCATATGCCAAAGAGCACGACCGGAAGCAGTGCGAGCACGACGGTGATCATTGTGCGCTTGATGTCGATCGCGTCGCGGACGTGGGGAGCGCCGTGGGTGGTTTCGGCCGGGGTGAACAGGAAGGTGTCCTGCGCCTCAAAGAGGGGGTACAGCCGTTCCATCTTGCCGCCCTTTTCGAAATCGGGGCGAATCTTGTTGTGCAGATCGAGGAGGAATTTCATCAGATGCCTTCCTTTTCAACTTGGTCCAAGCCCTTGCGCACGATACCGCACAGGTCCATCTTCGAGGGACAGGCGAAGGCGCAAAGGGCGAAATCTTCCGGGTCAACCTCGAGCAGACCGAGCGCGATGGCTTCATCGGCGTCACGGGCGAGCACGGCGCGAGCGAGGTAATCCACCATGATGTTCATGGGCAGATACTTGTCGTAGAGGCCGGTCAGGACCATCGGGCGCAGTTCACCGCGCTGGTTGGTACCGAGTGCCCATTCTTTCGTTTTGTTCCAGCCGAACCAGGTGGAAACGAAGGTGCGGGACAGGCTGAGCCGGTTGTGGCCGGGGGCCAGCCAGCCCATGAAATGGCGTTCCTTGTCCTCGGGCAGTACGGTGACGGCCTGCTCCACGAAGCGCAGGTACCCGGTTTCGGAAACCTTGGTTCCGGCGAGGATGTCGCCGCCGATGATCCGCTGTTCACCGGGGTTCAACCGGTCCTTCAGGATCGCGGTGAGCGGGGCACCGATACGTACCTTGTAATACTGTGAGGCACCGGCCTTGATGCCGGGACCGGAGAGGGTGATGATCCGGGAGGCGGGGGTCTCGCCGGTCAACAGGAACTGGCCGATCAGGATGACGTCCTGGGCGCGCAGGGTCCAGACGACATCGCCGGGGCTGATCGGGTCGATGTGGTGGATATGGACGCTGGTGTTGCCGGCCGGGTGCGGGCCGGTGAAGGTATGGACCTCCACGTTGCGGGCGTCCTTGAGGGCCGGTGCGTTCTCCAGTTTGCCGTTGAGGCAGAGGTTGACCTTGCCTTTGGTCAGGCGGGTCAGGGCATTCAAGCCGGCCTGGAAGGCGGCTTCCTGTCCCTTGATCACGATGTTGATATCGGGATGGTAGGGTGCGGTGCTCATGCCGTTGACGAAGATCGACTTCGGGGCGACGGCGGGATTCGCGATTCGGGAGAAGGGACGGGCGATGATCAGCGGGAGAAGACCGCCTTGGGCGATCTGGGTCAGCAGGGTGGCCCCGTCGGTCTTGAGCAGTTGGTCGGCCGTGAACTTCGGATAGGACTCGACCTGCTCGGTGGTGTCGAGGTCGATCACGATCCGTTCGAGCACGCGGCGCTTGCCCAACTCGATGCGGGCGACCTTGCCGCCGGCGGGGGAGCAAAGTTGAACGTCGGGATTGCGCTTGTCATATACAAGGGGAGTGCCTCGTTTCACGACATCGCCTTCCTTGACCTTCAGGCGTGGCTTCATGCCGACGCACTCTTCCGGTTGGATGGCAATCTGTTTGACGGAAGTGGCATCGACGATCTGGGGAGCGGGAGCCCCGGCCAGCTTGATATCCATGCCCTTGTTGAGTTTGAAGTTCGCCATAGTTCCCACCTTCACAGCTAAAGAACGTGTACGGTCCGAGTAAAAGGCAGAATAAAATAGCGGCGTACTGCGGATTGTCAATGCGGATACGGACACCCAAACCCGATTTTAATGATCGATCAGGACGGGTTGTATTGCAGGTTCTGGTACAGGGCCGGTTGCATGTCGCGGCTGATGAACCCGCGCCAGGCGTTCTGCACGGCGGGCCAGGGGGTAAGCAGGTGCTCTGCGTTGCGGCACAACGCCTCGACATAAGCGACCGGATCGCGCTGGTTGTCGGTATTCGAGGTGACGGCGGTCGTCTTGTGGCGCGCCTGGTCGCTTCCGTGGGATTTTCCGGACTGCTCGGAGGACCCGCGTGCATCGAGAATGTCGTCAGCGAGTTGGTAGGCGGTGCCGATGATGTAACCGGCTTCGTTCAGAGCCTGGCTGAGGGCTTCGTCCTGACCGCCGCAGGCATAGGCGGCGAAGGCAAAAAGGGCACCGGTTTTGCGGCGGGCGATCTTGACGCAGTTTTCCCAGTCGGGTTTGGTGTTGCGGAGCAGGAGTTCCTGCTCGGACTCGGCGTCACAGACTTCTCCGGTCATCCGGATCAGTTGGCGGGTCAGGCGGGCGTTCTCGACGTCGCTGACCACATCGAGGGCTTTGAACAGCATGAGATCTCCGACGAGGATGGCACCGGGAACACCCCGTTCCACCCAGAAGGTGGGGGCACCGCGGCGGAGATAACCGCCATCGATGACGTCGTCGTGCAGAAGGCTGGCGGCATGGATCATCTCCACGGCGGCCGCAGCATGGACCAGGGTCTGGTGGGATACGCCGGCGGCGGGCCCGACCCGGAAAATAAGGCGTGAGCGCAGCATCTTGCCGCTGCCCACGAGGACTTTGCAATCGGCGGCGAGGTGGCGGAGAACGGTTTCCGACAGGGCATCGGCCATGCGTTTCCGAACATCATCCAGGTTTGCGTCGATCGGATCTCGTTGTTTCTCGCCCATGTCGTTTCCTCGTGGGGGAATATGCAGGCGGCGTTAGCCGGTGTCAAAACAATCGGAAACGATTCCCGGCAAAAAAGAAGGCCGCACCGAAGTGCGGCCTGGCTGAACGTGGATCGGCTCTGCGTTAGCGAAGGAAGGAGGGCACGAGCACGGCATCGATGACGTGAATGACGCCGTTGCTGGCCTCGATGTCGATCAGGTCGGGTGCGAGCAGCCGGGACTGGTTGATGAAGGCGCCGTTGGGGTTGACCGAGACGCGGGTGAATTCGCCGTTGGCCATGCGGAGGAAGCGGGCACCGAGTACACTGCCGGAGAAGCGCTTGCCGCTGGTCACGTGGTACAGAAGGATGTTGCGCAGCTCCTTCTTCGGTGCCAGGCCGACGTTCTGGGCGTTCAGGCCGAGGGCGGCAAACGCGGCATCGGTCGGGGCGAACACGGTGTAGCGGCGGAAACCGCTGAGTGTATCCACGAGGTCAGCAGCCACCACGGCAGCGATCAGGGTGGAAAACTCTCCGGTCGCCTCGTTCGCGGCAATCGCGACATCGACGATGGTCTGGCGTTGCGCCTTTGCTTCGGGAACAAGGCCACCGAGGGAAACAGCAGCCGCCAACAGGGAACTCATCAACCACTTCTTCATCACACGAACTCCTTCTGGTTTGCCCGGGTGGGTGGGGCCCGGGCGATTGTTGGTTGGTCCACCCGCAGGAACGTACGACGGGTTTTCGTGATGTCAAAAAAGAATATCAATACGTGAATCTGTCTTCTGCTATTACCGAGCTCCCGTCCGTTTCGACCTGCGAATCGAAGCGAAACGTCAACTCGTCGCTTGCTTTTTGCTGATATCGGACTAAATTAGTCCGTTATGCTGATGTTGAGTAAACGCGTTGAATACGGCTTGATGGCTTTGCTGCACATCGACCAGGTGGGTCGATCCGACGTGGTTTCCAGCAAAGAAGTGGCGGATGCCTACGATTTGCCCGGGGATTTGATCGGCAAGGTCTTGCAGTCGTTGGCCCGGAGCGGGTTGATCGAAGCGTTGCACGGTGCCAAGGGCGGTTACCGCATCAACCGTTCGCTGGCAGGTATTTCGCTGGGCGACGTGATCCGTGCGATCGAGGGCCCGGTGCATCTGGTGAAGTGCCAGCATGACGCGGCGGATTGTCACCGGGTGGGCACCTGCATCGTGCGCGATCCGATCGGCCGGATCCATATCCGGCTACAGTCCTTCATGGACGGGATTTCGCTGGCTTCGTTGAAGGAGAATCCGGAGGGAGTGACACTTGAACGATAACGTGGAGCCAAACGGACCGGCACCGGAGCCTGCTCCGGTGCAACGGGTTGACTGGTCGCCGGACCAGGTGCGTGACGTGTTGCGCACCGTGGTGGATCCGGAATTGCACATCAACATCATCGACCTCGGACTGGTGTACGGGGTCGAGGTGCACGGTCCGGTGGTGGATGTGAAGATGACCTTGACCTCGCCGGGCTGTCCGTACGGGCCGTACCTGCTGCACCAGGTGAAGGACACACTGTTGCAGATGAAGGGAATCGACGATGCGACGGTGGCGGTGGTCTGGGAGCCGCCATGGGGCCCGGACAAGATGTCCGAAGAGGCCCGCCTGGAACTGGGATTTGATGTTTGATGCCATTGACTAACGGTGAAGGAGAGATGACATGAGCGACGCTGATATCAAGATCGTGAACCTGCATGCCCGCTGCGAGGAGAAAGCCATCCTCAAGGGGGTCAACCTGACCATCAACCAGGGCGAGGTGCATGCCCTGATGGGACCGAACGGATCCGGCAAGAGCACGCTTTCCAACGTGATCATGGGTCATCCTTCCTACGAAGTTACCGAGGGTGAAATCTGGATCAAGGGCCAGAACATCGTCGAGATGGAACCGGATGAGCGGGCGCGCCTGGGTATCTTCCTCGCCTTCCAGTATCCGGTGGCCATTCCCGGGGTGACGGTGGCGAAATTCCTGAAGAGCTCGACCGATGCAACCCTGGGGGAAAAGAAGAAGAGCGCTACGGAGTTCCTGAAGGAGCTGCGCGAGAACATGAAGTTCCTCGAGATGAACGAGGCGTTCCTGAACCGCTTCCTGAACGACGGATTCTCCGGTGGCGAGAAGAAGCGCATGGAAATCCTCCAGATGCTGATGCTGAAGCCGTGTTTCGCGGTGATGGATGAGACGGATTCGGGACTGGACATCGATGCGTTGCAGGTGGTGTCGAAGGGTGTGAACAAGCTGACCGGTCCGGAGTTCTCGTTGCTGGTCATCACCCACTACGAGCGCATCCTGAAGCACATCAAGCCGGATCACCTGCACGTGCTGATCGACGGCAAGATCGTGATGACCGGCGGTCCGGAGCTGGTGAAGGAACTGGAGGAGAAGGGGTACGACTGGATCCGCCAGGAGTTCGGACAGGAAGTGCTGGTCTGAGGACCGGGAGCATAACATCATGCCAAATCTAGAAACCGACAGCAAACTCGTCACCGACGAGTACAAGTACGGGTTTGAAACCCTGATCCAGTCCGACGCCCTGCCGAAGGGGTTGAACGAGGATACCATCCGCGCGATCTCGGCGAAGAAGAACGAGCCGCAGTGGATGACCGACTGGCGCCTGAAGGCTTACCGGCGCTGGCAGAAGATGAAGGAACCGCGGTGGGCCGATGTGACCTATCCGCCGATCGACTACCAGGACATCTGCTACTACTCGGCGCCGAAGCGCGACGGGGCGAATGCCGAGGCGATCGACGAGGAGATGGCCCGCACGTTCGAGCGGCTCGGTGTGCCGTTGCACGAACGCAACGCCCTGGCCGGGGTGGCGGTGGACGCGGTGTTCGACAGTGTTTCCGTCGCGACCACACAGAAGGAAAAGCTGGCCGAGATGGGGGTGATCTTCTGTTCGATCACCGAGGCGATCCACCAGCACCCGGAGCTGGTGCAGAAGTACCTGAGCTCGGTGGTTCCGGTGGGCGACAATTTCTTCGCCGCGCTGAATTCCGCGGTGTTTACCGACGGTTCGTTCGTCTATGTGCCGAAGGGATTGCGCTGTCCGATCGAATTGTCCACCTACTTCCGTATCAATGCGGTGGATACCGGGCAGTTCGAGCGAACACTGATCATCGCCGACGAAGGTTCCTACGTTTCGTACATCGAGGGGTGCACCGCGCCGTCGCGCGACCGCAACCAGTTGCATGCCGCGGTGGTGGAGCTGATTGCGCTGGAAGGCGCGGAGATCAAGTATTCCACCGTGCAGAACTGGTACGCCGGTGATGACGAGGGCCGGGGTGGCATCTACAACTTCGTGACCAAGCGCGGGCACTGCCGCGGCCGGAAGTCGAAGATCTCGTGGACGCAGGTCGAGGTCGGTTCGGCGATCACCTGGAAATACCCGAGTGTGATCCTCGAGGGGGACCACTCGGTCGGGGAGTTCTACTCGGTCGCCTTCACCAACAAGAAGATGCAGGCGGACACGGGCACGAAGATGATCCACGTCGGGGCGAACACCCGCAGCACGATTGTCTCGAAGGGCATCTCGGCCGGCCACTCGCGCAACTCGTACCGCGGCCTGGTGCAAATCCTGCCGTCGGCTGCGAATGCGCGCAACCATACGCAGTGCGATTCGATGCTGATCGGCAGTACCTGTTCGGCGAACACCTATCCGGTGATCGAGTGCGAGAACGAGACGGCGATCACCGAGCACGAGGCGACCACGTCGAAAATCAGCGAGGAGCAGATGTTCTACATCATGAGTCGTGGCATCGACGAGGAGAGTGCGACCTCGCTGGTGGTGAACGGATTCTGCCGCGATGTGTTCAAGGAACTGCCGATGGAGTTCTCCGTCGAGGCGATCAAGCTGCTGGAAATCAAACTGGAGCACAGCGTCGGTTGATCCGCGTGTGAGGTAAACGATGACCCAATCCCTGCAACTTTCCGATGTGTTCGTGGCGGCGCTGGATGCCGCCCGCTTTCAGGACCTCGAGACGTCCGGTGTGACCCCGCTGGTCCGAGAAAAACGCAAGGCGGCTTTCGCGGCCTACCGGGCGCTTCCGATGCCGACCGTGCGCGACGAGGAGTGGCGTCGCACCGATCCGGACCAGTTCCGGATCGCCGACTTCCAGTGGCTTCCGGTTCTGGCCAGCAAGACCGCCCCGGTGGGCGAGCACGACTTCGACGCGTCGTTCGACGTGGTTGTTTCAGTCAACGAGGACGGTTACCACATTGCGGATCGCTCGGGGCTTCTGGCGGCGGGCAAGGTCGTAGTGTGTGATCTGGAAACCGCAGCGCGAGATCATGCCTCGCTGGTTGCCGCGCATGTGCAAGGGGCGGCCCTCATTGAAGGCGACCGCAAGTTCACCGCCATGAACGGCGCATTCTGGAACTTCGCCCTGTTCATCCATGTCCCGCGCAAGGTCGAGATCCCGAACGGGATCCTCGTCCGTTACCAACTTGGACGAGCTGGCAGCCTTCTGGTTCCGAAACTGGTGGTGGTGGCCGATGAGGGTTCGTCGGTCAAGGTGGTCGAGATGTATGAGTCCGGGGATGACGCACCGGCATTATGCATCGGCGTGCGCGAATTGTACGTCGAACAGGCGGCCCGCTTGCAGCTTTTCGCCTTGCAGGAATGGGGACGGACCAGTTTCCACATCGGCGAGGACTGGTCGCGGGTGGGACGGGATGCCCAGATCGACTGGGTCACGCTGACCTTGGGAAGTCAAGCCAGCAAGATGACGATGGGCTGCGATGTCAGTGCACCGAATTCGAATGCCTACCTGAGCGGATTGTTCTTCGCCGACCGTGACCAGCATGTGGACCAGCGCACGCTGCAGCAGCACTCGGCGCCGAACACCTACAGCAACCTGTTGTACAAGGGTGCGGTCAAGGACAAGGGGCATTCGGTGTACCAGGGGATCATCGGGGCCAGTCCCGGGGCGATCAAGGTCGATGCCTACCAGATGAACAACAACCTGGTCCTCAACAACGGGGCCAAGGCGGACTCGTTGCCCGGATTGAAGATCGACGCCGACGACCTGAAGTGCAGCCACGGTTCGACCATGGGCAACCTGGATCCGGACCAGCTGTTCTACCTCAAGTCGCGCGGGTTGAGCGAGGTCGAGGCGCGGCGGATGCTGGTCCTTGCCTTCTTCGAGGAAGTGATCACCAAGATTCCCTATGCGTTCCTGCAGGATCGCGTGCGGGAGGATGTAAACCGGAAGATCTAAGGGGTTGCCGGGGGGGCTCCATGATGCGAACGGCATGGTTGCTTTCCCTGATGGCCGGGTGGTGCCTCTTTCCTTTGCTGGATGTGCGTGCGGCGGCGGGGGTGGTGGCGCCATCCGATACCGACCCTGCCATCACGAACTTCAACAATGTGCATACCTGGTCGGTGGACACATCCGGACTTGGACGACGCAACACCTTGTTTGTGATGCTGCCGGGAACGGGCGGAATCCCGTTTGTCTACCAGCAGGTGGTGCGGGCTGCCTCCGAGTTCGGCTTCCATGCCGTGGGCCTGATGTATCCCAACGCCCTTGCCGTCAACGAAGCGTGTGCTTTTTCACCTGATCCGGATTGCCATGAGAAAGCTCGCCGGGAAATCATTACCGGGGCGGATCTTTCCCCATTGTATGCGGTGGACCGCGTACATTCGATCGAGCATCGCCTGATCCGGTTGATCCAATTCCTGCACAACAACCATCCCTCGCGCGGGTGGGGACAGTATCTGGATGCCCAGACGAACATCCTGTGGTCGAAGGTCATCATCGCGGGGCACTCCCAAGGCGGTTCGCATGCGGCAATGATCGCACACATGTATCCGGTGCACCGCTGTCTGATGTTCGCCGCGGCGGATTGGCGCATTCCCGGCAATCTTCCGGCAACGTGGGTGACGTTGCCGGGTGCAACCCCGCCAGAACGGCAACTCGGGTTGGGGCACGTGGAGGACCCGACGGTGACTGCACCGGTATTGCGGCAGTTCTGGAGCGCACTCGGTTTGGCGACGGGTGGCGTAGAGCAGTTGGTGGATGCGCTTCCCGTGCCCTTTGAAGGATCGCGCATGTTGATGACGGCGTTGCCGAGCACCAATGCCCACAGTTGCATGATCACCGATCTGGCGATGATTACGAACCAGCAAGGGTCGGTTTACCGGCGGGTCTGGCATTGGATGATGACGGGGCCGGCGCCGTTACCGGTGATCCGTCAGGCGACGGCAGGCGGGATCACCTATGAGGCGGATCCAACCGCAATCTATCAGTTGGAATACCGGGCCCCGGACAGTGACCAGTTTGATCCGGTAGGTTCAGCGGTCAGCAACACGCACGGGGTGGTTTCCGCCGGGCCGGGTGGTGTGCCGGGTTGGTACCGAGTCCTGGTCAGGTACTGACCAGGACTTGAGCGCTTTACATGACCTGTTCGAGGCGGGACTTCAGTGCGGATTTGGTCAAAGCGCCAACCGACTGGTCAACGACCTTGCCATCCTTGAAAACCAGCAGGGTGGGGATCGAGCGGACGCCCCATTGACCGGCGAGGTCGGGGGCTTCATCGACATTGACTTTGACGATCTTCAGCTTGCCGTCCATTTCCTTGGCGAGTTCTTCGAGAACGGGGGCGATGGCCCGGCAGGGTCCGCACCATTCGGCCCAGAAATCAACGAGGACCGGGATCGGGGACGAGGTCACTTTGGACCAGGTGGAGGTGTTGACGTGTTCGATGGCTTCAGACATGAGGGCTCTCCTTGAATGGATGGTCTAGGTGGACGCACATAGCATACCACCTGTTCAAACAATTACAAAATCCGGCCGGGGAAGGGCAGGGTGGGTGCGAGGGTCTGGGCGAGCAGGCAATAGAGCAGGACACAGGAAACCAGGAGGGCGGCGATGGCCATGATGCCGACGAACACGCCGGGCTGTTCCTCGCTGTCGAGATCCTCGGTCGTACCGGCCGGTTGCATCACGCTGGAGGTTTCGGCTTCTTCGGGCCGGGAGATGGTCAGGGGTTTGCGGCCGCTGGTGCCGTCGGGGCGTTTGATGCGGATGGTCTTGGGGCGGGTCGCGGGACGATCCAGTTCCTCGGCGGAAAGGTCGATGCGGGCGGTCTCGCTCTTGCGGGCCTGTTCGGTCGCGTTCGCGGTGCTTTCGGGGGAGACGATGATCGATTCGCCGGGGGCGGCCGCCGGCTTCTTCATGATGATGGTCTTGGGTCGGGCCGGTGCGGCGGGCGGGTTGACCGGGATACCCACGGGAACGGTCTTCGGTTTCAGCGGATCGGTTTCGGCGGCGGCGCTCAGGTCGATCTTCGCGGTTTGCCGCTTGGCGGCATCAGCGGCGGTGGGGTTTACATCGATGCGGGCGGTATCGCTCTTGCCTCCGGCCGGTGCGCCAGCGGAAGGAGGAATGTCGATGCGGATCGTGCTGCGCTTGAAGTAGTCATCGGCGTCCGGGGGGAGGAGGGACTTGTCCACGATGGACGGCGGCGGCTTCGCACTGGAGAGGTCGATGCGAGCGGTATCCGATTTCTTCTCCGCTGCCTTGAGTTTGATCTTGGGCGGATTGTTGTCGCTGCTGTCGGGCTGCGTCGGATGGTCAACCATGGTGCTTCACCTCAATTTCTGGTTTCAGCCTATGCCTTTGCGGAGGGTCGGTCAAAAGAAAAAATGGAGCGAACGGGATCGTTTTCCCGTCGTTCCGGGGTTGAACCGGTCAGGGGGAGCTGTCACGATAACGGATGAACCTCGGGGGCCTTGCGCCATGGACATCACGTCATCGGTCTTTCGTGAACTGGAATTGCCGTATTCGCCGGACAATATCTATGTCCAGATCGTCTCGGCGATCCTCGAATCCTCCGAACGGTTGGGCGTGCCGCATCACCTCAAGTTACTGATGGCCCAGCCGAAGAACGAGTTGATCGTACATTTCCCGGTGCGGATGGACGACGGGCGTTACCGGTTGTTCAAGGGATACCGGGTCCAACACAATAATGTGCTCGGGCCCTACAAGGGCGGTATGCGGTACCATCCGGGGGTGAGCCTGGATCACGTCAAGGCGTTGGCGGCGATCATGACGATGAAGACCGCGCTCATGCGGCTACCGTATGGCGGGGCAAAGGGCGGGGTGCGGGTGGATCCACGTGCGCTGTCGGCCGATGAGTTGATGCGGCTGACCCGTCGGTTCACCAGCGCGTTATGCCCGAACATCGGACCGGATTACGACATTCCGGCGCCGGATGTCGGGACGAATGCCCAAATCATGGCGTGGATGGCCGATACCTACGTGAACATGTCCGAGCCGGAGAACCGGTTGGGCGGGATCGGCGTGGTGACCGGCAAGCCGGTGGAGTACGGGGGATCGCACGGGCGCGACAAGGCTACCGGGCAGGGGGTGGTGTATGTGCTCGACACGCTGCTGCCGGAGACGGGTCTCGATATCCGGTCGATCAGCTATAGCCTGATCGGCTATGGCAATGTGGGTTCATGGACGGCCCGCTTGCTGGCGCAGCGTGGAGCGCGGTTGCAGGCGGTGCTGGACCACACGGGGGCGGTGCACTGCAAGGCGGGGATCGACACCGAGGCGCTGGCGCGCCATGTCGAGCAACGGGGCGGGGTGGCTGGATTTGCCGGTGCGGAGGCGATGATGCCCGAGGCGTTCTACCGGATGCCGGTCGATGTCTTTATCCCGGCGGCGCTGGAGCAGATGATCACTGCGGAGAATGCGGCGGTAATCGGTTGCCGGGTGCTGGTCGAGGCCGCCAATGCACCGGTCACGCCGGAAGGCGAGCGGGTGTTGCTGGAGCGGGGTATCACCATCCTGCCGGCGATCCTCTGCAATGCAGGCGGGGTGACGGTCAGCTATTTCGAATGGATGCAGAACCGGCAATCGGAAACCTGGCCGGCCGAGCAGGTTGATGTCCGGTTGCGCGACATGATGGTAGCGGCCGCGCAGCGGGTCCGTGACACGGCGAAGGCGTTGCGGTGTGACTTGCGTACGGCGGCGTACGGTGCAGCCATGGAGCACATCAACCGCGTGTATCA
>CALMUP010000043.1 GCA_937872895.1 uncultured Verrucomicrobiota bacterium
TTCGGGTGTAGGAGTAGGTGTACGAGTAGGTGGGAGCGGGACCCTACTCGTACACCCACTCGTACACGCAGGTCCTGCTGATGCGTCGTACCGGGTTCAGGTTTTCTTGTCCGAATATCCAGCGCGGTCGCGGTCGCTATCGAAATCGACCCCGTTGTCCCGAGGGGGATCGATAGCGATACCGACGACGACCGTATCGGTCATGCCGCTGGCGGAGGGGTGATGAGCAGGATGCTGTCGAGGCGGAGGGTGGCGGTGGCGAGGGTTTCGCGCAGGAGGGTAAGCCGCTCGGCGACCGCCTCAAGTTCGTCGTCGCGGATGTGGTCGTTGATCTTCCGCAACGCGGCGAGGCGGCGCGCTTCGCCTCCGACCACCTCGTCGAGCAGGCGGCGGGCCTCGCGCACCAGGCCGGGCAACTGACGTTCCGCTTCGTCGCGGGCGCGCTCGAGCAGGTCGGGCAGGGCGGCGCGAATCGCCGGTTGCAGGGCGATGGTCTCCCACGCCTTGGGTTCGCGCAGGCCGGCGGGCCGCTCGGCGCGTGCACCCACCGTGACCGTGACCGGGCTGGGCGGGAGGAACCGGCCGAGTTCGAGCGCGGGCGGGGCGATGCAGGTGACAACGAAGACGGCCTGCGCGGTGAGGCCACGCGCGGAGGGTGCGACGGCGAGCGCGGCGTTGCCGCTTTCGGAGCCGAGCAGCAGGTCGATCGCCCCGCGCACCATCGGATGATCCCAGGTGATCAGGGCCATGTCCTCGCGGGCCATCGCGCGTTTGCGGTCGTAGGTGGCGGGCAGCGGATCGGGTCCGAGCGGAAACGCCTGGTCGAAGAGATGCGTGCGCTGGATCAACAGGTCGCGGCCGGACATCGGTTCGGGGTTCACGCCGAAGTGGTCGCACAGCCTCCCCAGGAACGCGGCGAGATCGGGGCTGCGGTCCACCGCATCGATCTGCGCGATCCATGCCGCGGCGACGGCCGGGCGGCACGAGTTCAACTCGAGCAGCCGGTCGCGGCCGCGTTCGATGCGTTCGCGCACGGCGAGCCGGTAGGCCCTGGTTTCGGCGATGAGTTTGGCGTCGATCTTCTTCAGCCGGTCGCGGAACCGCTCCATGATCTCGTGTGCGCCGGACAAGGCCTCCTCGAAGGCGTTGAGGCCTTCGTGGAACCAGCGCAACCGGTCGTCCTCGACCGAATGCTCGATGACCGGGACGTGGATGTGGATGTCGCCGGACTGGCCGATGCGGTCGAGGCGGCCGATGCGTTGCTCGAGCATTTCCGGGTCGTCGGGCAGGTGGATCAGCACGAGGTGCTGGACGAACTGGAAGTTGCGTCCTTCGCCACCAATCTCCGAGGCGATGAGCAGGCGTGCGCCGTCCGGTTCGGCAAACCACGCGGCCTGGCGGTCGCACTGGATCAGCGGCATGTCCTCGTGGAACAGCGCGGTGTTGACCTTGACCAGCGCCTGCAGGTTTTTCTGCAGCGCGAGTACTTCCTCTTTGGTCTGGGTGATGACGAGCACCTTGCGGTCCTCGTGGGTGCGCAGGAACTCGGCGAGCCAGGCCACCCGCGGATCGGTCCTGGAGCCGGGCGCGAGTTTCAGCGGCCAGCGGTGCAGGTGCCGTTTCGGGAAGCCCTTCATGGTCGCGCGCGTGTTGCGGAACATCACGCGGCCGGGGCCGTGCTGGTCGAGCAGGTGTTGCAGCTTCGCCTCGTCGCCGGAAGCGATCAGCGCGTTGGTCTTGGCGGCGACGGCGGCATAGCGGGCGTGTTCCTCGAGGAAGGCGTCGAGGTCGTGGTAGCGGTGCGGATCGAGCAGGCGCAGGCGGGCGAAGTGGCTTTCGGGTCCGAGTTGTTCCGGCGTGGCGGTGAGCAGGATCACCGAGGGCGTGGCCTGGGCGAGGGCTTCGACGAGGCGGTAGGCCGGACTGGGGTTGTCGGGGTGCCAGGTCAGGTGGTGGGCCTCGTCGACGATCAGCAGGTCCCAGCCGGCGGCGATGAGTTGGGCGGCGCGGTCGGGGTGGTGCAGCAGGAAATCGGTCGCGCAGATCACGCGGTGTTCGTCGAGGAACGGGTTGTGGTCGTCGTCCTCCTGCATGGTCGCACAGCGCGGTTCGTCGAGGATGGTGAAGGGCAGGTTGAAGCGGCGGATCAGTTCGACGAACCACTGGTGGACGAGCGGGCCGGGGACGAGGATCAGGGCGCGGTGGATCCGGCCGGTGATGAGCATGCGGTGGAGGATCAGGCAGGCTTCGATGGTCTTGCCGAGGCCGACCTCGTCGGCGAGCAGGATGCGCGGGACGTCGCGGCGGCTGACTTCGGCGGCGATGTAGACCTGGTGCGGGATGAGGTCGATGCGGCCGCCGAGCAGGCCGCGCACCGGGTTGGCCTCGAGGTCGGCGCGGCGCTGGAGGGTTTCGCGGCGGAGGTCGAAGAGCGGGTGGGGGTCGGCGTGGCCGGTTTGCAGGCGTGCCTCGGGGCGGTCGAAGGTCTGGGCGTCGCGCAGGTCGCGTTCGTGCACGGTGCGTCCGGTGTCGTCGGCATAGAGGCGGCAGCCGTCCTGTTCGGTGGTGGTGGCGATGACCAGGGACTGGCCTTCGGCGTCGCTGATGCGGTCGCCGGGGTGGAAGAGTACGCGTTTCAGCGGGGCGTGGTCGGCGGCGTAGAGGCGGGTCTCGCCGGAGGCGGGAAAGGCGAGTTCGACCCGGCCGGCCGCGGTGGCGGTCACGCGGCCGAGGCCGAGTTCGGGTTCGGTTTCACTGATCCAGCGTTGGCCGGGGCGGTAGTCGGGCATGGCGGGATGATGGTAGCAGGAAACGGCGCGAAGGAAACGGGAAGTTGCGGCTGTGGCGCGTGTCGCGGTGGTGTGGATGATACCTGGATTCGTCAGGCCGCTTGGCGTGCGGCCGGATTCACGGCGCTTTCTGCGTTGGAGCCACAGGGGCGGACGGGAGTCCAGCCCCTGCGGCTCCGCCTTGAAATCACCGTAAATCCGACCACCCGCCCGCTAAAGCCGTGACGCTTCCAGCGTCACGGCTTTACCTGACGAATCCAGGTGGTCACGCATCGTCGTCGCTTCGCGCGCCGATAAAAGCGGGGGAACATCATCTCGTTTCTTATCGATTCCATTTCGATGCGAATAGCAAGGCAGGATGGAATGGTGGGGACGGGAATCGAGTCATAAAGGCGGATACGCTTCTGGTTTTGTGAAAAGAGGAAGCGGCCACATCGGTTTCATGCCCTATTCGTGGGGATTCGTGTTGATTCGTGGTTTTCGAACGCCGTTTGTTTTCGGACCAGACACGGAGGTGTAACCACGAATGAACACGAATGAACACGGATGGAAGGCAAATGGAAAACCGGACGAGCTTCTCGATTTAAGAAATACCGAAACGAACACATGGGTTTCATGCCCTATTCGTGGGGATTCGTGTTGATTCGTGGTTGTTGAACGCCGTTTG
>CALMUP010000044.1 GCA_937872895.1 uncultured Verrucomicrobiota bacterium
TACCGTCACTTCGGTGAGCCACGAATGTTGGGACGAGGCGGGATACCAGATGGAGATGTCGTACCAGCCGGGTTCGTCGATGAATGGGGTGTAGTAGAGGTAATGGGCGCCGGTGTTGTTGCGGCGGTAGTTGGCGCCGTAGTAGCCGCTGGCCGAGGTGGTGGTGGTGAATTCGGCGAGGGAGCCGGAAACGCGCGGGTCGTCGTTGTCGATGATGATGTCGATCTCAAGATCGTCGCGGCGGGCGCGCTCGATGAGGAAGCCGTCCTCGTCGGTGGCGTGGTCGGTCCAGTTCAGGTTCAACGAGGTGAATGGAGCCAGGCTATTGGTCGAGACGACGAGTCCGGAGGGCGGGGCGGGGACGGGTTCGGAGACGAGCAGGCCGAGGCGGGCGGTGGCGGAAGCGCCGAGGTTATCGACGGCGGTGACGCTGACGACATAGCCGCCTTGGTCGGCGTAGGCGTGGGTCACGACCGCACCGTTGGTGACGATGGGCGAACCGTCGCCGAAATTCCAGACGTAGTGGGCGATGGTTCCGTCGGGGTCGGTGGCGGAAGCGGTGAGGGTGATTTGCTGGTTGCCGCGCGGGGTGGTGGTGTTCGCGCTCAGACTGACGCGCGGGGCGAGGTTGGCGCCGGTTTCGTAGGCGCCGATATCGACGGTCGCGCCTTGGAGGCGTATCGCCCCGGCGAGATCAACGGTGTTGCTGACCGGCATGATCCAGGTGCGGTCATATTCGATCAGGCGGATGGAGCCGAGCAGGGCGTTCTGTCCCGCGCTGGGGTGCCGGATATCGAGGCGCAATTGCCCATTGGTTGGCGAAACGTTCAGCGAACGTGGAGCGACGAGGCCGATGTTATTCCAGTTAGGCAGTCCGAGGTATTCTTCTGCGTTCCGACTGACCAGCCAATAGTAGGAATCGGTGATGAGATTGGTGGTGTGGCCAAGGGTGTAAAAGTCATAGACCCGGTTATCATCAAGGTTGTTCAGGGTCATGATGGTGGTCCGGTTGGTGTGACCGAGGTTGACGAGGAACGAATCCTTGAGCGCATTGGTCGGGTAGATGGTGCTGGTCGAGCGGGTGCCGGACGTGTCGAGGGCGGTGAAGCCGACATGGAACTCCAGTTCGTATCCGCTGGACGCGCCGTTGGTGTGGATCAAGTTGGCGACTTTTACCCCGGACCCGAGGGTGGTCACATTGTTCCAGTTTTGCCCCATCATGAAGGAGGCTGAACCGAAATCCACGCGTATGTCACCGACCTGGGTGTCCAGGGTGTAGTAATAATTTGTGCCCTGGTTGATCCCGGGCGATCCGGCGGCCAGGCGGAAATCCTTGGCCGCCCAACTCACGAACACCGGGGCGCTGGTGAGCGTGTTGACCGATTGGAGGAAGAAGGAGGGCACCGGCCCCTGAATGATGTTGTGATGGGAAACGATGTTGGTGCCGGACCGGAAGGCGGGGGCGTTGTTGGAGACAATGATTGAATTACGAACAACGTTCGTGCCTTGCTGGATGTACACGATGGTGTTGGTCGAACTGGAGGCGAGGGTGTTGCCGACCACGGTGCAATTCTCGATGCGCGGATCATTGTTGCCAGAGGGACTGCGAATCAGGAACGTGCCGCCGACGCGGTTGTTTTCGATCAAGGTGTTGCGCAGGACCGTGCGGCGGCCGGACATGTAGACCATGGCGAGGTCGGCGTCGTTGTCGCGGATGATGGTGTTGCGCACCATGGCGAGGTGGCTCTCGTTGAGGGAGAGCGTGGGCGATCCCACCATATAGACGCCGCCGTAGATCGTGGAGCGATTCTTCTCGATGATGCAGTTGTCGACCAGGGTCAGGCCGGGGGCGTCTTCGGTAACGATTTCGATCGGTGCGCCGGAGCCGATAAAGCCGGAGGGAAGGGAAATGTTGTTGACGATGCGGCAGTTGTTCAATGTGCCGCCGCGCATATACACGGCGGGGGAGCCGCTGATCGTGTAGCCGTTTTGGATGGTGAATCCTTCGACGAGCGAGCCCCAATAGGTACGCAGCACCCGCACTTCGCGGCGGCCGTCGAGGAACGTGACCTCACGGCCATGGGTGGAGCGTAGCATGATGTTGGTGTTGATGACGAGGGTGGCGCCGACTTCCCACAGGCCGGGACCGACGTGGATGGTGGTGCCGGGGATGGCGGCGGCAACGGCTTCATCGATGTTGGTAGCGGCTTCCGCCATGTTCTTGAAGGGGAAGCTGTGTGAGCCGGTTTTGGCGACGTAGATGTTGGTGGAGGGTTCCACGCCGGTGATGTGAATGTAAGACGCACGGGTGACGCCGGCGGTGGAGCTGCTGCCATCACCGAAACGGTTGGAGACGGAGAGGGTGACGGTGTAGGTTCCGGCATTGGTGAAGAGGTAGTGCGGATCGCGCGCGGTGCTGGTGCCACCGTCGCCGAAGGTCCATTTCCAGGCTTGTGGTTCGGGAGCGGAGAGGTCGGTAAACTGGATGCGGATGGGGGCAGCGGCGGTACGGATGTTGGCGGTGAAATCGGCGGCGAGGCCGGAGAGCACGCGGATGTAGTTGGTGCGGATCATCGTGTAGCTTTCGCCGGCGGCGTTGGTGGCGACGAGGCGCACGGTGTAGGCGCCGGGGGTTGCGTAGGTATGTTGGATGGTTTGCAGGCCGGCTCCGGAAGCGTCGATCACGCCGTTGTTATCTAAGTCCCACTGGTACATGAGGCCGCTGGTGTTGCCGGAAACGGTGGCTTTGAAACGCGCGGTAAATGAGCCGATACCGGCGGTACCGTTGGTGCTGACGAAACCGGCGCGTAAGGCGGCGGCAGGATGGAGGTAACGGCCCTGCTGATTGGGCGTGAAGCGGCGACTCGTGTGATAGGCGGTGGCGGGATTGTGTTCGAACCCGGTGTCGATGACATTCACCGACCCGCCAATGGTGGATAGAATGAACACATTCGTTTCGTGGCCGCCCATAAAAAGCGGACCGGCGGCGAGATCGGTGAAATCGGTGATGAGGTTTTCGAACGCCACTTCGGAGACGAGGCGCGGGAAGCCGTGCAGTAGGAGGCCGTCGCGGTCGCGGGCGACAACGTCGACGCTTCCGACATCGTTGGCATGGGTGTAGTTAGCGAGGTAGGCGAAATCGGCGCGGCCGTCACGGTTGAGGTCGGTGATGACTACGCGGCTGCAAATGCCGGTGTCGACGATTGGAAATTCGGGGAGAGGTTGGCCGTCGGCGTTCCAGCCGGCGAGGCGACCGGCCTGGCCGTCGGTGAGAAAGATTTCGATTTGTCCGTCACCGTCGAGGTCGGCGAACTGGGCGTCGGACGTGCCCCACAGATTGCCGTCGCGGCGGGCATAGACCGGCCAGCCGTCGCGGACCGAGCCGTCGGCGTTAAGGACAAACAGGCGGCGCACGAAGGTGGCGGCATCGGAGGCGGTGACGACGATTTCATCGGCTCCGTCGCCGTCGAGGTCGACGAGGCGAACTTCGGTCGATTCGCCGACCGTGTGGCCGGGCAGGGTGATCGAGCGATTGGTGGCGCCATTGGCGGCGTCGATGATGCGAATTTCGCCGCTGATGCTGCCGATCACGATCTCCTGTTTGCCGTCGCCCTCGAGGTCGCCCAGGCTCATCATGCGCAGGAACGCGCCGCTGTCACCGATGCTGTAGGTCCAGAGGATGGAGCCGGCGGCGTTATAGGCGCGGATGGCGCTGGTATTGGCGGACGAGCTGTAGAGGACGATGATTTCGGCGGTGCCGTTGCCGTCGAGGTCGGCAGTCATCACGCGGTGTGCGCGGTAGCCATAGGATTTCGGCCAGCCGGAGAGGGCTTGGCCATCGGCATCGACGAGGCTTACGTAAGAGCCGCCGCCGAGGGAGGAGCCGTGCCAATAGGCGATTTCCTGGCGTCCGTTGCCGTTGACATCGCCGAGGGCGGCGCCATCGACGGAGTAGAAGGAAACGCCTTCGGTGATTGACCAGCGGGTTTCTCCGGCGGGCGTGTAGCGCCCGATTTGATTCGCGCCCCAGCCGATGATGTCGCGCTGTCCGTCGATGGGATCGGTCAGGGCAAACTGCTTGATCTCGCCGCGGAAGACTCCGAAGTTCAGCGTGTAGCTTTCGGCAAGGGTTGCGCCGATGTAGGCATCGAACCGCACCGATTGGGCTGAGCCGGGAGCGGCGTTGCTGGAGACGCCGAGGACAAAGTGATTGCTGTAGGACAGAACGGTGGAACCGGGCACGACGCCGATGGTGAGGTTGGTGG
>CALMUP010000045.1 GCA_937872895.1 uncultured Verrucomicrobiota bacterium
ACGGCGTCGCCGGCATCACCGGACCGCTGCTCGGCGGCTGGCTTTACGACGTCACGGGTGCCTACGTCTGGCCGGTCGCCACGGCGGCCGTGGTCGCCGCCAGCGGTGCCCTCTTCGCCCACCATCCGCGCTCCCGTGCGTAAGGGACGCCGGAGGAACCAGCGCGAAAACCGTTCTCCTTTATCGCAAACCGGTCGAACCCAACCACGTCTACGACAAGGCGCGCGATCCGGCATCCCCATGCGTGGGCCGCCCCTGGCGTCCGCGGGAAATCCTCCGCCCTTCGTCACCCGCACCGCCAAGACCTCAACATCTCCCCTCTCCCCGCCATCCGCGGTTCATTTCCTCTCTTTGACGTGCGCTTCGTCGCAGGCTTCATCGAAACCGACCTCATTTACGACCACGCGCGCGGTCGAGGAACCGCATCCGGTCCACACTCCTGAATCGGGGTGGTCGGAGTTCTGGCTCAGGTGCGGGTCTTGCGGTCGGCGACCCAGGCGCGGATTTCCTCGGTGGCCTTTTTCCATTCCTTGATGTTGTTGCGCTCCTGCACGAAGCGGTCGAACAGGCGCAGCACCGCCTCGGAGAAGCGGGCGATCTGGTTCATGCGTTCCTGGAAGGCGGTGACCGCGTCCATCTTTTCGAGCGGGGGCAGCTTGAGGCCGCGCACGACGAACCCGGCAGCGGTGAAGGTGCAGCTCCACGACAGGTCGCCCTGGGCGAGGGTGAGCTTGGCCTGCTTGAGCTTCTTGCCGCCGAGCAGCGCGGTCTTGGCCTCGGCGCTGAGGCGCGGTTCGCCGCGGCGCAGCACGACGTCGTGCGCGCCGCTGCCCTCGAGGATGAAGTTGAGGGGGCCGTCGATCATCACCGCGAATTCGCCGAGGTCGTCGAGGTGGGCGATGCCGCCGCGCGCCTCGGAATAGAACCAGAGCCAGGTGAGGAAATCCTCGCCGGGATCCTGGCCCGCCTCGCTGTCGTCGCACTCGGCGGAAAAGCTGGTCGGGGCCCATTCCTTGACGTTCACGCGCAGGCGTTTCATCGCGGCGGTTTCGGGCAGGACCGGAATCAGGTTGAAGCCGAGGGTCTGCGAGAAGTAGATGGTGAAGGCGTCCATCTGCTTCTCGTTCAGCGCGGCGGCGTAGATGATGCCGTCGCGGTCATCGTGGATGAACGGGATGCCCTTGAGCAGGGGCGGCATGGTCGGCAGCAGGCGGGAGACGATGGAGTCCTTGATGTCCTTCTTTTCGGAGCGGGTGAGGAACGCCTTGCCGCTGGCTTCCTGCTGGGCGAGTTCCTCCATGCGGCATTCGGCGCGCAGCAGGGCGTCGGGGATCTTGCGCTCGGCCTTCATCAGGGTCAGGCGCAGGAAGCCGGCGTAATAGGCATTCTTCTCGGTGATGGCGCGGTCGAGCAGGTGGCGGCCGGAGACCCAGCCGTGGATCTCGCCGTCGCTGAGGGTGTCGATCGGCGGCGCGGCCATCTCGGCGAAACGGGCGACCGCATCGTTCGGGATCGCCTTGGTGACATAGAACATCCGGTAACTGACGGAACCGCTTTCAAAAGCCATGGTGCATCATCCTTGCTGGTGAGTCGGGGCGGAGACCAACGCACGTCCCGCGAAGGTCCGGACCGGCCCCGGTGCGTGTAGGCTCATACGGCGGGGCGGTGGGATAGTCCAGCGCAAAACTCGGCGGCGCGCGGCGGTCGTGTTTCACGGCTTCCCATCCGGCGGAGACTGGTCATACTGGCGGCACAATGAGCGATGTTGTACCAGTCCGCCACGCACCCAACGGGATCGTCCGCGCCCTGCTGCTGACCATGGCCTGGCCCGCCGCGGCCGCGGTATCGTTGGCCGTGGCCATCGCGGGCGACCGGGTTACCCCCGGCGGCCTGCTGCTGCTCGCCTCCGGCACGATGGCGGCGTATGGCCTGGACCGGCTGGTGGACCGCTGGCGGCTGGAACCGGCGGATCTCCGCCGCGCCCTGGTCATGGCGGTGGCGGCCACGGCGGCGGCGACCGCGGTGCTGGCCGGTACAAGTTGGTGGCGCTTCCAGGTGTGTGTGGCGCTAAGCCTGATCGCCGCGGCCTACGTTCCGCTGAAGCGGCACATCCCGAAGAACTTGCTGACCACCTTTGCCTGGACGGCGGCGACCGCGACGCTGCCGCTGGCGGTGCGACCGGAGCTGGATGCCCGCTATGCCTTGTCCATCGCCTCGGTGGCCTGCATCATGGCGGCAAACACGATCCTGTGCGACATCCCCGATGTCGCACAGGATCGGCAATGCGGGGTGCGGGGCTTGACGCCGCGGTTCGGCGCGCGGGCGGGAGCGGTGGCGGCGATCATGTTCGGTTTGTTGGGCATGGTGGCTTCCGTACGGTCCGGACACCCCGGCCTTGCGGTCACCTCGGCCAGCCTCGCCATGCTCGGCGTGTTGCAGGCGCGGGCCAGGGGACGCGGCTTGCACCGCTACCTGGCGGATGGGTTGGTCACGGCGCTGCCGGGACCACTTCACCTGCTGCTGGGTTGAGGGCGGGTGGGCCGGGCGGATCCATCATGTCCTTGCGCCGGAAGACGTGGACCTCGACCGGATCGGACAGCGAATACATGCGCACCACTTCATCCATCGGCATCAAGGTCCAGGGCCGGTCATCGTCGCCGCCGTTCTTGGTGAACACCTTGTTGGCCGCGATGTAATTGAAGGAATGCACGACGTCGTCGTGTTCGTTGCGGAGGATCACCACATCGCCGAACATGGGCGTGCCGACCACCCGCTGGTAGTGATTGATCAGATAGTCACGCAGCCGTTCCGGCGACGCGGCAAAATCAACAGGGCGGTCGTTGAAGAAATTCATCGCGGTCCAATGGCAATCGCGGAAAGACTCCTCCGCCTCCACGACATACCGATTGAGGACCATCCGGGGCATGATCGGCAAAAGCTCCTCCAGGGGTACGGGAAGGCCCGAGCGCGACGACGATTCCCACACCAGGCGGACACGGGCGGCATCCTCGGTTGCGCCGGGCGGAAACCGCCAGTATGCGATGGCCGTGGCCACATCCTGGCCCGGAGCCAGGGCCACGGTCGCCTCGCTGGATGGATGCCGCAGCAGGATGCGCAGGATCGCACGGCGCTCTTCATCACCGGTCATGCACCGCATCAGCACATCCACATCCGACAGCAACCAGAAGCCGGCGTTGGGGTAGATCAGGTCGTTCAGGCAACCCAGGGCGTCGGCCGACAAGATGCGGTGGTCCAGCCAATAGGCGACATCGGCGGCGGGAATCCACAACGGTTCGCGGTACAAACCATTTTCGCGGTGCCGGCTCAGCTCGCGGTACACCCGCTCGCGAACCCGGCTGGCCATGCGCAGGATCATCGCATCCGGCGGGTACACCTGCACACCGCCCTCCACCTGCTCCACCGTGGACGTCAGGGCGGTAATCCATACCGGCAACATACCCGCATCGACCAGAAAGGCGGTCAACGTGGCGGGGTCATGCCCACCGAAAAACCATTGTGCACGCGGACGTTGCCATGCCTCCAACTGCACCTTCGCCAAGGGCGGCTCCAAAGCCACATCCGAAACGGTCAAAACCCCCCAAGGCCCCTGGTAACGCCGCACGGAGGGCTGCGTGACTTCGTTTGCAGATTGGACGATCATCTGATCGCCCGTAGCAGCGGAAAGCCGACCTCCGGAACCGATCCAAAACAAACACAAACCAAATGCCGTGCTAACAATTTGGACGCGTGGCGTTATCATGTGGCCGGTGATGGTCAACCATACAGGATCAAATGTCAACCGCGCCTCGCGTCATCAACTACCTGCAATCCAGTATCCGCTAACGGGTTATGTCCAACCCGACAGGCCCAATGGATTCGGTGCCTCGGGATGCGGCATCAGCCCGACAGGGTAACGACCAGGGCAAGGTCCGGATGGGAGGGCGAGGTCAGCACATCCGCAGCGCGGCAGCGGTAACCGGGCGCGCAGGTGTAAACCACAATGGTCGCGCCGGCCGGGGCCTCGAGGAAAAGGGTGGCCACGCCGTCACTCCGGGTCGTGAGCACAAAGCGTTGTTCGGGCACGGTGGCCACGATGACCTCAACGGTCGCACCGCCCAGCCAATAGCCGGCGGTGTCGCGCACCGCAACCTCCAGCCGATACGGCAACTGTACCGGACCACCGTCGCAACAGACGGTCTCCACCACGACCGGTGACTGGCGGCAATCGTGGCACCGATCGTCATCGCACCCGGTGACGCCCAGGACCATCACCACCAGAAATCGTGAACCCGCCGATCGGATGGTTGCATGCATGGTTCCTGTGACGGAGGACCGATCGGTTTATTCACCCGCATGGTTGCTTTCGATCCGTTCGCTACCTATACTGCGCCCTTCTTTTTCCAGGTGGACACCATCCATGACGTTTCGAATTGAAATCAGTTTGCGCAAGGGCCTGCGCGATCCGCGCGGCACCAGCGTGGTGCAGCGCGCCAAACACTTCCTGCACCTTCCGGTAAAAGGCTGCTCCACCCGCGACATCTACAAGGTCGGGGTCGACGCCCCCGACAAGAAGCAGCGCGAGATCCTGAAGGCCTTCACCGACCCGGTGTCCTGCCGGTCCGCGCTCGGCCGCCTTGCCGCCCCGCCCTTCCACTGGCTGGTCGAAGTCGCCTTCAAGCCCGGCGTGACCGACAACGTGGGCCGCACCGCCGGCTCGCTGGTCGCTGACATCCTCGACCGCAAGCTCGCCAGCGACGAAAAGGTCTGCGCCGGTATCCAGTACTTCCTGACCGGACCGGACCTGACCCGCGCCGACGCGGAAGCGATCGCCTGGAACCTGCTCGCCAACCCGCTGATCCAGTCGGCCGAGCTCTTCTCCCCGGAGGAGTGGGCCGCCCACCCGGTGGATACCACCCTGCCCTCGATGCCCGACACGGCGCGGCCCACCGTCGCGACCATCGACCTCTCCGGCTCCAACGAGGACCTTCTCCGCATTTCGCGCGAAGGCACGCTCTCGCTTTCACTCGAGGAAATGCGGGCCATTCGCAACCACTACACCGAACCCGCCGTGCGTGCCAAGCGCGCCTCCGCCGGGCTCCCGGAGTGGCCGACCGACATTGAACTCGAGTGCATCGCCCAGACCTGGTCCGAGCATTGCAAGCACAAGATCTTCGCCGCCGATGTCATCTACCGCGACGAAAAGGGCCGCGAACAGCGCTTCGCCTCGCTTTACAAGACCTTCATCAAGGCCGCCACCGCCGACGTCGCGAAGACCCGCACCTGGCTTGTCTCCGTGTTCACCGACAACGCCGGCGTGATCCGCTTCAACGAGCGCTATCACCTTGTGTACAAGTGCGAAACCCACAACAGCCCGTCCGCCCTCGACCCCTACGGCGGCTCCATCACCGGCATTGTCGGCGTGAACCGCGACCCGATGGGCACCGGCATCGGCAGCGAACTGCTCTTCAACACCTGGGGTTACTGCCTCGGCTCGCCGTTCTACGACGGCGACCTGCCGCAGGGCCTGATGCACCCGCGCCGCATCCGCGACGGCGTGCACCACGGCGTGATCGATGGCGGCAACCAGAGCGGCATTCCGTGGGTCCGCGGCTTCGAACGCTTCGACGACCGCTTCATCGGCAAACCGCTGGTGTTCTGCGGCACCCTCGGCCGCATCCCGGTGACCATCAACGGCCAGCCCTCGGAAAAGAAATCGATCCGCCCCGGCGACCGCGTGGTCATGGCCGGCGGCCGCATCGGCAAGGACGGCATCCACGGCGCAACCTTCTCCTCGGAAGCCCTGCACACCGAATCGCCCGCGCAGGCGGTGCAGATCGGCGACCCGATCACCCAGCGCAAGCTGTACGAGTTCCTGATGGAAGCCCGCGACCTCGGCCTGTACCGCGCCATCACCGACAACGGGGCCGGCGGCCTCAGCAGCTCGATCGGCGAGATGTGCCAGTTCAGCGGCGGTGCCGAACTCGAACTCGCCCGCGCCCCGCTTAAATACGCCGGACTGCAACCGTGGGAAATCTTCCTCTCCGAAGCCCAGGAACGCATGTCCCTCGCCGTTCCCGCGGAAAACATGTCCGCCCTGCGCGACCTCGCCCGCCGCCGCGACGTGGAGATCAGCGACCTCGGCGAATTCACCGACGACGGCGCGATCACCCTGTACTTCAACGAACGCCTGATCGGCCGCTTGCCCCTCGCCTTCCTTCACGACGGTTGCCCGAAACTCACCCTCGAGGCCCAGTGGACCCCGCCGCAGGTCCCCGCCCCGCGCCGCTCGCGCACGGCCGACCGCACCAGGCAGCTGCTCGCCGTGCTCGGCGCGCTCAATGTCTGCTCGCGCGAACACAAGGCGCGCAGGTACGACGGCGAGGTGAAGGGCCTGTCGGTGGTCAAGCCGTTCGTCGGGCGGGCCAGCGACGTCCCGTCCGATGCGACGGTCTGCCGCGTCGAACACGCCTCGCACGAAGGCGTGGTGATCGCCGAGGGCGTAAATCCGTTCTACTCGGACATCGACACCTACTGGATGACCGCCAGCGTGATCGACGAGGCGGTCCGCCGCATCGTCAGTGCCGGCGGCCGCCCCGACACCATCGCCGGCCTCGACAATTTCTGCTGGCCGGATCCGGTCCAGTCCGAGGCCACCCCCGATGGCGCCTACAAGATGGCCCAGCTCGTCCGCGCCAACCAGGCGCTCTACGATTTCTGCACCGCGATGCAGGTCCCGCTGATCTCCGGCAAGGACAGCATGAAAAACGACTCGACGCGCGGCGGCCGCAAGATCTCGATCCCGCCCACCCTGCTGTTCTCCGCCGTTGGGAAGATCGACGACGTGCGCCGTGCGATGACCCTCTCGTTCCAGCAGGCCGGCGACCTCGTCTATGTCCTCGGCGAAACCCGCGAGGAACTCGGCGCCTCCGAGTTCCACCGCTTCCTCGCCCGGGACCAGAAGAAGCCCGACCACACCGGCGGCGACCTGCCCAAGCTCGACCCGGCCGCGGCTATGGCCTCGTACCACCGCCTGCACGAGGCGATCCACGCCGGCCTCGTCGCCTCCTCGCACACCCCGACCCTCGGCGGCCTCGCCGTCGGCTTCAGCCTGTGCGCGCTCGGCGGCAACCTCGGCGCCGACATCGCGCTCGGCGGGCTCGGTGAGACTTTGAGCGACGACGCCCTGCTGTTCAGCGAGTCGAACAGCCGCTTCATCCTCACCTGCGCCCCGGAAAACCAGAACGCCTTCGAGGCCCACTTCGCCGGGCTCCCGCTGGTCCGCATCGGCACCGTGCGCGGCGACGACCAGCTCGTCGTCCGCACCCGCGGCGAACAGCCGCTCGTCACCGCCGACCTCGCCCGCCTGCGCAAGGCCTTCACCTCCACCCTGGGGGGCATTTGATGACGTCGTTGCCGCACATAGCCGGGATAAACCCGGCTCTACCAACCGCCGTAGAGCCGGCTTTACGCCGGCTACCACAACCACGCGCCTTCACCCCATGAACCCGCCCATCCTCATCATCACCGGATACGGACTGAACTGCGAAGCCGAGTCGAAATTCGCCTGGGAACAGGCCGGCGGCAAACCCGACCTGCTGCACGTCAACGACCTGCTCGCCGCACCCGACCGCCTGCACCGCTACGCCGCGCTGATGTTCATCGGCGGTTTCTCGTTCGGTGACCACATGACCTCCGGCCATGTCTTCGCCCACCGCCTGCGCCACCACCTGCAGGACGAACTCGCCACCTTCATCGAGGACGGCGGCCTGATCTTGGGCGTGTGCAACGGATTCCAGATCATGACCAAGCTCGGCCTCGTGCCGGGTCTCGGCGGTGAATCGTTCAAGCCTTCGGTCGCGCTGATCCAGAATGATTGCGGCGCGTTCCAGAACTTCTGGGTGCGGGTGCGCTTCGAGGCGAACTCGCCGTGCGTGTTCACGAAAGGCCTCGACGCGATGGATCTGCCGATCCGCCACGGCGAAGGAAAGCTGCTCCCTCGCGAGAAGGAGACGCTCGACGCCCTCGAGGCGGCCGGCTGCGTGCCGTGCCGGTATATCGATCCGGCGACCGGAGCGCCGACCCAGGACTTCCCCCACAACCCCAACGGTTCGGTCAACGCCATCGCCGGCCTCTGCGACCCCTCCGGCCGCATCTTCGGCCTGATGCCCCACCCCGAAGCCTTCCTGTTCCCGGAACAACACCCGCAGTGGCACGTCCGCCCGCGCGGCACACCCGCCCCGGCCAGGGGCGCCGGGTTGAAACTCTTCGAGAACGCCGTCACCCACCTGCGCGAGGCATAAGCGCGTCTACCACGGCAACGCGCTGGGATTGGCCCGTTCGCCGGTGGAGCGCGACGGGGTGAGCGCCGACGAACCGGAAGACGGAGTCAGCATGGAGCCGCTGCCGCCGATCGGGGCGATGGCTCCCGACGAGAAATCGGACCGCGCCGGCGAGAAACTGCCCCCCAAAGCGGAAGATCCGGAAAACAAAGGTTCGGACCCGATCGCCCGCACACCTTGCGGCGTATAGCCGCCGCCACCAATAAAAACCGAATCGGAGGCGTACCCGGACCAGCCTGCGGACAAACGCGATGCATCGGTTGCCGCATCGCCAACCAACCGACCACCCGGCTCCTCGAACCCGCCGCGGATTCCCGACAAACGTCCCGCCGCCTCATCACGCGTAGGCAGGGTCACATCGCGCTCGCGCAAGCCACGCCCTCCCGCAAACACATCGCCGCGCTCCATCGTCCACGACCCTGAACCGAACGGCGCGGGACGTTCCTCGTTGGGTGCAAACGGATCGCGCATGACCAGGCCGGCCGTCGAGGACGTCTGTTCCTCTTCGCGTTGCCCGGATTCGTTCTCCTCGTCGTCGTTTCGCGCCGAGGAACGATCCCGCGCATCGGCCGACCGAGGATCATTCCGTGCCTTGCGGTCGTCACGCTCCCGCTCAAGGTCACGCACCGGCCGGAGCAACGGTCCGGTCGCATCCGATTGCTCCCATTCGCTCGACCGCTCCAGCGCCCCGCGGCGTTCGGTGCGGCCCGCCTGCATCGGATCCATGTCCTCCTCATCGTCCGCATCCGCCGCCTTGCGCGCATCCCGCGCAGCGTTGTCCATCCCGCGTTTACCCGGTGACGAAGCATCGTTCGCACGCCGTTGACCGGTTGACGGAAAACCATCCCGCCGGTTGTTCACCTCATCGGCCAGCCATCCCCAGCTGGGCAACGAGGAACCGGGGCGGGTGTCCAACAAGTCCTCTTCTTCCGGCGTCAGCGGCTTGCGTACCGAGGGCATTGGTCGTCGCGCGGGCATGGCATCGCCCGTCGATGACCAGGCGGCCTCTGGCGCGTCCGGTACCAGGTGGCGGTGGCGATCGACATCCACCGGATCGTCCTCCGGATCCACCCCGAAGCGAAACGAATGCACGGTCAACGGCGCATTGTAGGTTCGCAAGGATTCGCGACTCCGCTCCGCCGGGGCCACCGACCGGTCCTGCTCGTCAAGCACGGACGGCGGGGCCGGGGCCCGCACCAAGGCCACCACCATGGCCAGGAAGCCAAACCCGATCAGGCCGAGCAAGGCGACCAGGCCGAACTTTTCCAGGTTGGTTGATTTCGTGGACATGATGAATCTCCACTGTACGCCAACCTGCGGCAGGCGTAAATCCTTGATCAACCACCGTTGCCAGCACTCCAGCCAGGCGGTAGAGTGGACCCATGTTGCAGGATGACCTATTCACCCCCCGCCCGGCCAAACCCGCCGCACCGAAATCGGTCAGTGTCAGCGAGCTGAACCGGCGCATCAAATCCCTGATCGAACGCGAACTGGGTACGCTCTGGGTCGAAGGCGAAGTCTCGAATTTCCGTCCTGCCGCCTCCGGCCATATCTACTTCACCCTGAAGGACGAGGGGTCGCAGATCCCCGTGGCGTTCTTCAAGGGGTCGCAGCGCGGCTTCCGCCTGGCCCTGCGCGACGGCATGAAGGTCCGCGTGTACGGCGACGTGACCCTGTACCTCGAGCGCGGCCAGCACCAGCTTGTCGCCCGCATGATCGAGGAGGCCGGCCAGGGCGACCTTCAGCGGGCCTTCGAGGAACTGAAGGAGAAACTCAACCGCGAAGGCCTGTTCGACCCCGCGCGCAAACGGCCGCTGCCCTTCCTGCCCCGGCACATCGGCATCGTCACCTCACCGACCGGCGCGGCCATCCGCGACATGCTCACCGTGCTCCAGCGCCGCTACCCGAATTTGCATGTCCTCGTCGCCCCGGTGCGGGTGCAGGGCGACGGCGCGGCGGCGGACATCGCCCGGGCCATCGACCTGCTCAACACCCGCACCGACCTCGACGTGCTGATCGTCGGGCGCGGCGGCGGCAGCATCGAGGATCTGTGGGCATTCAACGAGGAGGTCGTCGCGCGGGCCATCGCCCGCTCCCGCCTGCCGGTCATCTCGGCGGTCGGGCACGAGATCGATTTCACCATCGCCGACTTCGTCGCCGACCTGCGCGCCCCGACGCCCTCCGCCGCCGCCGAATTGGTGGTTCAGCCGAAGACCGACCTCGAGGAGATGTTGCGCTCGTTCCGCCGCCGCATCCGCCAGCACCTCGAACACACCGCGCTGCAGCTCCGCACGCGCCTCGTCCGCGCCGCGCACAGCTACGTCTTCCGCGAGCCCCGCCACCTGCTGCGCCAGCACCGGCAGACCCTCCAGAACATCCGCTTCCGCCTCGCCACCGCGCTGCGCGGCGAATACATCGAACGGCAGCAACGCGTGGACGAGGCGCAGAACCGCCTGCTCGCCCAGATCCGCCACCAGACCCGCGAACAACGGCTCCGCCTCGACCGGCTCGCCGCCCAGCTCCGTGCGCTCGGACCCCACGCCGTGCTCGAACGCGGCTACAGCATCACCCGCACGAAAGACGGGCAGGTGGTGACCAGGGCAACCGACGTAACATCAGGACAGGAACTGGAAACGCTGCTGGCCGAAGGCTCGATCACGTCGGTGGTGAACAATGAATGAAGAAGTTTCAACCACCCGCTTCGCTAGAGGACACAGAGATCACAGAGAAAAAATACAGATTTCGATTCGCTTAAATTCACTTTCTCCGTGTCCTCTGTGTCCTCTAGCGAAGCGGGTGGTTAATCGTGTTTTCTGAATGAAGAATCGAGAGGGACCGTGTATGAACGCAAAAAAAATCGAACCTGAATCCTCCTTTGAGAAATCGCTCGAACGCCTCGAGGCCATCGTCGCCGAGATGGAGGCGGGCGACCTCAGCCTCGACGCGATGATCGCGCACTTCGAGGAGGGCAGCAAACTGGTCGCCTCCTGCTCGGCCAAGCTGTCCGAGGTCGAGAAGAAGATCGAGAAGCTGGTCAGCCTGCAGGACGCCGGAAAGACCGAACCGCTCGATCCCGGCGAGGAAACGTGACCCTGGGAGGGTCTCGGGTGTCGGTGTTCGGGAGCGGCATGAATGAACGCAAGCATCACGAACTCCATGTCCGATCTCTTTCCTGAAACCTGAACACCGACACCTTTCTCATGCCTCGGCTTTTCGCATCGACACCACCGTGTGGACCACCAGCGCACCGAGCAGCACCGCACCGCCGAACAAGGTCCGTACCGACGGCGCTTCACCGAGGAACAGCCACACCCAGGCCGGACCCAGCGCGGTCTCGATCAGCATCAGCAGGCTCACCTCCGGCGCGCTGATGTAGCGCGGACCGAGGGTAATTAGCGCGAAGGCGACCGGGATGACGAGGCCCCCGAGCACGAGCAGCCACGTGGCATCGCGCGGGGTCACCGCCAGCGCCGGCGTGAACGGGAACGCCAGCAGCGCGATGAACAAGCCGGAGATCGCCACCGCCGGGATCATGTTGTCCACCCGGGCCGCGCGGATCATCACGAAACTCCCGGCCATGCAACACGCGGCGACAAAGGCGAGCACGTCGCCGTTCACGCTTCCCGAAACCCCGCTACCGGAAAAGAGGATCGCCACCCCGGCCAACGCGACCGCCGCCGCCAGCCAGGTGCGCCCCGGTGTGCGCTCCTTCAGGAACACGCCGCTGTACACCGCGGCGATCAGCGGGGAGGTGCTCAGGATCAGTAGCGTGTTCGCCACCGAGGTCGTCCGGATCGAATGGATGAACAGCATGTTGCCGATGGCATAGTTCAACCCGATCAGCAAACCGAACCGGCCGGCCGAGCAGAACACCGGCACGGCGCGCCCGCGGTACACCACCAGGTACCCGAGCACCAGGGCCAGGCACTGCAACAGGCCGCGCCAGAACAGCAACGTCCACGGATCCGCCTCGATCAACCGGATCAATACCGCATCCGGGGTCAGGATCAACACCCCGAGGGTGGTCAGCAGGAATCCTTTGGCCCGATCCGTGGTATCCATAGATGGCGAAAGGGTACCAAAGCACCCTCTTCATGTAAGCCGGATTCTCATCCGACGACCGAGCCGGCCCGGCAAACATGCATAATACTGTCATTTTGACATTACTCCAGAATGATGGAAATATGACAGCATGATTAAAACGCAGATCCAATTACCCGACGCTCTTTACCAGGAGGTGAAGCGTGTGGCGCGCGAGCGCGAGATCAGCCTGGCGGAAGTGTTGCGGCGCGGGGCGGAGTACATCACCCACGCCTATCCACCGGTGCTCCCTTCCTCAAAAGACGTGGAGCTTCCCGGCCCCTTTCACGTCGGGCTTGCCGATGACCCGTTTTCCAATCCGGACTGGCGCTACCAGTTGCATGAACGGGTGGCCCCAACCGCCAGGGAGCCTAGGGGCAAGGTCTACGGGAAACGGGGCGGGACGCGGAAATGATTTCGTTTGATACGAATGTGGTGTTCGCCGCGCTGGAGTCTTCCGCGCCGGGACATCAAAAAGCCCGCGCGTTGCTTGCCGAACACGCATCCAATCACCAGGTGGCCCTGTGCGAGCTGGTCCTGATGGAAACCTACTGCCTGCTGCGCAACCCCGCCGTGGCACGGAAACCTCTTTCCGCCGACGCAGCCGCCACCGCCATGCAAATGCTTCGCCGCCATCGTACATGGAGGATGGTGGACTACGTTCCAAATGTCGCGGATTCCCTCTGGATCGAAGCGGCCAAACCCGGCTTTGCCTTTCGTAAAATCTACAATGCCCGAATCGCCCTGACGTTGCGCCACCATGGCGTAACGGAGCTGGCCACGCGAAACATCCGGGATTTCCAGGGGTTCGGATTCAAGCGCGTGTGGAATCCCCTTGATTAGCACCTCTCTCACGGCACGCGCCTGCCGAACAGCCGCCAGCATGGCCGGGACGCGGAAGCGCCCGGCAGATGCGCACCCATCCACCATTAACCGTTCTCCATCAACCATTCCTCCCTCCCCATTCACCATTGATCCCCCCTTCCCGTTGCGGTACCTTCGCCGCACATCACCATGACCGAATCACCTGCCCAACGTATTGTCGCCATCGTCGGACGCCCCAACGTGGGCAAGTCCGCGATGTTCAACCGCATCATCGGCCGCCGCCTGTCCATCGTGCACGAGGAGGCCGGGGTCACGCGCGACCGCGTATCGGCCGAGGCGATCTGGAACAACCAGGCGTTCGAGCTGATCGACACCGGCGGACTGGGGTTCATCGACCAGCGCGGCACCCCCGACCAGATCGAGCACAACCTGCGCGAGCAGGCGCTCACCGCGATCGAGGACGCCGCGGTGATCGTCTTCGCGGTGGACATCACCGCCGGCCTGACCCCGCTCGACCGCGAGGTCGCACGCATCCTGCACGCCTCGAACCGGCCGATCCTGCTCGCCGCGAACAAGGCCGACACCGAGGCCACCGACCGGCTGGGAGACGACTTCCTCTCCCTCGGCTTCCCGGTCTTCCCGGTCGCCGCCCTGCACAACCGCGGGTTCGATGCCCTGCTCAACGAGATCCTGCCCCTGCTGCCCGAGGGACTGCCACCCGAGAAAAAAGAGGCGCTCAAGGTCGCCGTGGTCGGCAAACCCAACGCCGGCAAGTCCTCGTTCATCAACCGGCTGATCCAGTCCAAGCGCCTGATTGTCTCCGACATCCCCGGCACTACGCGCGACAGCGTCGAGATCCCGTTCACCCTCGAGACCGGCAACACGGTGCGCCATTACGTGCTGATCGACACGGCGGGCCTGCGCCACGTCCGCCGCGAGCACACCGCGGTCGAGCTGTTCAGCGTCATGCGCTCCAAGACCAGCATCGAGAACGCCGACGTCGTGCTGCTGATGATGGACGCCGAGGTCGGCCCGACCGAACAGGACAAGAAGATCGCCGCAATGATCACCGAGAACCAGAAGGGGTGCGTCATCGTCGTCAACAAGTGGGACCTCGCCGAAGGCAAGGTCACCCAGGAGGACTACGAGGAGGCGATGCGCAAGGCCATGCCGTTCCTCAACTACGCCCCGGTCATCTTCATCTCCGCCGAAACCGGCCTCAACGTGAAGAAGTGCCTGCGCATCATCGATACCGTCGCCGCCAACATCGATGCCACCCTGACCACCGGCGCGCTCAACCGCGTGCTCCACCGCGCCGCCGACCGACTGCCCGCCCCGGCCAGCGGCGCCGGCGGCGTCCGCTTCAAGATCTACTACGCCACCCAGATCGGCAACCGGCCGATCCGCATCAACATCTTCGCCAACCAGCCGCGCGCCCTCGTCCCCTCCTACCGGCTCTACCTGATGAACCAGCTCCGCGCGGCCTACGGCCTCGTCGGCGCCCCCATCGTCTGCGCCTTCAAATCGAGCCACGGCGACCCGGAACAGGACGAAAACAACCGCAAGAAACGCCCCTCCCGGAAACACGGCAGCCGCTCCGGAAAATCCCGCCGCTAACGTAAACCGCCACGCGGTGAACGACTTGTAAACGGGTAGTTTTTTTAACAAAAAAGTCCTTGTTTCACCACTACAGGTAGCGGTATTTGTTAACACCCTGTTAGAAAGCGCCTATATGTTGGGGTGGCGTTTCTGTAACAGGTTGTGATCAAGTTTGTTACAACAACCGACTAACCGGAGGGACAAGGCAATGCTCGAAACTCGCGACGGCGCGCGCTCGGTGACCAAAAACCGCACCATTTCCACGATCAAGGCGACAGGACACCGGGGAGCCAACCGCAAGGCGGCCAAGCCGTCCGCTGCGCCGGCCAAGGGCCTGAGCTTCCAGCGCGTGTTCAGCACCGCCGGCGTCAACCCGTTCGACCAGGTCGAATGGGAGAAACGCAAGGCCTCGATCACCGATGACAAGGGCAAGGTGATCTTCGAGCAGAAGGACATCGAAATCCCGAAGAGCTGGTCGATGCTGGCCACCAACGTCGTCGCCTCGAAGTACTTCTACGGAGACGTGAACAAGAGCGAGCGCGAGTACTCGATCCGCCAGCTCGTCCACCGCGTCACCAACACCATCACCACCTGGGGCCTCAAGGACGGCTACTTCAAGTCCAAGGCCGACGCCGACGTGTTCTACAACGAACTGACCTTCCTCTGCCTGAACCAGTACGGCGCCTTCAACTCCCCGGTCTGGTTCAACTGCGGCCTGTACCAGGAATACGGCATCGGCAAGGAAAGCGGCACCGGCAACTACTTCTACGACCGCGCCACCCGCACCATCAAGCAGGCCTCCACCCAGTACGAATACCCGCAGTGCTCGGCTTGCTTCATCCAGTCGGTCGACGACACGATGGAAAGCATCATGGAGCTGGCCCGCAGCGAAGCCATGCTGTTCAAGTTCGGCAGCGGCACCGGCTCCGACCTCTCGACGATCCGCAGCAGCCGCGAGCTGATGAGCGGCGGCGGACGCCCCAGCGGCCCCCTGTCCTTCCTGCGCGTGTACGACGCGATCGCCAGCGTGGTGAAATCGGGCGGCAAGACCCGCCGCGCCGCGAAGATGAACACGCTGAAGGACTGGCACCCCGACATCAAGGAGTTCATCGACGCCAAGCCGAACGAGGAGAAGAAGGCCTGGGCGCTGATCGAGCAGGGCTACTCGGGCGACTTCAACGGCGAGGCCTACGGCTCGATCTGCTTCCAGAACGAGAACCTCAGCGTGCGCGTCACCGACAAGTTCCTGCAGGCCGTCATCGATGACAAGGAATGGCAGACCCGCTGGGTGACCAACCCGGCCAAGCCCGGCCCGACCTACCGCGCCCGCGAGATCATGAAGTGGATTTCCGAGGGCACCTGGCTGTGCGGCGACCCCGGCATGCAGTACGAGGACACCATCCAGAAGTGGCACACCTGCAAGACCACCGGCCGGATCAACTCCTCGAACCCCTGCAGCGAGTACATGTTCCTCGACGACACCGCCTGCAACCTCGCCTCGCTGAACCTGATGAAGTTCATGCGCCCGAACGGCGAGTTCGATGTCGAGACCTTCAAGGCCGCCGTGCGCGTGTTCATCACCGCGCAGGAGATCGTCGTCGACAACGCGAGCTACCCGACCGAACGCATCGCGATGAACAGCCACATCTACCGCACCCTGGGCCTCGGCTACGCCAACCTCGGCGGCCTGCTGATGTCGCTCGGCCTGCCCTACGACAGCGAGGAGGGCCGCGCCATCGCCGCCGCGATCACCGCCGTCATGCACTGCCACGCCTACAGCCAGTCGGCCGAGATCGCCGGCATCCTCGGCGCGTTCGAGGATTACGAGCGCAACCGCACCGACATGCTCGAGGTCATGGGCATGCACCGCGACTACGCCTACAAGATCCACACCTCCTGCCCGTCGTCGCTGCGCGATGCCGCGAAGCAGTGCGCCGATGAGGCCCTCGAGGCCGGACGCCGCCACGGCTACCGCAACGCCCAGGTGACCGTGCTGGCCCCGACCGGCACCATCGGCTTCATGATGGACTGCGATACCACCGGCGTCGAACCCGACATCGCCCTCGTGAAGTACAAGCTGCTGGCCGGCGGCGGCATGCTGAAGATCGTCAACCGCACCGTGCGCCCCGCCCTGGAACGCCTCGGCTACACCAAGGACCAGATCACCAAGATCATCCAGTACATCGACGAGCACGACACCATCGAGGGCGCGCCCGAGCTGAAGGACGCCCACCTCGAGGTGTTCGACTGCGCCTTCAAGCCGCGCAACGGCTTCCGCTACATCCCCTACACCGCCCACGTCCGCATGATGGCCGCGGTGCAGCCGTTCCTCTCCGGCGCGATCAGCAAGACGGTGAACATGCCCACCGAGGCCACCGCCGAGCAGATCGCCGAGACCTACCTCGAAGGCTGGCGCCTCGGCCTGAAGGCCCTGGCCATCTACCGCGACGGCTGCAAGCGCAGCCAGCCGGTGAACACCGGCAAGACCGAGGCGAAGAAGGTCGAGGCCGCGCCGAAGGAGGAGGAACACCACGCCTCCGGCAACGGCTCCAAGGCCCGCCCGCTGCGCCGCCGGATGCCCAGCACCCGCCACTCGGTCACCCACAAGTTCGACATCGCCGGCCACGAGGGCTACCTCACCGTCGGCCTGTACGACGACTCGACCCCCGGCGAGCTGTTCATCACCATGGCCAAGGAAGGCAGCACCGTCGGCGGCCTGATGGACGCCTTCGGCACCGCGATCTCGATGTGCCTGCAGTACGGCGTGCCGGTGAAGTCGCTGGTCGAGAAATTCGCCCACACCCGGTTCGAGCCGAGCGGGTTCACCAAGAACCCGGACATCCCGATCGCCAAGTCCCTGCCCGACTACATCTTCCGCTGGTTCGGCCAGACCTTCATGGATGGCTACAAGGACCCGTCCGCGACCCGGACCCTGACCGCGGAGACCGACAGCGGCAAGGCCTCCCCTTCACCGGCCCCGGTGGCGGCCGTCACCGAGACCCTCCCGCCACCGGTCAAGCCGGCGACTTCCGAGAAGCAACGCATCGATGACCAGTTCCAGCACTTCATGGAGGACGCTCCGGTGTGCGACAACTGCGGCTCGATCACCGTCCGCAACGGCGCCTGCTACCGCTGCTTCAACTGCGGCAACTCGATGGGCTGCTCGTAATCCGGCATCCGACGCTGTGCTGATAGCGGTCCGGGGCGAAAGCTCCGGGCCGCTTTTTTTAACCACCCGCTTCGCTGGAGGAAGAGGAGCAAGAGGAGTTGGTATATTCATCTCATCCGACTCCTCTTCCTCCAGCGCAGCGGGTGGTTACATTCTTCTCGCCAAACGATCACGCGTCGTAAATCCTCCCCGCCCTTATGTGGATCTACCTCGGCATCGTGTCCGCCGTACTGCTCGGCCTGTACGACGTGTGCAAGAAGCACGCGCTGAACGGCAATGCCGTGCTGCCGGTGCTGACCCTGTCCACCGTGGCCGGACTGGTCCCGATGCTGGCCTGCTGGTCCTTCTCCCGCCTCGACCCCGAAACCGCGCAACAGCTCGGCCTGTACGTGCCGGTCGCCACCCGCAGCGAACACCGGCTCCTGCTGCTGAAGTCGTTTATCGTCTGCACCTCGTGGGTGCTCGCCTACTTCGCGATGAAACACCTGCCGATCTCGCTGAGCACACCGATCCGCTCGTCCGGCCCGGCGTGGACGCTGATCGGCGCGGTGTTCCTCTTCCATGAACGGCCCGAACCGCTGCAGGCCGCCGGCATGGCCCTCGTCTTCGCCTCCTACTACGCCTTCTCGCTGGCCGGGCGCAAGGAGGGCGTCGTCTTCCACCGCAGCATCTGGATCCTGTTCATGTTCCTGGCCACGCTGGTCGGCAGCATCAGCACGCTGTTCGACAAATACCTGCTGCAGCAGCAGGGCATGCCGACCCTGCTCGTCCAGTTCTGGTTCTCGTTCTACAACGTGGCCCTGATGACCGTCTTCACCGGCGTGGTGTGGTGGCCGCGCCGGAAGACCTTCACCCCGTTCCGCTGGCGGTGGAGCATCGCCCTGATCGGCCTGCTGCTGATCGCCGCCGACTTCGTGTACTTCCAGGCGCTGGAAAACCCCGAGGCCCTCGTGGTCATCCTGTCGCTGCTGCGCCGCAGCAGCGTGGTCGTCTCCTTCACCCTCGGCGCGGCGCTGTTCCGCGAAACCAACCGGCGCGGCAAGGCCTGGGCGCTCGCCGGCATCCTCGCCGGGGTTTTCCTGATCGTGCTGGCCTGACCGACGAAGACTCGCCGCAACGCGTTGGGCATGGTAACCTGATCTCCACAACAACCAACCCACACCACCCAACCATCCGAAACCGACCGATCCCGATGAGCGCGCCTACCGACGAACCGACCGCCGTGCTGCTGATCTCCTGCCCCGACCAGCCGGGCATTGTCGCCGCCGTGACCGACCTGCTGTTCAGCCTCGGCGGCAACATCCTCGACCTCGACCAGCACGTGGACCGCGAGGCCGGGGTCTTCCTGATGCGCGTCGCCTGGTCGTCCGACCGCCCCGGCCTGAACGAGCAGACCTTCGCGACCGGATTCCGCCCGCTGGCCGAACGGTTCCGCATGGTCTGGGAGCTGCACGATCCACAGCAGCGCGCGCAGATCGCGTTGTTCGTCACCAAGGAATCACACTGCCTCTTCGACCTGCTCGCCCGCCACCAGTCCGGCGAATGGTGGGCCGATATCCCGCTGGTCATCAGCAACCGCGACGACCTGCGCAGCGTCGTCGAAACCTTCGGCATCCCGTTCCACCTGTTCCCCATCACCGCCCAGAACAAGGCCGCGCAGGAGCAGGCGGAGCTCGACCTGCTGAAGGCCTTCAACATCGACACCGTCGTGCTCGCCCGCTACATGCAGATCCTGTCGCCGGACTTCCTGCGCCTGTTCCCGCGACGCGTCCTCAACATCCACCACTCCTTCCTGCCCGCCTTCCCCGGCGCCCGGCCCTACCACGCCGCCTTCGCCCGCGGGGTCAAGATCATCGGAGCCACCTGCCACTACGCCACCGCCGACCTCGACGAAGGCCCGATCATCGAGCAGGACATCATCCGCGTCTCGCACCGCGACGACGTCGAGGACTTCATCCGCAAGGGCAAGGACGCCGAAAAGATCGTGCTCGCCCGCGCCCTCACCGCCCACCTCGAACACCGCGTCATCGTCTACGGCAACAAGACCGTGGTCTTCTGATCCGCACCCGGCGGGGCTGGCACAGGGCGGATTTCGGGTGTCGGGTTTCGGGTGTCAGGAAGCGGTCGCCGGAGGTTCCCCCGACTTAAGCATGCCGATCCCCACCAACGATCCGTCGGTATCGGTATCGCTGTCGCCGTCGCGATCGATTCCCCTGTTCCCCAGTGGCTGCTCGTTTGCGGGATGATTCTGCATCGTACTCGTTCATCCTAATCCGAATCGACCGATTACGATGACGAGCAGGATTACGATTAAGATCGGGAGCAGGGCCGCGAACGGCATTGCCCGCGTGGGGGCTCTTCCGTATAGTCGCCCCCCGATGGTTTTCAGCTCGGTCATCTTCCTGTTCGCCTTCCTGCCCGCGGTGCTGGCCGGCTACT
>CALMUP010000046.1 GCA_937872895.1 uncultured Verrucomicrobiota bacterium
AGGCGCAAAGGGCACACGTAATCGCATACCCTTAATCGCCCCACTTAATCGGATATGTCATCCCCGTCTGAACTGGAACAAGGCCCCTTCAGGGGGCCGGTTTTCGTAAACTTCGTGGTGGCCGAGGCGGCCAAGACGTTTCATCATCACCGCAGGAGACCTCCGGTCAATCCACCTCAACGTGCGCTCTCGTGTATGGCGGTTCGGCGAGGGATGAGCGAAACGGTATTTCCATTCGACCATGGTTTTCGATTTGAAACAGGTGACATCCATCTCCGTGTCCCCATCTTCCCGCGTCCGCTCAGCATCTCATTACGCACGTTTTGCGCGGGCGGTATGCCATCAGAATTCCGCCCAGCCCCAGCAGGGCGAAGGTGCCGGATTCATGGACATCGAGGCGTATCCCGAAGAAGACATTGTCCGTCTCGATCAGTTGACTTCCGCCTGAGTTGACCACCACTTCGGTGATCATGCTAAAATCATCCCAGTAAACCGTGTCATCGACCGTCGCCCCGAAGCTTTGCGTCACCGGGGTATCAGTCCACGAATCCGACTCGCAGGCGCCAGATGCGCTGCACACCGTCAACTTCGTTGGTGATGATTAACCAGCCGGACTCGGGGAGAATGCTACCCAAGCCGGGCACGATCTGCCAATCGGCGGGTAGTGCCAAGGCACTGGCTTCGACTGTATACTGTCGGTTGGTTGAGACCGGCCAACCGAGGATGATGCCCGTAACATCGCAGATCACATTGGTGACCACTTCATAGGGCGGCACATCGTTGGTCCATACTTCCACCCAGCAATTCGTGCCATAAGCCGGACCAAGCTCCCGGACTGCGAGATACGAACTGGCGTTGGTCGGATCGGTATCCATGATGAACTCGTCCGCGTTGGAGTAGCCGTCGCCATCGGTGTCTTCGTTCACCACGTTTTCGAAGTCGTTGGTGAGGCCAAACCCGGCCAGCCACCATTGCGGGGTCGGATTGTTGGTGGTCCACAGGGCCACGAACGAAGCCATGATCGAACGCGGACCCGCCATCAGGAGGCCGAGCGGATTGTCGTTGCCGGAGGCGTCGCCGCTCCAGGCTTCGAATTCGTAGAAGGTATCGGGAATCGCTTCGATCTGCACCGTCGCGCCGGCCGCCTGCCAGCCATCGGCAACATTGACCGAACCGTTCGGCCCGGCTTCCGTATCGAGCCAATAGTTGGTGGTCCACTGCCAGGTGAGGGTCGTGTCGTTAGTGACCGTCATGACCACTTGCGTGTCGACGCCGGAGGCCGGCTCGTGGTTGGCCAGAACCCATCCGGTGGCCACGTATTGCGTCGTGCCTTGCGTGTCCGGCGTGGTCACGGTGTTGGTGATGATGGTGCCCTGTACGTACGCGTAGTCGCCCGGCACCGGATCGGTCGACCCGTGCGCAGAGACGATGGTCACGGTGTACAGGCCGAGGACGGTGAAGGTGTTGGTCACGTCCGGCGCGGCGGCGTAGTTGGCATCGCCCGCTTGCGAGGCGCGGATGACAACCTCACCGGCGGCGGTGAAGCTTAGATTGGTCAGATCGGTCAAATCCGCCGGACCACTCACCACCGCGAATGTAACCTCGAGGCCGCTCGACGCGGTCGCGGCAAGTTCGACCACGCTGGTCGTGATCTGGTCGGCAATCGCCGGGAAGGTGATGGTCTGGCCGGCCTGGGCGATGCTCAGGGTGCCGGTCGTTTTGCCCATCCAGTTGGCCTCGACAACCGTACCGGTGACGGCATAACTGCCCGCCGCGACCGGCGCGTTGGTGTCGCCGTCGTAGGTGAACGTGACGACCAGCCCCGCCGGATCGGTGGTGGCGGTGACCAGCTTGGGCGCACCGTCGTAGGTCGCACTGAGGTCGAGCAGGTAGACCAGCGCTTCGGCCTTGTTCACCACGAGCGTCTCGACCGCTTCGCCTTGGTACATGACATCATTGACGGTACCGGTAACGGTATAGCTGCCCGCATCGGTCGGCGCGGTGGGGCTGCCGTTGTAGGTGAGGTTCACGGTCAGGCCCTCGGGCAAGGTCTCAGCCGTGACTTCGCGCGCGGTACCGTCGTAGGTCTGAGTCAGGTTGGTGAGGGTTACCAAGGCTGTCGCCTTAATGGCCGTAACGGTGCCAGTCACGGAGGTCGCGAAGTACAGGTCGTCCTCCGCTTTGGTGGCGCGAATCTCAATGGTGCCACTGCTGTCCGTCACCAGCAGATTCGTGTCATCTGCGATCGTTCCCGGACCGCTCAACACCTCGAAGCTCACCGCGCCCGTGCCCGAACCGCCGGAGACGGAGAGCGCATTGGTTGTGAGATATGCCTGCGGGCTAGCCGGGTTGAACACCAGCGCGGCCTGCTGTCCGCGCAGATACGTGAAGATACCGGCCCCGGTCGTTTCGCCGTAGCTGGTGGACTGTACCACGACATCGCCCACACCCGCCGTGGCGGCAACACCCGCCGTCACCCAGACGCGATCCACGGTCTGGCTCACGATGGTGGCCGGCACGCCGGCCAACGTGACGTTGGTAATGTCACCGTTGCCGATGTTCTCGCCGAAAATCGCCACCTTGTAGCCACCTGTCCACGAGCCGCTCGACGGCGTGACGCCGGAATCCAGATAGCGATTCGGGCGGACCAGGCCGATCCGGTTCGTCGCCACGCCGCCGGCCGACGTGAATTGTCCACCCACCACCATGGTTTCATTGCTGACATATGCGAGTGACCACACCGCATTGTTGACACCGCCGTTCCCGCTGGCGTTGTGCCACATCGCCCCATCCCACATCGCCAGACGTTGTCCCGGCGTCGAGAACGATCCGCCGACATACAGGTTATCCTGCGCATCGAAGGCCAGGGCATAGACGGTGCTATTCGCCCCGCCGCCCACATTCGTCCAGTTCACCCCGTCCCAACGGGCGACACGGTTTATCGTTTGTCCGCCCGACCCCGTGAAGTTTCCGCCCGCATACAGCGTTCCATGGGAGTCCATCGCCAGCTTGTACACCATACCGTCGAATCCCGCCCCCACCGGGCGCAACTCCGTCCCGTCCCACCTCGCTACATAGGCCATGGCCACCGACCCGGTCGGCGTGACCGCATTGGTGAAACTACCGCCAAAGTAGATCGTCCCGTCCGGTCCCCGGAGCGATGAATAAACGGTATTGTTGAAGCCGATCGCATTGGTCAGGGGAGATGCGTAGATATTCGTCCAGTTCCCGCCGTCCCATTTCACGACGCAGCCGAAACTGCGCCCATATCCATCGGCCGTGAACGTGCCCCCGAAATAGGGCACATCGTTATCATCGAACGTCACCGTGTAGCCGGCCGAGCTGACCCCCAAGCCGACATTCGTCCAGTTCATGCCATCCCAGCGTGAGATACGACGACTGTTCTGGCTGGCTCCGAACGTTCCATTGAAGTCGCCCACCGCATACAGGGTACCGGTCGAATCCTCCCGGATTTCCCGGACGATGTTGTTGAAGCCGACGCCCACATTCGTCCACGCCGTACCGTCCCACTTGGCGATGCGGGGCATGTTCGCGCCATCGACAGCGCTGGTAAATGCGCCGCCGGCGTAGATGTCACCGTTGGTCGCAGTCCACAACCCATGGACCGTGTCCACGAAACCCTGCGCCATGTTGGTCCAGACAAACCCATCGGTCACCATGCCGCCGAGGGATCCGGCCGGATTGACCGTGTAGGCCCCAACCAGCGTGATGTCGCCGTGATCGGAGGTCTGCACCACGATGTCCTGCACGCCTGCGGACCCGACCTCAGGCACGATGATCGTCACCCAGTTCGCGCCCGACTCCTGGATCGTCGCGGCCACGCCGCCGACCAGCACGTTGGTGATCGTGCCCAAGTTACCGTTGGTGATCGTGATTGTGTTGCCGCCGGCGAAGGGACCGGTACTGGCGGACAACGCATAGACATGAATCGTATTCGTCACGTCGGGGGCGGCCTCGTAAGAGGCATTGCCCGCTTGCGAAGCGATCACCACCACGTCGCCCACCCCCGAGAAGGTCAGGTTGGTGCCGTCGTTAAGCACGCCGGGAGGGTCGACCGTAAATGTCACCGGCAAGCCGCTCGACGCCGTCGCGGCCAGATCGACGCTGGCCGACTGATGCTGCGGCGGTATGGCCGGGAAGGTAATGGTTTGCGGCTGGATCACCGAATCCGATGCGAGGTTGAGCAAGAAAGGACTGTTGGGGGCATCGTGATCGATCGCGACGGTCGCCGTCGCCGCCAGGCCATCCGAGGCGTAGGCAACGGCGAAGTACGCCACCGCGCCTGCGTCCACCGTGGCCGGTCCCGACACCACGGCGTAATTCGCCGAGCCGTTGGTGGTCCATGACAGACTCAGCGTCGCATTGCCCGCGTTGGTGATGGAGAACACATTGGTGACCGTCACACCGTTCAGCACCGCGCCGAACTGCGTGCCGATGGCGGCATCGGCGGCCGCGTCGTTGGCGATGGCCACGCCGTTGGTGCCGAGCAGCACGAACGAGGCCCCGGTGTAGGTGAAGGCATTGCTCGCCACGGACTCGCCGTAGCTTGCCGAGAAGACGCGTACATCGCCAAGTCCTGGGTCACCGCCCCCGGCGACGACGATCACCTGGGTCGCCGACTGACTCACGATGCTGGCCACGCTCACGCCGCAAATCGTGACGCTCGTGATGTCGCCAGCCGTGCCATCGCTCAGGCCCGTGCCGGTGATCACCACTTCATAGCCGCCGGTCACGGAACCGCTCGACGGTTCCACGCCGCTGGAGCCTGTGCCTTCCGGGCCATACTTCGCCACATACCAGGTACTGGTACTCGTGCCGTCGTCGTTGTAAGCGGTTCTAAAGAATCCACCGGCATAGACATCGTTGTTGTTCGTGTTGACCGTCAAGGCGAGCACCGTGTCGCTGAAGCCCCCACCGACATTGGTCCAGTGCGTCCCGTTCCACATGGCGATGCGCGTGACCGGGAGTTGCGGGGCGGATCTGTCGTTCGGCTCGGTGCTGATCCAGGTGTTGGTAAACGATCCACCTGCATAGAGCGTGCCATTCGTATTGAACGCCAGGGCATATACCCAGTTGTTGAAACCTGAACCAACGTTGGTGAAGGTTTGTAAAACTGGATCCCACTTTGCGATGTAATTGGCGTGGTACTTGTCGCCGGCGTTATCGACGTAGTTCGTAAACCAGCCACCGATATAGAGCTCGCCGCTGGTCGGGTGAACCGCCAGAGCCGTCACGCGATTGCCGAGGCCCCGCGCCATATTCGTCCATGCGGAGCCGTTCCAGCGAGCAATGTAATTGAGATGAACCGAGATGTTGGTCGGGTTATGATTCGTAAACGATCCTCCCACGTACAGATGATCCCGGTCGCGGTCATACGCTCCTGCGAGGGTTACGTTGCGGAAGCCCTGCTGCATGTTCGTCCATCCATTTCCATCGTACTTGGCTATGTAATTAAGGCCGCTGGCCCGGTAGTCGGAGTTGGTAAAATAACCGCCGGCGATGACCGTGTTGCCGGTATAGGGCACGACAAAGTTCACGTAGCCGTTGACGGTCGGGGAAAAGGCAAGACCAACCCGTCCGGTGTAACCGATCGCCGGGGGGTGTCCCATTCCGTTCCAGTTCGTGCCGTCATAACGTGATACCGCAAAAGCATTGACGGCGCCATCGTTGATCATGGCGCCATCCGGATTATACGATCCGCCTATATTTGTATAATAGCCGCCCGAATAAATACCGCCGGGACCGCCCTTGACGTAGTTTACGTTGGCGACCCGGAACACACCCGCCTGCATCGAATGCCAGTTTGTGCCGTCGTGCCGCGCGACGCGGTAGCAGTTTGAGCCACCGACATTGGTGAACGCGCCACCGATGTAGAGGTTGTTGTCATAGTAGTCCATGCCATAGATCGTGTTGTTGGCGCCCTTGTCAAATACCCGACCAGGTAGGAGGTTGTCGCCCACGGCCGACCACGTGAATGTGAACATCGAACCACCGATCGAACCCGCCGGATTGACCGTATAGGCCCCAGCCAGCGTAGTGTCGCCGTGGTCGGAGGTCTGGACCACGATATCTTGCGCGCCCGACGAACCAACCGCCGGAATAGTGATGGTCACCCAGTTCGCGCCCGACTCCTGGATCGTCGCCGCGACCCCGCCGACCAGCACGTTGGTGATGGTGCCGAAGTTACCGTTGGTGATGGTGATCGTGTTGCCGCCGGTATAGGGACCGGATGACGAAGAAAGCGCATAGACATGATATACATTCGTCACGGACGGGGCCGGATTCCAGTTTTCATTCCCGGCCTGCGACGCCACGACGGTCACCGTGCCCGCGCCGCTGAACGCGAGATTCGTGTCGCCGGTGATCGCCCCCGGTCCGTCCTCCACAACAAACGATACCGTCAGTCCACTGGACGCCGTGGCCGACAGCCCCGCCATGTTACTCACCGCAAAACGGCTACCGCTTGCAGGCAGGAAGGAAGAGATCGTTTGATCGGCAGGTTCAGGTTCATCCTCGACCATCGAAACAATCTTCAGGTCATCGATGCAGGTGCCGTACGCATATTCGCCGATGCCTTCAAAGCAAAACACGGTATTCGGACCGAAATTGGATGCGGCCAAGGTAAAGACCCGTTCCACCCATGACGTCTGTGCCGCCGTGTAATTAGCCAACGTATGCCAACCGAGCGTATCAGGACTGCCATTGTATTTGGTGCCAGCCTGGTTGGTGGCGATCGCCCACGAGAAATTCGTGGTGACCCGCACCCGCAGGACGTCCTGATCCGCCGGCCACGGCACCTGAATGTGCCAGAACGACATCGTCACCAATTGAGCGCTGGACAAATCCAGTGGCGGTGTGAACAAACGCGTCACATTACCGTAGGAGGCCGCTCCGAAGCGCGCGAAATAGTTACTGGTGCCGGTGCCAGGATTCACCCAGGCATTGGTGCGGGTGCTGTGGGGATTACCGTTGATACCATTCGTCACTCGCACCCAGTCGGTGTTGTTGGAGATGATCGCCTTGCTCCAGCCGGTCGCCGGGAAGCCCCCCGCCGGGGTGTTGCTGGCCGTGAACGGCGTCTCGAAATCCTGCCACAGGTTGGTAAACACCCCAGCCGCGTGGGCATGCATGATGGCACCGCCGGAACCCGGCATGAACGAATATAAAGTAACCAGCGCGATTCCAACGGCCATGCGGCAAAGGCTATAACGTGCGGAAGGTTTCATCGGCACCTCTCTCGTTGTTGTTCTAATCTAATGATGAACAGGATCGATAACGCAGGCGCTGCGGGAAAATGATTGTGCGAAACAAGACGAGTCCGCATCAGGACGTGTCCCATCAAACGAATTTCCGGCAGCGTCACCAATTCGCATCAGAAAGGAACGTATCTCGAAGCGTGGCTTCGGAATATCAGGGTTTTGCCAAATTCTGATAGGGGGAAAGCCCTATCACCAAGGATGATCCGCGCTGGTGATTTAATTAATTTTAGCGGAAATCCAAACGCGCCGCGCTCGAACCGCCGAGGTAACGGGGACGGGGTTAAGGGGACGGGGGTTAAGGGGACGTTCCATAAGGGTTAGGGGGACGTTCCAAAGGGCTAGGGGGACGTTCCATGCAAAGTGCTACTGATTAATATATTACCATGATATTGACACCTTCTCATCTTTAAAATAACTCTTTTGGCCTATGCCACGTAACGCACGAATATTTCAAAAGTCCATTTGTTATCACCTGCTCAATCGCGGCGTGAACCGGATGGATATATTCACGAACGATCTAGACCGTCAGTATTTTCTCCAATTGATATCGGATTATAAAAAAGCGTGTGATGCCAGGATTTATCATTGGGTGTTGATGGGGAACCACTATCACATCATCGTCGAGCTTGCTTTTGAAAATCTTAGGGCTTTTGCTGGTGGAATACAGCAGTCGTATGCCCAGTATCATCACAAACGACATCGCACCAGCGGTGTGTTCTGGCAGGGCCGATTCAAAAGTAAACCGGTAGAAATCGGTTCGTATCTGGTGGCTTGCGGTCGCTACATTGAGCGCAATCCGGTTCGGGTGGGTTGGTCGGAACTTGCGTGGAACTATCCATGGTCCAGCGCCGCCCATTACGTATTGAATGTCAAAGATGGTGTGACGGATTTGAATCCGTATTTGGGCGCCTTTACTGCACAAGATCGGGTTCGATATGGGGAGGTGTTGTTATCCGGTTCAGACGAAGCAATCATCCGGGAGACCGTTTCATCGCGCGTTATTGGGAGTTCTCGTTATGCACGAACGCTGAAAACAGAACGTGGGCGCCAGCGGTTAAAGCGAGGTAGAAAGGCATAGCGTGCGAATATTTCGCAATATGTTTAAATGTAAACGACCCGCTTCGTTCCCGCATTGAGCCACATACCCGCCGGGGCCACCGTCCTATCTATTACACGCATTTTTTACTCCTCCGTTGCGATCATCGATTTCCTGGAGCAGGCCAGCGGCGTTGTTTAACATGTGAAGAGCCGTTGTTAGCCGAGCGAACCCTTTCATCAAGGTGAGCGGGCTGATGGGATCATTTTTTCTGCCGCGCCATCCGCAGTGTGTCGCCAGTAATGCGAACAGGCGTAAATCGGCGTCGATGGCGGTATCGTCAGGATGGTTGGCGGCGTGCTTAACCCGGGCGTAGTCGCCGGGGGGAAGAAGGCCGGGACGCGGAAGGCCGACTTGCGCTTTCAGCTTGCAGATAAAGGCTGCCGCGATGGTCACGGCAACCAGATGCACGGCGGTCTTCCGGGCGTTGTCGTAACGAAGGTCTTCGATCTGGAAGCCGCTCTTGAGGTATTTGAAGAAGCTTTCGATGAGCCATCGCAACTCATAGATCCGCACCACCTGGGCGACTTGCTCGGGCGTATCGACCGGGAGGGTGGTGTAGAGAACCCATTCGATCGGCGGGCGGTCTTTCGGTGGGTTGTCTTCTTTCACGACGACCACGTTCAGGTCGATGTAGTCTGTGGGCCGGAAGTAGGTCCCGTTCCTTTTCGGAGGCCTGTACAGCTTGACCCGGAAGCTGCCTGTTGACACATGGGCATGTGAGCGGGCGGCGCTTTCCTCAACGAGCCGCCCCTTGCCATCAAGCGCAAGTTGCTTGAACGGGGTTGTGGGCACATTGGCCACGAGGGTCTTCATGCTACAGCAGGCATGGCCGGGCGCACCGGGCAGGCCGTTCTGCCTTGTGGTGTACATGTCTTCATGCACCCATTCGAGCGATCTGGTCACTTGTACGTTCCGAACGCCGTTGCTTCCAATGACGGCATCCTGCCCGCACCTGATCGCGTTCTCGAAAACGTAGTGGTCGTCGAATTCTCGATCGGCCACGGATATCATTTTGATTCCCGGAGCGGATTGGCTGATGTGTTTGAAGTGACACGCAAGCATGTGAGCGTGGTTGCGCTCAAGGCGCGCCGGATCATTTTTAGAGAGAGCGGCGAAGGTGGGGTTGGCATGGTAGTCGATTTGATCGGTGTCATCGGGTCCGCTGGCCGAGATAAGGCTATCGTGCAGGACCCCGAGATATCGCTCACTTTCCAGCCCGACCGCCAGATTGCAGATGTATTCATAGCCCTTTGACCGCCCGTCTCCAATGGCTCGCCGGTCGGATTTGCTCTCATGCCGGTTATAGTTTAGAACCGACATATCGTTGATCACTAGAATCGTTTTTTCCCCTGCGCACATCTCCAAAACGGCCTTCCTTCGGGCCGTGCGCAACTGCGCCAAGTCGATGGATGTATTGCCGGCGAAACGGCATGCCGAAGCAATGGAAGCCATGTCTGCTCACGTTCCCGCTCCGGTGCCGCCGGGATGCTGGCACAGGCAGTCGACCTGACGAATGAATGCGGTGTTGCGTTTTTCGTGCCCCAACGAGGTTTGCTCAGCAAGGGTTTTGAGAAGTTTGCCAAGTTCGTTACACATCTGAACCACCCACGCCTTTCTTAATCAGTTGCAGGTTGATTTTCCCAAGTTCGGAAAGAATCTCCAAAGCCCGTGCATGCTGCCCCACGCCTAGCCGCACGGCATCGGCATGTTTGGCCGAGATATAGGCCTGGCGCTGCCTTCCGCCCTGCATACAGGAAAGGCAGAACCTGGTTGTGCCGTTCATGTCACGGGCAAAAAACGATCCCGCGACCAGTCCGTTGAGTTGCGCCAACTCCATCAGGAGCGCGTCCCGTTTCCCAATTAGCTTATTCATCTCATTCATGCCGACATATATCACTATTACTAGTGATAGTCAAAGGCAAAAAAAAGCGCATGGCTCAATGCGCGATATGCGTGTAATAGATAGGCCTAACGGCGGCGGCTACATCAAAAGGCGCTTCCTCCTCATCCCGTAGCCGCGTCCGTTTGGACGTGGAAGTCTTCACCCAAGGGCTCGTCCCAACACCACCACCGCCTAACGGCGGCGGCTACATCAAAAGCGCTTCCTCCTCATCCCCGCGTCCACCCGCCAAAGACGGATCCGCCT
>CALMUP010000047.1 GCA_937872895.1 uncultured Verrucomicrobiota bacterium
GAGCAGGGCGCTGTTAACGCCAAGGTTGTAGGTTCGAGCCCTACCTCCGGAGCCAACAAGCAGACGCTTCGCGTCGCTCGTTGGCGGTGCAGCGATGCGAAGCATCTTCTGCACTGCCCCACCTTGTTTTTTATCAGGAGAGAGAAACAAGGTCCATGGCTCATGCCACGCATCAAGCCTTTATCGACATGCCATCCAAACTCGCCTACGGCGTCTATGTCCTGCTATCGATGCACGATCAGGGACTGTACGTCGGCTTCATGACCGACCTTAGGCGCCGACTCACTGAACATTCCCATGGACAGTCCAAGGCCACCGCGCCTCGACGACCGTACCGGCACGGTGCAGCAATGCGTAGCATCTTCCGGACGGCGGTCAGCGCCCGCCATCATGCTCTTATCTGTTTATCCAGCATGGGATTGCGACGATAGCATCGACTTCATGAACCGGCCTCCCTATAATTGCTGGCTTTCGTAGTTCCGGGCAAACATGACGCCAGTCATGGACATCCGGTGATAGATTGGGATCGTCATGAAGGCACTGGTTGTTCGTGTGGTTTCGTATCTGGAACGGATTTCGCCCATGCGGTTCATCACCCTGGGCTATCTCGGTTACGCTCTTGCCGCCTGGTTGTTGCTCTGCCTGCCGTGGGCACAGACCGTACCCACCCCGTGGATTGACCATCTGTTCACCTCCGTCTCGGCCTTGTCGACCACCGGGTTGACCACCGTGAGCATTTCCGGCAGCTATACCTGGTTCGGTGAGGTGATCATCTTGCTTCTGATCCAGATTGGCGGCATCGGCTACATGACCTTCGGATCCTTCATCGTGTTCCACCGGTATGGCTTCCTGCCAGACCGCCGCCTCGACATAGCCATGTCGGTGCTACCGGTTCCAGCCGGTTTACGGATCGAGCATCTGGTGCGCGGCGTGGTGCACTTCACTGCGGTCATCGAGATCCTCGGGGCCATCGCCCTGTATGCCGCCTTCCGCCGCATTGGCGTGGAGGACGCAGCCTGGTCCGCAGTCTTCCATAGCATCTCGGCTTTCTGCACGGCGGGTTTCAGCCTCTACGATACCAGCATGGAAGTGTTCCGTCAGGATGCCTGGGTGAATACAATCCTTGCCGTCCTGAGTTACCTGGGTGCAATTGGTTTCATCGTGTGCGTGGACCTTACGCGTCGGCTGACCGGGAAGAGCCGACAGATCACCCTCACCACCCGTATCATCGTCGGCTCCACCCTGCTCCTTTCGCTGGCAGGCATCGTGCTGTTCTACGCCCTCGAACCCAGTATCCAAGCCCTTCCCCCGCGCGACCGCGCCTTGGCGTCGATGTTCCAGATCATGTCAGCGCTCACCACCGTGGGGTTCAACTCGATCCAAATTTCCATGCTGTCCCAGGCATCCCTCTTCCTGCTGATCCTGCTCATGGTGGTGGGTGCATCCCCGTCCGGAACTGGTGGCGGTCTGAAAACGACAACGTTCTCGGCGCTGATCGGGGTGATGCGCAGTGCCGTGAAGGGGATGGAGCGGGTCTATTTCTGGGGCAAGGAGATCCCGCCGTCCCGCGTCCTACTCGCCATGGCAAGCCTGGGCTTCTATGCCGGCGCCCTCATCATCGGCTGCTACCTGCTGGCGATCGCCGAGAACCACGAGTTTGAAGCGTTGTTGTTCGAGGCCTCGTCCGCGCTGGGAACCGTCGGTTTGAGCACCGGCATCACCTCGCTACTGACTGATTCCGGGAAAACGATCATTATCTTCCTGATGTTCATCGGCCGGGTTGGGCCGCTGGCGTTCGGACTCGCCTTCTTCCATGACCGCAAACACCGCGAGTTGAAGGAGCAGGAGGACCTTGTGGTGTAGGTGGCCAACGGCCGGCGTGCGTCAACTCGTCCGGTAGATCAACGAAAAGCCGATGATCTCGCAGGCGATCACCGGGAGCCAGACGATGAAGTCCGGGCGCAATTCCGGACTGCCGACCAACGAATTGGCGATGATAATGAAGAGGTAAAAGAGGAAGACCAGGGCGAGGCTGATACCGACGCCGATCGAGGATTCCTTGCGGCGCGACTTCATCCCGAGCGGGATGCCGATGAGCGTAAAGGCGAAACAGGAGAGCGACACCGCCAACCGCTTGTTGACCTCGACGATCATGAACATCTTCTGACGGGCCAGGTCCTTCGGCTCAAGATCAGGGAAGGCGATCGTCACGTCACGGATGTTCTCGATCAATTCGGCGAAGGTCATATCAGACGGCTTCTTCTTGCGCACCTTCTTCTGGAATGCCGAGAAATCGAGTTTAACCGGATAATATTCGGCGTTGATGTAATGCGACTTGGGGGCATCGCCGGTGGCTTTCTTGTCGCGCTGGTCGATCCGCACATTATAGAGATCGATGTGCACCACCTGATTCTCCTGATCAACCCGCAATTCGCCGCGCTGGGCACGGACATTGCGGATCGGCCCGGAATCATCCATCTCATACACCACCACGTCGGTCACCGCGTTGCCGGATCGCGATGATACGTAGATCATCATGTTCGGGAAATCCTGGATAAACCGACCGGCCTCCAGCAGGTTGATCGGGTCCTCCACCCCTATTTCCGTTAGCACCTGGCGAAACATGGATTTGCACCGCGGTGCAACCGACATGTTGATGTAGATGCACAGGATGGTGAAAAGTACCGAGGTCACGATGATCGGGGCGATGACCTGCCAGAGGCTCATCCCGCACGCCTTCATCGCGGTCAATTCACCGTCAAACGATAGCCGGCCAAACAGCAGCAACGCGGCCGTAAGCACGCTCATCGGAATGGTGAAGGTCATCATGTACGGGATGTTCAGCAGGAAGATCTTGGCGATCAGCTCAGCCGAAATGCCCCGCGCAGCAATGTCAATCGCCCGGATCAGCACCCCGACGCACATGACAAAGGTGAAGACGCTGAGCGTCATCAGGAAGATGACGAGGTAGTCCACGAGGACATATTTATGCAGCGTGCGCACGGTGTCAGGCCAGCCCCGCCCGTCGTTTGGCCGACAGGATCGTGTTGTAGAGCAACATGGTGATGGTCATCGGCCCCACCCCGCCCGGGACCGGCGTGATGGCCGCTGCCTTCGCGGCTACTTCATCATAGGAGACGTCACCGACCAGGCGGAAACCGGACTTCCTGCCCGCGTCAGGCACCCGGTTGACTCCGACATCGATAACCACTGCGCCCTCCTTGACCATCGCTGCGGTGACGGTGTCGGGACGCCCCGCAGCCGCGATGACGATGTCTGCCTCCCGGGTAAATCGGCCGATGTCCGGCGTCCCGGTATGGCACAGCGTGACCGTGGCATTGCCCAGCGGCCCCTTCATCGAGAGCAGGTTGGCCAGTGGACGCCCCACGATGTTGCTACGTCCGACAATCACCACGTGACGACCGGCCGGCGGAAATCCGCCGCGCTGGAGCAGGTGCAGGACCCCGTGCGGGGTGCACGGGATGAAGGCAGGGAGGCCGAGGGTCATGCGGCCGACATTGACCGGATGGAACCCGTCAACATCCTTGTCGGGATCGATGGCATTGATCACCGCCTGCTCCATGCGCGCTTCCGGCAGGGGCAGTTGCACGAGGATCCCGTGGATAGCCGGGTCGCGGTTCAATTCGGTGACTGCACCCAGGATCGCATCATACCCCGCATCGGCCGGCATGGTGATCTCCCGCGAATGCAAGCCGGTCTCCTCGCAGGCCCTTTCCTTGGCGGTGACATACGAACGGGATGCCGGATTGTTGCCGACCAGGACCACGCCCAGTCCGGGCACGATGCCCTTTGCGCTGAGTCCGACCACCTCCGTCGCCATCTCCGCGCGCATCTCCGCCGCCAGTTGTTTGCCATCCAGAATCGTCGCCATGTCTCGCCTTCCTCAACAAAAGCGCGAGCATACCGGGGCAAGCCCCACTCGGCAAGCGCCGTCCGACCATCCACCAGCCAGAACCACCCGTCCGCCGAGGGCGGATCATCCATCAACCAACTTGCCCCCGAGGAAGGCATCGTAGGCGGTCATGTCAAGCAGGCCGTGGCCACACAGGTTGAACAGGATGTTGACCGGTGTGCCGGCCTCGCGCGCCCGGATGGCCTCGTCAATAACGGTAGCGATGGCGTGCGAGGGTTCGGGAGCCGGAATCAGGCCTTCACTGCGGGCAAAGGCGACCGCAGCCTCGAAGACCCTGGTCTGTGGTACACTGACCGCCTCGATCAATCCGAGCTTGTACATGTGGCTGACCAGCGGGGCCATGCCGTGGTAGCGCAGACCACCGGCATGGATTGACGGCGGGATGAAGTCATGCCCGAGCGTATGCATCATCATGAGCGGGGTCATCATCGCCGTATCGCCGAAGTCGTAGCGCAGCTCACCCTGGGTGAGCGAAGCGCACGAGGACGGCTCGACCGCCACGATCCGGTAGTTTTTCCCGCCTTTCAGCTTGCGCTCGATCCACGGCGATACCATGCCGGCAAAGTTGCTCCCCCCGCCCACACAGGCCACAATGATGTCCGGTTCCGCCCCGGCCAGTTCCATCTGCTTGATCGACTCCAGCCCGATCACCGTCTGGTGCAGGCAGACGTGGTTGAGCACGCTGCCGAGTGCATACTTGGTGCCGGGCGTCTTGACCGTCTGCTCGATCGCCTCGCTGATGGCGATGCCCAGGCTGCCCGGACACCCGGGATCCTCGGACAGGACTTTGCGTCCGAATTCCGTTTCCATGCTCGGACTGGCATGCACCGTGCCGCCGTAGGTTTGCATCACGAGCTTGCGGTACGGCTTGTGGTTGTAGCTGACCTTGACCATGAAGACCACGCATTCGATCCCGAACAACTGGCAGGCCATGGCGAGGGATGAACCCCATTGCCCCGCCCCGGTTTCGGTGACGAGACGGCGCACCCCGGCCTCGCGGTTGTAGTAGGCCTGGGCCACCGCACTGTTCGGTTTGTGGCTGCCCGCCGGACTCACCCCCTCGTATTTGTAGTAGATGCGGGCGGGGGTCTTCAGCGCCTTCTCCAACCGTACCGCGCGAAGGAGTGGGGTCGGCCGCCACAAGGCCAGCATGTCGCGCACCTCGTCCGGGATCTCGATCCGGCGTTCCGGACTCATTTCCTGGGCAACGATGTTCTCGGGAAAAATCGCGGTCATATCGGCCATGCCAACCGGCTGGCGTGTGCCGGGATGGAGCGGCGGTGCCATCGGTTCGGGAAAATCCGGCACGAGGTTGTACCAGTGGGTCGGCAGGTCACGTTGGCTAAGGGTAAATCGCAGGTCAGTCATGAACACTCCGCTCGGTTGGATGAATGGCAACGGGAAGCCTACGACGCGTCAAACCGATCATCAACGCGGAAACATCCCACGCACCGCCTGATTTCATCCATCATCTTTTCCCTGATACCCGATGCCGTGATGCGGCATCGGATAAGCAGGCGCATCATCAAACCAGAAGTCCCGTGCGCTGGGCACGTCCGCCCGGGCGGCGCCGAATCAACTCGGCGAGGCGAGCTTGAGTCCAATGATCCCTGCGACAATCAGGCCGAGGCTGATGAGGCGCATCGGGTTGGTCGGTTCATCCATCAGGATAATGCCGAGAATGGCCGTTCCGACAGCCCCCACCCCGACCCAGACCGCGTATGCCGTCCCGACCGGCAAGGCCTTCATGGCCACACCGAGCAGTCCGAGGCTGATGGCCATCGAGACCATCGTGCCCACCGTCGGCCACAAGCGCGTGAAGCCCTCGGTGTACTTGAGGCCGATCGCCCACCCGATTTCAAACAGTCCGGCCACAACCAGGATGATCCAATGCATGTTCCTCTCCTCAACAACGCGCGCCTTTGATTAGCGCAGTTGCTGCAACAATACCATCAGGCCACTGATGATTTCTCCGGCGGTGAAGGTGCAGTGGCCGTAGCGAACGATGGGATAGATGGTGACCGGGAATGAACCGGTGGCGCGATTTTTCCATGCATACACCGGCGCATGGGCGAAAGGCACGATCTCATCCCCGGTGGTGTGCAAGACGACTAGCGGCCGCCGCAGGACCCCGCTGGTGTTGTAGGGCCTACTGGCCCACCGGGCGGTCGCGTCAGCGGCAAAACGTCCAACCCCGGCGTTGAGTGCCACATCGTCTGCGGAGCCACGGTACACCGTGCGGCGGTTGTCAAACGGATTGCCTCCGAGCTTGGCCTGACCGTCCGCGGTGGTGAAAGTGTGGTACCACAGGAGTGCCATCGCGGTATTTTCCCAGGTGGACGGATCCTCCGGGACATACGCTGCTCGCGCGACGTTCATCCATTCGATCCAGCGCGCCGGCTCCGCCTGTAACGCAGCAAGTACCGCCGGCCGGTGTATCGCATGCCAATCCTCCAGCATCGATGGCGGTACCGACACCGCGCTGCCCGGCAGGACTCCCGGGAAGAAATAATCGAACAGGACACGGAAATGGCTGATCGTGTCGGTTTGGAAGGTAAAGTTTCCGATCGGTCCGCACAGGGCAAGCCCCCCTGCAAACAATGAAGGATACCGCTCCAGCGCAAGCGTGGTGACCATGCCGCCCTGCGATGCCCCGGCAAGGATGAACCGGTGCGCGCGCCGTCCCGTAGCCCGTGGAAACGCAAGGACCAGTTGCCGGATATCCTCGACCCCCTCCAGGATCGCGAGCCCGTTCTGCCGGTAGGTCGTGGTGGCAAACGCGAAGCCCAATTGCTGCACCACGTCGGGCAGATACAACGAGCCGAGGGTCAGATTCTGGTAATCGATCGTCTCGGTGATGGCCCGGTAGCCATGCGAAAAAACAACCACATCGCCGTTCCATCCCCGTTCCGGCACACAATACAGTCCGCGGGCACCACTCGGAAAGGCGAGCTCGCGGCAGGTGCCCGGAACGATCGCGGTGATGCCGCCAGGTTGTGCGTCCACCGGTCTGACGCTCCCGAGGGCCAGCAGCAAGGCGACCATCATGACGTGCCCCCGGCTCATTCCGCTCGGTGTAGCAGGGTATGTTGCCAGGTCCATTGTTCCGCCTCCAACCGCATGCCATTGGTTGCGACCACCACGTCGCGATCAGCCATGCGGATCCACACCGTGCGCGCATCCCGCATCCATTCCACTTCCTCGGTTTCGGCCCGGCCGATATGCAGGGTAAACCACTGGAAGGATTCGGATTCGGGGCGGATCGGCTGCGAGACCAGATCAACCCCCTCAAGCAGGGCGACCGGCGGTTCATCGGCCGCGCCGGTTTCCCAACGCAACCGCCCATCACGGACCTCGAGTTCAAGGGCCCGCGTTCGCATCCATTCGGTCGCGGCCATGGCCACGGACTGGGTCCCAACGCCGGGAAGCCGGAGCACCGGACCGAGGGCCTGGTGCAGCCATGGCAAGGGTTGCCAGCCCCGGTTGGTCGTGGCGATGAAGCGCAGATCCGGCGCGACCACAACGAGCCGTGACACCGGCCACAAATCGCCGCGTAACAAGGAGACCCACTGCACCTTCAGGTGTGCTTGTTCGATACGCAACACCGGGGGTTCGTTGGTGCGGAGGAAACCCTGGATATCCTTCAATTCGATGGTCAGCCCCGGGCTCATGCGCGAGGATCCAATTCGCACAGGAAACCCCGCACGCTCGGTGAGTTCCTGTCGCACCAGGTCGCGGAATCCGTCGGTCCGGCTGATCATCCAAATCGTGCCGTACACGATCGCGACCAGGATCGCCGTGGTGACCCAGAACCGCGTCACGGATTCGAGCCAGCTGCCTTCCTGCGCTCGTTCCGACGGCTCTTCACGCATGCGCGGGTAGGGTTGGTGCTTCATGTCAGGCAAGTCGTGACAGGGCGCGCGAGCGATCCGCCGCAGCCTTCACGGCATCGGCGAGATGATCCCGCACCCGGGTGGATTCAAGATGATTGATCGCCGCTTCGGTCGTGCCGCCCTTGGAGGTGACCCGGGCACGCAGCACCTCCGGGAGTTCCTCGGATGCCTTGGCCAGTGCGGCTGCACCCGCCAGCGTTTCGTACACCAATTGGCGGGCCTGGGCCGGGGCGAACCCCAACTCGCCCGCCACCGCGAGCATGGCTTCCAGCCAGTAGAACACGTAGGCGGGCCCGCTGCCGCTGACCGCCGTCACCGCATCCATCATGTTCTCCTCGACCCGGACGGTGGTTCCAACGGTGGCGAACAAGGCTTCGGCAAGGTCCAGGTGCGAAACGGCAGCGCGTGGTCCGGCACACAAGGCCGATACACCCTGGCCGACCAGGGCGGGGGTGTTCGGCATCACCCGCACGATTGCCGGGATGTACCTGCACATCGAATCCAACGTTTCGGTGCGAAGCCCGGCGGCGATGCTGATCACCAGCTGCCCGCCACGGAACGCCGTTGCCACTGGAGCCAAAGCTTGCGCCATCATCTGCGGCTTGACGGCAAGCACCACGATATCCGATCCCGCGACCACCTCGAGGTTCGACGCGGTTGCCCGAACGCCGAAACCATCGGCAAGCAGGGTCCGTCGCGCCTCCGACGGATCCGCTACCGTCACCTGAGCGGCCGGTACCACGCCGCGCGCGACCAGTCCGCGCACGATGGCTTCCGCCATGTTACCCGCGCCAATGAATCCAACCGTTTCCACCGTCATGGTCATACTTCCTCCTCGGTGCGCACGGGTTTTGGCCGTGGACCAAATATTGCCGTGCCGATCCGGATCACGTTGCTCCCCTCCTCGACCGCGACCTCCAGGTCATGAGACATCCCCATTGACAGGACCGGCAGGGGGACGCCCGATTCCTGTTGCCACTGGTCACGATACTGCCGCAACCGCCGAAAGTGCGGCCGGGCGCCTTCAGGATCCTCGGTCAAGGGTGGAATGGTCATCAGGCCTTCGAGATCAAGCCGCGTCAGCTCACCCAGACGCCCGAGCACCGACGGCACCTCGTCAGGCTTGAAACCGAACTTCACCGCCTCGCCCGACACGTTCACTTCAAGCAGGATTCGCATCCGGCGTCCCGCCTGTTCACAGGCCTGTTGTATGGCTTCCAGCAGACGCCAGGAGTCGATGGAATGAATGCATTCAAACCATTCAACTGCCGGGCGGACCTTGTTGCGTTGCAGGTGCCCGATCAGGTGCCAGCGGGCCGCGCCGGGCGCCTCGGGAATCTTCGCTGCGGCTTCCTGCACGCGGTTCTCCCCGAACAGGGTCAAACCGGCGGCAACAGCTTCACGCACCGCATCGGGCCCGTGGTTCTTCGACACCGCCATCAATGATACGTCCCCAGGGGTGCGGCCGGACCGTGCGATGGCGTCGGCAAGCCGTTGTTGCACCGCCTCAATCCGATCGGAGATGGTACTCACGGAGCGACATCCTTCTGGTCGGCGCGGACGAGGTGTACGGTCTGGGTCGGGAAGGCGAAGGAGATCCCCGCCTCGTTGAAAGAACGCAACACCTGCAGGTTAAACGACTCGGCGTACTGCTTGTACTTCCAGAAGTCGGCTGGATGGTACCAGAACATCACCAGCAGGTTCAGGGAACTGGTCGCGAATTCATCGAAGGCGACACGGGGCGGGAAATTGGGGTGCAATCCCTCATGACCACGCAGGAGTTCACGCAGGATGGACAAGGCCTGCTCCACCTTCTCCGGCGGTGTCCCATAGGTGATGCTGATGATCGCCCGGTGACGGATATGGGGACGACGCCCGACATTGATGATGGTCTTGTTGGCGAGGTCACCGTTCGGGATCGAGACCAAGGCACCCTCGAGCGTTCGGATGCGGGTCGAACGGAAACCCACCAGTTCCACCGTGCCATCGGTATTGTCCACCGTGATCCGCTCTCCGACCTGGAATGGCTTGTCGGCAAAGACGACCAGCGATCCGAAGAAGTGCTTGATCGTATCCTGTGCAGCCAATGCCACGGCAAGACCACCGACGCCAAGGCCGGCGAGAATCGACGTCAGGGGTCTGTCTGTCAGCGACTGCACGACCTGGAGCACGGTTAGGGCGATCACCGTCACCTGCAGGCTGGTGCGGATGATCGGGGTCAGCATGCCCTGCATCGTATTGTTGCCGGGCTCCGCGTGCCCGGCCAGCCAGGCAGTCACCACATCGATCAAATGGTACAGCGTCGAGCCGATAGCGAGGCTGATCAGGATCGACTTCAAGATAAAGACCATGGAGCTGGCCAGGTCGCCCAGCGACAGGAACGCGGCACCCAGCGGGAAGGCGATGGCGATGGCGATCAGGACGATGGACTTGGACAACGAGCGGATAGCGGTTGCCACCAGCGGACGGCCCAACCGTTCAAACACGTCGGCGGACCGGAGCAGGAACATTTTCCCGAATTTAGCCGCGACTACGGCGGTTACCACCACGCCGAACAAGGCGATAATCCGCCACCATTCGTTTCCGGCCAGCCCGATCTGTTGATACCATGCTTCCATCAAGACATCCCGTTTTGCTAATCACTTGATCCACAAACACAATAGCATATAGTGACTTCCGGAATCGATCAATCCATAGAGGACATGGTATGCGGACATTGCGTTATCTCGGTCGCCTGTTTGGCGAATTTCTTGATTTTGCCTGGCAGAACAAGGCCTGGTGGATCATCCCGATCGTGCTCGTGCTGTTCGTCCTGATGGCGTTCATCATAGGCGGCAGCAGCGTGGCTCCCTTTATCTACACCCTGTTCTAACCCGTGCCGACGCCCCCTGCCCTGCAGGTCGACACGCTGGTGGTCAGCCTGTTCGAGTCGAACTGCCACCTCCTGCGTGCGCCCGGCAGCACCGATGTACTGGTGATCGATCCCGGCGATGATGCGCCGGAAATCGCGGCCCACCTTGACCATGCCGGGTTGCAGGTCTCGGCGTACCTGTTGACCCATGGCCACGTGGACCACGTGAGTGCACTGGCCGATCTGGTGGCCCGCCGACCGGCACCCGTGGCCATGCACCCGCGTGATGCCTGTTGGGCGTTTTCCCCGGCGGCAGCGATGCCCCCCTATTACGATGCACCCCGCCCCCCTCCGGCCATCGACCGCGAACTGGCCGAGGGCCAGCTCTGGACTGATGCCGGCCTGACCTACCGGGTACTTGAGACACCAGGCCACTCACCCGGAGGGGTTGCCTTTTATTTCGAGCATGCCGGCACACTGATAGCCGGCGACACCTTGTTCCGCGGATCCGTCGGCCGCGCCGATCTGCCAGGTGCCAATCCAGCGGATCTGGTCGCCTCGCTGAAGAAACTGATGGCATTACCCGACGCCACCCTGGTGTATTGCGGCCACGGACCGGCTACCACCATCGGCGAGGAAAAACGCCACAATCCCTACCTGCGCTCGTTCGCGTGGGCGGAATAATAACGCCTGGCTCGCGCCGGTTCGGCCAACCCCTCGCCGTCATCCCAACTGAAGATTCAACGAAAGAATCGGCAACAGGATCGCCAGGGCCACGAGCAGCACGAATACCGCGACAACGACGATCAGTACCGGTTCAATCAAGGCGACTGAACGGTCCATGAACAAGGCCCACTTCTGCCGCTGGCGCTCCCCGGCATACGCGAACATCCCGGCGAGGTCGCCCGATGCTTCACCGGCGCGCAACCAGGCACCGAGCTCCGTGCCGAGCACGGGCATCTGGGCAAGGGTCCGGCTGACCGGTGCCCCTTGACGTATGGCCTGTGTCGCATCCGCCGCCTCCGCGGCCAGCCACGAACTTCCGGTTGCCCGGCCCGCCAGTTGAATGGTGTCCACCATCGGCAATCCACCCTGCAATAACAACGATGCCGTGCGGGCGAACCGGAGCGAGGTCAGTACCCGAAAGCCATGGCCGGCGATCCACCACCGGCTGATCCGCCGCTCCAGTCCCCGCCGCAAAGCCGGCTGGGCGCGAACCTTCCGGAGACCGGCCAGGACGAGCAGCACCAAACCAAGCATCACCGGCAGCACGACGGGAATGAACCATGAACCGGCCGCCACCACGAAACGGGTCAGCCAAGGCAGCGGCATACCCGATTCGGCAAACACCGCTGCCATGCGCGGGACCAGGAAACCCATCACGCCCACGCCCACCAGCAGCGCGACGGCCACGATGATGGCCGGATACAGGCAGGCGGTGCGGATGGTCTGACGGATCCGGCCAATCTCCACGAGGTAATCGGCCAGATCGGCAAAAGATCCGGCGAGGTTGCCGGTTCGCTCGCCGGATTCGAGCACGGCTGATTCGAAGGCGGTGAGTGGAAGGCCGGCCCGCCCGGCGGCATCGACCAGCCGGGCACCATCGCGCACCGCATCACGCAATCCGGCCAGTTGGCGCGCGGCATCGGTGTAGGTGGGCGGCGTTTGTTCAAGCAGGATGTTCAGGGCATCGACCAACGGTAGCCCGGCGGCGATCATCGTGGACATGGCGCGGTAGAATTCCCCGCGTGGTTCATCACGCCGCATCGAATGACGACCTCCACCCCAGGACCAGGCGGAGGAGCTGTTTCCCGCTACGGCGGAAAGTTCCTCGGGCAGGACTGTCCGGCCAGCCAGTTTCTCCCGTGCGTCCTTCAAGTCGAGGGCCTCGATGACACCGCGTACCCGCGCCCCATCACGGTCATATCCGCGGTACATGAACGTCTTCATGATGGGCGGGCGATCGAGGTTTCCATCACGCGGCGCACCTCATCCAGGCTGGTCACGCCATCGAGCAGCTTGCGCAGCGCGTCCTGCCACATGGTCGTGCCTTCGGCCTCGGCGTTCCGCCGCAAGGCCTCCAGGTCAAAGGTGGTGGCACCAGGTTCACCCTGGATGGTCACCGCCTCGTAGAGGCCCACGCGACCGCGATAACCCGCCGTGCAGGCGGAACATCCGGTCGGCAGGAAAAGGGAGCGACCCCGCAGGGACTCGGCCAGTGCTGGATTCATGCCGGCGAGCACCGACTCGTCGGGAGGGGCGGCACGGCGGCAGGCGGGACACAATGTACGCACCAGCCGCTGGGCAAGCACCAGGCGGACACACGATGCCACGAGGAAGGGTTCCACGCCCATGTCAGTCAGCCGGATCAGGGCGGATGCGGCATCGTTGGTGTGCAGCGTGCTGAACACCAAGTGACCGGTCAGCGCGGCGCGCACGGCAATTTCCGCGGTTTCGCGGTCGCGGATTTCTCCGACCAGGATCACATCCGGATCCTGGCGCAGGATATGGCGGAGGCCGGAAGCAAAGGTCAGGCCGATTTTCGGCTTAACCTGGATCTGCCCGATGTCCGCCATCTGGTATTCGATCGGATCCTCGACGGTCATGACATTGAGGTGGGCGGTGTCGAGGGACCGGAGGGCGGCATACAGCGTGGTCGTTTTGCCGCTTCCGGTTGGCCCGGTGACCAGGACCATACCGTGGGCGAAACGCGCGGCCTCGGTTACCCGTCGGCGCACCGCCTCGGGCATGCCGAGGTCGGTCAAGGGCAACAAGGTCGAGGACATGTTCAGGAGACGCAACACCACGCGTTCACCTTCCGCCACGGGTACGGTTGATACGCGGATATCGATCTCGCGCTCACCGGCGCGCACCTTGGCCATGCCGTCCTGGGGCAAGCGGCGCTCCGCAATATCGAGGTTACTCATGACCTTGATACGCGAGACCAGGGCATCCTCGAGCGGCTTGGGCGGAGCGGCTTGCTCATAGAGGAATCCATCAATGCGGAAACGAACCCGCAGGTGGTTTTCAAAGGGTTCGATGTGGACATCGGACGCCTTCTTGCGCACGGCATCAAGCAGGATCCCGTTCAACAACTGGGTAACCGGCGCGGATTCGGTCACGCGCAGCAGGTCATCGGCGCGCTTGGCCTCGCGGGGCGTATCCGGCGTGGAAACCGGTGCCGTCTGGTCCGGAGTCCGCTCAAAATAGGCGCGGTCGATCACCCGGCGGATTTCGTTCGCCGGGGCAAGCAGGGCCACCGGCTCGCAGGCGAGCATCAACGCGACTTCGCCAAGGCGGGACAACATGGCCGGATCTGCCAGCAATACCCCCACCTCGCCCTCCCAGCGGACCGGCATCATCAGGTTCTGGCGCGACCAGTCCACGGGAATGGCGCGGATCAGGCCGGGATCGATCAACGCATCGTCCACTGCGGGCATAGCTGTCACATGATACTGGTCGGCGAGCGCCATGAGCACATCCGCATCGGTACACCGCCCAGCCTCGACCAGGAGTTCGCCAATCCGCTTTCCGGGATTGGCAACCTGGCGGGCCAAGGCATCATCGCGTTGCGCGGCGGTGATGCAACCACGGCGGACGAGGATCTCGCCGAGTTTCACGGATCAATTCTCCGTAGCCGGTTCGGTCACAGGTTCGGCGACCGGTGCACCAACCGGAATCACCGGTTTGGGATCGATTTCCGTGCGTTTCTCCAGCGCCGCGGTCACGGCCGCCGCGTCCTTCAGGTCGCGTACGATGTGCGGAGTAACAAAGATCAGCAAATTCGTGCGCTGCTTACGGTCGGACTGCGAGCGGAAGAGCCAGCCGAGCAGCGGGATATCACCGAGGAACGGTACTTTGGACTGCTGCCGGATCACATCCTCGCGGATCAGGCCGCTGATGACCACAGTGGAGCGGTCGGGTATGGTCACGGTAGTGGTGACTTCGCGCTTCGCGATGGTTGGGGCGAATTCGGTAGTCGTCGATCCGGTATCGATGATCGCCTCGATACTCGGGTTCAGGCGCAGCTTGACCTCGTTGTCGATGTTGATGTGCGGGGTCAGCTTGAGCTTGATGCCGACATCGACACGCTCGATGTTCTGGATCACATCGCGGTTGTCACCGGTTCCTTCTATGCGCGAGCTCAGGATCGGAATGTTCTCGACCACACTGACGCTGGCTTCGGTATTGTTCTGCGCCCAAAGCGGGATATTGGACAGGATCTTCACATCGCGGTTCTGGGCCAGGGCCTGGATCAGCAGCGGAATGCGCGGAAGGACCCGGCCGGCCGCATCGACGAATGTGCCGCGAGCCACGCCGATGGAAAGTCCCTGGGGGAAATTGCCGGACTCGAAGATGGAGGCCAAGCCATCCGACTCACCGGGCCGGTTGCGCCCGACCACGACCGTGGATCCGCTTTCCGGGCCGTCGATCGAGGCCAGTTCCACTCCGAGGTCTTGCCCTTCCTCCATGCTCACTTCGGCAATCACCACTTCGACCATGACCTGCTGGGGCATGCGGTCCAGTTCATTGACCAGGTTCCGTACCAGTTCGAAATCCTGCGGCGAAGCCTCGATGATCAGGGCGTTGTTGGCGCTGTTGTGTTCGATGGCGATGCGGGAGACCTGGTCGCGCGCAGCCGTTTTCGCGAGCAGGGCATTCAGAGTGGTCGCCGCCTCTTCCGAACTCATGTATTTGAGAAAAATGGAATTCAATCGACCGAACTCAACGGGTGTCTCGATATCGACGAGGGCGATGATGTCGCGGGTCTGGGACAATTGGTTTGGAGTTCCGACCAGCACGATGCTGTTGGCGTTGGGGACCGGAACGACCACCATGTCGGAGGGCAGACTGGTCAATCCGGTGCCGACGCGCTGCAGGTGGCGGGTGACCGAATCGCCGGATGACTCGGCGCCCTTCATCGCGGCGATCAACTGGCGGGCGAGATCCTCGGCATTCGCATGCTTCAGGCGAATCACTTCCATCGTGCGCGACGAACCGGGCTGGTCAAGGTCGCGGATCAGTTTTTCCAATTGGCGAAGCGCCTCATCGGTGTCGGTCATGATCAGGTGGTTGGTCGCGCCGAAGGCGGAAACGGCGCCGTTCTTTCCGCCCCGCACCATGGGCTCAAGCAGCTTGGCCAGTTCGATCGCACTGATGTGGTTGATCCGGTACACCTTGGTTACCAGACCCGCGCCCTGCTCATCGCCTACCAGTACGCGGCCTGCCGATGGTGCGCCCTCGGGCAGCGGGACGACATACGCGCCTTCCGGCTTCTCGATCACCGTGTAGCCGGAGGATTCCAGGATCGAGAGCAACAGCGGATAGACATCCTCGATCGGAACATTCTGGGGAGTCACCACGGTGATCGCACCCTTGACACGCTCATCGATCACGAACCGGCGCCCGGTCATCTCGCCGACGATCTTGATGATCAACCGCAAGTCCGCCTGATCAAAGCTGAAATTGACACTCTGGCTGTTCGGGGCGGTGATCCGGCCGGACCGCTCCTGGGCCAGCCCTGGCCAAACCGGCATCACCAGAGCGGCGATCAACCAGCCGGCCACGGCGCGATGCAGGGTCTTCACCGGGTAATCCCCCGCTCCGATGCGGCCAGGAACGCCATCAGGTGATCCAGTTCGGGACTACCCGGCAACCGGTCGCGCATCGCCTGGATCGCGGCGTCGGTGGTGAGATTTTGGCGGTAAATGATCTTGTAAGCCTGGCGCAAGGCCTGTTGTGTTTCCTCGGAGATCCCGGCACGTTCCAGGCCGAGCTTGTTCGTCGTGTGCACGTCCAGCGGATTGCCGTCGGCCATCATGAACGGCGGGACATCCTTCACCGCCTTTGAGCAACCACCCAGGATGCTGAGCCGGCCCAGCCGGACAAACTGGTGAACGCCGGTCAGGCCACCGATGATGCACTGTTCCTCAACGATCACATGGCCGGCCAAAGTCGCCGCGTTGGCCATGATCACCCGGTTGCCGACATGGCAATCATGGGCAATATGGACATACGCCATAATGTGGCAGTGGTTTCCGACCGTGGTGAAATCGCCATCGAAGGTTGCCGCATGAACCGTGACCGATTCGCGGATGGTCACATGATCGCCGATCCGGGTGCCTGGACGCCCACCTTTGTACTTTAGATCCTGCGTCTGCAGTCCAAGCGAGGCAAAAGGGTACACCGTAGCATGGGCGCCCAGGAATGTGTACCCATCGACAACCACATGGGAAATCAGCCGTGTCCCGGCACCGATGGTAACCTCAGGGCCCACCACACAGTACGGTCCGATCACGACATCATCAGCCAGCACGGCGGTGGGCGCGACCACCGCGGTTGGATGGATTTCCGGCATAAGGGATTACTCCTCGCGGTAGGTGAACATCATTTCCGCTTCGGAAACGAGCTCGCCGTCGACGGTAATGGTACCCTTCATGCGGGACACCTTCATGCGGGCCTTCTGGTACTGGACCTCGATACGGAGGACATCACCAGGGCGCACGACCTTGCGGAAGCGTGCCTTGTCGATGGAGAGGAAGTAGGCGATCCGGCCATGGGCATTGAACATCGTGCTCATCAGGACGCCGCCGACCTGGGCCATGGCCTCGAGCTGGAGCACGCCGGGCATGCACATGTAGTTGGGGAAGTGGCCTTGCAGGTAGGGTTCGTTCGCCGAAACGTTCTTGATGGCCACAATGCGGAGTTTTTCGAAGTCGCACTCCAGCACCCGGTCAACCAACAACATAGGGTAGCGATGGGGCAACACCTTCTGGATCGCATCTATGTCCATCATTGTCATTATACACTCCTGGCGAGAACGTTTTCCTGCTGCACACAACCTAAACCAAGAAGGCGGATGTTGCCTATCAAAAAGTACACCGGTTGAAGGGGATAAGCATGCGGCGAAGAATCACCGGAAGGCGCGGAAAACGGGCGGAAATCAGAAAATCAGCGGCTCGTTGCGCGGAATCAGGGAATAGGTGACTTTGATTTTCTGCGTCCAAGCGACCACGCGAGCCAGCTTGAACACGTCAAAACTGTCATCACGAACAAGGAAATTGATACGTTCGTTCTCCCGGTCCATCTCCGCCACGATCCGACCCAGCCAGGTGTTGGCATTTTCATTTTCCGCGACCGTGAACGAGTAGCCCTGGATATCCGGCTTGGGAATCAGCGCAATCTGCCCGTTCAAGTAACGGGCAAAATCGACAATGTAATCCCCGATGTCGATGTCGGCATCGCCCACCGCTTCCAGCACATCGACCACGTTGGTGGAAGCACGGCGGGCGCGTAGCACCTCCAGTTGCTTCTGCTCGATAGCCTGGCGGGCTTCCACCACGGGCACCTTGAACAACTGGTTGTTGCGGCACTCGATGAAGATCGGTCGCTCGTTGCCCGCCAACTCGATGGGGGTCGCCACCATAACCTTGGTCTGGGCGGCATCGATTCCGGTGGTGATGATGATGAGCATCAGCACCCCCTGCAGGCAGGTCAGGATGTCCAGGAACGAATCCAGCGAAACACCGTTATCTCGACTCTTCTTGCCCATGGGTCAGCGTCCCGTTTTCTCGGCCACCATGCCGTCCTTGAAGAACACTTCCTTGCCCGTTTCGTACAACTCCATGCCCAGATCGATCTTGCGGGCCCGGATGGCGCTGCGCAGGCGGCGGTAGATGTCGGCGGAATCCGGACGCACCAGCATGACGATGTATTCAGTCTCCTTCACAGCATACACCGAGTCGATGAACTGGTCGAGGAGGTTGCCACGGGTTTCGAGTTCGCTGATGGGAACGGTCTCGCGGCGGGCTCCCCGGTCAAAATAGATCTCCAGCCGGTCACGGTACACATCGATGTAGTTCGCGTCCTTGGTCACGTTGCCGTCGGAAAAATCGGACAAGCCGATGACCGAGGTGATGGTAATGTTGTCCGGATTGGCCGAAATGATCATGATGTTCGCAACCATGATCGTCACCAGACACCCGGTCAGCATCAGAATGATGCACATGAACGAGGAGAAATCGGTCTTGGTCGAATCGCGATTCTTCTTGCCCATGACGTTACCCTACCCTGCTTAAATGCTCTCTTCGCGAAGCGTGATTACCCGCGGTTTGCTCAGGCGGTTGCAGAATTCGGTGGTCGAATTCAGGTGCTTGCGCAGATCTTCCAGGGTCTTGCGGAAATCCTCGGAGGCGGCAATGCCGGACATACTCTTCTCGATCGCCTTCTCGATGTTGAGCAAATCCTTGATGCCTGCGGCCAGCTGCGCCACCTCGTCCATCTTGCCGGCCAGTTGCTGGGCGGCCTGGGTGGATTTGCTCAAGGCCGAATCGGTCGCGACCTGCAGTTCGTTCGCCGACTTCTGGTAACCGGCCAGAACACTCTGGGCCGATTGGCTGACGCCTTGCAACAGCACGTTGAACTGCTTGTTCTCCTCCTCGGATAGCTGCTTGCGCGAGGCCAGCATCGCCGCTTCCTGTTTCTGAAGGTCGTCCATGGACGCGCTGATCGCCTTGCGCAGGTTGTCGCTGACGCCGGACAGGTTGCCGGCCAACTGACCCGTCACTTCCTTCAAGGTGACTTCATAATTCTTGGTCAGGTTGCCAAAACGCTCCTCGATGGACGTGGCCGCCTTCTCGATCGCACGGGTAAACACTTCATCGTAGCGGTCCGGATCCGGAATGTAGCGACGGAAAGCCGCTTCGATCGAATCCTCCAGGTTCTCGATCACAATCGGCTGCTGTTCCGGCGACGGCAGGCGGGCGATGAACATGTCGTCGAGGTAGTTCTCCAGTTCGACGAAAAGGTTTTCCTCATTGCGTTGAATGAAGGACAACGGGAACATCAGCACCACGGTGAGCAGCAGGGCCAGCAGCGTGGTGTCGAAGGCCACACCGAGACCGGTGGTCACCTGGCCGATAGCGGTTTTGATCGCGCTGATTTCCGCGGAGCCGCCGAGTACACCGAAGCCGGACACGGCGACGGCCAGACCCATGACGGTACCGATGAACCCGAGGATCGGAATGGCCCAAATCAGCACGCGGCAAAGGGAGTAGGAGGAATCCGAGGAGGATGAGTCGCGGTTCGATTCCGCAGCGGCCCATCCGGACACACGACCCACGTCCTTGGTGCTCAACCACAGGGCGATGGCCCGGTCAAGACGGTTCAGGATGATGCTCCAGCTGAATTCATCGCGCTTGATCACACTGTCACGCAGGTTGTGCAGCTGTTCGTCATCGCTCAGGTCCAGGTCCATCGGAATCGGATTGGAGGCCACCACCTTGAGCTGGTTCTTCACGATACGCGCCTTGAGGAACATCATGGCCAGGACCATCAGGGCCATCAGCAATTCACCGTATTGCACCCAACCGCGTTTGTTGATGATGTCGTTCACGTACTGCAAGCCGGAATTACCCGAACCGTCAAACACGCGCACGCCATAGGCAAGGGCGATCGTACCGACAATACCGACGATCAACTGGAAAAAAACGTTGGCATCGGTAGAGGGCCTACCCGCCCGCAACGATTCGATTTCCGAAACTTCGACGACTTCCTCGGCCACTTCGTTCTCTTCGTTTGACATAGGATCCCCTGCTTCGTGTGTGCGCACTGGCTCAGACTCATTCGACGATTCTGAATCGCATGCGGAAAAAAATAGCCGTCGCCACTACCGGCGTCAACGAACATTAACCGTTGACCGTCATATTATTCGATCACGGCGAGGTTACGGTTTGGTTAGCGCAACCGTAAGGTTTTTCACTTTCTTTCAAGGCGATTTCGCTTATTGTCCCACCGCAATGATTCCAAACACGGGGAACCGGAATCCATAGAAACGTTTTACGCGGCCTGCGCATGGATATCTACTTTTACGAAGTGTTTGACGAGGAGGCGGTCGCGCTTCGTCGTTACCTGCCTGCAGATTGGACGGTCGGCATGACCTCGGCAGCCATCCAGGAAACCGATCATCGATCACCTCCCGCATCGGTTATTTCAACCCGCACACAGTCGATCATCCCCCCGGAATGGGCACCAAAGCTGGCAGGCATCCTGTCCCGCAGCGCCGGCTTTGACCATCTGCAACGGTTCCTTTCCTCCGCACCGACCCGGATTCCGGTGGGCCACTTGTTTGCTTATAGCGGACGCGCCGTGGCCGAACATGCCGTTTTGCTCTGGATGGCCCTGCTCCACCGCCTGCCCCGCCAACTGCAAGCGATGGCTTGCTTCCAACGCGACCACCTGACCGGTCGCGAGTGCCATGGCCGCACCTTGTGTTTGTTCGGTGCCGGCGACATCGGTGGCCACATCGCCTCCATCGGGCGCGGTCTCGGCATGCGTGTGCTGGCGGTGGATCCCGTTCGCCGCTGGCCGGACCTTACCTATGTGGACAAGGACACAGCCGTGCCGGAAGCCGATGTCGCGGTCTGCGCGATGAACCTGAACGAAACGAACGACCGCTATTTTGATCCACCCACCCTTGCCGCCCTGAAACCCGGTGCCGTGCTGGTCAACGTCGCCCGGGGAGAATTCACCCGTTGCACGGATGTGCTGGATGCGCTGACCTCGGGCCACCTCGGCGGCGTCGGACTGGATGTGTATGCCGCGGAGTCCATCATCGCGGCCGGCCTGCGCGCCGGTTCACCACCCGATCACCCCGAGTACCGGGCGTTCGCCGCATTGCGCACCCGCGATGACGCCATCCTGACCCCGCACAATGCCTTCAATACGCTGGAGGCGGTGGAGCGCAAATCACAGCAAAGCGTGCGCCAACTGTCCTATTTCCGCCAACACGGACACTTTTCCCCCGTCGAACCGCAGGAGACCTGATCATGCCCTATGGATTTACCCTGACCCGCGAAGCCTTGATCGCGGAGTACCGCATCACCGCCCGCCTTTACATCCATGACCGGACCGGTGCGGAACTGCTGTCGATGGTGAACGATGACACAAACAAGGTTTTCGGCATCACCTTCCGCACGCCACCGGACGATTCGACCGGCGTGGCCCACATCCTGGAACATTCGGTGTTGTGCGGTTCGACGAAATACCCGACGAAGGAACCGTTTGTCGAACTGATGAAGGGATCGCTACAGACCTTCCTGAATGCCTTTACCTACCCCGACAAGACCTGCTACCCGGTGGCCAGCCAAAACCTCCAGGACTTCTACAACCTGGTGGATGTGTACATGGATGCCGCCCTGCATCCGTTGTTGCACCGCCACACCCACGAGCAGGAGGCCTGGCACTATGAAGCCGACTCCGTCGATGCGCCACCGGTATTCAAGGGCGTCGTCTTCAATGAGATGAAGGGCGTTTATGCCGCCGCCGACAACATCCTCGAGGAATTCGGCAAACGCGTCCTGTTTCCCGACACGACCTACGGCGTCGATTACGGCGGCGACCCGCGCCACATTCCCGACCTCACCTGGGAACAACTCCGCGCATTCCATGCCGCCTATTACCATCCGTCCAACGCCCGGATCTTCTTCTACGGGGATGATCCGGAGGATGAGCGGCTGCGCCGCATGGATGCATACCTGCGCGATTATGATCGTGCGGAAATCAACTCGGCGGTGGCGGTGCAACCCGCACGCCCGCTTCCCGAGCGCGTCGTGATGCCGTACCCTTCGCAACCGGACGATACGAATGCCGGCCATTACCTGACCATCAACTGGCGGTTGCGCGAGGACAAGGACCCCGAGTACCTGCTGGCCTGGTCCCTGCTGGAATACATCCTGATCGAGACGCCGGCCTCGCCGTTGCGCAAGGCGCTGATGGATGCGGACCTCGGCGATGACCTGGCCGGTAGTGGCGTCGAGACCCACGTCCGCGAGCTCTACTTCTCCACCGGCCTGAAGGGTTTCGCCCCCGCCGACGAGGAGAAGGTCGTCGATGTGATGTTCACCACCCTGCGCGAACTCGTGCAGCACGGCATCGATCCGAAAACCATCGATGCCGCCCTGAACACCGAGGAGTTCCACCTCCGCGAACTGAACACCGGCAACTACCCGCGCGGATTGTCGTTGATGGTCGCAGCACTGCAAACCTGGGTGTATGGCGGCGACCCGCTCGGCCCGATCCAGTATGCGCGCTCGTTGGCCGCGATCCGCGCCCGCCTCGCCGCCGGTGAACGGTACTTCGAATCGCTGATCCAGCGCGAACTGCTCGACAACCCGAACCGCGTCCGCCTGGTCCTCGCCCCCGATCCCGACTTGAAGAACCGCCTCGACCGCGAGGAACAGGAACGGCTCGCCCGCGCGCACGCCGGCTGGTCCGCCGAACAACGCCGTGCCGTGGTGGAACGCACCGCCGAATTGCGCCGCCTGCAGGCCACCCCGGATCGCCCGGAGGAACTGGCGTGCATCCCGAACCTCGCGCGTTCCGATCTCGATTCCGCCGCGTCCCGTCTGCCCATCGAAACCGGATCAATCGCAGATACCCCGTTCCTGTTTCACGACCTGTTCACGCAAGGCATCACCTACCTGGATCTCGGCTTCAACCTGGCCGCCGTTCCGGATCACTTGCTCAGCCTGGTGCCGGTATGGTCACGCGCAGTGCTGGAAACAGGTACCGCGGCCGAGGATTTTGTCGCCCTTTCGCAACGCATCGGCCAGACCACCGGCGGCATCGACCCCGAATTGCTGGCCACCACCCGTCGCCAAACGCCCGATCCCGTGACCTGGCTGTTCCTGCGCGGCAAGGCGATGGATGACCAGCTCCACCACCTGCTGGCCATCCTGCACGATATCCTCGACGGCGCCCGCCTGGACCTGCGCGAGCGCGTGGCCCAGATCGTCTCCGAGGAAAAGGCCGAGCTGGAATCCAGCATCATCCCGTCCGGTCACCGTTTCGTCGCCCAGCGGCTGCGCGCCCGCTACACCGAAGCCGATGCCGTGCAGGAACAACTGAGTGGCATCAGCTACCTGCTGGCCCTGCGCAACCTCGAACGCCGCATCGGGGACGAATGGCCGAAGGTTGCGGCAGACCTCCATGCCGTGCACGCGGCGCTGGTGAACCGCCAGGCGATGCTGGTCAACGTCACGGCATCCGGCACCACCCGCGCCGCCACGGAGAAAGCCATCGCAACCTTCCTCGCGCGCCTCCCCGCCACCACCTGGTCGCCGCACCGCCGCATCCTTCCCCCCGCCCCGCACGCCCCGGAAGGCCTGCTGATTCCCGCCCAGGTCAACTACGTCGGGAAAAGCGTGAACCTCTACCAGCTCCAACGCCCCATCACCGGCCACGACCTCGTGGTCAACCGCTACCTGCGAACCGCGTGGTTGTGGGACCAGGTCCGCGTCCAGGGCGGGGCCTATGGAGCATTCGGCATGCTGGACCCACGCGCCGGCCAGTGCACAATGACCTCGTACCGCGACCCGAACACGGAACGGACGCTCGCCACCTACGATCGCACCCCGGAATTCCTGCGCGCCTTGTCGCTCGATGATGCGGAACTGACCCGCGCCATCGTCGGGACCATCGGCGACCTCGATGGCTACCTGCTGCCCGATGCCAAGGGCTTCATCGCGATGGGCCGCCACCTCGCGGGCGATACCGACGCGATCCGCCAGACCACGCGCGACCAGGTACTCGCCACCACGGCCGGACATTTCGCCGAATACGCCGCCAGCCTCGACCTCCTGGCCCGCCACGGTTCAGTGGTCATGATGGGCGCTCGCGAGAAGCTCGGCTCACACCCCGGGATCACGCTAATCCCCGTCCTCTAGTTCATGGTTTCCCCGATTGAGCCTGGTAGGTGAATCAACCACCATCGCACGTCAACCAAAGGATCCTTATGCGTACAACGATCATCACCCTGCTCGCCCTGACCACCGCAGCCTCGGCGATGGCTGCCGAAACCAACCTCGCCGACCGCGTGGCCGCCCTCGAGGCCAAACTCGCGGCCGTCGAGCAACCTGCACCAAATGCGTTGAACACCTACTGGAAAAACGGCTTCATCCTGGAAACCACCGACAAGCAATTCCGCCTTCAGCCGTTCGGACGCATCCATGTGGATGCAGCCTTCTTCGATGCCGACCCCGAACTCGAGGAAGCGAATGCCCCGTTTGACGATGGCGTGAAGTTCCGCCGCGCCCGCCTCGGCCTGCGCGGCACCGTTTACGAGAACACCGAGTTTGTTGCCGAATACGACTTCGCCGGCAGCACGGCCTTCCGCAGCGTGTACATCGGCTTGAAGGAGGTACCCGTCGTCGGCAACATCCGTGCCGGCCACATGATCGAACCGTTCGGCATGGAGGAACTCTGCAGCAACAACTACATCTCCTTCATGGAGCGCGGTTTCACCAGCGCGTTTACGCCCGTGGAGAACACCGGCCTGATGGTGTTCGATACGGCCGCCGGTCAACGCATGACCTGGGCCCTCGGCGTGTTCAAGGATACCGGCGCACTCGGCGATTCCGTCAGCAACGAGGAGTTCGCCGTGACCGCCCGATTGACCGGACTCCCCTACGCCACGGAGAAGGGCCGCGACTACCTGCACCTCGGCTACAGCACGAGTTACCGCGGCGTCGGCGACACCGGCTACCGCGCCCGCGCCCGCCCCGAATCCAGCATCGCCCCGTTCGTCGTCGATACCAAGAACCTTGATGCCGACACCGCCTACCTGCACGGCCTCGAAACCATCCTGACCCTCAACCGCTTCTCCCTTCAGGGCGAATGGATGCTCTCCACCGTGGACCTCGATGCCACGGATAAAGCGCCGTCATCGGATGCGGACTTCACCGCCTACTACCTCGGCGCCAGTTATTTCCTGACCGGCGAATACCGTCCGTACGTGCGCAAGGACGCCTTGCCGGGCCGGGTGATTCCCAACCGCAATGTAACCAAGGGATCCCTCTCCGGCGGTGCCTGGGAAATCGCCGCCCGCTACAGCGCGATTGACCTGAACGATGGCACCGTGACGGGTGGCGAGATGGACTCGGTGGCCTTGGGCCTGAACTGGTACCTGAACCCGAACACCCGCCTGATGTGGAACTACGCGATGTCCGATGTGCAGGACGAAGGCGATGTCGATACCTTCGAGATGCGCGTGCAGATCGACTTCTAATCGACACCCGGTTTCAGGCCCTCGACGCGGCTCGCCCGTCGCACCGCGTCAGGGGCCGGTTACCCCACCCGCCAGTCCTATCAGCGCCTCCAGCTTCAACGCCCCCAGCACCAGCAAGGGCGATGTGGCCAGGCTGACCAAGGTCGTGGCCACGACGCCCACCGCCGCCAATTGCCGATCCCGGTTGAACAACTGGGCAAACAGCGGTGCCGATACCGCGACCGGCATTCCGGCAATCAGGTAAAGCAGCCACCGGACCAGCGGCGGAATCGGGCAACCGGCCCATGCCGACCCCATGACCAGCGCAACCAGAATCAGCGGCGCCGTGACCAGCCGGGTCAGACAGAGCAGCGAGATTTCACGCAACATCCCCTCGCGCAATGGCACCCGCTCGCCCAGGTAGAGCCCCAGCGCAATGATCGATAACGGGACGGTCAATCCACCGATCCCGTGCAGTACCGGATTCAGCCCCACCAGCGACCAACCGGGTTTTCCTTCCACGAACGCCAGCGGGATAACCCCGAATGCCGTCAACAATCCCAACGCCGCGGAAAGCACCCCGGGATTGAGCAGCATGTACCGCAGCGCATGCGCCCCGCGCAGCGTTCCATGCAACAACCAGATGCCCACCGTCCACAGGATAAACTGGGTCGGGATGTTGAACAGCACGAGCAGACGAACCGCATCGTCACCCCACACCGGACCGGCCAAGGCGAGCGGCAGGTAGATCCAGTTCGGCACCCCCACCATGAAGATGAAAGTGCGCGGTTCAGCCGTGCAACCGGCCATGCGGTGTACCAACCAGCCGATCAGGCCGGATCCGAGCAGGATGATGACCGCCCACACATGGATGATCCAGTCCTGCAGCAGGATGCCGGCATCCGGCGTGGCAGCGAGCCGATGGAACACCAGCACCGGGAAGAAGAACAGGATGACCGCCCGGCTGAGCCGGTCCGTGCCCCGGTCGCCCACCAGTCCGGAACGGCGAATGCCCATACCCATCATCAACAGGACAAAGATCGGGACGAGCGATGAGAAAAACGCGGCGTACAATTCATTCATGTTCGAATTCCGTGATGGATCAACCGGCTTCCTGGCCCATGGACTTGCCGGCGATCCAGCCGGTGGTCCAGGCGGACTGGAAGTTGAAACCGCCGGTGACGCCGTCAATATCGAGGATTTCCCCGGCAAAATACAAGCCCGGGCATACACGGCTCTGCATCGTACGGAAGTCGACCTCGTCGAGGCTGACCCCGCCACAGGTCACGAACTCGTCCTTGTTCATGCTCTTGCCGTCGATGGCCAGCTCCATACCCAGGAGATCCCGCACCACCGCATCCACACCCGCGCGTGAAAACTGGTTCCAGGGAATGGCCGCTCCCACCCCGGCACCGTGCAGCAAGGCCTGCCACAACCGCTGGGGAATCTTCCAGGGATTCCACGCGGCAACCGCCTTTTTCGGATGTTCAACCCGGGCCTGCTGGATCTGCTCGCGCACCTGCTGCTCGTTCGCTCCGGGAACCCACTGCACCCGCAGGGTGAACCGGTAGTCGAGATCGGCAAGCCGGGCCGCACCCCACGCGGACAGTTTCAGGATGGCCGGACCGCTGAGCCCCCAATGGGTGATCAGCAACGGCCCCCGCTGGGACAAGTTGATGTCCGGAACGGACACGACCGCTTCCGGCACGCTGATGCCCGCGAGGTCGCTGATCCGCGGATCCTCGCAATCGAAACTGAACAACGAGGGCCGTAACGGCTTGATGGTGTGTCCGAGTTTTTCGACAAGCTGGAACACTCCCGAATTCTGGTTCCCTCCGGTGGCGATCAACAGGCGGTCCGCCGTCATGGTCTCCCCGTTGGTCAGCGCGAGATGGAACTGGCGGAATTCGATTCCGATCGATGCGAGACCGCAGCGGGTACGCACCTCGACGCCGGCCACTCGGGCTTCACGCAACAGGCATACGGTGATGGTCGAGGACTGGTCGGTGACCGGGAACATCCGGCCATCCGGTTCGGTTTTCAACGCCACCCCGCGTTCCTCGAACCACCGCACCGTGTCGCGCGGTTGCCACCGGTGGAACGGACCCAGCAGTTCGCGCGATCCGCGCGGATAGTGCGCGACCAGCCGGGCCGGATCATAACAGGCATGGGTCACGTTGCAGCGACCGCCGCCGGAGATCGTGACCTTGGCCAGCAACTCCGGACTTTTCTCCAGCAGGACGACCCGGCAGTCGGGTATGCTCTCCGCGCAGGTGATGGCTGCGAAAAAACCGGCCGCACCGCCCCCGGCGATGGCTATGGTGAAAGGTTGTTCCATGCAGCACGCTGCGGCCGCTCGCCGCCGCGGGGGTCAGGATTTCGCGCCGCCGACTTTCTCGAAGATGTCGCGAATGCCCCCGACCGAACCGAGGATCGCCGTCGCCTCGTACGGCATGTACACGACCTTGTTCCCCTCGCCGCTCACCATGTGCTTGAGGGTCTCGACGTACTTCACCGCGATCAGGTACTTGGTCGGATCCACGCCGCCCCCGACGGCTTGGGCGATACGCTGGATGGCCGCCGCCTCCGCCTCGGCCATCATCTGCACCGCACGTGCTTCGCCCTCGGCGCGCAGGATCGCCGCCTGCTTTTCGCCCTCGGCCTTGTTGACCTCGGCCTCACGCTGGCCTTCCGCCTCGAGAATGCGCGAACGCTTGTCACCCTCGGCCACGAGGATGGTCGCACGGCGGTCCCGCTCGGCACGCATCTGCTTCTCCATCGTCTCCTGGATTTCCTTCGGCGGGGTGATGTCCTGCAGTTCGACGCGGTTGATCTTCACGCCCCACTTGTCGGTCGCCTCGTCGAGGATCGAGCGCAGCTTGCCGTTGATGGTATCGCGCGAGGTCAGCGATTCGTCGAGGTCCATCTCGCCAATGACATTGCGCAGCGTGGTCTGGGTCAGCTTCTCGATGGCCAGCGGCAGGTTCGCGATCTCATAGACCATCTTCACCGGATCGGTGATCTGGAAATACAGCAACGCATCGATCTCGATGTTGACGTTGTCGCGGGTGATGACGTTCTGGCGCGGGAAGTCGAACACCTGCTCGCGCAGGTCGATGCGCGACGAATTGCGTATCAGGTGGACCTTCCGGTTCTGGTTGTCGGTCTGCGTGATACGCCAGGCGATCTGGCGCGGCTGGTCGATGATCGGCCAGATGATGTTGATGCCACTATCCAGGATACGGTTGAACTTGCCGAGACGCTCGATGACGCTGGTCTCGGCCTGCTGCACGATGACCAGGCCCTTGGCCACAAACAGGACAACGAAGACGGCAAGAATCATCAGGATGACTACGAGCGGTTCCATGGGTTACTCCTTGTTGGTTACAAATACCGTGACGCCTTCAAGGCGGCTGATCATGACGTGCTCGCCTTCGGCGATCGGCTGGCCGGAAACGGACTTCGCCTTCCAGGTCTCCCCTCCGACCTTTACGCGGCCGCGGTTGGTGATGTTGTCGATCGGTTCGATGACCAGCGCATCCTGGCCGATCATCGCCTGTACCCCCGTTTTCACCGGCTGGTCAAACCGCGCGAGCGTCTTGTTGAAGAAGGGTCGGAGCAGGAAGAATACCACCACCATGGTCACGATAAACGCGGCGACCTGGCCGACGAACGGCGCGCCAAAACCGGCAGCAATCGCCGCCGCCCACGCCCCGATGCCCAGACTACCCATCAGGAAGGCCGGCACGAAGATCTCGGCAATGAACAGGACAATACCGATCACGATCCACACGTGCCAAAGTTCAATGTTAACCATCATGCCAGACCTCGCTTGCCTGGGTGCCGCATGCACCGGATTGGACGGCTACTAGAAATATCAAGGGTTGGATGCACTGGCAATCGGGATTGCGGTGCGGATCAGTTCGCAGGTCCGCTCAACGCCAGCGGAGGCACCGGCACCTCCATGACCGTGGCCAGGGTGCGAAAAAGCTCCAGCTCGTTGATGGTCACCGCTCGGTCGTGCTGCAGGCAGACCAGCGCGGCGGCGAGCACATCGCGGCGGAGGTTCATGCTGACGCCGAGGAACCGCTGCAGCGCGTCGGCGGCATCATCCATGCTAAGCAGGTCAAACGGCTTGAGCGAATGCACCCCCGCCGCCTCGCCCAACGCAACCATCGCCGCCTGGAAAGCAGCCTCCGCCGTCCCCAGCTGTTCGGTCCCGCTGTGGGCGAGGAGGGAAAGCAACACCACGGCGGCATCCAGCACCTCGCGGGTCATGCTGGTGACTGCGATGCGGGTGACGGGAAGACCCATGGTTTCACGCAAACCGACCCGGATGATCTCGCGAACGGCAAACTCGAACAGGTCAACCCGGTTATCCGCCTTGATGATCTCTTCCAACGTCTCCATGAACCGGACGGCCTGGTCACGGCTCATCTCGCGCAGGGCCGGTAATGCCAACTCCACCAGCGGCAACCGGTGCTCCGGACCGGCCTGCTGCAACAAGCCCACCGCGCGATCCACCGCGTTGTTGAGAAACGGCGGCAGCCAGGTCCAGGCGAATGGCGATGATTCCTGGTCGGACTCGCCCAGGACCATGGCCAGGATGACCGCCTGGGCACCAATCGGCTCCTTGGTCATGTCCACCAGCCCCGGCGGCATCGAGGCCAGCAACTGGTCGGCCGCGGCCATGCCCACTGCATTCAAGACCCCGACCTGTTGCAGGATCGATTGCGGGTTGTGGATGGCCTCGACACTTCCGGGCATCACCATGCGCTCGATGAAAGCCCGACCCTTCGCCTCCGACTGCTTCGATGCGGAGGGCGGTGCGGACTCCTCCCCGCTGAGCAACAACGCATCAACGGATAACGAGGGGAACTGCCCGTCAAAGTTCGGCTCAAGGGCACGGATACGTCGTTCCAGCGGCGGATGGGTGGCGAACAGGCTGCCCGAACCGAACAGGCGCTGGATGCCATCCGCGAAAAAGAGATGACTGACCTCCTCGGTGTTCGCCGACTTCACCTGGGCTCCGGAGGCGAGACCCCCGATCTTCTTCAAGGCATTGGCCAGTCCCGGCGGATTGCGCGTGAACTGGACCGCCGACGCATCGGCCAGGTACTCCCGCTGCCGCGATACCGCGCGCTTGATCAGGCCACCGAAGAAATATCCGGCATAGCCAATGATGATCAGGGCCAGCCCGAGTGCCACCATCAGGAGCGTCCCTCCACCCTTCTTGCTGTTACCCCCCCGTCCTGACAACCGGAACATCAGCCGTCCGACCAGGGCCAGCACCAGCAAGCCATGCAGGATCCCGATCAACCGGATGTTGAGCCGCATGTCCCCGTTGAGGATGTGGCTGAACTCGTGCCCGATGACCCCCTGCAACTCCTCCCGTTTGAGCCCGCGCATCGCGCCTTCGGTGATCCCCACCACCGCGTCGTTGATCGAATCCCCCGCCGCGAACGCGTTGATCCCCATCTGGCCGGGTAGCAGGTACACCGGCGGCACCGGTACCCCTGCGGCCAGGGCCATTTCCTCGACCACGTTCAACAGCCGGCGCTCATGGAACTGCGTGGTCGCAGGATTGATGCGGCGCCCGCCGAGCATGTCGGCCACCACGGTGCCTCCCTGACGCAACTGCGACAACTTGAACGCCGTGCCGCCAAACACGATCAGCGAGATCACCGCCGCCACCCCGGCCAGCATCCCCGGATCCCACCGCTGTACCGCCGCGCCGACCGCCTCGGGACCAGCCTCCAGCGAACCTGCCGCCGCCGTACCCACCACCGCCATCAGCGTGACGTAGGCCGACAGGATCAACCCGGCCAGGGCGAGGAAAAACAGCGCGACCAGCCACCATGTGCGGCGACGGGCCGATTCCTGTCGGGCGAAGAAATCCATGATGACCGGCTACCGAACCTGTTGGCTCAGGTGAAGGAAACCTTGGGGGCGATCTTTTCCGCCTCGTTCTCGATGGCGAAGAGCTGCGCTTCCCGGAAGCCGAGCGCCCCGGCAAACACCACCGCCGGAAAGGTCTCGCGCGCGGTGTTGTAGGCCATGACCGCATCGTTGAAGGCCTGGCGGGCAAAGGCCACGCGGTTCTCGGTGGTGGTCAGCTCCTCGGACAACTGCATCATGTTTGCGTTGGCCTTGAGGTCGGGATAGGCTTCCGACAGCGCGAACAAACGACCCAGCGCACCACCGAGGTTCGACTCGGCCTGCCCGAGTTTCTTCATCGCGTCCGGATCGCCCGGATTCTGCGCCGCCTGGTTCGAGGCCGACAATGCACTGTTGCGGGCATTGACGACCGCCTCAAAGGTGTCCTTCTCGTGCTTCATGTACCCCTTCGCGACTTCAACCAGGTTGGGGATCAGGTCGTACCGCCGCTTGAGCTGTACATCGATCTGGGCAAAAGCATTCTTGAACCGGTTGCGCAACGCGACCAGCTTGTTGTAGGTGGTGATCACAAACAGGACGATCACTGCGATCACAATTAGTGCATACATCATTCCGCTCATAGTGGTGCTCCTTTGACTGGGCGACAGTGTCCAGAATATCCCGCGAAATGACAAGCCATGATGACGATCAGCGTGCGGCGCGCTTCGTCGCCACAGCCTTCGGCGGTCGCCATGCATTGGCCCGCTGGTTGATCCCCGCCAGCCGCGCCGTTTCCGCGATGCGACGCGTCCGCGTCTCCGGCGTGCGTGCCTGCGCGATCCATTCGAGGATGCCCCGCCGCGCCGAAGGCGGAAACGCATCGAAGTGGGCCCTGGCCCCGGCAACCGCCCTCAGCGCCCGGGCAAGATCGTCCGGAACCTCCAGGTTCTCGATCGCATCCAGCTTGTTCCAGGAACCGTCCGCCTTGGCCGCCTCGATCTTCGCCATCCCCGCCTCGGTCATGCGCCCGGCCTGCACCATCCGTTCAATCCGCTGCTTGTTGAGGCGGGACCACCCGGTTCCCGGCTTGCGCGGGGCGAAGTACAACTTGGTGCGCGCGTCATCAACCTTGCCGGGAAGGCTGTCGATCCACCCGTGGCACAAGGCCTCCTCGACCGCCTCGTCGAGCCGCAACCCGCCCCGGCCGGATGATTGCTTTAAGACCACCAGCCACACGCCTTCCGCTCGCCCGTGATGGGCCGACAACCACCGTCGCCATGCCGCACGGGTATGACACTCGATGTGTTCCTTGGGTTCGCGTTTTGTCTTCTTCGTGGCCATGCCCGCTTGTCGCACAACCCGGCCCGTTTGTCCAATCCCTGGACCACCCTGCGCCGCATCGGTCCAATCCCTGGACAATCCGGTCAAACCTTTTGCGCCTGCCCCGGTTACCCGCTATAGTCGGACCATGACCCGGACGCTTTATCTGTTGGATGGCATGGCCTTGGTGTACCGCGCCCATTTCGCGCTGATCAAGGCCCCGATCTTTACCTCCGCCGGCCTGAACACCTCCGCGTTGTACGGCTTTACCAACACCGTGCTGGACCTGCTCGACCGGCAACCGGCCATGCTGGCCATCGCGACCGATACCGCCGAGCCGACCGATCGCCACCGGATCTTCCCGGCCTACAAGGCACAACGCGAGGACATGCCCGAGGATATCGCCAGCGCGCTGCCCCACATCGACCGCATCGCCGCCGCCCTCGGCATCCCCCTGCTCCGCTATCCCGGCTACGAGGCCGATGACATCATGGGCACCCTCGCGGTGGCCCACGCCGGGCCCGACCTCGAGGTGGTGCTCGTGACCCCCGACAAGGATTTCGCCCAGCTCGTCCGCCCGCACGTGACCATCCTGAAGCCGGGCCGCCAGGGCAAGGACGCCGAAATCCTCGGCGTCGATGCCGTGAAGGCCCAGTGGGAGGTTCCCGATCCCGCCCGCGTGGCCGACGTGCTCGGCCTGTGGGGCGATGCGTCGGACAACATCCCCGGCGTGCCCGGCTTCGGCGAGAAAACCGCGAAGAAATTGATCGCCCAATACGGCTCGCTCGAAGGCATCTACGACCACCTCGCCGACCTCTCGGCGAAGCAACGCGAGAAACTCGAGGCCCACCGCGATCAGGCCTTCCTCTGCCGCCGCCTGGCCACGATCAATACCGCCGTGCCGGTCCGCGAATCGCTCGACGACCTGCGCGTCCAGCCGCGCCGCGAGGAAGCCCTGCGCGCCCTGTGCGTGGAGTTCGAATTCAACAGCATCGGCCGCCGCCTGTTCGGCGCGGACTTCAAGGCGGGCCGCGGTTCCGCCCCCCCCCCCCCCCCCCCCCCCCCCCCCCCCCCCCCCCCCCCACACCCCCCCCCCCCCCCCCCCCCCCCCCCCCCCCCCCCCCCCCCCCCCCCCCCCC
>CALMUP010000048.1 GCA_937872895.1 uncultured Verrucomicrobiota bacterium
CGATTCCGCTTCGGTTTCTGTAGTTCCGGCGTTATACGCCGGAAGGTCGCGGCTCTCGGTCCGGACTTCATCTTCCTCCGGCGAACATCGCCGGAGCTACAGGAAGCACCGTGCACCACCGATGACCCTTTCGCATCGTTCGCGCCTTTCGTAGTTCCCCCGACTTCTTCCCCTCCGTGCTCTCCGTGTCCTCTGTGGTTCCCTTTCTTTTCCGGAAGGTCGCGGCTCACGGTCCGGACTTCGTCTCCCTCCGGCGAACATCGCCGGAGCTACAGGAAGCATCTGGTAGCCACCAGGTGCCTTCCGTAGTGGCCTTTCTCCTCCCCCTCCTCCGTCTCCGTGGTTTAACCCAACCCCGCCGCGCCTGCGCCCTGACGGGCGCACGACCAACATGCCGTCGGTCCGGCATGGACATCGGTCCTCACCGCACCCCTTTCGTGTCTTTCGCGTTTTTCGTAGTTACCCCCATTTACTCCTCCGCGCCCTCCGTGGTTCAACGCCTTTCCGTCCGTTTGTCATTCCCCGCCGGATGCCGTATGTTGGCGGATGAAAGGATTTTCTTATGACCACCGTGTTTCCTCCCTTTGATCTCGCCCGCTTGCTGACCACCGTGTTCCGGCCCGACCGCAAGGAGACGATCGGGGTGTTGATCGATTTGCCGGATCCGCGCGACATGGCCGGATTGGCGTTCCTGAAGAACCCCGACCTGACCATCCAGCATATCGCCTGGCACACCTTCTACCAGGGGCTGAGGGGTGGGGTGGCCCAGCAGCTCGGTCTTGAGGTCGGCGGCTTCTACGCCTACGCCATCACCGGCGGCAGCAACCTCGATCTGCCCGACGCCGCCTACGATGCGACCGGCCGCCTGGTCTCGCTCGAACGCGATGTCTATCCGCACCACGGCATCCTGTTGTGCATCTCCACCTACTCGGCCACCGCGCCGCTGACCGCCTTCGCCAAGCAGTACGGATTCCGCGGCGCGACGCTGCACGGCGTGAACGAGATCATCCTCGCCTCCGGCTTGAGCGTGAACTACGAGGAGGTCAGCCGCGAGGCCGAGAAGCTGCGCCGGGCCATGACCTGTGCCGATGCCTTCGAGATCGATTTCGAGATCGGCGGCCAGCGCCACACCCTGCGCCTCGAGATCGGCCGGCAGGAGGCGCACAAGAGCCACGGCCTCTGTCCACCCGGCGCGCCGGATGTCGCGAACCTCCCGGCCGGCGAAGTCTATTACGTGCCGACCTCGGCTTCCGGTGCCTTCCCGATGTACTACGAGGACGGGACGATCGGCCTGATGCACGTGGCGGACGGCCATGTGCGCACGGCGACGTTGATCGAGGGCGATCCGGCGACCGTCGCCGCGCACAACGCCAGGCTCGCCTCCGACCCGGCGACCGGCGTGATCGGCGAACTCGGGTTCGGCACCCAGCGCTTGCCGGTGTCGGGGCGGGACATTCAGGACGAGAAGATCCTCGGCACGTTGCACGTCGCCACCGGGCGCAGCGACCATCTCGGCGGCGATTGCGTACCCGACAGCTTTACCGACAAGAGCCATGCCACCCACGACGACATCCTGTTCGCACCGTTCAAGACCCCGAAGATCCACGTGCCGCAGGCGCGCATGTTCCGCGACGGCACGATCACCCCGGTGATCGAGCATTTCCAGCCCGCGTCGTACCTGCTCGACGCCCTGGCGGGCCGATGAAACGCGGAGCGGGCGGCGGCGGGTCGCCGTATTACGAGTCGGACGAGGCGCTGGAGCAGTACCTGTTCTTTCATTACGGAACGGCGGACGACTACCTCCCGTTTCCCGGTTCGCCGCGCGGCGCGTTCGGGTATCCGGCGCGCGCGGTGAAGGAACTGATGGACCGGCGCAAGCTCCCGCGCACACCGCGGGCCCTCGACCTCGGGTGCGCGGTCGGCCGCACCAGCCTCGAATTGTCACGCTGGTGCGGCGAGGTCGTCGGGATCGACCTGTCGCGGGCCTTCATCCGGGCGGCCCGCCGGATGCAACGCGGCGGCGTGTTGCCGGTTCGGTATGCCATCGAAGGAGACCGGCGCGGGGAGGCCATCCTGCGGCGGCCCGACGGGGTGCATCCGGAGCGGGTGCGGTTCGTCACGGGCGACGCCATGGCCGTGTCGCCGCGCCTCGGCCGGTTTGACCTCGCGGTGCTGCTCAATCTGATCGACCGGGTTCCCGACCCGGCCGCCTGCCTCGCCGCCCTGGTTGACCGGCTCCAGCCGGGCGCCCAGTTGATCATCGCCTCCCCCTACACCTGGCTCACCGACTACACCCCGCGGGAGCGCTGGCTGGGCGGGCGGGACGGTCAGTCCAGTTTTGCCGCCCTCGCCGACGTGCTCGGTCCGCGGTTCCGGCTGCTTCGCCGGCGGCAGATCCCCTTCATCCTGCGCGAACACGCCCGCAAGTACCAGTGGAGTGTTGCCGAAGGGACGGCCTGGCAACTGGTTAAATAGCTTGAAATAGTTTGTAAATTGTTCAGTCTTTCGCCATCGTTAAAAATCCAATCGGGAAACCATGACGCGAAAGAACGCTTACAGCTACGATGAATTGTTGGCCGCCGGTCGCGGCGAGTTGTTCGGGCCCGAGTCGGCCCGGCTTCCGCTGCCGAACATGCTGATGTTCGACCGGATCAACGAAATCACCGAGGGTGCCGGGGCCTACCAGTCCGGCATCGTCCGGGCCGAATTGGACATCAAGCCGGAGTTGTGGTTTTTTGGCTGTCATTTCCAGGGCGATCCGGTCATGCCGGGTTGCCTCGGGCTCGATTCGTTGTGGCAGTTGACCGGGTTTTTCCTCGCCTGGTCCGGGCACAAGGGCAAGGGCCGTGCGCTCGGCGTGGGCGAGGTCAAGTTCACCGGGCAGATTTTACCCACCAGCAAGGTGGTCAGTTACACCATCGACATCAAGCGGGTCATCAACCGCAAGTTGGTGCTCGCCATTGCCGACGGCAAGGTGGCGGTGGATGGCAAGGAAGTGTACACGGCCGACAGCCTCAAGGTCGGCTTGTTTGAATCCACGGACGGATTCTAGGAGTACTCTGCATGAAGCGCGTAGTCATTACCGGAATGGGTATCGTGTCGTGCATCGGCAATTCGGCCGACGAGGTGACCGCCTCGTTGCGTGAGGGCACACCCGGCATCAAGGCCCAGCCGGTTTACAAGGAAATGGGGTTCCGCAGCCATGTCGCCGGCGTGCCGGTCATTGATATGGATGCATTCATCGACCGCAAGGACCGTCGGTTCATGGCCGATGCCGCCGCGTACACCTACGTGGCCATGGCGAAGGCCATCGCCGACGCCGGCCTGACCCCGGAGATGGTATCGAACGAGCGCACCGGCCTGATCGTCGGGTGCGGCGGCGCGTCGTCGAAGAACGTCGTCGAGGGCGCGGACACCGCGCGGACCAAGGGCGTGAAGCGCGCCGGTCCGTACCTGGTCACCCGCTGCATGACCAGCACCGTCTCGGCCTGCCTGGCCACCCCGTTCCGGATCAAGGGCTACAACTACTCCATCGTGTCGGCCTGCGCGACCAGCCTGCACTGCATCGGCAACGCCTACGAGCTGATCCAGTGGGGCAAGCAGGACATCGTCTTCGCCGGCGGCGGCGAGGAGGAGGATTGGACCTCGGCGATGATGTTCGACGCGATGGGTGCGCTGACCGCCCGGTACAACGAGACGCCGTCGGTGGCCTCGCGCCCCTACGATGCCAACCGCGACGGCTTCGCCATCGCCGGTGGCGGCGGGGTGGTCGTCGTCGAGGAACTCGAACACGCCAAGGCCCGCGGGGCGAACATCCTCGCCGAGATCGTCGGGTACGGGGCCACGTCCGACGGGGAAAACATGGTCGCCCCCTCCGGCGAGGGCGCTGCCCGCTGCATGAAGATGGCCATGGCCACGGCCAACGCCCCGATCCAGTACATCAACACCCACGGGACCTCGACGCCGGCCGGTGACATCACCGAGCTGAAGGCGGTCAAGGCCGCGTTCGAGGGTAAGGCGATCCCGAAGATCAGCTCGACCAAGGGCCTCACCGGCCATTCGCTCGGCGCGGCCGGGGTGCATGAGCTCATCTACTGCCTGCTGATGATGAAGCACCGGTTCATCGCCGCCTCCGCCAACATCGAGACGCTGGACCCGGAAGCCGAAGGGTTCCCGATCGTCCGCCAGCGCGAAGACAACGTGGACCTCCACACCGTCATGACCAACAGCTTCGGTTTCGGCGGCACCAACGGCACGATCGTCCTCCAGAAATACGCCTGATCACACCGCATGGCGTGCCCGGATGGATGGTGGGGCGGCTTGTCCTCAGGCCGCTTGCCCCTCAACCCGCATGGCGTATGCACGGCTCCTGCCTGCCTCGACACACCGCGCCGGCTGTGCCATAGTGGCAACCTATGCGCGTCGCTGTCATCGGGGCCGGTCCGTCCGGCTTCTTCGTCGCGGGGGAAATCCTGAAACGGTGTCCGGGCTGCGAGGTCCATCTGCTCGAAAAGCGGGTGGCGCCGTACGGCCTGGTCCGCTACGGAGTCGCCCCCGACCACCTGCCCACCCGCCGCGCGATCAAGCTGTTCGACCAGATCGCCGACCACGCGCGCTTCCTCTATTTCGGCAACGTCGAGGTCGGCCGCGACGTGCTCCTGGACACCCTGCGCCAGTCCTACCACGCGGTGGTGCTCTGTTCCGGCGCGGAGGTCCCGAACCGGCCGGACCTCCCGGGTGCGCGGTTGCGCGGGGCGGCGGATGCCCTCGACCTGGCGCGCTGGGCCAACGGCGAGGCCGAGGCGTTTGACGCGGCGTGGCTCGATGGCGTGCGCGACGTGGTGATCATCGGCAACGGCAACGTCGCCCTCGACGCGGCCCGCCTGTTCCTGCGCGGCGCGGCCACCTGGGTCGCCACCGACATCGCACCCTACGCGATGGAGGCGCTCGCCCACCACCGGGCCGCCTCGGTGACGCTGGTCGGCCGCCGCGCCGCCGCCGAGGCCTCGTTCACCGAAGCCGAATGGAGCGAGGTCGTCGGCCTGCCCGGCTGGTCGGTCGCCACCGACGAACCGTTTCCGTTCGGTCCGCTGCCCGAAAAACCAGGATCAGACCACCACCTCGTCTTCCGCAACCGCCTGCGCACCGCCTGCCTGCTCGGGGGCGAGCGGGTGGTGGGGGCGCGCTTCGCCCATGCCGACACCGGGGCCACCGTCGAGCTCCCCGCCCAACTGGTGGTCTTCGCCACCGGGCACCGCGCCCCGAAGTGGGAGGGGTTGCCGTACGATGCCACGCGCGGGGTGATCCCCAACCGGCGCGGATCGGTCACCGGCGCGCCGGGAGTCTATGTCTGCGGTTGGATCAAACGCGGGGCCAAGGGATTGATCGGACTCAACCGCAAGGACGCCATCGAGACGGTCGCCGCGATGCTCGACGACCTCGAGGTCCTGGCCGCACGCCAGCCGGACCCTCCGGCCTGGATCGCGGCCGCCCGCGCCCGCGGGGTACGGCTGGTCACCTGGTCCGACTGGAAACGGATCGACGCCGCCGAGACCGCCCGGGGAGCCGCCCTCGGCCGACCCCGCCTCCCGCTCGGCCGCGCCGACGCGCTCGCAGTACTCGAAACGCCCGATCGCACATAGGCATACACGGTTCGTGGTCCGGACGTCGTCCCCCTCCGGCGAATATCGCCGGAGCTACAGGAAACGCCTGATCATAGGGCAACCCCGGGTGCTGTCCCTGTAGTTCCGGCGTTATACGCCGGAAAGTCCCGTCTTGTGGTCCTCTCTCGCCCCCTCCATGGTTCAACCCAACCCCACCACGCCTTTTCGTGTCCTTCGCGCTTTTCATAGTTCCCCCGACTTCTTCCCCTCCGTGCCCTCCGTGTCCTCTGTGGTTCAATTTCTTTTCCGGAAAGTCCCGTCTCATCGTCCAGCCTTCGTCCCCCTCCGGCGAATATCGCCGGAGCTACAGGAAACGCCTGATTATAGGGCAACCCCGGGTGCTGTCCCTGTAGTTCCGGCGTTATACGCCGGAAAGTCCCGTCTTGTGGTCCTCTCTCGCCCCCTCCATGGTTCAACCCAACCCCACCACGCCTTTTCGTGTCCTTCGCGCTTTTCATAGTTCCCCCGACATCGTTCCCCCGACTTCTTCCCCTCCGTGCCCTCCGTGTCCTCTGTGGTTCAATTTCTTTTCCGGAAAGTCCCGTCTCATCGTCCAGCCTTCGTCCCCCTCCGGCGAATATCGCCGGAGCTACAGGAAACGCCTGATTATAGGGCAACCCCGGGTGCTGTCCCTGTAGTTCCGGCGTTATACGCCGGAAAGTCCCGTCTCACGGTCCTGACTCGCTCCCTCCGTGCACTCCGTGCCCTCTGTTGTTCCATTTTTTTCCGGGTATTCCGCGTGTTCCGTAGTTGCCCCCTCCTCCCCCTCATCCGCCTCCGTGGTTCAACCCAAACCCGCCGCGCCTGCACCCTGACGGGCGCACGACCAACGATGCCATCAGTCCGGCATGGACGAGGGCCCTCACGACAACGCTTTCGTCTGTTTCGCGTCTTTCGTAGTTCCCCCGTCTTCTTCTCCGTGTCCTCGGTGGTTTGAGCCTCCCCCGAAAATGTAGACAGTGTCGACGCTTACTTGGTAGAGGAAAAAC
>CALMUP010000049.1 GCA_937872895.1 uncultured Verrucomicrobiota bacterium
ATAATGGAAAAGATTACCATGCGGCTTCGGGTAAGCCAAGCCAAAGCCAGTGGGCATGGCCCCATGGAAACCCTGTACGTTCCGATGTTCCCCTCCATGGAAAATTTCCGATAATCATGGCGTTATCGTGGAAATGCCTATATACCCTTTCGGGGTCACACAAGAAGGGAGTAGACGATGAGGCTGTATCTAAAAGCATTTCTTGTGATCACCGGTATGCTGGTGACTGTTTCGAGCGCTGAGGCCGCAACCGGCGGGCCAGACGGTTACGGATATACTTGGGTGGATTCCAACGAGACCAACGGACCGGCGTTTCACTTTATTACGCCGACTCCAGCGGCAATTACGGTAATCGGGAATGCCAGCACGGTGGCGGCGACGGCCACGCTGGTTCATCCGTGGAGCGGGATTTATGGGCAGAAGGTAAGTCAACTCCGGGTGAGCCGGAATGGGTTTATCACGGATTTACTTTCCGATCCGGGGAATGACGAAACAAACGACGCGCCATTGCCACAGCCACCGAGTTCGGGGGGCGGCAATCGCATCTATGTTCTTCATGATGCGTTAAGGCTGGATCCGGTGAATGGGCGGGTGTCCTACGAATATTTTCCGGAAAGCCCGCATCCGTTGCATCCCTCCGGGGTACATGTGATCACCTGGGAAAATATCCACCACGCAACCGGGGCGACCAACCGGTTCAGCATGCAGGCGCTGCTATTCGACAACTTCGACATCCTGCTCCAATACGGGGCGGGGAATCCCGAGTTGGGGTCGAATTCCACCACCGGTATTCAGAACAGCGATGCCACGATTGGATTGCCGGTGGCAGCGAATACGCCGAACTCGATTCCGGACAACTATGCGGTGAGAATTCTGCCTCCGATTGTCGTCGTCAATACGGCGCAAGACCAGGTGGACACTCCGGCGGGTCCGCAGCTTTCGTTGCGGGAGGCGATTCGCGATGCGGCGCCGGGATCGCGGATCGAATTTTTGTCGACTTACACCATCACCCTGTCGACGAATTTCGCAAGCCGGATTGCGTTGAATGGCCGGAATCTGGCCATCGATGGCTACCGGAAGGACTACGATCTGTTCGAGGGTGTGGTGATCAGCGGGGGAGACGAGCTTCGGCATTTCCGTTTGTTTAACAATGCCCACCTGTACCTTGGGCATCTGAGGTTGATTCAAGGGTTTGGTCCAGCCACGGATTTGTCCGGTTCGACCTTGGTCGAGCAAGGATCGTCGCTCATCGCGTTCGAGACGGAATGGAATGAAAACCGGACCGAGCTGGACGGCGGGGCGCTAGCCGTGCGCAATTCGAATACGGTGGTTCGGTTGCACGGTGGCGCGTTGAGGATGAACCGGGCGAGCGGTCAGGGTGGGGCGGTGGCGCTTCGAAATGGGGCGACCTTGCACATGGAAAAGGTCCGCATGATCGCCAACCGGGCGGATGGGGGAGGAGGAGGCCTTTTTGCTCAAGCAAGCGCTCTGGATGTTCGATCCAGTGAGTTTGCCCTGAATGAAACGGTGGCCCATGGCGGGGGGGTGCAAATCGGGCCGGCATTAACCGGTGTTTTTTTCGGAGTCACGTTTGATGACAATCGCGCCCTCAACGGGGGCGGGGTGTCGATCGACAACACGATCGCCGTGATCAATCCGCCTTCCGAGGTTACTTTTCGGCGCTGTACGTTTTCGGAGAATCTTGCCCTGATCGCGGGAGGAGCGGTGTACGAGGATTCTGAAAACTTCTTTGGGAATTCGGCCCATCCTGATTTCTTTTATTGTACGATCGTACGCAACGGAGCCGGGGTGCGCGGCGGGGGGGTAGCGACGGTGAAGGGTCAGCCCAGGTTCAGCGGGGTTTGTCTGGCTTTGAATACAACGGGCGCTACGGACAATAATTTTCATACCACGAGCACGGGGACTGCGGTATCGCTGGGGGAAAATCTCGAGTCGGGAACCGATGCGGGCTTCACGGGGATTCTGGACCTTCAAAACACCGACCCGATGCTCAGCGCGCTGGGTTACCATGGAGGGCCGGTTCGCACGTGCATGCCGCTGGCGGGGTCGCCGTTGATCGATGCGGCGGCTTTGCAGAACTTTTGGACGGGCGCAGACGCTCGAGGGGTGGGGGCTCCACCGTTTGACGGGAATGGAAACGGAATCAATCTCGCGGATATCGGCGCGGTGGAGGTCGGGCCCACAGTGTGGGTCTCTTCAAGTTCCGTGTCAGCCTTGCAGGCCGCGATCGATTCAGCGCAGTTGGGTGGGGTGATTCGCTTTTCCAACGTGAATGTCATCGCCAATGCCGCGCTGACCTTTCCCACCCAAACCATGGTGTTGATTCAAGCGGCCGCGGCACCGTTGACATTTGAAGATCTCTCGATTCATTTGACCCATGGTGTCCACCAAAGTGTGGCCCTGCATGGCATCGATCTGGTGATGGGGCCCGACGGGGCGCTTTACGCCAGCGGGAGAGCCTCGTTGTCGATCGAGCGGGCGGACATCCGGAAATTGGGCGTCGGACCGGACTTCGTACAAACCAGCATTTTCCACAGTGATTCCGGCAGGCTTTCGATCAATCAGGTCGATATGCGGGATGGAAGCACGTCGAGAGCTTTGTGGTTGGCTTCGCGAGCGCAAGCGTGGATGCGGGATTCAATGATCCGTGAGAACGAGCTTTCGTCCTACCTGATGATCTCTCAGGGCCGCTCGGAACTCTATTTGCAGCGTTCCTCCTTGATTGGCAATCGAGGGTTTCTCATGGAGGGAGCCTCGCTCATCAACGGGTATTATGTGGTTGAGAATACCACGCTTAGCGGGAATGTGGGTTTGGGGGGCAGCGCGACCAATCGTTACGTTTTAGACTTCCGTCCGAATCCGCAGGGATCCGGGATGTTCATGCGCAACAACACGGTTGCCTATAATCTCAACCGGAGGGGCGTTCGCTTGGACATCTTTGCCCCGAGCCGGACGGTATTCGCCAACAATCTGGTGGTCTTCAACACCGGGTTGGCCATTTTTGTCGAGACCTCGGACGGGGGCAACCTCACCACCTGGCCGTTTTTTGGCGGAGCCACAAGCAATGATTTTGTGAATACCGATCCGTTGCTTTACCCGCTGAGTATGGGACGCAATGGCACCTTGCATCATGCTTTGCGCCCGGCAAGTCCGGCCATTGATACGGGGGTGTCGAGTTATGCGGGGATTCGAGATGGTCGTCTGGGCTTGCGGTACCGCAATGGCACCGGAGCGGGGGGGCCACAACAGGACATCGGGGCGGTGGAAAGCGGTCGCATCCTCACCGTGACCACGGCGCTGGATGAAGATAACGGCGCGCTTGGTCTCGGCGCGGGTAATTCCCTTCGCGAGTGCCTTCAAGCGGCGACGAATTTCGGGCGGGCGGTGAATATCGATCTATCCCTGATTCAAGCAGCGGTGCCAACAAATGTCTTGAATATGAATGGGATTCAAGCCGATCTCGACGCCTTGGCGTCCCGCACCCGTTTCAGTCCCGCTTCGGTGCTGAGTGTAAGGGTGCGGTCGAATGCGATGGTATCAGTCTATGGTGGGCAGTTTGTCTCGGGTAACGGCGGCATGGAAGTGTTGAGTCAATCCACGCTATCGGTTCAGAACGGTTTGTTCCAGTCCTTGACCAACCGCGCCTTGATCGCCATGGGAACGTCGCGGGTCTATCTGGCCGCCACGACGGTTGCCGACCAGGCCGGGGGCAGCGGGGCGATGTCCTTGAGCGATGAAACCCGAGGCGAGCTGGACCGGGTCACCTTTGCCCGTAATGCGGTGACCTTTACCTTGTTTCAAGTCCAATCAGGTTCGCAGCTCGGCTTGCGACGTACAACGGTGAAGCCCCATGCCCATCAAAACGGGTCCTATCTCGCCAATGTGGTGGGGGGGCGGCTGACCGCCGATCAATCCACGTTGTACCGGATCGCCCGCAGGATGGTCTTTAGTGTAGTCAATCCTTCTGATGGTTGGTTCCGGGATACGATATATGCCAACATCTCGGATGGCGTCGTGGTTACCGGAAACGTCGCTGCGGTTCGCTCCCTGGGCGGGAATATCAGTGATCGCGAACTGCCCTTTTTCGATACGAACCTCGGGGACCGGCCCTTTCGCAATCCTTACCTCGCCCCGCTCTTCGATCACCACGGGAATGGCGTGGCGACGTTTCGTCCCCTCGCGATCAGCCCGGCCTTCAACACCCGGACGGGGGCGCATCCGCCACCGACCCAAATCATCACCGTGACGACCCTTGCCGACGAAAACGACACACCGGCGGGTGCGCAGATTTCGTTGCGCGAGGCGATCCGCGACATCGCGGACGGCGGGGTGATCGTGTTCGATCCGCTGCTGAACAACGGGACGATCGAACTGACCTTGAACAGCAGCGCGATCAACACCCTGAACAAGAGTGTGACCATTGATGCCACGACCCTGCCTCACGGGATTACGATCATTGGCCGGCTGGTCAGTACCTCGCCGGGGCGAACGCTTGGGTTGCACGGGATTCATTTTCGCAATCATGATCCCGGCTTTGCGGTGGGGGGTGCGGTGGCGATCCAGAACGGGAACTTGGTGGGAAGTCACCTCGCGTTTTCGCGGCTGAACAGCGATCAGGCGGGAGGGGCGATTTATCTGGAGGGGGGACAGTTGGTGTTGGAGAACGTGACGTTTTCGAGCAACTCGGCGCCCAGCGGGGCGGCGATCGGCCTTGTGAATGCCACCGGGACCATCGAGTTCGCGACGTTTGGCGAGCAACGGGGGAGCGCGGCGGCGGTGATCGAAGGGGCGAACGCGAGGATCCATCTTCACGGCTCGGTTTTCTTCAAGAATGAGCGTTCGGCTTTTTCGGGAGTGACGTTGGTGTCGGAGGGGTACAACGCGTTTCCCGGTAATCCGGCGGGAACAATCGGAACGGATTCGGTAAACAACGGCACCTTGGCCACGGCTTACGACCGGTTCAACTGGTATGGCGGTTGGGTATGGAGCTACCGTCCGAACGAGATCGCGACCAACGTCATGAACACGCTGCCGTTGGTGATGGCAGGCACGGCGCCGCCACCGTTGAGCGATGCGCGCGGATTCATTCGCGTGGCCGGCGCCTCCGCCGATTGGGGAGCCCACGAATTCGGAGGCGGAACCTTCGATAGCGATGGTGACGGGCTCTACGATTGGTGGGAGTTGGCACAAGGTTTTGACCCGAACACCTTCACCGATCCCGATCAGGATCTCGATGGCGATGGGTGGAGTCTGATCGAGGAGCAGGGGTGGGGGACGGATCCGTTCAGTACCAACTCCAGTCCCGGCGCGGTCCTGACCATCGCGGGCACGGGACCCTACACGGTGGAAGCGCGGGTCAATAGCATCGCGGGTGAACTTTATTATCTTCGAGGGACCACCAATGTGACGACGCTCGGTGGTTATAATCACGAAGTCGCTATCGGCAACGGCTTCCCGATGGTGCTCACCGCGCCACTCCCGTTTTTATCCGACACCCGGTTCTACCGGCTGGAAAAAGCCGTCCCGTTCGGGGTGTGGTAAAGCCGCCGGGTACGATCACATGGATTCAATGAATCGTAAGTAGAAGAAGTTCATTATGAAACGTATTTGTTGCCTGGGTTTGTTCGTCATGTTCGGCGGGTTTGCTTTCCCGGCGGCCGCGACCACTCCCGTGCTTGGATGGGAGTCGCCCATCAAGGGTGCATCGGCTCGTCAAGCGGCGCTGGGCGATGTCAATGGCGACGGATTTCCGGACGCGGCCTGGGTTCAACTTCAAGATCCGGGATTGATTTTACTGAACGATGGCGGGGGAAATTTCACGCCGCATCCTGCGGCTTCGCCTTTACCGCCCGCGGCGGCCATCGCGATGGGTGACCTGAACGGGAACGGACATCTTGATCTGCTGATTGGATTGAATCTGGGCCAATGCCAGATCTGGACCAACCAGGGTGACGGGACGTTTTTCTTTACCGGACAATCGATCGGGCCTTCGGTCAGCAGGCGTTCCGTGGCCCTTGCGGACGTTAATGGAAACGGTCATCTGGACGCGATTCTGCCGAGCGATGATGTCACCAAGCCATCGGAGGTGTGGACCAATAATAGCATGGGTGGTTTTTCCTTTGCCCAGACGGTCGGCTCAAATTGGAATCGGCAGGTGGCGGTTGGTGACATCAACGGAAATGGTTTTTCGGACCTTGTCTTCGCCGCCAACGGAGATAATACCGTATGGACGAACAATGGGTCGGGCATGTTTTCACGTACCGGGGGGTCGGCTGGCGCGGGAAGCTCTTTTGCGATTGCACTGGGCGACCTGAATGGCAACGGCCATCTCGACGCCTTCGTGGCCAATCAGCCAGCCGCACCTGCCAATCAGGTCTGGTTTAACAACGGAAGCGGGTTTTTCACCAACAGCGGGCAATCCCTCGGGTCCAACTCTTCCTTCTGTGTGGTGTTGATTGATGTCGACGCCAACGGTTCGCTCGATGCGATTGTCGGCAACACCGCCGGCCAGACCAATGTGATCTGGCTCAATGACGGCGCAGGCTTGTTCACGCCCGGGCCGGTCAGTCTCGGTGTGGCGAACGCCTTCGACATTAAGGTCGCGGATGTGGATGGTGACGGCGATGCGGATTATTTTCTGACGGTGAACGCGAATCCAAGCGAGGTGTGGTTGCGGGTTCCGGTTGCCCAAGGCGGGCCTCTCAAGGACAGTGGACAACGTATAGGCGGCCATCAAATGCTGGCCGTCGATGCGGGAGATTTCAACGGGACCGGTTTCCTGGATATCGCGTTTGGCGCCAGCGGGGGAATGGCAGGTATAAAAACGAATGATGGATCCGGCCGTTTTTATCCCCGGCCGCAGAAGCTGGTTCACCAAGCCAATATCGGCGCGATCCGGTCCGCGGATGTCAACAGCAACGGATGGACCGATCTGGTGGTGGGGTTGGATCAATCGAGCGGATCGAATATCCAAACCCGTATTTGGCATAACAACGGCAGCGGTGTGTTTGTTCCCGGTCCGACGCTGTCGGTGGCTCGCGCCACGGTCGCGCTGGCGGTCGCGGATCTGACCGGAAACGGTCTTCCCGACATTGTCGAGGGCAACCGCCCCACCGCGCCGCTTCCCTCACTGAATCCAACCAATGTGATTCATTTCAATGCCGGGGGCGGGAACTGGATGTCGGTGGATGCGTTGGGCGGTGGCCACTCCTCGGCGTTGGGCATTGGCGATGTAAACGCGGATGGCTGGCCGGACATTGTGGTCGGCAACAAGGATATCCCTTCCACGGTTTGGTTCAGTCAGGGCGGGACCCAATTTGTAGCCAGTGGGCAATCCCTCATCACCAACGTTCAGGATGTTGTTCTTGCCGATGTCAACGGAAATGGCCATCTTGACCTGTTCCTGGTGGCCAGCCCGCGTAGCCTGCTCTACACCAACAATGGCGCCGGGCAGTTTTTCGTCCTAAGCTCGAATTTCTTCACCAGCGCTTTTTTTATGAAGGGGGCTGCGTTGGATTGGAACGACGACGGTTTTCAGGACCTGTGGATTGGCCAGGGTTCGGTAGGTCCCGCGCTAGACCGGTTCTATTTGAATGAGGGTGGTACCAATTTCGGATTTGCGGTATCGGTCAGCAATGCCAACATCAATGCCGGACTGGTCTCGGGGGATTTTACCGGAAATGGCCGTATCGATTTGTTTTCAGCGGGTGGGCGCGGCGACAGTCAGTTGTGGGTGAAGGAACTGTCGCCGGGGGCGGTGGAGCTATACGCTGCGTCGTTTGGTTTGTCCGGCGGGGATATCCTCCCCTTCGCTGATCCCGACGGCGATGGCATCCCCAACATTCTCGAGTACGCCTACAACCTGAATCCGGCGGTGGCCGACGCCCAGATCATCACCGACCTCGCCACCGCCACCAACGGGCTGCCGTTTATCAACGTGGTGTTATCCAATGGCGCGCCGTGGTTTGTAGCCGAGACGATCCGGCTGGTGAATCCGGTGGAGATTTCCTACCACCTCGATGTGGCCCAGACGCTGGTGTTCACCGGCTCGGTGAACGCATCGGTTTCCACCTCGCCCTTGAATGCCGACTACGAGCGGGCGGTTTATCAGGCCCCCGCGCCCGCCAGTGCTATGGGGGCGTTTGGCCGGTTCCGGGTAGAGCCAGAACCGTGAGCAGCAGATTGAACCAAACCGATTTTCAGTTTTTAACCGTTCATCACCCTTCAGGTCTACTTCATGACACACTACCGCCCGGCGTCTCTAAGTCATGACGTGATGGCGTCGCTACGGTTAATCCATATCGCGCAAGGTCCGGCTTTCGTCCGAAGCGATTTTCTCCAACCGGATAACC
>CALMUP010000050.1 GCA_937872895.1 uncultured Verrucomicrobiota bacterium
AATTCGTGGTGCAGATTGGTGCTCCAATACACGCTGTACCAGCGGCCGGAAATGACGGGCGACCAGGTTAGGGCGCTGGTGGGCATGCTGGCATCCATTTCAAACTGGGTGGCCGGATTCAGTAGGAGGCGATGGAAGGCGATGGGGACAGAGAAACAGCGACGGAACTCTTCAACCCTTGGAAATCAACGAGTTGCAGGCGCCAAGTTTTCTCTGTCCCCGCTTCTCCTGGCAGAGCGCGGCTACAGGTGACGACGGCGGCGGGCCATTAACGAAAGAACGCCAGCCGTCATAAATAACCCCAGCGTGCCTGGTTCCGGAACGACCTGAGCCGCTGACACAACGAATCCGATTAACGCGCCAGTATCGTTGTCATAGAAACCCAACATTATTGTGGCCGAGTCGAACTGGCTCGCATCTATCGAGGTCGGCATGGAGTCGTCGGAAAAGACCTGTCCGCTGGTATCCGCTATAGATAGCTGGATCAGACCTAAAACGGCATTGATACTTAGGAAGGTATTCGTATCAATTCTTCCTTGCCCAAAGTCCTCAAAGTCGCCCAACCCTTGTAAGCGCATTCCTAATCCATCACGAACATCCCAAGGAGTCACGACATCATTTTGAACACTTACGTCTGAATATGACTCCGTGCCCAAGCCGCTAATTGAGAAGGAGTAGTTCGCATGGTCAATGGAAAACGCTATTAACGGACTCGTGTTTGTATCCTGACCAGTGAATAAACTTACATTGGGATCATCAGGAAACATATCGTACACAGCCAAAGCGGGGTCAAGGGTGGCCGAGATGGTTATGGGATCGCCCAGAGCAAACCAAGCCGAAGGGGTCAGGCTTTCGCTTATAAATGTAATCGGCCCACTGGCGATGACGCTAATCAAGTCCGCCCGGCTCCCGTTGGGGATGAAGGTGGTTGCGGCGAGTGCGGCGATGGCGATTACGAACCTTTTGCTACGTCTCATGATATGTTCCTCCTTGCGGGTCGTGCCGATGCAGCCTGCATCGGAGTTTTGATAGACACGACCATCAATGTTTGCATTCTTATGCAAAGGCCCTCATCCCCCGCCATCCCCGATCCGGGTATATTTCGGGGGAGGCAGGAACAGGCGGATCATACTAGGCCGAGTTCGCGGGCTTTGGCGAGGGCTTCGGAGCGGGAGGCGGCGTGGAGTTTTTCGTAGATGCTTTTGACGCGGGCATGCACGGTATGCGGACTCATTCCGGTCGATTCCGCAATCTCTTTGTAGGAACGGCCCATGGCAATTTCGGTCAATACGGTCTGTTCGCGCGGCGATAAGCGGGATTCCGGTGATCGATCCTGCGGGGCCTGTAACGCAGCCACGACTTTGCGAGCGATCTTCGGGCTCATGGGTGCGCCGCCCTGATGCAGGATCCGCAGGGATTCCACCAGGTCGCGGGGTGGACAACCTTTGAGCAGGTAGCCCATGGCGCCCGCCCTGATCGCGGTAAAGACGGTGTCGCGATCCTCGGAGATGGTATACACCAGAATTTGCACGCCGGGCCACTTGGGATGCACGCGACGGATGACTTCTATTCCGGACAAACCCGGCAAATCAAGGTCAACCAACAGCACCTCGGCGCAATCCCAAGGTGCCGCTTGAAGCGCGGTCTCGGCCGAATCGTAGGCGCCGGTAACCTCAAAACCTGGTTCTCCGGCCAGGAGTAGACGGAGGTTCTCCAGTAGAGGCTTGTTGTCCTCAATAATACATATTTTCATAGACGCTCACACCATACAAGGGCTGCGGGTCAGGCGAAAGTGGAAAAGGGATCCACATCAACATGCGCCCAGGTTACACGTTCTTTGTTTTTACGGGCAGCGGCAATGTAATATACCATTCGGTTCCAGGGCCTGGCATCGATGCGAGTGTTCCGCCCATGGCCTCGATTCGCTTGGCCATACCACGCAAGCCGCGTCCATTTTCGTGGGGCTTCCCGAGACCGATTCCGTCATCCCGAAGGGTCATGGTCATTATTGTTGGTTCGACGCGGATCATGACCGTCATACGCCGGGCGCGGGCGTGCTTGACCACATTCGTCACCGCCTCCTTGAAGACGCGAAGCAAGGAGATGCCGGTCAACGGGGGCAGGCCCGGCGCCTGTTCGGGCGCTCCCTCGACCGAGCAATCGAAGACAATCTCATGCGGTGCGAGGCACAGGTCACCGATCCGTCGGCATTCCACCACAATATCCGCCCAAGAAAGCACCTCTACGTCGAGGGCGTTCATGAGGCTTCGCGTCTCTGATCCGATCTCGGCGGCCAGTCCGCCTAACCGCTCGAATCGTTCCGCATCCGTGTCCCGAGTGGATTCGCGGCGACCGATCTCCGCCAAAACACCGAGGTTGGCCGCCAGCCCGCCCAAGCCATCATGCAAATCGTGCAACAGTTGTTGCTGCTGGTTCATGCGGTCTTTCAAGTTTTCGCTGATCTTTCTTTCCAGGCCAATGATCTGTATTTGGGAGGCCTGCATGCGGTCTCGCAATTGACGGACACGGTCCGCCATGGCGACAAGAAAGAATGTAACACTCACGGCGAGTCCCAGCATGGACTGTTGTTCGGGACGAACAGGCGAGACCAGCCATCCTTGGAACTGGGCCACGGCGGCGCCGAATAGTATCCAGAAAAAAATCCAGGCCAATGCGTAGAAGCGGGCGATGCGGTTTCCCTTGATCCAGGCATACAAAGACACGGCGAGCGAGAGGGCACCCCACGCCAGGGCCTGAAACAACATCCACTGCACCGAGACCCGGTAGGGCTCCAGTAGCATCAACGCCGTCATAAGTGGAACGAGGATAAGCAGCGGAAGAATCACGTAACGATCCAGCCTGGGCATGGACTGCGGCATATCGAAGAAATGCCGGAGATAAAGCAGCAGAAGCCACATCGCGGACTCGGAGGCCAGAATTGTTCCTCCGTGCACGGCGAAGGGCACTCCGGGCCAGGCGAGCCATGCGTAATATCCGCTCACAATGAAGTAGTTGATCAATAGCCCGATCAAGGAGAGCGAGTAAATAAGAAACCCGCGCTCGCTGGTCGACAAGCTAAACACGAAGGAAAGGATAATGAGGGCCAGCAGATACCCAAAGAAACCTGACGAGAAGGCTTCCTTTCCTGGTTGTGCCGCCACATACGCTTCCGGAATCCAAACGAACAGCGGAACATGCACGGAGGTCTGGGAATAGGCGCGAACATATATCTCCACTTGTTCATGTGGGGCAAGCGTGACAAGCAGCAACGGGTAGCGCCCTGAAATTAAGGCCGGGTCGGGAGGGCGCATATTGCCGGTTGCATGCGATTCAATGTGACCGTTGGTGCGCACCACGAACCAATCCCACTCATCCATGCGTGCCGTGCGCAGTTCGAGGAGGCGGGTGATTCCCTGTTCCTGCCCGGCCAGTACGAAGCGGGCCCACACGGCGTCTTTTGTAAACCCGAACGTAGGCCATGGGGAACGAGTGACGGCACCGTTTCCGGCAGCAAATTCGTGTTGGACCGCATCCAGGTCCAGCATAAGCGTGGCATCCCTGTAGACGGTCATTTGTGGAACAAAGGGCTCCTCCGCCTGTGCGACCGTCAAGCAGCCGAGCACCAGCAACAGGCTGCCCAGATGTTGCCACATCATCTTGGTGGCATCCCGCTTATACGTGCTAAACATGGATCATCGCCGGGGGCCCGAAGATCGGGAACGGCGAAATATAGTGATAAAAGGGTGTTATTGACTGCCGTCTGATGCGTCATAAGCCGTAGCCAGTTGATGATGGTGTATGCTGCCATTCTGGCTGCATGTTGTTCAACTCCCGTCCACGCGTCAATCATAGGTTTGGCGAGCCTATAAGACTATGGCGTGCGGGGAGTTGGGCGGGATCGTTACCGCTACGGCTGGGCTTTGACCTCGATGCGGAAGAACGTGGACGGATTGAGGGTGTGGACATCCGTGGTATAGGCGGCTTGGGGACCGGGGAGGTCGGTGGCGAGCGGCACAAATTCATGGTGCAGATTGGTGCTCCAATACACACTGTACCAGCGGCCGGAAATGGCGGGTGACCAGGTGAGGGCGCTGGTTGGCATGCTGGCATCCATTTCAAACTGATTGTTGGGGTGGGTGGGGTCGAGGCCGGCGATGAACGTCTCTTTGATGGTGTTGACACCATTTGCGGCCATGGCTCCGGCATTGGCGTTGGTGGGGCCACCGAAATAGAGGTTCTCCCACCAGTCGGGAATACCGTCGCCATCGGTATCGGCCTCGCCTTCGGTTTGA
>CALMUP010000051.1 GCA_937872895.1 uncultured Verrucomicrobiota bacterium
TCCAACACACCCTAACCGCCTGCCCCGTGATGGAGGGGCAACCTCCGCGTTGCCCTCACCGCGTCGGGAACACACCCCGCCTCCACCGCCCGCACTTCACCCTCCGGCACGAGGGCAAACCGCACGCCTTTCGCCGAACCGGTCTCGCGGGAGCTCGACCCTCCAACACACCCTAACCGCCTGCCCCGTGATGGAGGGGCAACCTCCGCGTTGCCCCTTTTGCGAGGAGATAGAACCGTCGATGCACGCCGAGATCACGTCGGTCTGTGGGCTAAACGCGTTGGCACATCGCCAACGGAACGGATAGCCTACAACAATTCGCCCTGCCGGGCCGACGGCTTGAGGCCGAACTTCGCGTAGCAGCGTTCGGTGGCTACGCGGCCCTGGGGGGTGCGCTTGAGGTAACCTTCCTGGATCAGGAACGGCTCGTAGACTTCCTCGAGCGTGCCGGACTCCTCGCCGACCGAGACGGCCAGCGAGTTGATGCCGACCGGACCGCCCGAGAACTTGTGCAGGATCGTCTCGAGGATACGCTTGTCCATCTCGTCGAGCCCGTGTTCGTCAATATCCAGCATCGACAACGCCTTGTCCGCGACCGCCCGATCAATCTTGTTCCCCGCCTTGACCTGCGCGTAGTCGCGCACCCAGCGCAACAGGTTGTTGGTTATGCGCGGCGTACCGCGCGACCGGCGCGCCACCTCGGCCGCCCCCTCCTCGTCGATGTCCACGTTGAGGATGCGCGACGAACGGTGCACGATCTTCTTCAGGTCCTCGGCATCGTAGTAGTCCAGCCGGTTGGTCAATCCGAACCGCGACCGCAGCGGGGCCGACAGCAGGCCGCTGCGCGTGGTCGCGCCGATCAGCGTGAACTTCGGGATGTTCAGCCGGACCGACCGAGCGTTCGCCCCCTGGTCGATCATGATGTCGATCACGTAGTCCTCCATCGCCGAGTACATGTACTCCTCAACCGTGCGCGGAAGCCGGTGGATCTCGTCGATGAACAGGATGTCGCCCCGCTCCATGTTGGTCAGCATGCCGGCGAGATCGCCCGGCTTGTCGATGACCGGACCGGAGGTCGACTTGATGTTCACCCCCATCGCCTCGGCGACGATGTAGGCCAAGGTGGTCTTGCCTAGGCCGGGCGGACCGACCAGCAGCAGGTGGTCGAGCACATCGTTGCGGCCCTTGGCGGCCTGCACGAACAACTCCAGCCGCTCGCGGATCTTCGCCTGCCCCACGAAATCGGTAAACCGCCCCGGCCGCAGGCTGATGTCGAACTCCGTGTCGGCCTTGTTCAACGTGTCGGTGATGAAACGATCGGTCATGACGCCACTATGCGGAACCCCCCGCCAAGATTCAACCGCCAACATAACCCCGCCAGCCAAGAAACGTGGTTCATGTCCATCCAGAAGAGTTAACCACGGATAGACACGGATGAACACGGATTCGGCGGATGCTATGGCGAATACGTCGATGGTTTGATTTTTCTGTCCTGAATGAGACGGTATCACCCAAACACCCCACATCCGTGTTCATCCGTGGTTTCGTCTATTTCTAAAGAGTTAACCACGGATAGACACGGATGAACACGGATTCATTTGATTCTTTTCGTCCTGAACGGGACAGCATCATCCATAAACACACCATATTCGTGTCTATTCGTGTCCATTCGTGGTTCACACCCATGCAGAGGGGACAACCACGAATGAACACCAATCAACACGAATTCAACGGATCTTAAGGTGAAACATCGATGCCTGGATTTCCCCGACCTTGAACGGGATGGCATCACCCAACCCATCCCCATCCGTGTTCATCGGTGTCCATCCGTGGTTCACCCTTTTCATGTTTCGGGGTGAATACGACCATCTCCGCTGCCTTGCGACCATGTGGCAGACCATCATACGACCGGGTAGGGATGATGCCCCGGCTTTATCGGCGAGCGAAGCGAGACGATGCGTGACCACCTGGAGGCTTCGGGTAATCCCGCTGAAAGCGGGATTAGCGGATTGGTGGTCGGATGTGCCCTGATTTCAAGGCGGAGCAGCGGGGGCTGGACTCAAGTCCGCCCCCGTTGCTCCAACGCAGAAAGCGGGGTACATCCGGCCGCCGATCCGCGGCCCGAAGCATCCAGGTATCATCCAACACCGCCGCAACCCGCGCGTCGCCGCGATGCCTAGCGCTGGGCGAGGGAGCGGCGGATGAGGTCCTCGACAGGGGCGTCGGGCCCCGCCTTCTCGGCCGCCTTGCGGGCCATGGCGAGCGCGTCCTGCTGCTTGTAGCCGAGGGCAATGAGGGCCATGACGGTGTCGCGCAGACGCACCTCCGACGGCATGGCCTCGTCGGCCCCGGCGACCGCCTCCAGCGCCTCGCCGGCGCTGATCTTGTCCTTGAGCTCGACCACGATCCGCTCCGCCGTCTTTTTGCCGATGCCGGAAATGCCGCTGAGTCGTTTGATATCCGCCCCGACGATGCTCGCCTTGAGCTCGCGCACCGACATGCCGCTCAACGCGGCGAGGGCGATCTTCGGACCGATGCCGCTGACCGCGAGCAACCGGTTGAACAAATCACGTTCGTCCCCGGTGGCGAAGCCGTACAGCAGGTGCGCATCCTCGCGCACATGGTGGTAGGTCAGTACCTTGACCGGTTCATCGACCATCGGCAGCCGGTCGTAGGTGCTCAACGGGATGAACACCTCGTAGCCGATGCCGCCGACGTTCACCACCGCGCGCTCGGGCTCCTTCTCGACCAACACGCCATGGACGAAGGTGATCATGCGCGGATCAGGCCACCTGGTAGCGCTTGCGGATCGGCTTGAGCACCCGCCAGGTGCAGGTCATGCCGACCGGGAAGGTCACGAAGTCGCCCTTGCCGAACCGGTAGGTCTCGCCGTAGGCCTCGACTTCCGCCTCGCCGTCGAGGATGTAGCACTGCTCCTCGCCGTCGTAGGACCAGTCGAAGGTCGAGACCTCCTTGGTCCACACCGGCCACGAGAACACCCCCATCGCGATCAACTGGTCATCGGTCTTCTTTTCCACCAAAACGTCCATGGCTATCTCCCGCCGCGCGTCAGGGCGCAGCCTTCCCGAGTTGTTGTTCGATCCATTGCACCAGCGATTCCTTGCGCATCGCCCCTTCGTGCACCCCCACCGCCTGTCCGCCGCGAAACAGCATCAGCGTCGGCAAGGCGCGCACCTGGAACCGCTGGGCCAGCCCTTGGGCGTCGTCGGTATTGACCTTGACCACGCGCAGGGTGTCGGCCTGTTGGGTGGCGACCTCCGTGAGGATCGGTTCCATGAACCGGCAGGGCGGGCACCAGGAGGCCCAGAAATCGACCAGCACCGGCGTCTCCGCGGCGAGCACGAGCTGGTTGAACTCGGCATCGGTCACGGCATGGCGGATCGGCGACGCGGCGGCGTCACCGGTTGCGGCGGCGGCCGGTGCGGCCGGCGGTTCCTGGCGCGAGCAGGCGGCGATCGCCAACGCGGCGATCGTCGTGCAGAAAAGACGGATGGATAACAGGGATTTCGTCATGGATCGGACTCCGGCTGGTCCCGGTTCAACGGGACGGTTTGGGCATGTGCCGTCGCACCAGGTCGAGGATTTCCTCGGGATAAAACGGCTTCTTCATCACACCGACGACATTCGGGAACTCCGCCAGCTCCTCCGCGGAGAAGTCCGGCGCACCGGCCATGATGATCACCGGCAGGCGGATCCCGTCCGCCGCCATCAGCATCAGCAGGCCCGCTCCGTTGATCCCCGGCATCAGCAGGTCGAGCAACATGCCGCGGCAGGTCTGGCCCTTCAGGATTCCGTAGGCCTCCTCGCCGTTCGCAGCGATGCGGACGCCGTACCCTTCCCGGGTCAGCACATCCTTCATCACCTGCGTGATGGCATGGTCATCGTCGACAATCAGGATCATGGCTGCAGTTCCATGGAATCAGCTTACGGTGGTCGGCGCGCTTTGTCACGCCCCGAGGGGAAAAACGAAAAGCAGCCGCGTTCCGAACGGAACGCCGGCTGCCTTGTGTACCGAACGAAGCCTGGGTCAGGCGGTCTTAGGCGCTCTTGGCCGGGGCCTTGGTTTTCTTGGCCTCGTTCCGACGCTGTTTCAGACGCTTGACGCGGCGCAGACGCGCAGCACGCTTAACACGAACTCGAAGATTTTGTCCCATAGTGGCGCGGAGATTAGTCACACCCCACCCGCTCGTCAATCCCACAATTTACCCCCCTGCCCCCCTTCCCCGGTCACCCTGACCCGCCACCTCCCCTCTTCCTTGAACGTTGAATGTTGGAAGTTGAAAGTTGAAAGTTGGAAGTTCGCCCGCCAACGCCGCCCCCGCCTCCCATCCGCGGTTCAATCTCTCTGCGTCATCAGCGAACTCGGCGGTTCCTCCACTCCGCTCGCCCCCTCGCCCTTGAAAGTTGGAAGTTGAACGTTGGAAGTTGGAAGTTGGAAGTTGGAAGTTGAAAATTCGCCCGCCAACGCCGCCCCCGCCTCCCATCCGCGTTCATCCGCGCCATCCGCGGTTCAATCTCTCTGCGTCCTCAGCGAACTCAGCGGTTCCTCCACCCCACTCGCCCACCTAACCGCCCGCTTCACCGGAACCCCCGACCCGACCCGCCCCCCACACGCCCCGGCTCTCAACGCAAAGCCGCCAAGGCGCAAAGGCGAAGAACCGAAAAAGCATCAGCCGCTTCCATGATTGAATGTTGGCTGTTGCATGTTGCATGTTGTCCGCCAAAGGCGGATCCACCTCTCCTCCCCATCTGCGCATTCAGCGGTTCCTACACCCCGCTTGTCCACTTAACCGCCCCCCTTCACCGGACACCCTTACCGCCACCTCCCCTCTTCCTTGAACGTTGGAAGTTGGAAGTTGAATGTTGGAAGTTGAACGTTGTCCGCCAAAGGCGGATCTGTCACGGCCGTTACTTCGGATTTCGCAGCGCTTCGTTGATGCGGATCAGGTTGTTGTTGATCTCCAGCACAAGAAACGCCAGGCCGCAGGTGACGACCATGAAGAGAAAGCCGAGCACCAGTCCGACGACCGCTCCGAGGAAGGCACTGCCCCCTTCCTGGGATGCCATGACGCCGCCACCGATGGTCGCACCCAGCACGACCAAGACCCCGACAACATTCAGAATGACGCTCATGAACCGAACGACGAGATGTCCCAACATGTGTATTCCTCCCCGGGATGTTTGTGTGATCGGCCCCTTGATCCCCGGATCATCATCAGGACCGACGTTCAACGCAGCACGAACAGCAAACCGCACGCAGAAACCTCACCCTCAAGCTCCGCCTCCCCACCCACCTTAAAACCCCGTTTCAGCCACGAAAAGCGCCGCCAAGGACGATTATTGGCGCTGGCTGAACGATAAGGCGCTGGAGGTCATGAGGTTGGCGATGGTGACCGTCGATTGCCCATTTCGATTACCCGTTAAAGGTCACCAATTCATGGATAGTTATTCGTCATGTACTTCATCAGGCCGTCACCATAAAGCATGTCAGATATAGGCCGTGATTACTCTTTTAAAGGGCTAACCCTGTCGCCCCCAGTTACCCTCGACGCGCGTGTTCGGTGAAATTCATGCCATTCCTTCAGACCGATCCGGTGAAAAGCCCCACCCAGTTTCTTCATCTCGCCTTCGTATTCACGCAACCACATCAGTTCCGCCTCGGGGATAATATCGGTTGGGATGACGAATTCGCATCGGACAAAGTTTGCATTCCGCATCAGATTCGGACTCGGTATCAGCGGCCTGCCATCTTTCGTGCTATGAATGATAATGGACGCTGGCAGTGCGTTGGTCAAATCGGATGATACCGTGAAAATGAAATGAATGCCATTGGTGACATCAGCCGAGACGAGGTCAATCGAAAAGGTGTATTTGTTGGTCTCGCCTGGATTGAAGCGTAACTCAGCATATCTTGCCTGGGCCTGTAACGAGACGCTCAAGATCACCACCGTTATGACGAGTGCTTGCTTCATCATCTTCTCACCGAACAACAAGGCTGTGGTGTACAACGTGTCATTATTAGCCGCATGTTAACCCCGCGTCACTTGGCTTGCAGTGCTTCCAAGACTGCATCAGGCCTTTTTTCCGCAATACGCAAAAGTGCCTGTGCCGGTCCTTCGGGCTTTCTTCGTCCTTGTTCCCAATTTTGTAGAGTTGCCCGACTCACTCCGATCATCATGGCAAATTGGCTTTGAGACGTATGAAGACGGGTACGAATCCGTTTTATGTCGATTGGATCGTAGGTGAATACCCGGGATGGCTTGCTCTTTTTTAAACGAATGTCTTTTGCTTGAGCCAGGCTTTCGAGTAATTCGTTGAATCGTTCTTTTTTCATGTGAGTTCCCCTTCCACAATCGAGCGCAAAACGCTCAGTTCCCGCGCCGACAAGTCATCTTTTTCGTTCTTTCCGTATGCCAGCAGCATGAAAAGTTCATCATCACGGACAAACCAGTAGTAGATGACACGAATTCCGCCGCGTTTTCCTCGCGACGCTGTCCGCCATCGAATCTTTCGTAGTCCGCCACTGCCGATGATAACGTCTCCTGCAGCCGGATTGAGGCATAATGCCTGTTGAAGCTCCTTGAACTCGGAATCTGGCAGCAGCGCCATGATCTGCCTGGTGAATACGGACGTTTCAACGAACTTCATGCCGAAAATATACGCCATTGGCGTACTGCGTCAAGGGCTCTTAAAGGCTACCATCGTATTCAACGTCATGCATAGCAGGACCGAAACGCTGTGCTGTGCATGGACGGCGAACGGGCCACGGCCCCCCTCCCATCCGCGTTCACCCGCGCCATCCGCGGTTCAATCTCTCTGCGTACTCAGCGCATTCAGCGGTTCCTCCACCCCGCTCGCCCACCTAACCGCCCGCTTCACCGGAACCCCCGACCCGACCCGCCCCCCACACGCCCCGGCCCTCAACGCAAAGCCGCCAAGGCGCAAAGGCGAAGAACCGAAAAGACATCCGCCCCTGCATGATTGCATGTTGAATGTTGGATGTTGAACGTTGGAAGTTGTCCGCCAAAGGCGGATCCGCCTCCCATCCGCGTTCATCCGCGCCATCCGCGGTTCAATCCTTCTGCGTCCTCAGCGAACGCAGCGGTTCATGCCTGGGTCTGGAAATGATCCACCCAGCAATCGGCCACGAACGACTCCATGCCGGGGGGAATCACCGCGCGTTTCCAGTCGTCGCCCGCAAACCGGACCAGGGCGTCCTCCCCCGTCCAGTTCGTCAGCAGCAGGTAATCATCCGGCGTCCATTTCGTCGGATACCCGACGACGTGGGAAAGATACCCCTCCTTCCCTTTCACCAACGGAACCGACACCTCCCGAAACGCCCGCTCAAACTCCGCCCGAAACGCCGGAACAATCCGCACCCGAAAAATCCGTGTAATCATGAAAACCTCCTCCGCCCCCCGCCTCCCCACCCACCCGCCGTAAACCCCCGTTTCAGCCACGAAAAGCGCCGCCAAGGGCGGAAATCGACCTTGTTTCAAAGGTAATACGTTGGAGGTCAAAATGATGGCGATGGTGACCGTCGCTAGTCCTTCGCACTCCTCTAATCATCTCCTGCGAAACAATCTGATGCCATACTTCTGTTCATCCATTCTCGCATCGTAAACTTCTACATGTGATAACGACCGCAATTTCAGCAATTTTCCTAATTTCAGATGGTCATCGAAAGACATCTGCATTCCGCAAATGACTTTGCATACACTGCCAGGACGAAAACGAAACAGGTGCGCAGCAGTGCCATTCTCAAGTCTTTTCCTTTTGTGGTTACGGATTGCAAATAAGCATCTCCATTCTTTTTCATATTTCCACGAATGTGCTTTTGTCAGGACCGCTTCACTATGATTCTGCGGAGTAAATCCCCACGGCTGAGTGACGGACCATTTTACTGCTGGCCGATCCTTCGTGTAATCGACGCGGTATGGGCCTGATAATCTTTTTGTATAAAATACTGGTCGACGAAAATCGAAGCCGATCACCATTCCTGTGTGTGATGCTGCATAGTGTGACCACATCAGGATGTTTTTCGGGTCTGTTGAGAAGCAGCATACTGCATAATGTTGGGCCGTGCCTCTTTGAACGATCCTACCTGGTTGATGATTCGTAAAAGTAGATAAAACCTGCCGGAGTGGTCCTCCCATTCCAAACACGACGAGTTCGATTGAATTGCGGATTGAGTCAATCGTGACGTCGGGTCCGATTTCACCGAGTTCCTTTTGGGTTCGATAATACGACTTAAGCTTCTTGGGGTCTTCATGCAATGACTTAATAAAAATGTAATGCTCCTCCGTATTTGACCGAGGGCAGTATTCAAAGGGGTCATTCAGCTCTGAGAATGGCGACGCTTTTAGGCAATTGTTTGCAAGTGCACTTATGCCGAAAGGACCACAGTATTTGTAAAGTATCATAAAATATCTGTCAGACGCATTTCATGTATTCTCGATTTCGCAGCAACATTTCATGTTGTTTGGAACTTGCCGATGGTGATCATCGTTTACTGCCGACTTTCCAATAATCATTCGCCGCATACCTGATTAGCTATAGAAATTGCAGCTAAGAGTGAAAATTGACCACGGCTTGAAGATAATACGCTGGAGGTCATGAGGATGGCGATGGTGACCGTCGTTTACCCGTTTCATTGGACGTACTCCATTGATAAAATATCGGCGTTTTCGAACGCATCATGTATTATAGTATTATCCAGAAATGGGTAATAAGATCGCATTTCCTTGGTTGATTCCATAAAATTATTTTTTTTGGAAACAAGACTCCACTTGTAATTAACAAATGTTCCGTCAACTTCACTGCTAGTTTCGCCAAGATAATCTCCAACGTAGTATGCGTGACCGGGCATAACAGTAAAACACAAACTTGCGGATGTTGCAATATAATGAGACTTAAAACCTTCACCAGTAGCACAAATCAACTTATTGATGCTATAATTTCCCGGCGGCACAGAAATTGCAACAAGTGGTCTATGCTTGCTGAACTTAATTATATAATCTTTTCCGGTATTTTCACTTTTCAATACTAAGCCAAGTTGAAGCGAATTAAATGCTGGCAGTTGTTTGAAACGACCGTAAACAACCCCCTCGCCGGCCTGAAGCGGTTTAGCATCTCGAATCGCTGGTGCATAACTAACACAACCAGAAACTAGTAATGAAAAAGAAAGTACTAGACTAAAGGATTTGCCGATCATCGCATATTACCTTTTTTGAGTTTGGATACACTTGCAACATAATCAAGATATGAACTGGTAGTATATGCATTATAAAGGAGGGCGAAGCTGACCGTCTATTACCCTGAGCATTCTGTGGCTACCGCATCCCCAATCCCCGCAAGTAGCTTGCGACGTTCTCAAAGAATGGTTGGCTCTTGAGCAGGGTCGGCCAACTCTTTGCGGCGGACCCCGGGTTTGCTTTGGCGTAGTCGAGCATGTGGCACAGCAGCTCGCCCAGTATTTCAACGCGACCAGACTCCAGATCGCTCACGAGTTCGTCGACGACACGCCCCCTGATGCGGTGACAGAACTCAAATACGGCAGCAGTCAAGAACACGGAACACTGCGGAATGACCTGGTCAATCACATCCCCGTAGGACGACACGAGTCGATTACCCAACAGACGCGCATAGTCCTCACGCCAGTCTGCGAGTCGGAGTTTGCGCCGCTTCAGCGATGCGAACTGCTGCACATACGTTTCCACGACGGACTTTATTCGGTAGGATGCAACAAAGTCGCGCGACGTCAGTTCGTCGTTAAAGATGCGATCAAAGAAGCCTCCATCGTCGGGACCTTGAAACATTCTCTGAGGGTTCTTCTTCGCGAGCTCCGGCAGTCTTCTGAACGTAGTTACGTATGCCTGGGTGCCTTCCTTGAGTGGTATCACACGGTCCTTGAGAAGACCAGGGCCACCGAGTTTCTGTTCGATCACGGTCCTCTCTCGATCAGACAGCGACAGAACCTCGTCCTGCCTTCTCTCAAGAAACCATCCGAGAGTGAGCAAGGAGTGAGCAAGCTGGACGACCCTCGGGTTGTTCGACCGAAGAAAACTGCTTTCCACTCGATTCTGGTTGTTCAGGTTTACGGCAACGTTGCTTGCGAACTCCTTGTCTCCCTGCGACGTAATGACCCGCACAGGGACAATTGTCTCGGGACGCAAGACACCGTCCCCCTGCGCCCTTGCCAACACCCTTAACGTCTGGCCGCCGTTGACAACCTGAGCGTGCTCAAGTGTGAGTCGCCCGACAAACTGGTCCCACTTAGCATCTACACAAAGAAACGTGACGCCATTGTTGAAATGAAAGAAGTTGGGTGAGTCGTCCCCGGTACACGTCTGCCGGATGCTGGCATTTGTCGTCTTGTCACCCTGATAGACACGGATGTTCTGCTGTAGAAGTTGCTCGCCGTGTTGACGATAGAGATCGGCCAAAGCCGTGCCCTTTGCATGAAGAATGTAGCTGTCATGGTTTGCTGACCGGATCTGATATGGCGGCTGCCGATCAAGGACGAAAACAATCGACCCATCAATCGTCGGCAGGTTCTTCTGGTAGAACTCGTCCTGCAGCGCCTTTAGGTCTACGACAGACCACGTGATGAAGTCCTCGGTCGGCCCGCCAAGCCCCTTCACGAATGCATTCAACTTCTGGACAGGCTCATCGGCAAGAGCGGCCCCGCTCGTGACAAGGTGTATACGGTACCCTGACGGTACGATTTGGTAGATCTGCTCTATCATCTCGTTAAGCGCTCCATTTGCCACCGCCTTATGCTCACGCCTCAAGATTAGGTGAAGTCCGGATATGATCTTGTCGACATCTCCCCCTGGGAAGCCCGCTTCCGCGTTGGCGGGGTTCTTAAACTGGTAGAAGTGTACATAGTTATCGGGGTCGATCCGCAAAGCATCGATGCCGAGGTCGCCGCCATCGTCGCACACAATCTCCTCGATCTCCGCCGGACCCATGTTCTTCAGTTTCGAGAAGTACCAGTAGATGAGGTAGTCTCCGCGCTTCTCTAGCCCACAGGACTTGGCAAGAAGCGAGGACTCGTTCTCCAGTTGCTCCTTGAAGAGATTAAGTAATGCCGTCAATGCCATGCGATACTCCTCTCATATGCGCTCCAGCGACCACCCTGAGTGGCGGGGGACCGCTGCGGTACCCCGTCCACTCTAGGGACATGTTGGGCTATTCTACTTTTCCGTATTTGCTTTTGAAGTGCTGATACGCGGCATTTATTTCTTTCATTTCCTGTTCTGCCACTAATCGCAGCTTCGGGCCGAGATGGCTTACTCGATCGGGGTGATATTGGAGTACTAGCTGTTTGTAGATCCTCTGTACGTCCGAGAACGTTACGGTTCCTTTAAGCCCTAGGATAGTCCCATAATACTTATCGTCTTTGGGAGCTGCGGTGCTTTGCCGATATTCGCTATCATTGTCTTTGCTGCGACTGTCGGATTTACCGGACTCAGAGCTGCTCCCCGAGCGACCGTAATCTTGAGATGAGTTGGAATCTGAATCTGAACGGCTATCTGATTGTCTGCTCTTTCGATACGCATCGCGTTTCTTTTCTTGGTCACGAGTGTATGGGATTGAACTGGGTGGCACTTGCGTTGAGTTGCCGCAGCAAGAGCACCATATGCTGCGCCCAATGAAATTGTGATTGGCGAACATTTCATGACAACAATTTGGGCAGGGAAATGTGATAAATGTAGAATTCATCTGTTGTCAGGTCGCTGTCGATTGAGTTTAGATCAAGTCGATTGGCGAACGACCGACCCATCGAGGACTATGTCGAGCACTCTATTTCTTCTTTCCGTATGGACTCTGATTTGTTGGCTTCAGCGAGATGTTGTTGTCAGAGGCTTTGCTCCTCACGGAATCCTCCGTTCTTCCGAGCTTAAGACCAATCACTCTTGTCGGTGTGTTCTCTTTGGCAAGTTTGCGGAGTTGCAACACATCGGACTTCGTCCATTCCTTACCACTGTTTCGATTGTACTTCGCCATGATATTTCTCCTTGCTGTGACTGGTCCTGGCATCAGGACCGTGATTCTATCCATTCGTAGATCAGATTAATGTAGTCTCCGAAAATAAGGGTGGACAATGTCAGCCGTTTCTTGCGGCACTGTTTTGGTAGCCAAGTGCTGAACAAGCCGTAATCCCGCCATACTGCATTCCCGCCAATAATTGTTGCTTTTGGCGAACATGTGGCTAGCCAGTCTCGGATCATCTTCACAATCTTTTCTGGACTGTTATTATGAGCGCTAATGTCCTGTCCCTTGATATCTGATATAAATTTCTCATAGGTATGTGCTTTGGCCTCAAAAATGATGCATCGCTTGCGGTCGTGTTCTTCACGGCCATAATACTTTGCTGCCAAAAAGATACCGAGTTCAAGGGGCATGTTGAATCGTGGCAGGCGACTCTTGCGATCGAGCTGTGTGCGTGAGAGATCGTGAATGCCATATCTGCATTCCGTTATGATTCGGAATATCTTGTTTAGACGTATCTCGCTAGAATCGCTTTCTTCAAGTGCAGAGCGTGCCGTAAAGCCACAGCGAAGTATCGAGAATATCATGGCGCGGAGTCGCGGCGTGTAGCTGTCATCGATCGGACAGTTTATAAACACGCTGTAGTTGTAACTGTTTTTGGCCATGTTGTGTCTGTGTGCCTCTGTGTCGTCTTATGCCCAACATCGAAATAGCCGTCACGCACAGCAAAGCACCGGGCGGTGACATGCGTTTGTGGCTTTGTTGATAATCAAGCAGTTGCAGGAAAATACTGACGCATAGCGCGGAAATGGGAGTCTGGATCGTACGTCAACACGCGTGATGGATGGGGCGGGTTGGTCTTGCGGCGTGGCTGGATGGTACGGGTACTCGGCCGCTTGGGGCGGAAGGGTTCGCGACCTTGGGTTTTGCGTTGGCATCCTCGACCTCCTTGTCAGGCACACCCGGATGCTCGTCACGCTAGGGCGAAGTAGTTTCCGGGTCAAGCCGGTTCGGCCTACACTGCAAGAAGGATGCCCAAACCCGAATCCTGATAACGGAGCCGTCCTCCGATGTCGAAACCGTACAAACGAAAGATGATGATCCCCGCCTTTATCGGCGAGCGCAGCGATGCCGATGCGTAAACACCTGGATTCTTCGGGTATTTTTGCGGAGCAAACATAGCGAAACGACCGCCGGATTTGCCGTGATTTCAAGGCGGAGTAGCGGGGGCTGGACTCATGTCCGCCCCCGCTGCTCCAACGCCGAAAGCGCGGTGAATCCGGCGGTCGTTTCGCGGCCCGAAGAATCCAGGTATCATCCGCAGGGAATCATCTCATTCCGCAGCCAAACCTGTGGGATGACTCTGATCTGATCAGGTGTTGCGATTACGCGCGCTCTCCCGTGCGGGCTTACGGCATGACCGCGCGACAGACGACTCTTCACCGACCCGCTTCGTCGCCTCCTGCTCCCCCCGCCAGGCGCCGATCCGATATCCGGTGGTGACAAGCGGGGGCGGGTGTGGCTACAACTAGCGGCCATGAGCCGAACACGACCGACGTCCCGACGCCCCGCCCCGCCCCTCTGCCGCGACAAGCACCTGCTCTACGAAGCAGCCGTGCAGGAGGTGGATGACGACATCCGGTTCATGCGGCGCATCTATGCCCGCCACCGCGGCCGACCCCTCGCCTTCCTGCGCGAGGACTTCTGCGGCACCGCGAAACTGGCCGCCCGCTTCGTGTCGATGAACCCCTCCCACCACGCCCTCGGCGTGGACATCGATCCGGAACCGCTGGACTGGGGCCTGCGCCACCATGTCCACCGCACCGGCGAAGCCGGACTGCGGCTGAAACTCCTCCGCGACGACGTCCTGGCCGTGCACCGTCCGGCCGCCGACGCGGTCTGCGCCTTCAACTTCTCCTATTTCCTGTTCCGCACCCGCGAATCCCTCCGCGCCTACTTCACCTCGGCCCGGCGCTCCCTGAAATCCGACGGCCTGCTCTTCCTCGACGCCTTCGGCGGCCTGGCCTCGATGACCACCACCAAGGATACCCGGAGCATCCCGGACGGCCATGATCCCGACGGCCACCCGCTGCCGCCCTACATCTACGAATGGGAACACGCCCACTTCGACGTGCTGACCCACCACCTGACCTGCCACATCCACTTCGAACTGAAGGACGGCTCGCGCCTCGACCGCGCCTTCACCTACCACTGGCGGTTGTGGAGCCTGCCCGAACTGCGCGAACTGCTGCTCGAAGCCGGCTTCGACCGGGTCGAGATCTATACCCACGGCTTCGACGACATGGGCGAGTCCGACAGCCGCTGGCGCCAGCGGAAACACTACGAGAACGAGGACGGCTGGCTGGCCTACCTCGTGGCGATCAAGGATCCGCGCTGATCCATCCGGGCCGCGTACCGCCGGCACTGCGACCGGTCAACTGCCGCGGTAGGTCGAGTAGCCGTAGGGACTGAGCAGCAGCGGGATGTGGTAATGCGGGGCCGGGTCGGTGATCTGGAAGACCACATCGACGTAGGGATAAAATCCACTGGTGTCGTGCTGGGCGAAGTAGTCGCCGGTGTTGAACCGCATCCGGTACCGGCCGGGCTTCACGGCATGATCGATCGGCAGCAGGTCGGCGACGCGTCCGTCGTCGTTGGTGATCCCGGTGGCGAGGATGATCCAGCGGTCGGTCGCCTCCTCGACATAGAGCCGCACCGGCACACCCGAGGCGGGCTGGCCGAGGGCGGTGTCGAGGACGTGGGTGGTGATGGGTGACCGTTTCATCAACGCATCCTCCGGGTTTCCAGGATCTTCACGAACGAGCGGGCGTGCAGTTCGTCGAGGGTCAGGCCGGTCTGTTGCGCCTCCTCCTCGGTGATCGCGCCGCAGTTGATGCCGCGCAGGAAGTAGTTGAGCAGGCCCTGGCCGGTCGCCGCGTCGTCGAACACATCGCCGATCAGCGTGGCTTGCGCGGCCTTCTCGATGAAGGTCTTGAGGCGCAGCGAGGCGGCATCGAGGCCCTGCAGGAAGAAGAAGTACACGGCGGCATACCGGATGGGGAACTGCGCGGGATGCAGGTCCCAGCCCTGGTAGTAGGCCTGCTCGAGCGAGTGGTTGACATGCTCGAGCATGATGCGCCAGGCGCGGTGGACGACCTCGCGGTTCTCGTCGCGCTGCTTTTTCGTGAGGGCCTTGCCGGGGGCGGCGCGGTGCGGGCCGACCGGCATGATGTTGGTCGCGCCATCGGAGATCCAGATGCCGGTGCCGGCCAACGACACCTTCATCATGTGCCGCGCGAAGTCGCAGGCGAGGTGGTTCATCCGCTGGTGGTTGGCGGTGATGCTGCACGAGGCGGTGTAGTCGTACACGCCGAAGTGCGCGCCGGTGCAGCGGCCCTCGGCGGCCTTGACCAGTTGCGAGACGTTGCATTCACCCTCGTGGTTGATGATCGATTGGGTGGTCTCGATCATCAGCTCGCACTTGAGCGAACCGGCGGGGAGCTTGAGCTTCTTCTCCAGTGCCTCGAACAACCGCACCGCCGCGGTGATGTGTTCGGGCATGGTGACCTTGGGCAGGGTGATGACGAAGTTCTCCGGGAGCTTGCCGCCGGTTTGGGCGACCAGTTCGGTGATGAAGATGTCGAGGGTGGCGATGGCCCGCTTCTTCAGCTCCTGGGTGAAGGGCTTGATGCGGATGCCGATGAACGGGGGCAGCGTGCCGGCCTTCATGCCCTTGGCGACTTCCTGCGCGGCGATGGCGGCCTGGCGGTCCTCCTCGGCATCGGGCCGGTTGCCGTAGCCGTCCTCGAAATCGATGCGGAAGTCCTCGACCGCCTCGTGCTTCAACTTGGCCACCACGCGCTGGTACACGGTATGCAGCAGCCAGACCTCGGGCTGCGCGGCCTTGACCCGGGCCGGCGAACGGGCCAGGGCGGCAGCAAGCTTCTTTGCCGCAGCGGCACTGCGGGGCAGTTTCTCGTGGCCGGGCAACTGCAGGGCCTTCGCAAAGGTGATGAAGTCGGGGGCGTTTTCGTCGAGGCAGCGCAGGGCGACTTCACCCAGACGGGCCGCGCCTTCGGCCTTGAACAGGTGGGCACCGCCGTAGACGGTCTGCACCGGTTGGCGTGCCGGTGATTCGCCGGGATACCAGGCGGCAAACCGGTCGTTCGCTTGCTGGAGGTTCTTCATGACCTGTTTCAGGGTGGCTTCGGGTACGGATCGTTTACTCATGGTGGTTCCTCGGATACGTCAGGCGGTAAGCCATTTATCGATACGGATGGCGGTGATCTTCTCCTGTTCGCGCGCGGCGTTGGTGATTTCCCGGGCACGGTCGTTGGGCAACCGCGCCTCGAGCAGTGCAAGCATCTCGGCGGCGGTTTTTCCGGTGGCGCAGACAATGAAGATGAAGCCGAACTTCTGCTCGTAGGCGGTATTGCCGCGGGCGAGGCCCTGGATGACCGCCTCTTGGGCGCCCTGCACGCCGGATTGTTCGCCGGAGGCCCAGGCCTTGGTGTCGGCGTACTTGCGGCGCAGGCTTTCGACATCGCCGATGCGCGGGTGCGCGGCGAAGGCTTCGAGCCATCCCGCCTCGTCGAGCGCGGCGAAGGCGGTCAGGGCATTCGCGTGCACGGCGGCGAGGTCGCGGTATGGCCGTGCCGCGGCCATGGCCTTCGCCCAGCCGGGACAGCCGCAGCAGCGGAGGAACAGGACCTCGGCTTCGTCGGCGGACAAGCGGTTGAGTTCGTCGATGGTCATGCGCGCAAACGTCCCGGCATCACGGCGCGATGGTGCCGCGCACCCGCAGGCGGCTGACGCCGCCATCGGGGAAGATGTTCAGTTTCAGGTGCGAGTACGGACCGTGCCCGGTCAGCTCGGCGGCGAAGAGGTGCTGGTGGCTGGCCTGCAGTTTCTGGCGCGGCAGGACCTCGCTCCAGGTGATGCTGTTCCAGGTGAGCAGGTCGATGTTCGTATCGGGGGCGAGGCAGCCCTCGATGGTGCAGGTGTCGGGGTAGTTGCCCTTGAAGTGGTTGGTGTCGACCTCGATCTCGCGGAGCAGGCCGGGGCGGCCGAGCTTGACGATGACCCAGTCATAGCCGGGACCGCGGCGGCGTTTGGTCTCCCAGCCATCGCCCATGTTCGCGGCGCGGCCGGGCATGATCAGGTTGTGCATCGAGCTGAAGAACATGTCGCTGCAGGCGACCGAGCGGCCGCCGTTGGCGATGGCGGCGAGGTCGATCACCTCGCCGGGTTTCACCGCCGACCAGTCCTTGTGGGCCTGGCCATAGACGCGGAAGCGCGCGACGCCGCCGTCGGGATAGATGTTCAGGCGCAGGTGGGTCCAGGGTTGGCGGTTGGCCACGGCGAAGAGGTTCTGCGCGCCGGGGTTCAGCGGCGAACGGGGCAGGATTTCCGTCCACGGCCCGTCCGCGCCCAGCGCGGCCTCGACCGAAGCAAAGGCGGGGTTGTTGCCGAGGAAGTGGTTGGTGTCGATGTCGAGCCCGTGGATCACCCCGGGCAGGCCGAGCTGGAGGATGCACCAGTCGTAGCCGGGCGTGCGCTTGCGGCGGGTCTCCCACCCGTCCATCCACTTGCCGCGCTCGGTGAACTTGTCGGCGATGAACACGCCGCGTCCGTCCTTGAGCAGGTTTTCCTTCTCGGCAAAAAATTCGTCGCTGCACGACAGGGCGCGGCCGCCGATCTTCTCGGAGGCGAGGTCGATGAAACCGGCAAACGCGGCGGCGGATGAAGGGGTATGGCTCATGGGATGCTCCGGGAAATGAGGCGAGGCCTCGGCTCAGGCGCGGGCCAGCAGACGGCCGGCGCGCAACACGTCTTGGTGATGCTGGTCGTACACAACACGACCGCGAAGATACGTCGTTTGCATCACGCCGACAAGCGTTTCGTTGTCGTAAGGGGTGACCTTGTGGCGGTGGCGCAGGTCCTGTCCGTGCACGGTGAAGGATTGCTCCGGATGCACGACCACGAGGTCGGCGTCGGCGCCGGGGGCGATCACGCCCTTGCGCGGATAGAGGCCGGCGAGGCGGGCGGGCGCCTCGGCCATCCAGCGGGCGATGCGCGCGGGGGGAAGGCCGCGGTTCCGGCATTCGGTGAGGATGACTGGGAGGCCGAGCTGGAGGGAGGAGATGCCACCCCACGCCTTGAAGAAATCGCCGCCTTCGGGGTCCTTCATGCCGGGCGGACACGGGGAGTGGTCGGACGCGATCAGGTCGATCGCCCCGGAGGCGAGCGCGGCCCAGAGGGCTTCGCGGTGGGCGGCCTCGCGGATCGGCGGGGCGCATTTATAGCGCGTATCGGCATCGGGAATGGTCTCGGCGGTGAAGTGCAGGTAGTGCGGACAGGTCTCGACGGTGACCGGCAGGCCCTCGGCGCGGGCGGCGGCGAGCACCGGCAACGCATCGGCGGTGGCGAGGTGGACGACATGGACCGGACAACCGGTGGCGCGGCAGAGGTCGATCAACACCTCGATGGCGTGGACCTCCCAGGCCGACGGGCGCGAGGCGAGGTAACGGCGGTACGAGGTGCCGGGTCCGGGCGGGAGGTCCACCGGGCCGTCAAGTTCGGCATGGGCGAGCAACGGGATGCCGCGGGCGGCGAGCAGCGGCATCGCGACGGCGAGGTCGCGGGCCGCGGCGGCGGGAAATTCGGGAATGCCCGAATACACCAAAAACGCCTTCGCGCCGAGCACCCCGGCATCGAGCAGCGCCGGGAGGTCGTGGTCATTGCCGGGCACCACGCCGGCGTGGAAGCCGACATCGACGGCCAGCTTGCCGGCGGCGGCCGCCTGCTTGGCGCGCAGGGCCACGACGGTGGTGGTGACCGGATCGCTGTTCAGCGGCATGTCCACGAGGGTGGTGATGCCTCCGGCGGCGGCGGCAGCGGTGGCGGTGGCGAAGCCTTCCCACTCGGTGCGGCCCGGTTCGTTGATGTGGACGTGGGTGTCGACCAGGCCGGGGAAGATCCAGGCATCACCGACATCGGTGACCGGTACGGGAGGCATCGCCTCGCCCCGGGGAATCACCGCCGCGATGGTTTCGCCACGCACCAGGATCGCGCCATCGATGACCGCCTCACCGGCGACGATGGTCCGGCTGCGCAACAGAAATTCGTTTTCCATGTCGTTGTCCCCTGCCCTGCCGCCACGGTACGGCAAGAACGAAAGCGGGTCAATGGGCACCGGCGCTCAACCGGTCGAGTACCCACGCGAGTTCGCGGTTCATCATGGTTTCGCGGTCAGGTGCGGCGAGACCGGGAGGAAGCACCTCGTAGGTGTAGGTCTCGACTTCGAGGTGCGGGCAAGCACCGTCCGCGAGGGCGCGCCAGAACGCGGGGGTCATCGTGTCGCGGGTGGACCCGAGGTGCGCGTCACCGGGCCAGTCGAGCGGCACGTGGTAATGGATACGCCATGCATCGCAGGAGGCTGCCGCGGGATCGGCCAGCGCGACGCCGAGGTCGGGCCACCGCAGCACGCGGTCCCCGCGGCGGGCTGCCGTCTGGTGGAAATACACGGGTTCATCGAACGGGGCGAGGCGCAGGCGCACGGCGGCATCCGCGGGCGATGGCGCGACCAGCGCGGCGCTGAGCTGGATCTTGGCCACGCGCACCCCGGCGGCCCGGTAGGCGGTCAGGGCATCGAGCGGATCCTCGAACGCCAGGGCGGCATGGCAGGTGTCGAGGCACACCCCGATGCGCCGCTGCACGCGGTCGCGTGCAGCACCGGACACGGAGGCGAACAATTGCTCGAAAAAGTGCAGGGCTTGCTCGGTCGTTTCCAACGCGCACCACGGTTCCGGTTCGAGGGCGAGGACCAGGTCTGCACCGGTGGTGTCGGCGAGTTCCTCGAGGTGCGTCGCGCAGGCGATCAGGTTCTGCATCGACCGGAGGGTGGCCTGTTCCACCGAGGATGCGTCGGAAACATCCGGCGCATACCACAGTGGCACGGTGGAGATGCTGCCGATCCGGCCGGGAGGCATCCAGCGGGCGAGCAGGTCGGCGAGCTGCCGGGTGTAGGCGAGGCGCTCCGGTTGCGTCCAGTCGGGCCGGTACACCGAGGCCTTGACCGGGGTGCCGTGGAACGGACCGTAGGGAAATCCGTTGATCGTGAACACATACCGATCGTGTTCGGCACACCACCGGGCAAAGGAGGCGGCGGTTTCGCCGCAGGCGGCCTCGGCCGCGGCCTGCGCACCCAGACGCAGGCCGAGACCGGCGGGAAGCCGGGGCGGTTGCCACGCGGTGACCGCGCGGACCTGGTCGGCGAAGGATTCGCCGGCGGCGATGTTGAGGCAGTAGGTCAGGTGGACCGGCGGCTGGCGGCGGAGCTGCATGGACTCAGGAGGCGCGGGCCAGGGCGCGCTGCTGCAGGGAGGCCACGGCGGCGGTGAGGTGGGCCTCGTCCATGTCGGCGACATCGGCGCAGGCCCCGATCGCGGTGGGCAGGGTGATCGAGAGGGCGCCCCCGAGATGCTCGCGGAAGGCGGCGAGGCCGAGCAGGACCTCGAGGCGTCCGTCGGGCAGGCGGCGGGCCAGGGCGGCATCCCACAAGGCAAACCCGGCGGCGGCGAGTGCGTCGTGCAGGGCGTTGGCGGCGGTCGCGGGCAGGCGGCCGATCCGGACGGCATACTCGGTGTCGAGTTGGATGCCGATGGCCACCGCGGCTCCGTGGCCGAGGCGGTATCCGGTCATCCGTTCCAGTTGATGGGCGGACCAGTGGCCGAAATCGAGGGGACGGGCCCGGCCGAACTCGAACGGATCGCCGCTTTCCCGGATATGCTGGAGGTGCAGCGCGGCGCAGCGGTAGATCAGGCTATCCATCGCATCGGCATCGCGGGCCGCGAGGTCGGCGGCGTGATCGACGAGCCAGTGGAAGAACGCGGCATCCTTGATCATCGCCACCTTGAACGCCTCGGCGATCCCGGAGCGCCACTCGGTATCGGGGAGCGTGGCGAGGAAGTGGCGGTCGTTGATCACGGCGAAGGGCGGAGCGAAGGTGCCGAGGTAGTTCTTGCCGGCGGGATCGTTGATCGCGGTCTTAACCCCCACCCCGCCATCGTTCTGCGCCAACACGGTGGTGGGCACGCGAACCAGCCGTACACCGCGATGGACCAGCGAGGCGGCATAACCCACCGCATCCAGGACCGCGCCGCCCCCGATGGCCAGCACGAAGGCGTGGCGGTCGAGGCGCGCTTCGGCGAACCGGCGGATCAACGCCTCCACGGCCGGGCGGTTCGATTTCAAGGCCTCGCCACCGGGAACAACCACGGGTTCGTGGTTGAATTCAGCATCGGCCAGGTGATGATGAAGGTAGGCCCCGAGGCGCGCACCCAGCGAGGGAAAGGCGGCGGCGACGGCGGCATCGATCACCGCGACCAGCCGGACCGGCTCCGGACCGGTCGTGCCACGACGGAGCACATCGCGCAACGAGGGATTCGCCGGATCGGTCAGATCGCGGGTGAACACCACGGGGTAATGGTAGTTCACCTGGAACTGCTGTTCGATGATCCGGTTCATGGGGGGTGAGCATACCGTACCTGTCCGGGAAAAACAAACGGTCTGCATCGACCGTGCGGTTGCCCCGTTGACCCGCGCGCCGGATGTCCCTATACATCGCAGGATGCAACGTGAACCGGAACCCGAATTGATGGACGAGGCCGAGCAGGCGATGGCCTATGCGCGCGCCGATTTCGAGGCGCCCCACGCCCGGTTCATCGAGCTGTTCCGCACATCGTTTCCCGGCTGGTCCGGCGAGGGCCATGTGCTCGACCTCGGATGCGGGCCCGGTGACATCGCGGTGCGGTTCGCGCGGGCCTACCCGAGGGTGTCGATCGACGGGATCGACGGCGCGGAGGCGATGCTCGCCGCGGGCCGGTGCGTGTTCGCCCGCGACCCGCACTTCCTCGCCAACGTGCGCCTGCACAAGGTCCTGTTGCCGCAGGAGCAGCCGCCGCGCCGCGACTACGACGCGACGATCAGCAACAGCCTGCTGCACCACCTGCACGACCCGATGGTCTTGTGGAACGCGGTGGCCGCATGCACACGGCCGGGGGCCCCGGTGTTTGTGATCGACCTGATGCGGCCGGACAGCCGCGAGCAGGCGGCGGCGCTGCAACGGCTTCACGTGGGCAGCGAGCCGGCCGTGCTGCAGCGCGACTTCTTCAACTCCCTGCTCGCCGCGTTTACCGTCGAGGAAATCGCCGCGCAACTCGGCGCGGCCGGCCTCGGCCACCTGTCGGTCGGGGCGATCAGCGACCGGCACGTGATGGTGAAAGGATGGCGGTAATGAGGTACCAGGCGGCGATCTTTGATCTGGACGGGACGTTGATCGATTCGTTGCGCGACATCGGCGAGGCGATGAACCGCACGCTGGAGGCCATGGGGTGCCCGGGCCATGCGCTGGAGAAGTACAATTACTTCGTCGGCGATGGCGTCAGGCAGCTGGTCCAGCGGGCCCTGCCGCCGGACCGCCAGGATGAGCGCATGGTGGCGGAGTTCCTGGCCGCCTACCGGGCGGATTACGGGAAAAGCTGGCGGGTACACACGCGGCCGTATCCGGGCATTCCCGCCCTGTTGCAGGCCCTGGTGGCTCGGGGCATTCCGCTCGGCGTGTTGTCGAACAAGCCGGATGCGGTGACCTGCCGGTGCGTGGAATATTTCTTTCCCGACATCCCGTTCATCGCCGTGGCCGGGCAGAAGGAGGATGTCCCGAAGAAGCCGGACCCGACGGCCGCGCTGGCCATGGCGGCCGGCATGTTGCGCACGCCGGAGCAGTGTGTGTTTGTTGGCGACACGGCGACGGACATGCAGACGGCGAACGCGGCCGGCATGTTTCCCGCCGGGGTGACCTGGGGGTTCCGGCCGCGTGCGGAGCTGCTCGAACACGGGGCGCGGTTGCTGGCGGACCGGGCCGAGGCGCTGCTCGGGCTGTTCGGGGAGGCGGCGTGACCACGCCGCGCCGCTGGGAGGCCCGGGTGGTGGCGCTGAAGCAGCTATCCTCCACCGGGTATGCGTTGGTGCTGGAGCGGGAGGGCCTTGATTTCGTCCCCGGCCAGTTGGTGGTCTTGCACGGCCGGAACCATTTCGAGGACCGCAGCTACACGGTCTGCTCGGGCATCCACGACGAACACCTGACCGTGTTGTTCCGGCTCATTCCCAGCGGATTGCTGACACCGCAGCTCGCCGCGTTGCGGCCGGGTGACCGGATCGGGGTATCGGGGCCGTACGGTGAATTCGTGCTGCGTGATCCGGCGCGGCCGGTGATTTTCTTCGCCACCGGGACCGGGGTCGCACCGTTCCGGGCCTATGCGCGCTCCTTCCCGGGGATACGCATGACCCTCGTGCACGGCGTCCGCCGCACCGAGGACCTGTTCTACCGCGAGGAGTTCACGGTTCACGACTACCAGCCGTGCATCACGCTCGAGCCGGAGGCGGCGGAGGTCTTTCACGGACGGGTTACCGAATGGGCTAGGCGGGAGAGGTTCCCGGCCAACAGCCACTTTTACTTGTGCGGAGCCAACGAGATGATTTACGAGATGCAGGAGATTCTGGCTGAACGCCAGGTGCCGAGGGACCATGTATTCACCGAAGCGTATTATTACCGGGCTGACGATGCGTAACGCAGGGACATTCCTGTGGCGCACATCGCTTCTGTTGTCCCTGCTGGTTGCTGCGGTCGGTTGCCGTGGTCCGGTCACGACCAGCGCTCCGCTGGTGGTTGCCGGGTACACGGGAACGGTGCAGGTGGCGCGGAGCGATAGCGATGCCCTCGGCAACGCGGTAACGGTGATCGGGCGCACCATGAGCGATGTGACCGCCCTGCTCGACCCGCAGAACGCCGAGGGGGAGCTGGCCAAATTCAACCGCGTCGGCGGCTCGGTTCGGCTTCCGGTTTCCCGGACCTTGTTCAGGGCCCTTGATCTGGCCCGCCACTACCACGAGTTGACCGGCGGCATCTTCGATATCACCACCGGGCAACTGGCCACCTTATGGGAGGTAGGCATTCCGACCGAGCAGGTGCGGTTGCGCGCGCTGGAAAAGTCGGGCATGAAACACATCGAGATCTCTGAAAATGGCGGGGTGGCACTAACCCTGGCCGGTGTCGCGGTTTCTCCGGGTCATTACGCCCTCGCCTACGCCCTGGACATGGCCATGGTCGAGCGACGCAAGCACGGTGAAGCTGCCGTACTGGCCACCTTGCCCTATTTCGCCCGGCGCGACGGGCGGTTCCCGATCGAGCAGCCCCCCGTCGTTCCGATCATGGCCCGCGGTCTTTCGGCGCATCCGCTGGTCGGGGTCGTGGACCTCAGCCATGTGGCCAGCCTGGCCATGGTGCACAGCGCGGCGAGCAATCCCGGCGCACCGATCGTGATGGATCCGCGCAATGGTTTGCCGGCAACGGACAACCGGTTGGCGGTGGTGATTGGTCCACTCACGATCAAGGCGTATGCCCTGGCCCAGGCCTTGTACATCGCCGGACCGGACAAGGGACGCGAGCTGCTTGATGCGTTTCCCGACTACGAGGCCATGCTGATTCCGGAAGGACAGCCGTTGGTGTTATGGATGACCCGCGGATTTGAAGCCGCCTTTACGCCCGAGCCGTTCTACCGCGGAAAGTCCGAGCGCTGGGAGGCGCGGGCGGCCACGCCAACGCGCTGATCCGGGTGTACTCAGGCCCCGGCGGCTTGCAGGGCACGCAACGTGGCGTGTCCTTCATAGAGGGATTTTCCGACGATCGCGCCGATCATATTCGGATGGCCGAGGCCAACCAGTGCCTTCACATCCTCGGCGGTGGTCACGCCACCGGAGGCGATCACCTCGGCATTGACGGCGCGGCAGACGTCGTTCAGCGCCTTGAGGTTCGGTCCCTGCAGCATGCCGTCGGTCGCGGTATCGGTGATGATCAGGGTCTTGATGCCGAGGGCGTCGGCCTTGCGGGCGAGGTCGAGCGTGGTCAGATCGGTCGTCTCGGTCCAGCCCTTGATCTGCACCTTGCCGTCGCGGCTGTCGATGCCAACGGCCAGTTGATCGACAAACCGGTCGGTCAGGGCGGAAAGCCCGTTCGGATCGGCCCAGGCGCGGGTGCCGAGGATGACGCGGGAGGCACCGAGATCGACCAGGCGCTGGATGTCCTCATCGGTGCGGATGCCGCCGCCGACCTGCACCGGAATGGACAGGGCGGCGATGATCCGGCCGATGATCGCATGCTGGACAGAGTGACCGGCGAATGCGCCATCGAGGTCGACGACATGGAGGTGGGTTGCGCCCTCCTCCACCCAGCGGCGGGCCATCTCGACCGGGTCGTGGCCATAGACGGTTTCGGCGTCGGCGCGGCCCTGGAGCAGGCGTACGCAGCGGCCACCCTTCAGGTCAATGGCGGGAAAAATCGTGAAGGACATCACGCCACCGCCTTCCGGGTTTCGAGCTGTTCGCCGAAGTTGCGCAACAGGGCCAGGCCGGCCTGCTGGCTTTTCTCCGGGTGGAACTGCACGGCGGAGAGCCGTCCGCGGGTGACGGCCGAGGTATAGACCGCCCCGTAATCGGTCGTGCCCGACACCAGCGCGGCCTCATCGCACGCCACGTAATACGAGTGCACGAAATAGAAGTGCGTGCCGTCGGCCACGCCGGCGAACAGCGGGTTGCCGGGTCGGGTCTGGGTCACGCGGTTCCAGCCGATCTGCGGAACCTTGAAGGCGGCGGGCAGGTTGAACTTCCGCACGGTGCCGGGAAGGATACCGAGGCCGGGCACGCCGGGCGATTCCTCGCTCGACGCGAACAGGACCTGGAGGCCGAGGCAGATGCCGAGGAACGGGCGGTCGGCGGCGATCCACGCCTTCACCGGGTCGATGAAGCCGTGGGCGGCGAGGTGCTTCATGCAGTCCCCGAAGGCGCCGACACCGGGCAGGATCAGGCCGTCGCACCCGTCGATCTGGCCGGGTGCGGTGATGATGCGCGACGGCAATTGCAGGAAGCGGCAGGCGTTCGAGACGCTGCCGAGGTTTCCCATGCCGTAATCAATGATTCCAATCGTCATACCAATCCCTTGCTCGAGGGCACCCCGCTCACGCGCGGGTCGCGGGCGCAGGCCATGTAGAGGGCCCGGGCCGTTCCCTTGAACATCGCCTCGTACACGTGGTGGACATCCTCGCCGTACGGTTGGTCGATGTGCAGGTTCATCCGCGCCGTACGGGCCAGCGACTCGAAGAAATGCTTCAGCAGGAACACGTCGAAATCGCGGATCTTCTTTTTCTTGTTGGCGAGCCGGTACACGAAGTACGGACGGCCGCCGAGGTCGATCGCGACCTGGCACAGGGCCTCGTCCATGGGCAGCAGGCTGAACCCGTAGCGGGCAATGCCCTTTCGGTCGCCCAGCGCCTTGTCCAGCGCCTCGCCCAGCACCAGGCCGACGTCCTCGACGGTGTGGTGGTAATCCACGTCGAGGTCGCCGGTCGCCTTCACGGTCAGGTCGAGCAGGCCGTGTTTGGCCAGCAGCTCCAGCATGTGGTTGAAGAACGGGATGCCGGTCTCGATCGAGGACCGGCCGGAGCCGTCGAGGTTCACGGTGAGGGCGATCTGCGTCTCACGGGTCGTGCGGGTGATGCTGGCGGTGCGTTGTTGCATCCGGCTAATCTACCGTGAGCGCGGGGGTCGTCAATGGCGAATCCGCAGGATCCGCCGTGTGCACACATTTTCCTGTGCAATTCGACGCCGTCGGCTACAGTGGATGGCCATGAGCCAAGGCTCTATAACCGCCTCGCCCCCGGTCCAACCGGGTGCTCCGACCAGCCCGATCCGGGTCCTGGTCATTGACGACGAGGAGCCGGTACGGCGCATCATCAAACTCGCCCTGACCAAGCAGGGTTGCGTCGTGGAGACGGCGGCAAACGGACGGCAGGGGTTGCACCTGCTGTTGCGCACGACATTTGATGCGGCGGTGGTGGATATCCGCATGCAGGAAATGGACGGCCTGGCCTTCGTGCAGGAGGCCCGCAAGATCTGGCCCTGGCTTGGCGTGGTGCTGTACAGCGGGTTCGTGGACGAGCAGATCGAGGCCATCGCCGCCAAGGTGGGAGTGCGCCGGGTGCTGACCAAGCCGGTGGACATGAAGTTGCTGGGCGAGGCGGTGACCGAGGCGGCGACGCGGCGCGACGGGGCCGCGCAGGGGGTTCCCCAGCAGCTGATCCGCTACCAGTTGGCGATGATGCGCCACATCACGTCCGACACGCTGCATGCCCGGAGCTTGTCCGGCGCGCTGGCCAGCCTCGGCCAGACCATCACCCAGATGTTGCCCTGCCACATGCTCGGCATCCTCGCCATCGAAGAGGACGAAAACGTCCTGCTCCTGAAAGCCACGGCGCCACTGCCCCCGGCGGCGGGCGACCAGTTGCGCGACCACATGGTCGAGCGCTACCGGGTGCTTTCCGGGAATCCGCTGGAAAGCGGGAACCTGCGCATCGAGCGCATCGGACCGGATCCCGAGGTATCCGGTCGCGGCCTCGACAGCATCGTCGCGGTACCGGTCATGATGGGCGAGGAAGTGCATGGGTTGCTCACCCTCGCCTCGTGTGAAGCGGACGCGTTTGATGAAACGCAGGTGACGCTGCTGTACCATGCTGCCGGTCACCTCTCCACCCTGCTGGGCGCCTTCGCGGAGATCCGCCGCCTGGCCACCCGCGATCCGCTCACCGGGCTCTACAACCGGTTGCAACTGGAGGAGGAGCTGACCAAGTTCTGGAGCCTGGCCGCGCGCCACCGCAAGCCGATGGCGGTACTGATGCTCGATATCGACCAGTTCAAGTCCATCAACGACCTATGGGGCCACCAGAGTGGCGATGCGATCATCCGCGAGTTCGGGGAGTTCCTGCGCGCCACGGTGCGCACGTCCGACATCGTCGCCCGCTACGGCGGCGACGAGTTCGTGCTGATCCTCCCCCACGCCGACACGCAGGAGGCGGTCAACCTGGCCAGCCGCCTGCTGGGTCTGGTGCGCGGCCGCACGTTCCTGAACGACAAGGAGCCGCTGACCCTGAGCACGTCGATCGGCATCGCCGTGCACGACCCGGAACGCCATCCGATCGAGAAGTCGGCCCTGATCGACCTGGCCGACCAGGCGCTCTACCGGGCCAAGAAGGACGGCCGCGACCGGTTCCACCTGTGGAACGCCGCCGTCTCCCGCACCGCCGAGACCGCCGGCAGCGTGCTCGAACCCGATGCCGCGCCACCGGCCACCGAGCGCAAGGGCCGCATCCTCGCGGTGGATGATGAACCGTACATCCAGATCATGTTGCAACGCATGCTCGAGGAAGAGGGGTACGAAGTGCTCACCGCCGGGACCATCCACGAGGCGCAACAACTCCTCGAGCGCGAGGCGGGCAAGATCGACCTGACCCTGTGCGACATCTCGCTGCCCGATGGCGACGGCCACGAACTGCTGCTGTGGTGCCGCAGCCACGACCGGCTGATGGTGACCCTGGTCATCAGCGGGAATGTCACTGCCGACAACGCCATCCTCGCCCTGCGCAACGGCGCCTTTGATTTCATCCAGAAACCGATGACCCCGCGCACCCTCGCGGTGCAGATCGAACGGGCCTTCCGCTACCGCGCCCTGCAGAAAGAGAATGCGCGCTACCACCTCTACCTGGAGGAGATGGTGCGGGCCAAGAACTCCGAACTGAGCAAGGCGCTCGACGAGATCAAGGTCGCCTACGAATTCACGCTGGAGACGATGGTGGCGATGCTCGACGCGCGCGAGTTCGAGACCGGACAGCACAGCGTGCGGGTGCGCGACCTGACCCTGGTGCTCGCGCGCACGATGGGCATCGAGGGCCGCCAGCTGGAGGAGATCGGCCGCGGCGCGCTGCTCCACGACATCGGCAAGATCGGCATTCCCGACAGCATCCTGCTCAAGCCCGGCAAGCTCACCGAGGACGAGTGGGAGGTCATGCGCCGCCACCCGGTGATCGGTCACCGGTTCCTCACCAACAGTACCTACCTGAAAACGGCCGCCGCGCTGGTGCTCTCGCACCACGAACGCTGGGACGGACGCGGGTATCCCCAGGGGCTGTCCGGCGAGGAGATCAGCCTGGGCGCCCGCATCTTCGCGGTGATCGATGCCTACGACGCGATGCGTTCCTCGCGCGTCTACAAGCACTCGGTGAGCATGGAGAAGGCCGTCGCGGAAATCCGCGACAAGTCTGGATCACAGTTCGACCCGGCTATCGTCGAGGCCTTCCTGCAATGCGTGCCGGAAATGGAGAAGATCGGCCGCTGGTCGGCCTCCTTCACGCCGGACGTCGGGTTACCCTGACCGAGCGACATCGCCGCCTGATCACGTCGTGCGCCACGGCAGCAGGTTGCAGGTGCGCATCCACAGCCAGCGCAGGATCTCGCGGGCCGGGATGGATTTCGCCTCCTGCACGGGCGCGAGCAGCCACCACGCCTGCATGCGCAGGAAGCCCGACAGGGCGAACAAGCTGTGGTAGCCGGTCCAGTGGAACGAGCCGATCCAGGTTTCGTGCTGCAGCAACCAGTCGAGCAGCACACCCGAAAACAGGCCCGCGCAAAAACCGGCCACCCCGGTGACCGCGCCGATGACCGACAGGTAGATCATGCGCTTCGCGCGCGGCGCGGTGACCACGCTGAGGTTGAACATCGCGGCGTTGATGCCGCCCCACGACAAGGCATCCATCAGGCCGCTGAGCCAGATGAACCCGAGATGACCCGGCGTGGCGAGGATCCAGCAGGCCGGATGCGCGGAACCGGCGAGAAAGGTCGTCACCTTCAGGACCTGCTTGTGGCCGACCCGGTCGGCCACCCGCCCCCACCAGGAACCGATGATCAACGTCGCCACCGAGGCGATCGCCGTCCAGATCGCCAACTGGGTGAAACTCATCTTCAGGTGGGAAATGAAGTACGGGATGACAAAGGGTGCGGCCAGCATGACCGAGGCGTTCCAGTATACCGCGAAGAGCAGGAACCGCCGGAAATTGCGGTCGCGGAAGGGCTCGGCGATCGTGGCCAGCAGGGCGTTTTCCGGCCGGGCCAGCTTCGGTTCGTAATGGAAGCTGTAGAGGCGGATCCCGATCAGGGCGAACACCACCGCGATCAGCAGGACCATCTGGAAACTGGCCGGCGCGGGGGTGTGGTCGAGGAACCAGCCCGCGGCGAAACCGGAGGCCATGCCGACCATGCCCATCCATCCGTTGCGCAGCCCGAAGTAGCGGCCCCGCGAGGCATCCGGCACCACATCGGCCATCAACGAGGCCCAGGCCGGACCGAGTCCGCTCTGGAAAAAGGAGGAGAAGCACACGACGGCGATCAGGATCGCCGGCACCCGCGCCGGGTCCACCGCGAACAACGGCAGCAGGACCGGCACCAGCCAGACCAGGCGGCCGAGCAGGCCGGCCACGATCATGAACTGCTTGCGCGAACTCAGGCTGGCCACCAGCCACGAGGTCACCGGATTCAACACCTGCATCAGCATCGGAATGCTCACCACGGCGGCGAGTTGCTGCGGGGTCGCGCCGGCATGGAGCATCAAGCCGGCCAGCACGCTGCCCGAGGTCCAGACGAGGAACACCTGGGTGAAACTGCCCTCGATGAGCGACAGGCCGAGGGTGCGGCGGACCCGCTGCTCGGCGAGCAGGTCGGGCTTCAGGTGGTCCGGCACGCCGTCGGGCGCCGGTGTCGAACTGACCGTGACCTCCGGCATGGTCAGCGCACGAACTTTTCAAATGCCTTGGCAAACTCGGACAGCGAGGCCACTCCGTAGTGCTGGGCCAATGCGGGCTCGACCGGCATGCCCTTCGACATGTCGGCGAGGAACGGCTCGAACTTCTCGGGCGGGTAATTCAACTGCAGGAAACCAACGAGGAATTTCGAGGTGTCGTAGAACGCCCGCACGGCGCGCGGATCGGCCGGATAGGTGGTCATACCGAGCAGCGACTCGACGGGATAGACGGTCGGGATGCGGCGGAAGACCTGCCGCTTGCTCTTCTTGATCCCCTTGAACGCCGAGTAGGCGAATTCGCCGTACCACTCGGCCGTGCCTTCGTTCAGCCACACCGGAATGCGGCCGGGATAGAACCGGTTGAAGACCAGGTGGGTCATCTCATGGCCGAGCACCGACGCGCTATCACCGGTCGAGTCGGCCTGCTGCAGGTACATGACCATGCCGTTGACCATCGAGAACGCCCACTCGATGCTCACCTCGTAGGTCTGGATGAAATGCTTCCAATCCTTCTCGTCACGGAAGATGAAAATATGGCTGCGCCCGTTCATCTGATCGGTCGCCGAGGTCAGGTCCTTGGCGATAAAGCCATAAAAGAACTCGGCCTGCCGCGCGACCTTCGCGGCAAACATCTTCCGCTCGTAGTGGATTACGAAATGCTCGGTGTGGGCATGAAGCCACTTGAACCTCGGGTCATCCAGCAAACGGTGCCCCATCGGACTCAACAAGGCCGTGTCCACCTCGTCGCGCGTCACATCGGTCCAGTCATCCTGCGGCGTCTGCGCCTGCGCCACACCCACGCCCACGAAAACCGCCATCGCCCAGACAAACCGTACCATGTTCATGGATTCAGCCTAGGCAAGTTCCCGTTTGTCCGAAAGCACGAACCCCGGCTTCCGGATAAAAAGAAGCCGGGCGGGAGCTTGCGCTCCCGCCCGGCGTGGGGTGTTGCCGTGGATCGGGGGGGATCGGCACGGCGGACCGGGAGGGGGGCCCGGTCATGTTCGGTTCGAACAAATTGGTCATCAAAGAACAACTCGATGTTCAATCAATCAAGATCAAAGATCGATTTAGTTAAGCGATTTAATAGATAGCTCTATAGAGTCCGCTTGTCGAGCAGTTTTTTACAGATTCTTTCAAAATCGTGGAACACAGTACGGGACAAGCAGTTGCCATGATCGGTCGGCCTCGAACGGGATCGGGAAGCAGGCTGTTGCAGGGTATGGTGGCCGTGGTAGCGTACGGATGTGAGCGACGAGGAACCCAAAGCCGGAGGCATCCGGGAGAAACTGGCGGGCTTGCCGGACAAGCCGGGCGTGTATTTCATGCGTGACGGCAACGGGCGGATCATCTACGTCGGCAAGGCGGCGTCGCTGCGCAACCGGGTCCGCACCTACTTCCAGCCGTCGACCCTGCACAAGGCGGAGCCGAAGTTGCGCGGATTGATCAAGAGCATCGCCGACTTCGAGTACCTGGTGGTGCGCAGCGAGGCGGAAGCGCTGGTGACGGAAAACCGGATGATCAAGGAGTTCCGGCCGCACTACAACAAGGCGCTGAAGGACGACAAGCGGTTCCTCTTGCTGCGGGTGCATCCGGAGGATCCGTTCCCCCGTTTCGAGACCTGCCGCATCAAGAAGAACGACGGGGCGATCTACCTCGGTCCGTTTGTGCGGCCCGGTTCGGCGCGTTGCGTGGTGGAATACCTCGAGAAGGAATTCGGCCTGCGCTCGTGTCCGCCGCGCGTGCCCGGCGAGGAGCATTACCGTCATTGCCACAACGACGTTATCCGGTTTTGCTCCGCGCCCTGCATGGGCCGGATCAGCGCGGAGGCGTACCGCACCCGGGTGATGGAGGCGGTGGCGCTGGTGAAAGGCGAGCGGCGCGACCACCTGGAGCGGCTGAAGCGCGAGATGGAGGAGGCCTCTGCGGCGATGGAGTTCGAGCGGGCGGCGGTGTTGCGCGATGTGAGCTCGGCCTTGTGGTCGGCGATCCGCGAATTCAGCAAGGGCATGAAGGATCTGGAGATCCGCACCGAGGAGGCGCGGCGCGGCACGGTGGAGCTGCAGCGGATCCTCGGACTCCCCGGCCCGGCGGCGCTGATCGAGTGCTTCGACAATTCGAACATTTCCGGAACCCATGCGGTGTCGGCGATGGTGGCGGCGGTGAACGGGGTCCCCCACCCCCAGCGGTACCGGCACTACCGGATCAAGTCGGTCGAGGGCATCGACGACCCGGCGATGATGGCCGAGGCGGTGGGCCGCCGGTACCGGCGGTTGCTGGACGAACACAAGCCGTTGCCCGACCTCGTGTTGATCGATGGCGGCGTGACCCAGCTCAAGGCGGCGCGCGAGGCGCTGGCGTCGCTGGGCATCACCAGCTTGCCGACGGCGGGACTGGCCAAGCGGTTCGAGGAGATCCATGTCGCGACCGATTTCGCCACGCCACCGATCCGGTTGCCGATGGACTCCGATGCGTTGAAGGTGCTGCAGCGCCTCCGCGACGAGGCGCACCGGTTCTCCCTGGCCTACCACCGCACGCTGCGGGCGCGGAAGATCCGCGAGTCGGTGCTCGATGAGATCGAGGGCATCGGCGCCAAGCGCAAGGAGGTCCTGATCAAGCACTTTGGCTCGGTGTTGCGGCTGGCCCGCGCCCCGGTCGAGGCGATCGCCGCCGCACCAGGCATCGGCCCGGTCATGGCTGCGTTGATCAAGGAGCAGCTGGGGGCACGGCTGAAGCGGACGGCCGCGCGGTATCCGTTGGATTCATCGACCACCGAGTGATGCGCGACCCACGCGGTACACGCTCAGGGCAGCCGGGTCATGGTTATGCGCTCGATGCGCACATCAGCCGTGCTGTCATAGATGAATACGACCTGGAAGGGCAACCCATCGCGACGTTCCACGACACCTTGCGCCGGCCTTCCGGCCAGCACCTCAACGGCCACACCGCGACCGGTGAAATCATCCTCCTCGAGGTTGATCACACCGAGCCGGGTACCTTCCGGTGCGTTGGAGGAAACATCGATGACAACCTGGTAGCGACCGGGCGGCAGCGGCAACTTCGGGCCGTACAAACTGATAGCGGCCGGGTCGGTGCCAGCTTCCAGCGTAACCGACTCATCGTCAAAATCGAGGAATCCGGCGTGGAAAAATCGTGCGGCGGTCCAGACGACCGGAACATCCGGCGTCCATGCCGGCATGGTTCCGGCCACCAGCAGGAACAGGTCGACATCGATGGTTCCCTCAACCACCTCGATGCGCGGTTGCGACTCCACGAGCGGCGCGGTCGCGGCAATGGGCAGATCAAACCATTCCCACGCATCAACCCCGATGGCGCGGGTGAAGACCGAACCACCCGGCTGCTCCGACATCCGCACGGTACCATGGCCGCGCATCCGGACCTTCCACACGGCATCCAGGGACAGGGCAATCCGTTCTGCTTGCCCGGTCACAACCTGTCCGGCTTCCAGGGCAACATACCCGCGAGCTCCGGCATCCTGTTCAATTCGAACCGCCTTCGGATCGGGAGCGAATCGTTCAGCCTCCAACCGTCGCCCCGAGAAGTCGAGGTTCCAATCCGGCTTGAATGGCTCGCGCGGCTCGGGTTGCGCCAACAAGCGGAAGGCCCAGACCCGCTCATCGCGCCCGAGAAATTCCATGCGAGGATGTTCCATCAGTCGGACCAGGGTTCGGCCCACCGGGGCGGCGCTGACCATTTCCGGATAGATGTTCTGGTGGACGAGGATATAGGGGATGCCGCGCGCGAGCAGGTCATCGATCTGCGCGTCGGTCAGCACGCCCTGATTGACCGAGGAGAACGGGGCGTAGAACTCGCGCTGGTACTGCGAGGCCGACATCGGCTTGTAGCCGTTGGCCATCCTGATCCGATAGTGCACGGCGTGCATCTGGTACACCGAACTGTAGTGCGAGTCCCCCGGCCAGAGCGGCACCATGATCGCGCCGGGCCGGCGCTGGTGGGCGGTGGCATCGTCGACGACGGCCTGGTAGGCACCCTGCTCGAGATCAAGCCAGGTCATGGCGATGGCGACGTGCTGGTAGCAGGCCACCCCGAGCCACGCAGCCAGGCCGAACCAGGCCATCCGGAGCCAACGACCGGGCCAGGCGGCGGCGAAGTTCCAGGCCAGCACCATCATCACCGCGATGAACGGAGGCACAAGGCAGAAGATCTTCGCGGACTGCCGGATGTTCGAGTAGAACGGCATGTGGGCGCGGGCGAGATCGAAGAGCTTGCCGCCCATCGGCCCGAAGGTGCCGGCGGCGAGCAGGATCATTCCGATCAGGCCGACAAACAGGAGTGTGTAGACCCGGGCCTCGCGTTGCGCTTCAACCGGACCCTCGCGAAAGATCAACCGCATCAGGGCGAGGGCGAGGCCGGCGATCAGCAGCAGGATCAAGCCGTAGCCGAGGAAGATGTGGCCGGTCACGCCGCCGTCGAGCTTGAACAACCCGTGCAGGTACGGGGAGAACAGGGCGGCCTCGTCCCAGGTGCGGGTTTTCTCGGCCACGAGGTGGACGGTGTGGAGGTGGCGCAGCCCGATGCCACCGGCGAGGAACAACGGGACCGGGATCAGGGCCTTGACCAGGCGCAGGTAGGCGGATGGTTCGCGCCACGGGAACGAGCTTCGCTTGAGCAAGGCGACCAGGCACCAGCCGGGCACGACCAACGCTCCGAAGAAGAACGCATGCATGTCGGTCCACAGCGCCATGAGCAGGGACATGCCGGCGAGCAGGCCACCGCGCAACCGTTCCTCGCGCACCGCCCGGTCGAGGCCGAGCAGGATCAGCGGGATCCACATCAGGGCGGGGCCGATGGTGCTGCCGCCAAGCAGGCTGGCCCAGCGGAACGGGAGGGCGAGCGACAGGGTCGCGGCGAGCGCGGCGATGCTTTCGCGGTCGGTGTAGCGGCGGGCCAACGCCCAGGTCGCCCACAGGGACCACCACGTGGTCAGCAGGTGCAGCATGTTCCACCCGAGCGCATCGCGCGCCCCCGGTGAAAACAGCGAGAAGACCAGCACGAAGGGGATGTAGTACGGATCGGGCTCGTACCGGGCCGTGTCGTCGCCGGTGTTGAACTCGTAGAGGTTGTAGAACAGCGGGGTCTCGCCGAACACCATGTCCTTCACCAGGACCAGGTAGTAGAGGTACTGGAGGTGGTCGCCGGGGGTCATCGAGCAGATCGGTGGCGCATGATAATGCTGGGACGAATAGGCGATGGCCCGGTGCATATGGCGCGGCAACGGCCAGGTGAACAGAACCCACACAACGAGGGCAAGGGCGAACGAAATCAAGGCTCTACGGGCGGTGGTCATGCGAGCGTCCTAGCCAAATTTTCCCGGGGTGTCGATGGGATTATCGCCCCGTTTCGGCGCTTCCGCGAAGGCATGCCTCCACGGCGCGGCCGGTTGCAGCGGCATCCCACCCGAACAACGGCGCAGCGATCGCGGCGATGGCTTCCACCTCCGAACGGGCCGGGCTCCGGAACGCCCCGCTACCGATGCGCCGGAATACAATATCCTCCAGATTCCGCGCCTCCTCGTTCTCGATGGCATGGCGGATCGAAGCAGGGGTCCACGGCTCCGCAGCTCTGGTAGCATCGCGCAGCGGCTCGTTCCACCAGGCGACCGGTTCCGGGGCATCGAGCGCGGCAGCGATGCGCACGAGGGCCCGCCGGGCCACCATCGGCGCGGTGGTGTACTTGACCGTTTGCACCAAGGTGAATCCCGAGGGCCATGCGTGCTCCCCGGCACTCTGCAGGACCACCTCGCGGGATGGCTCGCCGGGTCGCGAACGGGAAGCGGGCAGCAACCCGGCGTGAACGGTCACGACATCGGAACGGGTGAGTGTACCGCCTCCGAAGGCACCCTGAACATCCTCGAGCCATGCCTCGATCTCGGATTCCGCCACGGCGGGTCGCGCAAGACCGGACGTTGCGGGATCGTACCAGGTCCCGACCATCACCCCGGACCGCCACGGCACGAAGAAGAGGTTCCGCCATCCGCCATCGCGGCGTCGCACCGGCACGGCGAGTCCGACGGGTCCGGGCCATGGCCGGTCGATCACCAGATTGACCGCGCGGACCCAGCGGGCCGGGGCGGCCGCGGCAACGGAGGGCCATTGCTCGGCCCCGGCCGACGGTGCACCCGCAGCCCACGCAACATGGCGCGCCGTCACCTCGCCCTGCTCACCCGTACATGGATCCACGAGGGCTATCCCGCGGCAGCCTGTGGCATTCGTCAACAGCCGTGTCACGTTGGTATGGGTGGCCAGGAACGCACCATGGCGGCGGGCATCGAGGGCGAAGGCAAGGGTCAATCGTTCGGTATCCTCGGCCACGGCGTCGTACCACACCGCACCACCACGCTGGCCGGAGGGAAGGATGACTTCAGGAAACAGGTGGGCCATATCCACTCGATCAATCAAGCGCGCGGCAGGGAGTTGCCGATCAGCCCGCACATCGCGGTTCCGGTCGGCACTGATCCATTCATTCAGGGCGAGGGCCAGGGTAAGGGCCGGCCGCGAGCGGGTACCGAAACGGGTCAATGGCATGGCGAAAGCGCGTGGCACGACCAGGTCGGGCGCGATCCGAAGCAGCAGCGAGCGCGCCGCGATGGATTCACGCATGCGCCGGATATCGAGGTGCTGCAGGTAGCGCAGCCCACCGTGGATCACCTTCAGGCTGTTTGCGGAAACTCCGCCGCCGATATCGCCGCGATCCACCAGCAATACGGACAACCCGTTGCGCGCGGCCAGGGAAGCCAGGGAAGACCCGGCGATGCCGCCCCCGACCACCACCAGATCAACCGCGACAGGCCAGCGTGATGCAGCGCCACTCATGTCAACGCTTTTGGGACTTCGTCGCGCCCGACTTCACGGCTGACTCCACATAGGTGTACATTTCATCAAGCGAGCGCTTGAAGGCGTCCAGCGAGTACCGTTCGCTCATCAGCTGCTTGCCTAATCTGGCCAGTTGGGCACGCAGCTCCGCCGAATCGGCCAGGCGGCGCATGCCCGCGGCCATGGCCGTCGGCTCCGGCTTCACCAGCACCGACACCTCCGGGGTCAACACCTGGGTATGGGTGAACAGATCGGTCGCCAGCACCGGTTTCTCCGCATCAAGGTACGAATAGATCTTCATCGGGGTATTGGTACCCTTGATGCGGGGAGAGACCAACACATCAGCCTCGGCAAAGAATTCGCCCATGCGGTCCACCGGTTGATGGCCGCGCAATTCAACCCAAGCCGTCAAACCAAGATCTCCGACCTTTTCCCGGTACCTGGCCACATCCGCCGGGATTCCTCCAACGATAACCAGACGATCGGCAGGACGGATACAATGGTGCAGGGCAAAGGCCTGCAGCAGGAGATCGATGCCTTGATAGGCCTCAAGATTCCCGATGTACATGAAAACGATGCCGCCCGGGTCACTCATGCCGATGTGTTTTTCTTGCGTTGATCCTCAAGCAGGGAGACATCACGCAGCACCACCACGCGGGCCGGCTCGCATGGCGCGATGGAGGATGCCAAGGCTTCACACACCGGGGCCACCAGCAGCGCGTGGTACACCACTGGACGGATCAAGGCACGCATAATCCATTGCATGGGCTTGAACCAGGGGAATTTTTCGACGATCTGGTCGGGCAACGAGGAATCCATGTCGTAGATGTACGGAATACCAAACAATTTCCGCACCACGAGCGCCATGAAACCCGCCTCCTCCACGGCATGAATCACATCTGGACGATGGCGGCGCACCAACCGAATAGCCTTGAAAAACATCAACAGGTCGCAGCCCACTTTTCTCAAGGAAAGCCCGGGCCGCACCCCATTCAACATCCGCCATGCCGGAATGCGGTGAAGGGTCAGGCCCGGATACGCCACATCACGCCCCTCATGAAACACCAGCAGGTGGACGTCGTGACCCCGTTCGCACAAGGAACGGACCATCAGGTCCACCGCAATCGGCGTACCGCGCTCCTGATAGAAAGGTTGGGGGGCTAAAACCAGAATCTTCATGATATCTTTCGACAACCAACAAGTCGATCCGTCCTTGCCACAAAACTAGGAGCTTTCCCGATGTATGCAAGCAGTATTTACTAGTATCTCGCCAGCAACGACATACGCAATAAGTAATCCCGCAGAAACGGGGGCGCGCGCGCATACAACGCCATATTTTACAGCTTTTTGTTTGATATCGCTAATTTATTACGTAATAAAAGAAACCACGCACACGTTTATGCATAGTAACAACAGTTCATCGCCCAAGAATCATCGTCGCACCCGATCCAAGGGGGGGCGACCAAGAAAGTTTTCCGAGCCCAGTCGGCCGGTAACCGTCACCTTGCCCGATTCCACCATCGAACAACTGGCCTTGATCGACCAGGACCGTGCGCGGGCGATTGCGAAGGCCGCACAACTGGCGTGTGGTGTGGCCAAGCCTGAGGCTCCGGATGTGGAGATTTGTGATGCGGGTGGCAACCGGGCATTGATCGTGGTGAAACCCAACCGTTATTTGCGGCAATTGGAATGTATTCGTCTATTGGAGTTGATGCCTGGCCGTTCGTTGATCTCCATTCCGCCGGGAACCCCCTCCTCCATCATCGAGGTCGGCTTGCGCGACCTGCTGGACTCGGTTCCCAAAACCGAGGTCAGGGAACGGGCCTTGCTGGAAAAACTGACGGCCATTTTTCGGAGGTCCCGCCACGCGAATGCCATGTCCAAGGAAGAAATCCTGATCGTTCCGCATGAATCCTGAAGCCTCATTCACACCCCCTCTTGTTGTCCGCCTGACCGACCTCGCCCATCGCAGGTGGGGCGGATTTCCCGCCCGTATTCTCCGCGCAGGCTTGTTGTTCGCAGCGCTGGCTTGCTTCTTCCTCGCCGCCGCAGTGATCGTGCGCGGTGAGCCGTGGGCGTTCATTATCTATGCCGAGGATCCGTATGCCCATGCGGCCGGCGGGTTCCTTTTCCTGGCCGCCTGGCATTGGTTTGGCCGTGGATACCGGGAGGGCTGGCCGGCCTGGCGGGCACGGCTGGGTAAAGCCATGCTGGCCTTGTTCGGCTTCGCGTTTTCTTTTGCGGCAGCCGAGGTCTGTTTGCGCATGGTGATGCATGCTCGGCAGCAGGGCAATTCCCTGCAAACGCTCAACAACCTTGACCGACAACAACCCAAGGATATTCGAACCACGCATCCGCTCGGCCTGATCGTTGAACCGAGCCCGTATCCGTCCATCGTGTACCAATTGCGCCCGGATCTGGACCTGCCGTTTGGCAACCGGGCCTTGCGCACCAACCGGATCGGCCTGCGTGATTCGGTTGACTACCCGGTGGGGCGGCTCCCCCACTCCGTCCGGATTGTCGGCTTGGGCGACTCCGGCATGTTCGGGTGGGATGTTGACCAGGACGGTGACTACCTGGCCGTCATGGAGCGGACGCTGCAGGCCCGCCAGGACGGGGTGACCTACGAAGCCATGAACTTCGCGGTGCCCGGCTACAATTCCCAGCTTGAGGTGGAAACCCTCAAGCATCGCGCACTGGCCTACGACCCGGATATTGTCGTGGTGGGCTGGTGCGAAAACGATGGTCAACTTCCGTTCTTCCTGCTGGAAAAGGAGGATTTCGCCCGCCGCGACGTGTCATTCCTGAACATGCTGCTGACCCGCCGCGACGACTTCCGCCAGATCGCCAGCGGCACCCGGATCAAGGATCTCCGCACCATGGACCGGAGCAACGTCAGCGCGGACATTCTAAGCGGAACGGAAGCGGAGGGACTTCGCCGGGTCTTCACCGAACTGAAGACCTTGAGCGACCAGCACGGATTCCATGTGCTGGTCTTCGGGCCCCTCGGCGATGGCATTCACCGCCTGATCACCGAGATCGGATTGCCGACCTACAACACCCGGCAACGAATCAAGATCGACGACTATCCCCTGGAGTGGGCCATCCACTTCATGCACCCCCGCCCCGAAGGTCACCAGGTCCTCGGCGAACGACTCGCTGCGGAGTTGCACGACCGAGGCTGGTTGATCCCGCGTCCGTGACCTGATCAGCAATGTTTTATTGATGCACCCGGCCAAACCGGTAAGGTTGGATCATGTTTTTGCCCGACTATAGAAATCGTCCGGTGCTGGTGACCGGAGCCACCGGATTTGCCGGGCAGGCTTTGTGTCGCGCCCTGGTTGCTGAAGGCGCCGACGTCCGGGCGATTGCCCGACCGCAATCCGACCGGAGCGCCTTGGCCGATCTGCCCATCACCTGGTTCACCGGACAGATCTACGATGCGGACACGGTCAACGCCGCCACCGAGGGCGTCGCCTACGTATTCCACATGGCCACGACCTACCGGCATGCCGGACTCACCCTGAAGATGAACCAGCTCGTGCACATCACCGGCACGCAACTCCTGGCCGAGGCCGCCCTTGCCCAACCCGCCTTCCAACGGTTTGTCCACGTATCAACCTGCGGGGTACACGGCCATATTCCGCTCGGGGTACGCGCCGACGAGAACGCGCCAATCCAGCCGGAGGATGATTACCAGGTCACGAAAAACGAGGCGGAAATCTGGGTGCGCGGATTCGCGGCTTCGCGCGGGCTCCCCCTGACCGTGTTGCGCCCCTGTGCGCTCTACGGCGCGGGCGAAAAACGATTCCTGAAGTTCTTCCGCATGGCCGCCAAACCGGTACTTCCCCTGCTCGGCCCGGCCGGGTATGGCATTCACCTGATCCATGTGGACGACTTCACCGGCATGGCACGCCACGCGGGACAACACCCGAACGCCCTCGGTGAAATTTTCCTCTGCGGCAGCCCGGAGCCGATCGCGCTGGAGCGGATGGCCCGCCTGATCGCCTCCGCCTATGGCCAATCGATCCGCGTTTTCCGTGTCCCGGCCTGGCCGGTGTATGAGGCCGGCCGGGTCTGTGAATGGCTGTGCAAACCGTTCGGCATCGATCCCCCGCTGCACCGCCGCCGGGTCGCCTTCTTTACCAAGAACCGCAGCTTCGACACCCGCAAGGTCTATGCGATGCTGGATTATACCTGCCAGGTCCCCGACGCGATCGGCATTCCCACGCTGGCCCGCTGGTACGTGGACCATGGCTGGGTGACCCTGCGCGGCCACTCCGCTCCGGCATGAACCTTCACCGCCACCTGCAGGCGATCCGCATGGAGGCACGGCAGTACCGTGGCGACTGCTACCCGGACTTCGTGACCGCGCGGCGGACCGACCCCGCACGTCTCGATGGTGTGGTGGTGTTCATGCTGCACGCCGTGCAACCGGGACGCTTCGAGCGGCAGGTCCGCTTCCTCCGCGACAATGGTTACCGGACCATCGACTGCGACACCCTGCTGCGCTTCCTGCGCGGAGAAGCCGATCTTGAAGGCCCTTCGGTCATGCTCACCTTTGATGATGGTGAACGAAGCTTGTACGAGGTTGCCTTCCCGATCCTCCAGCGCTACGGATTGCGGGCGGTGAACTTCATCGTGCCGGGCATGATTCACGCCAGTCCCGCCGAACGGCCGGCCATCGGCAAGGCATGGTGCACCTGGGAGGAAGTGCGCGCGATGCACCACAGCGGCGTGATCGACTTCCAGTCGCACACCCTCTGGCACGAGCGCATGTTCACCGGCGAGACCCCGCTTGATTTCTGGCGCGAGGACCTGTTCACCGACGGCCTGCTGGTCGACCGTCCCCGCGTGTGCACGAACGGCCAGGACACCCTCCTGGCGGAATGGGGTGCGCCGCTGTACCCGATGGCCCCGCGCATGATGGATGCACTGAAGTTCATCGACCGTGACGATATCCGCCGCGCCTGCATCGAACATGTGGCGCGGCAGGGTGGAGCAGCGTTTTTCCACAAAGACGGCTGGCGTGCGGAACTGGAGTCGGTCTGGCGCACGGCAAAAGGCGCGCAACCGGCCGGAGGCTTCGAGACTGCCGAGGAACAGCGGGTGGCGATCCTGGACAGCCTGATCCGCTCGCGTTCGATGCTGGAGGGTCAATTACAGCGGGAGGTCCGCCATCTCGCCTACCCGTGGGCGATGGGCGGCACGTTGGCCCGTCGGCTCAGCGAAGAGGCTGGCTACCGGACCAACTTCCACGGCCCGATCACCGGCACACCGCTCAACCGACCCGGCACGGATCCGTACCGCATCGCCCGGATCAAGGATGACTTCATTGAACGGCTACCGGGACGCGGTCGCCGCGCGTTGTGGTCAATCCTCGCGGAAAAGGCAGTCCGACGCCTGCGCCATCGCGATATCTACTGAGCCCCTTGCACGCATCAGGCAACAAGCGTGAACAATTCGAACTGGACGCGGATGAGCAGTCGAATGGCCAGCCAATAGATCGAAAAGACGGCAAACAATAGACTGGCAAGTCCGCGGGCCAGCAGATTGCGGTTCACTTCTTGCGGTACATAAAACCGGTCACCACACAGCAGGTCCCGGTCCGAGACACGCCGCCAACGCTGCACCGATTGCCGCTTTTGCGCCAACGTGCGACCGTTACGCCACCCTTCCCACGTGCCCGCCAGGAATTCCCGGCCGTGACCTTTGATCACGAGCAGGATACCCACAGCGACCTGGAACAGCAGAATGGCCGGCAGCGCGAGCCAGAAAGTCCGGGCATGGTAGTTTTTGCGCAGAAACCACCAGCGATTCCGCACCTGAAGCTTCACCCACTTCAATCCGCGGACCTTGCTCTGGTGAAACGCATTGGCTTCGGATACAATCCAGCAGGGATTCCCGGCAAGGGACATCCGGTAGGCCAGGTCTCCATCCTCCCAGCCGAACACGTAATCGGGATCAAAGCCACCGAGCCTCTGGACCACCTCGCGGCTGACCAGCATCGCCCCGGCAGACACGGTGGTGCAACGCCTCGTTCCCCGCGCCGCCGGATCATGCAGGCGGATCTCGCCGATGTAATGGATGTCCACCCCGTTGTACTGGACCTGATCCGGCTGGTGGTAGTAGCGGATCTTGCCGCTGACCGCGCCGCTTTCCGGATGCAGCTCAAACACGTTCGCCAACTTGCTGATGTACTCCGGAGACAACACGAGGTCATTGTCCATGACCAGCACCAACGGGGAATTCACCTGGTCGATTCCCAACTGGCGCGCGACATTCGGACCGCGGTTTGATCCGGTCGATACAATCCGTACGGAAGGAAACGCCTGGCTTACCCGCGCGATGGAGTCATCGGTGGACTGGTTATCCACCAGCAGGATTTCCTGCACATGGACGCCAATCTGGTTCATCAGGGATGGGATGGTCAACATCAGCGCATCCGCGCCGTTGTGGTTGGCGATGACAATCGATACATCCGGAACGATTACCGGCTTATCTGGTGACATGGTTATTCCATCCTCTAACAGCATAAAGCATCCCACCGGCTACCGCCACCCACAAGCTCAAACTGAACGAAAGCAACGACACCGCGACACCAAGCGATGGATCAGCGCCGGCCAGGGCAAAAAGCCCACCGTACGATGCCTCCCTCAAACCGATCCCCGCGATGGAAACCGGCAGCAGGGTGATGAGGGACACCGCTGTGGAAAAGACAACGTACCAGGCGAATGGCAATTCCACCCCGAAGGACCGGGCCATCAGGTAATCCATGCCTCCCCTGGCCAGAGCCATACCTACCAACCCGATCAGAGGAGCAGGAAGGGATCGAATCCGGCTGAATTGCCGCAGGGCGTCAAGCAGTCGCTCCATCACACCCACCAACCGGGCATCGCGAAAGCGATCCGGCAAGGTCGAACGCGCCGTATCAATCACGCCCTTTTGGTTCAAGGCGACCAATGCGGCAAAACCCGCAACGATCGCGGCACACACCGGAACCACACCGCGGAAGGGCGTGTCAACGAACCAGGTAACCAGCAAGGTGACGGCAACCATGGCAACCAACCCGGCGATCCGGGCGAAGAGGATGGCAGCGACCACGCCGGCACGGTCCTGCGCGTTCCGACATAACCGCAGCCCCATGACGAGGTCCGCACCGGCTCCCCCTGGCAGGAAGATCCCGAAAAAACTACTGACCAGGCTGAAATGAACCAGGTCACCGAGCGACATCCCGGAACCGCGTGCGCGAAGCAACCGCCACAGGACCCACGCGGACAACACGACATAACCGGTCATGGCGGTTATCCCGAGGGCATACAGACCGGGCCGGAATGATCCCCACGAATCCCGCAAGGGTTGCCAATCCATCGTGACCCCAAGATAAGCCAGCAGCGCCATACTCAAGCCCCACCGGAGCGGCATGATCCAGCGGCGGGGTGAAACGGCGGATGCTTGAACCGTAGCAATCACGGAGTAGCCACCACGTCGATGAAACCAATGACGACGTGGCGGCGGGAGGCCGACGGAACACCATCACCGGATTCGACTTTCAACCGTTTGCGCTGGGCGGGGATCCAGACACCCATCCGAACCTCATAGCGACCGAAAGCCAGTTCATCCGGCACACGAACTTCCTCACGCCGCGCCGGTTCCCGTCGATCAGACCCGGCCCGTTCAAGGTGGTACCACAAGCCGCGATCCTGCTGCGCGACGACCGACCCATCCGCCGCGACCACATGGATCCACACGGAATACCGGTCCGGGCGGACAAGCGCATCGTCAACCCACCATTGGATATCCATCGATACCGTACCGCCCGGCACAGTCCGCATGGTTTCCACTGCCGCGCGCATCAAGGATATCCCGTGGTCAAACCGGGCGATGGGCAAGGCCGGGGATAAGTCGGTCGCCATTCGCTCCCCGAATGGCAAGCCCAACGCATCGCGCCACCCGGTCACCATGCCGCGGGGATCGGGAAACACCCGCACCGCTTCAGGCGCTTTTTCACGATCAACCAGTCGAACGGTCATCGGTTCGCCCGGATATCCGCGCGGGAGCGCGAAATGGCCCTGTTCATCGATGATGCCGCGCTTGATCAAGCGACCGGCCTGGTCGGTGATCACCACCTCCGCTCCGGCAAACCCTCCAGCGGGCGTCACCTCAAGCGTCAGCGCACCACGCGGCATCAGTGGCAGCGCCGCCAACCAGTCAACGGAGACCGCTTCCGGCGAGCGGATGGGTGACCAGACCGATCCGTCACCATCCCAGTAGGGCATCCGCGTCATCCATGTTTCGGACATGCCAAACGCGGCGAGCCATGCCGCATCATCCCCGAGGACGGCCGCCAGCTGATTGTCCAGCGCGGCACGTTCCTCCGAACCGACCGGCGACAACAGCGCACGGGACAGCGCGCCAGCCAACGTATCAGCCGCCACCGTCGGCGCGGCGCGTTCCAACCAACCTGCATCGCCCTGCTCCATGGCCCACCACGCCAGCAGATCGGCACGATCCAACACCATCACCCGCGCCCACCCCCAGGTTACATCGCAGGACCATCGGTAGTAGAAATACGGGTCAGCGGGCAGGCGACGCGCCCGGGGTGTCTCCACCGGGATCACCCGGGCCGAACCGGGCGGAAGCATCAGCGTGGCGGATGCGTCACCAAACCGGACCCGCAGCGACACCGGTTCGTCTCCGGTTTGCACCACCAGCCACGCATGTTCCAACACATTCGTGCCGACCAACCAACTGCGGACCGGCTCGCGCGCGTTCACATCACGCACGCGCCCCGACCGTCCGAACCACGGCGCGTCCAGCGAGAGCATACGGTCCGACCGCCCACCCGGAAACGCCATCAGATAAGGAGCACGCGCCGGAAGGGTGAGGTGTTCACTGTCCACGGTGTGTATATGGATCGTCCGGTTGATGAATTTCGAGAACCGGTTGGGTGCATGGCCGATGCGGGTCCACTCCACCATGCCGGGCAGGATCCGCGGATCATCACCCGACTGCGCGATCGCGACCACCGGCCATACCGCGGCGTCCGTGCGCGGCGGCATGATCGTGTAACGTCCGGTCAGCCATTGCACCCCGGCCGGCACCGAATCCAGCATCCAGGATTCCGCCACCCGGCGCGTATCGCTGACATGGAACGATACGAGTTCCTTGAGCGTCAACATCGACAACTGGCCTGCCGTCCATGCCAGCGCGATGATCATGGCAGGGCGAGCGAACCACCGGGCGCCCCGACCCACCGACCAGACCTTGAGCCAGACCAGCACCGCTGCCAGTAACAAGTAGGCGGTGATCGGGGTGTGGTGCGCCTGGTGCAGGAACGGCTTCCCGGACATGCCGACCACCACGTGCAACAGCGGCACGGTCACCAGCATAAGAACCCGTGGATCGCGACGGACCAGCGCCCATGCGGCCAACGCGGAAACCAGCACCGGCCAACCGACGGCATCGGCGATAACCGGACCATTTTCCTCCATCCCGATCCAGAACCGCTGGTAGGCGGGCAATTCCTTGAACGCGGCCGGCAGGGCGAAATTCGCCGTGTACTGGAAGAAATGCAGCACCGCAGCCACCTGGGCATCGAGGTTGACGATCAGCGCGGGCGAGGTCAGGAAGATCGCCGCAAGTCCAACCAGCCCGGTGAACACCCACCGCAGGATCGCCGGCCGCGACACGATGCCGCCGCGGTTCCGGCAATACAGGACATGGCCGATCAGCACCGGCAGGAAGGCCATGCCGCCATGGTACTTCGAGGAAAACGCGGCCGCCACGCAGAACGCCCCGCCGGCAAGGTCCCGCCACTGCCCGCGCTCGGCGATGCGCATTCCGAACCACAGCGCGGCCAGGCAAAAGAATGCCACCGCCGAATCGTTCGAGGCGAAATGGGCCGCGCTGATGTCGAGCGGCGACACCACCATCAACGCTGCGGCCAGCCAGCCCGCTGCGGGATGAAACCACCGGCCGATGGCCGCCAGGAGCGGGATCGACAGGGCGGACAGGAAGGCATTCCAGACGCGGGTGATCCAGTACAGGCTGACATACGAGGGAGGTTCAACCGGCCCCTCCCAGGAACCGGTCCAGGTGCGCCACCCGGACTCCACCGCCATCGCCCCGCGCACGATCCACTCGACCAGGTGGCTGTTGAAGTAGGGATAGCCGTCGTAGTCGGAGTGGCCCTGGAATACGAGGTAGTCCCCGCGCAGGAACTGCTGCACCGCGCGCATCTGCTTCGGCGTGTCGGGATGGTAGACCGAATCAAGGTGCAGGTCGTGGGACAACCCGAACAGGCGCAACGCGAAGGCAACGACGAACAACGCCAGGATGATTCGCTTCTGTATGGACGAAAACGGCATCGGCGCATCCTAGCAACCACCGGACGCCGATGCCACGGAGAAATGGACGGATCAACAACGGCAGGTCGCCGCCTCGCGCCACGCCCCGACCACGCGTGCCACCGCGGCCCGGCCCGCGTCCAGACGTTCCGGCGCTCCGGCCGGATCCGCGTTCACACCCTCGACCAACACCGTCTCGCACGAGGCGAACCCCATGAAGGAAAACGCATGGCGAAGCAGCGGAGTGGCGTGGTCCCACATCGCGCGTTCGCCACGGTACCACCCGCCTGCGCTTACAATCACCAGCGCCTCCCGGCCCTGCATCAAGCCCCGATAGCCGGATGCATCGGTCGTCCAGGTCCGCCCCTTCTGCATCACTGCATCCAGCCAGGCCTTCACCGCCGCCGGCAGCGAAAAGTTGTACATCGGGAAGGCCAGCACGATCCGGTCGGCCACCTCGACCTGCCCGGCATAGCGGTCGAACGGGGCAAGCAAGGCCGCCTCCTCCGCGGACAAGGCCTGCCCGAGGTAGTTGCGCCGCTCGTACAGCGGGACGGTGCGGGCATCGAGCAACGGCGGCGTGTGGCGCGCCAGGTCCGTCTCGCTGGTCCAACCGCCGGGCAACGCCTCCCGTGCCGCCTCGAGCAGAAGCCGGGTGCGGGACCGTTCACCGCGGGGCAGGTAATGGACCAGCGCGACGTGCATGGTTCGCTCCCGGTTATCCGCGATCGGCCAGCAGCGCGGCCACGCCGCGCCGATGGCTCCACACCAGGAAGGCGGCGAGCACGGTGATCAGCACCACCGGCGGATCAAACACGCCGGCTCCCGCCGTGATGAATACGTGGAAGGCGATGATGTTCACGATGATCGGCACCAGGATCAGCAGGCCGAGCGGACGGGTGCGAGGCACCGCGACGAGGACACCGCCAAGGATCTCCAGCACCTTGACGAAGGCGAGGAAGCCGGTGGCGTACACCGCGCCGAAGAACATCGCCGGCGGCGACCCCTCCGGCGGCGGGGGCGGCATCGGGATGAAGCTCAGGAAGAAATTCAACCCGAACACCACGAACAACAGGCCGAGCAACGCGCCGGCCAGACCTTGTGCTTTTTTCATGATCATGCTCCTTCTTTGGTTTTCTGTTACGCCAGATCAAACAACAACGCCTCGGCATCGCCCTGCGCGACGATCCGGTGCACGCCCGCCGCCTCGGTCTGCGCACCATCGCCCGCGGACAAGGTTGTCCCGTCCAGCGTGACCGACCCGCGCATGACCTGCAGCCACAGGCCACGGCCTTCGCCCAGCGCATGCTCCACCGCCTGGCCGCCGGCGAGGCGGACGCGGAACACGTCGGCGTCCTGGTGGATCACCGCCGATCCGTCACGCCCGTCCGGCGAGATGACCAGCACCTTCCCCGCGTCCGCGTGCGCGGGCTGCGGATGCCACTCGGTGTAGCCCGGGACCAGACCGCGCTCGCGCGGCTGGATCCAGATCTGCAGGAAATGCGTGTCCTTTTCACTCGCGTTGTATTCGCTGTGGGTCACGCCGCGGCCGGCGCTCATCAACTGGATCTGCCCCGGTTCGAGGACCCGCTGGTTGCCCATGCTGTCGCGGTGGGCCAGGGCCCCGTCAAGCACGTAGCTGAAGATCTCCATGTCGCGGTGCGGATGGGTGGGAAACCCCTCGCCGCCGCTCACCCGGTCCTCGTTGATCACGCGGAGGGAACGGAAGCCCATGAACTTCGGGTCGTAGTATTCCCCGAAGGAGAAGGTATGGCGGCTCTTCAGCCAGCCGAAGTCGGCCCGGCCCCGCTCGTCGGACCTGCGCACATGGATCGAATGAGACGTCGTTGTTTTCATGGTCGGTTCCTTTCGTTACGGAACTACCCGTACCACGCCGCATGTGATATACAAATTATATCTTTTATATCATCGTGATAGGTAGTAGATATGACGCATGGAACTGCGCCATCTCCGCTACTTCGTCGCCGTGGCCGAGGAGCTTCATTTTGGACGCGCCGCGGCGCGCCTGCACATCGCCCAACCGCCGTTGAGCCAGCAAATCCAGGCCTTCGAGCGCGAACTGGGGGTGGTCCTGTTCAACCGGTCGCGGCGGCACGTGGAGTTGACCGACGCGGGGCGCATGCTGCTGCCGGAGGCGCGGGCGACGCTGGCGCAGGCGGGGCGGGCGGAGGAGATGGCACGGGCGGCGGCAGCGGGCACGCGCGGGCGGCTGGTCATCGGCTTCGTGACCTCGTCGGGCTACACGGTGCTGCCGCGCGCGGTGCGGCAGTTCCGCGCCGCGCACCCGGGCATTGAACTCGTGTTGCACGATATGATCCCCGCGCGTCAATTGGAGTCGCTGGAGCGGGGCGAGATCGACATCGGCCTGATGCGGCCACCGATCCTGCATCCCGACATGCACCATGCCCGGATCCTGGAGGAACCGATGGTGGCGGCCTTGCCGCACGACCACCGGCTGGCCCGCCGCCGCTGGATCCACCTGCGCGACCTGCAACCGGATCCGTTCATCCTGTTCCCGCGGCGGCACGGCCCGGGGTTGTACGATGTCATCACGGCGGCCTGCCGCGAAGCGGGGTTCACCTGTTCGCCGGCCTTCGAGCCGAACGACATGCCGTCGGTCCTCGCCCATGTGGCGGCCGGCCTGGGCGTCTCCATCGTGCCCGAGTCGATGGTTGCCTTTCACACCGAACTGATCGTGTACCGTCGGATCCGCACCCCCGCCATGCGGGTCGCGCTGGAGCTGGTCTGGGCGCGGCAGCGCCTATCCACCGCGGCGGCGGCGTTTCGCGACGTGGCGGGCTCGGTGGGCCGCGGCTGCCGGATCTTCCTGGAACAGCGCACCCGGCCTTCCTGAATCTTGCCAAGGCGACGGTGCCGGATCATACTGCCGTGACATGACGAGGTACCCATGAGCAAGCCCACCGCCGGTCCGTCCCTTCCGTTCCTGCTGATGATCGCCGGCACTGCCGCGCTGGGCGGGTTCCTCTTCGGCTTCGACACGGCGGTGATCAACGGCGCGGTCATCGCGCTGGAGACGACCTTCAACGCCACCCCGTGGGTCATCGGCCTTTCGGTGTCGCTGGCCCTGCTCGGTTCGGCGGTCGGGGCCTTCGCGGCCGGACCGCTGGCCGACCGGTACGGACGGATCCGCTGCATGGTGACCGCCTCGGTGTTGTTCACCATCAGCGCCCTCGGGTCGGGATTGCCGGTGACGATCTGGGACTTCATCCTCTGGCGCATCGTCGGCGGCATGGCGGTCGGGGCGGCCAGCGTGATCGCCCCGGCCTACATCGCCGAGGTGTCGCCGGCGCACCTGCGCGGACGGCTCGGATCGCTGCAGCAACTGGCCATCGTGATCGGCATCTTCATCTCGTTGCTCAGCAATTTCGCGATTGCGCGGGCGGCCGGCTCGGCCGAGGCGCCGTTCTGGTTCGGGTTCACCGCGTGGAAGTGGATGTTCTGGATGGAGATGATCCCGGCGGTCGTGTACGGCCTCGCCGCGATGCGCATTCCGGAATCGCCGCGGTACCTGGTGGCCCGCGGCCGGATCGACGAGGCCCGGACCGTGCTGGTGCGGGTGCTGGGCGGGGATGTCGATCACAAGATCGAGGAGATCCGGCAGAGTTTGCGCAGCGACACCCCGCCGTCGTTCCGCGACCTGCGCGGCAAGCTGGGCCTATTGCCGGTGGTGTGGATCGGCATCGGCCTGTCCGCCTTCCAGCAGTTCGTTGGCATCAACGTCATCTTCTATTACGGCAGCGCATTGTGGCGGGCGGTCGGATTCTCCGAGCACCATGCCCTGGCCCTGAACGTGGTGACCGGGTTGACCAACATCCTCACCACGCTGGTGGCGATCGCCACGGTGGACCGGTTTGGCCGGCGGCCACTGCTGCTCATCGGTTCACTCGGCATGGCGGTGACCCTCGGCACGATGGCCACGGTGTTCGCCGGGGCACCGCTTGATGCCGCCGGCTCGCCGGTGCTGGAAGGAAACGCGGCGTGGGCGGCCCTGATCGCGGCCAACCTGTACATCTTCTTCTTCGGTGCGTCGTGGGGGCCGGTGGTCTGGGTCCTGCTCGGCGAGATGTTCAACAACCGGATCCGCGCCGCCGCGCTCGCCGTCGCCGCCTCGGCCCAGTGGGTGGCCAACTTCATCGTGTCCACGACCTTCCCGCCCCTCTCCAAGGGCCTCGGCCTCGGTGCAGCCTACGCCTTCTATACGGCCTGCGCGGCGCTCTCCTTCGTGTTCGTCCTGACCCTGGTCAAGGAAACCAAAGGCCGCGAACTCGAGCAGATGGAGTGAGGGACGGAGGGTTGGAGCTGCGGAACGTATCGCCAGCGGCTTGAGGGCAAGCCGCTCCGAAGGCAATGCCTAGCCTTCCTTGCCACGTTCATTTCGCCGGCACAACCGGTGCAACCTCATACAACCCGTTTGCATAGCACCTGGTAATCCACAACGACCCATTCATCAAAACGGCATCATCAACGCCATCACTGGCAAACTGAAACGGCATTCCATGATCGACACCAAACCGGATGTATGCGCCGGTTGCGCGGTCAAAGCGGTGTAACCCTCCGTCAACCATCTGAACGACCGGAGTGCCTCCAAACCAGACGTACGAGCCATCCTCGACTACAAAACGCACCAAGTACGGATCTTCCGGCTCTTTTGTCCATACGGCAGCATAGTCCTGGGGATTCTCCTGATGGCGATCAGCCAAGGCAAACGGAGCGAGCTCCCGACGCCTGGCCGAGATCCATACACCGCTGGGCCCACCGAACAAGTTACCAACGGGTGCTTTATTAAAATACGTCCACTCCCCCGAAACCGAATGCAGCCGGTATGCTCCACGCGAAAGCTCCGTCTTGAACCATATATAGGGTTCATCAACAACGATGCTACGCATCACGTCCTTCGGGGCATTCATTGCATCCAAAATCCGGACATCTCCGCTTCGCGAAACTTCAACCACGCCGCACGCGCCGGGCTCGCCAACCAAGGCATACAGCCGTCCCTTGCTTGCCGCCATCACCATGATTCGATCGCTGGGCAGCCCATTGGACACGGACCAGTGCTTCCACTGGTCCAGCAACGGGTCATAGCTCCACAATCCACCACTCTTCAGCCCGACCCACAGTGTTTTCTCATCGTATTCCAGATCCCATATCCAGTCGGTAAACGTCTTGTTGAACGTCCGCCATTCGTCGGTTGCAGGATCAAACATGCCAACCTGCTTTTTCCTGATGGTGCCCCAGATCACGCCATCACCGGCGACAAGCATGGTGGCTGGTATGGAAAGCCCATTTTTGTCGAGGATTTCGCGAACTCGAATAACGCCGGCATGCTCCGATCGGACTCCACCTAGTTCTTGAACATGGTCCATCAGGGTTGATTTGTAATTGGACGAGGCATGTCGCTTCAACCCATCCATATAGCTGGATACGGCGTCATCCTTTCGACCGACCTGTTCGAGGGCCTGACCCATTAACAGCGAGCGTTTGGCATAGTTGTTGTCCGAATTTCGTGGCACTACCTGCATCGATTTCAGGATCGTGATGGCGCCGGCCGGATCACCCGATTCCAATTGGAGTTGGGCTGCCGATAACAGAACCCACTCCCTCCGCTGGACCTCACTGCCCCCATCCTGCCCCTCCAATGACCGGGCAGCTTTCACATACCACTCGGCGGCATCGGCCATGGCTCCCTTCGATTCGTGGTAAAAGGCCATCCCCAGTTGGCCAAAATGCACGGCATAAGGATCCGTCGAGGCCATACAAGCTTGCAAATCCGCCAGCATGTCACTGGCGTAGGCCTCCTGCATCATCGCAAACCGTATCATGGACTTGGCGACATTCCATGACGCCTCCATGCGAGCGCTGTTCCAGGCCGAACCCTTGGTGTTGATATCATGCGCCATCCCCCTCAGCAGCCTGCGGATGGAGGCAAGATCACCAACTTTCTCGTAGTACGTGATGGCGTACGTGGGATAGCGGCCCGCCTCCCGAAGATCAGGATTGTTCGCCAAATGTGCCCCGGCCATTTCATAGGCCCGAGCGGCTTGAGCTTCGCGGCCGGAAACAAGTTCCCCCGACGCATCAAAATTGACCCGGGCAAGGGCCTGTGCGGCCAGGGTGGCGAATGCCGATTCAGGATCCAATCGGATGACCTGCGTGAGCAACTCCATCGCCCGATCCTGCTGGCCGCGCTTGACATCCAGTCCCAGCACACACCCCAACAGATACATCGCTCCCGTGTGGTTCGGATTCACGAAGAGAATCTGCTCCAGCCGATTGACACTGACACGAACAACATGGTCATTGAGCGCCCCGGGAGGGATGGCGGCCACGGCAACCGCCCGGTTAAACATGGTTTCTCCGGGGTATTCAAAACGATACCGCCCTCTTGTCACGGGATTGACCATTTCGAGCCTGGCCAACGCATTCATCACCTCGTTCATCAAGCGGGCCTCTTCCCCCTGATCGCTCCTCCGTGCGACCTCATGTACATCGGCACCGACAAACTTCCTGGCCACCAACGAGATCTCCCGGGAGACCTGCCCGACGAGCGGAAACAGGTTGGTCATCGGACCCAGGTACAACCCTTCATGAACGACGCGTCCATCGGCATCGCGCAGCGTCGTTTGGACCTCGATCATCACCATGTTGTCCTGGTTCTTCTCGCGAAAATCACCGGCGAGGATCAAGGTTGACTGGCGCGACGGCAACACCGCGGGGTCAATGCCGGCCATGAAACCGCCATACATCCATTCGATCTCCTCCAGCAGCTGCTGCATGGAGGAGCGCTGAAGCACGCGCAGACCACCCAAGTTTATCAATTCGCTGGTCAACAGGCCCGGCAAGGCCTCCTCAAGGAAACGGGATCGCATGAATCCTGCTTGCGCATTAAATGGAGCAACCGCGATGGTTGCGGCCATGTTGCCACCGGTTCGAATCGATTGGTGCGTGATTTGCGCCAGCTCCTCCGCGACGGAATCAGCCGTGCGATCACGAATCCCTACGGAGCCCACGCCCTTGATCACACCCGTCACCGACTCCACGACACGCACATGTATCAGGGTTTGCTGATGATGCTGCTCGATTCCAACAATCAGCACGTAGTCGGCCTTGATCAACCGGCCCATCGATAGGGTGTCCATGTCGCCGGACAAAGGAGACGCCGTGATGCCCTGCTCGGCCATCAGCGCATCCACCATTCGTCGCTCAACGATTGAATAGCCGCCAAAACACCCGAGCTCGACCTCCATAAGCTCCATGATCGCCAGAAGGGTCGATTCCGATTGACCGGAAACGGTTGTGCCTTGATCGCGAACGAGGGCGATCGTTGCGGCCAGGCCTGACGACATGGCAACACCAAACCACAGCAACAGCAGTAAACAGACACGGCAACTGGATTGTATCCAGCAGCAACAAGAAAAGCCGACCCGAGAATCAACGTTCATCCAACACCTCCCGTGTCAGGATACTGGATCGATCGTGTAAATCCAATACAGCAATCGGAATGATCAAAACACGATGAAACGTCCCTTCGCGGACTCGTCAAGGATGTCCCCGTCGCATCTCGCGACGAGCCGATGGGGCCTCTACCGCTTGAGCGTCTGTGTACGGTGCGCCTGACCGGTCAAGGAAACCGTGCGCCCCTGTTTTTGGTGTTGAGCCCGCCCTTCGACTTCGCTCAGGGCATTCGACGCGGATGGCCCGCCATGAGCAAGCGGAACGGAGTGGAGCGCGTCGAATGGCGGAGGGGGTGGGATTCGAACCCACGGTGGACTTGCGCCCACGACAGTTTTCAAGACTGTAGCCATAAACCACTCGGCCACCCCTCCGTCAAAGACGTTCCGATCCTACGATAGTCCCGGCCGGAGCGACAAGAAAAGTCCTGCCGGGTCGAGTCGCCGGTTGCCCGTCCGGTTGGACTGGATTATCGTCCGGGCATGAATGTGTTGATTGCCGGATGCGGATACGTCGGGGTGCGGGCCGCGGCCTTGCTGCACGCCCAGGGCCATGCGGTGTGGGCGCTGCGCCGCTCGCCGGGCGATCCCCTTCCCTTCCTGCGCTGGGTGCAGGGCGATCTGACCGCCGGCACCCGCCTTAACCTGCCCGATGCCATCGATGCGGTGATCCTGGCCGCCGGCTTGCGGCGCGATACGGACGACCGCTACCAGGCGCTGCTGGTGGATGGCTACGGGCGTTTGCTCCACACCCTGTATGGCCGTGCGTTACCGCCCGGTCGCTGCGTGATGGTGTCCACCACCGGGGTCTTTGCCGAAGCGGACGGCGGCCGGGTGACCGAGGCATCGCCGGTGGACGGCGACCGTTCCCCGGCACGGTACTACCTCGGCGGCGAAGCGCTGGTCGATGCCCTGACCGGCCGTCATGCCGTCGTGCGCCTCTCCGGCATCTACGGCCCGGAGCGGCACCGTTTGATCCGCGAGGTGCGCGAAGGCCGCGCGGTGCGCATTCCACCACCGCCGCACTTCCTGAACCAGATCCACGCCGCGGATGCCGCGGGGGCGCTGGTGCACGTGCTGCACCTGGACACGCCCTCGGCGTGCTACATCGCGAGCGACACCGAACCGGCCGACCGGAACGACGTGCTGGCCTGGCTGGCCGACCAACTGGGCACCGGCCCGTTGCCGTTGAGCAAGGATCCAGCCGACCGCCCCGGCCGGCGCTCCGGCAACAAACGCTGCGACAGCGCGCAACTCGTCGCCAGCGGCTACACCTTCCGCTACCCGACCTACCGCGAAGGCTACCGCGCCCTGCTCCGCGAAGCCTGAACATTCCGTTCCGCAAAACGGGATTGGCAGGTTCCGGCGAAAGGCGCATGATCACCCATAACGCGTGACGTTTGACTTCCAGATCCCCCTCGCCACCGCGGCAGGCGCTGGCCACGGGGGTGCGATGACCGCAGCGATGGCCACGTTCATCCTGCAACTGGCCATCGTCATGATTGCCGCCAAACTCGGCGGCTTGCTGGTCAGCCGCGTCCTGAAACTTCCCGATGTGATCGGCGAACTCGGTGCCGGCATGGTCATTGGCCCCTATGCCCTGGGCGGTTGGTCCCTGTTCGGCCTGCCCGCGCTGTTCCCGCCCACCGGCGAGATCATCAACATCAGCCCACCCCTTTACGGATTGTCCACGGTCGCATCGGTGCTGTTGCTGTTCATGGCCGGCCTCGAGACCAACCTGAAGCTGTTCCTGCGGTACTCCACCGCCGGCATCGTGGTCGGCGTGGGAGGCGTGGTGTTCTCCTTCGGCCTCGGCGCAGCGTGTGCGGTCTGGTTCGGAGTCGCGGAACACCTGATGGATCCCGGAGCGCTCTTCCTCGGCGTGATCTCGACGGCAACTTCGGTCGGCATCACCGCCCGCATTCTCGCCGAACGGCGCAAGACCGACACGCCGGAAGGCGTAACCATCATGGCCGCAGCGGTGCTGGACGATGTGCTGGGCATCGTATTGCTCGCGGTGGTGGTCGGCATGGCACACCTCGATGGATCGGACAGCGGGACCATCGCCTGGGGTGAAATCGGCTGGGTCGCCATCAAGGCGTTCGGCTTCTGGCTGGTCTGCACCGCGTTGGGCATCCTGCTCGCCCGCCGCATTTCCGGGGTGCTGAAGACGTTCCGCTCGCCGGCGGCGATCACCACCATCGCCTTCGGTCTCGCCCTGCTGCTCGCCGCGCTGTCCGAAAAGTCCGGCCTGGCCATGATCATCGGGGCCTATATCATGGGGCTTTCGCTCTCGACCACCGACCTCGCGCAATTCCTCCAGGAGCAACTCAAGGGGTTCTACAACCTGGTGGTGCCGGTGTTCTTCTGCATCATGGGCATGCTGGTGGATGTCACCCTCCTACCCGCCGTGCTTGGCATCGGCTTGGCTTATACGGCCCTGGCTACGGCATCAAAGGTGTTCGGATGCGGCCTGCCTTCGCTCATGACGGGATTCAATCTGCGCGGTGCGGCGCGCATCGGCATCGGCATGCTGCCGCGCGGCGAGGTTTCACTGATCATCGCGGGCATGGGTCTTTCCGCCGGGGTCATTGACGCCGGCATCTTCAGCACGGCCATCATGATGACCGTGCTGACCACATTGATTGCGCCACCGTTGCTGGTGCGAGCCTTTCAGGGTTCATCCGGCGTGCGCGACGGAACAACACGGGATGATGCGGACGAGCGCACCTATCCGATGACCTTTCCCTCGCCGGATATCGCGGAGTTCGTGCATGCGCGGATCATCAAGGCCTTCCACCGCGAGGAGTTCTTCGTGCATACCCTGCACGAGGACCACCATCACCACCAGATTCGCAAGGACGACATTGCCGCGTCAATCCGACTCGAGGAGGACACCATCACGCTGGTGATGTCCGAACGCAGCGAACACGTGGTGCGCTTCATCGTGCTGGAGGAACTGCTCGCGATGGAGGATGTGTTCGAGGCCTGCAAACACGTGAATGGCATGCAGGCGATGGGCAACCAGTTGCTGTCCGACCTGTACCGTTGACGGCCGTTCAGCCGGCCTTCACCACCCCATCCGCGAAATCCGCGGTTCCATCTCCCCGCTCCCCTCTGCGTCCTCGGCGAACTCTGCGGTTCCATCCTTCCGGTTCCGCCTTCAGCGGTTTAACCGCAGAAATCGCAGAGATCGCAGAAGGGGAACGTTATCATCCTAAAACAACCAAACACCAAACGCTCACATCCCCATCCGCGTCCTCCGCGATATCCGCGGTTCCATCTCCCCTCTCCCCTCTGCGGCCTCCGCGAACTCTGCGGTTCCATCCTTCCGGTTCCGCCTTCAGCGGTTTAACCGCAGAAAACGCAGAGCTCGCAGAAGGGGGAATGTTTATCATCCAAAACGACCAAGCACCTAAAACGGGTACATCCACTGACCCATCCGCGCCATTCGCGAAATCCGCGGTTCAATTTCCCCGACCCCTCTGCGTCCTCGGCAAAATCCGCGGTTCAATCTCCCCGCCCCCCTCTGCGGCACCCGCGATCTCCGCGGTTCCGACTTCTGAACCCGGGTTCAATCCAGGCTCGCCGACCGCCACCACAGGTGGTGCCGGTCCTCGAGGTCGTCCTTCGACGGGAACGGGTAGAAAACGACGCCCGTCGGATCGCCGAGGAAAAAGCCGCGGCCGATCGTCCGGTAGAACGCGATCAGCGCGGGATTGCGTTCGACGGTCTTGGTGATCTTCCCCTTCCCGCGACCGAGCGACTCGATGCAGTCCACGATATGGGCGGGGTTGGCATACGGCAGGTAGCCGGCGAGCGAACCATCCGCCTCGCGTTCGATCAGCGAGTCGGCGAAGAGGATGCGCGGCACATTCACCGGATTGGCGGGATTGGTGATGAAGCGAACGAATTCCTGCGGATCCAGCGAGGACACCACGCGCGGGGAGACCGGGGCCAGTTCGGTGTAGAGGTGGACGGGCGCGGCCGTCGCCGGTGCGGCATACGGTTGCGGAGCCAGGGCGAGCACGCGGCCGTCGCGGGTGACCAGGTGCAGGTTGCGGTACGCGGTGAGCGGCAGGTGTTCCAGCACGCGGTAGATGCTCGCGTACTTGCTGCGGCGGGGGGAACCGTCGTGGTGCGGCTGGCATTGCGCCTTCACCGCGTCGATCTTCAGGAAGTCCGATTTCACGTCAGGATCCAGTTCGAAGAACATCAGGTTGCCGGAGGTGTGTTTCTGCGTTCCGGTCGCCATGTAGGCGCCGAAGGCCTCGGGTTCGAGGTGGGAAGCGACGAGCGCTTCGCCCTGGTAGCACAGCAGGTACAGGTGGATCTTCATGGTGCGGCTCCTTGTCAGTTCCCGAGGTTCAACCAGTGGCCGATGGCCGGGGCGTATTTCACGATCAGGCCGGCAAAGACGATGCTGACCATGGTCATCAGCTTGATCAGGATGTTCAGCGACGGACCGCAGGTGTCCTTGAACGGATCGCCCACGGTGTCGCCGACCACGGCGGCCTTGTGGGCCATCGAGCCCTTGCCGCCGAGGTGACCGGCCTCGATGAACTTCTTGGCATTATCCCACGCGCCGCCGGAATTGGCCATGAACACCGCCACCGAGAAGCCGGCGCACAGGCCGCCGACCAGCAGGCCGAGCACACCGGCCACATTCAGGACGAGGCCGGTGACCACCGGAAGGGCGATGGCGAGGATCGAGGGCAGCAGCATCTCGCGCTGGGCGCCGGCGGTGGAGATGGCCACGCAGCGGGCGTAATCGGGACGTTCGGTGCCGGCCATGATGCCGGGCTTCTCCTTGAACTGGCGGCGCACCTCCTGGACCATGGCGAACGCGGCACGGCCGACCGCCTTCATGGTCATCGCGCTGAACACGAACACGGCGAGCACGCCGATGAACACCCCGACGAGGACCTTCGGATTCATCAAGGTGGCATCGTAGAGGGTCATGTAATCCTTCAGGCTGGCCTTGCGCGGAATGATGCTCGCACCGTCGGCGGCGAGGATCGTGCGTTCCTTCACCTTCTCGCCAATTTCGTTGATGATCAGACTCACCGTCACGCCATCGGGCGTGACCACCCGCACCGCGTTCTCGCCCGAACCCTCGAAGGCGCTGAGGGTGTGGAACTGCTCCTCTTCGCGGTCGCCCATGGCTGCACCGGGCAGGAAGATCGCCCACTTCTTGTTGTAGTCGGCACCGATGCTGGCGACCAGTTGGGCCTCGCCCGCCGCCGGGGCGACGTACTCGATGGCGGCTTCGCGGTGGATGCCGATGCGGACCTCCTCGATGTAGCTGGCGAGCAGCGCCAACGCGGTGAGGGCGGCCGAGCCGATGGCGAATCCTTTTCCGATCGCCGCGGTGGTGTTGCCCAGCGAATCAAGGGCATCGGTGCGCTGGCGCACCTCCTTCGGCAATTCGCTCATTTCGGCATTGCCGCCGGCATTGTCGGCGATCGGGCCGTAGGCATCGGTGGCGAGGGTCAGGCCGAGGGTGGAGAGCATGCCGACGGCGGCGATGCCGACCCCGTAGAGGCCGGCGAGCAAGTCCTGGAATCCGTCCATCACCGCGAAACTCAACAACGTGCCGAGGCAGACCGCGAGCACCGGGATCCAGGTCGACATCATGCCTTCGGCGATGCCGCCGATGATCACCGTGGCCGGACCGGTCGCAGCCTGGTCGGCGATGAACCGGGTCGGGGCATACTCCGAGGCGGTCGCCCATTCCGTGCCCTTGCCGATGACCACGCCGAGCACGACGCCGATGGTGATCGACCAGAACACGCCGACCGGCATGGCGAGGAATTGCACGAGGAACCAGGCCCCGACCACGATGAGCACGCTCGACACGTAGATGCCGCGGTTCAGGGCGGCCAGCAGGGCCTTCATCGTCGCATCCTCCCGGGTACGCACGAGAAAGATCCCGAACACGGAGAGCACAATACCCATCGCGGCGAGCAGCATCGGGGCGGACAGGAAGGCGAACGTCTTCGCCGCATCCCACCCGGCCACGGTCGCCGCGGCCACACCGAGGGCGGCGGTAGCGAGGATCGAGCCGGCATAACTCTCGTAGAGATCCGCACCCATGCCGGCCACGTCACCGACGTTATCGCCCACGTTGTCGGCGATGGTCGCGGGGTTGCGCGGATCATCCTCCGGAATGCCCGCCTCCACCTTGCCGACCAGGTCGGCCCCGACATCGGCCGCTTTCGTGTAGATGCCGCCGCCAACGCGGGCGAACAGCGCCTGGGTGGATGCCCCCATACCGAAGCACAGCATGACCACGGTGATCGTCTCGAGGTTCATCGGGTGCCCATCGGTCACGAGGTGGTGGTACTTGTAGAGGTACAGGAACCAGGCGGTGATATCGATCAGGGCGAGGCCGACCACGGTGAGGCCCATCACCGCACCGGCGCGGAAGGCGATGGTCAGGCCGCGGTTGAGCGATTCACTCGCGCCCTGAGCGGTACGTGACGAGGCAAGGGTGGCCGTCTTCATGCCGATGAACCCGGCGAGACCGGAGAACAGGCCCCCGGTCAGGAACGCGAATGGCACCAGCCGGTGCTGCACCCCGAGCACGAAGGCCATATAGGAGAGCAGGCCAACCAGCACAAGAAACACGACACCGACCACCTTGTATTGGCGGCGCAGGTAGGCGTAGGCGCCTTCGCGCACGTAACCGGCGATCTCCTGCATGCGCGCGTTACCGGGATTTGCCGCGGCGATGCTGCGGTAGAACACGTACGCCATGACCAAGGCCACAAACCCGGCCAGCGGCGCCAGCCACCACCACCCCGGCAACAACCGTTCCGCCTCGACCAGGCCGTCATCCGCCCTTGCCAGTGCCGGAACAAACAAAACGCCCGCGGCCACCATCCATCGCTGCATCCAGGTTCGTGTATTCATAAGGTCTCGCGTGTCGGGTTGACCGGCTTGTCACTACCGGTTGACTGAACATAAAAACAACCGAAACAACACACGAAGCGAAAAGACCGGGCGAGGCGACAAACCATGAATCGCGCATAGCGGTTGCGGGAATTCCCCGATGTGCGCGTAGTCCGGCGCGATGTCCAGGCGTTGGACCATGAAAAAGGGCGGTTGTCCAGTGACTGGACAACCGCCCATCCCCACTACCCCACGCGCGGCGATGCGGTCAGAGCAGCATCGGCGCAATGATCAACGAAACGACGCACATCAGCTTGATCAGGATGTTGATGGAAGGCCCGGCGGTGTCCTTGAACGGATCGCCCACCGTGTCACCGACCACGGCGGCCTTGTGCGCGGGGGATCCCTTGCCGCCGTGTGCGCCGCCTTCAATGTATTTCTTGGCATTGTCCCACGCGCCGCCGGAGTTGGACATGAACAGCGCCATCAGTACACCCGACACCAGAACGCCGCAGAGCAGGCCGCCGAGCATCTCCAGCTTGCCGAAGTAACCGACGATCACCGGGGTGATGATGGCGAGCAGGCCGGGAATGATCATTTCCTTGAGTGCGGCGGTGGTGGAGATGTCCACGCAGCGGGCATAGTCGGGGCGGCCGGTTCCGGTGAGGATGCCGGGGATCTCGCGGAACTGGCGGCGCACTTCCTCGATCATCTTGTGCGCGGCCCGACCGACCGCACCGATGGCCAGCGCGGAAAACAGGAAGGGCATCATCGCGCCGATCAGCACACCGGCGAGCACGGTCGGCTTGGCCACATCGATCGTGCTGATGCCGGCGGTTTGCTCGAACGCGGCGAACAGGGCGAGGGCGGTGAGCGCGGCCGAGCCGATGGCGAAGCCCTTGCCGATGGCCGCGGTGGTGTTGCCGACCGCATCCAGCTTGTCGGTGCGTTCGCGCACTTCCGGCTCCAGTTCGGCCATCTGGGCGAGGCCACCCGCGTTGTCGGCGATCGGACCGTAGGCATCGACGGCGAGCTGGATGCCGGTGGTGGCGAGCATGCCGAGCGCGGCGATGGCCACGCCGTAGATGCCGGCGAACTGGTGCGAGGCGACAATCGCCCCGGCCAGGCACAGCACCGGCAGCGTGGTGGACATCATGCCCACGCCGAGGCCGGCGATGATGTTGGTCGCGGCGCCGGTGGTCGAGGCCTCGGCGATCGCCTTGACCGGCGGACGCCCGAGCGCGGTGTGGAACTCGGTGAGCAGTCCGATCAGGATACCGGAAACCAGGCCGGAGATCACCGCCAGGAACACCCCGGTCGCGCTGTAGGTTGATTCGCCGATGGTGAACGAGGCCGGCGCGAGTTTCATGATGAGTGGCCATGACAACACGGCCATGATCAGGCCCGCCCCCAGCGTGCCCAGATTCAGGGCGGTCTGCGGATTGCCGCCTTCACGGGTTCGCACAAACAGGGTGCCAACCATCGAGACCACGATGCCCACGGCCGCGAGGGCAAACGGCAAGGCCACCAGCTCGAGCGAACCGGCCGCGGCGCCGAGCACCATCGACCCGACAATCGCGCCGACATACGACTCGAACAGGTCGGCACCCATGCCGGCCACGTCACCCACGTTGTCGCCCACGTTGTCGGCAATCGTCGCCGGGTTGCGCGGATCGTCCTCGGGAATGCCCGCCTCGACCTTGCCGACCAGGTCCGCCCCGACATCCGCCGCCTTCGTATAAATGCCACCGCCGACACGCGCGAACAGGGCGATGGAACTGGCGCCCAGCGAGAAACCGGACAACACCGGCAGGACCGAACGACTCAGCGCATCCAGGCCGGCGCCCCACAGGTTCACGTACACGACAAACAGCACCGCGAGGCCGAGTATGCCAAGACCGACCACGCTCATACCCATCACCGAACCGCCGGCAAACGCCACCGCCAGGGCGGGCTGCAAGCCACGCCGGGCACTGTTGGCCGTGCGCGCATTGGCGGTCGTCGCCACCCGCATGCCGAAGATACCGGCCAGGGCCGAGCACACCGCACCCACCAGGAACGACACACCCACGAATTTCAGGTCGCCCTTGTTGAACACGAACAGCAACGTCGCCACGACCACCACAAATACGGAGAGGATCCGGTATTCACGCGACAGGAAGGCCATGGCCCCTTCGCGCACCGCCTGGGCAATTTCCGCCAACCGCTCACTGCCCGCGTCCTGCCGGGCAATCCATGCGCTCTTCAGCCAGGCAAACAGCAACGCCGTCAATCCTGCCACAACGGCAAAGTACACCAGGTTCAGGTTGATCATGGGAATGTTCCTTGGGAGGTTACGGGCACCGAACCAGATTCGTAAAACCGGGGCGCACCTGCTTGGATAACTCGCTCAACACGCTGCCTATCTACGGCCTGAACATGATCTGAAACAACCGAAAAATGCCCGGCGATGAACAAAAACGTTTTAACGGGGCAGGGTGGTGTTCGCTTCCATCGCCGTCTGCAGCGCCGCCCTCAACCCCTCCCGCGTGAAGGGCTTGATCAGGATGGCGGCAAAGGAGCGGGGATCGATCCGGCTGAGGATCATTTCCTCGCTGTAGCCGGTGGTAAGGATGACCCGCACGCCGGGAACGAGGCTGCGCATCTGGAGGAAGGCCTCAATGCCATCCATGACCGGCATGGTGAGATCCATCAATACCAGGTCGTAGGCCTCGGGCTGCTGGCGGAAGATGCGGACCGCCTCGCCGCCATCGGCCGCGACCTCCACCTGAATACGGTCACCCTTGAGCATGCGTTCCAGCATGAGCCGCATGGCCGGATCGTCGTCCACCACGAGCACGCGGTTGATCGTCGCGGTGAGCAGCGAGGCGACCGGCTTCGGCGGTGACATGGCAACTTGTTCCGCGGCCGGCAGGTAGATCCTGAAGGTCGCACCACGCCCCGGCGCCGAATGCACCTCCATCACGCCCTGGTGGGCGCGCACGATGCCTTGCGCGGCGGCTAACCCCATTCCCCTCCCGGTGAACTTGGTGGAGAAGAAGGGGTCGAACATCCGGCGGCGCACATCCGCGGAAATGCCGCACCCCCGGTCCCGGACCTCGATCCAGACATATGAGCCCTGCGGAGCGGCGGCTACCGGAACGGCATCGGCCAGCTCGCGGCCTTCCAGCTCGGCAAACCCGGTCGCCACGTCCACCGTGCCGGGTTTGCCAAGGTACGCTTCGGCGGCATTGACCACGACCTGCAGGATCAACTGCCGGAGCGCGGCGCCATCGCCTCGCACCCCCGGGAGCGCCTCGCCGAAATCGAAGTGCAGCGTCACGTCCGGATGAATCGTGCTGCGGATCAAGGGCGTCAGTTCATGAATCAACCTCGAGGTGTCCACCACCTGGTCGCTGATCCGCGTGTTGCCGCAGAAGGATAACAACTGATGGCACAGCCCGGCGGCCCGGTTCCCGGCGGCAAGCAGGTCGGCGAGGCAGTGACGCACGTCCTGCGCGTCCCCGACCTGCTCGAGGGCGAGTTCGGCATTGCCGATCATCGCGGCGAGCATGTTGTTGAAGTCATGCGCGACCCCGCCCGCCATCGCCGCCAGGCTTTCGCTCTTCTTCATGTACAACACGTTCTCGTTGAGCTTGCGCCGTTCGGTGATGTCGAGGATGAACCCCTCGACCATCGGATACCCCGAGATATCCTTCTCCACCACCCGGCCCTGCTCCAAGACCCAGCGCATCTCTCCATCAGCACGCACCATCCGGTACTCCACGACGAAGCGATCACCCCGCGTCATGCCATCGATGGCCTGATACACCCGCTCACGGTCGTCCGGGTGGATCAGGTCCACGAAGGCGATCTTCCGGTTCTCGATCAGGCTCTCCCGCGCATATCCGGTAAGTTCCTCGCCACCGCGTGAAATGAACGTCATCGTCCAGGCGGCATCAAACCGGCAGCGGTATGCCATGCCGGGCAGGCTGTCCATCAGCGACTCAAGCAATCGCCGCCCCTCCTCCCGCTCCCGCTCGGCCGCCTTTTGCTCCGTAATATCAAGAACGGTCGCGATCATACCTCGTGCCTGATCGTTCGGTTCCAGCGCCATCCATTCAACCCGCACGTCCCGCGCGCCTCCGGGACCGCACTCGAGCCGGGTCTCCACCACCCGCGCTTCCGGTGACGCAACCGGCAACACCACCCATCGCTCGATGACCCCTCGCACATCCGGATCGACGAACAACTGCGCAAACCCCAACCCGATCAACTGCTCACGCGGCACACCGCTCACCTCGGTCATCGCACGGTTGGCCTCGACGATCCGACCAGCCTGCACCAGCGCGATACCCACCGGGGCGGCTTCGAAGATTCGCTGAATCACTTGCTCGGAGTGCAACACCGCATCGCGCTCGCACCACGCGGCGATGCCTCGGCTGATGTCCTCGCCAGCCCGGCTAAACACCCCCCGCAGATCCTCGTCATCCGCCATCGTGTCCGGCACCGATGCGCACAAGATGCCGGTCCAGACCGGCCCCCCCATCAATCGGACCGCCACCGCAACCCGGCCATGGTACGACGCGGCCAGCGGACACGTACCGCAAAGGGCCATCGTTTCCTCAATCACCACCGGCTCACCGGTCTCCGAGACCTGTTGCCAGCAGGTCGGGCAGATCCCCCGAATTAGACGCTCCCGCAATGGCTGGAACCGCTCGCTGAAGGAAGAAGCCGCCGCAATCACCTGTCCATTCTGCCGCACCGCAATCCACAGGCTGTACGCCCCGAGCACGCCCACCCAATCCTCACACAACCCATCCAGGTAATATGTAAGGGATCCCGAAGCGGCATGGACGTCAGCATGCAACATCGAGGCATAGGTCGGAATCCCGGAACGGTTTCCGCTTAACCCCTTCGGCCAAACCGGCACCGACGCCGAAGCGGCGTTCACCGGTTGCTCATTCGCCCGCGGCACGTCCGAGTCTTCCTCGTTCGTCATCGCCTGCTCTCCTCCGTACCGCATGATACATCCCCGACACCGGCACCCCAATACCTATCGGTCTGTAGTATCGCTCACCGGTTGCCAAACCCTCGCAAAGCCTTTATAAATCGCGCCATGGCCATTTTCGATCCGATCATCGACCGCACCGGCACCGGCAGCCTGAAGTGGGATCGCTATAAAGACCGCCCCATCTTGCCGTTGTGGGTGGCCGACATGGATTTCGCCTCGCCGCCCGCCGTCGTCGCGGCGCTCCAGGACCGTGCCCTCCACGGGGTATTCGGCTACACGATCCCGTATGAGGAGGTTGTCGGGGAAGTGCTGAACTACCTGCGCGAGCGCCACGGGCTCTCCGTGACCGCCGAGATGCTGGTCTGGCTTCCCGGCCTCGTGCCCGCGCTGAACCTGGCCTGCCGCACCTTCGGCGAAGCCGGCTCCGGCGTGCTGATCAACACCCCGGTCTATCCGCCGTTCCTCAGCGCCCCGGTATTCTCCGACCGCACCCGCATCGCGGTGCCGCTGCTGACCCACGGCGACCGGTGGGACATCGACTGGGATGCGATGGAAGCCGCGGTCACGCCCGGCACGAAACTCTTCATCCTCTGCCATCCGCACAACCCGGTCGGCCGCGTCTGGTCCCGCGACGACCTGACCCGCATCGTCGACTTCTGCGTGCGCCACGACCTCGTGCTTGTCTCGGACGAGATCCACTGCGACCTGATCCTCGACGACGTCCCGCACGTCCCCGCCCTCGCCCTCGGCCCCGACGCCGCCGCGCGCTGCATCGCCCTCTACGCCCCCAGCAAGACCTACAACCTGCCCGGCCTCGCCTGCGCCTTCGCCGTGATCCCCGACGAAACCCTGCGCCAGCGCTTCAAGCGCACCGCGCGCGGCATCATCACCGAGATCAACGCCTTCGGCTACGCCGGTTGCGCCGCCGCCTACCAGCACGGCGAACCGTGGCGGCGCGAACTGATCACCTACCTGCGCGGCAACCGCGACCTCGTGTTCACCTTCGTGCGCGACCACCTGCCCGGCATCGTCATGCGCCCGATGGCCGCCACCTACCTCGCCTGGCTCGATGTGCGCGGCCTGAACCTCGACGCCCCGCACCAGTTCTTCGAGGACGCCGGCGTCGGCCTCTCCAACGGCATCGACTTCGGGGCCCCCGGCTTCCTCCGCCTCAACTTCGGCTGCCCCCGCGCCATGCTCCAGGAAGGACTCGACCGCATGAAGCGCGCCGTGGATACCTTAACGCGGAAAAGCGGAAGTCAGAAGATGTAACCACGGATGGACACGGATGGACACGGATTCAAGCTGGATCGGATGACGTAGCCAATACCCGACCACAGAAATCCCTGACGCATCCCTTGCCGTCCATAAATGCTGCGCATCCGTGTTGATCCGTGTCCATCCGTGGTAACACCCTCCGTCTTCCGGTCGACGCGCAGCAGATCGCGGGGTTAATCCGATCACCCCGCCGCCGGCCGGTGCCGGTTGCCCGGCACGGTCCGGGTGGCACCCGGAGCTGCCCAGTGCGCCGCGTTGGCGATGACCCGGATGACCTCGGGCTGGTGGTAGGTCGGGAACGTTTCGTGGCCGGGACGGAAGTAAAACACGCGCCCGTTCCCTCGCCGCCAGCAGCAACCGGAACGGAACACCTCCCCGCCGGGAAACCACGAGAGAAACACCAGCTCGTCCGGCTCCGGCACATCAAACGCCTCGCCGTACATCTCCTCCTGCGGGATCACGAACCCGTCGCCCAGGCCCGCCGCGATCGGATGCGACGGCGCGACCACCCACACCCGTTCGCACCCGCCATCGACCCGCCACGACAGCGTACAACTCGTCCCCATCAGCGCGCGGAAGACCTTCGCGTAGTGCGCCGAATGCAGACCGATGAACCCCATCCCGGCCCACACCTGCCGCTGCACCCGCGCCACCGTCTCCTCGCTCACCGCATCGTGCGCGCGATGCCCCCACCAGACCAGCACATCCGTCGCCGCCAACCGCTCCTCCGACAATCCCTGCTCCGGCTCGTCCAGCGTGGCCACCGACACCTCCAACCCCGGGTACGCCGCCAACCCCCGCGCAATCGCCGCATGTATTCCGTCCGGATACACCGCACGCACCACGTCGTTGACCCGCTCATCGACAAACTCGTTCCAGATACAAACCCGAACCCGTTGTTCCATAACCATCCTCTCCCCTCGGCTTCCGCGTACCGGAACCCTCTCAACCCTTGTGCCGGGCAACCGGGACGCTGTCAACGACAGGTGCAACGTCGCAGGGATATTGCAGATTGATATGTATAATATACTCTGTTTCTTGTTGACATAGATTCCAAAGCCGCCCTTACTTCCGGCATGACCAGCCTGCATGATAGCTACGAGCAGGAGGACGATGCGCGGTTGCGCCAGCGCATTGCCCTGCAGGTCCGCACCTTTCGCCAACTCAAACACCTGAGCCAAAGTGACCTGGCGCGACGTATAGGCGTGCGACCCGGCCCGATGAATGCCATTGAAATGGGCAAGCATGTGCCCAGCGGGCGCATGTTGCTTCGGCTGTCGGAGGCCTTGGGGGTGTCCATCGACACCCTGCTGGGTCGGACGGAGCCATCCGGCCGGGTGCACGAAGACCGGCCCACCTACCTCTGCGGCAATACACCGGCGACTCCTCAACCCACGGCGATCCCCATGCTCTTGCGGGATGATGTAAAGCTGGATGCCGTCAGCGCAACGCGCGTGCAGGATCTCGTCTTCGAATTTCTGGCCCTGGAGGATGCCTGTTCGGCGCAAAAGAGCGCGACCATCCCGCTACGGCACCCATTCACCACCGACACGCGCGGGATTGAATTGTTGGCCCAGCAGGTGCGGCAGTTTCTTGGCATCGGCCATGCCGTGATCTTCGACTACCTCGAATTACTTGAAAATGCCGGCTTGCGAATCGTGTTCTGCCCCCTGCCGGAATCCCAGGCCAGCGTGGCCTACTACGATGCGGAAAATGCGAACGCCTTCTTTTTTATCAACGAAGCCATGAATGCCGAGCGCCAGATCTTCGAACTGGCCAAACGGCTTGGTGCGGTCTACCTGCACACGGGTGGGGCGCGACCTCCGGGCGCGCAGGCAGATGGCCCAAGGGACTCCCTGCGGATCGCCCGCCAATTTGCCGCATTCTTCCTGATGCCGGAGGCGGCCATGCGGGCCACCGTCGCCCAGACCGGCATCACGCCGGATCGCTGGACCTACGAACTCGCCCTCCGGCTCAAACACCGTTTCGGCGTCTCCGCCGAAAGCTTTGTGATTCGCCTCGAAGAACTCGCCCTCATCACCGAACCCCTCGCCAAGAAATACAAGGCCCGCATCCGCAAGGAATACAAGAAGACAGGATATAAAGAGCCAGACGGCACGCGGCGCGTGCTCACACCCAACGGCCGGCTGGATGATTTGCGGCTGATTGCGGGAAGGAGGCATCGGTGAGCACATATTACGCGCATAGCCTACCCGGGCAGCCTGAGGAAAAATGGCAAAAATTGGATCACCACCTTCGACAGGTAGCGGAAATGGCTGCGGAATTCGCGGAGCCGTTCCAGTCATCCGATTGGGCATGGGATGCCGGGTGGCTGCATGATCTGGGCAAAGCGACGAATGCGTTTCAAGGTTATTTGAAAAAGCAAAACGGTCTCGATGACTCCGAGTACGATGCCGATGGCAGCGTCTCCAACCATGCCAGCGCAGGTGCGGCGTATGCTCACGATCGTATGGATTTGGCGGGCAGGATTCTCGCATATATTCTCGCGGGGCATCATGCCGGGTTGCCGGATTGGGATAGCGCGGAAACAGGCAACGCCGCCTTGTCAATCCGGCTTGAGGAAGGACGGAGCAATCTTGCCCTCATTCCAAGCTTTGCGGAATCAATTTCCTTAAATCTCCGCCCCCTGGTCAAGCCCCCGGCTTATGTGAAGGCCGAGAACGCCCACCTTTGGATCCGCATGATCTTCTCGTGCCTCATCGATGCCGATCGACTGAACACCGAGCAGTTTTGTAGCCCTGAGCGATACGCCTCGCGCGGGCAATTTCCACCCCTTGGAAACCTGGCACCTTCCCTTTTCCACGCGCTGGAAACGCTTGAGCGCGAAGCGCCAAAAACGGAAGTAAACGCCATCCGTTCCGAAATTCGGCGTGCTTGTGAAGCGATGTCTGCAGATGCGCCGGGACTTTTTTCTCTTACTGTACCAACGGGGGGCGGCAAGACGCTCTCAGCAATTGCTTTTGCCATGAGACATGCCATGCGACACGGCAAGCGGCGAATTATTTATGTCATTCCCTACACAAGCATCATCGAGCAAACGGCGAAAACGCTGGGCAAGATATTCGGGTCCGAGAATGTCGTTGAACATCACAGCAACCTCGATCCCGCGAGAGGATCGCCTCGAGCCGACATGGCCGCCGAAAATTGGGATGCACCGATCGTTGTCACTACCAGCGTCCAGTTCTTCGAGTCCCTTTACGCGGCTAAGACCAGCGCCGCCCGGAAATTGCACAACATCGCGAATAGCGTCGTGATACTGGATGAGGCACAAATGCTTCCGCCGGAACTGCTAACCCCTTGCGTCGAGGCCATTAACGCCCTGGTCACATGCTTTGGCGTTACCCTCATCCTTGCCACGGCAACCCAACCCGCCCTGCCCAAGCTACTGCCCGCTCGCCCGATCATACCAGCGGAACAGAACCTATACGCGCGTTTGCACCGGACCAGGATCAACCTTCCGTCCGATTGGCAGACCCGCACGACGTGGACGGAATTGGCAACACGCCTGACCACGCACGAGCAGGCGCTTTGCATCGTAAACACGCGGCGTGATTGCCACGATCTTTTCGCCTTCATGCCGAACGGTACGCTACACTTATCGGCTCTGATGTGCGGCGAACACCGGTCAGAAGTGATCACCGAAATAAAGCGCCGGTTACGGGCCGGGGAGCCCTGCCGGATCATCAGCACCCAACTGGTGGAAGCGGGAGTTGACATCGACTTTCCGGTGGTTTACCGCGCGATGGCCGGACTCGATTCAATCGCACAAGCCGCAGGCCGTTGTAATCGGGAAGGCAAGCTGAACGCGTCTGGTTCGCTCGGCGAAGTTCATGTGTTCATCCCGCCCAAATCGGCGCCGCTCGGCTTGCTTCGCAAGGGTGAGGACACCATGAGGGAGATGCCCGCCGTAGCCGGGTTTGATCCCCAGGAACCGGCTTGCTACACACGCTATTTCGAAAGCTATTACGCTCGACTGAATGCAACCACAGGAAGACCGGGATCAAAAATTGTTTTCAACCTTGATCTGATTCGCGATTACAACCCTTCCATCAGGCTCCCATTCCGGACCGCTGGCCATGAGTTCCGCATGATCGACGACGCCCAACAGGCGGTTTTTGTGCGTTGGGGGAAAAATGACAAATGGCTGGCCGAACTTAGGTCTTTTGGGCCGACACGCCAAAACCTTCGCGCGCTGCAGCGAAGCTGTGTGAATCTGCCCCGGCGACACATCGTGGCCCTGCGAGCACAAGGACTGATCGAGGAAGTGCAGCCGGATTTCTGGTTGTGGATCGGCAAGTATGACGAAATTACAGGTTTGGATTTGTTTGGCGTGGGCTTCATGCCGGATGAAATGATAACCTAAGACACAGGAGGATTCGATGAGAGGATTTTGTTTGGAGGTCAGCGGGCCGTATGCATGCTTCACGCGCCCGGAAATGAAGGTCGAGCGCGTTAGTTACGATGTCATTACACCTTCCTCCGCTCGCGCCATTTACGATGCGATTTTGTGGAAACCAGCCATCCGCTGGCACGTGAATCGGATCGAGGTGCTTTCACCCTTACGCTGGATTTCCGTGCGGCGAAACGAAGTGGGTAAGGTTGCATCGCCACGATCTGGGGGGATCCTGATCGAAGACGACCGCCAGCAACGTGCAGGCTTATTCCTGCGCGATGTGAAATATCGCATCTTCGCCGAATTCGAGTACATCCCGCCGGCTCAACGCGGCAAAACCTGCAATCCCGCTCCCGAGTATTTGGTTGATGCCGAGGATGCGGCCGATCTCCGCAAGGATGAGTCCCCGGCCAAATATGCCGCCATGTTCGAACGCCGAGCGAGGAAAGGCCAATGCTTCAATCAGCCCTACTTCGGTTGCCGTGAGTTTGCCGTCGATTTCCGGTTGGTCAACCAGGCGAACGAGCCCGCCTCGCCAATCAACGAAACCCGCGACCTCGGCTGGATGCTCTACGATTTGGACTTCACGGACCCCGATAATGTCAAGCCACTATTCTTCCGGGCCGAAATGAAGAACGGCGTCATAAACACGGATCGCAATCAAGTGGAGGTGCGAGGATGATCTTGCAAGCGCTGAAAGAGTATTACGACCGGAAGGCATCGGATCCGGACAGTGGAATCGCGCCGGAAGGATTCGAACAGAAGGAAATCCCATTTGTTGTTGTCATAAAACCCGATGGACAATTCGTAAACCTAGAGGATACGCGCGAGAAAAACGGCAATCGCATGATTGGCAAAGTATACCTGCTCCCGAAGTCCAAGGCTCGGTCTGGAAGCAAGAGTTACGCGACTACATTCTTGCTGTGGGACCACATAGGCTATTTGTTCGGTCAGCCTGAAAACGATCAAAAAGCACAAAACCAGCATAAAACATGGCTACAATTTCTGCAGGAGCTACCGGATTGTTTAAAGCAGGACGCGGGGGTGCAAGCGATTCTCAATTTCTACTCCGATCCTAACCAGATCACGGCAGTCAAGACGAGTGAATCTTGGGCTGACTGTATCAAGCTTCAATCATGCAATATGACCTTCCGCTTAGCGGGCGATCCTTTGCCAATACCATGCAGGGTTGCTGTGCAACATTATGTCCAGTCAACAGTCTCCAGAGCAGAGGGATTAGAGCCTGATGAAGCTGAAGGTGAGGATGCCTTTGGGTTATGCCTTATAACCGGCGAACGGGGTGAGATTGCACGGACTCACACTCGTACTCCGATCAACAAAGACACAAAGAGCCTTGTCGCATTTCAGAAAAACTCGGGCTACGATTCGTATGGCAAACAGCAGTGTCACAATGCGCCGATTAGCAAATCAGCGGAGTTCGCCTATACAACTGGCCTCAACACATTGCTTAAGTCTAGTCGCCAGCGCATTCGAGTTGGTGATGCGGCAACAGTCTTCTGGTCGAAAAATACATCAACATTCGAGCAGGAAGCCCCGCTGTTTTTTGATGAACCGCGAAAAGATGACCCAGATCAGAATGCGCCAGCGGTACAAGCCGTTTATACTTCGATCTGGAATGGTGCATATGTTGTTCCCGACGATGACACCAAGTTTTATGTTCTTGGATTATCCCCAAACTCAGCGCGCATCTCCGTTCGTTATTGGCAAGTATCAACTATCAAAGAAATCGGGACGCGCTTTAAGCAACACGTTGATGATCTAGCCATCATACATGGTGATGGCGTTAATCCTGCACTCCCCGTTAGACGACTTCTTCATGGAGTTGCTCCATTGGAGGATGACGATAATCTACCCGCGAATCTCGGTGGTGACCTTGTAAGGGCTATTTTGGAGGGATTGCCTTATCCTCTGTCGCTCTTGCAGGCCGTCACTCGGCGCGTTCGAGCCGAACAATCCAAGAAGGACAAGAAGACGGGAAAAGCTTTACCAAACGTCTCCTATCCGCGCGCCGCCCTGATCAAGGCCTGTATCAATCGCGCCAACCGCTTCAAGAAGTCAACCAACACGGAGGAACTAAAGGTGAGTCTGGATCTAAATAATAAGAATATCGGCTACCGGCTTGGCCGGTTATTCGCCGCCCTCGAAAAGTTACAGTCGGAAGCCAACCCCGGTCTGAACGCCACGATACGCGACAAGTTTTACGGAGCGGCATCCAGTACCCCGGTGACGGTGTTCGGAAACCTGATGCGCCTTAAAAACCATCACTTGGCAAAGCTGGAAAACGGCGGTCGCCGTGTCATTTTCGAACGGCTTTTAGCCGAGATCATAAGCGGGATCGACAATTTCCCTGGTCACCTAAACCTTGAAGATCAGGGCCGTTTCGCGATCGGCTACTACCACCAGATGCAAGACTTCTACACCAAGAAAACCGAAACCAACCCAGTCAAAGGAGAGTAAACATGAGCAACCCCGTAAAACATCGTTATGACTTTGTTCTGCTGTTCGATGTGCAGGATGGCAACCCGAACGGCGACCCCGATGCAGGAAATCTTCCGCGTGTAGATGCCGAAACAGGTTGCGGGCTTGTCACGGACGTCTGCCTCAAGCGCAAGGTCCGTAATTACGCCATGCTGACCAAGGGCGATGTGACAGGCTTTGATATTTTTGTGAAAGAAAAAGCCATCCTGAATCAAGCTATCGAGAGAGCCTATGCTGATCTGGGAATCGACTTGGAGAAGGCGCCGGAGGGCAAAAAGAAGCGCAACAACCCCGGCGTTGGTCAAGATGACGAGGTGGCAAAAGCCCGCGATCAGATGTGTCATAAGTTCTTCGACATCCGCACATTCGGCGCTGTGATGTCCACGGGTGCAAACGCCGGACAGGTTCGCGGACCCGTCCAAATGACCTTTGGCCGATCGATTGACCCTATTGTTTCGCTGGAGCATTCGATCACTCGCATGGCGGTGGCCACGGAAGCCGAAGCCGAGAAACAAAGCGGCGACAACCGAACCATGGGCCGCAAGAACACCGTTCCCTATGGACTGTACGTTTCTCACGGGTTTGTCTCGGCGCATCTCGCCAATCAGACGAAGTTCAGCGAGGACGATCTGAAACTTCTTTGGGAATCGTTGGTGAACATGTTTGAACATGATCGCTCCGCCGCACGGGGACTGATGGCGACACAGAAGTTGGTCATCTTTAAGCACGACAATGCACTCGGTAGTGCTCCCGCGCACAAGCTGTTCGAGCGCGTCCAGATCAAGCGCAAGGACGGATCCAAGCCCGCGCGTTCGATTCACGACTACGAGATATTGATTGACGATAAGAATCTTCCGGCGGGGGTCAGCATCGAAATCCGGCCATGACCGGCGTTCTTTCCAGCCCGGATGCCTTGGCTCCACTCATCCACGTCCTCCGTGGCCAGCGGGTGCTGTGGAGCGGGAACTTGGCCCGGCTGTTTGGCTTGGAGATGCATATCCCAATGCAGGCGGTGAAGCGGAACCGGAACCGCTTCCCGCCTGACTTCCTGTTTCTCTTTGATGGCAATGAGGTTGCCGACTCGACATCACACATTGTGACTTCAAGTTGGGGCGACGCGCCGAATGAATCGCAACCCAACTACCAGACACGCCGTGTACAACGAAAATGACCTGCTCCCTCTCTCCGCCCTGCAGCACTTGCTGTTCTGCGAACGCCAGTGTGCCTTGATCCATATCGAGCAGGTCTGGGCGGAAAACCGACTGACCGCCGAAGGCCGCGTCATGCACGAACGGGCGCACACCGGCGGCTCCGAGACACGCCGGGATATCCGGACCGCACGCGGTCTTCGCATCCGCTCGCTTCAACTGGGATTGATTGGTCAGGCCGATGTCATCGAATTCCACCGCCAACCCGACGGCTCGACTCGCCCTTTACCGGTGGAATACAAGCGTGGCAAACCCAAGGCGAACCGGTGCGACGAAGTACAGCTTTGCGCCCAGGCGATGTGCCTGGAGGAAATGCTCCGGGCGTCCATCCCCGGCGGTGCACTTTATTATGGCCAACCGCGCCGACGAACCGATGTGACCTTTGACCAGGAGCTACGCCGGTTGACCGAACAAACGGCTCACCGATTACATGACCTGATCCGGTCGGGCACGACACCACCGGCTGTGTACGAGAAAAAGTGCGATGCGTGTTCCCTGTTTGATCTGTGTCGTCCGAAAACAACTTTGCACGGCCACGCCGTCGGTTCGTATCTACAGCGGATGCTCTCGCCGTGAAGAAATTCCTGAACACCCTGTTTGTTACCACCCAGGGCGCATACCTGAACAAGGAAGGCGAGTCGGTTGTGGTGTCGGTCGAACACGAGATCCGCCTGCGGGTACCAATCCATACCCTCGGCGGCGTGGTATGTTTCGGTAATGTGGCATGTAGCCCTTTTTTTCTCGGTCATTGCGCGGAGAACGGAGTGGCGGTCAGTATGCTCACGGAACACGGTCGATTCCTGGCCCGTGTTCACGGAAAGGTTTCCGGAAACGTGCTGCTTCGGCGGGAACAATACCGTCGCGCCGATGACCCGAGCGCCTCCCTGGCCATCGCACGTCCGGTCGTCGCGGCGAAGATCGCCAACGCCCGCACGGTCTTGCAACGCAGCTTGCGCGATCACGGCGAAAAAGACATCACCACCGCCATCCAGCCCGCCGTCAACCGGCTTGGACGGTTGATTGACGAGGTCATGGCCTGCGAGGAGTTGGAGTCGTTGCGCGGAAAGGAAGGCGACGCCGGCCGCGAATACTTTGGCGTGTTCAACCACTTGATCACTGCTCAAAAGGAATCCTTTCTCTTCAGGGAGCGCAACCGGCGTCCGCCCCTGGACAACATGAACGCCCTGATGTCGTTCACCTACACCTTGCTGGCCCATGACTGCGTCGGGGCCCTGGAGGCGGTCGGTCTGGACCCGCAGGTTGGATTTTTGCACCGGGATCGTCCGGGTCGTGCCAGCCTGGCCCTGGATTTGATGGAGGAATTCCGGCCCTACTTCGCCGACCGGCTCGTGTTGTCACTGGTCAACCTCAAACAGGTGCAGGGTTCGGGGTTCCGTAAATCCGAATCCGGCGCGGTCGAAATGAACGATGACACACGAAAAACCCTTCTGGTGGCTTACCAGAAGAGGAAACAGGAGGAAATTCGGCATCCGTTTCTAGACGAAACCATGCCGGTCGGGCTGCTTTTTTATGCTCAAGCATTATTAATGGCCCGCCATGTGCGTGGCGATCTTGACGGATATCCACCCTTCATTTGGAAATGACGCCATGATGGTTCTGATCAGTTATGATGTGTCCACCGTGGACAAGCGGGGCCAAGCCAGGCTGCGGAAAGTGGCAAAGGCGTGCCTCGACCGCGGCCAACGGGTGCAGAACTCGGTTTTTGAATGCGACATCGACCCGGCCCAGTGGACCGAACTAAAGGCCAAATTGGAAGACATCGTCGACCCGGATACCGATAGCCTGCGCTATTACTTCCTCGGCTCCAACTGGCAACGCCGTGTCGAGCATTTCGGCGCGAAACCGACCATGGACATCCGAAATGATCCGCTCGTGATTTGATCAGCGCGAACCACAAGTGAACATGAAAACCCGGGCAGGTTCGCGGAATCACCATCGGGCCGATACTTTTAATGAATATGAGTCGGCGATGGCAACGGCTCTTTGAAAACCGAATACTAGTTGTCGTGTCGCGCATGCCGCAGATTCGACAACGTAGCGCCAACGTGTTACGGATTAAGTGTCGCCCCCCACGCGGGGGCGTGGATTGAAACGCCACCTGGTTGCCTTTCTCGAAAGTCGTGACGTGTCGCCCCCCACGCGGGGGCGTGGATTGAAACCCATCCAAGTGCTTCGTCTTTACGAGCGATGGTTAGTCGCCCCCCACGCGGGGGCGTGGATTGAAACGCCAGCAAGTCGTCGTACTCGCCATCCTGCTTAGTCGCCCCCCACGCGGGGGCGTGGATTGAAACTGCACGTCGGGCGCGGTGGGGATGCCACCGCCGGTCGCCCCCCACGCGGGGGCGTGGATTGAAACCCTTGGTCATGAGATCGGTCTTGGCGGGATCAGGTCGCCCCCCACGCGGGGGCGTGGATTGAAACAACGGCCACGCCTGGTCCATCACCGGGACGCAGTCGCCCCCCACGCGGGGGCGTGGATTGAAACGTTTATGAGCGCCGAAGCAATCAAGAACATGATGTCGCCCCCCACGCGGGGGCGTGGATTGAAACAAGGTGGAATACGGCGGTTTCGTGCTGCCCGGATGTCGCCCCCCACGCGGGGGCGTGGATTGAAACTTGCCGTCCGGGCATGTGACCTTCAGCGAGCCGGTCGCCCCCCACGCGGGGGCGTGGATTGAAACGTTTTCAATGTGGGGTGCTGGCGGCATGATGGGTCGCCCCCCACGCGGGGGCGTGGATTGAAACAACATCGAGTATGGCGAAGGCGGCGCGGTCACGGTCGCCCCCCACGCGGGGGCGTGGATTGAAACCAACCGAGGGCATAGGCTACGTCGGCCAAGTCGTCGCCCCCCACGCGGGGGCGTGGATTGAAACGAAGAACCTCGGTGCGCTCGTGCACAACGACCAGTCGCCCCCCACGCGGGGGCGTGGATTGAAACGACCCATTTACCGTCGCGTTTTTCGGCCCACACGAGTCGCCCCCCACGCGGGGGCGTGGATTGAAACGGGTCGTCGCTCATGGCGTCACCTGCCCGGCCAGTCGCCCCCCACGCGGGGGCGTGGATTGAAACAGGTACAGGTCGGTGAGGCTGTCATCGCCGATGAGTCGCCCCCCACGCGGGGGCGTGGATTGAAACATCATGGAGCAGGTGGAGGCGCAGCAACTGTGATGGTCGCCCCCCACGCGGGGGCGTGGATTGAAACCCGGTTGAGGCCGGAGGGCCTGGCGGAGCTGGTGTCGCCCCCCACGCGGGGGCGTGGATTGAAACGCGAACAAGCTGCCCACGCTGAATACCACCCGGGTCGCCCCCCACGCGGGGGCGTGGATTGAAACGCGTTCCCGCCGGATCGACCAACTCCGGCTATCAGTCGCCCCCCACGCGGGGGCGTGGATTGAAACGGATCCTGCATAAATGGAGGCGTACTCGTCGTTGTCGCCCCCCACGCGGGGGCGTGGATTGAAACACAGTACGACATCGTCGGGCCGTTCCGCCCGAGTCGCCCCCCACGCGGGGGCGTGGATTGAAACCTAGGCAATAAACGCGTGCGCCCGGTCCGCATCGTCGCCCCCCACGCGGGGGCGTGGATTGAAACACCTTTGACGACTACATCCTCGACAACACCAACAGTCGCCCCCCACGCGGGGGCGTGGATTGAAACACATTGGTGAAAAAGTTGTTCGGCGTCACACGTGTCGCCCCCCACGCGGGGGCGTGGATTGAAACTGGCCACAGGCTGCCGCGGCTCGTTTGACCTCGGTCGCCCCCCACGCGGGGGCGTGGATTGAAACAGCATCGCCGAGCAGGAGTTCCCGCACCTGTTCGTCGCCCCCCACGCGGGGGCGTGGATTGAAACGCTTGTCCGTCAATCGCGTTCGCAGCGACGGCGGTCGCCCCCCACGCGGGGGCGTGGATTGAAACCGTTTGTCGAAGTGCCAGGCGTGAAAGGGGCCGGTCGCCCCCCACGCGGGGGCGTGGATTGAAACGCCATCCTGTGGTGGCTGTCATGACCCGCACCGGTCGCCCCCCACGCGGGGGCGTGGATTGAAACGCGTTCCCGCCGGATCGACCAACTCCGGCTATCAGTCGCCCCCCACGCGGGGGCGTGGATTGAAACTAATGACCGTGGATGTCAGGAACTACGCGTGGCAGTCGCCCCCCACGCGGGGGCGTGGATTGAAACCACTCGAAATGCCCGCCGGTCAGCTTCCCGTCCGTCGCCCCCCACGCGGGGGCGTGGATTGAAACACACTCTCCCCCGCCAGCATCGAAGCCCCACGCGTCGCCCCCCACGCGGGGGCGTGGATTGAAACCGGTGATGCTGGTCGGCAAGGACGAGGCCGAGAGTCGCCCCCCACGCGGGGGCGTGGATTGAAACCCGAACTCCCGGATCAGGATCAGCATCGACGCGGTCGCCCCCCACGCGGGGGCGTGGATTGAAACGGGCCAATGCCGAATGAGTAATCGTCTGCGGCGTCGCCCCCCACGCGGGGGCGTGGATTGAAACCTGCGTCACTACGGCAAGATACTGGCGCGCCAGGTCGCCCCCCACGCGGGGGCGTGGATTGAAACATGCTTTTCCTTAAACGATGCGGCGTCTACCAGTCGCCCCCCACGCGGGGGCGTGGATTGAAACGCCGCCGCACATCGGACACAACGACACGCCAAGTCGCCCCCCACGCGGGGGCGTGGATTGAAACCATTTCTGGCGCATGAGCCCGGAGGCGGCGAAGTCGCCCCCCACGCGGGGGCGTGGATTGAAACACGGACAGTGGAGGCCGGTACATCACACCGGAGTCGCCCCCCACGCGGGGGCGTGGATTGAAACGGTTCCGAAGCGCTGGCGGCGAGAGCTGAACAGGTCGCCCCCCACGCGGGGGCGTGGATTGAAACTCCGTTTGCATCAATAATCCATTCGCCACTGCGTCGCCCCCCACGCGGGGGCGTGGATTGAAACGTCGCTTGGAACATGTGCGCGTTGGTGATGCTGGTCGCCCCCCACGCGGGGGCGTGGATTGAAACTCCAAAACGGCCATATCCGTTTCGGCGGCGGCGGTCGCCCCCCACGCGGGGGCGTGGATTGAAACTTCAAGCCGCCCTCTAGTCGTCCAATCCGACAGAGTCGCCCCCCACGCGGGGGCGTGGATTGAAACGATGGCGCGTGTGGAAATGGCCGCATTGCACAGTCGCCCCCCACGCGGGGGCGTGGATTGAAACGGTTAATGGTCCGACCGTGTACAAGCAAGGCAAGTCGCCCCCCACGCGGGGGCGTGGATTGAAACCTGATCGCCACGGGTTACGGCCTTGACGCGGGGTCGCCCCCCACGCGGGGGCGTGGATTGAAACGCTTTCGCGTGGTAGAAGGCGCGTGTTGATCCGTCGCCCCCCACGCGGGGGCGTGGATTGAAACACGTTTCCGCGCCCGAAAAAGCACTATCGCGGCAGTCGCCCCCCACGCGGGGGCGTGGATTGAAACCCCGGAACGAGTCCATCATCTTGCGGCATCTCCGTCGCCCCCCACGCGGGGGCGTGGATTGAAACTTGTCCTCGAAGGCGGCGCGCACCGGAAACGCTAGAGTCGCCCCCCACGCGGGGGCGTGGATTGAAACTTCGTTTCGCGCACGTCGGAATCCCGGTCCAGCGTCGCCCCCCACGCGGGGGCGTGGATTGAAACTACGCATCAAATCGAAATCCGCAATTTGTACCGGTCGCCCCCCACGCGGGGGCGTGGATTGAAACAACGCGACGGGCTACGGTATTACCGCCGAAGAAGGTCGCCCCCCACGCGGGGGCGTGGATTGAAACACTCCATCCATCGATTTCGCAGCCGCGAGGTGGGTCGCCCCCCACGCGGGGGCGTGGATTGAAACTTGTCGGCCAGCGTCGTGCTCATCACGTACCGGAGTCGCCCCCCACGCGGGGGCGTGGATTGAAACAATACCCCAACCACCTACCACTTGGGAACGGCCGTCGCCCCCCACGCGGGGGCGTGGATTGAAACTCAATCGGCACGTCCACCGTTTCCGGCTGCGGCGGTCGCCCCCCACGCGGGGGCGTGGATTGAAACGACTACGTCAAGGAGCCCAACGACTACCGCTGGGTCGCCCCCCACGCGGGGGCGTGGATTGAAACAGTACTGGGACGTAGCGCACCCTTCAAATCCAAGTCGCCCCCCACGCGGGGGCGTGGATTGAAACAGGCATTTCTGGCAGTTTGGCCAATCGGTTTGAGGTCGCCCCCCACGCGGGGGCGTGGATTGAAACAACCCGACGCTCGCGGATTACGACCGCGCCGGATGTCGCCCCCCACGCGGGGGCGTGGATTGAAACACGACGACGCCCAGGTAGCGGTGTACGCCAGGGGTCGCCCCCCACGCGGGGGCGTGGATTGAAACAGATAATTGACCTGCTGGTCCAGCGTGCGCAGGGTCGCCCCCCACGCGGGGGCGTGGATTGAAACAAGTTCGTAATGCGTGATCACCTCGACCCCGCGTCGCCCCCCACGCGGGGGCGTGGATTGAAACCCATGTTTGCATTTCGGTAGCCGATACCGCGTGTCGCCCCCCACGCGGGGGCGTGGATTGAAACACCGTCGACCATGTAAGCCGTCGCCTCGCATCGGTCGCCCCCCACGCGGGGGCGTGGATTGAAACACATCGCCAAACCCGGTTTGCTGGTCAAAGCAAGTCGCCCCCCACGCGGGGGCGTGGATTGAAACGCTTAGCTTTAGCGGGCCACAGCGCGGGGACTCGTCGCCCCCCACGCGGGGGCGTGGATTGAAACTTCTTCATGGTTTTTTCCTTTCTTTTCTCAGGGGTCGCCCCCCACGCGGGGGCGTGGATTGAAACGCCTTCCAGCATCGCTATGACCTGTACCGCAAGTCGCCCCCCACGCGGGGGCGTGGATTGAAACCCTCTAGGGGACATGTCCCCCTTCCGAACCGAACGTCGCCCCCCACGCGGGGGCGTGGATTGAAACAGTGGGGCGAACTGGCCGCTCACTTGGGCGTGTGTCGCCCCCCACGCGGGGGCGTGGATTGAAACAAACTTTTCGAGGGTGAGAGTTACCGAGGTGCGTCGCCCCCCACGCGGGGGCGTGGATTGAAACTCCTTCGGCGTGAGCGCATCGGCAGCGGAGTTGAGTCGCCCCCCACGCGGGGGCGTGGATTGAAACAAGTACGGGTTTGAGATCATCCGGTCGGCTCTGGTCGCCCCCCACGCGGGGGCGTGGATTGAAACACATCGTCGCGGGTTTCATGCTGGTGGTGGCAGGTCGCCCCCCACGCGGGGGCGTGGATTGAAACATCACCGCCTGCTCATGGCTCAGGCCGCGATCGTCGCCCCCCACGCGGGGGCGTGGATTGAAACGAAATTGAAAACGGCGTTCTGCGAGGAGCGATTCGTTAACCAAACCCATCGCGGTTCACGAATGGAACGTGATGGGTCAGCGCGATGACAGGGAGGTTGCGCTGGAAGGTGCCCTGCTCACCCCTTGCGGCCCTTCTGCATCGCGGCGACGGTGCGGGCGGTTTCGCGGTCGGTGGTGCGGCGCTTGATCGTCTCGCGCTTGTCCACCGTCTGCTTGCCTTTGCCGAGGGCGATCTCGAGCTTGATCAGGCCGTGCTTGAGGTAGAGGCGCACCGGCACCAGGGTCTTGCCCTTCTCGTTGACCTGGCCGATCAGCCGGCCGATCTCGCTGCGGTGCAGCAGCAGGCGGCGGACGCGGATGGGATCGTGGGACTCGACCGGACTGTGCTTGTACGGCTGCACGTGCATGCCGTAGATGAACACCTGCTCGCCGTCGATGCGGGCGAAACTCTCGTTGAGGCTGACCAGACCGTCGCGGATCGCCTTGACCTCCGGGCCGCGCAGTTCAAGGCCCGCCTCGATCTTCTCGAGCAGATGGAAATCGAACGACGCCTTCCGGTTGGTGGCGATGGTCTTGCCGCCACCATCCCGGGGCGCTGGAGTACCGGCCGACATGGACGCCGCGCCGGCGCGACTCAAAGCGCGATCAGGTTGTCGAGCGCGGTGTTGCTCGTCGACGGCGTCGAGGTGTACTCGACAGTCAACTTGCCCTCGGCAATCTCCTTCAACGCCACGTCGAGGGAAGACTGCTGGTTGTGGTCCGGCTTGATCAGCGGACGCTGGCCACGGTTGAGCTGACGGACCCGGCGCGACACCATGTTGATCAGCAACGGGGTGTTCGAGATGCGGTTCTTCGCCTTGTCCAGGTAGGTGATGTTCATATCGTCAGCTCGCTTTCCAGAGTTAAATCAGCCCCGCACTATAAAAGACCCCTCTCCCCCTGTCAAACGGCAAATCCCCCGCCCGGCAAGCGCCTGTATCGAACGATTTATCCACACGCCATCCTGCTTGCTAAACCGGTAAATGTTTGACAATCTTTACCAATCCGGGTGCATGTCGCTTGTGGATTCAGTTGTCGGACAGGGGGTTGTGCGGGGTTGTTCGCGATGCCGCGAGCTGCGTTCGGTTGGAGTAGCTGCATGTGGACCATTGAAGGGTTGCTGGCGGAAGTCTCGGCACGCGGCGGTTCGGACCTGATCCTGACGGCCGGTGCGCCTCCCCAGATCAAGCTGCTGGGTCGGCTCGAGGCCCTGGACCATCACCCCCTGTCTCCCGCCGATACGGAAACCCTCTGCCTCTCCGTGCTGAACGAATCGCAACGCACCCAGCTCCGCGAAAAACGCAGTGTGGACCTCTCGCGCGGCTTCCCTGGCATCAACCGTTTCCGCTTCAATATCTTCCATCAGCGCGACTCCCTGGCCATGGCCGCCCGCCTGATCCCCCACGCGATCCCGACCTTTGATGCGCTCGGCCTGCCGCCCGCCGTACGGCAATTCGCCCAACTCCCCCATGGCCTCGTCCTCGTCACCGGCCCGGCCGGCAGCGGCAAGTCCACCACCCTCGCCGCGATCATCGACCACATCAACCACCACCGGGCCCAGCATGTCATCTGCCTCGAGGATCCGATCGAATACCTGCACACCCACCGGAAAAGCATCATCGAGCAACGCGAGATCTACGAGGATGCCCTGTCGTTCAGCAGCGCCCTGCAAAGCGTATTCCGGCAGTCGCCGGATGTGATCATGATCGGGGAAATGCGCGACATGGAAACCATCCAACTCGCCCTGACCCTCGCTGAAACCGGCCACCTGATCCTCGCCACCCTGCACACCCAGGACACCACCCACGCCATCAACCGCATCGTGGATGTGTTCCCCGCCTCCCACCAGCAGCAGATCTATACCCAGCTCTCGATGGTGCTCAGCGGCGTGATCGCCCAGACCCTGCTGCTCGGCGCCGATGGCGACCGCCGCGTGCTCGCCTGCGAGGTGATGATGGTGAACAGCGCCATTCGCAACCTGATCCGTGAACGCCAGCTCCAGCAGGTTTACTCGGTGATCCAGACCGGCAAGGCCGAAGGCATGATGACCCTGAACGATGCGTTGAAGCGCCTCGTGGATGAACGCAGGATCGACGCCGAAACCGCGATGGAGCGCTCCCCCCGCCCGAAGGAACTCGCCCGCCAGCTCGGCCTCCCCTTCACCGACACCAGCAGCCAGGAACCCCACCGCTCATCCCCCGCTCGGACGTGACCCAGACCGGAGGTACCATGCACCCATCCCATCCCTCCAGACACCACCGCTCCCTGACCGACCTGAAACGGGCCGCCTGGTCGGTGCTCCTCGTCGCATGGTTCGCGCAACCACTCCACGCCGGTGACGGATACCGCCTGATGTATGTCAAGACCGACGACCCGGCCGTGACCTATGTGGACCTGGCCCGGATCGAGCGCCAGCTCGCCGAAGCCCGGGAAGCGCTCGCCGCCTCCACCGAACCCCGGCAACTCGCCGAACTCACCGCCCGCATCCACCGCCTTGAGCGCCAACTCGCCCGCGAACAAGCGGATATCGCCGCGCTTCGCGACGACCTGAACCAGCAGAAACTCGCCTGGCATGCCGAGCGGGAGACCCTCCAGGACGCGTACGACACCCTTCAGGACGCCCACACCGGCCTGCTCGCCGACCTCGAACGCAAGCAACGCCAGATCGACCGCAACCTCGCCGCCGCAACCTCGTGGGAACACGAACGCGCCGAATTGCGCCGCCAACTGCACCGCGAAAGCCTCGTGCGCAACGGGAAATCCCTCCGGCAAACCCTTGACACCCTCGACAGCGCCGCCCTGGTCAGCTCGCTGAACGATGTTGGCCTGCTCCTGCAAGCCGAAGGACGCCTTCCCGAAGCCGAGGAACTCTTCCGCCGCGCCCTCGTCGTCCTCGATGCCACCGTGGGCCGCGACGACGTCGCCACCGGGACCATCCTCGAACACCTCGCCGACACCTCGATGCGCCGCGGCAATCCCGACGCCGCCCTCGCCTTCTACCGCGAGGCCGCCGAGGTCTTCGGCGCGCGCCTAGGCACCACCCACCCCCGTTATGCCAACACCCTGAACAACCTGGGCAATGTCCAGCGCGAACGCGGCGACTTCAGCGAGGCCGAACGGCTCTACCGCGAAACCGTGCGGATCTACGCCACCCACGGCAAACGCCATCAGGTCGCCCGTGCCGTGGCCGCCCACAACCTCGGCGTACTGATGATGGGCCTCGGCCGCATGGACGACGCCGGCCCGTTGCTCGAACAGGCTGCGGACCTGCTCACCCGCCAGCGCGGCTCCGCCAGCAACCAGGCCATCATGGCCTGCCAGTCGCTTTCGGAGTTTTACCGGATCACCGGTCAACCGGACCGCGCCGACCACTTCCAGAACCTCGCCCGCGACCTCGCGTTCAACCAATTCATTCCATGATCAACCTTGCCGATACCTTCGACCGCCTCGGCTCCCGCCTGGGGCAAGCCACCGCCGCCGGTCCGGCCTTCGATCCCTCCCGACGCCATGTCGTCGGTGTTCACCTCGACCACGACGCCCTGCGCTGGGTCGAGTGGAAACATGGCCATATCGCCGCCTGGAAACACCTGTCCTACCCCTCCGGCCTGCAGATCGATTCCGATGCCTTTGCCGATTTTCTCCGCAACGCCTTTACCAACTGCCCCGCCGACCTGCCCCTCTGGCTGGTCAGCTCTTTTCCCAGCCTGCAGTTGCGCTTCCTCGCCCTGCCCAAGGTCCGGCCCAGCCAATTGTCCAACCTCGTGTACTGGACGTACCGCAAGGAATTGCCGTTCGAGCCGGAACACACCGTGCTCGACTACGATGTCGAAGGGGAAGTAGCCACTCCGGGCCCAAACCGCAAGGTGGACATTACCGCGTTCACCGTGGCCCGTGCGGAAGTCGAGCGCCTGGTTCGCCGCTTTACCGAGGCCGGACGTGACGTTGAAGGCGTGATCATTCCCTCCTTCGCCCTCCGCAACCTGCTCCGCATGCAGCAGAACACCGAAGCCCGCATCGGCCTGTTTGTCGGCGAGGATGCGTCGTCGATTCTCTTCGCGCACGGCCCGGCCATCGTCTCCCAACGCCTGTTCAAGACCGGCATGAACAGCCTGCGCACCGGCACTACCGACGATCCGACCGCCGCCTACCAGAGCATCAACAGCGCCCTGACCCAGACCGCGCACGGCGAGCAGACCGCCTCGGCCATGGAGGCGACCGAAGCCAACCGCATCAGCCGAACCGCCCTCGCCTCGTTCGGCCGTCTCATCCAACAGGTCGAACGGTCCATTTCAGCGTATGTGAATGGACGCGACAACGCCGACCTGCGCAACATCCACGTCGCCGGCTCGCTCGCCGGCATGCCCCACCTGTTGAAGGAAATGTCGGCGAAACTCGGATTGACCGCACAGCCGTTTGCCGTAGCCGAGGGGACGTCGGTCACCGCCACCAGCCGCCCTCCCCTGTCCGCCATCGAATTCGGCCAGATGGCTCTGGCCATCGGCGCCGCCGTGTCGCAACCAGGCCGCACGCCGAATGCCCTCCACACGTACGTGAAGCGCGAACAGACGGAACGGCGGCGCCGCACCCAGAGCTGGATCGGCCTGTCCGCCATCGGCGGCCTGGTCCTGTTGCTCATGGTATTCCTCTTCGCGGTCAACCACAACCGCGCCCTCCGGCGTGAACACGCCGCGCTCACGAAACAGATGGAGCCGTACAAGCCCCATCCCGACCGCCCCATGATCCAGAACCTGGTCGGCCTCGCTTCCGCCCACAGCGTCGAACTGCGCCAGATGGCCGCCCGCGCACGCCCGCTCGCCCTGATCAACGAAGTGGCCGCCCTCACTCCGACCGATATCCGGCTCAGCTCCATCGCGCTCGAACGCGCCGCCGCCCCCACCCGCACCCGGAAAACCGCCACCACCCCCGCCGCCGACGACCTCCGTGTTTCCGTTCAAGGCATGGTGCTCGGCGAAACCGAACTGCTGGAATCGAAACTCGCCCAGTACATCCTGCGCCTGCAACGCTCCCCGCTGTACAAGAGCGCCACCCTGACCCGTTCCGAGTCGGGCCGCGACGGCGCGGAACCGGTATGGCTCTTCACCCTTGACCTGGAGACGGCCCAGATCGCCCCGCCTCCCATCCTGGCGGCACCCGCCAAATCGACGGGAGGTACCCCATGAAACTGCCGGATCGCCTCCCCCTGATCGGTCGCTTCACCGCCTCCCGCAGCGCCACGCTGGTGATCCTGCTGGTCGCCGTGCTGCTGGCCATCGCCCTGCCCTTGCGCAACGGCTTCCGCATCCGGACGGATGTCGCCGCGGCAAAACAGCAACTCGCCGACCTCAACGTCCTGCACCCGCTCTATACCGAATTGATGTCGCTCGAGAAACCCGCCAACTGGCCCGCCCTCCGCAGCGGGACACGTGCCCCGCTGAAGGAAAGCGATGTCGTGGACGTTCCGAAGCAGATCACCTCGCTCGCCGCCCGTGCCTCCGTTGAACTGAGCGCGGTCAGCCCGCGGGTCGGCGGCGACGAGGATGGCACCCGCTGGCTCGATGTGGAAATCCGCGCCCTCGCCCCCTACGAGAACCTCCGCCACTTCCTCACCAGTCTCGTCCAGCTTTCCTCCATGGAACGCTTTGAACGTATCGAACTGAAACGGGATTTTGGTCGCGAGCAGGCGCACATCGTGGTTCGCCTGACCCTCGAGTGAGGGTCGACACCCGGCAACCTTTTTGGTAGGTTTTGGATCGGATGAACAAACGCGAACGCATCCTCGTCGTAGCCATGTCGGTGGCCCTGGTCGCCGGTGGCTTGTCGGTGGTTTCCGACCTCTCGAAACGGAAATCCGGCAAGACCGGCAAGGCCGGTTCGCGCACCCTTGATCTTGGCGTGCAGGCCTTCGCCGATACCCAACGGGCTGCCCTCTCCGCCGTGCGCCTGACCCCCGGCGAGAAATCCGCACTCGACCGGGCCGCCGGTCCCTGGGCGGAAAGCCCGTTCATCGACCGCGTCGGCGGCATCCGTGCCGGAGCCGGAGCCGTCAGCGAATTCCGCTATACCGGCTTCATGCAATTCGGCGAAAGCCGCCTCGCCATTGTCAACGGCCGCGAATACCGGACCGGCGAAACCATCACCGCCACCGACTTCATCGTCGAAACCATCGAACCGAGCCAGGTCATCCTCGTCGCCGGAAAAGGCCGGCGCGTGACTGTCCCGCTGCAAACCGCCAACGCGCGAAGGAACATCCCATGACCGACGCCACCCGCCGCCGAACGATGGCCTTCCCGAGCTTGCTCGCCAGCCTGAGCCTGCTGATTCTCGCCGGATGCGCCACCACCCCCGATGCGGACCTCCGCGACCCGGTCATGGCCGAGTGGTCGCGCCCCCTTGCCTCACCCACCGGCCAGACCGCCACCTCGCGCGGACCGATGCCCACGCCTTCGACCGACATGCCCCCCGCCCTGGTCGCCTCGCCGATGGAGGCGGCCGCCATCGCCCGCTCCACCTCCGACCGGGCCCTTCCCACCAATGTCATCACCGACCTTGAACTGACCGAGGACGCCGATGTCGTGACCGTGCTCCGCACCCTCGCCAAAGCCGCCAGCGTGAACCTGCTGGTCAGCCCCCAGGTTTCCGGCACCGTCAGCTTCACCTTCAAGAACCTCCCGTGGGACCAGGCCTTTCGCAGCATCATCAACGCCGCCGGTCTCACCTACTCGTGGGAACACGACGTGCTGCGCGTAATGAACATCGATGACATCAAGCGCAGCCTCGAACTCGAAACCGCCCTGAAGGAACGCGAAGGCGTGCGTGCCGAAAAACGCCTGATCGAACCGATGGTCATCCAGGTGATCCCGATCCGCTACGCCAAGGCGAAAACCATCGGCGCGACCATCAAGAACCTGCTCGCATCCTCCGCCACCTCCGGTGACGCCGCCCTGTCCGTTTCCGGGCGCTCCAGCGTGTCGGTGGACGAGGAGAACAATGCCGTCATCGTGCACGCCATCCGCGAGGACGTGGAGAAGATGGTCGCCCTCGTCGAGCAACTCGACCGTGTGAAATGGCAGATCCACATCGAAGCGCGCTTTGTCGAAGCCACCCGCGACACCGCCCGCCAGCTCGGCGTGCAATGGAGCGCCTCCCGCGCCTTCATCAGCGACGGCCGCGCTACCTCGATCGGCGGCGCCGGCGTCACCCCCTCCGGCTTCAACTCCGCCTTCCCGGCCCAGTTCGCCCAGGGCGTCGCACCGCCCGCCGGCTTCGCCATGGGCGTGATCTCGGAAAAACTCGGCGGCAGCGAACTGCTGAACATGCAGCTCACCGCCCTCCAGCAGAAAGGCCGCATCAACATCCTCTCCAGCCCCTCCATCACCACCCTCGACAACGAACCCGCCGTGATTGAAAGCGGCGAGGAACGCGCCTACCGCGAGACCAGCGGCACCGGCAACGACCAGGACGTGTCGATCCAGTGGAAGAAGGCCGTACTGAAACTCGAAGTCGTCCCCCACGTCATCGATGGCGAACACATGCGCGTGGAAATCGTCGCCAACAAGGACTCGTTCGACGAAACCAAGCCGCAGTCGAACAACGAATTCCCCGTGAACACCAAGAACGCCCGCACCACCGTGCTGCTCCGCAACGGCGAGACCGTGGTCATCGGCGGCCTCTCCGTCGAGAGCAAGAGCGATGTCCAGTCCGGCATCCCGCTGCTGATGGACATCCCCGCCGTGGGCGGCCTGTTCAAGAACCGCAGCAAGGCGCAGAAATTTGACGATACGCTGATCTTCATCACGCCGAAAATCGTGACCGGTCCGCGTTGAGGAACATGCCGTGATCATGCGACCCAAACTGGGCGAGATGCTGGTGAACGCCGGCCTGCTCTCCCGCGAACAGCTCGACCAGGCCCTCGAGGCCCGCGAGGACGCCTCCGTCCGCCTCGGTGAATACCTGATCAGCAAGGGCCTGATCCGCGAAGACCAGTTGATGGACCAGCTCAGCCGGCAGCTCCACCTCCCCCGCTATGAACCGGAAAAATTCCCGGTAAACATGGACCTGGCCGCCAGCATCCCGTTTGAACTGGCCCAGCGCCACCGCGTTGTCCCGCTACAGCGCCTCGACCGCGCCCTCGTGCTCGGCATGGGCGACCCGACCGACATCGATGCCATCGACCGCATCGAGCAACTGACCCACCACGAGGTCCGCCCGGTCATCTGCACCAACCGCGAGATCAACCAGCTCACCAACAGCCTCTACGGCAGCTTCGCCGGACTCGGCGAGATGATCGGATCGTCCGACGACACCAAGCCGCGCGACGGCGCCGACCCGAACATGGCCGAGGACGTCGAGGTCGGCTCGCTGCTGAACATGGCCGAGGGCGCCCCGGTGATCCGCATGGTGAACTGGATCATCGCCCAGGCCGTGCGCGAAGGCGCCAGCGACATCCACATCAGCCCCGAGGCGAACCACGTCCAGCTCCGGTTCCGCATCGACGGCTACCTGCGCGAAGTCCCCGCCCCGCCCAAGAGCCTGCACCTCCCCATCGTCTCCCGCATCAAGATCCTCTCTCAGATGGACATCGCCGTCTCCCGCATCCCGCAGGACGGACGCTTCACCGTGCGCCTCGACAACCGCGAGATCAACATCCGCGTCTCGACCATCCCCACCACCAACGGCGAGAACGTGGTCATGCGCCTGCTCGACATGAGCGCCTTCAACTACTCGCTCTACGACCTCGGCATCTCCGACCGCGACTGCAAGATCCTCAGCCGCGCCATCGAAGCCCCCTACGGCATGATCCTCAGCACCGGACCCACCGGCAGCGGCAAGACCACCACCCTCTACGCCATGCTGAAGGAACTGAACAAACCCGACGTGAACATCATCACCGTCGAGGACCCGGTCGAATACCGCCTGGCCAAGATCCGCCAGATCCAGCTGAACACCAAGGCCGGCATGACCTTCGCCTCCGGCCTGCGCGCCATCCTCCGCCAGGATCCCGATGTCATCATGGTCGGCGAGATCCGCGATGCCGAAACCGCCCGCGTCGCCACCCAGGCCGCCCTGACCGGCCACCGCGTGCTCAGCACCGTCCATACCAACGACGCCGCCGGGGCCATCACCCGCCTGATCGACATGGGCATCGAACCGTTCCTCGTCTCCTCCGTGCTCGTCGTCTCCTTCGCCCAACGCCTCGTCCGCAAGGTCTGCCCCCACTGCGCCGAAACCGTCGAGATGAACCGCGAGACCAAGCGCTACTGGGGCCTGCCCGAGGACGAACCGCTTCCCATCAAGCAGGCCAAGGGCTGCGCCCGCTGCCAGGGCACCGGCTATGCCGGCCGCACCGGCATCTACGAGGTCCTCGTGCTCGACGACCACATCCGCGAAATGGTCGCCCGCCGCGCGAACACGCTGGAGATCAACCGCGAGGCCCGCGCAACCGACAACCTGCGCTCGCTGAAGGAGGACGCACTGGACAAGCTGCGCCTCGGTATCACCACCCTGGAGGAGGCCGTCACCGTCGTCGTCGTATGACGGCACCGGAACCACCATGACCACCTTCCGCTACCAGGCCGTGAACGAGACCGGACGCATCGTCGCCGGCACCATCGAGGCACAGTCCGCCGACCACGCGAACGACCTGCTCGCCGCCCGCCGCCTCTCCCCCGTGGACATGCGGGCCGAATCCACCACCTCCTCCGCCTCCGGCAGCGCCTGGGAGCGTTTCGCCCGCCGCTTCAACACCGTCCACCCCGAGGAACTGATCCTGTTCACCAAGCAGCTCAGCACGATGCTGAAAGCCGGCATCCCGGTCCTCCGCGTCATGGAGATCCTCGAGGAACAGAACGAAAGCGAACGCCTGAAGGAGATCTGCCGCACCGTCGCCCACGACATCCGCGGCGGCTCGAACCTCCACCACGCCCTGTCGAAGCACCCCGACGTGTTCGACCCGCTCTATTGCAGCATGGTCCAGGCCGGCGAGGCGAGCGGTGCCCTGCCCCAGATCCTCCAGCGCCTGATCTACATCATCAGCCACGAGTACAAGGTGAAGTCCGACATCCGCTCGGTGATGCAGTACCCGATCATCGTGCTCGTCGCCCTGACCAGCGCCTTCGTCGGCCTGATCACCTTTGTCATCCCGAAGTTCGCCGCCGTCTACGCCAAGGCCCAGATCACCCTGCCCTTCCCCACGCGGGTCTGCATGGCCTTGAGCACCCTCTTCAACGAGTACTGGCACCTCGTGCTGCTCGCCCTTGCCCTGGTCATCGGCGGCTTCGTCTTCGCCCTGCGAACCACCGGCGGCCGCTATGTCTGGGACCGGTTCAAGCTGCAGGTACCGATGATCGGCCCGGTGATGCAGAAGGCCGCCCTGTCCCGTTTCGCCAGCATCTTCTCCATCCTGCAGGCCTCCGGTGTCGGCATCATGGACTCGGTCAAGATCCTCGCCGGCGCGATCGGCAACGCCGCCATCGCCCGCGAACTGGCCACCATGGAAAAGAACCTCGAGCAGGGCCGCGGCGTCGCCCGCCCGCTGATGCAGTCGAAATTCTTCACCCCGATGTTCGTCAACATGGTGGCCATCGGCGAGGAGGCCGGCAACCTCGACGAGATGCTCAAGGAAGTGTCGAACCACTACGACTCCGAGGTCGAGTTCGCCACCCGCCGCCTTACCACCGCGATGGGCCCGATCCTGATGGTCGGCCTCGCCGCCATGGTCGGCTTCTTCGCCCTCGCCGTGTACATGCCGATGTGGGACCTCGCCAAGATGGCCGGCAAAGGATGACAATGTCCGCAGTCGAAACCAACACAGAAGGAGAGAAGACATGAGTACAGTAGCAAGCAAACGTTCCGGCGAAGCCGGGTTTACCCTGGTGGAAATCATCGCCGTGCTGGTCATCCTGGCCGTCCTGGCCGCGGTGGCCATCCCCCGTTACATCGGCCTGATCGACGACGCCCGTGACCAGGCGCTGAAAGGCGCCATCTCGGCCGGCATGTCCCACGTGTCGCTGAGCTACGGCCGCCTGGCCCTTCAGAACGGGACCGAACCGACCGCCGCGGAAATCGTTGCCGATGTCACGGCCAGACCCCCCTCAAGCGGTGATTACACCTTCACGTTTGCCGCCACGGCAACCCCCGGCGTCAACGTGACCGCGACCGATGCCACGGATGCCACCATCACCGAAACCAAGGAATGGATCATGCCGTAACGGCCGTCCTTCACCACGGGAGGAGGCCCCGCCTCCTCCCGTTTTCTTTTTCCATGCCCTCCCTGCTCCACGATCCGCACCATGCCCGCCGGGGGTTCACCCTCGTCGAGATTTTCCTCGTCCTCGTCGTACTCGGCATCCTCGCCTCCTACGTCGTTATCGGTAACGCCCGCACCGGCGCGGCCCTCGTTGCCGAAGCCGACATCCTGCGCGCCCACCTGCGCTTCGTCCAATCGCTGGCCACCTCGAACAACACCGGTACCTGGACCGTGACCTTTACCGCGACTGGCTACGCCGTCCGCTTTGATGGAAACCCAGCCCCGGTCAACCTGCCTGACCAGAATGCCCCGAACCGCTCCTTCGAAGGCGGCGTGACCCTTTCCGCCGGCCTCGGCACCGTGACCTTCGACGCCTTTGGCGCCCCCGCCGCGACCTACACGCTGGTCCTGTCCGACGGCGAACGCACCGAAACCATCACCATCACCGGAGCCACCGGCCTGATCCCATGACCATGCCCCGCCCCACCTCCCGCGCCGGCTTCACCCTGATCGAGGTCATCGCCACCCTGCTGCTCAGCGCCATCGCCTTTGCGGCCCTGCTCCCCTTTCTCGACCGCGTATTCCTGCAAAGCCACGAACCCCGCGTCCAGTTGCAACAGGCCATGAACCTCCAGAGCGCAATGGAAAACCTCGTCGCCACCCACACCAATACACTGGAAAACCTCCGCACCCGCATCGGCGCGGCCGGCACCTCCGCCGGCGATCAGGTGACCGTAACCGAGAACCGCTACATCACCTTCACCGGCGGACTCGAAAGCGGAACGCCCACCAGCAACAACCTGCTCAAGGTGACCCTCCAGAACGCCCTCGGTGAACAGGTCACCCGCATCTTTACGGAACGGCCATGAACCGCGGCTTCACCCTGGTCGAAGTCATCGTCGTGCTGCTCCTCGCCGCCCTGCTGGTCGGGGCCTTCACCGCCGCGCTGATCCCCGCCACCGAAGGCCTCACCCTCGTGCGCCGCAACACCGAGGCCGCCCAGAAAGCCCAGTTTGCGATGACCCGGATGGTGCGTGAAATGGGCGCGCTGACCAACATCGTCAGCGGCACCGGCACCGCCATCACCTACGATTTCGTTGACCCCGAGGGCAACAACCGCCGCAGCACCCTCGCCTGGGCCGGTGCCGGACAACCCCTGACCCTGAACACCATCCCCCTCTCCGACGATGTCGCCCAGTTCGCCCTGCGCTACTACCCCAGCCCCTCCGCCACCCCCGCCAGCACGTGGAATTCCTCGATGCGTCAACTGGAAATCGTCTTGCAAAGCGCCACCGCCGGTTCCATGATTTACAGCAACCGGCTGGCTCTTCGAACGTTCTAGCGGGTATGACCATGCAACAACGCAACAACCAGGGATCCACGCTGGTCGCCGTGGTGGTGACCATGGTCGCCGTTGGCCTGGTCGGCGGCGCCTTGTTATCCACCTCCACCAGTTCTCGCCTGCAACGTCTCGGCTTCGACTCCGTCCAGCGCGCCCTCTACATGGCCGAGTCCGGCGAGTCCTATGCCCGCGCCCGCTTTGCCGCCGATGCAACCTACCTGCCCTCCGGGACGTTCACCCTCGACAACGGCGATCAGTTCATCCTGACCAGTACCGCCATCGGCGCCGACCGCCTCGTCACCGCCACCGGCATCGCCGACCCCGGCGACCCGCGCGAAGCCCGCCGCGAATTGCAATTCGTCCTCACCGCCCCGCCAACGCCCCCCGAAGACCCCGACGACTTCGTGAACACCATGCTCATGGAGAACATCATGGTGTACGGCGTCAACCTCGGCTTCCAGGGCAACCAGATGGTCGGCCCGAACGCCACCGTCATCGTGCGCGGCAACCTGAGCACCCCGAACTTCAACGGTGGTGCCGCGATGAGCGTCAGCACCATCATGGTGGACGGCAACGTGGACCTCGATGGCGGCAGCGCGAGCTTCGGCTCGCAGACCGCCCCCGGTACCATCTACGTGAACGGCAACCTGACCCTGTGGAACGGCACCCGCAACGTTTACGGCGATGTGTACGTAAACGGCAACCTGCGCCTGAAGGATGCCCGCATCAACGGGGACATGTACATCGACGGCAATGTGGAGCTGGGCTGGACGCCGTGGCTGGCCGCCGCGAGTTACGTGTACTACACCGGAAACCTGACCCATCCACCGTCCATGTCCTCCACCATCACATCCAAGTTCATCAAGCAGGCCAGCGTTCCCGACGTGGTCATCCCCCCCTTGTCCATCCCCGGCGTCCATTCGAACAGCTGGTACACCAGCCGCGGTTATGTTTCGAGTGGTGCCCTCGTGAACAACATGCGGGTGTTCGCCAACGGCTATAGCTCGACCGGCTGGCGCCCCACCGCCACCAACGTGGTGATCGTGAGCACCAGCAACATCGTCATCACCGGCCTCGGCGGCAGCGGCCTATCCGGCTTCCTGTACGCGCCCTTCGGCAGCATCACCTTCGGCGGGGCCTTCTTCAACGGTTCGGCCATCTCCCGCGACGGCTTCAACCTGACCAGCGGCGGAACCACCTTTACCTTCCAATCGATCACGAATTTCATCCGCAACACCAACGACATCCCCATCCCGAGAGGCCTGTAACCGTCATGACCCACGTCCGCCCCCTGCTGCTCGTTGCCACCCTTCTATCCGCCGCCTTCCTCGTTTCCGGATGCGATGATGCGAATACCAACAGCCAGGAAATCGCCATCGCCCCCTCGTCCATCACCCTCACCAACGACAAGATCTGGGTGGTCACCTTCCGCGCCGGCGACAACATCGGCGACAACGAGGCCGTCGGCTCGAGCACGAACATTTTCTACCCGCTGACCTGGACGGTGAGCGATCCCGGACAAGGCCGCTTCATCTCCCAGTCCGGCGCCTCCGCCATCTACCAGACCGCCGGCCGCGTCACCGGCGTGAACGTGATCAACGTCCGCGACCAGGGCGGCCAGGAAGGCCAGGCCACCGTGGTCCTGACCATTCCCGCCCCGCCCGAACCGACCGCCACCTCGCTGTAACGCCATGGCCCGCGTCCTCGTCGCCGGCCTGATCAACATTGAAACGACGCTGCGCGTCGAACGCTTCCCGCTGGACTATTTCCCGGTGACCTACCCGTTCGGCGGCGTCGCCTCCCGCATCTCCGGCGTCGGCCTGAACGTCGCCCGCGCCCTCCAGGTCCTCGGCCACGAGGTGACCCTCGCCGCCCAGATCGGCCGCGACCCCGCCGGCCGCTGGGTGCGCGATCAACTGGCCCGCTGGCACCTCGACGACAGCCTCGTGCTCGACACCCTCGGCGCCACCCCGCAGTCGGTCATCCTCCACGATCCCTCCGGACGCCGCCAGATCCATGTCGACCTGAAAACCATCCAGGACACCACCTACCCCGCCGAGCGCCTCGACCCGCTCTGGGCCTCGTTCAACCTTGCCGTACTCGGCAACCTGAACGCCAACCGCGCCCTGCTGCCCATCGCCCGCGCCCGGCACGTCCCGGTCGCCACCGACGTCCACGCGATTAGCGACCCCGATGACGCCTACAACCGCGACTTCATGGCCGCCGCCGATGTGCTGTTCCTCAGCCACGAACAACTGCCCGCCGTCCCCGAACAGGCCATCGCCGACCTGCGCGCCCGCTACCCGGCGAAGATCATCGTCGCGGGACTCGGCGCGGACGGTGCGCTGCTCGCCCACGACGACCAGCCACCCCACCGCCTCCCCGCCGTGGCCGCCCGCCCCGTTGTCAACACGGTCGGCGCCGGCGACGCCCTGTTCGCCAGCTTCCTGCACGGGTGGCTCCACCAGCACCACCCGGTCAAGGCCCTGCGCCACGCCATCGTCTTCGCCGGATGGAAGATCGGTGAAACCGCCGCCTCGGAAGGATTCCTCACCGCCGTCGAACTCGCCGAAAAAGCCCTGGAACTCGGCGTGGAGTAATACCGCGACACCCATCGATCACGAGCCGATCCGGAAAACCACCCGCTTCGCTGGAGAAAGAGGAGGGGGAGGAGGTTCGATGGCCTGAACAAACGGGTTCACGCTTGCCGATGCTTACATGGATGCTACCTCATCTCCCTCCTCTTCCTCTAGCGGAGCGGGTGGTTTCATGGTATGGAATCGGAACGACGCCATGCGTATCCAAGGCACCATCGGCCACCTGAAGAAATTCGTCGACGAGTTCAACCGTCCGGCGAGGCCTGGTACCCGTCCCGCCCATGCCGGCTCCGACCATCCGCGCAACGATTCCCACGTCCAGACCGCCGCCCGCGACGCCTTCTACCTGCGCGAACAACACCTGCGCGTCCAACGCCTCAAACGGGGCATGCGCCGCTTCTACCTCGCCGTCGCCATCATCCTCATCGTCTGGCTGCTCTGGCTCAGCCAACTTTTCTTCATCTAACGAAAAGAAGCGTTAACCGGCCACGGCGTCTCTCCGATTCCATGATCCTGCCAACCGAAGGTACATCAACCTACAAGGCAACACGGAGGTTGCCCCGCCCATAGCGGCACATCCGTTTTCGACGTGCCGGAGGGTCGAGCTCCCGCGAGACCGATTCAACCTTCCGTTCCGGATCCATGCGGAACAAGGGCTGACATGCTGGGGGATCGGCTTCCGCCGTGATCTCACCGTTCATTGACGGTTTTTCCCCTCGCAAAGGGGCAACGCGGAGGTTACCCCGCCCATAGCGGCACATCCGTTTTCGACGTGCCGGAGGGTCGAGCTCCCGCG